>NZ_BJYS01000027.1 GCF_007991635.1 Adhaeribacter aerolatus | reverse complement strand
TTTGTAATGGGGGTAAAGTTAAAGTAATAATACCCACGGTTGCGCTACCAACCCAAACCTTTTCGTAATTTTAAAAAGGTGAATTTAGGATTCAAGAATAATTTTAACTGGTAAAAAACCAGAATAAAGCTAGTTTTGTAAACCCAAAAGCTAGCCATGACCAAAGAAGAACTCTTCCGGAATATTCAAACCAAAAAATCTTACCTGTGTGTGGGCTTGGATGCCGACCTTAAAAAAATTCCGTCGCATTTATTAAATACGGCCGACCCCATTTTTGAATTTAATAAAATTATCATAGATGCCACTGCCGATTTATGCGTGGCTTATAAACCCAATATTGCCTTTTATGAAGCTTTAGGCCCGAAAGGTTGGGAAAGTTTAGAAAAAACCCTGCAGTATATTCCGGAAGATATATTTACCATTGCCGATGCCAAGCGGGGCGATATTGGCAATACCTCGGAACTGTATGCCCGAACTTTTTTTGATTATTTTAATTTCGATTCGGTTACGGTAGCGCCATACATGGGCGAAGATTCGGTGAAGCCGTTTTTAATTAAACCGGATAAGTGGGTCATTCTGCTGGCCCTTACCTCTAACCCCGGCAGCCAGGATTTTCAGTTGCAAACTTATAATGGCGAAAAAAATAGATATTTATTCGAGGCAGTTATTCAGAAAAGCCAAACCTGGGCCTCTCCGGAACAACTGATGTTTGTAGTAGGCGCTACCCGCACCGATTATCTGGAACGTGTGCGAGCCCTGGCGCCGGAACATTTCTTACTGGTTCCCGGCGTGGGTGCCCAAGGCGGCAGTTTAGCCGAAATCAGCCGTTTGGGTATGAATAAACAATGCGGACTTCTGGTTAATTCGGCGCGGAATATTATCTATGCCGGCAACGGTACTGATTTTGGCCAACAGGCCCGCCTGGAAGCCCAGCGGATGCAGCAGGAAATGGAACGTTACCTGGGCGAGTACCTGCCGGTGTAATATTTTATTTAAATTAGGCTGTTCCGTATTAGTATTTATGAAAGAAGATTTCCTGGTTTACGTCTGGCAGCATCAATATTTCGATAAAAAAGATTTAGGTACCGCTACGCAGGAGGCCGTGCAGGTTTATAAAACCGGTTTCCGGAACACCAATGCGGGTCCGGATTTTTTAGATGCGCAGGTAAAAATTGGGCAGGAAACCTGGAGCGGCAGCGTAGAAATACACCTGAAAGCATCGGACTGGCTAAAACACCAACACCAACTGGATACCCGCTACGACCAGGTTATTCTGCACGTGGTTTGGGAAAACGATCAACCATTACACCGCACCGACGGAACGCCCATTCCGGTGATAGAACTTAAAAACCGGGTAGCTCCTGCCTTGCTGCAAACGTACCTAAACCTGAAAAGTGACCCGCACTTAATTCCGTGCACCCCGTTTCTGGCAGAAGTACCCGAAATAACCAAGTTGCAAATGCTGGATCGGGTATTGCTGGAGCGCCTGGAGCACAAGGGGAGCCTGTTAACGGAGCAGTTGGGCCACCACAACCAGCATTGGGAAGAAATTACCTACCAGGCGATAGCAGCGAATTTTGGATTTAAAATTAACAAAGAACCTTTCCATCGGTTAAGTAAAGCTTTGCCTTACGCCATTTTGCGACGGCATCGGCAGCAGCTATTTCAGCTGGAGGCGTTGTTGTTTGGGCAAGCCGGCTTTTTAACCGAAGAATATTGCCAGGACGAATACCTGGATAAACTCCGGCAGGAATTCGGATATTTAAAGCACAAATATGCCTTGCCAGCGGGTTTGCAAAAAGCCGACTGGAATTCTTTACGGCTACGGCCGGCTAATTTCCCCACAGTACGCTTGGCCCAACTCGCAGCCTTTTTACATAACAAAGATTATTTGTTTTCGGCCTTGCTGGAATCGGAAACTATTCCGTCTTTTATTAATTTTTTCTCTGCACCGGTAAGCCCTTACTGGCAAACTCACTACATGCCCGCGCGGCCACTTAAAACGCCGGTTGCCGGTATCGGCAAAGATAGTATCTACCTTATCATCATCAACACCGTTATTCCGTTACTGTACGCCTACGCGCGGTCTATAGATAACCAGAATTTAATTGATAAGGCCTTAGCTTTGCTCGAAAATATTCCGGCGGAACACAATGCAATAACCAAAATTTACCAGCAGCTTAATTTTAGAAATAAATCGGCGCAGGATTCGCAGGCCTTTCTGCAATTAAACCAGCAATATTGCGCACCCCGCCAATGCTTATTGTGCAGTATTGGGCATTATATTTTAAAAAAGCAGAAACCTGCCCCATGACTTATTTCTTTTACCTGTTAAATGTGTTGGTAGTAGGCGGTTTATGTTACCTGATCTGGCAACGAGAGCTTGCATCACCTTTAAAAAAATATTTATTACCCGCTTTAGTTTTAAAAATAACCAGCGGCATCCTTTTAGGTGTTTTTTACCAGGTTTACTTTGGGGGCGGCGATATTCAGGTATTCCAGGACCAGGCTAATTTAGTAACTGAGTACGCCCGGGTGAGTCCAGCCAGTTACGTGCGTCTGCTCCTTACCCGAAAGTTCGAGAGCGAAACCCTCCGCAGCGCTTTGACCTTTTACTGGTATTCTAATTCGTATTTCACAATCATGCTGCTCAGCTTTTTAAACTTCCTGACGGGCGGGCATATTTTTCTTAATGGCCTTTACTTTTCCTTATTTTCTTTCTGGGGTCTTTACCAATTAGTTAAAGTTTTAGGCCGGCTTAACTCCATGTTTTTTTTACCAGCTGTTATCGCGTTTTTATTTTTCCCTTCAGTTGTTTTCTGGTCATCGGGCATTTCAAAAGAAGCCGTTTACTTAGGTAGCTTGGGCTGGTTGATTGCCGCTATGTTGCGGTTGGTATATTCTTTATCCGGGCGGGTTTGGCTAAATGTTTTATTTGTGCTAGTTGCCGGCTACCTGCTCTGGAAAATAAAGTTTTATTTTGCCATTTTGGTGTTTGCTTTGCTGCTAGCTTATAGCGCTGTTATCTTTTTAGAAAGGCGATTTAATATTTTTAAAAGTAAGCGTAACAAGATTATTCTCTTTTGTCTGACAGCGCTAATCGGAGGCGTAATTGTTTCGGGTTGGCAGGAGGCGATCCGAATAGATTACTTTATAGAACAACTCATCAACAGCAATGTTGTTTTAGCCGAACGTTCTGCTGGCAAGCCGTTTGTTTCTTTTCCGGACTTACAGCCAAACTTGCGTAGTATTATTAGTCATAGTCCGGCTGCGGTATTCCATGTTATTACGCGCCCTTTTATTTGGGAAGGCCATTCTTTCTTTTACTTACTCGCCGGGCTCGAAAATTTATTTATCCTCCTGCTGTTATTTGCCGCGTTGTTCAGGTTGTTCCGTAATGGTACCGGGTGGCTGAATCTGGGAGTGGTAGTAATTTTAATTTACGTGGTAGTTATAGCGGCTTTAATTGGTTTGTCTACACCTAACATCGGCTCTTTATTTCGGTACCGGGTAGCGGTTTTGCCGTTTCTGGTATTTTTACTTTTAGTGGTCCAGTACAAATGGTTTGGCCGAAAGCTAATTTGAATGACTGTTTTTAATAAATACCTTTGCTAAAAATTTAGATTATGCAAAATCCGGTAATAATAGTAGGAGCCCAGCAGTTAGGCAAAATGGCGCTGGATGTTTTTATGAGTAATAATGTGGTGGTGTATTGTTTTCTGGAAGATAACCAGGAACTACAGCAGCAGGAAGTAAATAATATTACAGTTATGAGCAGCACCGAAGATCCGGAGTTTCTGAAACTATTGGGTAAAAAGTGCGAGGTGTTTGTGGCTTCCGAAGAATCGGCCGCCCGCAAAAGCATGGTTACCCTCTTAAAAGAAGAATACCAGGTAGTGCCGGTTAATGCTATCCATAATTTTTCCTCGGTTTCGGAGCATGCCTGGCTGGGGCACGGCATTTTAATAAATGCCGGTGCTGTAATCAATGCCAATGCTAAAGTTGGCGATAACTGTATTATTCATTCCAAGGCCGTAATAGATGCCGAGGCCGAAGTGGGCAACAATGTACAGATAGGAGCAGGCGCTGTTATTAATGCCGGCGCAAAAGTAGAAGATGATGCTTTTGTAGGCTCAGGTGCTATTATAGTTTCGGGTGTTAAAATTGGCAAAAAGGCACGTGTAGGGGCGGGAGCCATAGTTATTGCCGATGTGCCCGCTAACCAAACTGTTTTTGGTAACCCAGCTAAAAAGGTTTAATAAATATTCCATTTAAAGAAAGGTAGGTGTAACCAATTGCGCCTACCTTTTTTTATTTATTCATCCGGACTTTTAAAGTTCACCGCTTATTTTTATAAAATCAGCAAATACTTTAAAGATACTTTCCTAGATTTTTAGGGCAGATAAACTTTAATCTTTGTGCAGATGTTTATTTTAAATTAATTTTGCGCAAAATTTAAACCAAACACTTAGCCTGAAACTAAGCCCGTTATGAAAGATTACAGCATCCTGCTTTACTATTGCTATTCGCCTATCGCTGATCCGGAAGCTTTCCGGGAAGAGCACCATTTACTTTGCCTGGAACTGAATTTATTAGGCCGCATTATTGTGGCCGCCGAAGGCCTGAACGGAACAGTATCTGGTTTACGCGAAGACTGCGAGAAATACATGGCTACTGTAAAGGCCGATCCCCGGTTTAAGGACATTGATTTTAAAGTGGAGCCTTCGGAGCAACACGTATTTACAAAACTGCACGTGCGTTACAAGCCCGAAATTGTGCATTCCAGTTTAAAACACCTGGCTCCCCAGGAAAAAACCGGTATTCACTTATCGCCGGCCGATTTCAAGAAAATGAAGGATCAGGAAGACGTAGTACTGCTGGATGTAAGATCGGATTACGAGCACCTGGTGGGCAAATTCAAAAATGCGCTGACTTTAGATATCGAGAACTTTCGGGATTTTCCGGAAAAAGTGGCCGAATTAGAACCGCTGAAAGATAAAAAAGTTATTACCTATTGCACCGGCGGCGTAAAGTGCGAAAAAGCCAGCGCATTTTTGCTGGAGCAGGGCTTCCAGAATGTATACCAGTTGCACGGCGGTATTATTAAATACGGCCTGGAAGAAGGTGGCGAAGACTTTGAAGGCAAATGTTACGTGTTTGATAACCGCCTGACCGTAGACGTAAACCGGGTGAACCCCAAGGTAATATCCCGTTGCTATATTTGCCAGGAGCCCAGCGACCGGATGGTAAACTGCGCGAACCCGACTTGCAATATTCACGTGCCCATGTGCGAAGCCTGTGGGGCTACTATGGAAGGCGCCTGCTCTGATACCTGCAAGCACGATCCGGAAAAGCGGCCTTACAATGGCACCGGTTATTACCAAAAAGAAACCAATGGTTATAACCCTTTTAAAGGGTTGTATCGTAAAGAGAAAAAATAAAGAACAAGAGAGCATTTAAGCATAACTTAAATGCTCTCTTGTTTTCGGCACCTTTTGTTTCTTTTAATTAACTAACCTAAAATTCAAAGCTATGAGAATTCCGGAATCTGAGTTGATCTTAAACCCCGATGGCAGTGTGTACCATCTCAATTTACTTCCGGAACATATTTCCGATACCATTATTACCGTCGGCGACCCCAACCGGGTAGCTTTGGTAAGCCAGTATTTTGATTCGATGGAGGTACAGGTGCAACGCCGCGAATTTATTACCCACACGGGTTATTATAAAGGCAAGCGTATTACCGTAGTATCTACGGGCATTGGTACCGGCAATATTGATATTGTGCTGAACGAACTGGATGCGCTGGTAAATATTGATTTGGTAAACCGCACCGTAAACGAAGAAAAAATTCACCTGCACATCATCCGCATCGGTACTTCCGGTACCATTCAGGAAAGTATTCCGCTGGGCAGCCATTTGGTTACGGAGTACGCCATTGGTTTAGATTCTTTGATGCACTTTTATCCGCTGGTGCAAACTGGTTACGAAACCACCATCTGTGAGGCGTTACAGCAAACTTTAAATCTGGGTTTTCAGCCGTATTGCGTGCGGGGCTCCGATATACTACGAGAGCAGTTGGGTTATGATCTGGTGCCGGGCCATACCGTTACGTGTCCGGGCTTTTATGCCCCACAAGGCCGGGAATTACGGCTGGGCTTAAAAATTGAAAACCTGATGCCGCTGTTGCAGAAATTTACCGTGATGGAAGAAAATATTGATGGCTTTATCCTAACCAATTTTGAAATGGAAACGGCCGCTTTGTACGCGCTCGGCCGTATGTTAGAACACGAAGTAATTTCGTTGAATGCCATTGTAGCCAACCGGTTTTCCTACAATTTTCACCCGACTACGGATCAGGTAATCGATGATTTAATTCGCAAGACACTGGACCGGCTGGCACTAACCAGCTAAGAATCGGGATACTTAAAACCTGGTTAATAAAATTCTATACCGGTAACGGCCCGAAGCGGAATACAGGCGCCGGATTTTAGTATAAGATGCTCCTGGTCGCAATCCCAGATAGTGGTAACTACCCGCTTGGGTTCGCCGTCGGCCGTTTCAAAAAATATTTCTACTTTGCCGTGGTAGCCATTACCCAAAACAGTAGCCCGCGATACATGGTGCATCCGTTGCTTGCGTTCATGCAAATTGGTAAGTACATCGGTATTCCTAAACTTTAAGGCAGGTATTTGCTCTTTTTCTACAGTAACATAAGTCATGTGTTCCATTGCATGTTGTATTAAAATTTTGTCTGTTTCATAATCCTAATACGAAAAATATTGAAGGAAGTAAAACAGATTAAAGCAATAGTGGTTAGACTTTTGTTTTAAAAATACCAAGAGAAATTTTTCGCCGATCAATGCTTTATAGATATTTAAACGTCGTGAACGGCACCTGCTTTTTTCTCATGAGTATGGCCACCAACACCTCTTTTTCGGCTTTTTGAGTTATTTAAACCCGCCCATTTGTAAAGACACACCTTTTTTTTCGAATAATTGCTAAAAATGAATTTACGCTTTCTAAATGAATCTGGGCAGCCGCTACTTTTCAATTATTGGGGCATCTTCATCCGGTGGTTCAATGCTGTGCAAAGTATTAGTTGTGCTATTGTACATGCCATCCAGTTCGTCGATAATGGTATGCTGCCACATTTTAGTTTTAATAAGGTAAGCTGCCCGGCCAATAAGCTGTGCACTAACAGGAGCCGTTACCGTAATAAAAAATATTATGGCCAATACACGGGAGGTTACGCCAACATTTTGAAAAAAAAGAGCAGCGCTTAATAAAATCATTCCTACGCCTAGGGTAGCCGCTTTTGTGGTTACCGATAACCGCAGGTAAAGATCAGGCATACGCAGCATCCCGATAGAGGCCAGTAAGATGGCAATAGCACCAATGCCAGAGAATAATATGATAATGCCATTAATCATTGTTGTTCCTTTTTTGCAGGTAGTAAGAAAAAGCCACCGTTGATAAAAATCCGATTAAAGCCACCACCATAGCAATATCTAAAAAGGTAGACTGTCCGGTTAACATACTGTAAACCGCAATGGCTCCAATCCCGATAGTTACCATTAAATCCAGCGAAATTATTCTGTCGCCAATGTTGGGGCCTTTTATAAAACGAATAAAGACCAAAATGGTAGCGAGTGACAGTACCGGCAGAATAAAATATAACAAATAATTGTGTAAGTTCATAACTAGCGCATAATATCAAGCAATGGTTTCTCCAGTCCTAATTTTATGGACTGAATAAATTTGGCTTTGTCTTCCAGGTACATGCCATGCACATACATGACTTTTCTGTCATCAGAAACATCCACTACCAAAGTGCCCGGTGTAAGCGCAATAAGGTTGGATAACAGGGTAATCTCAAGATCTGTTTTTGCGTCTAGTTCTATTTTTACAATGCCCGGTTTCATATGAAGATGAGAGGTCATGACTTCGTACGCTACCTGCCAGTTTGCTTTAAGCATTTCCCATAAAAAGAAAAAGAAAAACCCCACAATTTTAAATGCTATGGTAAAATAACGATTGTCTTCACTGTTTCTGCTAATGACCCAGAGAATAAAAAAGCTTATTACAAAGCCGATAAAGATATTGATGTAGGTAAAGGCACCTGTAAGCGCCATCCATATCAGTGTTAATACAACATTCAGGAGAAATCTATTCTGCATCATGGCGTTATATGGATTTTTGTTGTGCCTAAAACAGCATTTTTATAAGCAGTGGTATCCATCAGCTCAGTAGCAATTTTATTTGACAACTGAAAAATATTTTCGGCGCCTAATCCTATATACAGCAATATTAAACTCAGAAAGATTATAGGAAGGATTAGCAGCACCTTTTGGTTTTGTGGCATCTCATCATAATATCTGATGTAAGGTTTCCGGACTGGATTTTTCATTTTTTTCCAGAAAACTTCGGACCATAACTTGCTGATGACAAATAAGGTTATAACGCTTCCGAATATAAAACAGCCCAGCAAGAAATAATTAGCGGTAGTAAAACTCTCCTTAAAAAGATCGATTTTTGGCCAAAAGCCGGATAATGGCGGTACACCGATGAGGGAGAAAAGCGGGATGGCCATTAAAAGGGATAAAGCCGGATAATTAGCATAAATGCCACCCATGCGTTTCATGTTCAGCTCTCCATTTATTTTATAAATGACGCCGGCCACCAGGAAAAGATTGGTTTTGATAATGATATCGTGGATAAGGTAAAAGATGGCGCCCGACAAAGCAGCAACCGTAAACATGCCCAACCCGCCAATAATATATCCGATATGGCAAACGATTAAATAAGAGAGCATTTTGCGCATATTTACCTGCACCAGTGCCCCTAACCCGCCGCTGAAAAGGGTAAGCCCGGCCAAAATTACTATCAAGTTTTTCATAAACAGGTCCGGAATAAAGATCAGGCTGAAAACACGTAACAGAGCATATATTCCAACTTTGGTCAGCAGCCCGGCAAAGATGGCAGATATGGCTGCCTGGGGGGTATGATAAGAATCCGGCAGCCAGAAATACAGTGGAAACATGGCAGATTTAATACCAAAACCTACCAGAAATAAAACGGCGGTTACCTGTACCAGCCCCTGGTTCTGGATGTTTTGAATTTTACCCGACAGATCCGCCATGTTCAGGCTTCCCGCCAGTCCGTATAAGACAGCTATGGCCGTAAGAAAAATCATGGAAGCCAGGAAATTAAGGGTGAAGTACTTAACAGCCCCTTCTATCTGAACCTTTTTACCGCCCAGGGTAATAAATACAAAAGAGGAAAGAATAACCACCTCGAACCAGACATATAAATTAAAGATGTCACCGGTCAGAAATGCGCCGTTCAACCCCATTAGCAGGAAGTGAAAACTTGGAAAATAACCAAATTTCATCCGGGCTTTTTTTATGGTGACCGATGAAAAAACCGTAACCGCTGCAGCTGAGATGGAAGCCAGCAGCACCATGGTGGTACTGAAGGTATCGGCCACAAAGGTGATACCGAAAGGCGGCCCCCAGTTGCCGGCCTGCATCGTTATAATTTTATTATTATAAACCGCGCTGAACAACAATACTGCCACCAAAATAGAGAACATACTGCCTGCAATACTGATAATTTTTTGAATAGACGTTCTTGTCCAGAAAAACAACAGAATAATAGCCAGTAAAAATTGAAGCAAAACCGGTAATATGATCAGATTAATAGTCATCTTCGTCTTCTTCTGCTGAGTGTATTTGATCCAAATCGTCGGTATCTAATACGATATAGGTGCGCTTGATTAAAACTATGGCAAAGGATTGCAAACCAAAACTGATGACAATGGCGGTCAGGATTAAAGCCTGGGGTACAGGGTCGGCATAAATCTGTCCTAACACCGTATCGGTTGGCGGAATGATAGGTGGCTTGCCCTTAACCAGCCCGCCTAATAAAAATATCAGTAGGTTCACCCCATTTCCCAGCAAAACAAGACCAATCACTAATTTTACCAAACTACGGCGCAACATCAGGTAGATGCCCGAAGCATAAAGAAGGCCCACAATTATTGCCAGAATTATTTCCATGCTACACCGATTCTGAAATGGTGAAAATAATGGTTAATGCCACCCCCAGTACAACAATGTATACCCCCAAGTCAAACAATAAAGCTGTCCCTATCAACCCAATTACAGGTATGGGTTCATTCATCCACAGGCCGGTCATGATGGGCAAACCCTGAAAGATGGGAAGAATAGCGCTGAAAACGGCCAAGGCCAATCCGGCGGGCATTAGGCTCATGGGCTTTATTTTAAGAAGTTTACGGGTATCTTTTAAACCAAAGGCAAAGGCATGCAATACAAAAGCAATGGCCGCTATAATACCGCCTACAAAACCACCGCCCGGCAAATAATGGCCTCTTAACAAAATAAAAATGGAAAACAGGAGCAGGAGGGGGAGTAAAAAATTGGTGGCGGTTTTAAAGGTTAAGTGTCTCATAATTCCTGGTCGTATTTGTTTAGCTGTAGCTTTAACAGGGCAAACACGCCTAAGGCGGCAATGGTTAACACGGTTATTTCCACCATGGTATCTATTCCCCGGTAATCCACCAGAATTACATTCACTACATTTTTTCCTTTGGCAAGGGTATAAGAATTTTCTGCGAAAAACTGAGTGGTTTCCTTACTGGTAGGTTCATTTAGTACTTCTAGGCCCAATATGGTTATAAGCAAACCAAAAAACAGAGCAACCAGTCCGTCGCGTAATCTTATTAACCAGTTGGAATAAGTAATGTATTTGGGAAGCCGGTAGAGTACCAGAACAAAAAGAATTACGGTTAAGGTATCTACCGCAAATTGGGTCATGGCCAAATCCGGCGCGCTATAAAAAACAAAAATCAGGCATATGCAATAACCGATAACACCCATGGCCGCCACCGCTGCCAGCCGCGATGGCGTATAAACCAAATAGAGGATAGCTGTAATAAGAATAAGCATAACCACCATCTCAGCAGAGGTTAAAGGCGATATTTTTGCCGGATCTACATAAAACCTAACCTGGGTAAAGGATTGGTAGGCCAGTAAGGCGGTCAGGAAAGAGATAATGACCAGTACATAGATGCGTACGTAGCCATTCTGCAGCAGTCGTGTCCACAGCCCGGCAAAGTCTCTGAATTTTCGACTGAGGTAAATGGCTAAATTTTGCGGAGATAATTTATTGAACTTCGCCAACCAGACTTCGTGCCGGATGGAAGGCTTTAATGAAAAATACAACAGCAGGCCGCCCATTATGGTTACTGCGCTCAACCCCAGTACTAAATTAAACCCATGCCATAGCTTCAGGTGAATTTTGGGTGCTGTTGGATGCATAGAAAGAAGCGCCGGCGTGATGATGCCTCCTTCCACGATAACAGGAAACAAACCCAGGATTATACCAACAGCGCCCAAGAACAGCGGAGGCACCCACAGGCGCCAATCAGGTAAATGCACCTCTTTATAAGTATCTGGTAAGGGCCCCGCAAAAGGCTTGATACCTACCAGAATACTGGCGTATAGCAGCAATGTATTGGCTAATACGGCTACTGCCGTTAAAACAGTTGCATTCATATTTAATTGCAAGGCAGACTCATAAATCAGGTCTTTACCTATAAAACCAAAACTGGGTGGAATACCTGCGTTAGATATCATGGCCAATAATCCTGCTATAGCCACCGGCATCATCACTTTTCTTAAGCCAGATAACTTGAATATTTTTCTTGTACCGGTTTCATGATCTATTATGCCAGTAACCAGAAACAAACCGGCTTTATATAATGCGTGTACTACAATGTAAACAGTGGCAGCCAGTAGCGCCTCAGATGTGCCCAAGCCTAATAAAAACACCAACATGCCCAGCGCCGAAATGGTAGAGAAGGCCAGAATTTCCTTCAGGTCTTTTTTAAAGATGGAGTGAAAGGCGGCATAAACCATGGTAAAGCCACCCACAATGGTTAAAGTATTATTCCATACCAGCACACCCCCTAATACCGGGGTAAACCTGGCCAGCAAATAAATACCGGCCTTCACCATGGTGGCGGAATGCAGGTACGTGGAAACAGGTGTGGGGGCTTTCATGGCGCCGGGCAACCAAAAGTGCAGCGGAAACTGGGCAGATTTAGAAAAGGCGGCAATAAAAAGAAAAATAATAATTAATAAATACAGCTCGTGCGCTTTCAATACCGCTGCCGAGCCAATCATCTCATTAATAGAGTAAGTGCCGGTAATATTTCCGATAAGCGCGAAAGCTGCCAACAAAAAGAACCCGCCTAAGCCCGTAACAGTAAGCGAGATTAAAGCTGATTTCCGGGATGCTTTACTTTCATTATTATACCCGATGAGAAAAAAAGAACTGATACTTGTTAATTCCCAAAACACAAACAGGGTAAAGATATTATCCGACAAAACCATTCCCAGCATGGCCCCCATAAATAAGCAGAGGTATCCATAAAACCGGTCCAGATAACGGTCTCCCTGCATATAGGCTGACGTATATAAAAAGACCAAAGCCCCTATACCGGTTATCATCAGGGCAAAAAGTAGAGATAACCCGTCGACTAGAAAATCGAAATTAATGCCCATGGAAGGCACCCAGTTATAGGAAAAAAATAATTTTTGCTGGCGGGATACCGGATTAATAAAGGTTAGGAAATAAATAAACAGGCTTAGCGGGAGCGCGGTCATGATTAAGGACCATTTTCCACGCAACTGTTTCCCCAAAAGCGGAACAAAGCAAGCTATGATAAATCCGGAAAGTACAGCTAATAACATGCATGATAATTTAGGACCGGCAAGCGCAATATTGCCCGCAAATCATTATTTATAAATACACTAAATGAAAATTAGCCCAGCTCGCCTGGCCTGTGGTAATACAAAAAATCTTAGCCAGTTATATAAAATACTAAAACCTGATGGCTTTGCGTTTGCTTTTATGTTGCTAATAATGATGTTCTTCATAAAAGCTTCAAAACCCTATACGTAATCCAAAAAAATGGAATGTTAATTTTAATCATAATGCTAAAGAATTTTAATTTCACTCCATCTGCCGCGAATAGTTGCCTGGCTTTTACTACGGGTAGGGTATAACTATTTCCACCGCACTTATTCAGCGGTTCGGAAAAGCTTGCCGGGTCTAAAAACGAAGCGGAATACTACAATCCGAGAGAAGTATTATTTATCTTTTTCGGATTCTTTATCCGGAAAAGAGGGAAGGTTCCAATGAAAATGCAGGCCTAAGAAGCGTAAACCAAAACAAACTACTATTGCTACTACCGAAACGGTTTCTAAAGAATAATGTAAATATTCTCCTATTACCACAATTGTTGCGCCTACCATTGCGGCTGATGCGTAAATTTCTTTTCTTAATATAACCGGAACCCGGTCTAGCAATATGTCCCGGATCACTCCACCCCCAACGGCCGTAACTATTCCAAGCAGAATGGCGACTTCATAATTATGCTCGAAGACAATGGCTTTACGCGCTCCGGAAACGGCAAAAACTGATAGTCCCACGGCATCGAATACCAATACCGGATGATTTAAAATATTCACGGTGCGATTAAAAACAATACCGATCAGGGTAGCCGCCAGTACCATCACTAAGTAAAGCCAATTGGTTAAACCGGCCGGAGGGATAGCGCCAATACACAAGTCGCGAATAATGCCCCCGCCACAGGCTACAGTAAAGGCAATAGAAAAAATGCCAAAAATATCAAGCCCCTTTTTTCTCGCGGCAACTGCCCCGCTCAGCGCAAATATAAAAGTCCCCATCAGATCCAGCAATGGGTAAATATTATACGATTCACTTATCATCTAGTGTGCGTTTAGCCAAACAGCGGCGGCGGTTATCATGGTTACAAACCCGGTTTTTAAGGTGGGGTGCAGTACCGGAGCAAACTTAGGTGAATGATTGCTGGGAATGGTGTTAATGGCTTTGTTTTTCTGCGCTTCCAGAAAGGTAGCTTTATCGGTACCGCCTACAAACCAAAATACATAAGGCACCTGCCAGGCGCGGCCGAAAACGCTAAAATCTTCACTTGCCGATTTGCGGGGCGTTTCGTAAGAACGATCACCAAATTGGGCCTCGAAAGCTACTGCAACTTTGGCGGTTGCCTCCGCATCGTTTACGGTTAAAGGGTAATGGCTCAGGGTCGAAAACTCCGGTTCCTGCGGCGCATTGGAGGCCTGGCACTCGGCGCAGCAAACCCGTTTTACAGCAGCCATAATATGGTTGCGTACATCCTCATCAAAAGTACGGATGTTGAGTTTAAGCGTAGCGTCATCCGGAATAATATTTTCCTTGGTGCCGGCTTGTAGGGCGCCTACCGTTAGCACCGCACTATCATTCGGGTCAATCTCCCGCGATACAATTGTCTGCAAACGGATGGTAGTAGCGGCCGCCATAATTACCGGATCAATGGCAGTTTGGGGTTGTGAACCGTGCGAGCCGCGGCCAAATATTTGCACCTTCAGGCTATCGCCACCAGCCAGAATTGCGCCGCTGCGATGTCCCACATATCCGGCAATACCTACCATCACATGCTGCCCTAGTATAATATCCGGCTTCGGAAAACGGGTCATCATGCCATCATCTATCATCGCTTTCGCACCGCGGCCCACTTCTTCGCCCGGTTGGAAAACGGCGAGAATCGTTCCGCTCCACAGGTTTTTATGCTCGGCCAATAGCCGGGCGGTTCCCATTAACCAGGTTACATGAAAATCGTGGCCGCAAACGTGCGAAACACCTACTTCAGTTCCATCTTCATCTACAGCCCTTACTGTACTGGCATAAGGCAATCCAGTAGCCTCTGTAACCGGTAACGCATCCATATCAGCACGCAGCATTACAGTTGGCCCTTCCCCGTTATTTAGGAGACCTAATACACCTGTAACGCCTATACCGGCTGTTACTTCCCAATTATATTTTTTCAGGTAGTCGGCCGCAATCCGGGCCGTACGCACTTCCTGCATCGAGAGTTCGGGATTGCGATGAAGGTCTTTATAGATTTCTTCCATCTCCGGAAGCATCGCTTCAAGAGCGCTGTCCATTTCAGCATTGAGGGCGTTGATTTGTGTAATGGTCATGATGCTCGCTATTTAAGCATTACCTTCATTGCTATTGCCCTTCCTTATCAGGAAGGCAAACGATTCTTCCTTTTATTAGGTTTTAGATATCAGCAACCCACCACTCTTAACCAAGTTATGCGCATAGCCGGTGGCCGCGCCTCCTCAGAATGGCTCCTGAAAATTTATCGTAACATCGTCCTGATACCACGGGTTTTACTTATTTTTTAGCTAAAAAGGCGTTAAAAAGACTTTTTAAAGAAAGCACCCTAAGCAACTTGTTTCTATTTAACTGTAGAAAAAAGAAAAGGTTTTTTGGATAAAAAAATGTGTTTATTTCCAGGCAAAAGCCAGTATTGAGGTCTTCGTGTTTTACCTAATCCAGCCGGCAGAACCTTAGTCTTTAAAGTTTGCTAAGGAAGGCCAACGTATCTACGCCATCGGCATAATCCCAAACGGCGGGGCACTGTGCTTGCCCAAAAGCGATACTGTTGGGGTACCAGGCACCGACCGAAACCACGGCCTGGGTTTTGTCTTTTACTGCCACTAATTGATTTTTCAGATCGTCGGCATTCGCGTAAGTTCCGTAAAATAATACACTAATCGGCGATACCAGTTGGTCGCTTTCGCTCAGGAGTAAAAAACCGTTATCTAAGTGCGGGGCGCGGTTTACCAGCAAAATAGATTTGTTGTAATCGTAATTATTCTGGTACTTGTTGTGGTCCAGGATGTATTTAAAAGGCTCTATAGCTTCGTAAAAACCGGTAAAAGAATAATTTTCGGGTACCAGTAATTTTGATACGTTGCGGCAACCCAGTCCATAATAGGTGAAAATATCTTCGCCCAATGCCCGGAAATCTTCGGGTGTTTCGTTGCCGGACAGGATGCCCAGGCTCGTGCGGTTTTTCCGGATGATATGTGGCTTTTTCGAAAAATAATATTCAAAATACCGGGCGGTGTTATCAGAACCGGTAGCAATAATGGCATCGGCTTCTTTCAGCAACGCTACAAATTGTATCCGCTCGGCAAATCGCGGCTCAATTTTTACCAGGCGTTCGGCCAGCATTTTCATCAGAAAAGTATCTTCGCTGCTGAGTTTGGCATACAAATAATGTCCCGAAATCAGGACCGTTAAAAAGTCGTGAAAGCCCACCATGGGAATATTGCCGGCCATAATAACGCCCACATTTTTCGGGGTAATATTTTCCAAATCGTAAACAAAAAGCCAATCCTCGAGGTTTTCCTTATCCAATAGGTAAATTATTCCGTTAAAGGCATTAGTAATATTCCTTTCGTCGAACCAGGGATTACCATTGCCGGCCCGTTCCCTAATTTGGAGCTTTTGCTCCGGTGTCAGGTTTTTTAATTCTTCGCCGAGCGACACAAAAGCGGCAATACGTTCTGGTAGAGTCATGGTTTATTTAAACTTATTAGAAGGAAATATTTGATGTGTTACGGATTGTTTCTACTTTTGCCGAAAATTTTTGGCATACAAAAATAATAAAAATATATAGGAGATACGATAATGGCTATAATGATCACGGACGAATGTATTAACTGCGGCGCATGTGAACCAGAGTGCCCGAACACTGCTATTTACGAAGGTGGTGTGGCCTGGACCTGGGGCGGTGGTACAGCGTTAACCGAAGTGGAAATTGACGGTGGTGAGATTGTGGCTGGTAATGCCCCACAAAATCCCATTTCTGAAGAATATTATTACATTGTTTCGGATAAGTGTACCGAGTGTACCGGTTTTCACGAGGAGCCGCAGTGTGCGGCAGTCTGCCCGGTAGATTGCTGCGTCGATGACCCCGACTATCGCGAAACAGAAGAAGAGCTTTTGGCTAAAAAACAATGGTTACACGCCGAAGTGTAATCAAAAACCAAAAATATATGAAGCCTGTTCTGTTCCGGAACAGGCTTTTTTGTTATTGCCAATAGATGCGAGGTGTTTCTGCTACTTGTTGTTTTCCACTTTCATAATCAATGGTAACCTTAAACTTATGTCTTTGCCGACTTTCTGGTTTTTCAACTATATAAAGATGCTGAACATCACTGGAAATAGCTTCATCTCCATATTTGGTATTATATATTTTAATCAGTTCATCAATTCCTAAAAACGATTTAGATACAGAATTATAAAACTTTACTTTATTGTTTAAGCTATTTCCAGCAGCAATGTTGTTAAATATTGTATCACTGCTTATTTCAATTTAGTTAATTTTATCTTTTAAATCTCTAAAATATGGGTCTCCACAGCTTGTAGCCATAGCAAACGGCGTTAGGCTAAAAGAAGGTGTTACCTGAGAGAGTAATTCATAATAGAAAACTAAATAAATCTTTAAGGTATCTTCTTTATAAACGTCGTTTTCAATTAACCAATCTGCATAATTAGCGCTATTCATGTTTTTTTGAAGATGCACACTTGATAATTCCAGTTTATAAGGACCATCCTGATTGGTGCAACAGGCTAAAGGAATAATGCCAACCAAAATTAATATTAATAGAAATTTAAATAGCTTCATGACTTTTTGATCTTTAGTATATATAATTTCATAAATATAATTATAGTTGCTTTAGAAAATGGGTTGGAGGTAATAATTTTCAAGCTACCGCAATATTCCTTACTTTTGCAAACTTATATGTTGAACCCCAATGGCAATTTCTAAAACCTATAATCCGAAAGAAGTAGAAGAGAAGTGGTACACTAACTGGCAGCAGAAGGGCTTTTTCCGCTCTAAACCGAACTCCAGAAAAGAGCCCTATACCGTGGTAATTCCGCCGCCTAACGTTACCGGCGTTTTGCACATGGGCCACATGCTCAATAATACCATTCAGGATATATTGGTGCGCCGCGCCCGGATGCAGGGAAAAGAAGCCTGCTGGGTCCCTGGTACCGACCACGCTTCTATTGCGACTGAAGCTAGGGTAGTGGCCATGCTAAAGGAAAAAGGTATTTCTAAAAAAGATATTGGCCGGGAAGAATTTCTGAAATATGCCTGGGAATGGAAAGAAAAGTACGGCGGTATAATTCTGGAGCAACTTAAAAAATTAGGCGCTTCCTGCGACTGGGATCGCACCCGCTTTACCATGGAGCCCGAAATGAGCAGCGCGGTAATTCAGGTGTTTGTAGATTTATTCCGCAAAGGACATATTTACCGGGGAGTGCGCATGGTAAACTGGGATCCGCAGGGGAAAACGGCGCTTTCCGATGAAGAAGTTATTTACAAGCAGGTAAACTCCAAGCTGTACTATATAAATTACCAGATAGCCGGTGAGGACGAGAATTATATCACCATAGCTACCACCCGGCCCGAAACCATTCTGGGTGATACCGCTATTTGTATTAACCCCAACGATACCCGCTACCAGCATCTGAAAGGGAAGCAGGCCTTGGTACCTTTAGTTAACCGGCCGATTCCGATTATTTTTGATGAGTACGTGGACATGGAGTTTGGAACCGGCTGCCTGAAAGTAACCCCGGCCCATGACCTGAACGATTACGAACTGGGTGTTAAGCATAATTTACCGGTAATCGATATTCTGAACGACGATGGAACGCTCAACAGCAATGCGCAGCTGTACGTAGGCGAAGACCGGTTTGTAGTAAGAAAAAAAATTGCCAAAGAGCTGGAAGAAAAAGGGCGTTTGGTAAACACAAAAGACCTGACCAATAATGTTGGTTTTTCGGAGCGAACCGATGCGGTAATTGAGCCAAAACTTTCGATGCAGTGGTTTCTGCGCATGGAACAGTTGCGCGACCCGGCCCTGAACGTGGTAATGGATGATACCATTCGCCTGCACCCGCCTAAGTTTAAAAATATGTACCGTTCCTGGATGGAAAATATCCGGGATTGGTGTATTTCGCGGCAGTTGTGGTGGGGCCAACGCATTCCGGCTTATTACCTGCCAAATGGCTCTTACGTGGTAGCCCTTAATGCGGAAGATGCTTTGGCCCAAGCCAAAGAAAAAACCGGCAATGCAGATCTAACGCTCTCGGATTTGCGGCAGGACGAAGACGTACTCGATACCTGGTTCTCGTCGTGGTTGTGGCCTATCTCGGTATTCGACGGCTTTAAAGACCCCGATAACGCCGATATCCAATATTATTACCCTACTAATGACCTGGTAACCGCCCCCGAAATATTGTTCTTCTGGGTGGCCCGTATGATTATGGCTGGTTTGGAATACCGCAAAGAGGTACCGTTCCGCAACGTGTACCTGACGGGTATTGTACGTGATAAATTGGGCCGGAAAATGTCGAAATCGCTGGGTAATTCGCCGGATGCTTTAGGGTTGATTGACCAGTACGGCGCCGATGGCGTTAGAACCGGTATGTTGTTTAGTTCGCCAGCCGGTAACGATTTGCTCTTCGACGAAAAGCTATGCGAACAAGGCCGTAACTTCAGTAATAAAATCTGGAATGCTTACCGTCTGATTAAAGGCTGGCAGGTTGATGAGAACATTCCGAATCCGAACGAACTGGCTATCAATTGGTTTGCTGCCAGGTTTAATGTGGCTTTCGAGCAAATAGAAGATCACTTTTCCAAGTTCCGGATATCGGATGCGCTCATGGCCGTTTACAAGCTGGTATGGGATGATTTCTGCTCCTCGTACCTCGAAATGATAAAACCGGCTTACCAGAGCCCGATTGATAAAGCTACGCTGGACACTACCCTTAATTACCTGGAAAATCTACTGAAATTGCTGCATCCGTTTATGCCTTTTATTACCGAAGAAATCTGGCAGGATATTAAAGAACGCGGCGACAAAGATTATTTAATTGTAGCACCTTGGCCAATGGCAGGTACTGCCGATTCTATTTTGCTGGAGCGGATGGACAAAGCCCAGGATATTATTGCGGGTATTCGCAACGTTCGGAATTCTAAAAACATTCCGCAAACCAAAGCGTTAAACTTAGCCATTAAATCCCAGGAGCAAGCCTTATTGGCACCGTTCGAGCCTTTAATCCAAAAGCTGGCTAACCTGACTGAAATCAGCTATGTAAACGAAGGACCGGAAGGGAGCCTAAACTTTGTGATTGGAGGTAACGAATTTTTTATACCGATGGAAGGTGCCGTTGACCCGGAAGTGGAGCGGGAGCGCCTGCAAAAAGAACTGGAATACACCAAGGGGTTTCTGGCTTCGGTAGATAAAAAGTTAAGCAATGAGCGCTTTGTAAATGGCGCCCCGCCAGTGGTGCTGGAAAAAGAATGGCAGAAGAAAGCGGATGCTGAAGCTAAAATAAAAGCTTTGGAGCAAAGCTTAGCGGCTATTGGGTAAAGACTGTATTTATTTAAATACATAAAGCCTGAATAGAGATTTTTTTTCTATTCAGGCTTTTTAGTTCTTACTAAACCGTTCCGTTAAGGTTGGAGGTTTCCAACTTGCTTATACCAACTTCTATAATTGGTACTGCTTGAATAATTTAATTTTTATCTGTTTATCTTTTGAAAGATTCCATCTTTCAATGGGCAGGAGCTAACTGTTTTCAGAAGCCTAAGAAGCCTCCCGGCCGGCGGGCCCCGTTTGGCCACTCGGGCTGCTCATCTTTCCTTTCCTCCTGCGTCGGAATGCTGCGCACCGGAAAGCTGAAAGGCCCTCGCTGTCCAAACTGCTGTAGTATGCGCTTAGCTGATGCCTCACCAGGTTCAATCATTAATTAAGCCTCCGCAACAAAGCTATTTCATAATATTACGGTTCGGCCAAACTCCTTCCCTGGTTCAGGGAAGGTGCCCGGAGGGCGGAAGGGTTAAACTCTTTCAAGAGAAAAATAAGTTTTGTACCACAGGCAAAAGTCAATGATTTCGAGACTAAAGAACATCAAATTAATTTGGGCGAGCTACACTAACTTATTGCTTTAACCTAGTTTCTGATACATAATCTCTATTTAAGTTAGTTTCAAATGTTTTAGATCTGATAACTATCTAAAACAACCCACGCAATGCGGCCAGTCGGCTGTACTTCGTACTTTAATATCATGTAGCCGCCCTGATGGCCATCTTCGAAATAAGCCAGGGCATAGCGTTCGTTTAAAATCTGAATATCCCGGATAGCCATGGTACCGCCTAAGGTGCCTTTTTGCTGGAGTACATTTTGCTGGTTTTCGGTTAAATTAGTTTTTAAATCCGCTTCCGGATTTTTTAAACCTTTTGCCTTTAGCCGGTTGATTTCACCAGGGCTTAATTTGCCGAGGGTGCTGGGACTAGGAACCACCTCGGGCGCATCTACAGAAGAGGAATCTGCTAAGCCACGCTGTTCCACTTTTTTCTGCAAGCCATATATCATGGTATCGCGGTCTAGTACCCGGCGGTTGGCTAATTCTAATTGCCTTTGCGTTTCATCGTACTGGCGGTAATAGTAAATGGCCAGAAATAAACTGAAGGCACAAAAAAGCAGAAATACTATATTTTTCATAAGAACTCTGGGGTTTAACTCAAAAGAGCCTGCTTTTAATTAAAACAGGCTCTTCCGGATAATTTTCATCTTTACTTATATGGTTGTATGACTATCAAAAGATTCGAGGTAATGCGCTACCCGCTGCACAAACATACCGCCCAGAGAGCCATCAACAACGCGGTGGTCGTAGGAGTGCGATAAAAACATAAAATGCCGGATACCGATTAAATCGCCTTCGGGGGTTTCAATTACTGCCGGTTTCTTTTTAATGGTACCTAAAGCCAGAATTGCTACCTGTGGCTGTACAATAATAGGTGTGCCCATTACATTCCCAAAAGTGCCTACGTTGGAAATCGTGTAAGTGCCGTCGGATAAATCGTCGGGGGTGAGTTTATTCGTGCGGGCGCGGTTGGCTAAGTCGTTAACTTTTTTGGCTAAGCCATTCAGGTTCATCTGGTCGGCATTTTTAATAACCGGTACAATCAGATTACCCGAAGGTAAAGCTACGGCCATTCCAATATTAATATCCCGCTTCTTAATAATATTATCACCCGCAACCGAAATATTGATCATCGGGAAATCTTTGATGGCTTTGGCTACCGCCTCAATAAATATGGGAGTAAAGGTGAGTTTTTCACCTTCTCGTTTTTGATAAGCATCTTTGTACCGGTTGCGCCACAGCACCATATTGGTTACATCAGCTTCTACAAACGAAGTAACGTGTGCCGAAATCTGTTTACTTTCTACCATGCGCTGCGCAATCATTTTGCGCATCCGGTCCATTTCTATTATCTCGGAATTACCACTTACCGAAACAGCAGCTGGCTTCTGGGTAGGAGTGGGTGCCGGTGCAGGAGTTGGCGCAACGGTAGCCTCTGGTTGTACTGCTGGTTGAACAGGAGCCGGCTGATCTGCCGGCGTTTTTCGGTTTTCCAGGTAAGCCATTATATCGTGCTTCGTAACACGGCCTTCTAAACCGGTTCCGGGCACCTGATCCAGTTCCCGCATGGGAATACCTTCCTGCCGCGCAATATTCATCACCAACGGCGAATAAAAGCGACCTTCGGTAAAACTAGCGGGTTTTGTTGCCGAAACAGGTTCCGACGTAGGAGTTGGTTGCGCGTCTGTTACAGATTCAGTTTCCGGAGCTGGTTCGGTATGTACCGGATCCTGCAGGTTCGCCTGGGTAATATGCGCTGACGGGTTTACGGTGGCATCACCACTTTCGGTTTCGATAATGGCAATGGGTTTGCCTATGGCTACTACTTCGCCTTCCTGGGCCAGTATTTCGTATAATTTACCGGCCTGAATGGCGGGTACTTCGGTATCAACTTTATCGGTAGCTACCTCCAGTACCGATTCATCTGCTTCAATATCATCACCAACCTTTTTAAGCCATTTCAGAATGGTGCCCTCCATGATACTTTCTCCCATTTTGGGCATCAACATTTCTACCAGTGCCATTAATTTTCGGTTTAGAGTTTATTTTTTCGTTCCGCCGTCGGTTTGGAATTTACGTGCTGGTACGGAAACAGACCAAAGGTATAAAAAATAAAATATTCTTAAACTCCCATTATTTGCTGCCTTACCAGGTTTAAAGCGGTATACGTTGTAAATTCGATATTTAGCAGCCGTTCTTTGTTATAAAATATTTTCTTAGCTACCGTTTTTTCGGCATCGGCGTAAGCAACCCAAATGGTGCCAACCGGCTTTTCGGGTGTGCCGCCGCTGGGGCCGGCAATGCCGCTGGTGGCTAAGCCAATATCGGTGTTCAGGAGTTTACGTACATTCGCAGCCATCTGGCTTACCACTTCCTCACTAACCGCGCCGTATTGCGTTAGATCCTCGGCGCTTACGCCTAACTGATTTATTTTGATGTGATTGTGGTAAGCCAATATACTTCCCATAAAATATTCCGAAGAGCCGGCGATGCTGGTGAGTTTATGCGCCAGGTGACCACCCGTGCAACTTTCGGCGGTGGCAATGGTAAAGCCTTTTTCTTTGAGTAACCGGCCTACAGCTTCTTCCAGAGGTACTTCGCCGAGCGCAAAAATATGCTGGGGAATCAGGGTTTTTAATTTTTCTACCTGGGCATCCATTTGTTCTTCCAAATTAGCCGAGCCGGCGGCACGGCCCGTCAGGCGCAACCGAACGCCAGAAAGTGAAGGCAGGTAAGCCAGTTTAATATGCGGCGGTAAGGCTTCTTCCCATTCGCCTATTCTTTCGGCCAGGAAAGATTCGCCTAAACCAACTGTTTGAATAACCCGGTGTATAATCTGTTCCTGGTTAGATCGCTTTTGCAACTCCGGCAAAACCGTATCGCGCATAATACGCTTCATCTCGAACGGCACGCCCGGCATCGATATGAATATTTTGCCTTCTTCTTCGAACCACATGCCCGGGGCGGTACCCAGAATATTAAGAATGGGTTTGCAATTGGCTGGTAAAAAGGCTTGCTGCCGGTTTAGCTCGGTTAAGTCGCGCCCACGCGACCGGAAAAGTTCGGTTACGTGCTCCAAAGAGCCTTCGTCTAGTACCAGTTCGGTATTAAAGTAGCGGCAAAGGGTGTGTTTGGTTAAATCGTCTTTGGTAGGGCCTAAGCCGCCAGTTATCAATATTACCTCGCTTTGCTGTTTTACCTCATCCAGCGTTTTTATAATATGTTCCGGGCTATCCGAGATAGAAGTAATCTGCCGGACTTTAATCCCGATTTTAGCCAGTTCGGTTCCCAGCCAGGCCGAATTGGTATCTACAATCTGGCCGTACAATATTTCATCTCCAATGGTAATGATATCAGCAAGCATGCGTTTAATTTTTGGTTCGATTTATGCAGAAACTATAATATTACAGCTCAAAATTAACAGTAAGATTTTATGAAGAACTACCTGGTACCCGCTTTGTTTTTTATTTCGTTGGGTATGTTTTCCTGTGCCACTACTTCCCAGGGTATTCAAATTCCGCCTTCGGTCAGCGATGCCGTCCTTAAAAATGTGCCGGTTTCAGATGCCGAAGTAGCCAGCGGTTTAAAAGAGGCTTTATCCATTGGCATTTCCAAAGGCGCTACCACGGCCTCCCAAACCGATGGATATTTTAAAAATTCTTTAATCCGGATTTCTTTTCCGCAGGAAGTAAAAAAGGTAGAATCTACCTTACGGGCAGTGGGCATGGGTAGTTTGGTTGATGATTTTGTTTTGTCGCTGAACCGGGCGGCCGAAGATGCTGCCCAGAGTGCGAAGCCCATATTTTTAGATGCGATTAAAAAATTAACCATCCGGGACGTTTGGGGAATATTAACCGGGGGTAAAGATGCGGCTACGCAATACCTGAAGCGTACTACCAGCGAAGAGTTAACCACCGCTTTTACACCGCGCATCCAAACTTCTCTGGAGAAAGTTAATGCTACCAAATATTATACGGATATTATTTCGGCCTATAACCGCATCCCAACGGTACAACGTGTAAACCCCGACCTGACCAGCTATGCTACCCAAAAAGCGATTGATGGATTGTTTATTCTGGTAGCTCAGGAGGAAGCTAATATTCGGGAGAACCCGATTGCCCGCACTACTCAGTTATTAAAGAGAGTATTTGCGAAGCAGGATAAACCTTAACACCTCTTTTATCTTTAAAGAAGGCATCAGCGTAAGTTGATGCCTTTTTTGTTTCGGGTAAGGTAGTTTTCCGGGCTATTATTAAGTAATGCAATCTTAACCACCTTTATCGGAAGTCCAATTAAAACAAACTTGTAGCTTTAGTCCTAAAAAATATTTATCTTACTTACAAGATACCCAAGCTGAGTACTCACAGCGACTTACAATGACCACCAGCCTGCCGAACTGCAAAGTCCAGCAAACGCATATAGCCACGTAAAGCGGTTTTCAGCAACTGCCATTTAGGAGTAAATAAATTGAATTTTAGATAACCACTAAAAGGTTGTGCCATGAAGGAGAAAAAAGTGCGCCAACTTGCAGCTGTCATGTTTGCGGACATTGTAGGGTATACTGCTTTGATGCAAAGAGATGAACACGTTGCCTCAACTATTAGGGCGCGGCACCGTGCAGTGTTTCAGCAACAGCACAAATTACACCATGGAAAGATTATTCAGTATTACGGAGATGGTGCTTTAAGTGTATTTAAAAGTGCCATAGAAGCTGCTAATTGTGCTATAGATATTCAGAGACTTTTGCGGGAAGGTGACCCAGTGCCCATTAGAATTGGCTTGCACCTGGGAGACATTGTTTTTGACAAAACAGAAGTTTATGGAGATGGCGTAAACTTTGCCTCCCGCATCGAGAGTCTGGGTGTGGCCGGGGCTATATTAGTTTCCGGGAAATTAAACGATGAACTCAAGAATCATCAAAATATTTTAACCACCTCCCTCGGCCACTTTGACCTGAAAAACATTGCGAATGCAGTAGAAGTATTTGCGATTTCGAACGAAGGAATTAAGGTTCCGCTGGCAGCAGAACTTCAGGGAAAGCAGGAGATAAAAAACAAAACCATTGCGGTACTTCCTTTTGTGAACAGGAGCACCAGCCAGGAAAACGAATATTTTAGCGACGGCATCACCGAAGAAATTATCAGCGCCCTGTCTAAAGTAAAAAACCTACGGGTAACTTCCCGGACTTCTTCTTTCTTTTTTAAAAACAAGAATATCCCCCTTAAACAAATTGGCAAAGAATTAAATGTTTCCACTATTCTGGAAGGCAGTGTCCGTTTGTCTGGTGATACCCTTCGGATTTCGGCACAATTAATCCAGGCGGAGGAAGATTTTCATTTCTGGTCGCAGACCTGGGACCGAAAACTGGAAAATATATTTGAAGTTCAGGATGAAATAAGCCTTTTAATTGCCGAAAAACTAAGAGAGTATTTGGGGCATTTTGAAATACAGGAACATCTGGTAAACAAACAAACCGACCAGTACCAGGCTTACGAATTATTTTTGAAGGCAAAATTCTATCGTAGAAAATGGAGTGCTAATGATGTTCAAACTGCTATCGGCCTTTATGAAAAGGCCCTCCAATTAGATCCGGATCACGCCGAATCGATACTTGGGTTATCTGATTGCTATAGTTTTTTAGCTACCATTGGTTTTTTGCCTTTTGAGGAGGCATGGGGAAAAGCGACTGCATTAACCCAAAAGGGTCTGGAATTAAACGACCAATTAGCTGATGGCTATTATCAACAGGCAAACCTCTACTTTTTTACCCAATGCAATTACACCGGAGCTTTACAGGCAACCTTAAAAGCAATATTTTTAAACCCTAACTATGTAGAAGCCCAACAGTATCTCTCTTTTTTATACCTGATTGCCGGTGAAAAAAGTAAAGCCCAGCAGCATTTAAAAGTAGCCATAACCATCGATCCGCTTTCTCAAGAGACGATATTTTTCAGTGCCTATTTCGACTACATGTCTGAAAACTACCCGGCCTGTCTGGAGAAATTGAATAGATGTTTACAGCACAATCCGAGGAATATTCCGGCACTTACCGTAAAATTTTATTGTTTACTTAAGTTCGGCCGCTTTGATGAGGTGCTGAATTATTTTAAAAAACAGGCTCCGGGAATTGTAGCGATTGGAGATAAGTTAGGCATAACCGCACTCGCCTATACGCTAAAAAATGACCTAGATAATGCTACAAAATACTTGCAGGAATTAATTGTGCATGCCGCCACTCCCGAAGGTTTTCGGGCGAGCTCTTATCTTTTATTTATCTACGCGGCTTTAGGAGAAAAAGAAAAAGCATTTGAATGGATCAGACAAGCAATTGAATACAAATCTCCTATATTGCTTATTCATTTTGTAGATCCGCTGGTCAGC
The DNA here is from genome assembly GCF_007991635.1 of Adhaeribacter aerolatus. GTDB lineage: Bacteria > Bacteroidota > Bacteroidia > Cytophagales > Hymenobacteraceae > Adhaeribacter > Adhaeribacter aerolatus. Next base: position 83,783 of record NZ_BJYS01000027.1, on the reverse strand, counting down.
GCTTTAAGAACCGATGCCCGATATGCTCATTTTCAAAAAATATTGTTTCCTAAAACAGACCCGCAGGAATCTAGAAATAATAAAAATACGCTGCTTAACGGTGATGTAATTACGCAATATACCGAGCGATTAAACAATCATATTCAGGAGGAACGACCCTATCTAGACCCAAACCTGTCATTACGTGCGCTTGCGAAACAAATCGACATTCATCCTAATCAGCTTTCCTGGTTACTCAACGAAAGCATTGGGAAAAATTTTAGTGAGTTTGTGAATCATTACCGTGTGCAGGATTTTAAACATATTGCTAGAGACCCCAAAAATGCTCACCTCACCTTAACGGGCCTCGCTTACGAAAGCGGGTTTAATTCCAAATCGGTTTTTAACACCTATTTTAAAAAGGAAACAGGACTTACGCCTAAACAATACCTTAAAGCGCACCCCTAAGCTGCCAATTTTATAGTATCTTGTTTATTTTCTGCTAACTGAACAAGTATGAATATATAAATCCGTTCACAATTATGTAATCCGACACAATTTACCCTTAACTAATGCTGATTTTTACGGAAGATTATAAAAAAGGAAGGATGCCATCCGGCTCCTCCCAATTCAAATGAGAACCCTTAAAAACAGATGATGAAAGCGGTAATATATACAAGATACTGATCTCCAGAAGTTCTCCAATAAAAAGACATTGAAAAGCCCCATTTCCAGTATATCGAAATACTTATACGAGTTAAAGCTACCGCTGTAAATTCAGCCGACTGGCGTTTGCGCAAAGCCGAACCTTTCGCAGTGAGATTATTTTTTGGCTTAAGGAAACCTAAAAAGAATATTTTGGGGGGTGTTCTTTCCGGAGAAGTGGAAGGGGTTGGAAAAGATGTAACGCTGCTTAAAATGGGCGACCAGGTTTTTGGCTCTACAGGTATGGCGTTTGGAACTTATGCAGCGTACAAAAGTTTACCTGAAAACGGCGTTTTAGCCCTAAAGCCTCAAAATATTACGCATCAGGAGGCCGCCGTAATTCCATTTGGCGGGTTAACCGCTTTACATTTCCTTAAAAAAGCACATATAAAATCTGGGCAAAAAGTTCTGATTTACGGCGCTTCCGGAGCAGTAGGTACGGCTGCCATTCAACTCGCCAAGTATTTTGGGGCCCATGTAACGGGCGTATGGAGCACTGCAAATCTGGAACTGGTAAAAGCTTTAGGAGCAGACCATGTAATAGATTATACTCAGGAGGATTTTACCCAAAATGGGATAACTTATGATGTTATTTTTGACACAGTTGATAAAAGCCTGTTTTCACCTGGTTTAAAGCTGCTAAACGAAAGAGGAATATTGATTTTGGGAGCAGCGGGTTTGTCAAAAATGTTGCAAGGCCTGTGGGTTTCCCTAACAAGTACCAGGAAAGTAATTACCGGCGTAATTAGCGAAAAAGCGGAAGACCTGATTTTCCTCAAAGAACTTATCGAAGCGGGCAAGTTGAAACCGGTAATCGACAGAACTTATATTTTGGCGCATATGGCAGAAGCACACAAGTATGTCGAAAAGGGCCACAAGAAAGGAAATGTAGCCATAACCATAAATTAAAGGATGGTATGGGGACAACAGCCACCAACAAGGCCTAGCAAAAAAAGCATAAAAGAAAACAAACCATTCGGGTCAACTAATTATCTTGTTCAGACGACGATAGCTTTCGTGGCCCGGCTGAAGGTCAGCATTATACCAAAATGGTTGGCTTGGTTTGGTTATTCAACTACCATTATCAATTTCCCGGCCCAGGCTGAATTATTCGCAACAATAATTCTGAGCTTTCCGGTATTGGTTGTAGCTGACTTCTTAAGATGCATTTAATAGTTGTTATGGTTAATATTGATAAGTGTAAAATTTGTTAATCATAAACCAGTTTAAAATGAAAATTCGAGTTTTCTAAATTTATTTACTAGGTCGTTTGTAAAATAGATATGAAATTGTTTTTGTATGAAACAGCATGTATGAAAACTGCCTACTCTTTCTCATTTGGCGCTTAAACGCCATGTAAAATAATTAATTTACAAAAAGCTTATAAGTTCCAATTTATAATTTATATTAAATCTGCTTGGTGGTATTATTATAATCACTACTTTAAAATAACTTATTCACGATTACCCTTTTATAGCACGATAAATTTCTTCAAAAGCCTACTTTCCGGAACCTGAACCACCTAATAAGCTACTGATGGCTAAATTAAAGATTGGCGTAATTGATTTAGTAAGTAAAGGTCCGACTAATACCTTGTGGGCCAAAGTAATGCATGCAAACCTGGCCAGCATCATGCCGCAGGTAGTAGCTACCTGGTGTGAGCAGCAGGGCCATGAAGTAACCCTGATTTGTTACACCGGCCAGGAAGACCTGCAAAAAGAACTTCCGAGGAGCGTTAATCTGGTCTTTATCTGCTCTTTCACCCAAGCTGCTCTATTAGCTTATGCGCTGAGTAATTATTTTCGCAGTCAGGGTGTAGTTACAGTATTAGGAGGCCCTCATGCCCGCTGCTATCCGGATGATGCAGTGAAGTACTTTGACTACGTACTGGGGTTCACCCACCAGGCTACTGTTCTGGAAGTTCTGCAGAATTGCAGCCCTCAGAAGCCCAAAGGCAAGCACCTCTCTGCCGCTCGGCAGCCCGCACACCTGCCGGGTGTAAAAGAGCGGTGGAAGTTCATCGAACCAACTTTAAAGAAAGCCCCCTTTCTTCAGATGGTGCCTATGCTGGGGAGCGTAGGTTGTCCTTATACCTGCTCTTTCTGCATTGATGCTACCGTAGATTACCAGCCCCTGAATTTTGAGATTATAAAAGAAGACCTGCGTTTTCTGCTGACTAAATTTAAGAAGCCCACTATTGGCTGGCACGACCCAAATTTTGGGGTCCGCTTTGAGGATAATATGGAAGCAATTGCGGCGGCGGCTCCATTAAAAAGCTTCCGTTTTTTTGCCGAAAGCAGCCTATCTATCTTAACCGAAGAGCACCTGAAGGTTATGCAACGAAATGGCTTTGATGCCTTGTTGCCCGGCATAGAATCCTGGTATGAACTAGGCAATAAATCCCGCACCGCCCGCATGGTTGGGGAAGAAAAAGTAAAACGCATTTCGGAGCATGTTAATATGATGTTCCGCTACGTGCCATATGTACAGACTAACTTTGTCCTGGGGCTGGACAGTGATGAAGGAAATGAGCCCTTCGAACTGACCAAGCGTTTTGTCGATTTATCTCCGGGGGCTTTTCCTGGCTATTCGCTGTTAAGTGCTTTTGGTGAGGCGGCTCCCCTGAACCTGGAATACCAACGAGCAAACCGGGTGTTACCTTTCCCTTTTCATTTCCTCAATAATCACTTGGCCATGAATATTAAACCCCAGCATTATGAGTGGTTAGATTTTTATGATAAAGTGATTGACCTGACGGCTTATACCTTCTCAAAAAAAGCTATTTACCAGCGCTTTAGGGCTAATCCTACTTCCACCGCTAAGTGGATGAACCTGATGCGAGCTGTTTCCTCAGAAGGGTACGGCCGCTTGCGTTTTTACCGTCAGGTACGGAAAAACCTGGCAGAGGATAAACCTTTCCGGCAATACTTCGAAGGAGAATCACAGCAGTTGCCCGCTTTCTACAAGAACATCATTCAGAAAGATTTAGGCGTTTGGTGGCAATGGCTTCCGGCAGGGGCCTTAGAACATAATCCAAATGCTTACCTTCACAAAAAATCTCCGGCAGCCGTTTAGTTCTGCCTCGCCCTGAGTTTGCCTTAGCGTTTAACATTCCTCCTGATATAAGAAGAACAGGATTTATGGTTCTCCGGCACCGCTATGAACGCATTATGGTCATGAAAAAGAGTAGAAAGCTTACCCTGAGAAGAATTCCCGCTTAGTAATCTGATGCTTTAAGGGAGGTTTCAAACGCCCGGTAAAGTTGGTCCGGTACAAGCCCTAGGTTAATCAAATGAGCGGTACCACTGAATGGCTCCCGAAAACAGAAGTGAATGTATAATAATTAAATAGTGTACTCAATCCGTTTTATAGACTTATTAGAAGCATAAAAACAGCGATAAACTACTTCTACGAACCAATTTAATCCTGTAATCTCATTTAATATTTACAAAAATAGATTTAAATAGTTAAGCCGGGTAGTTACCTGGTTTCCTTTAAGGGTTTTGGGTGATTTTTGTTCTTCTATTTTCCCATCCGGCCGCTTTTTAAGTTCTGCCGGTGTTATTTCAGTGGAGGTGCGGGTGACAAAAAGGAAAGCAGAAAGAAGTACCCCTTTGCCAACTGCAGTTTAATAGTAATATCACAATTTTTTGATCCGTTTAATACTGCAAGAGGGCAATACAAATGCATCACCGGCTGAACTGATATAATATGGGGAAAAGGTAAATTGTAAATCTTATATACTGTAAGCAGATTAAGAGCCTGCTCTTTATTTAGGTAATTAATTACTTTATCTTTTTCAGTTTCATAAAATCTTTACTAGGGGGGCTACTACAGAATAATGTTAATGTTGTCCGATGCCATCCTTATCACAGCATAGTTTCAATAAAAGTTGTAAGTGAACAAAATATTTGTGATATTTAACTTTGCCAATATTTATAAAATAAATACCAATTAATATTGCCTTTTTTATTATACTAACCGTAACTCCAATTGCGACTATACAAAGACAATATTCTACTTCTTTTTAGGTAAGAACTGCCAAGGCAGCCTTTCGGAATAACTAGTCATTTAAATATCGAAAATGCGGATATGGGCCAAAGAAGTTTTCTCCACCAGGGCGGTTCTATTATCAACCATATTTTGTTGGCAAGCTATTACAGCCATTTAGTACGCCCTTATCCTGTTGCACAACTATCCTTAGCTTTTGATTCGGCAGGAATTAACTTTCCAAAGTTCTGCGTAAATCTGGATAATTAAAATTACGCTGTTGTTAATACTATATTTAATCCAACAGCAACACACCTCAGTTTAGTATATAAATGTAGAAGAAAGAAATAAATTATTTAGCCAACTAAACGCCATTGTGAATCAGAATGGGGTATTTTTTGGACAAACTGAAAATTAAAATGTGTATGTGCCAGTAATTAGCAAGAGGGGTAAAACTAAGTGGAAAGTCAGCGCAGGACAAAAACAGCCAATGTACGGGTAATTGGTTTCACCCACGAGAAGTATATTCTTCCGCTGGCGAGAATTTAATTTATGTATTAGGTTAAATTAATATACTGAACAGATGAATTATTTCAGTTTTTCGTTAAGCATGAAGTCTCGCCTGGCATTGTTCCTGCTACCCTTACTGTATATTATAAATCAGGCAAAAGCCCAGGAACAGGAAAAAGGCCTTGAAGTATACGGTTATGTGAATGCCGATGCCATCTATAATTTCCAGCAAATTGATCCTAATTGGTTTGATGTATTAAGGGTTACCAAACTTCCGCAGTTTAAAGACCAATTTGCGCCGGATGGGAAGTTATATTTCAGTTTGCGTCAAACAAGGTTGGGGTTAAATACTTGGTCGCAGACTCCCTTGGGGCGACTTAAAGCCAATTTTGAGTTCGACCTTTTTGGAGTGGGACCGGATGTAGGGCAAACCACTTTTCGCTTCCGGGCGGCTTATATAGAGCTGGGAAAGTTTACTTTTGGGCAAACCTTAAGCCTTTTCTCAGATGTTGATGTAACTCCAACCACGCTGGATTTCGGGGCACCGCCCAGCCGGCCGTTCCTGCGCCCTATACAGGTGCGATACATGCAGGTTAGGGAGCAGGACCGATGGGGAATAGCATTGGAACAGCCGGGTGCCGTTACAGAGCAGGGCATTTATGCCGACCGGATAGAACTTCAAAATGTGCGGCCTGAGTTCAAACTGCCGGACGTTTCGGCCGAATACCGCAGAATTACCGGGAATGGCTATATTGAGTTAGCCGGCGCACTAAAGCGGATTGGGTGGGAAGACACCGGCAATAATACCATTGATCTTACCGGACACGAAATAGGGTGGGGTTTTAACATCAGCTCCACCCAGCAATTAACTACCAAAACCTTTTTTAAGGGACAATTTGTCTACGGTAAGGGCATAGAGAACCATTTAACTGATGCTGGACCGGATATTGGCATCAAAAACAATTTAAGCGATCCTACCACCCCGGTATTAGGGGTTGCTTTGCCCGTAATAGGTGGATTAGCCTTTCTGGAACATGATTGGGACAACAGATGGAGCAGCACGCTGGGCTATTCAAGGGTGCGTATTTACAATTCAGATGCGCAGGCTCCTGATGCTTTTAAAAACGGTAATTATGCCATTCTCAATTTACTATACCAGCCTTTTTCTCAGTTTAGAACCGGGGCTGAATTGCAATGGGCTAAAAGAAATAATTTCAGTGATGGTTTTGACTCATCTACCATTAGAGTACAGTTATCAATTAAATACAGTTTTTCCCATTCGCTTTTCGAGCATGTACCTTCGGAGGTGGGGGTCTCGAATAAGTAATCACCTTTTTGTTAAAAGATATGCGCCTACTTTTACTTTAAAAATTAAAGCCGCAGTTTAAAATCAAGCCCACAAAATTATAACCATAAACAAGCCAGTATAGCTTTTACTAAGTAAATGTAATTTACTGAATATTAAGGTTTTAAGAAAGTGTAAATATTTAGCTTTATAAAAGGAATATAGATAATTGCCAACTTGTTTTAGGAGGTATAGGATGCATTTTTAATCATTTATTAATACCTGGGCAATATAGTAAATAGGTAAAAACCTCCATTCCTAATTATCCTACGAATGCACGTCATCAATTTCAACTAATATATAAAGGCAATGTAAATACATAAATTATATGAAAAATATTCTGACGTTCTTTTATTTGACATGCCTGTTTGCTCTGGTGCAGGCCTGCAATCAAAATAAAACCAAAACCGAAACTGCATCCGAAACGCAGGCACAAACACAAACTCAAACAGAAGCAGGAACTTCGCTTCAGGGCCAAACGAAAAAGCCCAGTAGTACTCCGCAAAATGCACCCAACCCCAACTGGGCAAAAAATATACCGGTAGAAGACGTTATCAAATGGCGGCGGCACATTCACCAAAACCCCGAAGTTTCTTTTAAAGAAGAGCAAACCAGTAAGTACGTAGAAGAAGTTCTCAAATCTTTTACCAACATAGAAATTATTAAACCCGCTAAGACAAGTGTTATTGGTATTCTGAAAGGCGCCCAGCCTGGCAAGACGGTTGCTTTCCGGGCCGATATGGATGCTTTGCCCATGCAGGAAGCAACCGGATTGCCTTTTAGCTCAAAAGTAAAAAATGTGATGCACTCCTGCGGCCATGATGCCCATACGGCTATGCTGCTGGGAACTGCCGCTACGCTATCCAAAATGCAGGACCAGCTAAATGGAACGGTGTACTTTATTTTTCAGCACGCTGAAGAAGAGCCACCCGGAGGGGCTTTGGATATTGTAAACTCAGGTGCTTTAAAAGGAGTAAATGCCTTCTTTGGGATGCACGTATTACCTAACTTCCCCGCCGGACATGTAGGCATTTTGCCGGTAGGAGCGGCCTCTACTGCCCAAGATATCTTTAACCTTACCATTATCGGCAAAGGCTCACATGGCTCCATGCCCCATCTTGGAATTGATCCGATTGTAGTAGGTTCGGCCATTGTTAATGCTTTACAAACAATTGTGTCCCGGAATGTTACGCCGGGAGAAATGACGGTAGTTACGATAGGTAAATTTCAGTCGGGCCATGCGCCAAATGTAATAGCCGACCAGGCAGAACTGGCGGCTAGTATTCGCACCACATCCGAAGAAACCAGGAAACTGGTAGAAGCGAGAATAAAAGCTATGATTGACAACATTACCAAGGCTTATGGCGCTACCTACAAACTAGATTACATTGCTACCTATCCGGCCATACAAAACGATGCAGCCCTTACGGCGGAGGTGAGGAACAGTGCTGTTGCCGCTCTGGGAAAAGACCAGGTCTTTGAAGCACCCATGATGACCGCCAGTGAAGATTTTTCCTACTACCGAAAAATAGCTCCCGTCAGCTTCAATACCCTCGGCATTGGTGATGGCGCCGCTAATCACAATCCAAAATTTGATGTTGATGAAAGCGCTTTGCAAAACGGCGTGAAAACCGAAGTCCAGATTATCCTGGATTATTTGAACAAAAATAACTAAGGCCTACATCTACCCTTTACACGCCAAATTTTTTGAATTTATAAAAATATATTCCGAAATTCTTATTGTTACTGTAAAATCAGGTTTTTCGGAATGAGGTTATGATTTCCCAAATCTTAATTAATAAAGGAGAGAGCAGTGTTGAGCAGGGGACTAGATTTAATTTTGCTCCTGGCTAATACATAAAATTATACGGTCTTGCCGGGCCAGTTATGTAATATGCCATGCCCGAGGCTTAGCCAGCCCGCTATCATAAATAAGCCGCCAATGGGCGTAATAGCGCCCAGCCAGCTAATATTAGTCAGGCAGAGAATATACAACGAGCCGGAAAAGATTAGCAGGCCAATAGTAAAAAATAAGCCGGCCAGGCGCAGTGGTTTGGCCGGTATGTGAAACAGCATGGCTCCGGTAAGCAGCAAAGCCAGCGCGTGGTACATGTGGTATTTAACGGCTGTCTCAAAGGTAGCTACCCGGTTGTGGCTCTCTAATAAAGCAGCTAATCCGTGGGCGCCAAAAGCCCCAATCATTACGCCCAAGGCTCCGAATAAAGCCCCGGCTACTAATATTCCTTTATGCGACATTTTTATATAGCGTAGTTTCTGGCCCCAAAGATAGAACTTCCTACCCGAATCATGGTGCTGCCTTCGGCAATAGCCAGTTGGTAATCGGAACTCATGCCCATGGATATTTCTTTAAAGGCAGCGTTTTCCGGGAAGAATTCGGCTTTCAGTTGGTCGAAACAATTTCTTAAATACCGGAATTCTTTGCGCAACTGGGTTTCGGAAGAAGTGTTAGTAGCAATACCCATGACCCCGGCAATATTTACGTGCCGCATGGCTTTGTATTCTGCCGATTGCAGAATAGCTTTGGCTTCCTCGGGCGATAAACCAAATTTAGTTTCTTCTTCGGCAATATAAATCTGCAGCAAACAATTTATCCGGCGGTCGTGCTTAGCCGCTTGTTTCTCTATTTCCTGCAATAACTTCAGGCTTTCTGCCGATTGAATGGTATGCACAAACGGCGCAATATATTTTACCTTATTGGTTTGCAAATGCCCGATTAAGTGCCATTCTATATCCGCAGGCAGGGCTTCCTGTTTAGCCACCAGTTCCTGTACTTTATTTTCGCCAAAAACTTTTTGTCCGGCCTGGTAGGCTTCCAGAATTGCTTCCTTGGGCTGGGTTTTAGAAACAGCAATTAACCGGCAATTAGTGTTTTGGAGTTTCTCCTGAAATTCAGCAATATTTTTGGCAATCGACATGAGTTTTGACGTTTGACGTATTACATTGTACGTGATACGCTTAAAATTAAACTGTTCCGTTCCTGGTTCCTGGTTTAAAGAAGAAAAGTTAGGCCTCAACGGAGGGTGCTAAAAATGGCACCTTCATTTATCCCATCTTTAAATATTAGAACGCTCGCAAAATTAAGATTTCTTATCTAATTAAGTAGTTTAACGGTTAAAGCATCGACCTTACCACGCAAAACCTATTACGTACAACGTAGAACGGACCACATAATCTCTAATCTTCCAGGGCGTTTGATAAAAAAGTGCATTTTAGTAGCAGCCAGATTAGAAACAACAGAATGGCCCATTTGAGGTAAACCTGGTAATAATCCTGGGTGTTGCGGAATCGGCTTTCTTTTATTTCGGCTTTCTCCAGGCGGTTGATGCGCTGGAAAATCAGGTTTAATGAATTTTTATCGGAAGCCCGGTAAAAGGCGCCAGTAGCTGTTCGGGCAATTTCCCGGAGGGCGGTTTCGTCGAGGCGGGTTTGAATATAATTTACCTGACCGTTATCACTTTCGTACGGTACCAGACCGTCTTTGCCAATGCCAATGGTATAAATTTTAATATTAAAGCCGTAAGCCAGTTTGGCGGCAGTGGCCGGGTCAATATTACCCGCCGTATTTTCGCCGTCGCTGATTAGAATAATTACTTTCGATTTACTTTTAGATTCGCACATCCGGTTGATGGCTACTCCCAAAGCACTGCCAATAGCCGTGCCGTCATTCGAAATAAGCCCCAGTTTAATAGATTTAATATTTTCGCGGAGCAAATCATAATCAGAAGTAAGCGGCGTAAGGGAGTAGGCGTCGCCGGCAAAAACCACCAGACCTATCCGATCCTGCGAGCGGCCGCTAATAAAATTAAGGGCAACTTCTTTCGCGGCCTCCAGGCGGTTGGGTTTAAAATCTTTTAAGGCCATCGAGCCCGACGTATCCAGCACCAGCATAATGTCAATGCCTTCGGTATATTGGGTTACCCTTTCGTCGGTGCGCTGCGGACGGGCCAGGGCTACCAGCACCAGCATTAAAAATGCCATCAGGTAAATATCGGGTATAAACCGCAGTAAACTGCTCCAGTGCCAGGTAATGCTGCCTTTAAAAAAAGCTATTTCGAGTTTGCGGCGTACCTCTAAAGCCAGCAGCCACCGCAATATTAGAAGTAGCGGCACGGCCGGAATAAAATATAAAAACACCGGCTCTACCCAATCATAAGAGCTAAAGGTACTGAACCGGAACCAATCCGGGTCAAACCAGTTGAACAGGGTTTTGAATGGTTGCTGCATTTCTGGTTAAATCTTTTACAAACTCATACCGCCGGTCGGCGAAATGGTGGAGCAGGAAAAAGGCAATAATGGTTTCAGAAGATTTATCCGAGACAATATTGCCGTAAATGGCTTTATCGAACAGGCGTAAAGCGGTGGTTACATCTTCGTCGTCGTTGTAATAAGCGGCAATTTCGCGGGTGGTAAAGCTGTTGATAGCATTGCCTTCGAGGGTGGTTAAATAATTTTTCCAGAGGGTAATAGCCTGCTCTACAATCTGCAACGATTCCGATTTATTAAACCGATCGATGTAGGCATTGAATTTGGCGATAAACGATTGGTGATGTTTTTGCAGCGTGTACAACCGGTACCGGATAATTATTTTTTTACCGAATAATATCCAAACCAGAACGGCTACCAAAACCAGAAAGCCGGCGGCAATAAGCCAGTAGGCAAAATTAAAACGCTCCGGAATAGGGGCCAGTTGGGTTTGGTCTTTGAGTTGGGCCAGGCTGGCGGGGCCTTTTACCAATTGACGCAGGTATATTTCGGCGGGAAGGGCTGTAATATTTACGGTGTCCTGGTCCTGCAATTTAAAAACCGGTAATGCCAGCGTTTGTACCGGCGCTATGCTGAAGGTGCGCAAGGTATAAACCACGCTGTCGTGGCTAATGCCGTTGCGGGTGCGCGTCGGGAAATATCTTCGGTTTACATATTCAAAAGGGGCAAAGTTGTAGGTAGAATCCGGAAAAATAATTTCTTCTGTAGCCGCGTGCCGGTAGAAAAATAAAAAATTAACTTCTTGCCCAATCTTAACAGAATCTTCCTGAAATAAACCCTGCGGCAGTTGGGGTTGAGCTTCCTGCGCCAGGCAGTACATTGGCCAGCAGGCAAGGAGCAAAAAAATCCTTTTAAGCACTTTTCCTTGTTTTATTCCGAAGCCTGAATAAATTAACCAGTTGCGGCACATAGTCATCGTCGGTATTTATGGCCAGGTAATTGGCCTTTTGTTTCCGGCAAATTTTAGATATTTTTTCCTGATTCTGCGCATTGTTGGCCAGGTAAGTTTCCTGGAAGTACGCCGACGAAGTATTTACCCAAACTGTGCGGCCGGTTTCTTTATCCAGCAACGGAATTATACCCATGGGCGGCAAAGCTTTTTCCCGCTTATCCATCAGGTGAATGACCACCAAATCGTGTTTGCGGGCCAGCATACTCATTTCGCGCTCGTAATTTACATCTATAAAATCCGAAATCAATAAAATTAGGCTCCGGCGCTTTATCAGGTTTAAAGCCAGTTTAATGCCGCCGGCCAAATCAGTATTATCAGAAGCCGGTGTAAGTTCAAATAGGGCTTTAATCATCGAAAAAGCGTGGTCGTTGCCCCGGCCGGGTTTCAGGTATTTCTCTTTCTGGTCGCTGATGCAAACCATGCCAATCTGGCTGGTTTGGCGCGCGGCTGCCAGGGCCAGTACGCCGCAAATTTCTTTTCCCACCTGAATTTTCTGCTGACCGGGGCTGCCTAAGGCCTGCGAGGCGCTCACATCCAGAATGAGAAACACCGATTGTTCTTTTTCTTCTTTGTAGGTTTTTACAAAAGTGCCGTGTCCTTTAGCCGATACGTGCCAGTCAATGGCCCGCACATCGTCGCCGTACTGGTATGCCCGCACATCGTCGAACTCCAGGCCGGTGCCTTTAAACACCGAATGGAAATCACCGTGCATCTGGTCGTTAATTACTTTCCGGATGCGGATTTCGTATTTCTGTAATTTTTTTATTAACTCTTTCATACTACTGGTCTGCGGCAGCGTTAATATTTTAAAATTAGACTTATTTCTTTAATTTTCCTCCGTGAAAAACGCTTTCTTCCTTTTAGCTGCCAGTTTACTCTTTTATACCTGCACTTCTCCTATTAGTCCGCCACCACCCGATTTAATTCCGGAAAAGAAGATGACCGGTATTCTATTTGATTTACACGTGGCCGAAGCGCGCATAGAACGCATGGGCATTATGCTGGATACCGGGGCCGTTTATTACAAAGAACTGCAGGGGCGCATCCTGAAAAAGCACGGCGTATCTGAAAAAAAATTTTACAAAAGCTACGATTACTACCTCCACAATGTGAGCGAACTGGATAAAATGTACGAAAAAGTAATTGACAGCCTCACCGTACAGGAAGTTGAGTTTGATAAGCCCAAAGATACGCTCCGGGTATCAAAATAATTTAGCACCGTTGGCTACCGGGCTAGCCGGTTGGGCAAGTACCACATTTCCCTGGGCATCCGGAAAACCCGTTATTAATACTTCTGATACGTAATTGGCAATTTGTTTGGGCTTAAAGTTAGTTACGCAAATAACCTGTTTGCCCAGTAAAGCTTCTTTGGTATAATTAGCCGTTACCTGTGCGCTCGATTTTTTAATGCCCAGTTCCGGACCCAGATCTACTTTAATTTTATAAGCCGGTTTCCGGGCTTCGGTAAAATCCGTAACCTCCACAATGGTACCTACCCGGAGGGCTACTTTCTCAAATTCGGCCCATTCTATATATTCCATTTACAAATTGCTAGGTTCATTTAAATAATACATCATAACCGGGAAGAAAAACCGGGGTTATTTCGGGTAGTTTAGGCCGGCTATACAACGCTTAATCGGGTAAGCTCCGTATAACCGGTTTAGAGTGCCCGGTAAAAATAAAACCAAAGCGCGCAAAACCGGTTGTACAATGGAGAAAAAAACTAACCCAAAAATAAAACTATGAAAAGTAATACAGGTTCAACCCATTCTATCTGGATGCACGGCGTAGAAATGCCTTATACCGCTGCCTTAGCCGAAAATATTACCTGCGATGTATGCGTGGTAGGAGCCGGCATTTCGGGCTTAACCACCGCTTATTTACTCGCCAAGGAAGGAAAAGCTGTAGTGGTGATAGACTCCAAAACCATTGGAGGCGGTGAAACCGGCCGCACGACAGCCCATTTGTCTAATGTTTTCGACGACCGGTATTATGTGATGAATAAATTACGCGGCGAAAAAACAGCGCGCCTGCTGGCCGAGAGCCATACCTACGCCATCCGGAAAATAGAGGAAATTGCAAAGGAAGAAAATATCGACTGCGATTTTGAACGGGTAAACGGTTATTTATTTGCGCAACCCAGCGATTCTGAAGATTACCTGAACCAGGAACTGGAGGCTGCCCGCCAGTTGGGTTTTCATGACTTGGTAAAGCTGCAGCAATGTCCGGTACCTTCTTTATCCCAAGGGGCCTGCCTGTGTTTTCCGAACCAGGCCATTTTTCATCCGCTCCGTTACCTGGCCGGCCTGAGCCGGGCTATATTAGATAATGAGAAATGCGCTATCTTTACTTATACCCACGCGCAGGAATTTTCGGCTGAAAATGGTTTGCAACGGGTAAAAACCGCCGATGGCTATACCATTACGGCCAATCACCTGGTGGTAGCTACCAACTCACCTATTAACGACCGGGTAACCATTCATACCAAACAAGCACCTTACCGCACTTATGTAATTGGGGTTAAAATATTTAACGATGCCGTACCCAATGCCCTATACTGGGATAATTCCGAACCTTACCATTATATCCGGCTGGTGAAAGACCGGCACCCCGATAGCCTGAATGCCGGCGAAGAAGGTTATAATGTAATGATTGTGGGCGGCGAAGATCATAAAACCGGGCAGGAGGACAGCGAGCAGGAACGGCTGGATTGCCTGGAACAATGGATACGCGAAAAGTTACCAATGGCCGGCGATGTGGTATATCGCTGGTCGGGGCAAGTACTGGAGCCTACCGATTATGTAGCTTATATTGGCCGCAACCCTGGTGACGACAATGTATACATAGCCACCGGCGATTCTGGCCAAGGTATGACGCACGGTACCATTGCCGGCGTTTTAATTACCGATTTAATTATGAACCGGCCCAACGCCTGGGAAGAAGTATATGATCCCGGACGGATAGTGTTAAAATCAGCTCCGGAATTTTTAAAAGAAAACCTGAACGTGGCTGCCCAGTTCAAAGATTATGTGACACCCGGCGAAGTAGCCGATGCCGGTGAAGTGGCCCCCGGTACTGGTAATGTAATCCGGCGCGGGGTAGCCAAAGTGGCCGTATATTGCGATTTATCCGGTAAACGGCACGAAATGTCAGCAGTATGCCCGCACATGGGTTGTATTGTGCGTTGGAACGAGGTAGAAAAAACCTGGGATTGCCCTTGCCATGGCTCGCGTTTTGATGCCACCGGCGAAGTTTTGGCCGGTCCGGCAATTGTTGGTCTGGGGAAACCGGCGTGATGAATAAATCTGAATGCTTGATTAATATACCTAGAAGCTGTTTAACATTTTAAAAATTTGCTATTCAGCAGCCCTTGCTGGGTGTTTTCACCAGCAAGTAGAATGGCAGAAGCTTCAGAATTGGCGGTGATAACACCACCAATGGCGGCCGTCTATGCTTTTAAGCTAAATACCAAACAGCCTCCTAAACAAAAATGCCCGCCGGATGAAAGGCGGGCATTTTTATTTTACCGGTGTCTATTTACCAGTAACTAATTATTTTAAAGCGTAGGTGCGGTAACTAAAAGATTCTAACTGTGCCAGCCGATTAGCAATTTTTTCTTCCCAGACTTTTTGTTTCTCTTCCAGCAAGCCGTGGTTGGTTTCTTCGTCGTACTGGTCTTGCTCGCTTTTCCAGGCAGCAAAATGTTTCTCTACAATTGGGTCAAGCTTAAGGCGGCTGTTTCCACAAACAGCGGCTGTCTCGTTTAATTTTTGCCGGAGCAAACGGGCATGCACTTCGGTTAAGTCAAAATGCATTTGTTCGTGTGCCAACAGCTTGTGCGACATTCGGTTTTTGGTCCAGGAATCCTTCGTGACAAACACGCATTTCACCTCAAAGCGCATTTGGTTGCCAATGCAATTTGCCTTGACCGCAATATTGGTGGAGGTCATGGCATGAAGCGATTCTTTCTCATCGGCCGGCGATTTAAAATCATCCCAGGTCAGGCGGCGGCTGTTTGTCCAGAGAATACCGGTTTCTTCATTGGTAGCAGAAGCCGGATTTTTAGAATCAGATATAAATGGGTTTAGTAAGAAAAGGATCAGGAATAGCAGATTTGTTACCATGCAGTCTACACAAGTTTCTTTTTCGGAACCTTAAAATAAAAAATTATTCTCTTCCTTAAAACTATTTTTCTAAACTTAGTTTCCTAAATCTAAAAAAAAGTAAAATAGCGGCTATGGTCAGGCCTATTAATAAGCCGGTCCAGATACCGTTGGCGCCGCCGCCCAGCGTAAAACCGAGCACGTAACCGATGGGCAACGCCACCCCCCAATACGCCAGCAACGAGATCATACTGGGGATTTTTACGTCTTCCAGGCCCCGCAAAGTGCCCAGCCCTACTACCTGCACACCGTCCGAAATTTGGAAAAGTGCGGCAATAATAATCAGGCCGGCAGCAACTTTTATTACTTCCGGATCTTTTACATAAAGTTGCGGTATAAAATTATTAAGTAATATCAGCATCAATCCGGCTGTGCTCATAAAAATGATTACCATCATCAGGCTGCTGTAGCCGGCTTTCTGCATTTCGGTTACCTGGCCCCGGCCAAATAAATTACCCACCCGGATGGTGGCCGCCGCGGCAATGCCCCCGGCCATCATATAGGTTAAAGAAGCAATACTGATGGCAATCTGGTGCGCAGCCAGTTCCCGGGCGCCGAGCCACCCAATCATAATAGCTGAAAAACTAAAAGCTCCCACCTCAAAGGCCATTTGCAGCGATATAGGCCACCCCAGTTTTATTATCCGGCTCATGTGGCGAACCGAAATGAACTTACGTTTCCAACGGAGGCGGTAAACTTTAAGTCGTTTTGCATTCATCACGTAATAACCCATCATGAAAGCCATTATTACCCGCGAAAGCATGGTAGAGATTGCCGCTCCGTTTAAGCCTAGCGCTGGGGCGCCCCATTTACCATAAATGAGCATATAGTTGCCAACTACATTCAGCGCATTGGCAATAACCGAGATATACATCGATTGCTTTGTGAGCGACAATCCTTCGGCAAATTGCCTGAACCCCTGGAAAACCATTAAGGGTAACATCGAAAAGCAAAGAATATGAAAGTAGGGGATGGCTAGGTTAACGACCTGCACCGGTTGGTTTAAATGCCGGAGCAAGGGGGAAATTAAATAGCCCGATAAAAAAAGCAGCAGCCCGCCTGCGGTGCAGACCAGCACTCCATTTATTAAGAGCAGCGATATCCGCTTTTTATTTTTGCGGCCGTGAGCCCCGGCAACCAAGGGCGTAATGCTGATGGAAAGCCCTAAGCCCAATACCATAACCACGGTAAAGATACTGTTACCCAACGACGACGCTGCCAGGGGCAACGTTCCGGTTTGCCCCACCATAATACTGTCTACCACGCTCACCAAAACGTGTCCGAGCTGGCTTAAAACTACCGGATAGGCCAGAAAGAAGTTTTCCTGGAAATGTTTTTTGTAATCAGAAGAAAGCATCATGCAGTGCCAAATTTGGGGATGCAAAGGTAATAAGCTTTACGGGGCTATTCTACTTTAAGTAAAAAGTTGTTTTAAAACGAAAGGATGCATTTACCGGAGAATAAAGAGGCCATGTTAGGGTTAAATATTCTCTAAGCACCGTTAATAAAATATCCCCAGCAAAATGCGGCAGAATGGGAAAGCCAGGTTTATTTTTGAGCCAGTTGTTTTTTCTAGGTTCTCTTTTTTGCAGAAAGTAAATTTAGGCAAATTTTAAATGTGAAAGGGTAAGTGGTTTAAGCCTTATCCCCGTGCCTTGTCAATGTATCATCCTATATTATATGAGTTTACAACTGGAGATAATACCGCATTTATTGCAATTTAAGTTTGATGCCCGCACTTCGCGGGGAGCCATGCAGCAACACCAGGTATTCTATTTAAAATTATATGATACCCGGCAGAAAGAAATATTTGGGATAGGAGAATGCGCCCCACTGCCTGGTTTAAGCCCCGAGTACACACCCGATTTTAAAGCGAAATTATTCAGGCAAATAGAGGAGTTAAATCAAATATTTATAAAAGAAGGAGTACAAAATTTAGAATCAATAATTTATAGTAATAAACTTATTATTTTTCCATCGCTGCTATTTGCTTTGGAAACCGCCTGGTTCGATTTGGAAAGGGGTGGCCAAAGAATACTTTACCATAATGATTTTACCCAGGGAAAAGCTGGTATTCCGATTAATGGCCTAATCTGGATGGGCGATAAAGCTTTTATGCAGGAGCAAATCAGAAAGAAATTAGATGACGGTTATTCCTGCCTGAAGCTTAAAATTGGCAGCTTAGATTTTAACACCGAGTTGGAAATATTGGCAGCTATCCGGAAAGCAGCGACGTCCAAAGATTTAACGATCCGGGTAGATGCCAACGGTGCTTTTCTGCCGGCCGAGGCTCTAAGTAAATTAGAGCAGTTATCGGCTTTTGATTTGCATTCTATTGAACAGCCTATCCGGGCCGGCCAATGGGAGGAGATGCAGCAGATTTGCCGCAACTCGCCGGTCCCGGTGGCTTTAGACGAGGAACTCATTGGCATAACAGAGTTAAGTCAGAAAGAAAATTTACTCCGGACCATTGCCCCAACTTACATTATATTAAAGCCTACGTTGTTGGGCGGAATGCAGGCAACAGCAGAATGGATAAATATTGCCGGCGGGTTTGGCATTGACTGGTGGATTACTTCGGCGCTCGAGTCAAATATTGGCCTAAATGCCATTAGCCAGTTTACGGCCCAATATACTATTGCGCGGGAACAAGGGTTAGGAACCGGACAACTCTACAATAATAATATTCCCTCTCCGCTTTCTATCCAGCAAGGGCATTTATTCTATGAAGATAACCAGGAATGGGAACTTGATTTATTTGTATGAAACAAATCGCTGACTATTATAAGATTGTATGTTTCGAAGTAATTAAATAATTTAAGGTTTTATGAATATTTTAGTAAAGTGAATTCAGCTATAATAATATTACTATAAAGATACTTACAACCTTAGCTTTAAACGGCCTGCAAAAGTTTTTGGGCTAGTTCAGGTAAGGCCACGCCGGCTTTTTCCGAAATTAAATGCATATTGGTCCGCTTGTTTACGGCAGGCAGATTCGGATCGATGACATAAATAGGTGCTTTGGCGGGTACATAATGCACCAAACCAGCCGCCGGATATACCATCAACGATGTTCCCACAACCATAAAAATATCCGCTTGTTGCGTTTCTGCAATGGCTTGGTCCATGAGCGGCACCATTTCGCCGAACCAGACAATATTGGGCCGAAGCTGGGAATTCTTCTCGCATTTATCGCCCAATTTCAGTTCCCAGCCTTTAATCGGGTAAACTAAACTTTCGTCGGCGGTGCTGCGCGACTGAAACAAACTGCCATGCAGGTGAATAACGTTGGTAGAGCCGGCCTGTTCGTGCAGGTGATCTACGTTTTGGGTGATAACGGTAACGGCAAATTTCTTTTCCAGTTCGGCTAACGCCAGGTGCCCTGGATTGGGCTTAGCCTGAAAAGCTTGCTTGCGGCGCTGGTTATAAAAATCGAGCACCAAAGCTTGGTTCTTTTGCCATCCTTCCGGCGACGCAACTTCCATTACATCGTGCCCTTCCCACAATCCATTGGCGTCTCTAAAGGTAGCAATGCCACTTTCGGCGCTAATTCCCGCTCCGGTTAGCACCACCAGTTTTTTTCTTTCCATATTAAGTGTATAAATAAAAAGCCTCTAACTTTTATATTCTTCGGCAGAAAAATATAAAAGTTAGAGGCGACAGAAATATTTAGAAAAAAATTATTTCTTTTTAGCTGTAGCGGCTGCTTTTTTAGTAGCGGTTGAAGCCGTTTTCTTCGGCGCCGCTTTCTTTTTCGGCGCTTCTTTCTCTGGTTTTTCGGCTACCGTTTTCTTTTTAAAGCCTCCCCGCGTTGGTTTATCGGGTGTTTGCTCGGCTAACGTTAAACATTCTTCCAGCGTTAACTCACCAGGTTCTTTGCCTTTCGGAATTTTTACATTTTTCTTGCCCACTACAATATACGGTCCAAACCGGCCATTCAGCACCTGAACTTCCGGGTTTTCTTCGAAGGTTTTAATGCATTTTTCAGCGTCGGCTTTGCGCTTGGCCTCAATAATGGCAATGGCTTCTTCGGCATTTACCGTGTACGGGTCGTACTGCTTGGGTAAAGAAATAAATTTATTATTATGCTTGATAAAAGGTCCAAACCGGCCAATAGCCGCTGTCATTTCTTTATCCTCGAAAGTGCCTAAAATCCTGGGTAATTTAAATAATTCGAGTGCATCTTCTAGGGTGATACTTTCCAGAAACTGGCCTTTGCGCAGGCTGGCATAAACCGGTTTTTCTTTCGTTTCTTCGTTCTCTTCGCCTAACTGCACGTAAGGACCAAACCGGCCAAGTTTAGCAAATACTTTTTTGCCGGTATTCGGGTCCACGCCCAAATCACGGGCACCGCTCACCGTAGACCGTTCAATATTCTGGCTCGATTCTACAGTTTCATGGAAAGGACCATAAAAGTTTTCGAGCATTTTATCCCACTGTTTATTACCGGTGGCAATTTGGTCGAATTCTTCTTCTACTTTAGCTGTAAACTTGTAATCAATAATTGCCGGGAAATGATCTTCCAGAAAATCGTTTACCACCATGGCCATATCAGTCGGGAATAATTTCCCCTTTTCGGCGCCGGTAATTTCAGTTTTGGTTTCGGATTTTAAGGCGTTGTTAACCAAGGTAAGCACCTGGTAAGTTCTTTCTTTACCTTCCCGGTTATCTTTTTCGATATAGCCCCGCTTCTGAATGGTGGAAATAGTGGGGGCATAAGTAGAAGGACGGCCAATCCCCAGTTCTTCCAGCTTTTTTACCAAACTGGCCTCGGTATAGCGGGGAGCGGGCCGGGTAAACCTTTGAGTAGCCTGTAGCCGGTCTAAGTTTAAAACCTGACCAACCGATAAGGGCGGCAACATCCCTTTGATATCGTCGTTTTGTTCGCCGTCGTCTTTCGATTCGATATATACTTTCAGGAATCCTTCAAAAGTAACTACTTCGCCGGTAGCAACTAATTTAGCATTTGGCTGGGTGGAGATGCCAATGGTAGCCGTGGTTTTTTCGATTACAGCATCGGCCATTTGGGAGGCAATAGCGCGCTTCCAGATTAATTCGTACAAACGTTGCTCGCTGCGGTCGGTACTGGCTTGTTTGGCATTAAAATCGGTTGGCCGGATAGCTTCGTGGGCTTCCTGCGCCGAGCTGGATTTGGTACGATACTGCCGGGTTTTTGCGTAATCAGCACCAAATGCCTGGGTAATTTCGGCAGCGGCCCCGTTTATTGCATCCTGCGACAGATTAGTAGAATCCGTACGCATGTAAGAAATTTTACCGGCCTCGTAAAGCTTCTGGGCCACCGTCATGGTTTGGGCTACCGAATAGCCCAGTTTTCGGCTGGCTTCCTGCTGCAGGGTAGATGTGGTAAACGGTGCGGCGGGGCTCCTTTTAACCGGTTTTTTCTCCAAGTTTTCAATGGTATAAGTAGCACCTTGGCAGTTTTCTAAAAAGGTTTGCGCTTCGGCCTGGGTTTTAAATCGCGTCGGCAATTCTGCTTCCAGTTGCTTGCCGTTTACCAACAGGTAAGCTACTATTTTAAAAGCCGATTCGGCTTTAAATTTTTCTATTTCACGCTCGCGCTCTACTACCAGGCGCACCGCTACCGATTGCACCCGGCCGGCCGAAAGCCCGGTTTTAATTTTTTTCCAGAGAACCGGCGAGAGCTCAAAACCAACCAGGCGGTCAAGTACCCGGCGGGCTTGCTGCGCATTTACCCGGTTTATATCTATTTTGCGCGGCGATTCAATGGCGTTCAGAATGGCATTTTTGGTAATTTCCCGGAATACAATCCGCCGCGTTTTCGCATCGTTCAGGTTCAGCGCTTCGGATAAGTGCCACGAAATAGCTTCTCCTTCGCGGTCGTCGTCGGATGCTAACCAAACCGTGTCGGCTTCTTTGGCTAATTTTTTAAGCTGGGCAATAATTTCTTTTTTATCGGCCGAGACCACGTAAGTAGGCTTAAATCCATTTTTAATATCAATGGCATTATTATCCTTCGGTAAATCGCGCACGTGTCCAAAGCTGGACTTTACTATAAAATCTTTACCCAGGTAACCTTCAATCGTTTTGGCTTTTGCCGGCGACTCAACTATAACTAAATTCTTAACCATTCTTCCTTTTACTGTAATTCCGACCCTTCCAGCCAATTTTTTTCAAAGATGAATATTTTTTTTTTAATAAAACAACTAGGTATTCCTTTTGAAAGTTCTAAAATATTTAGAATACGTAACTTTTATAAGTACTGCCGTATAAGCACTGTTATTTTGTATTATGGCTAAAAACTTATTTCTGTGCCGCCATGCGCATGCCCGCGAAGCGCTGGCAATTGAACCAGATATCGACCGGGAGCTCTCTGCCACCGGAATGGCGGAAGCCACCCAAACCGGTACTTTTATTAAAGGTTTTGGGCTTACCATCGACAGTATAATACATAGTAGCGCCACCCGAACCCGCCAAACCGCCCAGAAAATTGCCGAAGTCCTTCATTATGACTTAAGTAAGCTAAAATCACGCCAGGAATTATATTATCCTTCGGTTACTACTTTGTTAAAAGAAATGGCTGCTTTACCTGAATCTGCCCAAACCATTATTCTGATAAGCCATAATCCGGCAGTCTCGCATTTAGTTAGTGATTTCACTGGCAGCAAAGTTTATGTGCCCACAGGCGGTTGTAATTACTTTATTTCGGAAGCTACCGACTGGGCATCGGTGGAATGGTCGCCGTACAGATTAAAAATTAATTATTAAGGGATTAGAGTTACCTGCATAATTTCACCTGTTCCCTTTTATAGAAATCAGTTCGGGTAAGTTATTTAAGCAAAAGATTTATTCAACTGGGTTTCAGATTATTAAATTGAGCCATCCTGTATTGCGAATAAATTTTTGTAATTTTATAGTAAATTACGGGTAACAAGTATTGGTAACTACTCTAAAAATGATAAAATTTGTAGTTGCGGGCAGTAGCCTTATTCTTCTTTATCCGCATAACCAACTTAATCAGCAATATTATTTTAAATACTTTTTCTGCAACCGAATGGCGCCAAAAATAGTGTCTGTGATTAACCAAAAAGGTGGCACAGGAAAAACTACTACAACTATAAATTTAGGAAGTGCCTTAAGTAAAACCGGAAAAAAAATATTGCTGATAGACTTAGACCCCCAGGCCAATCTTTCTTATTCTTTAGGGGTGGAAGAACCGCAGGGCACGCTGGCCGATGTTTTTACCGGCAGCAAAAGTTTAAACGAGATAATTGTAAATCAAGGTAATTTAAGCATTGCCCCGGGGGCAAATGAGCTGGTTGATATTGAAATTTCGCTGGTTACCCAACCCGAAAGGGAAAAGTTTCTGAAAAATATATTGGCCGAAGCAAAAGGCTATGATATTATTTTAATAGATTGTCCGCCTTCGCTGTCGCTGCTTACGGTAAATGCCCTGGTAGCTTCCGATGAAGTTTTAATTCCTTTGCAAATGGAGGTTTTAACGTTGCAGGGTTTAAGCCAGATTCTGAATACCGTTAAACAAGTGCGTTCGGCATTTAATGCCAAATTAAAGGTGAAGGGCATTGTAGTGGTGATGTTTGATAAAAGGCGGAAGCTTAGCTCGGAAATTCAGGAGTACCTGGAGCAGAATATAGCCGAACGAATATTTAAAACCCGTATTCGCCTGAACGTAAAGCTGGCCGAAGCGCCTTCTTTTGGTAAAAGTGTACTGGATTACGATCCGGGTTCTTACGGTGCCCAGGATTACCAGGCGCTGGCTGCCGAATTTTTAATAACAAAATAACCTGTTTTCCCCCGGCCGGGGAATAACAGTCTTAAAATTTAAATTCCATTAGTTTATAATATACACAGGGTCAAGCATATGGCTTTAGGAAAAAACATGAAGTTGAATAAAGATAAACTGATCTCTAAACCGGGAAGCGAGGAGGTAACACCAGGGCCGGCAGCTGAAAAGGAGGGGGCTTTAGCACCTGACCCCAATGATGCCGCCTTTATGCCACCCAATCCGGCCGAAGCAACTAAACGGAGCAGTGCCCGGCCTAAAGCTACACCGGCTGAGGTAGCCGTGTTGGCAGAGCCAGTGGAAAATAAAAGAGGGAAGGATAAAATGGCCGAAGACAGCCCTGTAAACAACCTTAATGGAAAAAACGGTTTTAAGGGCCTGGACGATGAGTACGTAAACGAACAGCTAAACCGGGTTCTATTTGCCTTGGATGCCTTTAAAAAGGGCGATGTTTCGGTGCGTTTAACCAAGCAGCACAACGATATTTTTGCCGATATTGCCGAAGCCTATAACTCCATGGTAGAAATGATTGGGGGTGTAGGTGGCGAAGTATCCCGTATATCAAAAGTAGCCGGAGTGGAAGGTAACCTGAAAGCCCGCGCCTCGGCTGAAAATGCCGCCGGCTTCTGGAAAGACATGATCAATAATATTAATGGGCTGGTTGATTCGATTGCGGTTCCGGTATTGGAGGTAGGTAAAGTATTGAAGAATATTTCGCGGGGTAATCTCGACGAAAGCTTCCAGATTCCGGTATCCGGTGATTTTAAAGTAATGGCCGAAACCATTAACCGTACCATCGATAACCTGAATATTTTTGCCGGTGAAGTAACCCGGGTGGCCCTGGAAGTAGGCTCCGAAGGTAAACTGGGTGGCCAGGCCGGGGTGCCCAACGTGGCCGGCGTTTGGAAAGAACTCACCGACAACGTAAACACCATGGCCAGCAACCTGACCTTACAGGTTCGGGATATTGCCAACGTAGCCACGGCCGTAGCCCGTGGCGACTTAAGCCAGAAAATTACAGTAGATGTAAAAGGGGAGATGCTTTTGTTAAAAGAGAACATCAACCAGATGGTGGACTCGCTGAATATTTTCGGTGATGAAGTAACCCGCGTGGCCCGGGAGGTAGGCTCCGAAGGTAAGCTCGGCGGACAAGCCAATGTACCGAACGTGGGCGGAACCTGGAAAGTGCTGACCGACAACGTAAACACCATGGCCAGCAACCTGACCAGCCAGATGCGCGATATTGCCAACGTTGCCACGGCGGTGGCGAAAGGTGACCTGCGGCAAAAGATTACGGTAAATGTAAAAGGCGAATTCCTGGAGCTGAAAGAAAATATTAACCAGATGGTGGATTCGCTAAACGTATTTGCCGGTGAGGTAACCCGGGTGGCCCTGGAAGTGGGTACCGAAGGTAAGCTCGGCGGACAAGCGAAAGTGCCGAACGTAGCCGGGGTTTGGAAAGACCTGACTGAAAACGTAAACGCCATGGCCAGCAACCTGACCTTGCAAGTACGGGATATTGCCAACGTAGCGACGGCCGTGGCCCGCGGTGATTTGAGCCAGAAAATTACGGTAGATGTACGCGGCGAGCTGTTGCAGTTGAAAGAGAATATCAACCAGATGGTAGACTCCCTGAATATTTTTGGGCGGGAAGTAACCCGCGTGGCCCTGGAAGTAGGCGCCGAAGGAATATTAGGCGGACAAGCCAAGGTGCCGAACGTAGCGGGCATGTGGAAAGAGCTGACCGATAACGTGAACTTTATGGCGGGCAACCTGACCAGCCAGGTACGCGATATAGCCAACGTAGCCACGGCCGTAGCCAAAGGCGATTTGAGTCAGAAAATGACCGTGAATGTTAAAGGCGAGATTCTGGAGCTGAAGAATATTCTGAACCAGATGGTGGATTCGCTGAACGTATTCGCCGGTGAGGTTACCCGCGTGGCCCTGGAAGTGGGTACCGAAGGTAAACTGGGTGGTCAGGCCAGTGTGCCCAATGTAGCCGGGATTTGGAAAGAACTCACGAATAATGTAAACGCGATGGCGGGAAACCTGACGAGTCAGGTGCGCGATATTGCCAACGTAGCCACCGCCGTAGCACGGGGCGATTTGAGTCAGAAAATTACGGTAGATGTAAAAGGCGAACTCTTACAACTGAAAGAGAACATCAACCAGATGGTGGACTCGCTGAATATATTCGGCGATGAGGTAACCCGCGTGGCCCGGGAGGTAGGCTCCGAAGGTAAGCTCGGCGGACAAGCCAATGTCCCTAACGTAGGCGGAACCTGGAAAGTGCTGACGGATAACGTAAACACCATGGCCAGCAACCTGACGCTGCAAGTAAGGGATATTGCTACCGTTACCACGGCCGTGGCCAAAGGCGATCTAAGTAAAAAGATTACGGTGGATGTACGCGGCGAAATGCTGCAACTGAAGGAGAATACAAACCAAATGGTGGACTCCCTGAATATTTTTGCCAACGAAGTAACCCGGGTGGCCCAGGAAGTAGGTTCCGAAGGTAAACTGGGCGGCCAGGCCAATGTACCTAACGTAGGCGGGGTTTGGAAGGCCTTAACGGAAAATGTAAACACCATGGCGGGCAACTTAACCAGCCAGGTGCGCGATATTGCCAACGTAGCCACGGCCGTAGCCCGCGGTGATTTGAGCCAGAAAATTACGGTAGATGTACGCGGCGAGTTGTTGCAGTTGAAGGACAACATCAACCAGATGGTGAACTCTTTAAATATTTTTGCGGATGAGGTAACCCGGGTATCCCGGGAGGTAGGTTCGGAAGGTAAACTGGGCGGCCAGGCCAATGTGCCCAACGTAGGCGGTGTTTGGAAAGAACTCACCAACAACGTAAACACCATGGCCACCAACCTGACCAGTCAGGTACGCGATATTGCCAACGTAGCTACCGCTGTGGCCCGCGGTGATTTAAGCCAGAAAATGACGGTAGATGTGAAAGGCGAAATTCTGGAGCTGAAGAATATTCTGAATCAAATGGTAGATTCGCTGAATGTATTTGCCGGTGAAGTAACCCGCGTGGCGCAGGAAGTAGGCTCTGAAGGTAAACTGGGCGGCCAGGCTAGTGTGCCGAATGTGGGCGGTGTTTGGGAAGCCTTAACCGATAACGTAAACCGCATGGCTACCAACCTGACGGTGCAGGTACGGGGCATTGTAAAAATTGTAACCGCCGTATCGAAAGGCGACCTTACCCAAAAACTAACCCTCGAAACCAAAGGTGAAATGGCTGATTTGGCTGAAACCATCAACAACATGGTGGACGACCTGAACCGTTTAGCCGGTGAAGTAAGCCGGGTAGCCAGGGTAGCCGGCGTGGAAGGTAAATTAACCGAACGGGCCACAGTACTGGGCGTAAGTGGTAGCTGGAAAGAACTGGTAGATACGCTCAACGACCTGCTCGAATCAATTGTATCGCCGGTGTTGGAAGTGTCGCGGATTGTACGGGCTATTTCCGAAGGAGATTTAACCCAGAAAGTTGAAATTCATACGGCCGGTGATATTCTGGCTATGGCCAACGCGGTTAACCTGGCGGTAGATAACCTCAACTCGCTCCTCGGCGAAATTAACGACAGCTCTTTGGTAGTAGGCAGCTCTTCTGAAGAAATGGCGAACAAAGGGTTAGATATGAGCCGGGTAATGGTGGATGTGGCGTTATCGATGCAGCAAATGGCCGAAGGTGCCGCCAACCAGGCGCTAAAAACCGATCAGGCCTTTAAACTGATCGAGGAAATTATGAAAGCCACTAAAGAAACCGCAAACAAAGCCGATGTGGTAAACAAAGCCGCGATTATGGGTGAGGAAACGTCCCAATTAGGTCTGAAAACGGTGGCTGAAGTGGTGAAAAATATGGAGGAAATTTCAACGGCGGCGGCCCTCACTGCCAAAACCATTGAAGTACTGAGTACCCGTTCCCAGGAAATATCTAAATCACTGGGCGTTATTACCGATATCGCTTCGCAAACCAACTTACTGGCCCTGAATGCGGCCATCGAAGCCGCCCGGGCTGGTGAGGCAGGCCGCGGATTTGCGGTAGTTGCTGAAGAAATCCGGAAACTGGCCGAGGGCTCCCGCAAATCGGCGAACGAAATTGCGACCTTGGTAGACGACGTGAAAAAAGATACCTCATCGGCCGCCGCTGCGATCTCGACCATGGAAGGCCGGGTATTAAAAGGGAAAAATGCCACTTTTGAAGCTTCCGGCGCCTTTAAAAATATTGCCACTTCCACTGGCGAAACCTTGCGGTCGTCCCAGGATATTTTAACAGCCACCGAAGTCCAGAAATCTTCTATTTCGGATGTAGTTAAATACGTAGAAGAAGTGGTGGCCATTGCTGAGCAAACGGCTAACGGTACCCAGCAGGTAGCCGGTACTGCCAAGCAATTATCCGGTTCAATGCAGGAGCTTACGTCTTCCAGCCAGCAACTAAACGAAATTGCCGATGATTTACAGGTAGCTATTTCGGCCTTTAAGCTGATTAACGGCAGTTATATTCCGCATGGCCGGGCTTTCCGCAAAATGGGCTTCCCAACCTATAACCGTGAAGTGCTCGTATCTCCGCCCCGGTCGCAGGAATCAAACCGGTTTACAAACATAAGAAATTCATCATTTGCCGCGCCGGACGATCGTTTTGGTAACCAGGATGCTTCCGGAAACGGCCGTTCGGGTAGCAGAAATTTAGGTAATGCGGCTTCTGGTTCTTCCTTATCAGATGATGCGAAGAAGGGCTCTGCAAAAAAGGGCGCCCCTAAATCAAAATCTTAAGTTGGATGGAACAGGAAGAGCGGAAAGATAAACGGGACCGGAAAGTAGAACCCATGGTTCACTTAATAGTATTTAAACTCGGTTCAGAAGAATACGGCATCCGGATAGAGCAGGTCAAGGAGGTAACAGTAACCCCCGAAGTTGCCCGGATGCCCAAAACGCCTAAATTTATTAAAGGCATTGCCAACATCCGGGGTGATATTATTGCCATTATGGATTTGGAAGAGAGATTTCATATCCGGCTGCCGGACGATGCCATAAGCTTGGGTAACTACAAAAATACGTACACCCTGACCTTGGAGGCCAGCGATTATACAATTGGTTTAATTGTGCGGGAAATGCCCCAATCTTTAACCATTCCTATTTCGCAGATAGATAAAACGCCGGCTTTTATCCAGGATTTAAATATTAATGAAAATTTTATTGAAGGAATTGGTAAAATAAACGGCCGGTTGATAATTGTACTGGATATTCTGCGTATTCTTACCAGTGATGAATTACAGCAATTAAGAGTGTTATCCTGAAAGATGCAGTCGTTTATTATTTAATAACAGTGTTTCTAAAATATGAAAAAAAGAATATTGATAGTTGATGATTCCTTTTACATGCGGACCATGCTGAAAAACATGCTGACGGATGCAGGTTACGAGGTTGTAGGCGAAGCGCCGAATGGCCAAACGGCTTTGCAGATGGCCAAAGAGACCAATCCGGACCTGATTACGCTGGACGTTATATTGCCCGACAATACCGGGTTAGATGTACTGAAAGGCATCCGGAAAGACCAGCCCGACATGAAAGTGATAATTGTTAGCGCCGTTGGCCAGGAAGTAATTGTAACCGAAGCCATCGAAAACGGGGCATTGGCTTACATAGTAAAACCCTTCTCCGAAGACAAAGTGCTGGAGGTAGTGGGCAATGCCCTGAAAAATTAGTCAGCAGCAAAACACGAGTTGGTTGGTGTTGAAGTTGGATAACATTTGATTTGGGGTAGCGTTATCGAGAAAATAAAAATAATTATTGCCGATTTCTCAGGTTTTACGCGGCTGGTCTTAACTGATATTTTAAATGCCGAAGTAGATCTGGAGGTGCTGGACACGGCCGAAAACGGGGATGATCTGCTCCGGAAAATAAAAGCGGAAAAACCGGACCTGGTAATAGCCGATTATGATTTGCCGAAGAACAGCCGTCTGTATTGCTTCCGGCGAATCCAGCAGGATTACCAGATACCCATTTTACTGTTGGTTAGTCGCGATACCGTGGCCGAAGATTTTATTTTCCAAACCATGAAAGTAGGGGTTTACGATTATGTTAAAATCCCGGCCCATACGATTCTGCCGCAGTTCCGGAAGATACAGGAAGAAATACTGTTGAAGGCAAGAGCGGTAATGGAAATAAAAAAGTTCCAGCAATCGCTGGCAGAACCAGCGAATAAAAGCGGAATTGGCCATAATTCAGAAGTAGCTGCCAGGAGAAGTAACCGGTACCAGCAACCGCGATCATTTGTGGTAATTGGCGCTTCTACGGGCGGCACAAAGGCCATCGAATATATATTAGGCGGGATTAAACCGGAATTAAAAACCGTCATTCTCGTGGCCTTGCATTTGCCGGGCCGGTTTACAGGTATTTTTTCGGAGCGTTTAAAGCGCTTAACCGCTTTAAAAGTAATGGAAGGTAAAATAGGTACGCGCCTGGAGGCCGGTAAAGTAATTGTAGCGCCCGGAAATAAAAATATGGTTATCACCCGGCACTTAGGGCTCCGGAACGATTTCCGGATAAGTTTTTCCGAAGAGCCGGCTAATGAATTTGACTGTCCATCGGTAGATATTCTGATGAACTCGGTGGCCGCGTTGGCAGGGCCGTGTACGTTGGGCGTAATCTTAACCGGTATGGGTAAAGATGGTACTATCGGCACCCAAACCATTTTAAATAACGGCGGCGATACTGTGGCTCAGGACGAGGAATCGTCGGTGATATTTGGCATGGCCAAATCAGCAATTGAAAACAGAAGTATTAAGAAAATATTAAACTTAACCCAAATACCAGATTACATTAACCGGTTTGCCGAATACCACCAGATTTAGGCCAGCCGACTTTTACGGATGAAATCGAGAGAAGAAGAATACAAGGAAATATTTATTGGCGAAGCGCTGGAATATTACGATGCCTTAAACCGGCACATCAGCGATCTGGAAAAAAATCCGGAAAACGATTCGCTGTTGGCCGAAATATTTCGCTTGCTTCATAACATGAAGGCCAATGCCAAAGCTATTGGTTATATCCATATCTCAGAATTATCGCATAAACTCGAAACTGCTTTTGAGCTGATTCGGAATAAAAAATTAGCTTTTGCCGACGAAGCCGTAACTATATTATTCGACGGCATTGATTTGCTGGGCGAGCTGATAAATAACCTGGACCAGGAAGATTACCAGGCCCAGGACGAAAATATCATCCGGAACCTGGATATTATCGTTCAGACGGGGGAGAGCGGCAATAAGCCGGGCGATAAAGCGGTAGAAGTTGCCAAAGGGCCCAAATACCTGAATTCTAAAAATATTCAGTTATCTGACCTGATTTATATCCAGATTAAAAAGCTGGACCATTTACTAAACCTGGTGGGTGAGTTGATTATAGATAGAGACCGGATTATTTCTATCAGTAAAGAATTAGACCACCCGGATTTAACCTCTGTGAGTTCGCATTTGTATCGGCTAACCGAGGATTTGCAGTTTAGTGTAATGGATGCGCGGCTGGTTACGATTGGTTCTTTGTTTAATAAATTTCCGCGGATTGTGCGGGACATTGCGGTAGCCGAGAAAAAAGAAATTCATTTGGATATTACCGGTCAGGACATCCAAATTGACCGGAATATTCTGCAGATTATTACGGATTCGCTGTTGCACATTATGCGGAATGCTATTTCGCACGGCATTGAGCCGGCCGAGGTAAGGGAAGCCGCCGGCAAGCCGGCGGTGGGCAATATTAGCTTATCGGCCCAAAGCGACCGGGATATGGTGCAGATAAAACTGAGCGACGACGGCAAAGGCATTGATTTAAACGATGTGCGCCGGGGCATTGTGCAGAAAGGATATTTACCGGCCGAGGCGGCGAATGAACTACGCGATTCGGAAGTGCTGTCTTATATTTTTGAGCCAGGTTTTTCGCTGGCCAAGCAAATTACCGAAGTATCAGGCCGGGGAGTAGGTTTAGATGTAGTAAAAAATGCCATCGACAGCATCGGTGGCCGCATCCGGATTGATTCGGAAAAAGGCAAAGGCACTACCTTTACCTTGCATTTGCCTACTTCAATCGCGGTGAAAGGCGCTTTGCTTTTTGAGGTAGACAGTAGTTTTTACGCCATCCCACTGATGCATACCGACTCGGTGGTGGCTTTGGATAAAGATGAATTACACGAAATTGGCGGTTTGCTGGTAGCCGATATTAAAAATGAAACCATCACGGTAATTTCGTTAAATGAATTTTTAACCGCTGATGAGAAGACCATGAACCTGGGCAGCAAAGCTAAGCTGCAGGGAGTGGTGCAAAACATTATAATAGTTACTTATAATAACCGGAAATTGGGCCTGATTGTCGATAAATTATTCCGGCAGCAGGATATTGTAGTAAAAGCTTTAAATAAACCGGTTGATATCATTGAAATTTACGGTGGTGTTACCTTATTGGGCTCCGGAAAAGTTTGTTTAGTGTTGGATGTGCCGGCGCTAACCCGTTATTTTTTAACTAAGAAGTAAAAGATACGCTGAAAGCAAAGTTACCTATATTAAAGATTCGTGCATGGAACTTAGAATAAGTGAACTAGAGAAAGATATTATCAAGGAAATTTTGAATATAGGACTAGCGCGGGCAGCAGATTCCTTTGCTTCCATTTCCCGCGACCGGGTTTTGCTGAAGGTACCCAATATGGAACTCATAAGTGCTAAAGAAGTTATAGCAACTTTAGAGCAGTTTGAAGCTACCCACCAGATTATTCAGTCCGATATTAAAGGTGATTTTAACGGTACCACCCTGATGATCTTTTCGCATTTGCATATTCAAAAGCTTTCGGAGGTTTGTTTAAACATGAAATCTCCCTTTCCTGAGGAACTAAATGCTATGCAGGAATCGCTGCTACTCGAAATCAGCAATATCATTACCGGGGCTTTTGTAACCCAGTTAGCTAATATTTTAAAAGCCAATATTTACGGCTCGCCGCCGGTGCACCCGGAAAAAGGAAATTTAGGCGGATCGCTGAACCATATTTTTGATAGCCATCCTTTTTACCAACCAATAATTTTTACGGTAATTACCCACTTCACCAATTTCGAAGAAATGGTAGAATTACCCTTATTCCTTTTCTTCGACACCGAAACATTTGGCAAAATTCTGGAAATAATCCGGTCTTACAATTTTTATGAATTAAATAATTAAACCTAACTGAACGTAGTATAAGTTGGCTTTCCAGGCATTATAGCTATTAGGAAGATGACCTTTTTTTCAATATAGGACTTACGCAAAGTTATTGAATAGCCTCCCTTTGGAGTCAGGAGAAGGATGAAGCGGTAAAAAGATAATTTTAGAAAGTACTATAATATTTAAAAAAAGCTACTTGTTCTTTCCTTAAAAAAGTTTAAGAGTTTCTATACCATTAATAGCAGGTTTAATGTCTGATTATTAATGGTTTAAACTAATTTAAGGATGTGTAAATAGCCGGTAACTTCGGTTAAGGAAATAAAATAGTTCCACCGTTTTTAGCTTAACTGGTTTAAACCAAGCACCTGAAACCAAAACAACCTGAATACCCGAAAGAAAGTAAAATGCTTGAACAGTTGTTTTACTCGGTTGTATATATTTAAACCCCAAAGCGCAAAAGTTTAAAATAAAGCCTGATGCGCCCTACCTAATTTTCTTTACACACCCTATGCAAGACAAATCAGCAATTGCGGAAATTAAAAAACAAAAAATAGAACAGTTCGACCCCAGTGGCGTAGGCAATATCAGTAGTGGCATGTTTGGCCTCCCATTTTCCATCGACGAAGCCGAAGTAGTGCTTATTCCGGTGCCCTGGGAAGTTACTGTTTCTTATAATGCCGGTACGGCCCGCGGCCCCGAAGCTATTAAAGAGGCGTCTTACCAACTCGATTTGTTTGACCCGAATATTGAAAATGCCTGGAAGTTAGGGATAGCCATGGAAGAAATATCGGAGGATTGGCTGCACGAAAGTACCGACTTGCGGCACAAAACCCAGACGTATATTCAATGGCTAGAAGGTGGCGGCGATCAGATTTCCGAAGCTACCGCAACAGAACTAACCCAGTCAGTTAACCAGAAAGGGCAGGAATTGTTAAACTGGCTGAAAGAAAGATCTTTAAATTATTTAAACCAGGGCAAATGTGTAGGGGTAGTGGGTGGCGACCACAGCACGCCTTTGGGTTTGATTCATGCATTGGCTGAGCAACACGAAGAATTTGGCATTTTACAGATAGATGCGCACGCCGATTTACGGAACGCTTACGAAGGGTTTGAATATTCGCACGCTTCCATTATGTACAACGCTTTAAAACTGAAGCAAGTTAAAAAGCTGGTGCAGGTAGGCATCCGCGACATAGCCGAATCGGAAGTGGAACTGGCCCGTTCCTCTAATGGCCGCGTCATTACTTTCTACGATGCCCTGCTGAAAGAGAATATGTACGAAGGCGATACCTGGAAAAAGCAGTGTAAAAAAATTATTGCCCAGCTTCCGCCAAAGGTTTACATTAGTTTTGATATCGACGGCTTAGACCCCAAATTATGCCCGGGCACCGGTACGCCGGTAGCCGGCGGTTTGCAGTTTGAAGAAGCTATTTACCTGATTAAAGCTTTGGTGCGGAGCGGCTGTAAAATTATTGGCTTTGATTTGTGCGAAGTAGCGCCGGGCAACGACCAGTGGAATGGAAATGTAGGCGCCCGGCTGTTGTACAAGCTTTGTAACTGGATGGCCGTTTCGCAAAATAAATTAAATGCAGCGGGTTACAATACCGGCGAAAAGTAAGAAAAGGTAAGCAGCACCTTTCTAAAGTTTTAATATTAAATTTTACTTCCACTTAAAAGTAAAGCTATGGGATTTATTATTAAACTTTTGTTTACAGCTATTGCGGCAGCCATTTCCGCCCTTATTTTACCTGGCGTAGAACTAGACGGTGCTGTTAGTGCGATTATATTAGCCCTGGTGCTGGCCTTTTTGAATGCCTTGGTTCGGCCCATTCTGGTTATCCTGACCATACCGGTTACCATTGTAACCCTGGGATTATTTTTATTGGTGATTAATGCTTTAATTATTTTGTTAGCCGATTATTTGCTGGCAGGTTTTCACGTTAACGGGTTTATCTGGGCGCTCATTTTCAGTTTAATATTATCGCTGGTAACGGGCCTGATAGATGTAATCCGGGGCTATTAGTTCTTTCTGAAGCAAAAGAAAAGCCCATTTCTATAAGAATGGGCTTTTCTTTTGCTTTATAAGTTTTCCATTTAGAAGGTTATATTTTTAGTTTTGAGCCAGTTACGACAGGCATCGGCACATTCCTGACACGCTTCGGCGCATTTCTGGCAATGGTCATGATCATGTTTGGCACACTCATCGTGGCAGGCCTGGCAAATTTCAATACACTCCCGCATTACATGGGGCGCATGCACCGAATTCCGGGCTACAAAACGGGCAGTTAAAGCACAAATATCGGCGCAGTCCCGATCCAATTGAATACAAGGCACCATCATTTTTACATCGTCTTCCTGCAGGCAAAGGGTGGCACAGGTTTCGCAGGCGGTAATACATTTAATCAAGACATGCTCCAGGTTGTTCGTTAATTCCGATTTCATAGTTTTGGGTTTAAGTTCAAGTATATTTAAATACGGCCCGGAGGCTGCATGGTTATTTTTACCGGTTTTGAGGCAGGCGGTGTGGCGATGCGGACAGATTTAAGTATTTTTGTAATCCGATTCAGAGAGCAATGATGAGTGAGCGCGCGCAGACAATTTTAAAAGAATATTTTGGTTACGATGCTTTCCGGCCCATGCAGCAATCCGTTATTCAAACGGTGCTCGCTGGCCAGGATTGCCTGGTGTTAATGCCAACCGGCGGTGGCAAATCGCTTTGTTACCAGGTACCGGCGCTGGTGATGTCGGGTATCTGTGTGGTGGTTTCGCCGCTGATTGCGCTCATGAAAGACCAGGTAGAAGCGTTGCTGGCCAACGGGGTGCCGGCGGGTTATCTTAACAGCTCTTTAAGCGCCGAAGATCAGTACGAACTGGAAAACGAGTGCCTGGCCGATAAAATCAAACTGTTGTATGTTTCGCCGGAAAAATTGTTATCACCGGGATTTTTTTCCTTTTTAAAGCGTCTGACGGTCAATTTATTCGCCATCGACGAAGCCCACTGTATTTCGGCCTGGGGCCACGATTTTCGGCCCGAATACACCCAACTTAAGTATATAAAAGAGCAGTTTCCCCAAGTACCCATAGTGGCGCTTACCGCCACCGCCGACCGTCTGACCCGGCAGGACATTTTGAAGCAATTAGGCCTGCCCTCCGCAAAAGTATTTGTTTCGTCCTTCGATCGCCCTAATCTTAATTTAACAGTTTTACCTGCCAAAAACCGGTTCAAGGTTATTCTGGATTTTCTAGAATCTCATCGCGGACAACCGGGCATTATATATTGCCTCAGCCGTAACAGCACCGAACAACTAGCGCAAAAGTTAATGGGCGAGGGTTATAAGGCAACGGCCTACCATGCGGGTTTACCAGCGCAGGCCCGTTCAAAAGCCCAGGAAGCCTTTCTGAAAGATAATGTGCAGATTGTTTGTGCAACCATCGCTTTTGGCATGGGGATCGATAAATCGAATGTGCGGTGGGTAATTCATTATAATTTGCCCAAAAATATTGAAAGCTATTACCAGGAAATAGGGCGGGGTGGCCGGGATGGCGCCCGGGCGGGGGCTTTGCTTTTTTACAGCTACTCCGATGTAATGCGCCTGCGCGATATGTTTAAAGAGGGAAACCCGGAGCAGGTAAGCCTGCAAATTGCCAAACTGGACCGCATGCAGCAATTTGCCGAAGCCGCTACCTGCCGGCGTAAAATATTATTGCAGTATTTTGGCGAAACCCTGGAAAAAGATTGCGGGAACTGCGACAATTGCCGCAATCCGCCCGCTACCTTCGATGGTACATTATTGGCACAAAAAGCTTTATCGGCGGTGGCTCGGATGCAGGAGAAAGTAAATATGAGCTTGTTAATAGATGTGCTGCGCGGTGCCCGGAACCAGGCCGTTTTGCAGAAAAGTTACGACAAAATTAAAACCTACGGGGCCGGCCGCGACCTGCCGCACCAGGACTGGCAAAGTTATTTGCACCAGTTTCTAAACGCCGGTCTGCTCGAAATGGCCTACGAAGAGGGTTATGCCCTGAAACTGAATAACCGGAGCCGGGAAGTATTATTTTCTAACCAAAAGGTAAAGCTGGTTAAATTTCAGCCGGTAGCCGAAAAAGAAGAAGAAAAGGTAGAACGCCGGCCGAAAAAAGAATTTATTAAAGATGAATTATTTGAACGCCTGCGGGCGCTACGCAAAAGTTTAGCCGACGAAAGGCAAGTGCCGCCCTACGTTATTTTTTCGGACAGTACCTTGCTCGAAATGGCCGACGAAAAACCAACCAACCGGATTGCCATGCTGGCTATTTCGGGTGTAGGTATGGTTAAGTTCGAAAATTACGGTCACAGTTTTATTAATGAAATTATCGGGTTTATAACCGACCGGCGGGAACAGGGCAGTAAAGTAAAAGGCGCTACCCATTTAGTAACTTACGAAGCTTACCAAAAAGGTCTGCGGCCCGAACAGATTGCCGCCCAACGCAACTTAAACCTGGTTACCATTTATTCGCACCTGGCTACTTTGTACGAGCAGAACTATGACGTAAACCTGGGCAAATATTTAACGGCCGCTGAATACCGGATCCTCGAAGATTATTTTAACTGGCATGGGACTGACCAAAATTTAAAAGATATATTCGAGGCCCTGCACCAGGCAATCGATTATTTTAAAATCAGGCTGAGTATAGCTATTTACAAAAAGAAAAAACAAACTGTTAAATAACAAAAAAGCCGCATACAGCGGCTTTTTTGTTATTTAACAGTTTGTAATAAACTTTATAATTTGGCTATTTGATCAGT
Source organism: Adhaeribacter aerolatus (assembly GCF_007991635.1). Taxonomy (GTDB): domain Bacteria; phylum Bacteroidota; class Bacteroidia; order Cytophagales; family Hymenobacteraceae; genus Adhaeribacter; species Adhaeribacter aerolatus. The sequence continues at coordinate 46,091 of NZ_BJYS01000027.1, read as the reverse complement.
CCAGCTGTCTTTGTCGCCGATAACAGTACCGTTCGTACCAATATAATTTCCTCTGAGTAATAATAAACCGGCCACGTGTGGAGCGGCAAAAGAAGTACCGTGGCCGTAAGTATAGGTGCCGTTTTTGCCGGTAGTAGTAATATTTACACCAGGTGCTGCCCGGTCGACCGGCGCGCCAAAGTTAGAGGCGTTCCAGAAATACTTGTTAGCATCCATTGCCGAAACCGTATAAACATTAGTGGCATTAACCCGTTGCGGAGAAGTGTTGCTGCAATCTACCGCGCTGTTACCCGCCGCAATCGAAAAATAAATGCCCTTGGCTGCGGCAGTTTTAATGGCATTATCCAGGATAGAGGAAGCGGCCGCACCGATGCTGATATTCACCACATCGCCGGCTTTGCCGTAAGTGCCAACGTGATTTACCGCCCGGATAAGGTTGGAAAGGGAACCGGCCCCATTATTATCTAAAACGCGCAACGCAACGATGGTAGCATTGGCGGCCACGCCAACTACTCCAATGGTGTTATTTTTAGCCCCAATTATACCAGCAACCATAGTGCCGTGGCCATAACCATCCTGAACAGAAGTTAAGCCGGTAACAAAGCTCACACTGCGGGCAATATCTACTTTGAGGTCGGGGTGATAAACATCAACGCCGCTATCAATAACCCAAGCAGTTTTGCCTGTGCCATCGCCGCGGCCTACCATGTTTACGCCCCAAGGCACGCTTTGGGCTGGTTGGGCCGGCATGGTATAAGTTGCGCTGGGAGCTTCCGTAGAATAAGCCGTGAGGCTGGATTTACCGGATGGATCTAAAGAAATTACCTGGTCCGGTTCGATAGATGCTACTTCGGGATTATTTCTTAAATCTTTAAGTTGGTCGGAAGACAATTTACCGGTAAAGCCCTGAATTCTCCCCTCTAAGCTTTCGCTGATGTTGGTGCGGTTAACTTTTTTGGCGAAAACCAGATCATCAATAATCTCAGTAGTTTTTTCTCCTTTATCTTTGAAAACAACAATATATTTCCCCTGAATAATATTCGCAGTATTAGGAGTTTCTGCGGCAGTTATCTTTGGTGCTTGCTCTTCCAACAACTTATCCTCATTCTGGCAACCAGCCATTGTAAATACCGAAGCCAGGGCGAAAAAAGATACTGCTTTTTTAAATTTTGTTGCCTTCATAAAATAAAAAATGGTTTATAAAAAATTTAGTAAGTCTTGTTTGTTTAGGTAAACCTTGGTTATCTAAAATTAAGCATTTTATTCTTTACTGATGTCTCGCCAACAATATTTTTTTTGCATTTAGTTCAGAACAGGTAAAAATATATAAAAATATATATTTAAGTATTATTAAATTGTTTATACAAATCTGTCTTCCAAATTTTGGATTTGAAGTAAACGTTTTAGTTTAAAATAACCTTTATGCCCTAAATATTTATTTTAAAACCAATATTTAGTCCTTTCAGATTAAAATAATTTAAAATAGGATTTTATCATTACATATTATAATATGAGAAAAATTCATTAAAAAAAATGTTTCAAAATTTTTCTGATTGTTCATTTAACAAGAGGTAAAATTCTGAATATAAGAAATAAAGGATGTTGGATAAGATAGTTTTGGAACAGTTTACTTATGAAGAATACCGGCTTAAGTGGCCTGGTTTGCTAAGGTAATAGCATAAATCAGAATAAATTAACTAAAATTATTAGTAAATTTGCTCTGTATATTTTATATTTACGTAATAACCAATTATATAAAAAATTTATTCATTAAGGCTTATGGTTGATAGCAACTTAAAGTTTCTCCGCAAGAAAAATGGCTTAACCCAGGCCCAGTTAGCTGAAAAACTGAACATAAAAAGGTCTTTAATCGGAGCGTACGAAGAAGGAAGAGCCGAACCCCGGTTAAGCACCCTGGTAAATATATCCCGGCTTTTTGATATTTCTTTGGACCAATTTGTAACCAGAGATTTAAGTAAAAATGGCCTGGAACTGGTAAAAGAAAACAATGCCGGTAACGAAGGCAAACTAAGGGTGTTGGCTATTACGGTAGACCAGGATAATCGCGAGAATATAGAGTTAGTGCCACATAAAGCCAGTGCGGGCTACCTGAACGGATATGCCGATCCGGAGTTTATTGAGGAATTGCCTAAGTTCCGTTTACCTATGTTAAATACTACGGGTACGCACCGGGCCTTTGAGATTAAAGGCGATTCGATGCTGCCGATTGCTTCGGGTACGGTAATAATTGGCAAGTTTGTGGAAGATTGGTCTTCTATTAAAGATGGTACCCCGTGTATATTGGTTAGCCAGCAGGAAGGGGTAGTGTTTAAGCGCGTGTACAATAAAATCAAAACCGAAGCTACCCTGCGGTTGCACTCCGATAATCCGGTTTACCATCCTTATGAACTGGGTATAGATAATATTTACGAAATATGGGAAGCCAAGGCCTATATCAGCAATAGTTTCCCAATTGCTGATTTTTCTTTGAGTAAACTTACTTCCATTGTAATGGATTTGCAGCAGGAAGTAATTAAACTCAAAAAAGCATAACTTATAACCTGGCAGCCATGAAAGGCCTCCTGAAAATTTTCAGGAGGTTTTTTATTTATAAGCCTTTGTAATAGAACCAGAATAACCAAAGGTTTCGGATGCCGTAACTATTATATATTTTTTTAGCTATAGATGCTCATCACTTGGGTAATAAAACTCCGAAACTATGACAGAACTTATAAAAGCGACCGACAGGCATTTTGCTGCAACTGGCTGGCTTAAATCGCACTTCTTATTTTCTTTTGCTGATTATTACAACCCCAATAATGTCCATTTCGGGCCACTGCGGGTTTTTAATGATGATGTTGTTGCACCTAAAAGCGGCTTTCCGCAGCACCCGCACTCCGAAATGGAAATTATTACCATTGTGCTGGACGGAGAGGTAGCCCACGAAGATAGCCTGGGCAATAAAACTACGATTGGTGCGGGCGAAGTGCAGCGCATGACTGCCGGAACTGGTATCACTCATTCCGAGCAAAACAACCAAGACAAGGAACTACATTTATACCAGTTGTGGTTTTTATCGAACAAAAAAGGGTTACAGCCTTCTTATGAGCAAAAGCGGATAGACTTTCTGGATGCGAAAAATGAATTAATTCCGTTGGTAACCGGCCAGAAGGTTTTAGAAGACGTGGTCTTTATGAATTCAAATTCTACTGTTTATTACGGCAATTTCCGGGACGATAAGGAATATAATTTCCAAACCTTTAATATACGCGGAACCCTGCTTTATCTGACCGAAGGCGAACTATTTGTAAACGGTCACCAGCTCTTGCAAAATGATCAGCTCCGGATAACCGATGTAGATTTAGTTACTATTAAGGCAGCCAAAGACAGTAATTTTATTTTAATAGATGTACCTATGGTACAGGCAAACTACTGATTCAGTTTTGTATTAAATTTAATAAAAATCATTAAACGAAAAGAGCCGGATAAAGTCCGGCTCTTTTGGTTTTAAATGGCTAATATTGGGCTTAACCATAATCATAAAGTATATTTCCGGTCTTTATTCTGCTCTTTCAGGTAGGTCATTAAAGGTTGGAAGTAAGCAACCATGGCGCGGGCACTTAAATCTTCTCCGGTTTTTTCTTTCAGCACTTTGCGCCAGTCGGCACTTTCGCCGGGGTACATGATGCTGGCTAAAAACTTACCCACTTCTTTATTGCCATAATAGTTGGTCGCGTGCGGATCTTGTTTCAGGATGTTTTTGGCAATGTGGTCGTGAAGCTGGAATAGAATAACGTAAGAGAGGGCGTAGTCATAATATTGCGCCGGGTCGTCGTTAATGTGAGTTTTGGAAGCGGCATCAGCGTACTCCGGTCCGCGTTGCGTTGGAGGCGCCATGCCCTGGTATTGTGCCGCCAATTCCCACCAGCGTTGGTTAAAGTTTTCCGGAGCCAGTTTCTTGGCGTATAAATCGTGTTCAAATTCACTCATTACGCCCGAAGCAAATGGTATAAACACCACGTAGTTTAAAGCTTCTTTTAACAAAGTTTGCACCTCATCCGTCTTGGTATTTTTATCAACCAAATTTAGTTGCGCCAGAAAAGGCTTTTGCATGGCAGCTAAACCCATTAAGCTGCCCATTGCTTCGTGGTAAGCTCTATTAGCTCCACCCCGTAATAAAAGAGGTACATCCGGGTTAGAATAGGTCATGTAATAATAAACGTGGCCGAGTTCGTGGTGGGTTGTTTCGTACCATTCGGCATTCGGCTCAACGCTCATGAGGCTGCGCACATCTTTATCCAAATCCATGTGCCAGGCCGATGCGTGGTTGTTTTTCTTGTAAGCGGCATTGGCTGGTACCGGATATAAGCTCGATTTTTCGTAAAAACTCTTAGGCAAAGCCGGAAAGCCCAGGCTTTGGTAAAAGCGTTCGGCTTGCTGTACCTGCCACTCGGCCCCTTTGGCGCGTAATACACCATCCAGGTTAATGCCGGCAACGTCTACCATGCTGCTCCAGTCCTGGCCCCAGCGGTTGGGTAACCAGTGCGCCGGTAATAAATCCGGTACCTGGCTTTGATTGTATTTTTTGGCTAATTCGTAACGCGCATAGGTATGCAGTTCCCGGTATAGTGGCATTAATTCTTTATTAATCCGCCGCATCAGGTCCATCATTTCTTCCCGCTTCATACCGTAGTCTGAAGCCTGGTAGCTGAAATAATCATCGTAACCCAAGGCTTGCACGGTTTCGTTGCGGAGGTTGCGTAAGTTAACCAGTCCGCCTTTTAGTACCTTGCCCACTTCTTTACTGTCTTCCCAGGCTTGCTGCCGCTTGGCTAAATCTTTTTCTTCCCGCAGAATAGAATCCAGCTGGTTGGTAGAAACCGGTTTGCCGTTTAATTTATAGTTGAATCCGTATAATTTTTCGGTTTGCTCCGTTTCGGCTTTAATGCGTTTTTTTACCACCTCCGGAATGGTCTGGGGGTTGTTAGCGGCGGCAAAGAGCATATTTTCCAATTGCTTCACCTGTATATCCGTCAGGTCTTCTTTGTGCTCCAGCAGTTCGCGGGTTTTCTTAATATTCTCTTCGCTGCCGGTAAAAGCGGCCATGGCTTCGTTCGCTTTCCGGGTGGCAATGGCATTGGTGGAATCGCCTTCTACAATGCGGGTGTTAGAAGTCCATTCGGCTTCCGATGATTGGGTATATAGCTTCTGGAACTGTTGGCTATACGCTTGGATATAGGTATCAGCTTCCTGTTGATAATTTTTCTTATCTCCGCAGGACCATACCAATGTAAGCGCCAAAGCAGGAATGAATATTTTTTTCATAGAATATTTACGTGTAAAATCAGGACGGCTGAACGCCGGTTAAGTTGGCTACCAGTGATGCTGCCTTGGGCTTTTCCGATATTATTTTTAAGGAATGTAAAGTATCTATTACCGTTTCCATCATATCCAATGGTACCGTTGCCTCTGTAGCCCACTGGGTAGCTGCAAACCAGGTTGCTGCGTCTTCGGGTTGTAAATTAAACTTTTCGGCTACCAGTTGCGGGGCTGCTGGGTTTTGCATAAACGCCTGGTTGGCCTGGTGAATGACGGCTAATAATTGTTGTAACGCTGGTGTATGGTTATCAATTATTTCCTGACGGGCAGCAATTACAAAGCAAGGCCACGGGGTCGGGCATTCGCCCACGCGCCGGAATTCACCGCTATCTACCAGGGGCTTGGTCATAAATTTCTCCCACATAAATACGTCAGCCTCGTTGTTTAGGAAGGCTTGGCGGGCGCCATTTATATCGCCTACGGTTATTAACTCCAATTTAGAGGGGGCCCAACCTTGCTGCTGGGCATTAACAAACGCCATTAAGTGCGATCCCGAACCCAAGCGGCTGATGGCGTAGCGTTTAGCCTCCAGCTCATTTACATCCTGTAAATTCGAATGGGCTGGCACGTGAATACCCCAAATCAGGGGAGAAGCTACATAAACACTGATAATTTTGCTCGGATTACCTTTCACAATATCGGCCACGATGCCTTCGGTTAACAGCACCGCCACATCTAAATCGCTGCTGCGCAAATCTTTGGCCATAGCCCCAGTACCACCGGGATAATCCTGCCATTTTATTTCCAAGCCCTGCTGCTGGAACAAACCTTGTTCAATGGCCTGGTGCCACGGAATATTAAAGTGCTCGGGTACGCCACCTATCTTTAAAGTAATTGAATTCATTGTTTTATTTTAATAAAAGATTAGAACGAGTAATGTATTCTTTTAAATCAAGAAAAAGGTTATTCTGAAGCGGAAGCGCCATATTTTATAATTAGCTTTCTTCGGAATATTCCGGCAAAGCTAACTGGGGATCGTCTTCGGCTTCTTTTACCAAAGTGGCATCCAGCGATTTGCTTGTGCGGGCCCCTAGTTTCTTTAGCTGCTCTACTTTTTTTATCAGGTTGCCTTTGCCTTCCGTTAATTTGCTTAAAGCCGATTGGTAACTGGTTTGGCTGTTTTCGAGTTGGCGACCAATGGCTTTTATATCCTCTACAAATCCCACAAATTTATCGTAGAGTAAGCCGCTTTCTTTGGCAATCCGGAGTACGTTGTTTTTTTGGTTTTCCTGTTTCCAAACGCCTTCTACGGTGCGTAAGGTTGCCAGCAGGGTAGAAGTAGTTACAAAAACAATATTCTGGTCCAAAGCGTGGATAAATAATTCACGGTCGTGCTGCATGGCCAGGTTAAAAGCCGGCTCAATGGGAATATACATCAGCACAAAATCCGGCGAATTTAAACCTATCAGGTGATGGTACTCTTTTTTACTCAGTTCCTGGTAGTGGTTCCGGATAGATTGTATATGGCTGATTAAATGCGCCTGCTGCAGCGCTTCGTCTTCGCAATTGCAGTAAGCATCGTAAGCCAGCAACGAAACTTTAGAATCGATTATTAAATGTTTCTGACCCGGTAAGTTCACTACCACATCGGGGCGGTAATATTTATTATCTTCATTTTTGTAAACTGTTTCCCTAAAATAATGCTCGTCTGGCCGCAGCCCAGATTTTTCGAGTAATACTTCGAGTAAATATTCCCCCCAATTGCCCTGCGTTTTGCGTTCACCTTTTAAAGCTCTAGTCAGGTTAATGGCATCCTGGCTCATTTGCTGGTTCAGGCCGGCCAGCATGGTAATTTGTTCTTTCAGAGCAATATTTTCTTTCAGGCTTTTTTCGTAGGTGTGATCAACCTTTGTTTCAAATTCTTTAATCCGCTCTTTCAAAGGTGTTAAAATCGTTTCCAGGTTTTCGGCCGATGCTTTTTTAAAATGTTCGGCATTGTGCAACAACACCTGGTTCGATACGCTGGAAAACTGCTGCAGAAAAGAACTTCTCAGTTCTTCGAGTTCAGCTTTCTGGTCGCTTAGCTTTCCTTTCAGGTGGTACAGGTCGGTTTCGGTTTTGGTGAGTTCGGTTTGCAGGCTTAACACCGTAGCCGCCTGTACCCGGATTTGCTCTTTTAACTGGCTGTTCTCCTGTTGTTTCTCCTGGATTTGTACTTGTACAACCGATTGGGCAACCTGCGCCCGGTTTACTTCTGTTTGCAGTTGCTCGGTTTTTTTCCTTAGAAAAATATAGGTTAGGATGATACCCGCGGCAAAACCTAAAAATCCAATTAAAATGTCCATCTGGTGAAGTTAAGCGAAAAAGGAATGGCTCGCAAATAAGTCTATTTTCCTTAACCCAACCGGAAGGGGGAATATTGTTTTGTTACTAAACCTCACCCTAAATCCCTCTCCAGAAGGCGAGGGACTTGAGTTACTTTTAAAATGATTGTTCATCAAACAATAATCCCGTTATATAAATCAAAGGAGTTGTAGTTGAATTACTTTCAGGCAGGCTCCCCCTTCGCCCCGGGGAGAAGGGGTTGGGGAATGAGGTGCTAAACCAATTCTTTTATTTGGCCTTGTTCCAGGTATATTCTTTTGTTAATCCAGGTCGGTATTTCGTGTTCATAATGGCTCACAAAAATAATGGTTTTAGCAGGCGTGGCATAAGTCGATAATAATTCCTGGGTTTTCTGAATTAAATCGGCGCTTAAACCCTGGAATGGCTCGTCCCAGATAAGCAATTCAGGATTTTTCACCAGCGATCGGATTAATAATACTAGCCGTTGCTCACCGGCCGAAAGCTGGAGAAAATGTTTTTTTTGCAGGTGTTCTATTTCGTAGAAAGCGAAAAAGTTATTTAGCGTTTGTTCCTGTTGTGAGCTTAATTGCCCTTTTGGAAACAAAGTATCGGTATAACCGGTGGCGGCTACGGTTTTGGCCATTAGATTCTGCCGGAAATACAGATGCAACTCCGGTGAAATAAAACCAATTCTTTTCTTAATATCCCAGATACTTTCACCGGTGCCTTTGCGGCGGTCGAATAAATATATTTTATTGGCAAAAGCCTGCGGATTATCCCCGTTGATTAAACTTAGCAAAGTTGTTTTGCCGGAGCCATTCGGCCCCAATAATGCCCATTTTTCTCCTTGGTTTACCGTCCAGTTTATATTATTTAAAACTTTTTTGCCGTCGTAGGTAATAGTGGTGTTTTCCATTTTTACCGCCACTTTATACTCGGGCGCGGCCTGGTGGTTCGGAAACAAGGTATTTAATGCCGGTAGATTATTTTCCTTTTCTTCCCCAGTTTCAGCAATAGATTTATTTAAATATTCTGCCCGGGTATAAGTCCCTTTAATGCTAAAATTATTTAAAAGTAACACGTGGGTGGCCCAAACCGGAATATCGTGTTGGTCGGTTATTAAAATTAATTCGGTGTCGTGCTGAATCAGGTTTTTTACCAAGGCATCTAAATCGTGACGGGTCTGCTTATCTAAACCGGCATACGGATTATCCAGGATAAGTAATTTGGGTTGCCGTAAAAGCGCCTGGGCGATGAGCATTTTGCGGGTCTGCCCGTTCGAAAGCTTTATTATTTCCAGGTGAAGCAAATCCCGGAGGTTCATTAAGTTAACAATGTTAGCCCATATCTCGTCCTGAGCCGTAACGCCGGTGGTATTCTGCAGAAATTCAGTTACCGAAACAATGCCTTCAGTATCAGAACTGTTGAAGCGTTGCTGGTAATAAAATTTGCCGTAATTAATCAGGCGTTCGGAAGGCGGAAAAGAAATAAAGCTCACGTATTTTTTGAGGTTCCAGGTATTTTCCGTTTCCGGTAAAAAATAATAGTGTACCTGGCCTTTTTGAACCCGGTGTTGCCCTGTTAAAGCTTCGGCCAGAATAGTTTTGCCGGAACCACCGGGCCCCGTAATAACCCAGGTTTCACTCTGCTGCACCACCCAATTTAGGTTATGAAAGGCCGGGCCAACAAATTTACTAAACGAAACATCCTGTAACCGCAAAAAAGGTTTATTTAAACTAACCGGATCAAGTGTTTGCATCTAAAATATTCGGGTAAAATACGGGCGCAATTTAATTAATATCTATAAAAGGTGTTTAAAATAACCAGTGGGGTAACCATAAGCCTAAAATAAAAAGGCCGGAAATTTCCGGCCTTCATCCAACAAATCATTTTAGGCTTATTCTGCCTCTAAATTCATGGTGCCGCTGGGGCTTTGCAATTTCATTTCGTCTTCATTTATACTTACTACCTGGAAGTTCTCAGTCATGTCTGAACCCACAAATTGCAAGGTCAGATTTCTGGCCATTGGATCAAAAGTCCATTTGCCCGAAGCGTTTTGGGAACTGGACCGCATGCTAAAAGATCCGTTGGCGTAAAACTGAATTACTTCGTTCTTTTCGGCGCCGGTAATTTTATCTTTATCGCCGGCAGCATTGGTTTCCCGGGTAGCTTTCCAGGTTTTGCTGGTGTCGCCGGAAATCATAGAAGCCGTTGGCGTTTTACTTTTTTCCTGGCAACTGGCAACTACCAGCATTAAAAATAAGGTAAGATAAGCCAGGTAATTTTTAAGGTTCAAAATTTTCATAGTTTTAGGTTTAAGGATGTATTTTAGGTTAAAATCATCTTGTAATTGGTAACCTGATTTCGGCAAATTACATTACGTTTTTTGAATGTTACGGCTCTCTACCTATTTAGGTTAAACCACCGCTTTATTTTTATCTGCAACTCTACGTAGTTATACAAATTAGCAAATAAATACGGGTATTTTTTCGTAAATAAAAGTTTAATAATATAACTAATTACAAAGTGGGGGCGTATGATTTAAAACAACAAGGCTTGTAAATAGCTTTGAATTAAATTGTTAAAAAATATAAAAGAAATAAAACTATGGGATTATTTGATTTTTTGAAAAAGGGGGAAGAAAAACCGGTTCAGCCCCAAGCTAAACCGGCTGCTGCCAAACCAGTGAATCAGCCGGTTACCCAACCAGCACAGCCAGCACAACCTGCTGCCCCGCAAAAAGAATATTATACCGTAAAAAGCGGCGATTCTTTGTCTAAAATTGCGAAGCAACTATACGGCGATGCCAACGCCTGGCACCGTATCCACCAGGCTAATACCGACCAGATTAAAGATCCGAATTTGATTCATCCGGGCCAGAAATTGGTGATTCCGAGATAGATTTTTGGAAATTCGATATTCGTATTTTAGATTTTTATAACAAAAAAGGAGCTCTGTGAAGCTCCTTTTCTTATTTAAAAGGCCCTCATTTTGGCGCGGAATTTACTTCCGCGACTTTTGGATAGTTTACTAAAAAGTATTCTTCTATTTTTTTAGCTTATTTCCAAAAAACATTGGAAAATCTATGCTTGGATATTTAATAAGTCACGGAAGTAATTTCAGCGCCATAGTAGACTTCGATGGCCTCTTTAATTAGCTCATTATCTGGCGCAAATTCCCCGGTAAGGGCAGTACTGGCAAACTTCCAAATCCTGCGTTTTGTGGATGGGTTTCGTTGGGTCCAGCATGTTCCGTACAAATTCTTTTAAATATTCTTCGGTAGTCTGAATAAAATTGGCCTGGCTGCCAGTTGTTTCGTCGGAAAAAGAAATGTCGGAAGTCATTAAACCGGCATTTAGGTTCCGGAACGAAATAATACCGGCTTCAACTTTCCGGGCCGGAATATTGCCTTCCAATTTACCATCAGCCTCCAACTGTTTAGCCATTAAATAACGGTACAACCACAGCTGCCGCACTTTGGCGTATTTGCGGTCGGTGAGCAAGTGTTCTTTTACGTGGTCGGGTTTTATTTTAAGGTCAGCGGGTTGTACCAAACCGGTTTTGTAATCGATTACCCGAACGGCTTTTTCGTTGGCATCAATGCGATCGGCTTTACCGGCAATTTTTACCAGCACAATATCGCCGCCAATTTCAACCGCCAAAATGGTTTCTATCACCTGTTCCAAGCTTAAGATGTGCAGCGGCAAATCTGGTGAGGAGGCTTGTTTTTGCAGGTAATTTTCCAGTACTTGGATGGCAATTTTAGCGAGCAAGTAATTCATGCCTTGTTCCGGCATGTGCTGCAGCGGACCGGCTTTAAAAGCTTTTTTTACCTGCTGCGGCAAAGTCGCCAACATTTTGTTTATGTCGGCGGCGGTCAACAATATTTTTCCTTCCTGGAAAGGCCGGAAATAATCTTCAAGTACTTTGTGCACAATATTCCCGAATTGGTCGGCGCCAATTTCTTCTTCCACTTCCACGGTTTCCTGGATGCCGGCTATTTTGGCGAAATAATATTGCAATGAGCAGTTGATGTACAGGTTCAAGTGCGACGGGTACAAGCCTTTAGCTAGCGCTTTTTTCAGGCTGGCCAGCACCTGCTCGTCTTTCTGAATAATAATATCGGGCTCGTAATTTTTGCTTTCCTGCTGCTCCACCACGGCGGTTAAATCGCGGAAGGTAATATTGGGATTGGCCGGTACCAGGTGGTGCTGCAATTGCAATATAAAACGGCTCTTTTCGCCGGAGCCGTAAGTATCGGAAGGCAGCACATACAGCAGGTTTATCTTTTTGGCCCGTTGCAGCAGCCGGTAAAAATAATACGAGGTCATGCTTTCCTGCTCGGCGTAAGTGGGCAGGCCAAAGGTTTTCAGCACATCGTACGGCATCAGCGACTTGTGCTTTTTGGGCTGCGGCAATATATTCTCGTTTACCGATAAAATAATCAGGTTCTCGAAATCAAGCGCGCGAGTTTCCAGGAACCCCATTACTTGAATATCCGAAATGGGTTCGCCGCTGAACGGCAAACGTGTTTGGGCAATATTTTCGTAGAGAAATTTCTTAAAACTGCGCACCGAAATTTTCTGCTGCCGACAATCGAAAATAGTATCGAGCTTTTTAACCAGCGTATAAAATATATACAGGTACTCGGTTTCTATGGGGTTTTCTTGCTGGAACTGGTAAACGGTTTTCAGCAAATCTATCAGGTCGTAGAACGAGGCTACAATATCGTCGCAGTTGCGCCAGGTTTTAAACAGGGCCACAAACAGCGGGTGGTCCTGACCCAATTGCAATAATTCCCGCGCAGACAACAGCACCCGGTTTGTCCGGATTATTTCAGATGCAGCGTTGCTAATCAGGTTCTGGTGATTTTCGTCTTCTTTGCTGTTCAGGTAAGTTTCGTAGCGCCGAATAAAAGGGTGGCTGAGGATTTTATTTACTGTGAGGTGGTGGTACATGTTTACCTTGTACCCGCTGGCGTTGGGCTGCAACACGCCGGTCAGGTGCAGGTCGAAGAGCAAATCGATTAAATTAAAGAGGGGCGTACCTTTAAAGGTTAAACCCATGGTAACGTTGTAATCCGGAATGTCTTCGCTGATGGAGTGCAGCACCGGCAGCAACATGGTTTCGTCGGGCAGCACAATGGCTACCTGGGCGTTGGGGTTTTCGCGACGGATTTCCCCCAGTAATTGACCGGCAATTTTGCCTTGCATGCTGGCGTTGGCTACGGCAATGGCGTTAATTTCTTTTGTATCGGTTTGCAGCAGGTTTTGCTGCCATTTCCAATCGGGTAGGGGCCAGCGCTTTTTGTACCTTTTCAGAAAATGGCCGGCGCGGTTCTGCGAATCCCCCTCCATGTAAAAGTCATCCGAATCAAACAGCACTTCGGCTTTTTTGTCGTGCAGGAGCGTCCGGATAATGATTTCTTCGGAGCGCGTAATGGCATTGAGGCCGATAAAAACAAACTGGTGACAGGTGGTGCGGGCGGTGAGTTCGGTAATGTGTTCGGCTACGTAGCGGTAAGCCATGCCGGTATATGCCTGCTTTTCGGCTTTCAGCTTCTGCCGGAGCCGCTCATAAGTTTTCTCCAGGTTATCCCAGAGTTTAAAATATTTCTGCACCAGCGGCGAAATCTCAAAACCCATCCGGTGCGGGTCCCAGCGTTCCAGGGCTTTGGCCTCGCTTACGTATTCAAACAGCTTTTTCGTATCCACCACTTCCTGGTCCATCCGGCTGAAATCCTCGAGCAAGGTACTCGCCCAGGTTACAAACTGGTCGAAATCCAGGTGCTGATCCAGGTCCAGCATTATATCATATAAATCGAGTTGCAGGTGAATGGGCTCGAGTACTTCTACCTTGGCCAGCCGGCAGATAAAGTCTTCCATGGAAGAAACCTCCGGCGACCAGATGCCTTCGGTGGCTACCTGGGCCAGCGCATTTTTAAAATAAATGCTTGCCCGGCGGGTAGGCAATACCACGCAAATCTGGCTGATGTTTTCGGGGTACTTGTTATAAATATATTCGGCTGCCTGGTGCAGGAATGATTTCATTTATGGATTTTTTGTAAATACGGCTGCTTAGAATCTTTAGAGTTATTCTATAAATTAGGTAAGCAGATTCTAAATTACAGGTTTGAATTACCCAAAACAAACCATATTAACTTAAATTATAAACAAAATTGCAGCGGCCTGCGTTATTTGGATAAATGCCAAATGGCAGGTATATTAGTGACAAAATACAAACAAAATGGAATTACTTTTTGGAACAAGTTCTACCACCGACAACTTCGCTGTAATTCAGCAGGCTCGGGCTGGCGTAGCGCGCGGGAAAGTTGACGAAGTATCCCGGTTAACTGGATTGACCGATAAAGATATGGCCCGGATTCTGAATATTTCCGAACGGACCCTGCATCGGCTCCGGCCGGAGGCGCTATTAGATAATAATGCTTCTGAGCGTTTGTTGTTGCTGGAAAGCTTACTACAGCACGGCTTAGTGGTTTTTGATGGACGGGCAGATGTGTTAGGCAGATGGCTGCGGATACCTTTAACCGAACTCCAGGGACAAGCCCCCTTAACCTTGCTGGACACGGCTACCGGCTTAGGTATGGTACATACCGTGCTCGGACGAATTGAACACGGCATTTATGCCTGAGGGTAAGGAAAGTAAATTATCGGCTCCGGAAAATAACCATCCGGTTTTGGCTTACCGTTTAGTAAAAGAGCGTTTTATTGATGCTCCCTTATCTACGGAAGGAGCCCGCCGGTATGGTGGCCGTTGGAACCCGCCCGGTGTGGGGATTTTATATACTTCGGCAAGTCCGGAACTGGCTCTGCTGGAACAACTGGTACATTTGCCCGCTCTGCCATTTGAAGATTTACCTCAGCTATTCTTAATTACCCTTTCCTTACCTGATTTGCCCAAGCCCTTGCCGGAACTCCCGCCACAATGGCGCGAGTACGCTAACTACGAAGCCAATCACCAACTACTCGCCGGTTGGCTGGAAAAGCCGGATGTGTTGGCGCTGCAAGTGCCATCAGCAGTGTTAACTGAATCTTATAATTATTTGTTGCACCCGGAACACCCGACTTACACCCAAATTAAAGTAGTCAAAATTGCTGCTTTTAACATCGATCCGCGTTTGTGGCGGGGCAAAACCTCTAATATTTGATAAGGCTTGTTTTATTTTTGTATGTAAAAATTAAATCAAAGCTATTACAATAAAAAGATGATTGGCTTTCCGTAAATGATTAAAGACCCAATACGCGAATTATAAGCATTACTTATAGGTGTTTTGCTCAATAATGCTCGACGATCTTGGAACTACTACCGGATAGCGAAGGAAAAGCTGATAGCTTATACTTTGTCCAGCTAAAACTCCAAATCCCTATGTTATAGGCAGAACAAGTAATCGCAATTATTAAAATAGTTCACCTCAACGTTTACGGATTGATCTAAAGAATTTATCTAGATTATTTATTAAAACTTTTGGTTGGTCAAACCAACTGTTATGTCCAGAATCGGGTATTAATATTATTTTTGCCCCTTTAATTTCTTCTGCAAAGACCTTAGTTGCATCCAGTGGAATGCTGGTCTTTTCCCCTTCAATGACTAAAGTTGGAGCATTTATTTGTTTGAGCAAGGGGCGAAAGTCCCATTCTCCACCTAAAGCTCTTCTTACAGAGATATTCTTTCTGTTTTGCTTTGCTATATCTGGGTACAAATCACTATTACCACGCTTGCGGGTTAAATGTTTAGGGTCTGCAACATAGAGAGGATCAGTGATCCCACTGCGCTCCTTTTTAAGTAAGCGAAGTGTTGTACTATCAGCTTTACGCATTAAACTATCTAGTTCACCAAGTCTTTTCAGTTTAGCTGAACCTAAAACAGAATCCATTGCTATTGACCGTCTTCTTCCAAATTCAGCGGTTGGGGGCATAGGACTTAGATAAACCAAACTTCTAACTTGGTGAGGAAATTGGTAGGCATAATACGTCATAATAGCGGCACCCCAAGACATGGCAATCAATGACATTTTCTGAAGCTTAAAATACAGACGAAGGCTTTCTAAATCGTTTACATGGTTATTCACTTTCAACTTGCTGGTGTCTTGAACGAGTTCTGAGCGTGCCATTCCTCTTTGATCATATTCAATGAAAGTGTATCCTTTAGTTGCTAAAAACTCTACCTCCAGTCCACCACTTTCTATACCTTCACCTCCTCCATGTATAAATACAATGGTGTCTTTGCCAAACCCCACAAGCCGATAAAAAAGCTGTACACCTTCTTCGCCTTTGAAATAACCTTGTTTAAGTAAAACCCCAGGAGGAGCAGGTGGCAGGGGAGCTTGCTGAGGCGGTAAAGAGGTAGAAAGAGTTGCAGGTGGTGGCTTAGGAGATATTAACATGGTTTGACCAAATGTACTGGTACTGTATGTAAATAATACAAGATGCAGAACAATTGTCAATAAGTATCGAAATGGTTTTTTATAATAATACATCTTTCCATAAATAAATTTAAGGAGTATTATTAAATGTATTCGCAATAACTATTATTAGGATTACGAGAGATTATAATATTAGTTGAGAAATTTTGTGATATTTTGGTTTTATTTTGTATTATTCATATTTAAAATTTTATTTAATTGGCTGAATCTTATCTTTATATTCAATATTAAAATGATAAATTAAGTTCTCTAAGATTTTTGTTTAATTGCCTGTCTATAGTGCATGAGAATTTTTTAGATATTATGTTCTAGAAGCTCTTCTTCAATATTAAAATTATTGCAACACTCGTAAACTTGTTATATCGATTTATGTCATAAATTCTAAAGACTTAATTTTAAATCATTCTATTTTAAAAGGAAGTTAATAGGCTCTTTAATTTTATTATTGTTTTATCTTTCATATATATCTAATTAACTCTCCACCTTAGCTTCCTCTACAAAACTCCATTGCTCCACTTCCTCCACATCGAAATAATACAGCACACATTTTATCTCCGCAAAAAGCAAATCCTTAAACAAACTAGCGTAGTTGTTCAAATTATCAATGTGCTCCTGCACTAGTGGCGGGGCTTTAAAATCCAGGAGTACCACGCTAGTGCCGTCGAAAACAATGCGGTCGGGTTTGTAGCGGGTGGCTTTGGCGTGCAGAATTTCTTTTTCGTTTTCGAAGGCTACGTCTTTGCTGAAGTACCGGGCCAGTTGCGGGTGCTTTACTATTTTCTTTAGCATGTCACTGAGTTCCGGCAGTTCTTTGCTGCTGTTAATACTTTCGTTGACTTGCCTCTAGCGCAAAAGCTTATAATAAAGCGCCACTTACATCTTTTTATAAAAGCAAGCCTAAAAACTTATAATCATAAACAGGCCCAAGTAAAGCTTTGTTTAAGCCTTAGGGTTTATGAATCAGGTAATTTCAGTCCAATTTGTTTCGCTATTTCCCTAAATGATATTATGCCTCGATGTTCAATTATTTTTCCGGCTTCGTTAAATTTAAAAAAGTCAGCAGCTGGTACCTTAAACTTTTTTCCTGTCGGTTTCTGTCCCATAAAATCATTTGTCCAGGTAGCACTCCAGTCACCCCAAACAACACCCCAATTCCCATCCGCTACATAATGTAAGTTTTCACCTTTCATGTCAGGAAAAATTTTAAAAAATTCACCAGTAGAAGCTATAAATTTATCAACACCTTTTACTGGAGGCTGACTGCCATCTCCATAGTCTAAGAAATCAGGTGCAAAATCCTTAGCAGCAGCAGCAGCATTATGAGCACTAAATGCTTCTGTACTCTCCTTAACTGCTTTTTTAATATGTTCTTCTTTTGCTTCTTGATTAATAAAACTTTCCTTGTTTACTGTTTCTTTAGATGGACTATTTGTGGCAGAACCGTTACATGAATATAGAGATAAAATTATCAAAGACGATAATAAAATATTTTTCATTTTAGTTTTAATTTATCTTTAAGTCAATGAATTAAGTACTGCATTTCAACTAAATATCTGAGGATGTAATTTATTTGTATAATGTAGTCTTTAAATAGATTCTTTATTTTATATATTTAATTGCCTGTTAGTTTACGAACCTTTCAATATACATGCAATACTGAAAAATCAGTATTTTTTATTTAAACAAATATTCATCCCTTTTGAAGGATTCACTTTATAATTCAGCTATGTAAATGAGCTTTGCAGTCGGAAAGCACATTTTTTAATCTACCACTTTAAGTTCCTCCGCATACACCCATTGCTCCACTTCCTCCACATCAAAATAATACAGCACACATTTTATCTCCGCAAATAGTAAATCCTTGAATAAACTGGCGTAGTAATTCAGGTTTTTGATATGTTCCTGCTCCAAAGGCGGGGCTTTAAAGTCTAGGAGAACCACGCGGGTGCCATCGAGAACAATGCGGTCGGGTTTGTAGCGGGTGGCTTTGGCGTGCAGGATTTCTTTTTCGTTTTCGAAGGCTACGTCTTTGCTGAAATAGCGGGCCAGTTGCGAATGCTTTACTATTTTCTTCAGCATGTCGCGGAGTTCCGGCAATTCTTTACTGCTGATGACGCCTTCATTTACCAGTTGTTTTGTTACAAAATTTAACTCCTCGGCGGTGGTAATGCGGGAGAGGGCGTAGTGCAGCCGGCGGTTCCATTTGCGGTGTTCCTGCTGCGTCTGAAAATCGAAAACGTTGTTGGCGTGCTGTTTTAGCTGAAGCCGCTGCTGCCAGTTATAGGAACTAAAGGTATCGAGGTGAAAAACGGCTTCAGTAACCGGGGCCGCGGCTTTTTGCGAAACATGGCCTTTGGCTAACTGGTAGCACAACTGGTCTTCCTGCCACAGCTCTTTGTGCTGCAAGTACCGGTAAAGCAGGTAGCTGATGGTTTTCTGGTTGGCACCCGAATTAAAATCTTTTTTCTGGCTCACGATGTACAGGCGGTCCTGGGGGCGGGTGAAGCCCACATACAGCATATTCAGGTTTTCGATAAAGGTTTTTTCGAGTTCGGCCTGGTACTGGGCTGCTAGAGGCGTTTCGTCCAGCTTTTTGCTCATGGTTACCACCGCCGAGGCCATTTTACCTAAACCCGGCAGGGCCTCAGGGAGGTTGCCCCACAGCAAAGCGCCCCGTTGCGGCTCCACCGACCAATCGGCAAACGGAACGATAACCACCGGGTAGGCCAAGCCTTTGGCTTTGTGGATGCTGGTAATGGTAATGGCGTTGCGATTTTTGGGCGAGTTGATGCTCAGCTTTTCTTTGTGGGTTTCCCAGTATTCGAGGAAATTATTCAGGTTATTGCTTTGGTTCAGGCTGTATTCCAGCACCACATCCAGGAACCGGAAAATATATTCGCACTCGTTGTTTTTACCCAGCAAATCAAAAATCCGGATGAGCTTTTCGGTGAGCTCGTACAGCGATAAATTACCGGTTTCCTTTTCTTCGAGGTTGAAGCCAAAGAATCGCAACTGGTCGAAGAAGAGTTGGTTACTGCCGTGGTTGGCCACATCCGCAATAAGTTGGGTCATCTGGTTATCGGGTTGCACCTGCAGCACCACTTTGCAAACCAGGTACATGGCTTCGGAGCGGGCCAGCGTATCGTCGGGTCGGTTAAACACCCGGAACAACGAAATGAGCAGGTTCACCACTTCGGCAAACTGCAGCGCCAGCGAATCCTGCGAAATAATATCGAATTTCTTTTCTTTTAAAAAATTAGCTACCAGCTTGCTGTTGCGGTTGGTGCGGCACAGCACGGCAATATCCTGGGGTTCGTAGCCTTCGGTTTGGGCCTGCCGGACTAGTTGTAACACCATTTGTAGGGTGCTTTCCTGGTAAGTCAAAATTTCGGGTTTCTCGTAGCCTTCGTACAGCGTTTCGGTGCGTTGGCAGTTGTCCAGGTCGTGCTGGTAATTAGTATCGTCGGGGTGCGTAAACAGCAACTGAATGTGGCCGCCGGTGCGGGCCGCGCCATCGGGTACCGCCTGCTTAAAGTTTTCGTCGTAAATATTCCGCAGCATCTCGTAACCGGGGTACGACGCACTGATAAACTCGAACAACTCGTTGTTGAAGTCGATGATTTCGCGGGTGCTGCGGTAATTCGTATTCAGGTCGGCCGGGGTGAGGCTTAAATCCAGGGTATCGTAGCGGCTTTCGAGTAAGTCCTGGTATTTGCGGTTCTGGTACAGGGCCGGCGTGTTGCGTTTGTACAGGTGCAAAATCTGGTCCATGTCGCCGCCGCGCCACCGGTAAATGGCTTGTTTCGCATCACCCACGGCCATGTTAAAGTAACCCGAAGCCAGGGAGTTTTCGATGAGCGGTAATAAATTATTCCACTGCAACGAAGACGTGTCCTGGAACTCGTCAATCAGGATGTGGTTGTATTTCTCACCGAGTCGCTCGTAAATAAAAGGCACCGGCTCTTTCAGCACAATCTCAGAAATGCGCTTGTTAAACTCCGAGATGTGCACCAGGTTTTTATCCTGCTTAATTTCCTGGATGCATTTTTCCAACTCGTTCAGCACCGAAACCTGGTACAAGTGCTTCAGCAATTCGGTAATTAAAATATAATAAGGCGCTTGTTCTTGCCGGATAGCTTCAATCTCCCGGAAATATTTCACTAAAGGAGCTTTGATGGTTTCGAGCCGGGCTTCCACATCTTTCGGCACTTTGGCGCCGGTCCATTTATCGTCGTTAATGGCTTGCCAGGCGTAGGTATTGGGTTCGTAAAATTCAAAAGCTTTCAGGTATTTACTAAAGAACCCGTAAATGCCGCGCTCTTTATAATGTAAATATGTGGGTTCAACCTGAGCCTGCTGGAATAAATCTATCGCTGCCTGAGCTCTTTCTAATATTGATCTTTCAATCTGGTTTTTCTGCGCGTACAAGTCCTGGCGGATTTTCTTAAAATCCTCCAAGCTCAGCTTCTGCAATTCCGAAATAGCTTCGTACACCTGTTCGTTCAGGAGGTTGTTCGCAAAAGCGGCTAGTTCGGTGGGTAAATTATTCCAACTGCGGCCTTCATCGGCTTTTTCCAAAGCGTAATTTTCCAGCGTCCGGGAAAGCAGTTCGTTGTCCTGAGAGTTATTTACCTTATCCAGCAGCAACGATACAGCCGTATTCAGCAGGGTGGTGGTGTCCAGGTCTACCTCAAAGTTGTAAGGAATATTCAGTTCGCGGGTAAAAGCCGTTACCACCTTGTTTACAAAAGCATCTATGGTACTCACGGCGAACTCGGAGTAGTTATACAATATCTGCTCAAAAGTGCGAGCCGCCCGCGCCCGAATAATTTCTTCCGAAACTTCCTGGCCTGGGTATTCTTCCTGAATTTCGGCTGTAATAGAAGCCAGCAAGGCTTCGCTCTGGGCTTTTTGCTTTTCGCTCAGGTTCGAATCATTAAACTGCCGTAGGGCCGATAAAATCCGTTGTTTCATTTCGTTGGCGGCATCGTTCGTAAACGTGATGGCCAGCACCGAGCGGTAGTAGCTGGGGTTATCGCTTTGCAGCGCCAGTTTCAGGTATTCTTTGGTAAGATGGTACGTTTTGCCGGAACCGGCAGAAGAAGAATATATTTTAAATTGCTGAGGCACAGATTTAAATTGCTTAAGGCTGTAGGAGGGAAGCTTTTACTTAATTTAGCTCCCGAATGCAATATTAAAATTAAGGCTTTTTTGGTTGATTTAAAAATGGGATTTTAGGACACCTCAACCCCCAGCCCATTCTCCTCTGGGAGAAGGGGAGCCGGTCTGATGGGTGGCTAATTACAACTCTTCTGGCTAAGTTAGATTATTTAAAAAATAATTTATCAGATAGGTAATTTAAGTCCCTCGCCTTAAAGGTGGCTTCCACCCGGGAGAGGAATTTAGGGTGAGGTTTCAAAGGCTGCAAAATTGGTGGGATAACACCATCAGTGCCGACAAAATCTGCTTTTAGTTTAAATACGAAACAGCTTCTTAGTCTGCCTTAGAAACACCGGCAATTTAGTTGTTAACTGTTAAAATGGTACAGAAAAGTGATAATACCGGTAAAGGCAGGTTTGGGCTGATCTTTTATTTCCATGATAACTTCCAGTTGGGCTTTGGCAATGCCGCGCAGGTTTTTCAAAGAAATCAACTTCGCGCGCAGCCGCACCTGGCTGTTTACAGTAACGGCCTGGTTAAACCGCAATTCTTCAATACCGTAGTTTACCTGCATTTTCAGGTTGCCTATTTCTACTATCTGGGCCCAAAGGTAAGGCAGCAGCGAAACGGTAAGATACCCATGGGCAATGGTGCTGCCAAACGGCGATTCGGTTTTAGCTCTTTCCTGGTCCAGGTGAATCCACTGGTAATCGAGGGTAGCGGCAGCAAATTGGTTAATCTGGTCCTGGGTAATCGTATGATATTCCGACGCACCTAATTCGGAACCTTCAAACTGCTGAAATTCGGCGAAACTATTTATCTGCTGTGGGCTCATGTACAAACATAGTAATTTATAAATTACAGTTTTTAAATTTATGTTTTTACTTTTCGGATGAATGCTGCGCAAAGACGACGTTTCAGAACTCATCTTTAACATAATTGGTTATTTAATTAATATATTTAGATCAGCCATTAATTAATTAAATGATAGAATATCCCTTGTTTAACCGGCTGCCTTCCTGGAGCCAGGTAGAAGTTTTAACCAAAAAAGGGACGGTTGTTGCCCAAAGGCACCATAAGGATTGGGACATCACCCTTTATACTTTGAATAATTTTTTTGTAGAGCTTTGGGTAAAGCCCAACCTGGAAATTATTGGTTCTTTTCATAGTTCGGTTAACCCGCTGGCTATTCTGGAACCTTACACCGAAGATATTCAGCTTCAGGATTTCTATAGTTTTTAAGCTAAAACAGCAGCCTATACTCGTTCTGCATAGAACCTATTTCCTAGCCGGAGAGTATCTAGGTAATTTTAGGTTTAATACTAAACAGGAGGATGAAAGAATGGCTAATATAACCAAAGCGGCTTATTACGAGGAGTTCGGTTCGATAGAGAACATAAAAGTAGGCAATCTGCCGGTGCCGGAACTAAAAGAAGGAGAAGTACTCATCCGGGTAAAAGGAGCCGGTATAAACCCGGTAGATGCGGCTGTGCGGGAAGGCTATCTGAGCGCTTTTATTCCGGTTAAATTTCCGGCTATATCGGGCTGGGATGTGGCCGGCATTGTACAAGACGGTGGTTTCAGTGCCCGCCGGTTTAAGCCCGGCGACGAAGTATACGGCTATGCCCGCCGGCCTGTGGTGCAGTACGGTACTTTTGCGGAGTATTTGGTTATTCCGGAAAGCTACCTGGCACTGCGACCCCAGCAGGTAAGTTGGGAAGAAGCAGCCGGTATTCCGCTGGTGGGTTTAACGGCTTATCAATCTTTGTTCGATGCCGGTAATTTACAGGCCGGCCAGTCGGTTTTAATTCTGGGGGCATCAGGTGGCGTTGGTTCGTTGGGCATTCAATTGGCAAAGGCCAAAGGCGCTAATGTAATCGGCGTGGCCAGCCGTAAAAATCACGATCACATGCGCAGCCTCGGTGCCGACTATACCTTGGATTATAACAATAGCCAAATAACCCGGGAGGTTAAAGAAATATTCCCGGCGGGTGTGGATTTAATATTTGATTGTGCCAGCGGCGAAACCCTGCAGCAGAGCCTGCCAGCCTTGAAAGCGGGTGGTAAGCTGGTTTCTATTTTAAACCAGGGCGAAAATTTACCCGCCGATATCAATTTCGAATACGTGTTTGTGGAACCTAATTCTTCGCAGCTAAATTATTTGCGCGAACTGGCTGATGCCGGAAAATTAAGGGTGCCGGTTAGTAAAACGTTCTCCCTCGACGAAACCCCAGAAGCTTTCCGGCAAATCGAAACCCATCATACTACGGGTAAAATTATTATTAAACCTTAAATATTTGTCTTACGGTTAAAAACATGTTTATTTTATTTTAGGAATTCATGCATTTTCATAATGAAAGAAGCAGGTTTTAAAATGCTATTATTGTTAACTCAATATTGTATTGTTTATTACTGTTTTTCTTAATGGTATTCCATTGATTGGTTGATTTGCAATAGTTTATCTTTTGAAAGATTCCATCTTTCAATGGTCAATTGCTAACAGTTAGCAATCTCCTAAGAAGCCTCCCGGCCGGCGGGCCCCGTTTGGCCACTCGGGCTGCTCATCTTTCCTTTGCTCGTACCTCGCAATGCTAAAGCACCGGAAAGCTGAAAGGCCCTCATCGCCCAAACTGCTGTCAGTTGCCAATAGCAACTGCCTTATTGAACTCATCAATTTTTAATGAATAATAGAATAATAATACTCATCTTAGCTAATTGATAGCTTCTAGATTTGTCCGAACTCCTTCCCTGATTTAGGGAAGATGCCCGAAGGGCGGAAGGGTTAAGCTCTTCCAGCAGAAAAGTTAGGGGCCTACACCCAGGCAAAAACCAGAGAACAGGGAAGTGTTTAAAATATCAGATAGCCTTCATCGGACTACAAAGAACATTTATTTTAAATTAATGTTTGAACCAGATTTTCTATGGAAGCCGCTTTATGAGAGTTAGGTTATTTTAAACGCTTGTCCTGGATAAACAAAAAGGCGCAAGCGGACGCTTGCGCCAAAGTATTGATGGGAAAATATTTAATATGAGCGTTATTATTTATTAGCCGAAATAGTTTGGGTAGGGATTACTCCGTTTATTACTTCACCCACCGGGCGATCGGCCATATAATTGATACCCAAAAAAGCCGCCAGCGTTTTAGCCAGTTGGTTGGTATAATGTTGTTGCGGTTGCTTCATTTCGCCGAAGGCCGGCGTATCCGGGCCCATCACCATAAACCAGGTTTGGTCGGCTTCCGCAACATTAGCGCCGTGGTTGCGCCACGAGCCGTTGCCATTGCCCCGGCCGTGGTCGGTTGTAATGAGTAATGTGGTTTTATTCTTGTACCTGGGCGAGCGTTGCAGCCAGGTCCAGAGGTCTTTTATAAAGGCATCGGTTTGGTGCGCAGATTTCAGGTAAGCATCGTAGTGCCCATCATGGGCAAAATCATCGGTTTCGCCGTAGGCAATATACATAACCCGCGGACTGTTTTTCTTTAAATATTCCAGGGCGTAATGATGGGTAAATGCATCCAGGCGCACACTGCCCCAGGGGCTGGGAATCTGGGTTTGTAATTGGTTCAGAAACTTCTCCCGGTCCGTCAGTTGCGGTCCTTCGACCGAAGCAAAGCCGGCATTAACGGGTAAACCCGAACGCTTCGCATTGATGATAAAAGGGAAAACATCCCAGGAGCCAAAAGCTGCCACTTTCTTCCGGAAGCCTTTCTGCTCGTTTATAAATTCCAGCACGGTGCGGTTCGGGTTATCATTTTTATCGTTGCTGTTAATGCGCTCATCGTCGGCAAAGCCCGTCAGAATTTCGTTGTAGCCGGGGTACGAAAAGCGGTGCTGGTTGCGCAGATTTACCAGATTCTGGTGGTGGCGGTTGCCGTATAGCTGCCCTTGCGTGGCCAAAGTACTCCAGATAAAAGGCAATAATTTTTGCCGCCGTACCTGCGGGTCTTCGTCCCAGTATAAAGTTTTCAGCGCATCCCTATCGTCCACATAATCTTTATCCCGGATTAAATCGGCGTCGGCCCCGGTAAAAAGTTCGCGCCACCGCAGACCGTCCAGCGTAATCAAAATCACGTTTTCGGTTTTAAGTTTTTGCTGAGCAAAGGCATTCAGGTGATTAAAAATTGATAAAAGGAGAAAGGAAAACAGAATTCTGAAGCGCATGTTTTTAATTAAAAATAAGCTTTTGGTATGTGTTGTTATACGAGAAATATAAGAAACAATATATATAAAATATGGTTACTTGCCTGCTTTGGTATCGCTTACCCGAAATATTTTAAGCGGAAAAGTTTTAGCCTGGATATTGCTGCCACCGGCTAACCTAATATTTACCGATTGAAGCTGTTTATCATTTAAATCTGCTGTTCAGTAGCCCTTGCTGAGTGTTTTCACCAGCAAGTAGAATGGCAGAAGCTTCACAATTGGCGGTGATAACCCCACTAATGGCACTGCCCAAGCTTTTAAGCTAAATATTAAGCTGCCTCTATTCTAAAAGCCCACCAAACCACCACTGGTAAATTAATATTAGTCTCACCTCATCTTTAATCCTGAATCACAGGCTTAGGCACAAAGATATAATCATCTGCAAAAGCTAATCAAATTTCTTCTGCTGGTTTAACTGGGGCAGCGAACGCCAAAAAAGGGCATAAAATTTCCGTTTTAATTTCATTTTAATAACCTGGTTATATATTGGCACCCGCAAATTGGTCGGAATGGAGAAGTGCCGGAGATTTAATTTTAAAATTTTAACAGCCAAGTCTGGTTCAAAACTGTTTTAGTTGGGTAAGAAAAAAGCTGAAGTATGATTTTAGATAAAAGAATACCCCTGAAATATATTTTTAACCTGATTAAGCACAACCTGCTGTTTGTATTACTGATTAGCTTGATAACTAATTACCTGGCAAGGGCATTTAGCAGTTTATTGCCTGATATGCCCTTATCTATTCCGGCCTTTTTGGGTACGGCTATTTCGGTTCTGCTGTCTTTTAAAATGAGCCAGTCGTACGACCGGTGGTGGGAAGCCCGGAAGGCTAGCTTTTACCTAATCGAGAAAAGCGCCTACCATTTACAGGACCCCTTCCGAAACCGGCCCAGCGATGTTTCAGTTTCGGCCATTGCCCGTACTATTGAGATTAACATCCGGCAATTGCAAGGGGAGCAGGAGGTGCCGGAAACGGCCAAACCAACCGAATTTTACATTCTTTAATAATTTAACTTTAATATATTAAAAGCCTATGTACATCCACTCGAAAGAAAATCAAAGTAAGCTTACTCCCGAAATAGCTTTTCAATATTTAAAAGAAGGCAACGACCGGTTTGTCCGGAACCTGCGGGCGAACCGTAATTTGTTGCAACAGGTAAACGAAACCCGCGATGGCCAGTACCCTTTTGCCACTATCCTGAGTTGTATGGATTCACGTACATCGGCCGAGCTTATCTTTGACCAGGGTTTAGGTGATATTTTCAGTATCCGGATTGCCGGAAATGTACTAAACGAAGACATATTGGGCAGCATGGAGTTTGGCAGCCGGGTGGTAGGTACTAAGATTGTTATGGTATTGGGCCATACCAAGTGCGGCGCCATTGTGGGTGCCTGTAACAACGTACAATTAGGAAGTTTAACCCAACTTTTAGATAAGGTAAAACCGGCTATTGCGCAGGAAACCGTTACCCAAAACGAGCGGACTGGCAAGAACTCGGAATTTGTAAATAATGTAACCGAAATAAACGTGCACTTAACCATCCAAAGAATAAAAGACGAAAGCCCCATTATTGTGGATCTGTTGCAGGAAGGTAAAATTAAAATTGTGGGTGGCGTTTACGATGTTGATACCGGTAAGGTAGATTTTTTTGAAGACTAAAATTTAGAAAGATGATTTTAGCGTAGTAACATTATACTAAAGTTACTACGCTAAAATCGGCCGTTCTAACTGCTTATGACGAACCCATAAGAAGAAAAAGAAAGTAAGTCTCTGAGTTTAGTGTTGCGGCAGTTTACCCAATTAAATTATGTATTATCCCAGCTATTACATGAATGGCCTTAAGTTTCATTAATCTATCTTTTGAAAGATGAAATCTTTCAATGGTCAGATGCTAACTGGCTACTTCTTCCTAAGTAGCCTCCGGGAGGGCGGGCCTCGTTTGGCCGCTTGGGCTGCTCAGCTTTCCTTTCCTCGTTCCTCGCAATGCTAAAGCACCGGAAACCCAGAAGAGCATCTTCCAAAAGGCCCTCGCTGTCCAAACTGCTGTAGTATGCGTTTTGCTGATGCCTTTCCAGGTTCAATCTTTATCAAATAATAAGCTTCCGCAACAAAGCTTTTCCATAATGTTTCGGTTCGGCCGAACTCCTTCCCTGATTCAGGGAAGGTGCTTGGAGAGCGGAAGGGTTATTTTCTGCCAAAAAAGAAAAGCGCATAACATAAGCGAAAGCTAACGAACAAATATATGCCCTATATTATTGAATAACATGAGACCGAATACAAAGTATCTAATGCCAGACAAATGCCTGACCAGCCTTACTGTATAATAACGAATATTTAAACGCTCATAATTTTCAGCGGCCGGAGGCCGGAAGAAGGGCAACACCAGCAAAGACGTTAGGGTTAGGGGACATTGAACGTGAACCCTGGCCAGGATAATACTTAACAAATCTTTTTCTGTGGTTAAATTAACTCCTGGCGAATGGCTTTTCGGGTAAGGCTAGTAAAGGCAAGGTAGTCCGAAAAACCAAATCTTCGGTAACGCTGCTGTGAAAAAGCGAATGCCAGAAACCGTGCGTGTGGATACCGATCGCCAATAAATTGGTGGGGTTTTCTTTTATATATTTTTCTAATCCCTGGGCTACAGTTTTATCGGTGCGTTCTATTAATCTTAAATGATGCCCCGGAAAGCGATTACGCAGTTCATCTAATATTAATTCTTCGTTTAGGATTTCAGTTTCGGTCTGGCTGGTAATATGCACCAATGTAATCTGAGCGCCGAACGGTTGGGCAAAAGCCAACAATTGGTTCAGGTATATCTCAGTTTCATCTTCCAGGTCGGCCGCAAATAAGATGTTTTGGGGTGGGGTAAAACGGGCTTCGGACGGAATAGCTAGAACGGGTACACCGTGGATTTCTTTTATCACCGAGGCCGTATTGGTGCCAATCAGGCGGTCGAAGAAAGAACTGGCGCCTTTGGTGCCCATTATCACCAGGTCAGCTTTTTCCTCCTGCAAAATATCTTGCAGGTTGCCGGTAAAAGAGCCGTATTTAAAATGGGTCGTCACCGGAATCTCCTCCTGCTGGTTCAGCCGGACCTGTTCGGCCAATTTGGTTAATTTTTCCTGCTGTACTTTTTCTAACTCGGGGTCTGGGTAAATGGCGCCGGGGTATAAGGGGCTGGCGCCTAGTCCCACATCGCCGGCGGCTGATGCGTAAATATTGGTGGCGGCATAACTCACAGGTAAATCGGCATTATGAAAAAGAATAAGACGGCCCTGTACCCGCCGGGCCAACTGGATAGCATAGGAGAGGGCATTGGCTGCATTCTCGGAGAAATCGGTAGGGACCAGTATATTTTTCATAAGGGGGCGCAGATTAGAATTATTAATATAGATTATTTATATATTCTACGGAACCAAAGCTGACCGGTTGGTTATTCGCCCTTTTCCTTCGCTCGGCTTGCCTGCCGGATGGTTTTCAGGTAAAGTTCTTCTACCTTCTGCCGGGCCCAGGGCGTTCTGCGCAGGAATTGCAAACTAGACTTTACACTCGGGTCGTGGTTAAAGCTGTTTATTTTAATTTTATGGCCTAATTCATCCCAACCATAGTAGTTTACCAGGTAAACCAGTATCATTTCTAGGGTTTTGCCGTGCAGCGGGTTATTTTTCTGTTCTTCCATTATTAAGCTAAAATATTCTATACTCAGGTTTACGGGCCGAGATTAGATTATAGTCCATCAGGGTCGGGAAATTTTCGGCAGTGGAAATTAAACCTGCCTGAGAAAACCACTCGCGGTGTTCCTGACGACTATAAATCCGGCCTTTGGTGCCGGTAAAAAGCATCACCGAATAATCAGTAGCTGCTAATGGCCCATCCAAGGAATCGTGCAGGAAAGCATCGTGTACCCATAATTCGCCGCCGGGTTTAAGCGCTCTGGCAAATTTTTGTGTAAGATAAATACAGGTTTTGGTAGGCCAATCGTGGAAGAGGCTGGCCGCTAATATTAAATCTGCTGCAGGCAGTTCATCCGTCAGCATATCGCCGGGCATAAAGCTCACTCTTTGGCGCACTTCGGCTGCGCCGTTTCGGCCACTTTTGCGGAATATGTCCAGAAGTTCCTTAGCTACTTTTAACACTTCGGGCCGGTCGAAAACGGTGGCGGTCGCTTTGGGGTTGGATAGGAGCCACTCGTAGGTATAAAAGCCGGTGCCGGCTGCCACATCCAGCAAATGACCGTTGCGCTGAGGTAGTTTTTCGGCCACAACGCGTGCTAAATATTCGGCCCGGCCCGCCA
Source organism: Adhaeribacter aerolatus (assembly GCF_007991635.1). GTDB lineage: Bacteria > Bacteroidota > Bacteroidia > Cytophagales > Hymenobacteraceae > Adhaeribacter > Adhaeribacter aerolatus. Next base: position 16,331 of record NZ_BJYS01000027.1, on the reverse strand, counting down.
GCGCCAAGGTCAGGAAACGGGCAGCTTCCGGGTCGTCCATCGGCGAAGGTGCATCGTCGTCTTTTACATAAGTTACGCCGTTGGTGGTATCCTTTGGCCCATCGTTCATTAATAATTCGGTTAGCGCCAGTACGCCCGGGTCGTTCTTTTCCAGGCCGGTATAACCAACCAGATTGGGCTGCTGGGTTTGGGTCAGATATCTTCCGAGTGGCGTCAAAGTTAAGTTGCCTTCCGGATTAAATGCCAGCATTTCCAGGGCACAGAGCGCCGGGAAGAAAACCATGGCAGGGCGTTCTTTCAAACCTAAATGCTGCGCCAAATCGGCTAAAGATTTGGGTCCGTTTTGCAAAACCTGGAAAACCGGAATGTGATGGACGGCAGTAATTAAAATGCGGGAACCGGCCATTGCTCTTAAATGGCGGGTGATAGGAGCCAGATCTAAAGGTGGTGTTGGCATGTATATTTTATGGTGATTTAAAAGCTTCTACAACAATAAAGAACCGTATGTATTTTTAATATTTAATACGCCCACCGGGTATCCTTCAGGAAGAAACTGGTTAGTGACTTACAAACCAATTTCCTTTTGAAGGATTTCTTGCGGCTTGCTGAAAAGTCTAACATTGCTGGTTATATAATTTTTGTCATCAGGTGGCGGTCGTGGTCGCGGAACCCGAATTTGTGATAAAGCGATTTGCCCGCCTGGTTATGCCGTTCGGCTTCCAGGTGAATTACCTGCAAGCCTAATTCCGCCGCCTGTTGAAGGGCATAGCTTAATATTTGCCTGCCTAAGCCCCGGCCGCGGAAATCAGCCTTTAAATAAAATTCATCCAGAAAAGCAATCTTGCCGCCAAACTCAAAGCTGTAGCAAAATGTAAACGCCAGGTATCCGAATATTTCGGCTGCGGGGGCCGGTTTCACCACCCAAATAATGCCCAAGGCAGGGGTTTGTAAAAAATGACGCATTACGCCTTCGGCTTTGGGCCGGTCGAACGGATAATTATCGATGGCATAAAATGCTTCCTGCATATCCAGTAATTGCGGTAAATGCCCCAGGGAAGCAATTTCGTAATGTAAATGCATTATTAAAAACTTAAAGCCCGAAGTTACGGAACCGCCGGATAAATAGCGCTTAAATATATGTTCCTTTAAATTTTTTCCCTGTTCAGGTACATCCTTCCCTTAAATTCCTTATCATTAGGCCCAATATCTGCATAATTAATTTATCACATAAACCAACATGATTAAAGTAAAATCGGCCGTGCGGCCTTCCCAAAGCCTTCTGATGGGGCTACTGTTTTTATTGTCGGTTCAATTGGGCTTTGGCCAGATTCAGAAAAGTTACATCCAGGTGCAGGTAACGCCCGACCACCCCAATTGGCTTTACAAACCCGGAGAGCCGGTAAAGTTTAGGGTGTTGGTAACGCAATCGGGGGTACCGGTGCCGGCTGCTACGGTTAAGTATAATATTATGCCCGAAAAGATGAAACCGGTTAAATCCGGCACGTTGCAGCTAAACAACGGCGAGGCAGTTTTGGACGGCGGCACCATGCCGGCCGCCGGCTTTTTACGCTGCGATGTATTTGCCACTTTAGATGGCAAAGAATACAAAGGCTTGGGCACTGCCGGATTCGACCCCACAAATATTCAGCCGACCGTGAAATTACCGGCTGATTTTTCGCAGTTTTGGGAAAAAGGGAAAGCCGAGTTAGCGGCCCTTCCGTTAGATGCACGCATGACCTTAATGCCCGAGCGTTGCACCGAGAACGTGAATGTGTACCACGTAAACTTGCAAGGCTATGGTAAATCACGGCTATACGGCATTTTGTGCGTACCAAAAAAAGAAGGTAAATACCCTGCTTTGCTGCAGGTGCCCGGCGCGGGCATCCGGCCTTACAGCGGCGATATGGGCCACGCCGAAAAAGGCGTGGTTACCTTCCAGATTGGCATCCACGGCATTCCGGTTGATATGCCCCTAGACGTGTACAACAATTTATCGGCGGGGGCTTTAAGCGGTTACCCGGCGTTTAACCTCGAAAACAAAGACCGCTATTATTACAAGCGCGTTTATTTAAACTGTGTGCGGGCCGTCGATTTTCTGGCGAGTTTGCCCCAGGTAAACGATAACCAAATGAGCGTAATGGGTGGGAGCCAGGGCGGCGCTTTATCTATTGTAACGGCTGCCCTCGATAACCGCATTAAATGGCTGGTAGCTTTTTACCCGGCCTTGTCCGATATGACCGGTTACCTGAATGGCCGGGCCGGTGGCTGGCCGCATTTATTTGCTGAAAATACCAACCGCGTACACGAAACACCAGATAAAATAAATACCGTAGGCTACTACGATGTGGTAAATTTTGCACGCTTTGTAAAAGTGCCGGGTTTTTATTCCTGGGGCTACAACGATGAAACTTGTCCGCCAACCTCTTACTATTCGGCTTATAATGTGCTAAAGGCACCCAAAGATTTATTTGTGGTACCCGAAACCGGCCACTGGACCTACCCGGAACAATATGAAAAAGCGGATGCTTGGCTAATGCCGAAACTAGTAAAGGAAGAACCCGCTAAAACAAAGTCGAGGAAGTAAAAGATTATTGTTACGTTATGTAAACCTTTCGTTTTAAATTTTGGCTGTATGTTCTGCCCTGGCTGTGTCTGATGACCAGCCAGTTTTTTTTAATCTTTAGTTGTTTTCCCTTAGGCCATCTGGTATGGCTTATTGTGCTAATATTTTTTTTAGCAGGACAATTTGTCCCAGGTGGTAGTGGGTATGCTCAATAATGCCGTGAATATTTCGTTAATAATTGCCGTATTTTTCATCGGTAAGTGTTTCCCAAAGTTTGCTTTCTGGTAACTGCTGCACCACCCGGTTTTATCTAATAAAGCTTCCCAATCTTCCGGCGATTGAATAGGTGGCAGGTCAAAACTAAATTTATCCTTGGCATTTAGTGGTTCGCCTTGTGATACCTTCAAAACGGCACTTACATAATAATTTGCATGAAAACCAAGGCAGCAATGGTGTTTAAACCATAAACTTGTGTAGTGGCTTGTTGCCAATCCACATCATTCAGGCTATCTTTCAAGTTTACGGTAGTCCAGTTGTCGCCAAAATGAATTTCCCGGAAGTGTTTTGCTATTTGTTCTGTTACTTTCATGCGTTAAGGGCTTTAATCTCCTGGTTAAAATGGTTGGGGTAAAATATTAGCAAATCTGCTGGCCTTTAGCAAAATAATGGGAAGGCTTTTCTCATTTACTCATCTAACCCTTTTCCAGCCATAATTTTTGGAGTATATTTATCTACTCTGCTTTCCCTGGTTTTGGATTGTTTTGCTGCTGAGAAGAACAGCAAATAACCTTTTTGCCGTCCGGGTGTGAGTGCTGCAAAAGCGTTTCTTAAATTCTTATCTGCGTCAAATCTTTTTTGCAGTTCTTCGGGTAAGTTATAATCTGCGGTTTTTTTGAATTCAACTTTCAGATCAGATTTCTCCACCTGTATTGCCTCCAAAATATATTCTTTAATGGTAGATTTAGAATTTGATATTTCATCCAGATTCGTGAACCTAATCTGACGTCTGTCCTGAACATTTTCGGTTTGTTTGATTAAAATGCCCGCTTTGTCTTCTAATAATACGCCTTTGAAGAAAAGCAAAGCACAGTAGTTTTTAAAACCGTGGATTAGTATAATATTATTATTTTGGTAGGTATAGCAAGGATGCATCCATTTAAAATCTTCTCTTAAATTACATTCGAACATAATTTCCCTGAGCAAGGTCATTTCTGCCTGCCATTTGTTGGCCTTACTTAAAAACAAATCAACTTTTGCATTCATAGCTGCTGGATTAATTACTTAAAACAATTTTTCTTTCGTTTGGCCGGAAGTACCACGAAACGGCTGTTAAAAGGAGTAGCAAGGCAGGGCCAAAATATTCAGCAGCGCCGTCCTGCACGGCCAGGTGGGTAAAGATCGCGCCCGACATCAGGAAGAAGAAACCGGCATACGCCCATTCTTTCACCAATGGTATTTTGGGAAGCAGGATAGCTACCACGCCCAATAGTTTCCAAATCCCAATTATCGTCAGGAAATACATGGGATAACCCAAGGTGTTCATTTTCTGAACTTCTTCTTCCAGTTGCATAATTTGCACCACGCCGGTTGATACCATGCCTAAGCTCAGCCAAATGGTAGCAACCCAATAAATGATTTTATTTCTCTTTGCCATTTTACCGTTTATTTAATTTGCTGACAATTTCCTGCAACCGGTTGTGCGCCATATTTAAGCCTTGGGCAAATGGCAGTTTGAGCATATTGTCGCGGTCGGCTACTGATTTGTAAACAATGTGCATGGTTAATTGGCTGGTATGCATGGTGAGTGGCGCAAAAGTCAAATATTCAAGCTGAACAGGGAACGTTGTGTTTTCCATTTCAAAGGTCCTGGTAATTTTGTGGTCAGGTTCAAATTCGTGAACCGTTCCGTTGAAATTGTGTTTATTCCCTTTTGGGTCGGTGGTTTGGAATTGATAACTTCCGTGTCTTTTATTTTCGAGTTTCAGTACTTTGGTGCCCATCCATTGCTCCACAATTTCCGGTTCCACGTAGGCTGTAAAAAGTAACGCTACTGGTAAGTCAAACTCTCGGGTAATTACAATCTCCTGTTTGCCGTCCTCGGCATTAATCTTTGTTTTCTTTTCCATAGTAGTTTAATTTTTAGGTTTGTAAGATTTCATAATCTGCTCCAGCTTATTAAACCGGTTATCCCAAAGCTGGCGGAACGGCTCCAGAAAGTCAGCAACAACTTTCATATTAGCAGCATTGAGATGGTAGTGAACTTCCCGGCCTATTTGTTCCTGTTTTAGCAATTCGCATTCTGTTAAAATTTGTAAATGCTTAGAAACCGTTGGCCGTGCCGTGTCAAAGTTTGCCGCTATGGCACCGGCAGTCATTGATTGTGAGGCTACCAGAAGAAGAATTGCCCTTCTGGTTGGGTCGGCAATGGCCTGAAATACGTCACGTCTTAAATTCATTATGAAGTTATTTGGCTACAAATATATGTGTAGTTATTTGACTACGCAAATTTTCTTTTAAATTTTTTGTTTAACCAGCAAATATTAAAGAGGTAGTATTTGTGTAGTGGTATCGATATTGTAGCTTTTACTTTGCTTATAAACCCACGGCGCTTATACCTTTAGAAGAATAGATGTTAAGGGTATTATAATATTTAGTAGATGGGTGATTAAGGAATTAAACACCGATAGTTTATTTGAATAAAAACTGGCTCGAACCTAGCCTAATTACCTTCTCATTTGCTGGGTCATAGCGGTAACTATTTGTTCCTTCTCCTACCTCCCTGACAACAATCAGCCCCGGAAATGATCTGCGTCATCTTTCTTCAGGCGCTCTCTTACGAATTTTGAACCAGAAAAAATTCAAAAGAGCACTTATGTTACTCGAAACATTACCAAAAGAAAAGAAAGTAGTTCCGCCGGGCGCACCGGCTGTGGATTCCTTTTACTACGACAACAAAATTGTCCGCAACTTTGCCTTCGCCTCCGTTGGTTGGGGCTTGGTGGCCATGTTGGTGGGGGTTATTGTGGCGTTCCAGTTGGCCAACCCGGCCATGAACATGGGCACCGAATATACCACCTTCGGCCGGATTAGACCCCTGCATACCAACGCTGCCATTTTTGCTTTTGTGGGCAATGGTATTTTTATGGGCGTTTATTACGCGCTGCAGCGGCTGTGTAAAACCCGGATGTATTCCGACAAGCTTAGCCAAATTCACTTCTGGGGCTGGCAACTCATTATTGTAGCCGCTGCTATTACGCTGCCCCTGGGTTTTACCACTTCTAAAGAGTACGCCGAGCTGGAGTGGCCGATTGACATTGCCATTACGGTAATTTGGGTAGTATTTGGCTGGAACATGTTCGGTACCATTTTGCAACGCCGCGAACGCCACTTGTACGTAGCTATCTGGTTCTTTATTTCTACCTTTTTAACGGTAGCGGTGTTGCACCTGGTTAACTCTTTCGAGATTCCGGTTTCTTTCCTGAAAAGCTATTCGGGTTACGCTGGGGTGCAGGATGCACTGGTGCAGTGGTGGTACGGTCACAACGCGGTGGCATTCTTTTTAACCACGCCTTACCTGGGCCTGATGTACTACTTCTTGCCCAAAGCTGCTAACCGCCCGGTATATTCGTACCGCTTATCTATTATTCACTTCTGGGCGCTTATATTTATTTACATCTGGGCCGGTCCGCACCACTTGTTATACACCGCTTTACCCGACTGGGCACAATCTTTAGGGGTGGTGTTCTCGGTAATGCTGATTGCACCCAGTTGGGGTGGTATGATTAACGGTTTATTAACCCTGCGCGGTGCTTGGGATAAAGTAGCCGAAAGCCCCGTTCTGAAATTTATGGTGGTAGCCATTACTACTTACGGTATGGCGGTATTCGAAGGCCCAATGCTGTCCTTGAAAAACGTAAACGCCATTGCCCACTTCACCGACTGGATTGTAGCACACGTACACGTAGGCACTTTGGGCTGGAACGGTTTCTTAACCTTTGGTGTGCTGTACTGGTTAATCCCGCGCATTTTCCAAACCAAATTATATTCCAACAAACTGGCTAACACCCACTTCTGGTTAGGTACGCTGGGTATCTTGTTCTACGCCATCCCGATGTACTGGGCCGGCTTTACCCAAGGCTTAATGTGGAAACAGTTTACCGCCGAAGGTACGCTGCAATACCCGAACTTCCTCGAAACCGTGTTCCAGATTATTCCGATGTATTATTTGCGCGGTATTGGTGGTGCCATGTATTTGCTGGGTGCCTTTGTAATGGCTTACAACCTGTTCAAAACTGTTCGTCAGGGCGAATTATTAGCCGACGAAGTAGCTCATGCGGCGCCTATACAGAAATTGCCGAAAGGCGCCAAATTAGATGGACACTGGCACCGTTGGATTGAGCGTCGTCCGATTCAGTTAGCCGTTTGGGCTACCGTAGCTATCCTGATTGGTGGTTTAATCGAGATGATTCCGACTTTCCTGATTGAGTCTAATGTGCCCACCATCAGCAGCGTGAAGCCTTATACCTCGCTTGAATTACAGGGCCGCGACGTTTACATCAAAGAAGGCTGTAACAACTGTCACTCGCAAATGGTACGTCCGTTCCGCTCCGAAACCGAACGCTACGGCGAATATTCTAAAGCCGGTGAATTTGTGTACGACCGGCCTTTCCTGTGGGGTTCTAAACGTACCGGTCCGGATGTGCACCGGGTAGGCGGTAAGTATCCGCACTCCTGGCACTACAACCACATGATAGACCCCACTACCATGTCGCCGGGCTCTATTATGCCTCCGTACCCCTGGTTAGCCGAAAAAGACCTGGATATCTCCAACACCTCGGATAAAATACATGCGATGCGCCGGATGGGGGTACCTTACTCCGAGCAGTACGAGAAAAATGCCAACGAACACCTGATGACCCAGGCCCGCGAAATAGCCGTCGAATTAGGAAAAGAAGGTATCGAAGTAAAACCCGAAAAAGAAATAGTAGCCTTAATTGCTTACCTGCAACGCCTGGGTACCGACATTAAAGCCAAAGAAGAAGTAGCCGGAAAATAATAAAAATTAAGAGTGAAAAGTGCGTTTTAGTTTTTTCGAATCAGGCCTCTCCTGGGTAAAGCCAGGAGAGTAACCTGGGAAAAAACACAACAGTAGCTTTACACCAAACCCCTTTAAACTAATAAAAAGCCATGTATAAAAATATTCTGCAATCCATAGCCGGCATCGAAATATACCCCATTATTTCCTTTGCTATCTTCTTTGGGTTTTTCCTGGGCCTGATACTGTACGTGATTCTGGTAGATAAAAACCTGGTGAAAAATATGAGCGAACTGCCGCTCCAGAACGATGAGGATTCACTGCAACAAGAAGGAGTTTACCGGTCATGAAAACACTTACCAATTATTTTAAAATAGCTGCTTTGGCAGTTGGAATGGCGGTTTCGCTACCTGGTGCCGCTCAGGACCAGGTAGCTGCCGGCAAAAAAGTATTTACCGATAATTGCGCCGCCTGTCATAGCCTGGATGCCCAGGTAGTAGGTCCGGCCCTGAAAGGGGTAACCGAGCGCCGCGACGAAGCATGGGTGAAGAACTTTATCAAAAACTCAAGTAAATTAATCCAGAGCGGCGATAAAGAGGCGGTGGCTTTGTTCGAGAAATTCAACAAAACCCAAATGCCGGCTTTCGAAAGCAGCCTGTCCGAAGAGCAATTAACTTCGCTGGTAGCTTACCTGGCCAATCCCGGCGAGGCTGCTCCGGCTGAAGCTGCTCCGGCCGTCACTACCGGTACGAAAGCCGCAGCGGCAGCTCCGGCACCGGAACCAGAATTTAATTTGCAGGCTGTAGATCCTATTTTGTTGGTTCTTGTGTCTTTTGCGGTTGTTTTGCTGCTGGTGATATTATTATTTGGCCTGGTTATTTTAAAACAGGTTTCGCCGCTGCTGGCAAAAGTTTACCAACAGCCAGAATATGAGCATTCCGTTATGGCCCGTCTGGTGAACGTTTTCCGCGGCGAAGGTCAGCTCCTGGTTAAGAAAGACAAGAATATTATCATGGAAGGCCACGACTACGACGGCATCCATGAATTCGACAACGACTTGCCGCCTTGGTGGCGCTACCTGTTTTACGCAACGGTGGTATTTAGTTTGGTGTACGTGGTGAACTACCATGTAATGGGTGGTAAACTGCAGGATGCCGAGTACGAAGCCGAAATGCAAACCGCCGCGCTGTTACATCCGCCCACCGAAGAAGGCAGCATCAACGAAAAAACCGATTTTAAAGTTTTAACGGATGCGGGCGCTTTAGAAAAAGGGAAAACCGCTTACCTGCAAAACTGCGCGGCTTGTCACGGCCAGGCAGCCGAAGGTAAAATTGGCCCGAACCTAACCGACGAGTACTGGCTCCACGGCGGCGAGGTAAACGAAATATTTAAAACCATTAAGTTTGGTATAACCGAAAAAGGTATGGTGGCCTGGAACGGCAAACTTTCTAAAGACCAGATGCTGGAAGTGAGCAGTTACATTTTGAGCTTACAAGGTTCTAACCCGGCCGGCGCCAAAGAGCCGCAAGGCGAGAAAGCAACAAAGTAGTAAGAAAGTTAAAAACAAAGTAGCTTGTTTCTGCCGCCTGGTCCAAATTTTGGCCAGGCGGCATTTTTTTCCGGAAAGTACCAAATGTTTCTTTTGAGGGTAGCTAAGTATGGTTGACGGTATGGTCCAATAGTTCCAATCCAAACTGAAATCAAATCAGAACCAACGCCTTTTTATTCTTATCGGCTTAATTTTTTAGTTAACGGTAAGATGATATATGTACAATTTATTTCTCTTACCGGCAATAGCGCGTTTGCGCCAAATAATATAATTGGTGTTCTTCCTCAATAACAGAAACACGTTTAAGCTATAACCAACAAATTTTCTAAGCTTTATTACCCTTCATTAATTCGCTCAGCATTTCCTTGAAATCTTCTTTCTTGTTTAAATGCGGAAGTTGTTCTGTCGGCTCCGGCAGAGCCAAAAACCTACACAACGGTCCCCAACCTTCGCTTACATCGTAAATGAGCAATTTGTCAGCCGGTACAAAGGCTTTAACGTCGGCTATGTGCTGGTTAAATACTTTTTCGGCAAAAGCTTTATCTTCAAATTTACCTTGTAAATGCACGCCAAAGATGGTTCCTTTCGCAAATTTTACGCATTTTATTACCGAACGAAGCCGGGGATTAAAAGCCAGTTTGGTCATCATGGCTAATTTCTGGGGCAGGGTTTGCGGGCCGGCCTGCCAGATGGTGCTATGGATGCTGGTGTACCACTTATCAAAAGGCCGCACTGTCAGAATTACTTTAGCGTCGGGATAGTGTTTCATGTGCTCTTGGTACCACGGATAGCCCGGAAAATCTACTGTCGCCTCATAACCATTATATAATTGTTCCCAATCGGTTTCTCCGGTTTCTTTTAGCGTCAGCCAATAAGGCAGCATATCCGGATGTTCCAGTAATTCTTTCATGTGATAAGTTTTATTATAACCAAGTTTCTCCAGAGAGGCTTTTAAGGTATTTGTCCCGGTTCGGGGTAATCCGGCGCCAATAATTTTAATTGACATAACTTTAAACATTAGGATTTAGAAAGATGGGAACTAGTAAGCGGAGCAAAAAAATAATTATAAGAAGAAAATATGCAATATTAGTCAGACAATTTAATAAAAAAATTGGAAAAAATAAATATATTTTATAAATTAATCTTAAATATTGTTATTGACTAACCCACTTGGATTATAGCTTTCGCTCCTTTATTTAATTCAATTCTTACCCTCGGTTTAATCTTATTCTTGTACCATGAAAAAGCCACTTTTACTTTTCCTGCTACCATTAAGTATATTTTTCTGGTTTTCCTGCGGGGTTGATAAAAAAGAAACAGTTGAAAAAAAACAACTCACCGGCAAAGACCGGAACATGTTTGGCCATGGCATAAAGCGTGGACTAACCAAAACCACCGAGGGGATAACCGATGGTTATGTGATGTTTGCCGTACCAAACTCGGCTTCGGTATACCTGATTAATCGCAAAGGGGAGGTCGTGCACGAATGGAAAGGAAATTATGGGGTGATGGGCGCCTACCTGAGCAACGATGGTTCTTTGATACAAAATGCCCACGACCCGGATTTCCCGGTATTTGCCGGTGGGGGTGAAACCGGTAGAATTCAGAAAATTTCCTGGGATAGCAACCTATTATGGGATTTTGAATACGCCAATGAATTATACCATGCCCACCACGATTTTACAGTGCTACCCAATGGTAATATTTTGGCCATTGCCTGGGAGGCAAAAACCGGGGCAGAAGCCCTGGCGGCCGGCCGTAAACCCGAACTAATACCCAAAGCCGGCATCTGGCCCGACAAAATAGTAGAAATAGAACCGCAGGGAGAACGGGGAGGAAAGGTGGTATGGGAATGGCACATGATGGACCATTTGGTTCAGGATTACGACGCCAAGAAAGCGAACTACGGAAACCCGGCCGACCACCCCGAATTGTTAGACTTTAATGTGGGTAAGCCGGTTAAGCCCTTAATAACGCGGGATAGCATGAATACCTTGCGGAAGCTGGGGAAAATGGCACCCTGGCGAAACCAAACCCCGGAAAACTTAGGTTCTGATATTTACCATTTTAATGCAGTTAAATATAATGCCGATTTAGACCAGATAGCCTTCAGTTCGCCGAACTTAAGTGAAATATTTATTATAGACCACAGCACCACCACCCAGGAGGCCGCCGGCCATAAGGGAGGCCGCTGGGGAAAAGGCGGTGATTTCCTCTACCGGTGGGGAAACCCGGGCAATTACCGCAGAGGAGATTCTACTAACCAGGTTCTACACCACCAGCACGATATTCGCTGGATTGAAAAAGGAAAGCCCGGAGCCGGTAATTTAACGGTATTTAATAACGACATACCTGGCCGGGACAGTCTGAACTATTCGGCCGTATATGAAATAGCGCCTCCGGTTAATAAACCGGGAGCGTACGTTTTAGAAAAAGGTAAAGCATTTGGTCCGGCTAAACCGGTTTGGAGCTATATAGCTTCCGATACAATTTCTTTTTGGAGCGATTTTATTTCCGGGGCCCACCGCATGGACAACGGCCATACTTTTATTGATGAAGGAGCCAGAGGCCGGTTTTTTGAGGTGAATAAAGAAGGTGAAATTCTGTGGGAATTTTTAAATCCTTACCGCGGGGATATTCGCAAACCAAACGGCGATCCAATTCCCCCCGTGCCACTGACGTATACAGGGTTTCGGGCTACCTTTATTCCGGCCAGTCATCCGGCCTTAGCCAACCGCAAACTGGAACCCCTTAAGCCTCAACCAAAACCTTTTGTTTTGCCGCCCCCACCAGTTGCTAAAAAATAATGGTAAGTCAAATTCCTTTGAAAAAGTAAATTAACCTCAATGAATAATAGCCAATGGAAATTAAAGCTTACCCTGCTTCTGGTAAGTAGCCTGACCATTATGTCGGTTATTACCATTTCTCCGGCCATTCCCCAAATGGCTGAGGCTTTCAAGGAAGTGAAGAATGCTGCCTTTCTGGTTAAACTGGTATTAACCTTGCCGGCCCTTATGATTGCCATATGCTCCCCTATAACCGGGCGCTTCATCGACCGGTACGGGCGATTGAAAATATTGTGGGTTTCGCTGGTATTATATGCCGGGGCCGGTGCCAGCGGCTTTTTCCTGCACAACCTGTACTACCTGCTAATTTCCAGAGCATTACTGGGTATAGCGGTGGGTATGTCAATGCCCATTGTAATTACCCTCATTGCCGATTACTTTGAGGGGCAGGAGCGACAAAAATTTGTAGGAATCCAGATAGCTTTTATGTCGCTGGGGGGCATTTTATTTATTGGCCTCGGCGGTATTCTGGCCGACCTGGGCTGGCGCTATCCCTTCCTGCTTTATTTATTTTCGCTGGTGGTTCTGCCCCTGAGTATCTTATTTTTGTATGAGCCGGTAGTAGTAGCTAAAGATCACCAGGCTAAATCCTTGGTAAAATCACCAGGTTTAATCTGGCTGCTGTTTTTAAATACCATGTTTCTGTGGATTATTTTCTTTTTAATCCCGGTACAAATTCCGTTTTACCTGCGGGCTATGGGAATCGATAAAAATGCCTTAGCAGGCGCTGCTATTGCTATCAGTACCGCCTTTTCGGCCGTTTCCTCTTTTTCTTTTGCTAAAATAAAAGATCGGTTTAGTGCGCTTTTTATATTTTCGATGGGATATTTACTCATGGCTGGCGGTTTTGCGCTTTTGTCTATTGCCAGCACTTATGTACTGGTTTTACTGGCCATGATGCTGACCGGATTGGGTATGGGTATGATGATTCCGAATACCAATATGTGGGTAATGAAAATTGCGCCGGCAGAAATTCGGGGAAAGGAAATTGGCAAGCTTACCACCTTTTGGTTCCTGGGCCAGTTCTTGTCGCCGGTTATTATTTACCCGGTTTTAAATATTTTATCTCTTCCCGCCACTTTTATGCTGGCTGCGAGTTTACTTTTTCTCCTATCCATCGGGTTTCTGCTTCCGCTGTTAAGCCGGACCAGCAAAACCACCCCTGGTTTACCGGCCAGGTAAATTCCATCCTTTATTTAATGGTAATGTATCCATTTGTCTTTATTTCGGTTGATAAAAACTGACCCAAAACGTAAGTTTAATGAAACGAAATCAAGGCTGATGGAAAACTGCTTATTTCGGTTAATCAGTCTCTCAGATGGGTATATCATAAGTTGAAATCATTATTTATTTACAACTGATTTCCTAATGCAAAAAGGGAAGTACAAAATGCACCGGGGTAAATACCATCAACTTAAATTCATAATTAGCAAATTCCATTTTAACTTTTTCTCCAAAAGCGATAAAGGTTCTTAGAAACTATTTGTCAATCAATTACCACCATAATAATTCTCCCTGACTAAGATCAGCCATAATAGTGACCGCCGTCATAAAAATCCGGTAGGAGAATAAGCAATTTTGTAAGGTCAAAAAGTGAAAAAGCGCCTTACTTAAATTAGGCCAACCAGATAAAAATTATGGCTAACGTTGCAACCGATTTCGACCACTTCCGCGACACGGTCTCTACAGTAGACAAAGAGGGGAAGCGGGTGTGGCTCTATCCGAAGAAGCCAGTAGGCAAATATTTTAATGCCCGCAAACTGGTAAGTTATGGTTTACTAACTATTTTATTTGCCGTGCCGTTTTTAAAAATAAATGGCTTGCCCGTGCTAATGCTCAACTTTCCGGCTCGCAAATTTATTATTTTCGGACAAATATTCTGGCCCCAGGATTTCTTTATTTTGTTGCTGGCTTTCTTAACCCTGGTGGTATTTATTATTTTGTTTACCGTGGTTTACGGCCGGGTTTTCTGCGGTTGGGTTTGTCCCCAGACCATTTTTATGGAAATGGTTTTCCGCCGCATCGAATATTTTATTGAGGGCGATTACAACAAACAAAAGGCCCTGAATAAAGCCCCCTGGACCCGCGAAAAAATATTAAAAAAAGGCACCAAACACACCATCTTCCTGGCTATCTCTTTCCTGATTGCCAACCTGTTTCTGGCTTATATTATTGGCATTGATGAACTAAAAGCTATCGTGCTGGATTCGCCGCTGAACCACCTGGCAGGTTTGGGTACGTTGCTGGTTTTTGCCGGCATGTTTTACTGGGTTTATGCCAGCTTCCGGGAGCAGGTTTGTACCATTGTTTGCCCGTACGGCCGTTTACAGGGGGTAATGATGGATAAGAAAACCACCGTTATTGCTTACGATTTTGTACGCGGTGAGCCCCGCGAAAAGCAACGGAAAGGCCAGGAACGTACCGCCGGCGACTGTATTGATTGCAACCAATGCGTACAGGTTTGTCCTACCGGTATCGACATCCGCAATGGTACCCAACTGGAGTGCATTAACTGCACCGCCTGCATTGATGCCTGCAACAACATCATGGACCTGATAAACAAACCGCAGGGCTTAATCCGCTACGACTCCATGGAAGGCATTGAAAAGGGCGAGAAGTGGAAATTAACCAGCCGTATTAAAGGCTATACCGCCGTGCTGCTGGTGCTGATGGGAATATTGATAACGCTGCTGGTAACCCGCAATAACGTAGATGCCACCATTTTGCGCACCCCGGGCATGCTGTTCCAGAAAAGCGATAAAGGCAATATTATTAACCTGTATAATATTTCGGTTATTAATAAAACCAACGAAGAGATGCCGATTACCCTCAAACTGATGGAACCGGCCCAAGGTAACATTCAGGTAGTAAAAAATAACCTGGTATTACCCAAGCAAGGTATTACCGAAGGTGTTTTCCTGGCCGAAATTCCGCTTCAATATTTAAAAGGTATTAATTCCGAAATAGAAATAGGGGTATACAGCCAAGGTAAATTAATAGCCGTGGAGAAAACCAAATTTATGGGGCCGGCCAAATAATAACAATATTAGAGAACTTTAAAAATGAATACAACAGCAGTAAATAAAAGAAAACGCGGGTGGTTTTTACCCTATGTTATTACCGGCGCCTTTATCTGTTTTATGAGCTATATTATATTCTTTGTTACCCAGGCCATGCGATCCGAAGTGAATCTGGTTAGCAAAGATTATTACCAGCAGGAGTTGGACTACCAGAACCATATTGAGGTTATGAACCGCACGGCCGCGCAAAACCAGGAGGTAAGTGTGGCCGCTCCGGCCGGTACCAACCAGGTTATCCTGCATATTCCGGCCGCTGCCGGTGAAAAAATATCCGGTACCATCAGCTTTTTCCGTCCATCCGATGGCTCTCAGGATTTTGAGGTGCCGGTAAATCTAAACGAATCGCAGAACCAGATACTGAATACCGAAAAGTTAGCCAAAGGTTTGTGGCGGGTAAAGATTAGCTACAACCGGGGCAACCAAAATTATTACAACGAAACCCGGATAACGCTGAAGTAAAATGGTTTGGGCAGGTTTTTTAATGGGATTACTGGGCAGTTTTCATTGCCTGGGCATGTGCGGCCCGATAGCCGTTGCTTTACCTGTTGGCAAGGGCTCGGGCTGGCATTTTGTTACCGGCCGCCTTTTATACAATGGTGGTCGCATTATTACTTACGCCGGTTTAGGGCTGCTGGCAGGGGCATTTGGCCAATCGTTGCAACTGGTGGGCGTTCAGCAACTGGTTTCGATTATAGCCGGTGTCTTGATTTTTATTCTGGCGGTAATGCCCGCGCTCATCTCCCGGCCGCTGGGTAATATTTCTTTTATTCAGAAAATTTTATTATGGGTCCGGAAAACTTTTGCGCGTTATTACCAGAAACAGAATATGTTCGCGCTGCTGGTGGTGGGGTTGCTGAACGGGTTACTGCCCTGCGGGTTTGTGTATATTGCTTTGGCCGGGGCCATTGCCATGAAAACCCTGCCTTTGGCGATGACCTACATGGCGCTCTTTGGCTTGGGAACGCTGCCCCTGATGTTGCTCGTTTCTTTATCGGGTAAATTAATAAAACCGCAAACCCGTTTTTTCTTTAAAAAAGCGGTGCCGTATATGGCCTGTGTAATTGCCTGTTTGTTTATTCTGCGCGGTCTGAACTTAGGTATTCCGTACGTAAGCCCCAAAGCACAGGCGGCCACCCCGCATCACCAGGCTTCTTTGGCTTGCTGTCATAAGAAGTAGTTAGTTATAAGTTATAAGTTGTTAGGGATGAGGTAATGAGATACTCCATTCCTGCCTAAGCTTTAAAGGTAGATAAGCAAA
>NZ_BJYS01000026.1 GCF_007991635.1 Adhaeribacter aerolatus | reverse complement strand
TCGTTTATAAACACCATTATTACGTTTAGCCAACCACCGTCTGTTGTATATACGTAACTGGACTAACGAATATACTATATATAAAGATAATTATAAAGGAAAAAAGAAGCCATCTCTGGTCCGGCACTATTTTACTTTTCGTCAATCAACGGAGGCTTGCCACAACAATAGCGTACAAACTCCTCCGCCGGAATATTATTCCCGTATGCTGGTTCATATAAAGCAGTTCGGTCCACTTCGCGAAATTTATCTAGGCCATTTAAACTTCGGCCATTTAAAAGCAATCTGGCAGGCAGCCTGCTTTATATAACCCGGAAACCTTTATCTTTAAGCGTTAAAATAGCTTAACCTTGGATATTTCCGTCATTATTCCGGTTTACAACGAAGCCTCTAATATTTTGCCCCTGCATAGCCGTTTGCACGAGGTGCTGGCTACTCTAACAAATAATTACGAAATCATTTTTGTAAACGATGGCAGTACCGATAGGTCCTTGTCACTCATCCGCGAACTGGCGCAGAAAGATTTTCAGGTAAAATACATCGATTTCAGCCGCAATTTTGGCCACCAGGTAGCTGTGAGCGCCGGCATCGACAAAGCCCGGGGAAAAGCCCTGGTTATAATGGATAGCGATTTACAGGACCCCCCCGAACTAATTACCGCTTTATATGCCCGCTGGCAGGAAGGCTACGAAGTGGTATACACCAAGCGCCGGGCGCGAAATGGCGAAAGTACCGCCAAGAAACTTACGGCCCGCTATTTTTACCGGCTGCTCGCTCGCATCACGCATATTTCTATTCCGCTGGATGCCGGCGATTTCCGGATTATCAGCCGCAAAGTAGCCGAGGCGCTGAAACAGATGCCGGAAAAGCATAAATTTATCCGGGGCCAGATTTCCTGGATTGGTTTCAGTCAGACTTATTTGGAATACGACCGGCCCGAACGTGCCGGCGGAGAAAGTAATTATACCTATCGTAAAATGATACGGCTGGCGTTGGATGCGATTACTTCTTTTTCGAACCTGCCCTTAAAAATTGCCACCGTCAGCGGGTTCCTGGTTTCGGGTATTGCTTTTCTGCTGATGCTGTATACCCTTTATTCCCGGTTTGTCATAAAAGATTACGTACCGGGCTGGTCGTCGCTGATGCTGAGCGTACTGTTTCTGGGAGGTGTGCAGTTGATTTCCATCGGCATTATTGGCGAGTACATCAGCCGCCTCAGCGACAATGTGCGTAACCGCCCGTTGTATATTATAAACGATACCAATATTACCGAAAGGTAGCTAGTATCAGGTATTAAGTAGCAGGAGAATTTAGACCAAAGCTTCGTTTCAGGCGTTACAGTTTTGAAAGATAAATCAGAGGTCAGGGCAGTATTTTTAAACACTAAAGCTTAATCCTGATACCTGCTACTTGCTTCCTGATACTAAAACCATGCACGAGCCGAAAAAGAAGAAAAACTATACGAAGAAAGAAGCCCTAATTAAAATAGCGGCTTACTGTGCTTACCAGGAACGCAACCACCAGGAGGTCCGGAGCAAGCTTTTCAGCTACGGCCTCGACCCCGACGAAGTAGACGAGATTATTATTCAATTATCGGGGGAAAAACTCCTGGACGAAGAGCGGTACGCCAAATCGTACGTAAGAGGCAAATATAGCCTGAAACGCTGGGGCCGCCGCAAAATATTACAGGGCTTAAAAGCCCAGGGTATATCAGACTACTGCATTAGGCAGGGCATGAAAGAAATTGACCCGGAGGTGTACGACGAAAACCTGAAATATTTACTCGAGAAAAAAGCCCGAACCGAAAAAGAAAAGAATCCCATGCTCCGCAAACAGAAGCTGGCTTACTACCTCATGAGCAAGGGCTACGAAAACGATTTAATTCAGGATGCTTTAAAAAATCAGGAGTCTTAAATATTTTTGAATCAATAGAAAGGCATAATTAAATTACAACATTATTTTATCAGGAGCCTACAAACAGCATCAGACCAACTTATTACTTTAGGACTTTCGCAAAATGGTTTTTTAACATTGTAAATCCTCCCCCTTGCCCCCTCCGAAGAGGACTTTGGATAATTTTGCGAAAGTCCTGTACTTATTACTTATTACTTAAAACTACTAACTCTTCACCTTTTCGGCGGTACAACCGGGTTCTCCGTTTTCCGTTTTGGTACGAGCACTACGGTTTTACCGGTCATTCCTTCCAGCATCGGCTTTAATATTTTATCGGCGTTGCGGGCGGTTTCCGCTAATATTCCGGCATTTAAAGCCGATTGGCGCACATTTTTTTCGGCGTATTTATACGCTTCGTCTACCAAAGTCGCGTCCTGAAAATAGGTGTATTCCATGGCAAATATTTTGGATTTGCTGTGGTCTACTTTAAAGTAGCAGATTTCCGGTGCCGGTAATTTTATGGTGATAGTAGAGTCGTTGGTAAATGCAACGTCTTCTCTTGTAATCTGCCCCATATCAATACAGCCTACTGCTTCGCCGGCCACAATTAGCACGCTTCGGGAATTAGGCAACCACCGCGACAGCTCTTTCTTATATTCCACCACGTCTTTAAAATTATACCGTACCAGTTCCATTTTACCCAAGCCTTCTATTTTTTCCAGCACGGTGCTATGCGTTACCTGCACGTTTTCTTCGGGCTTGCCCAAAATAGTTTCTTTGCAACTGCGCCAGATAAATAAAGCGGCCAGTACTAAGATTAAAAAAGGTAATATTTTGCGAAGCAGGTAAACGAGAAAAGACATGATAACTATTGATTTCTGCTATATATACGCAATAACCGAACCAATCAGTTAAGTAAGCCTTACGCCCAGCCTTTCTTCCAGGCCGGCCAAGCCCTGCAAGCCCCCGGTGTGAATGGCCACGATAGCAGTATTTGGTTTAAAATAATCATTCCGGATTAAATCGTACAGACCGTAAAGCATCTTGCCGGTGTAAATGGGTTCAATCGGTACCTGGTGCTGCTGCCGGAAATATTGAATAAACGCTACTAATTCGGGTTTTATTTTGGCATAGCCGCCAAAGTGATATTGGGTTTGGAGTTCCCAGTTATCGTAGGTTTGTCCGGTGTAATGGGTTACCAGGTGCACAATATCTTCTTTCAAAAACGCGCCGCCTTTTAAGGCCGGGAAACCGATAACTTGCTTTTCTCCGGCTAATCCGGCTATGATGCCCGCCAGCGTTCCGCCCGTACCCGCTGCACACAAAAGGTAATCGTACGCCACCGTAATATCCGGCACTATTTCGGCGCAGCCTTTCAGGGCTAATAAATTGGTGCCGCCTTCTGGTAATAGGTAAGCCTCCGGATATTCGTGCCGGAGCTTTTCTAAAAAAAACGGTGTATTTTTCAGCCGGTATGCTTCGCGGTCGAGGTAATGCAATTGCATACCGCAATTGGTGGCAAAGGTTAAGGTGGGGTTTAAAGTTAAATGCGCTTCGCCGCGGATGTAGCCGATGGTTCGGAAGTTAAATTCCCGGCCAGCCGCTGCTACCGCCGCAATGTGGTTAGAATAAGCGCCACCAAAAGTTAACAAAGTATTTTTACCGCTCTCCCGGGCCGCCTGCAGGTTGTATTTCAGTTTGCGCCATTTATTCCCCGGAATAGTCGGGTGCAGCAAATCTTCCCGCTTCAGATACACCTGCACACCCTTAGTCGCAAACAGCGGGTCTTGCAGGAGCTGAACCGGGGCTGACGCTTTCATGATGTTCGGGTAATAAAATAAAAAAAGCGATGGTACTCCCATCGCTTTTTAATGAATAAACTAATATTATTTCTTAACAGGCTCCGCATATACTTTTTCCGGTTCGGACCGGAAAGCGTAAAACACGCCGCCCAGCACTATTAACAGCATCAGGATAGATGAAACCAGCGAAACGGTGTTGCCTAAGGTGTATTCTTTCGGCTCGAACTTAAACTCGATGGTATGCTGACCGGCGGGTACCTGCATACCGCGCAAAATATAGTTAACCCGCACATGGTCAACGAGTTTACCACTCAGGTAAGCATTCCAGCCATCTTTGTAATAAATCTCGGAGAACACCACAAAACCATCTGCCGCGGCATTTACCTGGTATTTTAAATAATTAGGTTCGTAGGCAGTCAGTTTAATACTGGAACCTTCGTTACTAAAATCTTTCTGCTTTATCGGGAATTTTGTTACGTCAATTACGGCTTCGTTCACCGGGGTCAGGTTCGTGAGGGCAGCCAACTCCTCATCGGGACTTTTAACGGGTATCAGGTGCTGCACAAACCAGGCATTACCGAGCGCCTGCGGGTTGCGTTGCACCGGATTCTGCGGATCGGTGGTAATAATATAACGGGTGTTCAGCATATTCAGCACCTCAACATTGTTCTGGGAAATGTGCTTTTCAATCACATCCTGGTAGCGCCGCAACTTGGCCCCGTGGTAACCGCCAATTGATTTATGGAAGTAAGAAGTACGGGCCTCGTTAAATGGATTAGACATATTAAACACCCGGTAACTTAAATCTTTGTCCTGCAAAATAGCCTGGTCGGCGGGGGTAGGCTCAAAGTGCGTTTCTACCAAACGCTTCTGGAAATCACCGTTATCCAGGTAGCGCTTGTCCACGGTCCAGAGATCAATTAAAACTAAAAACCCGATAGCCAGGGTAGCCGAAGTAGCGGTCAGTTTCTGTTTTAAGTAAAAATACAGTACCCCGGCAGCTAATAAAATAAATATTAACGACCGGAAAGCATCGCCGCGCATCATGCTTTCGCGGTCGGCGCGCAAAGCTGCCACCGGCCACTGCATTTGCTGCAACTGTTCGTCTACGCGACCCACAAAACTGGCCATGCCCGCCAATATTGCCACGAGTAAGCACAAGCCACCCGTAATTCCGGCCGCATACAATAATTTTTTCTGGATATCCTGGCGATTACCACCATTTTGTAAAAACCGGTACAGGGCAAACATAGCCAGCAATGGGATAGCCACCTGCGCAATAACCAACGCCATCGATACCGCCCGGAATTTATTGTAACCCGGAAAGTGATCGAACATGAAATAATTAAATGCTTCGAAATTGCGGCCCCAGGCCAGCATAATAGATAATATAGTAGCGGCCAGCAGCCAGTACCGGGTACGTTTCTCGACAATAAAAAGGCCCAGTACAAACAAAAAGCAAATAATAGCGCCTACGTAAACCGGACCGCTGGTAGAAGGCTGGTCGCCCCAGTACAGCGGCAAAGCCCCCAGTAATTCTTGCATTTGCCCCGGCGGTACGCCTAATTGGCTAAAAGCTTTAGCGGTTTCGGAATCTTCGTCGAGGCTGCCCTGGCTGGCGCCTCCGTAAAAGTTGGGAATAAGCAGGGTCATGGTTTCGCTTACGCCATAACTCCAGTCGAAGGCATAGGTACGGTCTAAGCCGCCGGAACTTACCTCGCCGGTCGTGCTGGGTTTTAATTCGGATTTGCCCCGGATAGAATATTTGCCGTATTCCATGGCCGTATACAAACGCCCGAAACTTACACCGGCGGCAATAATCGCGGCCACGCCCAACACCAATACCCGTTTAAAGTAACTACCCAGCCATTTCTCGCGGATAGCAAATATTAGTTGCACCACGCCAAATATTAAAACCATCAGCAACAGGTAATAGGTAATTTGGGGGTGGTTGGCCCGGATGTGCATGGTGAGGCCAAAAGTAAACAAAGCCGCGCCTAAAATCAGGTGCCGGGTACCACGCCGAAACGCATAAAATAACCCCGCCAGGGCCAGCGGAATGTAGGCAATTGCCAAAGACTTGGTATTATGCCCGGCTTCCAGAATAATGAGGTTATAAGAGGTAAAACTTAAGGCAATGGCGCCCACCAGCGACAGCCAAATGCTCATGCCCATTACCACAAATAAAATATAGGCGCACAACAACGTCAGGAAGATGTTAGCAGCCACAGCCGGCAGGTTTAGCGTAATAGCCTTATGAATATACACCGATAAATCGCCGGAGAATGCCGTATTTATTAAATAAGCCGGCATACCCCCAAACATCGAGTTCGTCCAGAGCGCCTCTTTACCGGTGCGTTCGCGGTAATCTATAATTTCTTTGGCCATGCCTTTCGATTGCAGAATATCGTTCTGCACCAGGCTTTTGTCTTCGAATAAAATAGGAGAAACGTAAGCAGCCGTTAAGACTAAAAAGAAAAGGACCGCCAGTACATGGGGCAGCACGTGCGCCTTAAAATTAAATTTGGGCATGAAACAGGTTTGTTTTAATTCTTAAAAATTAATCCGGATTCTACTCCCGCTGGTTGCAGGCATAAAACCCGGATTAACTTAGGGTTAGGCAGGAAAGTTAGTTAATTATTTTACTTCTTCATAATCCACGTACTCTCCGCCGGGAAAGTCTTTAGCCTGGTTGGGTTGCGGCTGTTTCGGGACATAATTCACCTTTACTTCGCCTTCGGGCTGGGGCTCATTTGCCGGCCGGAAGGCGTTAGGGTCGATATTGGTAAAACGTCCGTTTTGAATATTTTTTTTAATAAACGCTTTTATGCCCCAACGCAGTAAAATCGGGAACACAAAGCGCATAAATAAATATATCAGGAATATGGTTATCAGAAATTTAGTCATCGGCAGAAAATTTAAAATAAAAGTCGCCCTGGTGCGACATTAATACAACATTATTACAAGGCAATAACGTTTGATTTGGCGATAAAATATAAGTACCGTAACCAATTGCCGTTAATAGAGCGGCAACCTGCTGCCGGTTTTCGGTGCCATTTAGCTCGGTTTGAATAATTGGTTTAAACTTACGCAGAGTTTCCTGCATGTGCCGGAACACCTCAAACTCATAGCCTTCTACATCGCATTTAACAAAATCCAGCCGGTTCAGGTTTATAAATAATTCGTCCGGAATTTTCATTTCAACGTCGTAGGTGCGGGCGTAAGAATCTTTGGCCGAACTCATTATTTTGGTCATGCCGTGGTGCAACAGTCCATCGCGTTCGGGTGTACCCATTTTAATGCGGGTATTTTCGCCGCCTAACGCATAGGGCCACATGGTTAAATTAGATACCCCGCTCAGCTTCACATTTTGCTTCCAGATTTCCTGGAACATGGGCACCGGTTCTACTGCCAGCACTTTACCCGCCGGGCCCACCAGCCGCGACAAAATAGTAGAATAATAGCCCAGGTTAGCGCCAATATCAATACAGGTAAAACCCGGCTGAATTATTTTTTTGAGGAAGAATATTTCGGGATATTTTTTCTGCATCAGGCCGGCCCGCACCATCAGCAAGTATACCCGGCTCACCAGCCGGATGTAATTTTTAAAACCCAGGGTTTTAACTAAAAATTTGCGCAGTTCTTTCAAAGGCCGGGAATTGGTATGTTTTACTAACAGCGCAAAGTTAATAATATTTAAATAAACCAGATTGCCCGTGGTAACTCCTGTACTTTCGTAAGGAAAACCACGGGCGGCAAGATTAGAACGCTTATTTATTATACACTCAGATACAAATTCCGCTCAGCGTAAACTTTGGTAAAATATTCGTCTTCCAGGTCGTCGATAAAATAAATCGCTTCGCCGGTCGATTTCATTTCGGGGCCAAGTTCTTTATTTACTTCCGGGAATTTATGATGCGAGAATACTGGTACTTTAATGGCAAAACCTTTCTTATATGGATTAAAATTGAAATCCTTAATTTTCTTCTCGCCCAGCATTACCTTGGTGGCGTAGTTTACATAAGGTTCCTGGTAAGCTTTGGCAATAAACGGCACCGTGCGGCTGGCGCGCGGGTTGGCTTCGATAATATAAACCAAACCGTCTTTTATCGCAAACTGAATATTTATTAAACCCACCGTTCTTAAAGCCAGCGCAATAGTTTTGGTATGCTCTTCTATCTGCCGGATTACATCTGCGCTTAAATCGAAGGGCGGCAGCACAGCGTAAGAGTCGCCGGAGTGGATGCCCGCCGGCTCAATGTGCTCCATAATCCCGATGATGTACACGTCTTCGCCGTCGCAAATAGCATCGGCTTCGGCCTCGATGGCGTGGTCGAGGAAGTGATCCAGGAGTACTTTGTTGCCGGGGTTGTCTTTTACAATATCTACTACCTGGGCTTCTAGCTCTTTTTCGTTAATTACGATTTTCATGCTCTGGCCACCCAGTACGTAGCTGGGGCGCACCAACAGCGGGAATTTCAGGTCTTTGCAAACTTCTAAAGCTTCTTCGGCGCTGGTAACCGAGGCAAACGGCGGGTACGGAATATTGTTATCGCGCAACAAACTGGAGAAAGCACCGCGGTCTTCCGCTAAGTCCAACGCTTCGAAGCTGGTACCTAGTATTTTAATGCCGTAGCGTTCCAGTTTTTCGGCTAGTTTCAGGGCAGTCTGGCCACCCAACTGTACAATTACACCTTCCGGTTTTTCATGCAGGATGATATCGTAAATATGCTCCCAGAATACCGGCTCGAAATACAGCTTATCCGAAATATCAAAATCGGTAGAAACCGTTTCGGGGTTGCAGTTAATCATAATAGTTTCGTAGCCGCACTCGCGGGCCGCCAGTACACCGTGCACGCAACTGTAATCGAACTCAATACCTTGCCCGATGCGGTTGGGGCCGGAACCTAATACCACTACTTTCTTGCGATCTGACACGATGCTTTCGTTCTCGCCTTCAAAAGTAGAGTAATAATAAGGCGTTTTAGCTTCAAACTCGGCGGCGCAGGTATCAACCAGTTTAAACACCCGGTGAATGCCCATTTCGGTGCGTTTCCGGTGCACTTCACTTTCTTTGCAACCAAATAAATAAGCAATCTGGCGATCGGCGTAGCCCTGTTGCTTGGCACGGCGCATAATTTCTACCGGTATCGTTTCCAGAGAATAACGACGTAGGGTTTTCTCCATGTCGTTCAGTTCTTCTATCTGGTGCAGGAACCACGGGTCTATTTTGGTTATTTTCTGAATGGTAGAGGTTGGAATACCAAAGCGCATGGCATCTTTGATAGAGAACAAACGGTTCCAGCTCGCATTTGTCATGCTGTCGATGAGCTGGTCGTAGTTGGTCATCTCTTTGCCGTCGGCGCCAATACCGTTGCGTTTAATTTCTAAGCTCTGACAGGCTTTTTGCAGCGCTTCCTGGAACGTGCGGCCAATACCCATTACCTCACCCACCGATTTCATTTGCAGGCCTAATCTTTTATCGGCGCCTTTAAATTTATCGAAGTTCCAGCGGGGTATTTTTACAATTACATAATCCAGGGCCGGCTCAAAAAACGCCGAAGTGGTTTTGGTGATGGCATTTTTCAGCTCATCCAGGTTATAGCCAATCGCCAGTTTAGCGGCAATTTTAGCAATGGGGTAACCAGTGGCCTTAGAAGCCAGCGCCGAAGAACGGCTTACGCGGGGATTAATTTCAATGGCAATAATATCGTCATTCTCCGGGTTTACCGAAAACTGCACGTTACAGCCACCGGCAAACTGCCCGATTCCGTTCATCATTTTAATGGCCAAATCGCGCATTCGCTGGTAAATGGTATCGGGTAAGGTCATGGCCGGCGCAACCGTAATCGAGTCGCCGGTATGGATGCCCATCGGGTCGAAGTTCTCGATGGAGCAGATAATAATAATATTCTGGTTGTTATCGCGGAGTAACTCCAGTTCGTATTCTTTCCAGCCCATGATGCTTTGCTCTACCAGCACTTCGTGCGTAGGCGAAGCGTGCAGGCCGCGGGTTAAGGCTTTATCAAAATCAGCCGGGTCATTCACAAAGCCGCCGCCAGTTCCGCCTAGCGTAAACGAAGGCCGGATAACTAATGGGAAGCCAATTTCCTGAGCAATTTCTTTCCCTTCTAAAAATGAGGTAGCGGTGTAGCCTTTACACACATTAACGCCCAATTCGAGCATTTTGAGGCGGAATTTTTCACGGTCCTCGGTGGTTTCGATGGCTTTAATATCTACCCCGATAATGCGTACACCATATTTTTTCCAGACGCCGGCTTTATCGCACTCAATAGCCAAGTTCAGGGCCGTCTGACCACCCATAGTTGGCAATACCGCATCAATCTTATGTTTTTCCAGAATCTCGATGATGTATTTTTTCTCCAGGGGCTTCAGATACACGTTATCAGCCGTAACACTATCGGTCATGATAGTAGCCGGATTGGAGTTGATAAGGGTAACTTCTATCCCTTCTTCGCGCAAAGAACGGGCGGCCTGGGTGCCGGAGTAATCGAATTCGGCCGCCTGACCAATGATGATGGGGCCACTACCAATAATTAAAACGGATTTAATACTGTTATCTCTGGGCATGCTAGCTGTATGAATAAATTGCGCAAAGGTAGGCAAAAAGTTAAAAGTTTATAACCCAAAGTTTAAACTTTTGATAAATTTTTAAAAATCAAAACGCTGATCCGGGACATAAAAACTACAGGAGGCCAAATTTTCATTTGTTTTTGTCTAATCCACCTCCATCAAAATAACTTGTCCTGGTCAGGAAACTTAATCAGCTTAAAGGTACATTTTACTTATTTTGTTTAAATAAATTTAAGCCCACAATCCTTTTTTATCTGACTAAACTATGTTTAAAGGTAATATTCTGATTATTGATGACGAAGAAAAACTCCGCAGCCTGCTAGCCCGGATTATTGGTTTAGAAGGATACCAGGTATTTGAAGCTGCAAATGGTAAGGCTGGCCTGCGGTTCCTCGAAAAGGAGAATGTACAGTTGGTTATTAGTGATGTGAAGTTACCGGATATTAACGGTATAGATTTAACGGCTCAAGTAAAAAAGCTCTCTCCTTTGACAGAAGTCGTGGTACTAACCGCTTACGGCACCATTGCAGATGGAGTGGCCGCTATGAGAAATGGTGCCTTTGATTATATTACCAAAGGCGACGACAATGATAAAATAATTCCACTCGTGAGCCGGGCAGTAGAAAAAGCATACCTACAGCAGCGGGTATCCCGGTTGGAAGAACAAGTAGAACAGAAATACAATTTCCAAAATATTATTGGAAATGCCCCGGCTTTCCGCGAAACCATCGAGCTGGCGACAAAAGTAGCTCAAACCGATACCACTGTCCTCTTATTAGGGGAAACTGGTACCGGTAAAGAAGTATTTGCCCAAGCTATTCACCAGGAAGGTAGCCGCAAACATAAGCCCTTCGTGGCCGTTAACTGTAGCGCTTTCTCGAAAGATATCCTGGAAAGTGAGTTATTCGGCCACCTGACCGGCGCTTTTACCGGTGCTATTAAAAACAAAACCGGCCTCTTGGAAGAAGCCCACCAGGGAACCCTCTTTTTAGACGAAATCGGGGAAATGAGTCTGGATTTGCAGGCGAAGTTATTACGGGTGCTGGAAAGCGGTACTTTTATGAAAGTAGGAGATAGCAAACCCACGCAGGTAGATGTAAGAATTATAGCCGCCACCAACCGAAATTTACAACAGGATAGTGAAACAGGCCATTTCCGGCTGGATTTATATTATCGCCTTTCTGTTTTCCAAATCACTTTGCCACCCCTGCGGGAGCGTAAAAAAGACATTGATTTACTCGCTTATTATTACCTGTCTTTTTTTGCGCAGAAAATAAACAGAAAAATTACGGCCATTCACCCTGCATTCCTGCAAGCCCTGCACCAACATCCCTGGAGAGGAAATATCCGGGAACTAAAAAATGTAATTGAAAGAGCCGTAATCTTAACTGATAGCCCCGAATTAACCATCGAGCATTTACCTTTTGACCTGCGGTATGCGACGGTTCCCGCCGAAAAAACGGCCTTTGATTTAGCTACTATTGAAAAGCTACACATTCAGAAAGTGCTGCAGTATACCAAAGGTAATAAAACGGAGACCGCCCGGTTACTAAATATTGGTTTAACTACTTTATACCGAAAAATTCAGGAATACCAACTAGAATAAGTAAACCCTGCCAAATTGAAAAAGGCCCTTCCGATTTGGAAGGGTTTTTTATTGACTTTAATGCTGCTTAATTTTGTTATATCAAATTTTAGTGCTCAAAAACAGGCTATTAAAGGTAAAATAAGAAAATTCTAAAAGCAGGCCCCAAATTAGCATTATAAATGGCAACAACTTTTAAAGTTAAAATAGATTTTACGTACAATTAGCGCTACAGGAATTATCCGACTTTACATTAGCTGGCTATTCACCGCTTCATACAGAATCAGGAGCATGAATTAAAGCTTCGTACGCTGCTCATCAGTACTATGAAAGTATGGTTTATCTTATTATTATCTTTTGTCGCTATCCCTGTTTTTGCGCAAGGCGATACAACCCAACAGCTAACTTTCTCCGGGTTCACTGATGTGTATTATACCTACGACTTCAACCAGCCAAGAACGCATGAACGTCCGATCTTTTTGTACAACCATAATCGCCACAACGAATTTAATATTAACCTGGCCATCTTAAAAGCAGTCTATTCATCGGATAAAGTGCGGGGCAACCTGGCGCTGATGGCCGGCACCTATGCCCAGTATAATTTGGCTGCCGAGCCGGATTTGCTTAGGAATATTTATGAAGCCAATGTGGGTATAAGGTTAAGTAAAGACTTATGGCTCGATGCTGGTATTTTCACTTCCCATATCGGCCTGGAAAGTGCCATTTCGAAGGACAATTATACCTTAACCCGCGGCCTGGCGGCAGAGAACTCCCCCTACTACGAAAGCGGCGTTAAACTAACTTATGCGACTGGCCACAAGTGGTTAATCACCGGATTAATTTTAAATGGCTGGCAAAATATTCGGGAACCCGCAGGAAATTCCAATAAAGCCCTTGGTACACAAATTCAATTTAAGCCCTCTGCCCATATTGTTTTGAATTCCAGTTCTTTTATCGGCAACGAGAAACCTGATAGCACCAAGCAATGGCGCTATTTTCATGATTTTTACGCTACTTTTCAAATTAAACCCCGCCTGAAATTAGCGGCTGTGTTTGACATAGGAGCGCAAAAACAATTAAACACCAACAAGTATAATATTTGGTACACGCCGGCTTTACTCCTTCATTATGGTTTATTGAATAAGCTAGGCTTGGGCGTCCGGGCTGAATATTATCAGGATAAGAAAGGGGTTATCATGACGCGTTACAGCCCACCTGGGTTTAAAATTACTGGCTATTCGGTAAATCTGGATTATGCCCCGACTGATTCTATTTTACTCCGGATGGAGGGTAGATTACTCGATAGCCAGGAATCCATCTTTGTCCGGAACAGCCAGCCAGTGGATAAGTCTACCGCTATTACTTCCTCTATTGCTATTGTGTTCTAAAACCCACGCTGGATAACAACCTGATAAAATAATCGGATGAAAATTAAAACAAAACTCTCCCTCGGATTAGGCTTTTTGTTTTCGGTTATTCTACTATTAGCCGGGCTGGGCACTTATTACACCATTCGGTTGGCTGGTGAAGCAAAGGAAGTTCTTAAAAATAATTATGAGTCATTGGAGAATGCCAAGAATATGCTTCGAGCCACCGATGCTTTGCTGCTATCAGATTCTGCTTCTTACCTACTGGCTCTTAAAACGTTTGAAACCAGCTTGCAACGCCAATTAAATAATATTACCGAAATAGGAGAACAAGGAGCCACTTTTACAATAAAGGAAAATTTTGATTTACTAAAAGAAACGTTAACCGCAAAAAAAGAACAAGGCGCTACCAACCACCAAATTGCCGTTATCCGGCAACACTTATATCAACTGACCGATATAAATTTGCAGGCCATTATCCGCAAGAGCCAGGCAGCCCAAAATGCCGCCGAACGGGTAAGTATGTATCTGATTCTTATCGGCAGTTTCAGCACGCTGATTACCTTCGCCTTCATCTTGTATTTTCCGGGCTATATCGCCAATCCTGTACGGGAACTAACAGAAAGCATTAAGCAAATTGCCAATCGTAATTACAGACAACGGCTTCATTTTAAAGCGGGAAATGAATTTGGCGAATTGGCTGATTCCTTTAACCAAATGGCCCAGAAGCTGGACGAATACGAGCATAGCAATCTGGCCCAAATTATGTTTGAAAAGCGCCGGATTGAAGCCATCATCAATAATATGTCGGATGCCATTATTGGGTTAGACGAGAATCGTACCATCTTGTTTTCTAACCACGAAGCTACGCTCCTGCTGGGCTTAACGGAGGCCGACCTAGTTGGTAAATACGCCCCGGATGTAGCTTTACAAAACGATTTATTACGGCACCTGCTCTCTGAAAACGGGACATCGCCTATAAAAATAGGCTCACCAGAAAAGGAAAGCTATTTTGCCAAAGAGGTAGTGGCCATTCAATTACCGCCTACGGAAGCAGGAAAAAAAATTGGGCAGGTTATTATTCTCAAAAACATTACACAATTTCGGGAACTCGACCTGGCTAAAACCAATTTTATTGCCACCATTTCCCACGAACTCAAAACCCCTATTTCTTCTGTAAAATTGAGTTTAAAGTTGCTGCGGGATGAGCGAATCGGCAGCCTGAACCCAGAACAACAACGGCTACTTGAATATATTTCCGAAGACAGTGAACGCTTGCTACGCATTACGGGCGAACTATTGAACCTGGCTCAGGTAGAAACAGGCAATATTCAACTGCATTACCGGCCTATCCATCCGAAGGAAATTATTAATTATGCTTGCCAGACCATCCAATTGCAAGCCGCGCAAAAGCAAGTTAACCTGGAAGTAAACCTATCAGAAGATTTACCACCTGTGCATACTGACCTGGAAAAAACTGCCTGGGTGTTGGTAAATTTTTTATCTAATGCCATTCGCTTTAGTTCCCAAGCTGGCACCATCTATATCCGTGCGAGTTACACAACCTCACAAGGGAAGCAGTTTGTCTGCTTTTCGGTCCAGGATTTTGGGCGAGGCATTGAGGCCCGCTATAAAGACCGGATTTTCGATAAATTTTTTCAGATTCCGGATGCCGATGCACTCAAAGGAGGAACCGGTTTAGGGCTGGCTATTTCTAAAGAATTTATCACTGCTCAGGGGGGCGACATTTGGGTAGAAAGCCAATTAGGAGCTGGTTCTACTTTTAGTTTTAGTTTACCGGTAGTTTAACAAAAAGATTATTTAAACAATTTTCAATGGAAAAAGATGCACACCAATCCCATCATCGGCTTTCTACAGCTGGTTTACTCATTGCTTTAGGCATTATCTACGGCGACATTGGTACTTCGCCTTTGTACGTGATGAAAGCCATTATTCTGAGTGGGGGCAACGTCATCAACCCCGAACTGGTTTACGGAGGTGTTTCTTGTGTCTTCTGGACCATTACGCTGCAGACTACCATAAAGTATGTGCTACTAACGCTGCAAGCCGATAACAACGGGGAAGGTGGTATCTTTTCTTTATACACGCTGGTGCGCCGCAAGTCCTGGTGGCTGGTTATTCCGGCTATTATTGGGGGCAGTGCGCTACTGGCAGATGGCATTATTACCCCACCCATTTCCGTTTCCTCGGCTATTGAAGGTTTACGTATTATAGCTCCGCACATTCCTACGGTACCTATTGTACTGGCTATTCTGACCTTGCTTTTTATTGCTCAGAGTTTTGGCACGCAACTGGTTGGCAAAGCCTTTGGCCCTATTATGTTCGTTTGGTTTACTATGCTGGCAGCGCTGGGGATTAGTAATATCCTTTTGCACCCCGAAATACTTAAAGCGGTTAACCCTTACTATGCTTACCACCTGCTGGTGCAATATCCGGATGGGTTTTGGTTACTGGGAGCCGTATTTTTGTGTACCACGGGTGCCGAAGCTTTGTATTCGGATTTGGGGCATTGCGGCCGGCAAAACATTCGTATTAGCTGGATATTTGTAAAAACCTGTTTGTTGCTCAATTATTTTGGTCAGGGGGCCTGGTTAACCCAGCACTTCGGCCAGTCTTTATCCGAACGGGATAATCCTTTTTATAGCATTATGCCGCAGTGGTTCCTGCTGATTGGTATTGCCATTGCTACCCTGGCGGCTATTATCGCCAGTCAGGCATTAATTACCGGTTCTTTTACACTCATCGGCGAAGCAATGCGGCTTAATCTATGGCCCAAGGTACGGGTGCGTTATCCCACCAATGTTATGGGGCAGATATTTGTACCTAGTGTCAACCGGTTGTTGTGGGCTGGTTGTGTGGCCGTGGTGTTGTATTTTAAGGAGTCTACCAACATGGAAGCGGCCTATGGGTTAGCCATTACAGTCACCATGCTCGCCACTACCATTTTAATGGGTTTTTACCTGTCCCTCAGAAAGTTCTCTCCCTTTATCATTGTCTTATTTTTGGGCGTATATCTAACCATTGAGTTGTCGTTTCTGGTGGGCAACTTAATCAAGTTTCCGCACGGCGGCTGGGTTTCCGTAGCCATTGGCGCTGCTCTTATTTTGGTGATGTATACCTGGATTCGGGCTTTCTACATCAAGCGCCGGTTAACCGATGAAGTAAAACTAAATCAGTATTTGGAGCCGCTAAAGGAATTAAGCGAGGATAATACTATTCCTAAGTACACAACGCACCTGATTTACATGACCGGCGCCGACCGCAAAAACTATATTGAATCAAAAATTATTTATTCTATTTTTCAAAAGCGGCCTAAGCGGGCAGATATTTATTGGTTTATTCACGTGGACACCACCGACGAACCTTATACCCGGGAGTATAAAGTTAAGCATATTGTCCAGAATGATATTATTCGGGTAGATTTCCGGTTGGGCTTTCGGGTAGAACAACGTATTAACCTGTATTTTAGAAAGGTAGTAGAAAACTTGGTTCAGAACAAAGAAGTGGATATCACCAGCCGGTATGAGTCCCTGAACAAGCAAAATATTATTGGAGATTTCCGGTTTGTAGTGTTGGAGAAGTACCTGTCCGTGGAGAATGATTTGCCTTGGCTGGAAAAGCTAATCATGCAGGCCTATTATTACATAAAAGAATTTACCCCTTCGGATGACCAATGGTTTGGTTTAGAAACCAGCTCAGTGAAAATAGAGAAAGTGCCGCTAGTAATTAATCCAGTAAAAAATGTGGAATTGACACGGTTAGAATAAGGCGAAAAATAAAAAACGAAGGTACGAGAAGCTTTATTTAACACACCAATATTTCCCAGGAAGGCTAACCCCAAAATCACTTTGGTATAGACCCGATTTTGTCAGATTATGCAGCTTACTTTCGGTTAATAATCTGCAACACCACGATTTTATCTCTTAAACATAGATCCAAGGCTTTAGAGGTTAGCGCCAGCTACCTTCTGAGATTAGGGGTTCAAATATTTTTTTATATAAACCGTGCCTTCAGTTCCGGGGTAGGCAACCAACAGCTTTCGCGTAGCCCCCACCAGCGGTAGCGATTATTTGCCACTAAATCATATACCCAATCGCGGAAAAAAGCAGGTAAAATAATAGCCACGTACAACAATGGCCAGGCCCCCGACAAGCCGCGCAGAATATGAAGGGCGGCAGCAGAACGCTTATAAAAGCGGTTGTTTTGAATTAATACTACCGAATCTAAGTTGCGGCTGGCCGGCGGTAAACCTTGCAAAAATTGCTGCCCGGTTTCGGATTGCAGTGCTGCAAATTTAAAACGGCCCGCCGGATCGCGGGCAATCACAAACTGCACAAAACCATTACATAAATTACAAACACCATCAAAAAGTATAATTGCCATCTCGGAGTTCAAGCGAAGGATTTATTTTCAGTATTTTTTTTACGCACAACCGCGAAGCTTGTTCAAATTGATAAGATTATCGGCTCAATAAAGAGTATGCAAGCTTTTAGTCAGGGAAATCAAAGGATATTATATCCGTATAAATACTGGTTTTTATCCCATTAAAACCATAAAATTGCTGTTAGCCTGATAAAATTTCAAAGTTAATTTAACCTTTATTTATTCATGTACCGTATTAAGGACATTAATTATCAAAGGGATAATTATATAATACTAAACAGAAACAAAATTAACTATGAAAAAAAGGAATTTTATAATCGGGGCTGCCTGTATGATGGGCTCTTTCATGTTTGCCTGCTCTTCTGCTAACACCGGAGCGGATACCACCGAAGGAACCACATCCGGCACAATGGAGAGTACCACCAGCGGAACTACTTCGGGTACTACTTCTGGCACCACCAGCGGTACCACCGATGGCACTACTACCGGCGGTACCACTACCGGCACTACATCTGGTACAACCAGTGGTACTACCTCGGGTACAACTACTACTGGAACCACATCGGGTACAACTTCTGGTACTACTACCGGTACTACTTCTGGCACCACCAGTGGCACTACCACTACCGGCACTACCTCTGGTACAACTAGCGGCACTACCACTGGTACTACTTCTGGTACAACCAGC
The DNA here is from genome assembly GCF_007991635.1 of Adhaeribacter aerolatus. Lineage (GTDB taxonomy): Bacteria > Bacteroidota > Bacteroidia > Cytophagales > Hymenobacteraceae > Adhaeribacter > Adhaeribacter aerolatus. The sequence goes on along the minus strand of NZ_BJYS01000026.1, from coordinate 99,618 downwards.
GGTACCACTTCTGGTACTACCGGCGGCAGCACAACTGGCCGTTAGGCTAACTTAGAACTTATTTTTATTAACCAAAAAGGCAATTTTCTATCAAGGAATTTGCCTTTTTGTTTTTCTTTTCCGTAGTTTCTAAAAGATTGACTTTGTGATAGATGCATAGCCTTTTGCTATATTTTAAAAAAATATTCACGGTAGATCTGCGGGCCCTGGCGTTTATGCGGATCTGGATAGCCGGCATTATTATAACTGACCTGGCTATTCGGGCAACCGATTTGGAAGCGCATTATTCTAACATGGGGGTTTTACCGCTGCATGTTATGTTCCAGCACACCTGGGATCCTTTTTACTTCTCTTTGCATACCCTTAGCGGCTTATGGCAGGTCCAGGCTTTCTTATTTCTGCTGGCAGCAGGGGCGGCTTTCTGCCTGTTGCTGGGTTATAAAACCCGGGCTGCTACCATTATTTCGTGGGTACTGCTGGTATCACTGCAAAACCGTAACACCCTTATTTCGCAAGGCGGCGACGATTTATTACGGATGCTTTTGTTCTGGGCCATTTTTTTACCCTGGGGCAAATACTATTCGGTAGATGCCATCCGGAGTAAAAAAAATGCGCCGCGCCCTGCCCCTTATGTAAGTGTGGCCACGGCGGCTTACATTTTGCAGGTTTGCTTTATGTATATTTTTACGGCATTCATTAAAACCAGCCCCGAATGGCGCACCGAAGGCACCGCGCTTTATTATGCGCTCAGCCTCGATCAGGTTTTAATGCCAATGGGCCATCTTATCTACCCGTACCCGGTTCTGCTTAAATACCTCACGCATCTTACGTTTTACACCGAGTTGCTGCTGCCTCTGGTATTGTTTATACCGGTATACACCACCTTTTTCCGGCTGGTGTTTGTAGGTGTATTGGCTTCGTTCCACGTGGGTATTAGCCTAACGCTATTTGTTGGCCTGTTTTATCTCATAAATTTTGCCTCCTTAGCTGGTATGTTGCCGGCCAAAACCATGGATTGGGTAGATACCAAAGTCTTGCCGCTTTACAGCCGTATTTACCTGCGATTAAAAGAAATGCACGTCCGGTTACGAAATCCGGTTCCGGTTTCGGTGGAAGTAAAGTTTATCCCCCCTACCTGGCTTACCAACTCCAGGCGGCTGGTACTCCGGGAAGCAACCGTATTGTTTTTTCTGGCTTATGTCCTCTGGTGGAATTTAGATGTCGCGGTTTTTAAAGGCAATGCCATGTCGCCAAGTAACCGGTGGATAGGCACTTTCCTGCGCATCGACCAATACTGGGGTATGTTTGCGCCGGCCGTTTTTAAAGACGATGGCTGGTATATTCTGGAAGGTACTACTAACCAGAACCGGGTAGTAGATTTAAATCAGAAAGGCCGCGTGGCCAATTACGCTAAACCCCCATCAGTAATGGCATTGTTTAAAAATGATCGCTGGCGGAAATATTCGGAAAATTATTTGTTTGTGCACAATAGCTTTATGCGGCCTTACTATTGCAATTATATGCTGCGCATCTGGAACGAAAACCACCCGGAGGAGCCAGTTACCAACCTGGAAGTGATATACATGAAAGAAGTTACTTTACCCGATTACCAGGTCTCGCCGCCTACCCGTGAAGTATTGTGTGCCTGTGCGCTTACCCCCTGAAACGGCGAAAGGAATTTGTTAAGGTGCCAGAATGGTTTTTAATTTCAAACCACCTTCCAGCGTTTTTTGTACCGGGCAGCGGGCCGAAATATCTTCCAGCCGCTGGCGTTGTTCAGGAGTAAGAGGGCCTTGCAAATACAACTTTTTGGTAACCTGGTTAATTTTGGCATCCTGTTTTTCACAACTGGCACAATCCTCGGCATAAACCCGCTCGTGCTTCAGGCGTACTTCGGCCCGCTCTAAAGGCCACTTCTTGCGCTGCGCATACATGTGCAAGGTTATAACCGTACAAGCACCCAAAGCGCCCAGAATATGATCGTAAGGATCCGGTCCGGTTTTAGTGCCGCTAACCAGGCCCGATTCGTCAATTATTATTTCCTGCCCCTCTGTCCGAATAGTGGCAACCAGGCCCGTAGCAGCTTTAGCGCTTACCACTACTTCGTTTATTCCTTCTTTCATGTATATTCTGAAAAATTAACTTATAACAAAAAATAACCCTATTAGTATGAAGAAGTTATACGCAGGCAACCGCTTATTATATACCAACCCCAGATTTTTTTCCGTTAAAAAAAGGATTTTAATCCCGGTAAGACTAAATTCATCTTTTGCTCTACTAAATAATTCCTTACTTTTATATTTGACCTGGTAAAATTGTTGAACTTTAGTGCTTATTTATGAAGGCGATCTTTCTTCTTTCCTCCTTTTTATTATTTTTTACGGGCGCTGTTTCGGCCCAGGCACCTGCGGCCAAATCTGCCCAACCCAAGAACAATACCTTACAACAGCAATTTAACTCTTTAAAATACCTTTCTTCTACCCACAAAGAATTTAACCAGGACTACAAAGTAGTTAAACTCAACCGATTAGATGGGTTCTGGCGAAACGTAGCCGATACTTTAAGAGCACGGGAAATAAAATTAAAAAACGCCCGCAAAGACATCGAAAAGGAATTAGTGCAAGCTAAACAGCACTTGCAGGAGCAGGAAAAACAGCTGCAAACCTTAAAGCAGGAGAATGTTCAGAAAGAGCTGGCGGTGCAGGAAAGTGCGCATAATGTGGCCAATATTTCTTTTTTGGGCCTCGATATGAACAAAATAACCTTTGTAATCCTAAGCTGGGGAATTATTGCCTTTTTGCTGATTGGCCTGGGAATTTTGTTTTATTTGTATAAAAACAGCAAGTACGTGGCCGACGAGAAAGTAAAGTCTTACAACGATATTGAGCAGGAATTAAAGAATCATAAACAAGCTGCGCGTGATAAAGAGCTTAAGATAAAAAGAGAGCTACAAACCGAAATAAACCGGGTAGAGGAATTAAAGCAGGAAATAGCTTTACTTAAAAAGCAAACCCAGCTGTAAGCTTAGTTATTCAAGTAAGGGGCCGGTTCTGAATAATAAGCCAATAATATCTGAACTTTCGTCGAAGCCGGCCTTACTGAATATTTTCACCGGTCATTTGGTTTGACTTCCGCATTCAATCAATATCTTTTAATTGATATTTTTTGCGAAAGCCTTGAATATATTTAAAAGCTGATTAGCACTTCAATAATTTGCTGGTCAGAGGCCCTTGCCGGTGTTTTTCCCGGCAAGTAGTCGGGTGAAAACTTTAGTATAGAAGGTGTTAACTTCATCTTTAACGAGTAAGTCTGCCCTTAGCCTGAATATTATCCAGCTACAAAGCCCACCAGACTGTTATAAAACAATGGGGGGATTTACTTTCAAGTACTTGGCTAGTTCATTATTGAGTAACGGCCACCCTTAGTTCTTTTATGGCTGTTGCTGCCGCCTGCTTATCATCTTCATCGTCTTCCTGCGCCAGCACAACCTCCGGCTCAGCCAGGTAGCGCAGTAAACTTTGTTTTAACTCCGGCTCCAGGTTCTTGAAATTATTTTTAGCTAATTTCAGCAACAGTTTCAGATGTGCTTTATCTGCTTTGCCGTAATCGCCGGGGTTAATTTTTTGGCCGGTGTCAAAGTCGGTATTGGGCAGTTGCAGGGTTTGGTTAGCAACGGCTTTCAAGCCCTGGCTGTATTTATCAACGGTAGCCGTAAAGCTTTGCATAAACAATTTTTCAGCTTCGGGTGTGGGTGGTTTAAAAGTAAGGGGTTTAGGTGGGCCTATCTTGGGCAGCAGGCGCAGCATCCAGCTCAAAAACTTTTCCCATAAATTAGGCTCCCGGTAATTATTCCCCCAGTTTTTCCGGTAACTGGCTTTGCTGATGCGGTACTGGAACTGGCGTCGGGTCAGGCCGGGTTTAGCTTTTTGTATCTCGTCGGCTTTCATATTCCAGGCCGCCCGGGTCAGGCTGGGGAAGAAGTTACTTACCGTGCGGCGGTAAGTACCAATAGCCAGATCCAGGCTAACAAACTGCTCGTTCAGTTCTAATCCGTAAGTTTTCTGGAAAGCCCGCTCCAGGACGGCTTTACTCACCTCAAAACCAATAAAGTCGTGGTAATTTTCGGGGGCGTAGTTGCCCCGGGCCACCTGCAGCACGTCAAAGCCCAGTTCCATCTTTACGTGGGCCAATGGGTCTTGCTCGTAGGTAATTACATTGCCGAGTTCTTTTTTAAGCTTTGGATAAACCAGGGCAACCGCTTTGTTCGTAGCCATGGGATGACCGTTATTATCGGCGTAATAATGGGCCAGCGCCCCCAGGGCAAAAGCATACTCGTTCAGGTTTTGGGCTTCTGCTATCAGGTTCAGAATAAAATCGCCGGTGCGTACGTAATGTACTACATCCGTAAAAAATTTACTTCCGAATGGGTAATAACCCATATCCTGAATAATGGCGCCCCCGTAAGCATGGGCGTGCGCCTGTCGCAATTCTTCAGCAGTAGATTCCGGAAATTTCTTTTTCAGGACCGGCACCAAGGTTTCCTGCCAAACCACATCTATAATGGCCTGGTGCGTCAGCACGCTATAAGCCTTAGCCGGCGGCACATAACCCACCAGAAAAAATAAGGAGAAGAGAACTAAATAAAAGAAACAGACAGGTTTTCGCATACACAACAGAAACCTGCCCGGACAGCACCATTATTGGTCGCTGTCCGGCAGGAATATTCCTGTTTGATTATACGAATTATATATATTAAAAGATATATAAATAAAACTGCACTTACTTAAAATCAACAACCGTTATTGTCCGGCAATCAGAATTTCCAGCGCACAAAAGCTTCCATGGCCTCGTAATCGGCTAAGCCCAGTTGGTCGTATATTTTGGCGGTTTCGCGGTTCCGATCCTGAGCCCGTACCCAGAACTCGCGGGAATCCTCACCCGGAAATACCGGGGTATCTTTCTGTGACTGGTGTTTATAAATGGCATTACGCTTGCGAATTACTTCCTGCGGCGAAAGTGGCACGGCCATTTCAATTTCGTGCGTTTCAAACTCATGCCAGGCCCCGCGGTACATCCACAACCAGCAATCCTGCACCCAAGCTTCGGTTTTACGCAGGCGGTTCAGGGCTTCTATAATTATGTTAAAGGCTACAATATGGGTACCGTGCGGATCGGCAAAATCGCCGGCGGCATACACCTGGTGGGGTTTTACCTGCTGCAATAATTCCATGGTTAGCGCTACATCAATATCCGATACCGGGTTCTTCTGGGTTTTACCGGTTTCGTAAAAAGGCAAGGCCATAAAATGAATTTTCTCATCGGACAAGCCGGCGTACCGGGCGGCCGCAATGGCTTCGGTTTTCCGGATAAATCCTTTTACGTTGCGCACCTCGGGTGTATCAATCTGGTTGGGCTGCTTGGTACCGAAGAACTGGCGCATGTCGTCGTAAATATGCTGCAACTTTTGCCCATCCAGGCCAATGCTCTGGTTAAAATCAATGGCAAACTCTACGTAGCGCAGTACGTCATCGTCCCACACGGCCGTATTACCAGAAGTTTGGTACGCCACGTGTACCTCGTGCCCCTGGTCGACGAGCCGGATAAACGTACCGCCCATCGAAATAACATCGTCGTCGGGGTGCGGCGAGAATATCATTACCCTCTTATGGGCCGGGTTAGCTCTTTCGGGCCGCTGCGAATCGTCGGCATTGGGCTTACCGCCGGGCCACCCGGTAATGGTGTGTTGTAACTGATTAAATATATCAATGTTAATGTTGTAGGCTGGCCCTTTTTCGGTGGCCAGTTGGGCCATGCCGTTATTGTTGTAATCTTCGTCGGTTAGTTTTAAAATAGGTTTGTTTACCGTTTGCGAGAGCCAGATTACTGCTTTTTTGGTTAGTTGCGTATCCCAGACACAATCTTTTACCAGCCAAGGGGTATTAAACCGGGTCAGGTCGGCGGCGGCATCCTGGTCCAGAATAAATTCTACGTTATCGGAAAGCTGCAGGTAAGTGGCCGGCACTTCGCCAGACATCTCGCCTTCCACCGCTTTTTTCACGATGGGCGCTTTTTTACCGTTCCAGGCCATCAGGATTATTTCGCGGGCTTTAAAAATGGTACCAATGCCCATGGTAATGGCTTTAGTGGGTACATTTTCCTTTCCCCCAAAATCCCGGGCAGCATCCCAGCGGGTCAGGTCGTCGAGGGTTACCAGGCGGGTACCCGAGTTGGGCGCCGAACCCGGTTCGTTAAACCCGATGTGGCCGGTGCGGCCAATCCCTAATATCTGCAGATCCAGGCCGCCCAGTTCTTCTATCTTCCGTTCGTAAGCCAAACAGAAAGCCGGTATTTCTTCCTGCGCCAGCGTGCCGTTGGGTATATTAATATTATTCGGGTCAATATCAATGTGGTCGAACAGATGCTCGTTCATGAAGGTAACGTAGCTCTGCGGCGCGGTTGGCCGCATGGGGTAATATTCGTCCAGGTTAAAGGTTATCACATCCCGGAAGTTCAGGCCTTCTTCGCGGTGCAGCCTTACCAGTTCGGCATACATCCGGATAGGCGTAGAGCCAGTTGCCAGACCCAGCACAGTTTTTTCGCTGTGCGCTTGTTTCTTTTTAATTAATTCCGCTATCCGCCGGGCCACCTGCCGCGAGGCCAGTTCGGCATTTTCATAAACAGTTACCGGCAGTTTTTCATAACGGGTTTCTTCTAGAAGATTTAATCGGGCCATAGCTTATATTTTCTTTTGGGCAGTATACAACTGTGTAATTAAAATGGGACTTATAATATTGATAGAATAATGTTCAGGCAGAAATTGCAGGTTGGCAGAACTTCGGGCAGCAGCCTGCATCTTTTGGCTATTTAGGATGTTTTCAGGCTGTTCCGGGCGGAACCGGAACTTGCCGGTTTTCTTCGATCAGTTCGAGGTAATTTTCAAAAATATTCTCCATCACCAGCGCCACCGAACCCAGAATACCAGCGTTTGGTCCTAAGTCGGATAAAGAAATAGTGGTCCTTTCGCGGAGTTGCGCCATGCAATATTTATTAATAGAATATTGAATGGGCGTAGTAATGTACTGCCGGGCCTCGGCAATTTTTCCGCCTAATATTATCAATTCGGGGTTAAATAACTGAATCAGCATGGCAATGCCTTTGCCCAGGTTTACGCCTATTTCGGATAAAATATTGATGGCATACTGATCGCCGCGGTTGGCCGCATCTATTACCAGCTGGGGTTCTATTTTATCTATTTCGCGGTCCGATAACTCGTTCAGGATAGAACGCTGACCGGATTTAATGCCGTCTTTGGCCATTTGGGCCAGGGCAATACCCGAAGCAATGGTTTCGAGGCAACCGCGCTTGCCGCAATAGCACAAAGCGCCATCGTTTACCATCGGTATATGGCCAAACTCACCGGCAAAACCCGAAGCGCCATTGCGTAATTTCCCGTCCGATATTATGCCTAACCCAATACCCCAATCCATCGAAAGGACCAGCACATCTTTGCGGCCGTGCGCAAGCCCAAAGCGGTATTCGGCCAGGGCAGCACTCTTAACGTCGTTCTGGAAATAAACCGGTTTTTTAAATTTGGCTTCTAAAATCTGCAGCAGCGATTCGGAATCCTGGTGGGTATGCAAATAGGTGTAGTTATTGCCTTCTTTGGCCGATATAAGACCGGGCATACTAATACCAATACCCATTAATTTATCGGGATTAATGCCGGAAGATTCGATTAATTTACTCGCGTACTCATATAGCTGTTCTACTGCACTTAAATCTTTCGAAATCCAGATAGGAAAATCCTGGATGCCGGTAATGTTATTATTATTGTTATCGAAAATAGCCATCTGGGTTTTAAACCGTTCCATGGCAATGCTCAATACAAATAAAGAATTGTCGCGCAAACCGTACAGGTCTGGCTTCCGTCCTCCCAGCGAGTTTCCCCGCCCCTGCTTTTCCACCAGGCCTTCGGACATCAACTCATTTATCAGCGACATGGAAGTAGGCGAGCTGATGTTGAACCGGTTGCAAATATCGGTGTTTGATTTAGCCCCCTTTATGTATAAATATTTAATAATTTTGATTTTGAGCAGGTGTTTTTTGCGATCAATATTATTCAGATTTTTTACATAATTATCTTCCAGTAGTAACGTGCTCATCTTCTGTGCTGCTTTATAGTTCTAATTACCCAATTTTCTACTTCACCTCCAAATACTTTTGCTATTTTTTTTAAGAAGTAGTCATAATTAATAAATTTTTTGGCAAAAATAAAAATACTTGCTTTGCGTAATTTTATCTTTAACCAGGAAATATCTGATTAAAAGTAAACCTATCAGCCCAATTTAACCGGAAAATCGAATCTTTCTTAAGAAAATATCTGTTTCGCCATCCTGCCATATAGGTGTTTACTATTTTGGTAAGTGCCATTAGATGTTTTAACCTGAGCATCCGGGCAGGAACACAAACTGCAGGAACAGCTATTTTTGGCTTGTCTTCTCCCGAATAAACATAAAACAGGCCCTTGGTCTTAAACAGAGACCAAGAAGCCTGTTCTTTATAAGAATATCTGGCGGGCTAGTTTACCTGGCCAAACGCAGGAGATAATACGGAGCCTTTTACCGGCTCAGGGTTTTATACTGATTAAGGCTACTACCGGCAAATGGTCCGAAGCATATTTCTCGTTTATTACCTGGTGGCTGGTTACACTAAATTTACCTTGCGGGTGTTTATAGGCAATAAAATCGATGGTTTTATTCGGGTTGTTCACCGGAATGGTGGGGGCGCAATTCTGGCAGGTTCTGGTAAAAATTTTGTCTAAGCTGGCAATTACCTCCGAATCGGGCGTAGCATTAAAATCGCCGGCAATAATAAACGGTAATTTTTCAGTAGCGGTAATTTTGCCTATTTCTTCTATCTGTAGCTGCCGGTTTACCGGGGCTTTCTGGGCATCCAGGTGCGTACTGCCAAACCGGATGAGGGTACCATTGGGCAATTTAATCTGAGCGGTAGCTAATACGCGGGGTTCACCGTTGGTTTCGGGTTTGCTAGGCAGCCGGTGTACCTGGGTTTCGGACAGCGGATATTTTGACAAAATAGCTACGCCATAATCGCCACCCTGGTGGTCAATAGCCTTGCCGAAGAAATAATGCATGTTTAACTTTTTAGCTAACTCTTCGGCCTGGTTAAATTTGCCCGAACGCTCGGTATTTACGTCTACTTCCTGCAAGGCTACTAAATCGGGGTTCTGCGCGCGTATTGTATTGGCTATAGCCTCTATATCAATAAAATCGGGTCGGGAAGGCGGATTGGCATGGTGAATATTATAAGCCATTACGCGCACAGCAGTTGGTTCCTCGGAATTTGCCACCGGATTAATAGCTTTAGAACAGGAAACCGCCAGTAAGGCGGCTCCTATTATAAAGTATAAAAAAGAATATTTCATTTTTATCTGTTTTAGTTGACCAAGCTGGGTTTACCAGCCTGGATTTTGTCCTAGATTAGGGTTGCGTTGAAACTGGGTAATCGGAATTGGCCATAAATAATTTTTAGCCGGATCGAACCGGCGGCCGGACTGGAATATCATGTAACCTTCCGAATCAGCGGGGATGCTGGCCACAATAGATTGATAATAACTGGGTACCAAGCTCTTTTTGAGGCCTTTTACATCCTGGGCCAGCAATTCGCCTTGCTTCCAGCGCAAAATATCAAAGTAGCGTTGTCCTTCCAGGGCCAGTTCTACCCGACGCTCTCTTCTGATTTCGGTGCGTAAATCCAGACCTTTAGCAGCCAGTTCAGTTATTACCATGGGTACCATGCCCACCCGCTGCCGTAGTTTGTTAATCGTTAAATCCAAATCACCCTGGGTTAATTTGTTCTGCTCCAACCTGGCTTCGGCGTAGGTTAGTAATATTTCGGCATAACGCATCACATGAATGTCGTTATCGTCTTTATTAAAAGTACCTACTGCGGGCACATCCACGTACTTGGTAAAATAAAAACCAGTACCAGTTACACACCCTTTCCGGTCGAAGTTAAACTTAGGCAGGGTAAAAGTAGCGTTCGGTTTATCGTCCTGGTCGCCATCATCTAATCCTCCCCAGGTAGCACCCGGTGTTAATACCGTTTGGGTCATGCGCGGATCGCGGTTAGCAAAAATATCAGCGTAAGTTGCCTCTTTGTACAACGGCGATTTATCAATGGGTAAACCATCGCTGCACAGGTAGCTGTCTACTAAAGATTTGGTAGGACTGAAACGGGCTTGCTGGTCAGGCACCTGCGTTTCGCGGCTCATGTTGTGCATCGACACATCAATCAGATACAACCGGGCTAGAATGGTTTCTTTGTTAGCACCGGCAGCCAGTTTGCCTTTGTCGGTAAATAATTCGTTGTAGCTGGTTTTAGGGTTGCCATTAGAATATAATTGGTACACATTCAGGTCCATAACGGCTTTGGCAGCCGTTTCCGCCATTTCCCAGCGGCTATAAAATAAAGCTACCCGGGCTTTCCAGCCCAGGGCGGCACCTTTGGTAATACGGCCCAGGTTAGCGGCAGTATAAGTCTTAGGCAGTCCGGCGGCAGCCTCTTCCAGTTCCGTCAGGATAAAATCTACTACTTTGGCGCGTTCCTCGCGGGTGCCGTAAACTTCTTCGTCGCCAATGTCGAGGGTTTTGGTTAACAACGGTACATCGCCGAAGAAGAAAGATAAGTAGCTATACAAAAAAGCCCGCAGGAACCGAACCTCGCCTACATATTGCGTCAACAGGGCTGGCGCTATACCCGTAGCTTTGTCATAATTTTCGAGAAAGTGATTGCACCGGCGAATGCCATTATACTGAGCCGTCCATTCACTATTAATAGTACCGATAGAAAAATCGAAGTTACCACTCGAAATGGCCTGATAATCGGACTGAGGCGGATAAATGGTGTTATCCCCCAAATTCTCCATGTCTACCACGTTTTTACCTTTTAAGGAAGAGTAGCAGGCATTTACAGCTAATTTTAATTGTTCTTCGGTTTTCCAGAAACTTACATCCGTAATAGAATCTAGCGGCTGACGATCCAGAAAGTCATCTTCGCAACCCGTTAAGAAAGAGGCTAAAAAGGGCGGCAAAGCCATGGTACCTAAACCATATAAGGTGGTTTTCTTCAGAAAAGAACGCCGGCTTGCAGTTTTATCTATATTTTTCATGATTGGTATCTTACTATTTTAATTTAAGATTAACGCCGAATACAAATGTTTTAACCTGTGGGTACAAGCCGCCACTGTTGGTAGCGTTTTCGGGGTCATAAGCGTAGAAGAAATCGGTTTTAGTAAACAGGTTTTCGCCGGAAACATAGAAGCGGAGTTGCTGCAACCGGAACTTGGAAATTAAACTGGTTGGCAGGGTATAGCCTAACTGAATATTTTTCAGGCGTAAATAAGCAGCGTTTTGTAACCAGTAATCAGATAAACGACCGGCATTACGGGTATCTTTAAAGGTAAACCGTGGGTATGAGGCATCGGTGTTTTCCGGTGTCCAGCGGTCGCGGTGAAACTCCTGCGGGAAAGACCCGTCGGCGTGGAAAGTGTGCAAGCCTACCCCGGTTATATAACCATTGCCTTTGCCTACACCTTGCAGGAATATATTTAAATCGAAACCTTTATAGGCAGCATCAGCGCGGAAAGAGTAAGTATAGCGCGGGAAAGCATTACCAATTACCACGCGGTCTTTATCAGCGGTAATCACCCCGTCGCTGTTTAAATCGCGGTATTTAATATCACCGGGGGCTACTTTGCCTGCATCAGCCACAAATATCGGGAACTTAGGCGTTAATTTTCCGCCGGCATCCGCCTCAAAATCATCTACCTGGGCCAAACCATCGGTCTGGTAACCGTAGAAAGCATCAATAGGGTAACCAACCTGCCGGATACGGTCAGCAATCACCGGTGGTGCTCCGCCCAGGTTCACTACTTCGTTGCGAACATCCGATACCTGCACGGTAGCACCGTAGCGGAAGCCATTGCGCTCATCGTTCCAGCCCAAGCTAGCTTCCCAACCTTTGTTTGATATTTCACCGGCATTCTGATCCGGCACGGTTAAACCCAGTACATCCGGTTGCGGCACTTTTAATTGCACGTCCACGGTTCTTTTATCAAACCAGTCACCGGTAAAGGTTAAGCGGTTATCCAGGAAAGTCAGGTCGATACCGGCATTCAGCATCGTAACTTTTTCCCATTGCAGGAGCGGGTTAGCCAGAATAGTTTGCGCCAGACCGTTGGTTAAAATATTACCAATCGGCATGGTGCTAACCGAGTTAATAGACCGGATATAAGGATACCACTCCGAGTAAGCCGGTCCGTCGGCGCCGTACTGGTTACCTAAGTCGCCGTAAGAAACCCGCAATTTACCTTCGTTTAGCCAGGGTAAATGCTGGGGCAGGTTTAAGAAACTTTCCTGCGTAAAGCGCCAGCCCAAAGAACCCGATTTAAAGGAACCGTACCGGTTGCCGGGCGCATACCGCGAGGAACCATCATAACGCACATTTAACTCTAATAAGTAGCGCTCGTCGAAATTATAGTTTACCCGTCCGAAATAAGACCGCAGCGCATACTGGTAAGCATCGCCGCTGGCAATAGGATTGGCTGCTCCTAAATTAAACACGGTTACATCGTCGCTTACAAAATTGGTTTTGGAGGCAAAGAAAGTATCGTACCGGAAGGTTTCCTGCTGATAACCGCCTATGGCGGTAAAGCCATGCTTGCCTATGCTGGTATTATAATTGAGTACCCCTGATAAGTTTTCGAGCCGGCTTTTGTAATCGCGGTTTTCGAGCAGGTTACTCGTAGCATTTGAATACCAGAAAGCACCGGTTTCGGGGTAGAAATAATCTATTTTGCGCGAGAAAGTAGAACGCAACTGGTTAATCATGTTTAAACCATACTGTGTCCTCAGGCTTAAATTTTTGAGAAAGTGGATGGTACCAGATAGATTGCCGTAAAATTCCTGCGAGGCAAAATTATTAAAGCCCCCGTCTTCGGCAATGGCAATTGGGTTACTGGACCCGCCACCGTAGCCCCAGCCGCCATTGGTAAACCGTACGGGCGTAAGCGGCGACATGGTAAGGGTAGTATAAATAGCGCCACTGCCGGCTTCTGTTCCGGCAGCCGGCTGGTTTTGTACCCGGTCGATGTAACTTAAGTTGGCATCTAAATCCAGGAAATTCATGATTTTGTTCGCATTTACCCGTAGTTTGGCATTGTTGCGGGTTGACTTGTACTGGTCGCCTACTACTACACCTTTCTGGTCTTGCCGGCCGTAGGAGGCATAATAGCCAAAGTCGGCCGAGCCGCCGTTTAAACTAACATTATGGTTTTGCAAAGGACCATAATCTTTAAATAGCTCTTCGGTCCAGTTAGTGTTGGCAAAATAGTTAGGGTCAGAACCATCACGGGCTTTCTGAATCATATCGGGCGTGTACGTCTGCGGCAGGTTTACATTGCGCTGGGCCTCGTTCATCATTTCCATGTACTCGGCCGAGCCCAGCATTTTGGGCAGCGCCGTTGGTGTTTGCACCCCTACATAACCATTATAACCAATAGTAGGCTTCTGGTTAAGCTTGCCGGTTTTAGTAGTAATTAATATTACCCCATTAGCTGCCCGGGAACCATAGATAGCCGCCGAAGCCGCATCCTTCAGTACCGAAACACTTTCAATGTCATCGGGGTTAAGCGAGTTAATATCCACTCCCGGAATGCCGTCTACTAAAATAAAGGGGTTAGAGTTATTGGTAGTACCAACGCCCCGCACCCGGAGCGTAGCGCCGGTAGCTCCTGGAAATCCATCGGGGCTGATAGCAGTTAAACCTGGCAATAATCCCTGCAGGGCAGTAGAAACTGAAGTAGTAGGCCGGTTAGCGATGTCTTCGGCGGTTATCATTTCTACCGCACCCGTTACGTTTACTTTTTTCTGGGTGGCAAACCCTACCACCACCACTTCACTCAGGCTTTTGGCATCCTCCCGGAGGTTTATATTTAACGTACTCTGGTTACCTACCGCTACTTCCTGCTTCTCAAAACCGATATAGGTAAAAATAAGCACCGGCTGGCTGCCATCGGGCGTAGCGATACTAAAGCGGCCATCCGCATCAGTAATAGTACCAGTGTTCGTTCCCTTTAAAGAAACAGAAACACCTGGCAAGGGCTGTCCCGCACTATCTTTTACCTGACCAGTAACTGTACCATTCTGGCGAATAGTATTCAGGGTAACAGATACTACTAATTTAGAAGAAGCAGCCTCTAGTCCGCTGGTAAAGCCTGCTATTGGCACAATACCCAATAGCGCCATTAATAAAAGGCCGCACCGGCGGTTGGCGCTTCCTTTACTTTCTAGTGGTATTTTTTTATTCATAACAAACAGTTTAGGGGTTCGATGTCCTGTATTCTTAAAATAAATTATGGTGTGAATCCGAGGCGCACAGACGAATAGCAACAAACACCTCGTACTTTATTTAATATAAACTAATCATTACTAACATGTTAAGCTCTCATATTTAATATACTTTTACTTGCTTTCGATTTTACTTTTTATTTCTTTCATTAATATTTCCTAAAGAATGGGAATTATCTTAGTATTCGCAAATACTTCTTTAAAATTTTTTATTATGTTATTTAAGATCTATAAAATTATAATATTTAAAATCTACTGTTCTTTCATAAAATGGAATAAACAAGATCTTGTTTGAGAAAATAAATCACGCAAGGAGCTCCACACCAGAATTTATGGGCACAAAGTAAAGATTGGTTGATTACAACAGGAGAAGAAGGAGGTTATCAAATTATTAAGCCTGCACCAAGAAAAACGCCTGCCGTGCCCACTCGTTTACTACTTTCATTTTAACTGGGGGAGATAAGCAAAGGAAAAATCGATTTCGCTAAAAAGCGATAGGACAGCATATAAATTTGGTTAGATACCTAAAAGCAGTAGCGACCTTTCTTTCCTATCTATTCGAAAAGATATGTAAAAAGGCTCATATTGGCGAGGCTAAACTATATAGAGAAACTTACCGGGATAAAAACTATTATTTATTGCGATCAGTTAGAATTCCGGTTAGCCAATCAAGATGATCGGTACCGATTAATATAGCTGGATATTTAAGTAGCTCCTGCCAGATACTGTTTATCTGGTCACGGCTTTGTTCCGGCATATTCCAAAACCGGATTTGCTGGCCATTTTTTTGGGCCAGGGCTGCCCACTCGGCTAACTGGCGGGTTTCGGCTGCCGGCATGGCCCCCTCACCCTTCCAGGTAAAATATTTAGCCCAATTACCACTTACCACCGGAAAAAATGCCGGATTCAGGTTCTGGGACAGATTTTCTACTTTGCCGTCTAAGAATACCAGTCGTTGTTTATCGGCCAGTACCTGTTCTTGCGGATAGTTGCCGGTGAGAATAACCCTTACCATTCCGCTCCGGCTTTTATTTAGCGGATTTACCAGCAAATTTTGATAGCGGGCTAAAACGGGCACCAAGCTTTCGTAAGTGTTTTTTCCTTCGGTTTTAAAATCGATGTATAAATAAAGAACGCTTGGTTGCTGGTATAATTTTTTATTTTCCCGGGCTATGTTTTGCAAGGGCTTCAGGTACATCGACTCCAGGGTTTTAGCCGGACTTAATTCGTTTTTGCTGTGACCCACCAGCAAAGCCCCGTCCACCAGAAAAACATCGGCTTCTACACTTTTAAAACCCTGGTTTAAGGCATCCAACAATGGCCGGGATCGCCAGTAATCGTTATGCGAATGCCCCTGCTCCAGCGGCTTTGCCAACTGCAATGGTTTATCCTGCCCTACCGAAACCCTGGCAAACGCCAGCAACAGCCCAGCCAGCAGGTAATATTTAATAACAGTGATTGGGTTAAAGCGGCGGGCGCCTGACTGAAAGTTTTTATCTTGCATGGTTTTCCGAAGAAAATTAAAAGGCCGTAAAAGTCTTAAATAAAGCAAGACCCCACGACAATTAAAACAGAACGTAAATATTTTTTGATTAACAATAGGGTAGCCTTTCGTTCATCCGGTATAAGCCGGATTAAACCAGCTCAGGGCAATACCATCAGTAAAAGTACCATCCGCTAAAAGTACCCGGCTTTTCCGGCGGCCTTCTATTTCAAAACCATTGTGTAGGTACAAATTTAACGCGCGCTGGTTATTGCCAAAGCACATTAACTCCACTTTTTTAATGTGGGGCATTTTCTCCTGAATCTGCAACTGCAGGCTGTTTAAAAGCAGTTTTCCCAGACCTGTGCCTTGAAAAGAAGGGTGCACCACCATGGTAACCTGCTCCAATATATGCGCAAAAGTCTGCAGGCCTAAAGAATAACCATGAATCTCCCCGGCAATCCGGGTTTCATCTCCCTTGGGATTAAGCACCAGTATCAGCCCTCTTTCTAAACTTTTAGTTACAAAATCCTGGATATAGGCAATAGAAATTTCGGCAGGAGTTCGGCCTAAGCCACCAGCGGCGGCTACTTGCCGGTACAAATCATATAATTGCGGAATGTCGGCTTCTTTTACTTCCCGAACGCTATAACCTGCTTCCATTATCCCTAATAATGTTTGATTTTAAGTGGCAATTATAAGCTATTATTTTATAGTTCTTACCATGCTGAAAATAGGTTTTCCGATTGCAACACCACTCACGTTATGTTTAAATCTGAGTACCGGTGCCAATTAGAATGATACTTATCATTTAACCATATAATCTCTCATAAAACTACCCTAGCTTATATAAAAATATTCATAATAGTAATTTTTATATTATTGCATTAGCCTGCCGCTGATATTTACAAGCCCAAATAGCCATTCGGCCTTAAACAAGGGGGAAATCAAACCCAGCAACAAGTTACAAACCAAAGGTAAAGCAGAAACCATAAACATTATTTTGTGCAAATACTTGCAAAACGTTTTACTTATATATACCTTGCTATCATTATATAAAAACACCCATTTAAGCAGAATATACAACGTATAAATAATTATAATCCTATTTTAATACACGACAAAGTTTCCTTGCATAAGTTTATAAAGCAATAAGCATTAAGATCTAAATATGCAAAACATCATTTTAAAATCCATTAAAATTAACAAGCAGCTGTTTAGACAACAACCCTAATAAAAACACGCCATTTATTTATGAAACACCTTTACGATACCAGTGAATATTTCCTTGCATTTAATAACCAGAACAGGAAGATTTATATTATACACTCTTTTTACAGACTGCTGTTTGAAGCCAACCGACCCCAGGATGAGTTCCCGTGCTTTGTGTATCTGGGGCACGGAAGAGTAGTGAGAGACAGCCGGCAATATGTTACCCGCGAGCATTTAGAATTAGCCGAGGAGTTGGTAGCTAATTAGCACCTCGCTTTCTTTAAACTATTAAACCTGCTAAAAGCAGGAGGTAGTTAATTGGGGTTCTTTAATAGTCGCTGATTAGTAATAATTAAAAAATATTATGGGCAGCCAGGTTAGCTTTCCAGGTAAAAGCACCGCTTGATTTAGGTTATAAAATTCTTTTCGGGCCAGGCAAAACACAGATGAATTGGGTGCGTATTCTGAAAAATCCGGTCGTTTAATTTACGGGAATTTACCCGAAAGTGGAACCGGCTTTTTTAACCTTAATTTGCCAGCAAAATGGAAAAACCAATAAACAGATTTGTCCACGGAATAATAGATTATAAATATGCTGCCATAGTATCGGCCGCCCCGGAGTTGGCAGGCTTTAAAGACCAGGAAGAAACCGCTACTACCTTATGCCGCGTAATGGGTAGCGGGGCCTTGCTGTACAGTGTTTTTACCCGCTACGAGTTAGGGCTGTTCCGGGTAATGCCCTTTAAAACCCATTTAATGATAGATTTGGCTGCGAATGCCTTGGCCGTAACCGCTCCGTGGTTATTTGGGTTTGCGCATAACCAACGGGCCCGCAATACTTTTCTGGGAGCCGGTTTAATGGGCTTAACCGTAGCCTTGCTTACCCAAACCGAGGAAATGGGAGAATCACCCTCTTAAAATATCCTTGCGGCTAAACGCTTACCTAACACTAAACCAGTAATCGTTTAGCCGGCAATTTGTTTATATTTTACCAAACGGACCAACAACAGCCCGAACCAAATCAAAATATTCATTTGGTTCGGGCTGTTGTTGGTCCGGTTTATTTAAACCTTACCCGGCAGTAGCGCGTCACGCTCGTAAAAAACCTGTACCAGTCCGGAACTGTATGTTTTAGCATCGGTAAACCGAAAATGTTTTCGCTCCTGAATATCAATAAATAGGGGCTTGCCCTGCCCCAGTATTATCGGGTGAATAGATAGTTGCAATTCATCTACCAAATCCGCGTTCAAAAAATCTCTTGTTAATTCGGCCCCGCCGAAAAGCCAGATGTTTTTACCGGGCTGCCGGCGTATTTGGTTAACTACCTCTTTCACATTGCCGGCTACCACCTGGGTATTGAGAACTTTGGTTTGCAGCTGATGGGAAAACACGTATTTCGATTTACCCGGATATGGCTCTGCCTCATACTGCAACATTAACTCGTAACTCTTACGCCCGAATATTACCGTGTCAATACTTTCCAGAAACGGCGTCATGCCATAATCCTGGTCGGTAAAACACCAGTCAAACTCACCATTCGGACCTTCAATTAAACTATCCAGACTTACCGCCAAGTTAAGTATTATTTTCCGCATCTTCTAGCGCTATAAAGGTTAATTCTTGTGCAATACGAAATATTAAGAAGCTTTTTGAAACAAACTGAAAATAAATATTTGAATTTTTATTAACTAAAAAAGATATTTTATAACTTTATCAAAGTTTTAGCAAAATTAATAATCCAAACACCATTAACTAAAAAACTATGAAAAAATTACCTGGTTTAATGATTGCTGTAAGTTTATGCCTGCTGCACGAAGCTGCCTCGGGGCAGGTGCTCCTGAACCGCGTCAGGTCAAACATTGAGCGAAAAGCCGAACAAGCCGTGGACAAAGCCATGGGTGTAGACCGCAGTCAGCCCGCCAATAGTACTGGCGCAGCTGAAACAAGTTCAGGCTCCCGGGCCGGCAACAAAGGGGGCGCCGGCCTGGTTTCTACCCCACCCGATGTAAAAGCTAATTTAACCGATGCCGAAGGTTCTTTCAAGGCCGGTAAATACGGCGAAGCCCGTTACGCTATTCAGCAGGCCATGTTGGGAGTAGAAATGGAAATCGGCCAGAAAATACTAAAATCGTTGCCCGAAACCATCAGCGGCCTGAAAAAAGACGCCGAGCAAGACCAGGTTACCAGCACCGGCTGGGGCTGGGTAGGCTTAACCATTCAGCGCCAGTATAAAGACAATGCCGATAAAGAACTGCGGATTGCTATAGCAAATAATGCGGCCCTGATGACCGGCCTGAACCTGTACTTTGCCAATGGCGGTGCTGCGGCCCAAACTTCGGGTGGCAAACAAAACTGGAAACAAACCAAAGTAAAAAACAACCGTGCCATTATTGAGTATGATGAAGACAGCGGGTATAAAGTCAGTGTGCCCATTGGCCAATCCTCGGTGGTGGTTTACGAAGGCGTAAACTTTAAGAATGAGCAGGATATGCTGGCCGCTGCCAATACCCTGGATATTGACGGTATTAAAAAATGCTCGGCGAAAAATAAGCCGGGTTCAAAAATATTACTTTACTAAAAGACACTATTAAACATGAAAAATATATTCCTGCTTTTACTTTTAAGCGTATTCTTTTTCCGGGCACAGGCCCAGGACTTTTCTAAAAATTTAACGGCCGCCCGCACCGCCTATACAGCCGGCAACTTAGGCAACTCGCGTTTTGCCATGGAACAAATGCTGCGTGAGATAGATGCTGCCATCGGGAAAGACATTCTGAAATTATTGCCGACCAAAATGGATGCTTTAACCGCCAACACCAAAGACGATAACACCACTGGCAGCGGCAGTACCGGCGGCATGGGTTTATTTGTGCAGCGCACCTACGGCACCGGTGCCAAAACCGCCAGCATCGATGTAATTAATAATTCACCACTCATTAACAGCCTGAATACATTCCTGGCTATTCCGTTTGTGGGTAACTCCGGCGACGGCAAGCAAAAAGTAGTAAAAGTGCAGGGCTACAAAGCTGTGTTATACAAAAACGAAGACACCGAAACCAAAAAAGTAAACTACGACTTACAAATCCCAATGCAGAACACCCTGGTAAATTTAAAAATGGACGACACCAAAGAAGCCGATATTTTACGTTTAGCCGACACCATTCCGCTGGAAAAAATTGCCCAGTTAGCAAAGTAGCCTTTCGTTATCCGTTGTTCGTTAATCGTTGTTCGATTTTTGTTAATCAGTTTTTAACCTCTAAAACCGCCGGTCTGAGTTCTATCTGAGGCCGGCGGTTTTAGTTTAAACTGATATTTCTTCACTATCCCCTAGCGCGAGCGTCCCGCTCGCGATTTTTCTTCTGGCCTCTGGCCTTTTATTTCGGGCTATAAAGCTTGCCTACCACTAGCTTATCACCCGATAAATCTGCTTGGAACAAGTGCGGAATGCGGCGATAGCGGCCGTTTATACTTTTATGACTATGAATGGACATTAGCAACTTGCCATCTAAGGTGCGGAACAACATCCCGTGTCCGAAGTTGAGCGGCGTAATCGGTTCTTTTTCATGAATCCAGGGGCCGTCGAGGGTACCGCTTTCTGAATAAGCCACGCCTTGGGTGTAAACATCATGAATCCAACTGGTCCAAATCATGCCTAAGCGCCCGGTTTTGGTTTTAAATAAGTAAGGCCCATCTGTTACTTTATTTGGTTTCTCCTGGCCATTTTCATCTTTTTCCCGGCTCCAGGGAGAATCGCTGGCCCGGAACAAAACTTTTCCTTTTCCAATGGTGCCGCTTAAATCGGGTTTTAGTTGGATCTTCTCCATCGTGCCGTTCCAGTTCTGCAGCCATTCGTAGCAGTAAACCATATAGGGCTTGCCGTCTTTATCTACCCAGAGCGTTCCATCCAGGGTAGGCATATTGGCCGGCAAATAAGTAGGGTCTTGCATAGGTACAAAGGGGCCATCGGGTTTATCGCTTACCAGCACATGGCAGGCCCGGCGTTCGATGGCATTGCCCCTAACCGTATCTATCATTACGGCCCGGTTGGTGAAAGTGGCAAAATAATAGTACTTACCTTTATACGCATGAATTTCGGCCGCCCAAATCATGGGCTTTGGTCCCATCCAGGAATTTGGGTCGGTTTTCGTTACCTGATAAGGTCCTTCCCATAGCTTCAAATCTTTACTCTTCCAGAGCATACCGCCGGTTCCGGTCATGTAGTACATTTTTGTTTTCTGATCGGCCAGTATAAAAGGGTCACTTAAAACAATAGAATCTAATGGTACATTTTTTCGGACTTCCCGTACCCTGCTTTCCTGGGCATTTAGGTTTTGGGTAAAAAACAAGAAACCTAATAAAGTAAACACAAAACTTTTCATGAAGTTTATTTAAAAAGTATCAGTTAATATTCAAGAAAGCATTCCCAGGTAAAAGCTTACCTTCTTAAGGGTTAATGAAATTCTGGCTGACAGGCCGTATGTATGCCAAAATCACAGCAAAACAGGATTTGGTATACACTTACTTTATTAAGCTTAGTAATATTATTTTTTCTTAACGAATAACACCGAATCCACTGGTGTTTTATCAAGGGTTATTTTGTTTATATTATATGTAGAATTTACTTTGCCTGATGTTTGAAAATTAAAAGGCTTGATAGTAGCCTTTTTGATATAAAATTTCAATGTATCTAAGCTTTCATAGTCAGTAGCATCATATTGAATATTTCTTAAATCAATAAGTTGATTATTTAAACTGTAATTATTCAAATCTGGCTCAACTGCCTTAGTTAAGCTCATTTCTTGAAATGTAGTATCTGTTCTACTTGCAATAAGCACAAACTTGTGTTTATTGGATAGACCATCAGAATTATATGTAAGGTATTTCCCATTGTTGGGAGACTTTTCAAAATATTCAGAAAAAATAAAGAAATGGTGCTTCAGCATAACTTCATTTTGAACATAAACTTTACCTAATGGAAAAACAATCGAATCGTTTATAAATATTTCTTTTGAAACAGGTATATATTCTGCTACTGTAAATTCACTTCCCTTATCAGCATTAATAAATATTGTAGTTGTTGATTCATCGTTGTTTACTTTAATAATCCTTAAAGCAAGGGTCATAGTAATTGCCGCGCAAACGATAATTATTAGCACAATTTTTAAGGTTCGCATTATTTTATTCAGACTAACGGTCTTACATATAGCTTCCAGCGGTTTTGAAGCACTTTACCCGCTATAAGTTTCTGTCGTGGCGTTTGTCATTTGCTTTTACGCTTGTCGCAGAATCTTCTCCATTTTCTTGCCTTTTGCTAATTCGTCCACTAACTTGTCTAAATACCTTACTTGTTTTGTTAAAGGATTCTCAATTTCTTCTATCCGGTAGCCACAAATTACGCCTGTAATGAGGTGCGCATTGGGGTTCAATTTTGCATTTTCAAAGAATGTTTCGAAAGTCACTTTCTTCTCAACCAGCTCTTGCAGTTTTTTATCTTCGAAGCCCGTCAACCACGCTATAACTTGGTGTAATTCTTCTTTTGTCCGGCCTTTGCGCTGTACTTTTGTGATATAGTGCGGATATACGGATGCAAATGTCATTTTTGCCATTCTAGCATTGTGCTCGGGTGTTATATTCATACTTTATTCAATTTGGGATTATAACAATATTTACAAATTAATATAATTCTACCCGTATACGAACTAAAAAAACCGGTTTTACCCAGCTTTGAAAAATAGCCTGTAGCTACTACCCTCCAGGCAGTTTGGAGAAAATCCATTTCAGCAAAGTTCGCTCTTTGGGTTTAGTGAGCTTTATCTTGCTGTATTCGCTCTTGAAAGAAACATGTATTTTTAGGTGTACCACAGGCCTAAGGGCTGATAAAAAAGGCACGATGTGGAGCCTCGCTCTCGCACAATGGTTATGTTAATGACTCATTTTTATTTGATATACACATTATTAAGGCATCGTGCTTTCATTTTATTCCTTGTATTTTAGTGTTTCTTTTTATTCCAGTTGTTTCCTTTTTTCTATTACTTCTTTTGCCTCTACATATGCTTTCTGTAAGCGCCGTTCCAATTCTTTTCGGGGTGGCAACTCAGTCAAATATTCGGCTACCATAATGCCATCTTTATGCATTTCCAGCAGCTCTACCTGTTCCCGGCTCGTTTCTGCGCAAAGGATGAGTCCAATTGGTGCTTCTTCGCCTTCCTCTTTCTCGTGTTTATTCAACCATTTGAGGTATAGCTCCATTTGGCCTTTGTGTTTTGCCTGGAACTTGCCAATCTTTAGTTCAATGGCGACCAACCGTTTCAACTTACGGTGATAGAACAGCAGGTCTAAGTAATAATCTTCCCCGTCAATGATCATCCGTTTTTGCCGTTCTACAAAGGCAAAACCCTTCCCTACCTCTAGAATAAATTTTTCAAGTTCTCTCAAGATAGCGGTTTCCAGGTCATTTTCAAGATAACCAGCCGGTAAGTTCAGGAAATCTAATAGGTAAGGATCCTTAAAACTACCGGAGAGGTGATGTTCTTTATTTGGTAATTGCGCATCCGCAATTGCTGTGCGTTCATAAGCTTTTTGCTCAATTTGTTTCCGAAGTTCCCGGACACTCAACTTCTCCTGAATGGTCCGCTGGGCATAAAACAATCGTTTTTCTGCTGTTTTCAGCGGCAACAAGACCAGAAAGTGCGACCAGCTTAAATGTCGTGACAGTGTAACGACTTTTTCAGGTTCTGGAAACACACTCGCAAATTGCAGCATTCTCCGTAAATTTTTTTCTCCGAAGCTCCTGCCAAAGCGTTCTTCCAATTGTCCTGACAGCGAAACGATAATTTGCTGGCCATATTCAGCTCGTTTATGTGCCAGTATAAATTCATTGGTTCGTTTGCCTACCTGCCAAAAAAGTAGGGTCATGGTGCTGTTTACTTGAGAGACTACCTTTATATGGCTCTGTTCAATAAGGGTACTAATTTCGTGGAATAGAATTGATTCTGGTAGCATATTTCCCTTATCTGTCATTATTGTTTACTCTGGTTAAGACACGAGACGGAGCCTCCCGCCAGTAAAGTGATTACGTTAATGGCCCTGATTCAACACTGCTTTATAAGATGGGTTTATATTTTGGGTTTATTCGAAGCCGTTACGTAAAAATTAGGATCTATTTTTAGTTTGGCTTTGGAGGGGGTTTCTTTTAGTTCCTGCCAGTTGGGGGTGGGTTCCAGCCAGGCTTCTTTGTCGTTGAGGTATACTTTTACGGGCATGTTAAACCCGGCTACGGCATTGTTCCAGCGGTATTGCAGCTTGTTATCTTTAAAAGTATACTCCAGCACGGGTATTCGTACATCGCGCAAGTATTGGTCGAAAAATGGTTTCAGGTCGCGCCCGGTTTGTTTGCTCAGGTAATCTTCTATTTGCCCGGTGGTAACGGTTTGGTGGTAAAAAGTTTTGTTCAGGCCGCGCAAAATGGTGCGCCACTTGGCATCGCTGTTTACAATTTGCCGGAGCGTGTGCAGCATGTTGGCGCCTTTGTAGTACATATCGCCGGAGCCACTGTAGTTTACATTGTACTTGCCTATAATAGGACGGTCGTTCTGAATATTAGCCCGGGTACCAATTACGTATTCGGCCGAAGCTTTTTTGCCAAAGTGATAATCCAGAAAAAGGTTTTCGGAGTAAGCCGTAAAGCTCTCGTGAATCCACATATCGGCAATATCTTTATAGGTAATATTGTTGGCAAACCACTCGTGCCCCGATTCGTGCACAATAATAAAATCGAACTTCAGGCCCCAACCGGTTTTGCTCAAATCTTTGCCCAGGTAGCCGTTTTGGTATTTATTGCCGTACGTAACCGAACTTTGGTGCTCCATGCCCAAGTAAGGCACCTCTACCAGTTTATAACCGTCTTCGTAAAAAGGGTACGGGCCAAACCAATGCTCAAAAGCCTTTAACATGCGCGGCACTTCGGCAAAATGTTTTTTAGCTTTGTCCAGGTTGTCGCGCAACACGTAATAATCGCAATCCAGCACACCCTTTTCGCCGGGATATTTCTCGCCAAAGTGCACGTAATCGCCAATATTAATATTTACCCCGTAGTTGTTAATGGGGTTAGTTACCGCCCAATGAAAGGTTTTGGTGCCATCGTTGTTCTGTACCACTTTCCGCAGCCGGCCATTCGATACATCGGTTAATTTCTGGGGCACCGTTACGCTAATGAGCATGCTGTCGGGTTCGTCGTACATGTGGTCTTTGCAGGGCCACCACAAACTGGCGCCGTCGCCCTGCACCGAAGTAGCCACAAACGGATTGCCGTTGGCATCTTTGCGCCAGGTAACGCCGCCACTCCAGGGCGGATTTTTACTCACCTGGGGCTTACCGCCGTACACCACCTCTACTTTATTTATTTTGCCTGGCGTTTGCTTTTCGGTTAGCTTCAGAAAATACGCGTTGCCTTCGCGGGTGAAAGTGACGGTTTTACCGTTTTGGGTTACCTGCTCAATGCGCATGGGCGGCTGCAAGTCCATTTGCATGGTTTGGCTGGGCTGCAGCACCTTGTACTGCACGGTATTCTTGCCCCGGATGGTACTGTCGGCGGGGTTTACTTTTATATCCAGGTGGTAATAAGTCAGATCCCACCAAGCCCGCTCGGCGGTAATAGAACCGCGTAGGGTATCCTGGCGGGTAAATATGGGCGTTTGCGCCTGTGCCGAAAAAGTCCCCGTCAGCAAAAAAACCAGGGCTGCAAACTGAAAAAAAATATTAAATCTTGAACGATACATGATGAAGTTAAAATTTAAACCGGCTTAGATTTAATTTAAAGCGAAATAGTGCTTATGCTAAACCGGCTGCAAATATTAAAGGTACGCGGTATGAAATAAAATTCCAGTACGCTTCCCCCGAATTAATAATTTTGCCGCTTTTGTTAGCCGGAATTCTTAATCAGAACGGTTGTAATTTAACGCTTAAATATTAGTTTTACGGTATGGCTGATTCATTATTAAACCGCAGAAATTCCTTAAAAGCACTGGGCGCTGCCGTAGGCTTATCGTTGTTACCCGAAGTAAACCTGGCCAAACCGGCACCTAAACTAGCTTTTACATACTGCCTGAACATGAGCACCATCCGGGGCCAAAATTTAGGTTTTGTTAAAGAACTCGAAACCGCATCCAAAGCCGGCTTCCGCTCCGTCGAAATCTGGATGAACTCGCTGGAAACCTATCTGAGCGGTGGCGGTACAATTGCGGATGCCCGCAAACGCATTGGTGACTTAGGCCTGAAAATAGAGAATGCCATTGGTTTCGCCAACTGGATTGTGGATGATGATGCGGCCCGCCAAAAAGGCTTGGATTTATTAAAACGCGAAATGGAACTGCTGGCGCAATTGGGCTGTAAGCGCACCGCTGCCCCACCCGCCGGCGCTACCAACACGCCGGGTCTTGACCTGAAAAAAGCCGCCGAACGTTACCGCAAAATATTAGAACTGGGCGACCAAACCGGCGTAGTACCGCAACTGGAACTCTGGGGGTTTTCGAAGAATTTAAGCCGCCTGAGCGAAGTATTGTACGTTGCCACCGAAAGCGGTCATCCGTCAGCCCGACTCTTGCTCGATGTGTACCATTTATACAAAGGCGGCACCAGCCTCGACAGCTTACATTTGGTAGGTAAACCCGGCATCGAAATATTTCACGTGAACGATTACAGCGCCAGTTCTTCGCCGGCCACCATTACCGATGCCGACCGCATTTATACCGGCGAAGGCGTAGCACCCATTGGCCGCATTTTACAAGCCCTCCGCCAACCCGATAAACCGCTGATTATTTCTTTTGAAGTATTTAACAAAGGTTACTATACCCAGGATGCTTTGCTGGTAGCCCAAACCGCCTTGGCCAAAATGAAAGCTGCCACCAAAGGGGTTTAAGTAATTATATCTTTTGTATTAAGAAGAAGCTTGTTAGTAAATCCAAAACAAATTTCTTCATGTTATATAAATCTTTCGATTTATAACGCTTGGGAATATACCATAAGATTTTCTTTAATTTTTACAGGTACTTTTCAGGAGTTGGAAGAAGCCAAGACCCATTATTTATGGCTTTCCTGTATTTTGGCCTTTGGGAGTTTATTTGGTTATATAATATAATAGCATTTGTTGCCCTGTTTTATTTAGAGCCATTTTTAATAATTGGTAACGTATACTTTTCAGCTTTTTTATATACGGCCCCCTTCTACATAACCAATTATTTCCTTTTTATCTACAAAGATAAATACCTCGAAGTTGAAAGCTATTTTAATCACAAATCTCGTCAATCTGAGAAAACAAAACCTTGGAAAATGGTTTTGTGGGCTTTTCTTCCATTAATAACTTTAGGCTTTTTGATATATTTTAATCACTCAATTAGACATTAATTATTCATCTCTGACTTTGCATTGGACTGATTACAGATTACCTTTTTTATTAATGTTTCCCTCAGGCATAAGTTTGTGGAAGCTAATATTATATATTAAGAGCCAGTTCTCAACTGTTTTTTTAAATATTAAATACAACACTTGTACCGAGATACTATTTACAATTGTAAACCTCAGCCCAATTTTTACACTACTCATTTCTATCTTCCAACTCCTAAAGACAAATAAATTTTCGGGCATCTCAACCTTTCTGCTTATTTTTAGCCGGTTTGTCTTTCTTAAAAAGTAAATATTTAATATGAATAAAGCTATATTGCTGATGCTGCTGTTCTTCGGCAGCATTGCTATAAGCAGTGCCCAATCAATACCGGTTAACCCCAAATTACTCAATAGCCACTGGCCGGCTTACTGGATTACTTGCCCCGATGTGCCGCAACGGGACTATGGCATTTACCATTTCCGGAAAATAATCGATTTAAAAACAACACCTGCTAAATTTATTATTCACGTTTCCGGCGATAACCGTTACCGCTTATTGGTAAACGGCAAAGCTGTTTGCAACGGGCCCGCTCGCGGCGACTTGTATAACTGGCATTTCGAAACTGTTGATCTGGCTCCGTTTTTAAAGAGCGGTCCAAATATTATTAGTGCGGTGGTGTGGAATATGGGCGAGCACGCCCCGGTGGCGCAGGTTTCTAACCAAACGGCCTTTTTGGTGCAGGGCGATTCGGAAGCAGAGAAAATAATTAACACCGATAAAACCTGGAAAGTAACCGAGAATGTTTCTTACACGCCTTGCTCTACCGATAATGGCGCCCGTTTAAAAAGCTATATGGTTATCGGTCCCGGCGATGAGGTAAACGCCGCGGCTTATCCCTGGGGCTGGGAAAACCTGCAATTTAACGACACAAAATGGTCGGCGGCCCGGCAAATTGCGAACCCGGCTCCCCTGGGTTACGGCACCGATAACCTCTGGACTTTGGTTCCGCGCAGCATTCCGCTGATGGAAGAAACAAAACAACGCCTGCAAGAAGTGCGCCGCACCACGGGTATCAGCGGGGTAAAAGATAAATTTCTGACGGGCAACAGTGCACTTATTATTCCGGCCAATACCAAAGCCAGCGTGCTGCTCGACCAAGGCTTTAACACGGTAGCCTACCCCGAGTTAATTACCACCGGCGGTAAAGGTGCTTCCGTAACCCTTACCTATGCCGAAGCTTTATTTAAAAATGGCGTAAAAGGCAATCGCGACGAAATAGAAGGGAAAGAAATTATTGGCAACTACGACCGCTTTCTACCCGATGGCGGTACCAACCGCTTGTTCCGGCCGCTGTGGCTGCGCACGTTCCGCTACTTACAACTGGATATTCAAACCAAAGCGCAACCCTTAATTATTAACGATTTATACGGCCAGTATACCGGCTATCCGTTTCAGGCCAAAGCCAGTTTTACCAGCAACGATAATTCTTTAAAGGAAATCTGGCAGGTAGGCTGGCGCACCGCCCGCTTGTGCGCCGGCGAAACTTACTACGATTGCCCTTATTACGAGCAGTTGCAGTACGAAGCCGATACCCGCATTCAGGCTTTAATTTCGTTGTACGTAACCGGCGACGACCGGCTGATGCGCAAAGCCATTACGGATTTCTACAACTCACGGGTACCCGAAGGATTAACGCAGGGCCGCTATCCGAGCAACCGCCTCCAGGTTATTCCTACCTTTTCTTTGTTCTGGGTCTCGATGCTGTACGACTATTGGATGCACCGCCCCGATGCTAGTTTTGTAAAAGGATATTTAACGGCTGCCCGCGGTGTGCTGGACTGGTACGAGAAAAAAATTGACCAGGATAAAAGAATATTAGGTCCGATGCAATGGTGGAATTTTGTAGACTACACCGATGCTTTTACCGAAGGCGTACCCGAAGGCGCGGACAATGGTAATTCGTCTATAATTACCTTGCAATATATTTATACCCTGCAGCAAGCGGCCCAGTTGTTCGATTATTTTAACCAGAAAGAAGAAGCCGCGCGCTATAAAAAGCTTGCCCAGGAATTAAGCCAGAATACGTACCGCCTGTGCTTCGACCACGAGAAAACCTTAATGGCAAACACGCCTGAAAAAAAGAAATATAGCCAGCACGCCAATATTATGGCCATCCTGACCGGTACCATTCCGGCTAAGGAAAGCAAAGAAGTAATGGAAAAAATACTACAAGACCAAACCTTAGGCCAGGCCACTTTCTACTACCGTTTTTACCTGACACAAGCCTTAAAAAAAGCCGGCATGGCCGATTTATATTATTCGCAGCTTACCCCCTGGCGTAATATGCTGGCTATTGGGTTAACTACTTTTGCCGAAAAACCCGAACCGGCCCGCTCCGACTGCCACGCCTGGAGCGCCAGTCCTAATTACGATTTTCTGGCTACTATTTGCGGCATCATGCCCGATAAACCCGGCTTTGCTACCGTGCGGGTAGAGCCGGCACTGGGTGAGTTAAACGAAGCCAAAGCCACCATGCCCCACCCCGCCGGGGAAATTAAAGTTAGTCTTCAGCGGAAAGGTAAAACCGGCATGTACGCCGAAGTAATTTTACCCCTGAATGTAACCGGTACCTTTGTGTGGCAGGACAAAGAGATTATTCTTAAAAGCGGTATTTCCCGTATTAAATTCCGGGAGTGATTACTGGAATAATTTAAAAATATGAGAGAATATCAGGTATGCAGGTTACGAAGCCGTTGCGCATTTTAGAAATTAGATAAAACAGCAGCCCTTGCTGGGTGTTTTCACCAGCAAGTAGTCTGGCAGAAGCTTCAGAATTGGCGGTGATAACACCACTAATGGTACCAAATTCTGTTCGAAAAATAATAAACAGCTTCTAATTTAACATCCCTAAAGCTTGGTATTAAAACTTAAAAGATAATAGAATTTCTTCAGAAAATTTTATTTAATCCGCAGCCGAATTGGCCTTAGATTGGCGGGCAATCTGGATATCTTTCGCTACATCGGGCCTGATTTTTTCCCAATGAAAACGAAGATGGTCGTTTTGTTGCCAGGATTTGCCATCCTGCTCGCTGTAATGCACCAACGGCATGTCGTGGTAAATGGGCCGGGTAATGGCAATTACTTCATCCCAAAAATGCAGGGCTTTTTCCAGGTGCTTGATGGCATTTTGTTTATTTTCTTCGCCGCCTTTCAACCGGTAAGTTTGTAGCGCCACCCCACCTTTCAGCTTCTCGGCGAAATGTAATCCCAGGTTAGCCCAAGTTTTTATATCGGCTACCTCGTACAGGAGGGTGTTGTTGCCGGCAGTATTAATATTCTCAACCAAACCTAACGCCTTCTGGCAATCCTGTTCCAGCCTTTGGGCCAGTTTGGGCGGGGTAATTTTATTTTCCGGGAAAGAGCTGTCTTTGGCAACAGCTTTTACATAATCCGCCACCGAAACGTAGTCCGGGTCCAACGGGGGTTGGTTAATCTGCCGGTCCACCGAAATATACCCCACTCTTTTTGTTTTTGAGTCCAAAGCCAGCATACCCTCGCTATAAAGCGAAAAATCCCAGGTAAAATCGTAGGAAGAGGCTAAACGTAAAGGCGTGCTGCCGGCCAGGGCTGAGGCCTGCAATAAATTTTCTCCGGCTGGGCCGTAGCGGCGGGTAAACTCGGCTTTAAAAACCGCATCGGGTGTAGCCGGATTATACAACAGCCGGCCCCAAATTTTATAAAAAAGCCACTGCCGTTCAAAGGCATACCGCCAGTCAACTGGTCCGCTGATTTTGGTAAAATAATCTTTGGCCGGAATATAGGTTTCGGAGCCGATAAAATAGCCGCCTACATAAGCCGGGGAATTTTGGTTAATGTGTTCGCGCACAAAACCGGGTACACCCCAGCGCAGGCAAAAGAAATCTTCGTTGCGGGCGGTCCAGGTTATTTTATAATCTTGCGGTACCGGGTTAAAATAAGTGCCGTACAATTTGCCCCCGTGTACTTTAATTAACTTGGGCGTAGAGTGCGCATGCGACCAGTTAAATTTTAAATCGGCCCAGATAGGCGGACTAATGAAATCCATAGCTGCTTCTTTTTCAATGCCTTTGCGGGTAATCTGCTCCATCTCCACGGTAGTAGCACCCAACGAGCCGGTATTACCCGAAAAAGGAATCCGGTGTACCAGTTTTGATTTGCGACCGGCCAGGCGCATTCCTTGGATAATGGTTTCTTTCATCCAGTCTTCGCGTTCCTGCGGGGTCATGCCGCCCATGCCTTCGCCCAGGGTAAGCCCGAAACCGGTCAGATCCGGGTACTCCTGCAGCACCTGCGCGACACTTTCGCGGGTGTACCGCTTAATAATTTCGGAAGTGTCGCCTTTCACAAAAAAATGATGTTCCAGGTTATCCATCGCCACGTTATGGGCTTTGGCAAATTCCGGACTAACAAAAATATTGAAAGGAATTAGGTAAGTATCGATGCCTCGTTCTTTGGCCATCCGGAAAATGCTCCGGAATAAATTTTGCCACTCCCGTAATTCCTGATCGTTAAAGGGCGTAGCCTCCGGAAAATTCTTCGCCTTAATCATGTAAGTATAAGGGTGCAGGTTCCACAAGGTTAGGGCATTAAACCTGTTTTCGACCATCATATCCAGGAAAGCACGCCAATAGTTCACATCGCGGCAGGTTTCAATGTGCTGGTCGAGCGAATAACTATGGCGGTAAGTATCCCAGGGCAGGTCGAATTTGATGGCTCGAAAAGGTAATTTTGGGCTTTCGCTCCGGGCTTTAATATTTTGCAGTTTGGTGCCGTTGCGTATGTCTTCGGCTACCGAAAGGGTACTGTAAATCAGGCCGGTTCCGTCGCCCCCGGTAATGGTAATCTTTTTACCAGCCGGTGAAATGGTGTATGCCTCGCTGCCGAGTTTACTGGTATTTACGTTCAGCGCAATGGCAAAATCGGCCGGCGCTTTTTTTATCGTGTAGCCCTGCTTTATCAGGTATTTTTCCAACATAGCCACCGCATAGGAAGCCCGCGGCGATTTAACTTGATTGGCAATACTCACGCTTTGAGCCAGGCTTACCTGAACTATTCCTAAGAAAACAATCAGAAAACACAGTAATTTTATTTTCCTGTAGATGGTTTTACCGGCTGTTGATTTAGCTGTTTCTTTTTTGGCTCTGATTTGGGCTTGGGCCGATAATAGCAGCAGGGTTAAACTAAATATTAGCAGTAAATTATTTTTCAACGGCATAAAACTAGTTTAGGTTTGCGTTTAAGATTGCAGCGGAACACCCGCTATAGCAATAAAAGGTAGCCTATTTTATCGCCATATCATCCATCAGGCGGCCAATTTCTTCGTAATTAACGTCCGGCTTAAATTGTACATAAGCCTGGTTGCTGGCGTTGCCTGGCAACCACTGATTACTGCCATCGGCATTTACCTGACAATAGCCCTCCCGCACTGTCTCGAAATATTTATCGGCTTCCGCAGTTAATAAAAACACGGCCACCTGATCCCAACTGGACCGGCCTTTAAAATTATTGTATAATTCGTAGGCGCGGTAAACCGGACTGGCCGGCGTGAGTTTGCTTTTTAAATATTCGCCGCCGGTCTTAATTTTTTCACCTACTTCCCAGCCGGCAAATATTACCGGTTGCTTCCAGTTTTGCAGGCAGTAAACCGTAGAGCCCGGATCGGGCCGGTAAAAATTAGCTTCTTTGCCCGCCGGAAACTGACCGCCCATACATAACCACTTGGCTACTTTCTTATTTATCAGTTCCTTACCACTTAAGAGCGAATATTTATCACCCCCGGATTTTAATAAATTTTGCAGATTAGTTAAATGCCCGATGGTAATTATTACCACCGAGGCATCCGGACTTTTGCTCAGTAGTTTCCGATACAGAGCCGTGGCATCTTCGGCCTTTTCGTACGATTTTAGCTGGTGCGGATATTCGGCGGCTACCTGGCGGGTATAACGGGAATGATTTTTTAAGTTTGGTTGGTTCTTTAGTACGCCAATGGGCAACCGCGGCCGGCCGTAATATTGATTAATGGCTGATGTGCATTCGGCGGCATACGGGTCGTCGCTGGTAACAATTATCCCCAGGAAATTTATTTTCTTCTGGTCGGCTAAAGTATGCACCATGGCCAGGGCTTCGGCATCGTCCACATCCGAATCAATATCAGCATCCAGAATAACCCGGTACTGCGCTAAACCTACGTGGCTTATTAGTAAAATCAGGAATAAAATATAGAGCAGTTTCTTCATGCTTTTAAAAATGAGCGCAGCGGCATTGGCTGGTCATATCGCTCCTAATATATTAAAATTTAGGTTTCAGAAAGAAGGTAACATGCCTGAACAGCGGCTGATAACTTTAGGTAAAATCCTGCGCCGCCATGGCGTCAACTTCTTTCCGGTAAGGCATAGCGGCTTGGGCGCCCAGGCGGGTAACCGAAATTGCGGCGCCTTTGCCGGCAAAAGTTACGGCTGCTCTTAAAGGTTGATTTTCGGCCAAAGCCACCGCCAGAGCGCCATTAAAACAATCGCCGGCCGCCGTGGTATCGGTAGCGGTAACCACCGGTACCGGAATTAATTCAGAAACTGAATCACCCTGGAGAAAAGCTCCCCTGGCACCCATCGTTATAATTACATTCGCAACACCCAGCGCTTGTAATTTAGCTGCTGCTATTCGGGCCGTATCGGTATCGGTCACCCGGATTCCGGTTAATATTTCGGCCTCGGTTTCGTTGGGGGTTATCAGGTAGAGCAACGGAAATAAATCGGGTGGCAGCGTTTGAGCCGGCGCCGGGTTTAAAATTACCCGCAAGCCTTTTTCGTAACTCTGCCGGATAACGTATTCAACTGTTGCTAAAGGAATTTCTAGCTGCAGTAAAACAATGGTGTTGGTGTCTGCCGCTTCCAACGCCGCCACGTCGCGGGGCTTTAACTGGCCATTCGCGCCCGGCGCCACGGCAATGCAGTTTTCTCCGTTTTGGTTAATATTAATCAGGGCTACTCCGGAAGGGTGTTCCGCATCTACGGTTACGTACGCAGTGTTTATGCCTTCCTGCCCAAATTGTTGTAAAGCCTGTTGTCCGAAAATATCACTGCCCACTTTCGCTACAAAAGTAACTTTACCACCTAAACGGGCTGCTGCTACGGCCTGGTTGGCGCCTTTTCCGCCGGGGTTCATAAAAAACGTTCCGCCCAGTACGGTTTCGCCGGGTAAAGGCAGTTTATCCGATTTAATAACCATATCGGTATTAGAACTGCCCACCACTAATATTTCCGTGTGCGTCATACGATTTCAGATTTTAATTACCGGTCGCCTTTTTTATGGCTAAACTACCTGGAAATACCAATTTTCAGGCACTGGTTACTTACCGGCTTAAAAGAAAGAAATCAGCCTTTAACAAGATTGTCGTTTTTACCGCTGCATCCTTCCCTTCCAAACGGAGACTTTCCCATAACTTAGTGAAAGTTCTATAAATATTAACTTTTCTGGCGTAAAACCAGCACATAATCGCTATTATCGGCGGGTGGCGTAATAACCAAAAAACCGTTTTGCGTAACCACTTTACCTTTTTGGGTTTTATTAGCAACTGGGTTAAACCACTGTGCCTCGTAATTAATATTTAGCAAGTTGTACAGCTTTACCGCGTTGCCTTTGGGCAGATAAGCCACCATGGTTTTGCCATCGGTGCTCCGTGCCACCGATACAAAACTGCCGGACTGCTCTTCGCCGGGTTGCGCCACGAGTAATTCAGGAGCAGGCCGCAAATTCCACCAATCCAGGGTTCGCATAAAATTGGCCAGATACCCCACCTGCATACTGCCGGGCAGTTTAATGCCCTGGTGCCACCGGCTCGATTTTTCGCCTTTACCCGCGTGGTTTAATATTTCTTCGCCTTCGCGCAGCCACGGCCAAACGCCGTTGGCGCCGTAGGTAATACCGGATGCAGGAGCACTTAACACACTCCAGTAACTGGCATTACGCACATCGGCAGCCGTTATGTTGGGGTTAATTTCTTCGTACACGGGCTCCATATTAATCAGCGGCCGGGGTGGCAATTGGCTCCAGGTGGTGGCTACCGGGCCTTTGTTCATAAAATTAATGGTGCGGGCGCTGTTGTTGTGGCCCGATTGGTAACCGATAATATCCAGCCATTTTTCTTGGGCGTAAGCCTCGCCTATCCAGGAACCGCCGCCCGGGTGCAAAGCCACCAAACCCGGGTGTTCGTCTTTAAATACCGCGCGGCCAATATTTTTCCAGCGTTGTTCATTTTCTTCGGTGTATTTACCGTCGCCGCCCAAAATCCAGATTACCTGGTTGCCGCCGTAACGGGCCACCATGTAGCGGGCCAGCAGAATAGCTTCCTCTTCGGGCAAATAATAACCGGGGCTTAACTCGCGGCCCTGCACCGAACCTAAAGCCCATAAAAGCACCGGAGCCGCTACCAAGCCGTGTTCGTTTATCTTATCTATTTTGCCGTCGAGGTGCCGGAAAAACGCCGGGTTCAGTTTTATTTTGCCGCTGCCTTCAAATGCTACCTGACCCAGGCTGTTTTTATCGCCGCCGCGCCATTGCGTGGTTACGAACTGAATAACATTGTAGCCATTTTGGGCGCGGTGGCTGAGGTACGTATCCCATTCCTGCTCCGTAGATTTAAGCGTGCCGTTCCAGGCCGTACAAGCTGCCCAGAAGAAAGGTGTGCCGTCGGCGTGGGTTAAGTGGTAAGAGCCTTTGGGATGAATAATTTCGCCGTGCTGATAAATGGCTAATTTACTTTTATTATCGGTGCAGGTAAAACTCCCTTTAACGCCGTTCAAGCCGATATTTTCCGCGTCGGAGCAAGTAGATTCCCAGGTCCAGGCACCTATTTCGTCGGGGGCAAAACGTACTCGCCAGTTGCGGTCACCGTCCCAGAAGCCGTTTATGTTTTTAACCCGGCCGGTAGGCGAAGTAAACTTAACACTGAACTTTTTTACGTCATAGAGTGGGTTAGCGTAATCTTTAGAACTGGTAAAGGCGTGTTCAAATTTGGTCCGGATAGCTATCGGTTCAGCGGCGTACCCAGGTAAAGCCCCAATCAAGGTTAAGAATAAGAAAGTAAGCGAAAAGAAATGGCGGTGAATAATCATGCGGACTAAAAGCTAATAAATCTGTCAGGCAAAATGTAATATAAATAAACCAAAGGACGACAATATTTATGGCCCGGCTATCGCAGCAATAATAGTTTTTTTCCCAACGCCCGTTACTATTAACTTACCGGTAGAAGATTGCTCTGTTTTCTTCGTTATCAGATTATTATTCTGGTTAAAAGCAATTGCCCGGGATTTAAATTTTACTTTTGCGCCGAATATTCAATTCAGGGGCGGTAAATATGCCGGCCCTGAATGTAGGAAATGATATTTATTTTGAATAGAATAGATTACCAAACACACGCCTATGGTTCTGGTCGAGGTCGATAATAAGCAAAAAGAAAAAGTTTTTCTGCAGGTTCATATCACTTTAAACCAAAACAATCCCCATTGGATTCGACCTTTAGACAAAGATGTAAAGGCGGTTTTCGATCCGCAAAAAAACAAATATTTTAACCACGGCGAAGTTCAGCGGTGGATTTTAATTAATGAGGCGGGTCAGGCAATCGGCCGGATTGCGGCTTTTGTAAACAACCGGTACAAAAACAAAGGCGACGATGTAAAAGTTGGCGGCATGGGCTTTTTCGATTGCGTAAACGACCAACCGGCCGCTAACCTGCTTTTTGATACGGCCCGCGCCTGGCTGCAGCACCAGGGCATGGAGGCCATGGACGGCCCGATTAATTTTGGCGAAAGGGACAAATGGTGGGGCTTACTGATTTCGGGCTTTCAGGCCCCTTTGTATACCATGAACTACAACCCGCCCTATTACCAGGCTTTATTCGAAAGCTACGGTTTTAAAAACTTTTATAACCAAATCTGCTGGAGCTTGCCCGTGGCCGATGAGACCACCCAACTGCAACCTAAATTTTACACCGCTCACCAGAAATTTGCCGACAACAGTGCTTTCAAAGCCGCGCATTTAAAGAAACCTCAGCTAAATAAATTTGCCGCCGACTTCAGTATTGTTTACAACAAAGCCTGGGCCCAGCACGAAGGCAACAAAGAAATACCGGTTAACCAGGCCATCCGGCTTTTTAAAACCATGCAGCCTATTCTGGACGAAAAGTTAATCTGGTTTGCCTACCACCAGGAGGAACCCATCGCCATGTGGATTAATATTCCGGATATAAATCAGTTGGTAAAGTACCTGAACGGGCAATTTAACCTGTGGGCGAAGCTTAAATTTATAATATTACAGCGGTTAGGCGTATGTAACCGGTTTGTTGGTCTGGCCTTTGGCATCGTGCCGGAATTTCAGGGTACCGGCATCGATTATTTTATGATTGTGGAAGCCGAGAAGGTGATTAAAGCCAAAACCCGCTACAAACAGGTAGAATTGCAATGGCAAGGCGACTTTAATCCCAAAATATTAAATATATCGCAAAACTTAGGCGCCGAACAAAGCCGCCAACTGGTAACGTACCGCTACCTCTTCGACCCGCTTAAACCCTTTCACCGGCATCCCGTTATTTTGTAATATAATTTTAACAAGTAGCCGGCTTTCGTATTTAAGTAACGCAACAGCGTAAATTATATATTTTAACCGGTACCGAAAGCTTCCCTCCTATTTTTAGGAGGGGCAGGGGTGGTAAATTTATTGGTAAGATGCTGTTATAAATAGGTTAGTACTTTTACTTAAAAGTACCGGTTTGTTGCGGCCAAAACCTAAAACAGCGGCTTTCCGGCAGACATCAATAATATTTCCATTACTAAACTGGAACAAGACCAACTACGCATGAAAACTGAAATCAGGGAAACCAAAGACGGGTCTACGACGCTTTACGTGCCCGAACTAAACGAACATTATCACTCGGTAAACGGCGCCTTGCAGGAATCGCTGCACGTTTTTATCCAGGGCGGGCTGGCGTTTGCCCTGACGTATCACCACCCAATTAAATTGTTGGAAGTAGGCTTTGGTACCGGTTTAAATGCGTTGCTTACGCTGCAACACGTAATAAACAAGCCCTACCAGGTTGTGTACGAGGCGCTGGAGAAGTTCCCGGTTTCGGTAGAACTCGTAGACCAAATGCGTTTCGATAAATTTATTCTGAACCCCGAGTTGCTCGAATATTTGCCGCAGTTACATACGGCTCCCTGGCACGAACCCGTACCGGTTTTACCTAACTTCGAGCTCCGGAAAATTCAGAACGACCTGGAAACCTATACCCTGCCCACCAATTACTACAACCTGATTTACTTTGATGCTTTCGCTCCGGAAAAACAACCCGAACTCTGGACCGACGAAATATTCCAGAAGCTTTACGACGCGTTAGCGGAAGGCGGCATACTGGTAAGTTACTGCGCCAAAGGCAGTTTTAAAAGAAGCTTAAAAAACGCCGGTTTTGCCGTACAAGCCTTACCCGGCCCGGCCGGTAAACGCGAAATGACGCGGGCGGTAAAGTAAATGCGTGAATGCGTGAGTGGGTGAATAATTGAATGAATATTTGAGGGAGTGAATAGTTTTTTGTACCAATTAAGATAAGCAAAATACTGATAGCCTGTTGATAATAAACAATATTCAGTTAGATACTGGAATGGCCGCTGCGCTAGGTCATTCCGAGCCTGTCGAGGGATATATTACCGGGATAAAACCGAAGGCTATTATCTTCTGAATTAATCCAGCCCACCGCTGTCCTTCTGGGAATCCAAGAATTCCTGGAGGAACCTATCTGGCTGCCTGCTGCGTGGTTTCCGTCTGAAGGACGCTAATGGATTACGTAAACTTTTAGGCTTCTACCTGCTACTACGTGATAGCCGTTGTGCAATCATAACAATCTCCTGAACTTTTAGCTGATAGTTGTTAGCTATATACCTTCTAGTACAAGCGGTGTTAGATCCCTCGACAGGCTCGGGATGGCGCGGAGGAATTGCTTTTCCAGGAATTATGAGTTATTGGGTAAAAAGCTTAGTTGCCGAATTTATAAATATGGGTAGGTGTAAGGGCGAAATCCAGGGCGGTGTCACCAGGGTGAATATCGGTGATGGCGGTGATGGGCTCTTCCAGGGATAAACCTACTTTTAGGGTATCGGGACGACACAATTCTAAAAACCGGTCGTAGAAGCCTTTGCCGTAACCAACCCGGTGGCCCTGCTGGTCAAAAGCCAGCAATGGTACCAGCACCATATCAATTTTTTCAACCGGTATGGCTTCAGCGCCCCGGGGCTCCGGAATACCCCATTTATTTTCTACCAATTCGGTTTCGGGCAAGAGCCAATGGTGCGTTAAGGTAAATTCCTGCAAATCCGACACCGAGGCTATTACCTGAATGTGCGGATATTCGGCTTGCAGTTTCCGGATGATGGGCCAGGTATCTATCTCGTTCTTCAGCCGAATGGGCAGGAAAACATGAACGGCTTTAATATCTTCTAAAGAAAAATGCCCGAAAAAATTAGCGGCTATCTGCCGGCTTTTCCGGGAAATATCGGCCGCTTCGTACCCCAGCCGTTTTTGCAGCATTTCTTTCCGCAAACGGGCCTTCTGCATTATTCTTCCTCCAGCACGGTAAATTTATGTTCGAGCGGGTCTAGAGCCGCCAGCAACTGCTCTATAAATTCCGGATTATTTGTTTTGTAGGTCAGTAAATTATCGGTGCGTTCCTGTAAAGTGCCGCCCGGAAATAATTTTTCTTTTAAGTTGTTGAGCTGGTTAAAGTGGGTTTCGTACTTGGTATCGTTGGCTTTTACAATTTTTTTCTCCAGCACTTCCAGCGCGTTGTGGGTTTTCTGCCGCTCGGCCGCTACGGTTTTTTCCAGGGTTGGGTCGATGCTGGCGGCCAGTTGGGTAATGCGCTGAAATATATTTTCTATTTGCTCCTTTTCGGCGGCCAGCGATAAACCATCGTGCTCAAACTGGGCGGTAATCTGCTTTTTCAGCACATTCGTTTCTTTAAACAAATCTTCGGGCTGCAAATTTAGTTTGTGCCGGCGAATAGCACTGGCTTTGTTAATATACAACGCCGAATTCCGCAGCATTACCATCGGGTACGGCACGCCGTAGGCTTCAAACACCGGCTTTAACTGAAACCAATAATTTACTTCGGCCCCGCCGCCAATATACGCCAGGTTGGGCAGCACCATTTCCTGGTACAGCGGCCGTAAAATTACGTTGGGGCTAAATTTATCCGGTTCTTCCGCCGCTAACTTTAATATTTCGGCTTCCGAAAACACCAAATCAGTGTTTAAAACTTTGTAGCTATCGCCTTCCCGCACAATGCGTTCCCGCCGGCCCGTATCGAGGTAAAAAAAGTTTATTTCCCGGGACATCACCTGGGCTTTGTATTCGGCAGCCAGCTTTTCGCTTACCTCGGTTACCAGTTGATGCGCCGTGTGCTGCGTGAGTTCCTGCTCCACCACGGGCTGCAACACCTGCTTCAGGGCCGGATGGTCGCCATCCAGGCTTACCAACCCGTACGCACCGAATAAAGCGTGGGTAATCGCGCGGGTAGCATCCGTTAAATTGCTGTAATTGGCGTAAGCTTCGGTAAAAACCGGACAAGCTTCAGGCAAACTGGAAAGCAGCTCGGCCATATCGGCGGTAGAGAAACGACCTACGGCTCCGGTCTGGTTGCTCTCCCAGGTATATTTTTTACCGAACAAATTAAAATGATTGACTTCGGCAAAATCGTGGTCTTCGGTGGCCATCCAGTAAACCGGCACAAAATTGTAATCGGGGTAGGTTTCGTTTAAGCGCTTACAGGTATTAATGGCCGAAATAATTTTGTAAACAAAGTAAAGCGGACCGGTAAAAATATTAAGCTGGTGGCCCGTGGTAACGGTAAAGGTATTGGGCTGCCCCAGTAATTTAATATTTTGCTGCACCAGCGGCTGCACCTCCGCAATATTGGCGTATTGTTCGTGCAGCACGCTACAAAGTAATTCGCGGTTTACGGGCGCCTGCTGTTTTTCCCTAACCTGCTCGCCAAAGTTTTCCAGGGCCGGAAAGCGATTATAAAAGGGCTGCAATTTGGGGTCCTGGGCCAGGTAATCGGTAATTAGCGCAGAAAAGGCGCCGGTAGCGCTATAGTCGGTTTTGAATATTTTCATCCTAAAGGGAGCTAGCATCGGGTGTACTAACGAAAGACACAAAGTAACGGCTAAAAATTTAAATAGCAGTGTTAGGGCTTGGGGAAATATTTAAAAGTACCCTGCAGGATTATTTAATTTAGAATTTAATGCATTGCTCCTACTGGGCTTACAAGAATATAACAAACCCGCTGTTTGTAGGTCCCCGCTGTTTGGAGTCTTCCGCAGGAGACTGCAAACGCTTAATGAAATGGAAAGTCTCCGACTTCCTGAACATTACAGGAAAGTAATATTAATTAATCCTTTACCGCCAGCATAATCTGTTGCACTGGAATAAATATAATGCTCCGGCTCCGCTACCAATCCGGCTGCTACCGGGTTTTGGTGCAGGTAATACAGTTTTTCTTCCTTGAACCGGTTAGATTCCAAAGCTATTGGGTGGTTATCCTGTTGCCAGAACTGATATTTTGTGTTTTTGCTGTTCTTCTCGCCAGTAGCTTTAAATAGCCATAGCATCCAATTCCGTCGGCTTTCCTGTGGGTTCTGCTCAATAGCTTTCAAGATAGTACTAGAAGTAAACTTTTTGAAGTCACGCAGAATAGCTGATAAGCCAAACCCTTCGCCCGCCGATACAATCAGGTGCAAATGGTTGGATAGTATACACCAGCCATAGATAATTAATCCTTTTTCTTTCTGGCAGAACTACAAACTTTCTACTACCAGGTTAGCATATTCTTTTCGGGAAAAAAACATCCACCCACTCCACCACCGCAAAGGTGATAAAATAAATTCCGTTTTGGTCTCTGATTTGATAGCCCCCTTGCATGTAGTTTCCTTTGCTGGTATTTACCGGAACAGAGTTCTTCCGGTTTCATCAAAAGTTTGCAGTCATCCTGCGGAAGACTCAAAATAGCGGGGTTAAAATACTTGTAATGATTTTTCATACAACAATTACCTGAAGAACAAATTTTCAGTCTACAGAAACAAAGTCAGAGCCCATAAAATTTCTCATATTATTATAGGAATTCACTAATCTCGGTATCAATTGCTTCGTTTTAGATGGGTCCAATTCAATAGCTTTTGTGTAATCTGCTAATGCAGCCTCAAAATTATTCATCTCAAAATTAGCACAACCTCTATTTTGATAATATTCTGCATCACTTGGATTCAGCTCTATTGCTCTTGTATAGTTTATTATTGCCTTGTTGTAATTTCCATTTCTTTCTTTTGCAATAGCATTATAAAAGTATGCATATGGTAAAAGCCTTTTTAATTCTTCATTCCTTATCGAATTTAACTTTATTGCTTTTGTAAAATCTTTAGCAGCACCTTTATAATCCTTTGTATCACACCTTGTTAATCCTCGGTGGTAATAATACTCTGCATTACTAGGATTCAGTTCTATTGCTTTTGTGTAATCTTCAATGGCATAATCGAAATCGGTATACAAGCCTATTTCTAGGCTATCAATTGCCTTCTTAAAGTAAACTTCAGCCAAGGAAATTCTTAACTCATTTTCTTTTGTTGAATCTAGCCTTATAGCTTCCACATAATCAGCAACAGCATTATCGTAATCCTTAACTTCAAAACTCGCATATGCTCGGTATTGATAATAATCTGCTACATCCCAATCTAACTCTATGGCTTTAGTATAA
Source organism: Adhaeribacter aerolatus (assembly GCF_007991635.1). Taxonomy (GTDB): domain Bacteria; phylum Bacteroidota; class Bacteroidia; order Cytophagales; family Hymenobacteraceae; genus Adhaeribacter; species Adhaeribacter aerolatus. Next base: position 56,284 of record NZ_BJYS01000026.1, on the reverse strand, counting down.
TCCTCTATAGCCCCTTTAAAGTTCTGTAAACTAACTTTCAGATCTCCACTTCGATAATAAAAATGAGCACTATCTGTATAATTACCATACCCCCTGAATTCATAATATTCATTATTATTCCAATGCAAGAAATCTTCTTCAATAGGTTCATGGTCTACAGCTTTAATAGATTCTATTAAGGCTATCTCAAACTCTTCTATAATATCTTCAATGGTTTCTTCTTCCGTAAAACAGGCCCAATTACCAGGGTTAAGCTCTATAGCTTCAATTATGGTATCATAACAACATTGTTGATTAGTATAGTAAACATCATCAGGTTCTAACTCACTGGCTATAGAAAAATCCATATGAGCGCCCAAGTAGTCATTAAATGTAAATCTAAGTAAGCTTCTTTCGTAATAATAAAAAGGATTATTGTGGTTTAGTTCTATCGCTTTGGAGAAATCTGCAAAAGCATTTTCAGGTTTGTACTCCTTTTTATTAATCAATGCCTTATTAAAATAAACTTCAGCTAATGCAATTCTTAAATCCTTATTATTAGTTGGATTTAGTTTTATGGCTTCAACGTAATTTATAATAGCATTTTCATAATTACCATACGAATTTTCATTAACAGCAATTCCTAGGTATGCATCTGAAAGCGACAACTTTAATTTATTAGCTTTGTCTGAACTAAGCTTAATAGCTATAAGGTAATCAGATATGGCACTAGTATATTCACCAATAGATTTGTAAGCAAATGCCCTAGAAGCATAAAAATCACCACAATTATATGGACTTTTAGTTAAACCAATGGCATCTGTAAAATCTTCAATGGCCCCAGAAAAATCTAACCTAAATTGTTTGGCTAAACCTGATTTGTAAAACACATTTGCATCCCTAGTGCCTGCGGCTATTATATAAGAATAATCTTCTATAACACCTTCGTAGTCTTCTAAATTTAATTTCGCTTCAGCTCTTTTAAAATATACCTCCTGTTTTAATAAATTCAGGGAAATTGCAACATCAAAATCTTCAATTGCTTTTTTATATGCTTTAAGTTCTAGTTGTGTCAGACCTCTTTTAAAGAAAGCTGCAGCATTACTTGGATTAACATTAATTACCTTTGAGAAGTCTTCAATAGCTCCCTTATAATCATATAATCCTTTCTTTATATCTCCCCTTCTAACAAAGATTAAATTATCATTGGGATTAATCAAAACATACAAATCATAATCCTTTAAGGCCTCTTCATATTTATTTAAAATTACTAATGCATTCGCCCTATGAAGAAGAACCTCAGAATATTTAGGTCTATATTTTAAGGCAAGCGAATATTCATTTATGGCTTCCTCCATGCTGCCACATGCCTCTTTAGCTTTACCTTTATAAAAATAAGCTTCAGGATTATTAGGTTTTGAGTGAATATATTCTGAGAAATCATTAACAGCCTCTTTATAGTTCCCGGCAATAAGATTTACCCGGCCTCTCTCAAAATAAGGCTCGTAATAACTGTGCTCATACTCTATACTTCTGGTGAATTCTTCCAATGCCGGGGAGTAATGTTCATTTGAGGCATGAATGGAACCTAATTTAAAATGTATTTGCGATCTTGCTTCTTTTACTGGTTTAGATTTATCATTTGTAATTCTGATATAATCCTCCATGGCCTTGTTATATTGTTTTAGGCTGAAAAAGGAATTAGCCCTACCTAAGAAAGCAGGTGAGAAATTTCTGCTAAAAGCTATGGCTTGGTTAAAATCATCAATTGCATTTAAATTTTCATCTAAGCTTTGATAACATAACCCTCTCTTATAGTAAGCTAAAGACTCAGATGGGTTTACTATTGTAGCTTGGGTATAAGCATCAATTGCTCCATAAAAATCACCTTCTATAAATCTAATATTTCCTAAGCTAATTAGTGCTGAAATATCAGGATGAATATTTTGGTGTTTAACCTCAATATCATTACCCTTTAATTCTTGATTATTAGTAAGTCGAGAGGTGTAAAGAAGTTTTTCCTTTCTATATTCTTCAAGGTGCAGGGCTTTAGGAAAATTAAGAATTTCACTTTCAGAAAGCTTTATTCTTAAACTAGAAAAATTATATAAAGTATCGGAAGCACTATCGATGTCTGCTATCCTAAACCAAGTTTTAATATTTGGTGGTAAGACAGCTTGATTGAAGTTAATAGTTTTATGAAAAAGGACTAATCCGCTGATATGCGGAAGAAAAGCTGAATCCTTATAATAAAAGATGTTGGAGGTGTGTTCTAGATATTGTTTAAAAATTCTTTTATTATCTTTAAGCTGTTCTAATGGATTAAGGTATGTTCCTCCCTTAATTATTGTATCATTTGTTTCCCATGCTGCATTTTCGGAAAATTTAATATCTCCTCCGTAATTTTTAAAGTCGATAATGGTTATGCTGTTTTTTTTAATAGCGATTGCGTCCATTTCCCTGCCATTACAATTAACATTACCTAAGAGGATTGAAAGGTAATTAGTGTCTCTATACCTGGCAGAAAGCTTTTCCACTAAAACATCGAAAATCTCGTTTTCGTGGGTATAATTATATGGGTTATTTAAAAATGCGTGGAATGCCATAACTTACATTTACTATTTTAAATATAATAGCATTTTTTAGCAATAACTCAGGCTTGTAATTTTATTTTTTATAAACGGTAAGTTTTCCTCATGTAATCTTTATCTAAAACACCTTTTCTCCACAAGTAAATTCAAGGTATGATATCAATACTTAGTAAGCACCTACATTATTGCCTTTGGGCTTATTCTTAATTGACTCTCCTCCCATGCCACCACATGCCGCAAGTTTAAGTGCAGCGGTAATTATTAGCTTATTTAACGGTCAGCTTTCAACTGGCTTAAGTTGATAACTGGCCAATATTTCTACTACAAGATACCACTGCGCTCAATACAGAAGTATGGTATTCTAATAATATCACATTAACAATGCCTTTTAGCACAGTATAATTGACGGCGCTACTGTTGGCGTAAATGGGCGTTGAGTTCGATAAGATGGTTATGTTGCTGTCAGGACTAACATGCCAGTGATTGCCACTGCGTTTACCGAAACATTTTAACAGCCAGCTTGCAAGGCATGCATTTCTGCCTCCTTCCAAACTGGCCGCTTTTATAGAGGTTTATACCGTTTCGTCTGTTGCGTCATTCTTTTCCTTTGCTGTTTTAATTAAGGAAAACACAATACTAACCGTAATGATAAACGCGATAACGAGCAAGGAAATAAACGTCGGAACTTTGAAGACATCTATCATTACCATTTTGAGGCCGACAAATATTAAAATAATGGCCAGGCCGGTAGAAAGAAACACAAACCGGTGTATTACGTGGGCCAAAGCGAAATACAGCGAACGCAAGCCCAGAATGGCAAAAACGTTGGATGTATAAACGATAAACTGGTCCTGGGTAATGGCCAGGATGGCGGGGATGCTATCCACCGCAAAAATAAGGTCAGATACCTCAATTAGGATAAGCACCAGGAATAGTGGCGTAGCATGTAACTTGCCGGCCTGCTTCACAAAAAACTTATCGCCCTCCAACTGGTTCGTAACGGGTATTATTTTCCGGAAAAACCGGATAACCGGATTTTTCTCCGGCTCCATTTCTTTATCTTTCTCGGTAAACATTTTGTAACCGGTATAAATAAGGAAAACGCCAAACAGGTAAATCGTCCAGTGGAACTTCTCGATTAAGGCCACGCCGGCAAAAATGAAAATCACGCGCATCAGCAGGGCGCCCAAAATACCCCAGAACAAAATTTTGTGCTGATACATAGAAGGTATCTGGAAGTATTTGAATATGAGTACAAATACAAAAATATTATCGACGCTGAGGGTCTTCTCTAAAACGTAACCGGTTAAAAACTCCACGGCCTTGTGCTCGCCGAACCAATAATAGACCAGGACATTAAAAACCAGGGAAAGCGATATCCAAACCGCCGACCATGTTAATGCCTCTTTAACCGATACCACGTGGGCTTTGCGGTTAAAGACGCCCAAATCCAGGGCGAGCATCAGGAGAACAAAAAGATTGAATCCAATCCAAAACGTGCTATTTACTTCCATTCTTAACTTATTATCTCAATAGGGTTTATTACATTTTTTTTGGAGAAAAAGAACCAAGGCGGCAGCAGAAAGAATAAAATTCTATCCACAACCGCCTAAAGCTCCGTTTAACGCCTGTAAAGGTACCAAGTTTTTCCGATTGTCAGCGGTAGGCAACGATTAATAGCAAAGCTGCTGCACCATCCACCGTGCCTTAAAAGGAAATTGATAATTAGATAGAAAAACGTGGTAAACCCACCTGCCGCAAGTGTGGACGCAGCGATATGTGGCAGCTTTTTAACGGCCGGTTTTACTTGGCGTCGGCTTAATAACTGCTTCCTCTGATAGCCCTCTTGGATGAGCAGGCCAAAGCTGAAGTAATTATCTAAGTCCTTCAGCCCTGAAAGGGCACCATAACCTAGCACAGGGTGCAGCCCTGTGAAAACAAGCATTATTTTCTAAGCCCTGAAAGGGCGAAATAGCTAATCCCAAACATACCGTTCATCATACGGCACCCGGTATTTCTTCAGAAAGGCCCGATACTCTTCCTGAAAAGTTTTATGCTGATGATGTTCTTTCTGGTTGGAAATATACGTTACAACTGTATCAACTTCGCTGGGGTTAATGGAGAAAGCACCATACCCTTCCTGCCAATAGAAGCTTGCATAATCATCTCCTTTCGTTTTTATCCATTTAGAAGAATGCGACTTCAATTCTTCCATCAATTTTATTAAAGCTATTTTCTTGGAGAGCAAACACAAAACATGAATATGGTCGGTATAGCCGCCTACGATGATAGGAATGCATTCCAGGTTGTTGCAGATACCGCCTAAATATTGATGCAATTCTGCTTCCACTCTTGGCTGTATCAAGGGCATCCGGTGCTTAGTACTGAATATGAGGTGAATGTAGTTCTTTACCAGTGACTGCCCCATTATTTGTATGATGTTCGAATTGATTTCCGTGAAATATTTCGCCCTTTCAGGGCTTTTAAATGTATCTGCATTTTCGATGGGCTACACCCATCGCTGGTATATTACGCCCCTTTGGGGCTTGTACGAAAGTTCTACATTGATCTGCTGGTACTTCTCCAAAATAGATTTTAGAACTAGACGAAGACTGATAAATCAAAATAGCTCTTCTAATCTAAAATTCATAATTTTTAATTTCTAATTAGGTGAAGCTCTAGCCAAGCATATTATAAATTCAAATAAAAATTAGCTTCGCTCATTTATGCCGGAATACCCGGAAACAAAAAATCCGCGCTGTGTCCAGCGCGGATTTCTTTGCATTCAATGTAATTCCGTTAAGCGATTACTTCGCCGTACAAATCAAAATCGGTAGAATCGGTGATGCGGACGTTGGCAAAATCGCCGATGCGCAGGTAAGCATTTTTGGCAGGTACCAGCACTTCGTTGTCTACTTCCGGCGAATCGTATTGGGTACGGCCCACGTAATAACCGCTTTCTTTCCGGTCGAATAATACTTTGTAGGTGTGGCCTACGCGTGCTTCGTTCAGTTCTAAAGAAATACCTTGCTGCAATTCCATAATGGCATCGGCGCGTTCCTGCTTTACTTCGGCCGGTACATCGTCGGGTAAAGTAAAGGCGTGGGTGCTTTCTTCGTGCGAGTAGGTAAAAATACCCAGGCGGTCGAAACGGGTCTGCTCCACAAAGTCGTACAGTTCTTCAAAGTCCTGCTGGGTTTCGCCGGGGTGGCCGGCAATTAAGGTGGTGCGCAAGGCGATGTCCGGTACCTGCTGCCGAATATTATCTACCAGTTCAATGGTGCGGCGCTTGCTGATGCCGCGGCGCATGGTTTTGAGCATGTTATCCGAAATATGCTGCAACGGCATATCTAAATATTTGCAAATATTTTCCCGCTCGGCCATTACTTTCAACGCGTCCATCGGGAACTGCGACGGATAGGCGTACTGCAACCGAATCCAATCGATGCCGTTTACGTCCGATAGCCGGCGCATTAAATCGGCTAACTTGCGCTCGCCATATTTTTCGAGGCCGTAATACGTTAAATCCTGGGCAATTAATATTAATTCTTTCGTACCCATGGCGGCCAGGCGCGTAGCTTCTTTTACCAAATCTTCGATAGAGCGGTCTACGTGCTTGCCGCGCATCAGCGGAATGGCGCAAAACGAACACGGCCGGTTACAGCCTTCGGCAATTTTAAAATAAGCGTAATGTTTGGGTGTGGTCAGCAGGCGCTCGCCAATTAATTCGTGTTTGTAATCGGCTTCTAAGGTTTTGAGTAGTTGGGGCAATTCCAGGGTACCAAAAAAAGCATCAACCTGCGGAATCTCGGTTTCCAGCGAATCTTTGTAACGCTGCGATAAACAACCGGTAACGTATAATTTATCAATATGGCCGGCTTCTTTTTCGTCGGCGTATTGCAGAATGGTATCAATGGATTCCTGCTTGGCGTTATCGATAAAGCCGCAGGTGTTAATAATAATGATGTTGGCATCGTCTTTCTCCGACTCGTGCACCACGGCCATATCGTTGGCGCGTAACTGGCTCATCAGCACTTCGGAATCTACCAGGTTTTTAGAACAACCTAAGGTAATAACGTTTACCTTATCTTTTTTTAAACTTCTTACTTTCACGTATTTTCTTGCAAAATTGGCACTATCAAGCTTAATCCTAAACCAATGGTTAAATAGAATGGTTCGCCTGAGAAATAATTTGCAAAGGTACGATTTGTTTAGGGAATAAAAGAAGTACTGCCTCTAATTGATAAACTTATTTAAACGGGGATAAAATAAAATTCATAAAATAGAAATAGGTGTAGTAGCTATTCTGAATAATTTTTTCGTCTCCTTTTGGAGGGGGCAGGGGGAGGATTTTACAGCATATAATTCTAAAATAAAAAACTGAACAGGTATTTTACTCCGCCTGCCCTCTCCAAACAGGATTTTCTCCTTTTTGCGCAATTGCAATTTTAGAAAATAAAAATCTAGCTTATCGTTAGATAAAGGCAAGCAAAAACTAACTTCTAATTAGCTACCTATTTAATAACTAGCGTTATAATCAATAATAAAATCAATCAGCGTCAGGCGGCTTTCGGTAACTTCTACGGGGTAAATATTGCCGTCGCCGTCGAGGCGGTTGGCAAACAGGCCACCGGGCTCTTTCGAGAAAACCGAATATTTACCGGGTTTTAAATCTACCCGGAATAAGCCATCTTCGCCGGAAACTACTTTTGCCACCAGGTTAGATTTTAGTTCGCTGTAAAACGGCCCGTTGGCCTTTACTTGTTTCAGGTTGGTTAATTCGTACACAAATATTTCGCGGGGAGCTATTTTACCCGCCGCTACCGGTTGCATTTTGTCTTTCCGGTTGGGGCCCGGCATAAAATTACCTTCCCGCAGGGTAATGGTACCCAGAATGCCCTGGCTGGCGGCCGGCGCCTGCTGGTTCTGCGGGGCAAAAGCGAGGAATATCAGGCTTAGGATTAGTTGGGTTAATAAATTCATGCGCTCGCTCTATGCTTCTAAATTATGGCTCAAACACTTTACTTCTGTTTAAAGCTTTTCAATTTATTAAAAATTCAACATTTTACCATTAACTTTTGCCGAATTAATAATTTGTAAAAACGATTAGCTAAAACCGGATAAAAACCACGGGGGTAACACCTTGGGTTTACTTAATTTCGGGGGTACCGGTTTGCCGTTGCCATTAGAAATTTATAAAAACGGCGAATGATCCTGGCGGCTTTATACGCGCTGGTTCATCATAAATAAAACCATCTGTAAAGGTGCGTTGATTGGTAAAGAGTATGTTCAGACACCGGGGAAAGAACCGAACAATAAGCCATAATAAGAAAATAGCCTCTCTCCTTTCCTTTGTGGCTGGTATGGTTAATGTGGCCGGCTTTTTATCGGTGCAGCGATTAACCACCAATGTTACCGGGCACTTTGCTTTTTTTATCGATGAAGTTTTTAAGCTTCAATTCGCGCAAAGCCTGGTATATTTTTCTTACATCCTGTTTTTCTTTTTAGGTTCGTTTGTCTCTAACCTGCTCGTAGAAATAATTACCCGTAAAAGTGAGCGCTTTGTTTATGTTATTCCAACCCTGATAGAAAGCCTGATTCTGTTTACGGTGGCCTTAACCGGTAACCTGTTAAAACCCGGCAACGCGAATCTGATTGCCTTTAGTTTGCTTTTTGCCATGGGTTTACAAAACTCGCTGGTAACCCGCATTTCCGGCGCGCTGGTCCGGACTACGCATTTAACCGGGCTTTTCACCGACCTGGGTATCGAATTATCCCAACTCTTCTTTTACAAACTAAAAGAGCAAAAGCAAAAGTTATTGGCTACCATCCGGCTTCGGTTAAGAATTATTATTTTTTTCTTCACGGGCGGCGTAGCCGGGGGCATCTTCTACCCTTATCTAGAATTGTACGTTTTACTTATACCGGCCACCATGTTATTATTAGGATTGTGGTATGATAGCCTAAAATTCAGAATCATCAATTTAAGACGGCAGCGCGACACGAAGGAAAGAAAGCTCCGCTAACCGGTCCAGCCCTACAATTATTTAATTCTACGAAGTGCTCGCCTGGTTTATCAGCGGAAAGCTGAACATACGGGTATAATCAGGTAAAGGAAACGGCGAAAGCTGCTGCACCAGGGAACAACCCTATGAGTAAAACAAATTTGTAGCGTACGGTGCGGGCGGAAGAGCAAATTTGGGAAAGCCAACTTGGCTTACGGAACAGTATTTGCATAAACGTAGAAAAGTTTAACCGTATTTACTAAAGGCCATTTTTGCGCCTGCGGTAAGTACCGCTGGTGGTCGGTAAAAATTAAAAAAGATTAGATGAGAAGTTGCCTGCTGGTTGTGTTCGGTTTGTTTTTATCGTTGCGTGGCTTAGGCCAGCAACGGGATACTCTGATTTACAGTATGGAGCGGAAATTAACCTGGGCCGATTTTAAAGGTAAACCAAAACCTGCCGACCGGCATAATGGGGCACAAATTACCGTAACCATTAACCTGCAGGTTAAGAAAGTAAACTTCTGGACCGGCAAAGCCCGGTACGATGCTGTGGCGGTAGCCTTTACCGATGCTTCGTGGGTGAAAGCTGCTTATAAAGAGGCCTATACCCTGGCGCACGAGCAACTACATTTTGACATTGCGCATCTATATGCCGAAACCCTGGAACTGGAGCTAAACAGTTTGGATAGAACCGCCCGGCAAAAAGAACAGGTAGAAAACCGGCTGCAACAATATATAAAAGACATGACCGCTTACCAGGAATTGTATGATCAGGAAACCAGCGGCGGTAACAATATTGCCCGGCAAAAAGAATGGGCCGCCAAGATTAAAAAAGACGTGAGCATTATTAACAAAGCGCTTTAACAACAAGCCAGCTTACTGAGGTTTACTAACGCGTCAGCCTTCTGCCAGGCATAATTTGTACCTACCCAAACCTCATATTTTATACTTTACGCCGGCTCAAGGCTAAACAAATATTCCAGCGGCAAAACAAACCTATTATTACGGAACAGCCCAATATTAAAGGCAAGGTGCTATAGCTATCCTTCTTCTTTACACCAGCTACTAGCTGTTGGTTCTAAATAAATTCGCCTGCCGGCTTGCCGAAGCTTCCGGCTTTAAACAGAAGCCCTTACCCACCCCTTATTCAAGGTCTGATACCAGTTATTCAAACCGCTAATTCCGGCATTAATCAGATAAAAATTGATTTGCGCCAGAGGCCGATGCAACTTTAAAATGCCGGATGGTATCTTGTTGAAGCGGGCGCGCCAGTTTGGGCCCAAATCCGGGAGAAAAATGCCGGCCGTAAACAGAAACCTCAAAAATATAACCGGATGTGCCTATGCAAAATGCTTTTTAGAAAAGTCAGATAAATACAACACTGTTTAAAACAGCATCCGGGCAGGCTTTAGCCGCCTTATTGGCGCCTGCCGGATAAACGAATAACCGCTCCAGAATACCCGATCTGATAAAATAACACTATTGAAAAAAATGAATTACAAGCCCTTAATCCGGAAAAACAAAAGGACTTTAAAAGACCTTTCGGCCATGTTACTGTGGCTTTTTATTTTAATATTCCTCATCCAATACACTGCCCAAGCCCAAGCTACCAACCCAGCATTAGATCCCAATTTTCAGGTACCGGATGTTTGGGCCAACGGCACGGTTACGCAACTGCTGCCGTTGCCGGAAAACAAAACCCTTATTCGCGGCAATTTTGAGAAAGTACAGGGCCAGCCTAAAGTCGGATTGGCCCGCCTCACCACCGATGGCCTCCTGGATAATAGTTTCACCGCCGATATCGCCCACTATACCATTCAGGTAATGGCGGCGCAATCGGATGGGAAAATATTGATTGGCGGGTATGTTAAAACACCTAATGGTACCCAGCAGCCGGCCGTTGTGCGCTTAAACCCCGACGGCACCCCCGACCAAAGCTTTTTTATACAACTGGGGCCCAATGCCGGCGGCTTTTTGCTGACGAAAATATTGGTACAGCCCGACGATAAATTCCTGCTGGTGGGTGCTTTTACCGTAAGAGACTCGCCCAAACAGAATGTCGTGCGATTTAATGCCAACGGTGCACCCGATGCAAATTTTAACCTGACTTTAGTACCGGCCATTCCGGGCCAAACCCCGGCAGAATTTATGCAGGGCATTGGTTTACAGCCGGATAATAAAATATTGCTGAGCGGCTTTTTTACCAGCGTAAACGGCGAAGCCATTGAAGATTTGGTGCGCCTGCTGCCCGATGGTTCGGTGGATAAAACCTTTACCGGCGTGATTCTGGGCGGCATTCATACTTTTGCCTTCCAGCCCGACGGAAAAATTCTGATAGCCGGTCTGTTTAACTACAACAGCGACCTATCGTTCGTACTGGGTCGCTTACACCCCAATGGCACTTTCGATACCAGTTTTGATGCCGTAGAGGAACACGACCCGGGGCACACCTCCTATTTTAATACGGTTAAAGCCATGCAATTACTACCGGACGATAAAATATTAATTGCCGGTTTTATTCATAAGGTAAACGGGGTAGATAAAGAAGCGCCGCTGGTTCGGTTACATGCCGGCGGCACCCTGGATAATACCTTTGATTACCAGATGCCTTTCACAGCGTTTAATTCTTTCCGGGTATTACCTTTTGGTATGCTGGTAGCCGGCACTTTCAACAAAACCGTTGGCGGCGAATGTATCCACCTCGCCCGGCTGCGATCTAACGGCAGCGAAGATGGCAGTTTTAACGTGTCTTTACAGTACCGTACCGGGGCCTATATAGCAGCGCATCCCGATAACAAAATATTATTGTATGGCCAGTTTTACCGGGCCGGCCTCCTGGACCGGGCCAGTTTAGTGCGGTTGCTGGCAGATGGTCGGCTGGACATGAGCTTTACTCCCCGTTTCGAAAGCAAGGGCCCGCTACAGCTATATGCGGTAAATGTGCTGCCGGACGGTAAAATATTGGTGGGCGGGAATTTTACAAAAGTAAATGGGCAGCCCCGCCCGGCGCTGGCAAAACTTAACCCCGATGGCACCCTGGATAACACAGCTAATTTCCCGGATTTTGAAGGCTACCCCGACCTGGTACCGGAAATCAGGAGTATGCTGGTGTTGCCGGATAACCGGGTAATAGTGAGCGGCATTTTTTCTAAAGTAGCGGATAAAGCCCGGATTAGCCTGGCCCGGCTAAACAGCAATGGCACTTTAGACGAATCTTTCAACCCTGCCGTGGACCGGGGCGCTGCCCTGCGAATGTTTTACCAGCCCGGCGCTAACCAAAACGCCGGTAAAATTATACTGGCCGGTACCTTGCGGTTTACGGAGCCGGGCGGCCAATCTTTCTATAAAGTTATTTCGCGCTTAAACCCCGATGGCAGCCTCGATAATGGTTTTGCTTTAGATGAAAAGGCTTTTACCTCTTTTAATAGTCTGGCCTTATTGCCGGATGCCAAAATATTGCTGAGTGGCCGGCTGGGTGCCAACGATCCGTCTAAACTTTTCCGGTTAGATGCTGATGGCCATATTGAAACAAGCTTTAACGTGCCTCTCCATGATGCTAACGAAAGAATTTTAGCAATTGCTCCGCAAACAGATGGCAAGATAATAATTGGAGGTTCTTTTACCACAGTTAACGGTACCAGCCAAACGAATCTGGCTCGCCTGCACGCCAACGGCACCGTAGATACCGAATTTTCCGTCAACCTGAGCAGCCCCGCTTTTGTCAGCAGCCTGCTCACCTTACCCGATAATAATATGCTCCTGGGCCGGTATGCGTTGCTGCCGGGTTCGGGTAATTTACCGGCCGTACAAAAGCTGCTGTTAAATAGTGTACCGCCACCGGCATCAGACCAGACCATTACCTTTACCGAAATTCCGGATAAAACCCTGGGCGATGCGTCTTTTCTTTTAACGGCCACGGCTTCGTCGGGCTTACCGGTTAGTTTTGTGGTGGTATCGGGGCCAGCTACTTTGCAGGGAAACCAGCTTACTTTAACGGGCGCCGGCGAAGTAAAAGTAAAAGCCGTACAGGCCGGAAATTCGGCTTACCACGCGGCGGCAGTCGAAAAAGCTTTTTGCATAAAGCCGGTAAAACCAACCATAACGGCTACCGGTAATTTGCTGGCGGCGGCAGAGCCAGCTAACCCGGCTTATACTTACCAGTGGTATCTGGGCGGAACGGCTATACCGGGCGCTACGGCGGCTACTTATCCGGCGCTGCAAACCGGCGATTATACCCTCACAGTTGAGGTCGGTGCCTGTATTTCTGAAACTTCAGCCGTACATCGGGTAGATAAGGCGGCAGAACCGCCAGCTACGCAAATTGTGTTATTTCCGAACCCGACCCGGAAAGATTTACAGGTAAAAGCAGGCGCTATTTTGAGCGATAAAATTTTATTCCGGTTAGTTTCCGGAGCAGGTACCCTGGTGTGGCAAAAAGAAGCCATGGTGGTAAATAAACAGGTAGCCGAAAAAATCAACATTCAGGAATTAAGTGCCGGCTTATACGTGCTGCAAATAAATACCGGCAGCGGTTGGTCCAGTCATAAAGTGGTAAAGCTTTAAGTTGATTTAAATAAGGTTTCAACCCATATTTTAGCAAAACCTCCTGCGCAGCAGACGAGAGTATATAAATAATGTGCTGCCTTTTCCTGATTGCCGTTGCCGAATATAGCTGGGGCAAATGGATTTACCCAGCCAAACCGTGGTTAAAATATTCATTTATAAAGATTTTTTTGAAATAATTTATTTACGTATAGTTTCTTTCTATAAATTTAGAAAGTGATAAGCCTTCTATAACTAATTAATATATAATGCCATGGCCAATGTATTAAACTTTATGCCCGAACTGGAGCCCGACGAAATGGCTTTTGTGCAAACGGTGATGCAGAACATGAACGATGCGCAAGCCCAGCAGTTTACTAATATTTACCGGTCGCGGCGCAAAGATCCCATGCTAATTTTAATTACGGCAGCCATTGGCTTTTTCGGCGCGGCTGGTATTCACCGGTTTATTACCGGCGATATTGGTATGGGGGTTGTTTATCTTTTAACGGCGGGTTTTTGCTTTATTGGCACCATTGTAGACGTTATAAATTATAAGCGCCTGACGTTTAAATACAACACCAAAGAAGCCCAGCGGGCCGCCGCCCTGGTGATGGGGCAATATGGTGGCGCACCCAGTTTTTATTAACGTTCAGCAAATATATTTTCCGGAAAAGATGGGGCAACAAGGTAACGCAAATAACTAAAACACCAACACTCCGCCGCCGAATGCCGTAGCTATTTAGCACCTAATTATAAGCGCTAAAGCAGATTTATGGCACGTGAGAAACTGAAAGGCAAAGACATCCTGGATTTAGGCTATCCCGAAGGCAAAGCCATCGGCCTGGCCCTGAACTTAATGGATAAATATTACAAGAGTACCGCCAAGGACGAGCAGCTCGCCATCCTGAACGATTTATTTCATAATCCGGAAAAATACCGGCACCACAAGAAACTCGAAAAACTGGTGCAGGAGCTGGACGCCGAAAAAAACAAGCTGCGGGAAATTGCCTTAACCGAAGGTGCCCTGGATTTTAAAACGTACGGGGCCGAATACATTGAGCCGGGCGCGGTGTTTCAGATGGAAACAGCCATGAGTTTACCCGTTACAGTAGCCGGGGCCTTAATGCCGGATGCGCACCAGGGTTACGGTTTGCCCATCGGCGGCGTTCTGGCCACGAATAATGCCGTAATCCCTTACGGGGTGGGCGTAGATATTGGCTGCCGCATGTGCCTCACTTTGTACGATTTGCCGGTACATACGCTCGATAGAGATAAAGCCAAGCTCAAACAATTTTTAAACGATAACACCCGTTTTGGGGCCGGCAAGGGCTTTGAAAAACCGATGGACGATCCCATCTTTGCACGCCAGGAATTTAAAGAAATAGCCGTAGCCAGAGCCAACAAAGATAAAGCCCGCGAGCAAATAGGCAGCTCGGGTTCGGGCAACCATTTTGTGGAGTTTGGCATTGCCGAACTTTCCAGCGAACAAAACGAATTTGACTTACCCGCCGGCAGTTACCTGGCGGTATTATCGCATTCCGGTTCGCGGGGTTTAGGAGCAACTATTGCCAACCACTACACCAAATTAGCTACCCAAAACCGCAAGTTGCCGCCCCATGCCCGCCACCTGGCCTGGCTCGATCTGGATTCGGAAGAAGGGCAGGAATATTGGGCCGCCATGACCCTGGCCGGCGATTATGCGTCGGCTTGCCACCACCAGATACACGAGCGCCTGGGAAAGGCTCTCGGCGAAAAGCCGCTGGTTATGATAGAAAACCACCACAACTTTGCCTGGAAAGAGAAACTAGGCGATGGCCGGGAAGTAATTGTACACCGCAAAGGCGCCACCCCGGCCGGTAAAGGTGTATTGGGTATTATACCGGGCTCTATGACCTCACCGGGCTTTATTGTGCGGGGCAAAGGGGTGGAAGAAGCCGTTTATTCAGCTTCGCACGGAGCGGGCCGCATTATGTCCAGGCGGCAGGCAATGGATACGATTTCGGCCAAAGATGTAAAAGAAATATTGGCCCGGCACGGCGTAGAGTTAATTGGCGGCGGCCTCGACGAAGCGCCCATGGCTTACAAAAATATTCACCACGTTATGGCCAGCCAGGCCGATTTGGTAGAAGTACTCGGCACCTTTACCCCCAGAATTGTCCGGATGGACCGGTAATAATTCCGGTATTTTCACTGAATGAGGAGCAATCCAAATAATAGGTATTATCCGTACAATATATTGTAAGAATTAACGATATTTGTTTTAGAGACCAAATTTTTAGCGCTATGACCAATACTTCTGTTTTTAGATTATTTAAAACCGGCTTGCTCGCGAGCCTGGTAATGTTATGTTCGTTTGTGGCGGTAGCGCAGGAAAACAAAGCGCCTGCCAGTCCGCCGGCCACTGCTTCGGGTAAAATTGGAGCAGCCGAGGTAACCATTAACTATAGCTCGCCGGGTGTAAAAGGCCGCACCATTGGTAAAGAAATTGCCCCTTACGGCCAGGTTTGGCGTACTGGCGCCAATGCCGCTACCAAAATTACTTTCTCCAAAGATGTAACCGTAGAAGGCCAGGCGTTGAAAGCAGGTACTTATGCACTCTTTACCCTGCCTAGCGAGAACGAATGGGTTATTATCTTTAACAAAACTACCGACCAGTGGGGTGCTTTTAAATACGAACAGGCCCAGGATGCGCTGCGCGTAAAAGTGAAACCGACTACCTCGAAAGAAAACAACGAACGCTTTAAAATTACCGTAGCCCCTAAAGGTAAGAATGCCGGAGTTATTACGCTTTTGTGGGGAAATATTGCCGTTCCGTTTAATGTTAAAACCACTGCCGGTGTTTAACTAACGCCAGCGATTAAATTTAAAGAAGAGGCCCGGGAAAATATTCCGGGCTTTTTATTTGCGCTTTACCGGTGCCGGCGCGACAACCAACTGGGTCTGTTCAGGCGAGCATAGGGCAGGCTCAAGTCTTTTAGCGTTCGTATTTCTGGTACATGCGCGCGCCGTAAAAGATATGCAGCACCCCAAACCCGATGGCCCACAAAAACAAACCATATCCCACCACAAAAGAAGCCAGCAAACCTAACGAAATTTCGCTTAAGGCCAGGTAACGCAAATCGGGGTAGGTATATTTGCTTGTATTCAGCAGCGCCAGGCCGTAGAACAACAGGGTTGCGGGTGCTACCAGCGTAAATATGCCGTGGTCTAGCAGTATCAGGCAGAAAATACCACCCGCCGACAATGGAATAAACATGTTCCAGACTACCCGCTGGGCAGTTTTATCCCAAATAGGCAGTTTGTGTTTGCGGGCCCGCATGGTTGTTAATAAAATGGCTACCGCCAAAGATGCAAAAAGCACCAGCAAGGCTACCCCAAACAGGAAAATGAAGAATTCGGCATTCGGTATGCCCGAACTAAGGGTAGCACGGGTATAATATTCTTCCATGGTAAAAGAAAGCCGGTACCGGATAGCTACAGCGGCGGCCCCCACCAAGGCAAAAATACCCGCAAACACCCCCGACAAGCCACTCAGGGAAATAAAGCGGGAAGAGCGCTCCATCATCGACCTAATATCTGTTAAGGTTTCCAGCGGATCGGGCTTACGTTCCATAAAATATTAATTAAGGGTACTTGCGTTTGCAACGTTATGACAACGATAACCGGAACCTAATGTTTTGGTTTAAAGTTTCTGTGAAGCAAGAAATAGCTGTATTTTTTTGAGAGATAAATATTGGCCGAAGACGCGGTCTAGCCTTTTAACAATTGACTTGTCTGTAGGCTTTGCTGTGCCTTGGCGCTGCTAAGAAACCGGGCGAAGGTTTAAAATTGGCGATGAAAACACCACCAATGGCGACTAATAACACCACTAAAGGCGACTAAATTGCTTTTCGTCCAAATACCAAAAAGCTTCTTAAACAACGTTCCGGTAAGCCATTATTCGGCGGGCGCATCAATATAAATAACTACTGGAAGGATACCGCTTGGTGAGCTAACCAGGTGGCAGGTTCTTTTAAGTCTAAAGTTTTAGCGGCAAAATACCAGCAGCATTCAGGTTCATATTTGGTTTATTCAGACCCGGAATTCCGGCATTTACCTAATTAAAATTGATTCCGCCTTTTAGCTAATGCTACTTTGTAACGCAGGAAGGCAAAAACAGCCTTGTTAAGCGGCCTTTTGCTTCTCTTGAATTACCCGACCCATTAGCCAAAATAAAACTATGAACACCATTACAAACCTTTTTAACCTGCCCGATGCCCTGGAATGGGTGCCCTGCTACCGGGAAGTATTTTCTGTTCTTTCCCCAATATTTACCTCGCTTGGCAAAAAATTAATGCCGCTTCTGGTAGCTGCCCGCGTGAGCTGAGATAAAAGCCAGTTGCATTCGGGCTTTATTTATTTCGGGCCCTTTCGGCTACCGCTGTATTCCGGCAAAATCCAAGTACTTCTAAAATATAATAATTAAAAGCAGCCAACCTGCTTTGCTCAGAATTTCATTGTCTAACCTTTTCTCCTAATCTAAAAAAACACACCTGCCAAATTAACTAAAACTATGAAAAACAACAGATTACCCAATGCTATTAACACCAAAAACCAACAGTTCCGCCAGTACCTGGCGCAGTATAATTTATCTCTAAAAACCTTTATGTTGCTGCTGGTGGCCGTGATGGCCACCTTAACCAGTTGCGAAGAAAAAGAAAAACCCCAGCCAACGCCTACCGTAACCGCTAAAGCCGGCGACGACCAAACCATTACGCTAGGCACCCTGGTTACCTTAGATGCCAGCGCCTCTTCCGACAGCGAAGGCAAAACCCTGACTTATAGCTGGGCCCTTGTAACCAAACCCGCTACCAGCAATGCCACTTTAACCAACCCCAACCAGGCTAAGCCAACCTTTACGCCCGATATAGCCGGCGAATACGAACTGGAAGTAACCGTTTCGAACGGCAGCGGCTCGGCTAAAGATAAAGTAAAAATTACGGTAACGGCCCCCACCGGCGGCAACGTAAACCTGAACGAGCCCATTGACCAGGACGTGGTACTGGCCAACGTAGTAGCCGATCCCACTAAACCAGATTACCGCATTACCCAAAACCTGCTGGTAAATGCCAAATTAACCATTATGCCGGGCGTGGTAATAGAACTAGACAGCGACAAAGGCATTTACATTAACAAAAATGGCGCTTTAATAGCCAAAGGTACGGCCACCAATAAGATTGTGTTTACCGGTAAAGATAAAACCAAAGGCTATTGGGAAGGCATCATGGTTGTTTCGGGCAACCCCTTAAACGAAATGGATTTTGTAGAAGTTAATTATGCAGGCAGCAGTAACTTATCCGGCGTAGGTTCGGCTATCAAATCCGCTATGGTTATCTCTTATGATGGTTCTATTCCGGGCCAGGTGAAAATAACCAACACTACTTTTGCGCACAGCAACGGTTATGGCTTGTACCTGACCAATATTGGACAAGTATCTACTTTTGCCAACAACACTTTCTCAAACAATGCTGGTACTGCCATGTACCTGTCGGCTAACCTGGCACATAAGCTGGATGCTGCTACTAAATTTAAAGGCGGCAACGGCTACGAAGGCGTAGAAATTGCCGGCGAAGTAGAACAAACCAACGAAGTTACGTGGCCGGCCTTTACCGATGGCGCTTCCTACCTGGTTACCGAAGATGTTATCCTGGAATCGGGTGTGAAGATTGCGGCTGGCGCCAAAATTGAATTTGCGAACGAAACCGGTTTTTATGTGAGAGACAACGGCGCTTATATTATCGCCAAAGGCACGGCTGCGAATAAAATTGTGTTTACCGGCCGTAACAAAGTAGCCGGTTTCTGGAACGGGGTAATGATTGTATCTTCCAGCCCGTTAAACGAAATGGATTACGTAGAAATCGCTTACGCCGGCAAACGCAATTTATCCGGTATCTCCACTACCATTAAATCTAACCTGGTGTTGGCAGGTTTCAGCCCCGGCGCTAAGTTAAAAGTTACCAACTCCAGCTTTACCAACGGTGGCGGCTACGGTATGTATGTGCAGGATAGCCACGCCCAATTAACCGGTTTTGCCAACAACACTTTCAGCAACAATGCCGGCGCAGCCCTGTACGTTACCGCCGACCAGGTACATAAATTAGATGCTGCCTCTAAACTGAAAAACAGCAACGGTTTTGACGGTGTTGAAGTTGCCGGTGAAGTATCCGGCGAAAACGAAGTTACCTGGGCTGCCTTTGCCGACGGTGCCGGCTACTACGTAACCAACGATTTATTCTTCGATACCGGCGTAAAACTGGAAGCCACTGCCAATGCCGCTCCTACTTTTTACTTTGCTACGGATAAAGGCTTGTACGTACGGGAAAATGGGTACCTCATTGCCAAAGGTAATGCCACCCAAAAGGTAACTTTTACCGGTAAAACGGCTCAAAAAGGCTTCTGGAAAGGTATTATGATTGCCACCGACAACCCGCTGAACGAAATGAACCACGTACAAGTATTAAACGGCGGCAAATCTAACTTGTCGGGGGTAAACGAAAAATCGAACGTAACCGTGCGTTACGACGGTGCCCTGAAAGTAGTTAACTCCAAATTTGGTAACAGCAACGGCTACGGCTTATTTGTCAAAAGAAATGGCGTGATTAACGCCGATGCCGGAACTGCCAACGTTTTCGAAAACAACACCGGCACCGGTTACCACAAAGAAAATTAAGATTTTACATGCAGTTTGTTTTTAAGGCCTCCTGGTTTCCGGGAGGCTTTTTTTTATACCTGCTCTACTGTTTCCGGAACTGTTTTTTGCCGGTTAAACCACCAGTAAAGGGGTACGCCCGTTAGCATCAGTACCAAGCCCAGCATGGCTTCGCGGGGCCGCGCAAAAAAGGTATTAATTACCAGGGCTGCGCAAAACAAAATCATGAAAGCCGGTACTACCGGGTACCCCCACACTTTGTAAGGCCGCGGCGCATCGGGCATTTTTCGCCGTAAAATAAAAACACCCAGCGTAGTAGCCCCATAATAAATAAAAACCGCAAAAATAATCATATCGGTTAGCTGGTCGAAAGTGCCGGACAATACCAGCAAACAAGCCCAGGTACACTGAAACCACAACGAATTAGCGGGCGTTTTAACCCGGTTGAGTTTGGCGGCTGGTTTAAAAAATAATCCTTCGCGGGCCATGGCAAAATAGGTGCGGCAGCTGGCCAGAATTGTAGCGTGGGCACAACCCAAGGTGGTAACCAGAATAAGGATCGAAATAAAGAAGGCACCCCGGGAGCCCCAGAAACTCCGCACTGCCTCCACAGCCGCAATTTTATTCCCGGCAGCATGAATTTCGGCTAACACCGGTACCGGCAGCAGGGCCAGGTAAGTGGCATTTATCAGCAGGTATACAATAATGACGGAAAATACCCCAATGGCAATGCCGCGCGGAATCTTACGGGTAGCATCTTTTATTTCGCCGCCTACGTACCCAATGGCCGCCCAGCCCTGGTAAGCCCAGAATGCCGATAGCAATGCCGTGAATATAGCACCGGGCGTAACGGATTGCTGATTAGTGGTAGCAAACTGCCAGCTTTGGCTTAGTTCCGCCTGCGGGCTGCTTAACCCAAAAACCACAATTAGTAAAATACCTACCGAAACCAATATTAAAATACCCGTGCTGATTCCTGCTCCTGCCCTAATACCCCGGGTATTAACTAGGGTAAGACCTAAAATCAAAAAAATAGCTGTTAGTTTTACCGAGAAATCGGCGAAGGGGTAAAATATACCGCCAATATTAAAACTGGCCAAACCGGGTAGCAAAGTGGGCAAAGGCCCCAAACTGTTTAGCGATTGGGCAAATACATAAGCCAGCGACGAGATAGCCGCCGTTTGAATAACCGTAAATAACGACCAGCCGAAAATAAAGGCAAAAAACCGGTTGTATATTTTTTTGTAGTAAGCGTATTCTCCGCCGGTATCGGCCAGCAGCCCGGCTACTTCGGCATTGCTTAGGGCGCCAAACAAGGTAATAATACCGCCCAGCAACCAGCAAAGCAGCACCCAGCCTGGCGAAGGGAGTTCGCTGGCCATGGGTGCAATTTTCTTGTAAACGCCCGAACCAATAATATTACCCACTACCACTACTACCACCAGGCCCAAGCCCAGTGTTCGATTTAATCCGGATGGTTTATCGCGCATAAGTAAAAACTAAAGTGCCCGGATTAAGCTACTCAATCTGAATACAAAAGCCTATTTTGCGGCAATAGTTTTTAGAAGAAATAGGTTACAGTATATTTAACTATAAGCAAGTGGCTGTTACGCTTGCTCTATTATCGGAGCTCATTAAACTGGACAACATCATTTAATTTAAAATTTTGGCGCGGGTACTTGCGGCGTTTGCCTTAACTTACCGGCAAAATCAAAAACTTTTCCTGATCAGGAATATTAAAAGAGATGACAAAAAATATAGGTGCTATACTTTTTTTTACCATTGTTATCGGCATCTCTAACTTAACAGCGCAGCATAAAATTACCCCCGCCGATATCGGGTTTGTGCGGCAGGGCGTGCAACGCCTTATTTTCGATCCGAAGCAATCTATTTTATTGGCAACCCTGGAGCCAGCGAATATAATTGGTTTGGCAGCCATGCACCCTCAAACTGTCTATAGCCCCGATACTGCTAATATTACCATAAATAAAGATGTATTAACTGTAAAATCGCAGCAGTTTACCGAAACAGGTATTTGGCTGGGTGGCTGTAATCCGTTTGCTACTTATTCTATGCAGGTAGCGGCTTTAAAAGGAACCGGTGCAGTGGGGTTCGAATTTACAAATGCCGGTAGTACCGAACGTTTCCAGGTGTTTATGAAATTTGCGGCGGGCCGCTTCACCGATGTAATATTGAAAATTGTCCGGAACCAAAAAATCGTTCTGGAAAAATCGATTCGGACCAACCCCATACCCGAAACCAATGGGTCGGGCGAGTTAATTTTGCAGTTGTTTGGCAGCGGCTTAAACTTTTTTGTAAAAGATACCGGGCTGCCCGTTATCGTAGCACAGGCCAATTTTAACCAAACGCTGGATTTGCGCCAGCGAACCGTGATAAATACCTTCCAGTCGCGGTTGCTGTTTAGTTTAACTGGCGGCGAAGTAGCAATCCGGAAAGCACAATCGGCTATTACTACCGGGGCCGGGCAGGCCGATATCCGGGTAATAACGCGCAAAGATGGCTCTCCTTACCTGGACCAGGGCCGTTTGTGGTATACCTTGTCTATCCGTGGCCGGGCTTTGGACCACCACGTACAAGGCGTATTTAGCCTGAATCCATCGGCTTTTGATTTAAAGTTAGAGGGAATTATCGTGTTCGACCGGGAGGACGGTCTGTTGCGTAATGAAATTTCGTCGCATCTGTTTTATGACGGCGACAGCAAAACCTGGCGCGGCTTTACAACGGGTTTTTCGTTTGCAGCTAATCCCCAGACTGAGAAAAAACAAATCTGGGCTATTGAAAGCAAAACCGATCCGCGCTTTGGTCTTTCGGTGATGAAAGCGAAACCCACCAATATTATCGGCGACTTTGAAGATTCGCATGTGCTATACGACGCAGCAGCTAAAAAATGGCGGATGCTCACCTGCGAAAATATAGACGGCTACAAAGCGGTGCTGCTCCAATCTGACAAGTGGGATGGCGTTTACAAACGCCTGGCGGGTCCGGTGAAAGAGAATTCAACGGGCACCTCTATGCAGCAAATTGGCGGCAAATGGTATTGTTTTTCGGGTAGCGCCGAACGTAAAATATTTGTGTACACCTATCCGGATTTAAAACCGGCCGGTACCCTGAAAATGGATTTACCGCCCTGGGATGCCAAAGCCGGTACCCGCGTGTGGCCCAATATTGTCGCTTTACCCGATGGTTATCCGGTTAAGTATGTAGCCTTAATGATGGACCGCTATAACTACCCGGGTATGAAAGGGCCAAACTGGACTTACGGCGCACTTTACCTTTATCACGGCAGCACTCCATCAGATAAAAATAATTAAATTCTTGCCGGATAAAAGGTTAATTGAATATAGGAAACCTGCATATTCTCATTTTGGGAGTTGGAATTAAATAAATAATAACAGTTAAAAGAGACTCATGAACGGACAGCATGTTTACAAAGTAGCCATAACCTGGACCGGGAATAAAGGAGAAGGCACGGTAAATTATAAAGCTTACGACCGCAGCCATACCATCGCGGTTGAAAATAAAAGCGATTTACCTGGCTCTTCTGACCCAGCCTTTCGGGGTGATAAAACGAAACATAACCCTGAGGATTTATTGGTATCTTCTCTATCGGCCTGCCACATGCTCTGGTATCTGCATTTATGCGCCGAAGCCGGCGTGGTGGTAACCGCTTATTCCGACAAGGCTACTGGAACGATGGTAGAAACCCCGGAGGGTGGTGGGCATTTTGTAGCGGTTACTTTAAACCCCGAAGTAACCGTAACAGAAGCCTGGATGGTTGCAAAAGCCGAAGCCCTGCACCAGGAGGCAAATAAACGTTGCTTCATCGCCAATTCCGTTAATTTTCCGGTGCACCACCACCCTGTTTGTAATGTGCTTAAACAATAGCTTTGGCTCTTTTTAGCCCATTATCACAAAGGTTAATTTATGTAAATTGCCGCGCCGGCGCGCCCGTCTGGTATGCTGATGAGGAATAAATTTGCCGGCAATTAAAAGCCAACCCCTATAAATGAACAACCTCGATACTACCCGCATTGCTGCTACCGGTATGTTAATTATTCTGTCGCTGATAATATTATTCCATTTATTGGTAATGGTAGGCATTATACCCTACGACATGGTGTGGGGAGGCCGGCTAAAAAATTCCGCCCAGATGCTTTCTTTTGAGGCGATATCTATACTGCTGAATTTAATAATGCTGGCCGTGGTAGGCATTAAGGCAGGTGTTTTTAAAGTAAACATACACCGAACCATTATACAAGTGGCACTGTGGGCCATGTTTGGTCTTTTCCTGCTCAACACGCTTGGTAATCTGTTGTCGCAAAATGAGCTGGAGAAACTAATATTTACGCCGCTAACCCTGCTCTTAGCCGTATTTAGTTTGCGGCTGGCCTTAAGCAAAGAGCCCAAAGTTTCCTATTAATATTCTGTTTGCTACCAGGTAAATAGCCTAGATTTAGAGGCAAATAGGATCTCGCCATTCAGGTTGGAGTTCTGTAATTTACCTGGTCCCAGGACCCAGGACTACACCCTGGGCTAAGTTATTACGCCCTTTCAGGGCTATTTATATTCTAGCTAAAATACTTCAGGTCCAATCCCTCCCCTAAATCATTAATAATTATTCCTTAACCACTAACCACTAACAACTAACAACTAATAACTAACCACTAATAACTACCTACTTAAAACCCTAATGCGCCAAATCACCGGCCAGGGCCAGGAGCGCGCCGGCAAGGGTAGCCAATATTTTGTTGCGGTTAAAGCGGTGTTCGGGGCTGGTTTCGAACAGGATGGTAGTGGAAATGTGCAGGAAGTTACCGGCAACTAACCCGGAGAGCACCGTAAAAGCATTGCCTTCCTGTAGTTGTTCCGGAATAATATAGTTACTGAATAAAATGCCCAGCGGTGAGGCAACGGCAAAAATAAGCAGATAAGCAAAGGCCTTGGCAAAATTATTTAACCGGAAAACCAGAATGGTCATGAGCGCAAAGGCCGCCGGAATGTGGTGAATGGCAATACCGGCCAGCACCTGATAAAAGTTTTCGGCTAAGTGCGAGTGCGGCGCTACCGAGCGGTTTTCCAGCAGAATACTGCCCTCCAGAAAAGAGTGAATGGTAAGGGAAAGCAATAATAAAAAAGGTACCGAATTGTTGCTTTTTTCGTGAGCGTGCAGGTGCATGTGGCCGTGCTCAATACCCTGCGAGAATATTTCGAGTACCAACTGCAGAAAGAAGCCCGCCAGTACGTAATACCCAACGGTATGCGGGTCGGAACTGGTCATTAACACATCGGGCAGAATGTGAATAATGGTAAGCGTAAAAAGATAGGCCCCGCTGAACGCCAGGATAATTTTTAACCAGCTTTGTTTGCGTTGCGGAAAGAACCGTACGAGCCAGCCCGCCAGAACTACCGTAAAAAAAAGAATAAATATAGCTGTCAGCATTTGCCGATGAGGTTTTTGCCTGTGAACAGAACTTATGTAAACAGAACTTAAGTGATTAAGCCGTTGCCGCTGGGTTCTTCTGAATATACCATCTTTTAAAGGCCTTTGCCTAAATCCCGGCTGCAGGCATCTGCCTCAGCCTTGTCTGTTCCCTAACCACAGGTACTTTAAACGAGTTGGCAAATTTTAATATAAACCGGTTTGGCACAGCCCGGGTAAACCTTGAGATGCAAGATTCACAAAAAGATTATTGTGCTTTTCGTAGCCATCTTTAAAGCCGGTAAGTTCTTAGTCAGCACACCATAAGCCATTAGGCCGCATAGGTGTATTATTTAACACTTGCGCCTGTAATAGAATAATGTGCAAAAAGGCAGGTTTGCACCTGCCTTTTCAGTACCAAAATATCGGCTAAAAATGTTAATTAGTTTTTTGAGCCGTTGAATCGGCAGTTGCTCCTTTATAATTCGGGTTTTTTACCAAATCCATGGCGCAAACCGGGCATTTACCGGGCTCGTGGCTGGCGCTGCCTTCACATTCCATGGGGCAGATATAAGCCATTTGGGCCGCTGATGACGCGTCGGCATTGTTCGTTTCGGTGGCTGATTGGTCGTAAGCACTTTCGCCGGGCAACTTTTCGGTTTTATTGCTGCTGCAGCCAATGCCCGCCAAAAGGGTTACCGAAAATAATATTCCTAAAAATTTAGTTTTCATGGGCAATAAAAAACGGAGCCTCCTAACCGGAAAAACTCCTCCTAATTAATTATTCGTGATTTTCTACCGAGTCTTTAACAGTAGTTTCTTCTTTCTTATCCACAGACTTGGCTCCGCCTTCTAACTCATTGGAGTGTTCGTCGTGGTTAAGTTGTACTTGTTGCTGGGTATCATGGGCGCTTTTATCAGCGGCATTATCCAGATTGGGCGTACTGCGGGTTCCGGGAGGTACGGCATCCACCGATACTTTCTTACCGGGACGCAAATCCGATGGTTCACTGCTACAGGCTGCCAGCGATAAACCGCCTATTACAAAAGCTATGGTTAAAATCCGTTTTGTCATGTGGGTTATTTTTTAATTTATTAGCTGCTACAAAAAAGTATATTTATAAATTAAATATGCCGATAGAACAAATACGAGATGCTTACGCAATAAGGTTTTTGCGTTTCAGGTAAGCCTCCATCATTTTAACATCGTTGGGGTTGTTAAAAATACGGAAAGGCAGGTAAATGAATTGGGCTTTAGAAAGCGAGAGCAGAAAATGGTCTTCGGCTTTTTTGGCACTTTTAATCATATCCCAAGTCACGGGCATACCCTGGCGCTCGTTCAGTTTCATTAATATTTGCCGCCCGTCTATCTCGTACGACATTTTTTCGAACATCACCTTATTCTGTTCCAATTGGGTTACCCCGGTAAACTGAATAGCCCAGAACAACAGGTACAACACCACAATAAGAATAGCGCCCGAAATAAACCACCACGATGGCCAAATAAAAGCCAGACAAGCCACCGCAATAGGACCAATAATGTACCACCATTGCTTCCGCAACAGTTCTACCATGGCCATTTTAATATATCGGCTGGTCTCCAGCTTATATTTTTTTGTTTTAATAATCACCGGTAAAGAAATTAAATATTTATTCAGAACAGAAACCCACGCTGCAAAGCCTGCTTTTCCATTTCGAGCACAAAAGTAGTTAATTTTTAACTTCTAACAATTAGCTTTTTAATCATGCGCCCCTATTCCTCGTAAGCTTTTAAATTTTTCTGCTGAAGACAAAGGGTATGCTTGGTTAAATAGGACGATACCATCTTAAATCTAACTGTAAACCTGGTAAGCACCTGTAAATCCTCTTCCCGTAAATTAAGAGCTGACCTGAATAAATATTAAATATTATTCAAATGCGATAAATATATATTTTGTTTAATATATTAATTAACATATATTTATTTCGACATTAATAATATTTGATAATTAAGCACTTGGTATGAAAGATTCTAAGAGGGGTTTAAATACTAATTGGGCAGTGAATTGGGTAAATATACTGGCAGTTGGCTTGGGTATGATTTGCTCCCTGTTGCTCCTGGTAGCGGCCGGTATTATTATCCGGTTTCCCGAACTGGTAGATTTTATTCAGGTGCCGTATTTTGCCGCCGGAACTGCGGGCATTGGGTTGTTCATTTTTACATTTTCGTTTGTTTGGCTACGGAAAATTTTACGAACCCAGCAGAAATATAAAAGATTACGGCTGGAGAACTGCGAAATTATTGAGTTGGAAGTGCTGGACCGGTTTACTTATATAAAGCTGCTGCCCGGCGAAGAAGGCAATATTGCGTACCGGTATTTTGTAAAAACCGCGACCGGTAACTGGCAACTAGCCAACGGCCTGCATGCTATCTTCGTGCGGTTACAACCCGGTACCCGCATCCGGGCTGCCGTGAAGAAAAGAGAAACTATCCGCGAAATATTGGATCTAGAGATATTGTCTGAACCTGCGAAGAAAACAAATTCGGGTTGGCTAAACCAAGTTACCGATAAAGTAGCCAGCGAAGTAAAAGTAATTGGCTACCGGGACGGGCAATATTTAACTAACAGACTGCATCCGTTGCCGGAATTAAAATATTACTTGGTAGTAAATAATACACCGCAATTGGCCAGTGGTGCAGCTTTTAGCCGAATCAGGCTTAATCAGAAATATTATGAAGGGCTGGAACGGGCTACCACACTGCAAATAACCGTAAAAGATAAATATGTATTTCTGGGTTTACCCTCCGGCGAGGATGGACCTTTAACGTACAACTACTTTGTGGTAAGTACGGCCAGTTCCTGGCGATTAAGCACCCATTTAAAAGAATTATTTTCCGGTATTACCCCGGGTGCAGCCTTGCAAATAGCGGTGGTGGACAATTGTATAATGGATATTGATTTTCTGGAGAATTCGTATCCGGTTCCGGCGAAGGTTGCGGGTATGGTAATAGGAAAAGTAATCAGCGATGTAAAAATTACCGGCTATCAGAACGGCCGGTATTCTATTAAAAGAACCAAACCTGCTTATCCGTATCGGTATTATTTAACAATAAATAATATACCCGTTGAGGTAAGCGAAGCCGTTTTTAAAAGCACCCCATACTATGCCTTATTTGCGCCGGCAAAAAAGCAATTCGCCAGATAATCATGCTTAATACGCCGGTTATTTATTTGCTACCTATTTTCTCTGCCGGTGTTATTAAGTCTAAATATCTTTTCTTGTTGGCTTTATAATACCAATGAGCAAATAATACCCCCAGTAAAAAGTGGAGGGCTATTCTGAATAAAAGCTCGGTATATATTATTTCGGAAAATTCAAAATCTATTTGGAACAAATAACCTGGTACTGCCACTGCCAAACCCCAAAAACTGGCGGATTTTAGCAGAAAAAACCTTTTAAATGGCCGGCGCTTTGCCCAATAATTTAAGAATTTCTGGTCTCTTTCCAGCATATTTGCCATGGTTGCGCACTCATTTAGATCTTCATTCAGATTTGGCCAACGATAAACAATATACCAAACAGGTAAAATTGGCTACTCAGAATTAGTAAGCTTTGAGGCTTAAATCGAGGCTCCGGTTAGAGTGCGTTAGCGCCCCTACTGAAATATAATCTACCCCGGTAGCGGCTACTTCGGCAATCGTTTCTTCGGTAATGCCGCCGGAAGCTTCAATTTCGAAACGGCCATTAATCAGGGCTACGGCTTCGCGCATCAGGGCGGGGCTCATGTTATCCAGCATAATGCGGTCGATGCCGCCGGTATCCAAAGCCTGTTGTACCTCGTTCAGGTTGCGGGTTTCTATTACAATCCGCAGCTGCTTGTTATGCTGCTGCAAATATTGGTGGGTAGCCGTAATGGCCTGCCGGATACCACCGGCGTAATCTACGTGGTTGTCTTTCAGCATAATCATATCAAACAACCCATAACGGTGGTTTAAGCCGCCGCCAATTACCACCGCCCATTTTTCCATCATCCGGAAATTGGGGGTGGTTTTGCGGGTATCGAGCAAACGGGCTTTGGTGCCCGCTATTAACCCGGTAAGAGAATGCGTGTAAGTAGCAATACCGCTCATGCGCTGCATACAATTCAGGAGCAGCCGCTCGGCGGTTAATATGGCCTGGGCCCGGCCACTAACGGTAAAAGCCACATCGCCGTGCTTTACGGGTGTGCCATCGGGCAGCAACACTTGTACCGTAAGCGAAGGATCTACGGCCTGGCATATTAATTCGGCTACGGCTACGCCCGCCAGAATACCATTGTCTTTTACCAACAAACGGGCCTGGTTGCGAGCATTGGCCGGAATAGCGGCCAGCGAGGAGTGGTCGCCGTCACCGACGTCTTCCTGTAAAGCATTCTGAATAAATCTGGTTAAGGCGGCTTCGGTAATATAAGGTGGTCTGTTCATGGCGGCGTAAAAGTAAAAAGGCCCGCCTGTTTTGCGAGCCTTTTTACTTACTTTTTATTTACCGGTGTAGTTACAAAGCCGGTTTATTTCTTTGTAAAATCAATCGTATCTATCAGGTAAGAGCCGTTAGCCTGTTTTACCACTACAAAAACCCGGTACGGGCCGGCTTTGCTGTTATACGTACCAATGGCGTAACGCTGGCCCTGGTTAGAGCTGCCCTGGTGGTCGAACTCAAAACCGACAGGCGCATTTTTGGAGAAGAAATTCTTCAGCACAAATTCGGCCTGCGTTTTACTATAACTCGATTTTTCGCCGTCTAATCCAATTTCTACGGTATTATTAAAATAACGAGCCAAATCATTCGACGAACCGTTGCGGATTGCTGTCTTAATCTCGTCCGGCACATCGCCTTGCGCGCTTGCAGAACTTGTACCGACCATCATAACCAGCAGCAACACCCAGATTAGTACAAGCTTAAAATTTTTCATGTGTATTCGTGAATCAAATATGTTCTTTGTTGTGGTTTATAAACAAGCTAAAACTATGCCAAGCCCAGTATTACCGAATCAAATCGTTTTTATTTAGGGTTTAAGCGTACCCAAAGTAATAATTAATTTAACATTTTGCTAAGATGCCTATATTTGCATCATGGAAAAAAAGGTAATTCTGCTTATTTTAGACGGATGGGGCATTGCAACCGATCCGCGCGTATCGGCTATCGACCAGGCCAAAACTCCTTTTATTGATTCGTTGTTTCAAAATTATCCGCACGCCACGTTGCAGGCTTCCGGCGAAGCCGTAGGTTTACCCGAAGGACAAATGGGTAACTCCGAAGTAGGCCACATGAATATTGGCGCCGGCCGGGTGGTTTACCAGGATTTAGTTAAAATAAATAAATCTATCCGTGAAGGTGAGCTGGCGCACATGCCGGTTTTAGCCGATGCCTATAAATACGCGAAAGAGCAGAATAAAAAAGTACATTTAATTGGGTTGTTGTCTGATGGCGGGGTCCATTCCCATATTGAGCACCTGAAAGCGTTGTGTACCATTGCCGCCGATGCCGGTGTTACGCAACTATACGTACACGCTTTTACCGATGGCCGCGATACTGACCCGAAAGGCGGCGTGGGCTATTTAAAAAATTTACAAGCGCACTTGGCCCAGACCGGCGGACAGGTAGCATCCGTTATTGGCCGCTATTATGCCATGGACCGCGATAACCGCTGGGAACGGGTAAAATTAGCTTATGATTTAATGGTACACGGCACCGGCACGGCGGCCACCGATATTATTCCGGTAATACAGGCCTCTTACGCCAGCGGGGTAACCGACGAATTTATTCAGCCCATTGTAGCGGTGGATGCGAACGGCCAGCCTTTGGCTACCATTCAGGAAGACGACGTGGTGATTTGTTTTAACTTCCGGACCGACCGGGGACGGGAAATTACCCAGGCCTTAACCCAGCGCGATTTTCATGAGCAAAATATGCACAAGCTGCGCCTGTACTACGTTACGCTTACCAATTACGACGATTCTTTTGTAGGTGTAAAACCTATATTTGATAAAGACAACTTAAATAATACCCTCGGCGAAGTAGTGGCCAATGCCGGCCGCACCCAAATCCGGATTGCCGAAACCGAAAAATACCCGCACGTTACCTTCTTTTTCTCGGGTGGCCGCGAACTGGTTTTTGACGGCGAAAGACGTTTGTTATGCCCTTCGCCCAAAGTAGCTACCTACGATTTAAAGCCTGAAATGAGCGCTTTCGAAATCCGCGATGCCATTGTGCCGGAACTGCAGAACCGCAGCGCTGATTTTATTTGCCTGAACTTTGCCAATCCCGATATGGTGGGGCACACCGGCGTTTTTGAAGCGGCTGTTAAAGCTTGCGAAACCGTAGATGCCTGCGCCCAAACCGTAGTTACCACAGCCCTGCAAAACGATTACGCCTGTATTGTAATAGCCGACCACGGTAACGCCGACATGATGATAAACCCGGACGGCACCCCTAATACGGCCCATACCACTAACCTGGTACCCTTTATTTTAGTAGATAACGCGTACCGGAACGGCTTAAAGAGTGGTAAACTCGGCGATTTAGCACCTACTATTCTGGAACTGATGGGCATTCCGCAACCCGCCGACATGACCGGAACTTCATTATTACAACGATAAAAATATTGGTTAAAAAAATTCGTGTATTATTTTTCCTGATAACAGCTATGTATCTGGGTGCTTGCGGCGAAAAAAAATCGCCGGAGGCATCGGTACAGCCTACCACCGGACAATATTTTGATGTAGTTGGTTTTGTGCAGAAGCAGGCCGCTTTGCTGGAAAAAGAAAAGCCAGGTGCCGTTAAAACCGTATCGGAAAACCAGGAAGTTACCGAAACTAAAAAAATAACCAACCTGGATTGGCAGGAAGAACTAGAGACATTCCGGGAGCTGGATATTAATAAACCGGCTTTCCGGAATGCTTATGCCAGCACCCGGCAACCAGACCCCAATACCGGCAATATTACGATTACCTACCGCAAAAAGCCTGGTTACGATGGTACTGTGCAATATTTGTCGGTTACTACCACTAGCAGCGGGCAGGTACTGGAAGTAAAGGGGTTGCAGGAAAGCGAGAATATCTTGCTAAGATCGCGCCGCGAAATGAAGCTGCAATGCCATACCGAAAACGGAACGGTCCGCGTTACATCCTACACCATTAAGGGCTTTCAGAAACCTATAATTTTCGGAGCCCTGCAATATACTATATTCACCAAAATAGGTTAATTTGGGGTAGCGGTAGTTTAGCCTCTATTTGTGTTAATTCCGCCAGGTGTCTATCTGTTAACTTGCCCCTTTTAGCCGTAGCGGATGTCTAAATTATTTTACTTGTTTTTCCTGCTAGGGGTGCTTAATAGTCCGTTGGCTTGGGCCCAAAGCACTACTGGGGTTGCTACCCGCACCTGCGGGACAGCTCAGTTACGGGAAAAATTAACCCGGCAACAACCTGGTTTAAAGTTACGCCAGGAGCGCGTCCGGAAGGTAGCCGACGATTTGTTGTTAGCGGGAAGAGCACGACTAAAACAGCCGGTCATCCAAATCCCGGTGGTCTTTCATGTAATTTATCATACTCCCGAAGAAAATATTTCAGACGAACAAATTCAATCGCAGCTACAAGTTTTAAACGAGGATTACCGCCGCCGCAATGCCGATACCGTAAACACGCTGCCAGCTTTTAAGAAACTGGCGGCCGATACCGGCATTCAGTTTTGCCTGGCTACCATAGACCCAACCGGAAAACCTACTACCGGCATTACCCGCACTTACACCGATAGCCTCGGGTTTACCACCGACGAAGCCATGAAATTTACGGCCAAAGGCGGCCACAATGCCTGGGATGCGAATCAATACCTGAACATCTGGGTTTGTAACATTCAGAACGGCTTTTTAGGTTATGCCCAGTTTCCGGGCGGCGACCCGGCCATCGACGGGGTCGTATTGTGGTACCAAACCATCGGCAAGTTTCCGGCTAACCCTTACGTATCTGTTTTTAACCAGGGGCGCACCGCCACGCACGAGATAGGACATTGGCTAGGCCTGGAACATATCTGGGGAATAAAGGATTTTGGCTGTGAAGATTCGGATGGGATAACCGATACGCCGCCCCAGGATAACGCCAACAGCGGCTGCCCAACCGGCACCATTAATTCTTGCAACAATAGTTTACAAGGCGGCGATATGTACCAGAATTTTATGGACTATACCGATGATGCCTGTATGAACTTATTTACACAAGGGCAGTCCGCTTACATGCAGGCCATAGTCAGCTCGGCCCGGCCCGGCTTATTAAGTGCCGTAACGTGTGCCAACCCCATACGGGCCGATTTTAGTGCCGCGGATTCGGTGGTGGTAACCGGCTCTACGGTTCAGTTTTACGATAATTCGATTGGGCTGCGGGCTACCGATTGGCAATGGTCCTTTGCCGGCGGCACGCCGGCCTCCTCTTCGGTGCAAAACCCAGCGGTAAATTATAGCAAGCCAGGGCGCTACACCGTAACGCTCACGGTTAAAAACGGACCATTGTCCGACACGCAAAGCAAAACGGCTTATATATTTGTTACGGCCGGCGAGCCCCGCATTTACCCCAATCCGGCCCACCAGTTCACCAATGTTGAGCTGCCCGCCGATTACGAAGTAGAAAATATCTTATTATTAAATAGTCTGGGGCAAATCATCCGGTCCGGTGTTCCGAAAAATGCCTTGCTGCGCATGAATCTGGAGGGCTTAGCCAGTGGGATTTATTACACCAAAATAATACTCACAAATGGCCGGGTCGTTACCAAAAAATTATTGGTACTGCAGGAGCAAACGCAGTAAAGATTGCCGGAATATTATGCCCGCTAATTTATTCGTTTAAGCTTTATTTCACCTAATCCTTTTAGCGTTAGTACATCGGCCTGCACGTAATAGGTACTTACGTGGTGGAAAAGCGATGCCAGTTCCTGGGCCAAATCCGAATCGCAGCAGATTTCGGTATAAGACATCCGGGTTATTTTTATCCGGCCCGGCTGGTTTACGGTGTAATTTCCTTCGCAGTGGTTAACATCCAACTTCAAGGTTAAACTTTTATTTCTTTTAAACTGCAGAATATAATCCTTAACCGGGTATAGCTGCGAAGCGCTGTTGGGCCGCCGCATACTTACTACCTGCCATTTCTGTAGCAAGTCTTCCGGGCTCACGCTTTCTTTTTGGCAAGCTTCTATTACCAGTAAAGAAAACAAAATAGAAATTAATAAGGTGATGCTGGCTGAATTTTTCATGCTGGGCTGATTTCAAATAATCTCACCTGCCTCCCACTCCGCTCCCGAAAATAATAGTTGATTATAAATATAGGGCTTGATAGCCAATTCTGGCAAAAAACGAGCAGCCCCCTTTCTTCTCCAGGCAACTGTTTCGTATTCAGTTAAAAGTAATATTTAAAGCCTTTATTGGTGCTATCGCCGCAACCACCGCACTCTCCCGATAATTGTTTAATAATTTGTCAGGGAAAACGCGCGGCAAGAAAAATATATTATGAATTTAAGCTAATGAACGGGTTCTATCCTAAATTATAATATTCAGGCGGCAATTACCAGCTTTAATTAAAGTTTATTTGCCTTGCAAGGTAATTACCAGCCAGCGGCGGGTAGCCTGATCGCGGTGTTCGCACAGGTAAATGCCTTGCCAGGTACCTAGGTTTAATTGCCCGTTGGTAATGGGTACCGTAACGGAACTGCCCAGCAAAGAAGCTTTCAGGTGCGCCGGCATATCATCGGGTCCTTCGGAGTTGTGGCGGTAGTAAGGCGCATTCTCCGGTACCATTTTGTTAAAGTGGCTTTCGAAATCGTGGCGTACGGTAGGGTCGGCATCCTCGTTTAAGGTAAGGCTGGCAGATGTATGCCGGATAAAAATATGCGCCAGCCCCACATTAATATTTTCCAGTTCGGGTAGTTCGGCTAAGATTAAATCGGTAATTAAATGAAAACCACGTTTAAGAACGGGCAGGCGAATACTTTTCTGGTACCAATGCATCTTTTAAGGTTTTAAGCGTTCGTAAGCCCCAATATCGGGTTTTCCCTCATCGCGGGGCAGGTCTTTAATATCTGCTTTTACGGTTGGTAAAGGCCGGGCCGCGCCATTAGCCACCGATAGCGTATCAAGGCTGTAATCAAAAGGAATATTGTTGCGGGGGCTTTCCGGCGTGTACCGGAAGCTAGGATCCTGGTTAATAATATTGGTTTGCTCCAGCAGGGTTTTATAACGCTCGGTTTGCAGAATATTCTGGTTCAGCGCCAACTCAAAGGGGCTGCTGCTTTGGTTCAGGAACAATATTTCGTCGGTTAGCTTGCCCCCTCGCGTACCGGCCCAAACAATAGAATTTACCATGCTAAGCTTTACCCGGTAATCTATGTGCTGGCCATTGTCCAGTTCAATGCGATCGGTAAAAGCAAAAGAAGGCGTATCGCGCCGGAAATCAGGTGTGTAATTAGCAATGGTGCAATATTTAAAATCGAAGGTGCCGCCGCCAAAGCCAGCTACAGCGTGCTGCCCGCAGTTGGTTATCAGCGTGTTTATTGCCTGAATATCGGTGGTATAACTTAAAATACCAATGGCATACATGTTGCGAATGGTGCATTGCTCCAGTTTAATTTCGTAGGTGTTGGGATTACGGTCGGGGCTACCGGCCCAAATGGCTACTTCGGCATTCCGGATATCGGCGTAACGGATTACGTTGTCTTTGCTGTTGGTAAAAAAACGGATACCGCTCCACTGACCCGGAATATCTTCGTAAAACCTTTCGAGGCGGTCGCCGGTAAAAACAACCCGCTCCTGGGCGGTGCCTTCTACCCGCAAACTGCCATCTACCAGCATACCGGCACCTTTGTGCGCGTAAATGCGGGCGCCCCTCTCAATGGTAAGCGTACAGCCTTTGTTAATGACAACCTTATCAAAAATAATATGGGGTTTATCGGCTTTCCAGACGGTATTGCAAGCTAATTCCTGGTCCCGGTAAAAATAAGCATCCTGTCCGTACGCCACCAGTTTCACATCCTGCACGTTGTTGTTTTGGGAGAAAACCAGCGAATCTTTCACCAGGAAAGGTGAATTACGATTATTGGGTTCGATAAATACTTTCACCAGCACCAGCAAACTGTCGTTGCCGCGGATGCGGACCTTCTGGGCCGAAGGTGTTTCCACACCATTAATAATAACGCGGTAAGCCGAGTTGGTTAGCTTACCTAGTTTTATTTCGTCTACCTCTACGGCGTTTTTGTTGAAGTTGTACAAGTAAACCCGCTTGGTAACGCTGCCGGTTTTTACAAATACGGTATCAAATATTAAAGAATCGGTCGAAAACTGGAGGGTTGCTTTCGGGTTGCGGGTCAGGATTTCTTCTTCCGGTTCGCAGGAAAAAAGCGAAAACAGCACCAGCAAAGAAGAAAATATAGAAAGCAGGTATTTCACAAATAGAAAAAGTAAATGGCGGTTGTTAAGCCGTTACGGGCTGACCAGGAAAGCCTTTTTGTTTCATTACGCGCTTAGCCTGCAAAAAATGCCGCTCTTCGTGCACCGCGCAAATATTTATGCAATCTTTCAGGGTATAAGTAATTAAGAAACTGGCCGGGCTGGTAACAATGGTTTTTTCGTGGTTAACGTGGTCGGTAGCTTTTATGAGCCGGGTTAAGTTCTGTTGGTGCCGCACAAAATCCGCTACAATACTATCCGGAATATTGCTGACTGAAGGCCTGAAAATGGCCGGCGATTTGTATTTTTTGCTCGTAGAGGAGAGTGCTTTCAGCATCATCCGGCCCCAAAAGCCCGGCAGCACCGGCAGCATTTCCCAGATGGTACGCTTTTTCCGGCCCTGGCTTACCGCTTCAAAAACAGGAAAATACTGGTGGTTGGTTTTAATTATATGGTCGAGGCACTGGCTAATGCTCCAGGAGTCTTCGGCGGGTTTCCAGTTTAGCTGGCCCGCCGAAAGCCGCCCGAATTCGGCCTGTACTTTTTTCGTAATCAGGCCAATTTCGTGAAGCGTATCGTCTAAATATTCATTTGCCATTCAGGTATTAGCAGTTAGTAATTAGTTGTTAGGTATCGGCATTGTACAACATTAAATAATCTAACAATTCAACACTTCAACAATCCAGCAACTCAACAATCCAACAATTTACCTACGCAACGCCTTCTTTCAGTCTTTCGGCGCTTTCGGCTATACGTAATTCTTCTACAAAATCATCGATAGCACCATCCATTACAATAGGCAAGTTATAAACCGTATAACCAATGCGGTGGTCGGTTACGCGGCCCTGCGGGTAGTTATAAGTCCGGATTTTATCAGAGCGATCGTTGCCACCCACCATGCTCTTGCGCTGGGCACCTTCTTCTTCGTTTTTCTTCGCCAGTTCAACTTCATAAATCCGGGAGCGCAATACTTTCAGGGCTTTATCAAAGTTTTTTAACTGCGACTTCTGGTCCTGGCACTGGGCCACAATTCCAGATGGGATGTGGGTTAAACGTACCGCCGAATAAGTAGTGTTAACCGACTGGCCACCCGGTCCGGAAGCACAGAAAAGGTCTTTCCGGATATCGTTCATGTTCAGCTCAATATCAAATTCTTCTACTTCGGGCAATACTACTACGCTGGCCACAGAGGTATGAATCCGGCCCTGGGTTTCGGTAGCTGGTACGCGTTGTACCCGGTGTACACCCGACTCAAACTTCATTTTGCCGTACACGTCTTCGCCCGAAATACTGCTGATAATTTCTTTATAACCGCCGGAGGTTCCTTCCTGGGCATCAATTAATTCCATTTTCCAGCCCTGTTTTTCGGCAAAGCGGGAGTACATGCGGTGCAAATCGCCGGCAAAAATAGAGGCCTCATCGCCACCGGCGCCGGCCCGGATTTCAATAATAATATCTTTACTGTCGTTGGGGTCTTTCGGAATCAGCAGGTTTTTAATCAGCTCTTCCATTTCTTCCTGCTGCGGAATCAACTCGTCGAGTTCTTCTTTGGCCATTTCCCGGAACTCTTCGTCTTTTTCGGTGGCAATTACCTGCTTGGCATTTTCAATATTGCTGAGCAGGCTCAGGTATTTTTTATATTCGATAACGATTTTTTCGAGGTCTTTGTACTCCTTGTTCAGCGCCTTGTATTTTTTCATATCGCTCATGGCATCCGGCTGAATGAGTTGCTGGCTGACATCTTCAAATCGCTCTTTTATCGCTTCTAACTTATCTAACATTTCTTCAAAACTTGGGTTTAAACTACAAAGATAATAAATAACATTGGTGTTTGCTTATAAGTTGCCTTGCTGTAAAATAGCTTTATTCTGTACGAATATTAACCCGGTTTTAGTCTAAATCGGAGCAGGCTTTTTAACTTGCGGCCTTATCTTTTAAATTTAACTTTTATGCGGAAATTAATCTGGGCCGGTGCAATCTTTTTGGGGGTGTTACTAAGTTTTTTGCTCTTTTTCCGGCCCGAACCTTTAGCGGTGCGGAAGCAACTGGAGGCGGAAGCCGAAATGCACAAAGTAAAGCGCATAACGCCCGCCCGGATGCAGGCCGAAGTCCGGCATATAGGCGATAGCCTCGTGCTTACCGCCGACAGCCTGCTGCACGTGCGGCTCACCAGTGTCTTTCAGGCCGGGGGGCTGACAGCGGCCCTTAAAAATTACCCGCCCCAACAATACCCCGAAGTTCGGGCTCTTGCCCAAAAATATGGTGCTACCGTAGTCCGCACGGCTGAGCAGGCACCGGATACGGCTACGGTAGAAACTGTCGGGCAAACCGAAATACTTTATACCAAGGGTATCTTTTTAAACCAAACGGAGTGCCTGAAATGCCACGGAACGGTGGGGCCGGAAGTAACAGAAGCAACGCTGACCGAATTAAGGAGAACTTATCCGGCGTTTAAGGCTACCGGGTTTAAAGCAAATGCAGCTATTGGCAGTTGGCAGATTAAGGTAAGCCGCCCGGCCATTCTGGAAAGCCTGAGCCGCCGCAGCCGGAAGAGTTTACAGATGCCCGAATAAATTCCTGATACGCCGAATGGCTATATTATAAAGTCATCCGGCTTACTACTGGCAAATATTGTCTCGTTATGCGTAGTGCGCTGCGCTAACTCTACGCATTTTCCGGAAAGCCAATCTCCCGATTGGCGTATAGCAGAAAACTTATAGGTATTTGTAATGCCCTTGTGGCACGGGCTAAGTATCTACCGTTTAATAAATCAAGATAGTCTTTATTTTGCCACTTCTACTGCAGATTACCAAGACTAGTACTTCTTATCTTTTAATACCAGACACGCCAATCGGGAGATTGGCTTTCCGAAAAGTGCGTAGAGCGCTACGCTAACTCTACGCACAACAGAGAATTTATTAATACCTATTCAATATCAAGCATTTATATTTGTACATTTTGCGGTATTATAGCGCATTTTATAAATAATTCGTAATTTTGCAGCCAAATAGTTAAGTACAAACACATAAATTATTATGGCAGTTATTCAAGCAACCGATTCTGATTTCAATAATATTCTGGCGGAAAACGAAAAAGTAGTCGTTAAATATTACGCCGACTGGTGCGGCAATTGCCGTTTGTTTTCACCTAAATTTAAGCGTATGGCTGATAACGAGCAGTTTAAAGGCATTGTGTTTTTAGATGTAAACGCCGAAGTAAGCCCCGAAGCCCGCAAAGCTGCCGGCGTAACCAACCTGCCTTTTTTCGCCGTGTTTAAAAACGGTACGCTGGTAGATACCGTGGCCGCCAGCAAAGAAGAAGCCGTGGTAAACTTAATTAACAAACTGAACTAAGCTTATGAAAATACCAGCCATTAAAAAGTTAGTAGAAACGCAAACCATCGACTCGTTGCGGCACGCCGAAGAACTGCTGCTGGAAGAGCAACAGCCGGGTTTTGAGGTTGAAGGAGCCGACGAGGGCGAGCAGTTAACCCACGTATTTGGTGCCATCTGGATTCTGAACCACATGCAGGACCACGGTTCTGATTTTAAAACCG
The DNA here is from genome assembly GCF_007991635.1 of Adhaeribacter aerolatus. GTDB lineage: Bacteria > Bacteroidota > Bacteroidia > Cytophagales > Hymenobacteraceae > Adhaeribacter > Adhaeribacter aerolatus. The sequence goes on along the minus strand of NZ_BJYS01000026.1, from coordinate 16,037 downwards.
CCCTGCGGGAGTTTACCCAAAAAGTACGCGTTTCTATAAATTAAAGAAACCCCAATTGATTACAAAGCCGGTTGGTAAGCTTAAGTTTTACCAACCGGCTTTTGCTTTCCGGCAATATTCCCTAACAGGATTAAATCTGGTTGTGGGCAAAAAAGTGTTCGGCCTGGCGGGCACCGGTATCGGTGCAAAGGCCGCGCAGGTAATACAAAAAGATGCTCCGGAACACTTCGGCTAAATTATAACGGTCGGGCGGAAATAGTGTCGGATTAAGCAGCATGTTAAGCTGCTCCATAATAATTTTAGTTACCAACGGTATATTGATGTCCTTCCGGAAATTACCTTCCAACACGCCTTTGTTGATAATACCGTGAATTTGCGGGTAAGAATAAGAATATAAATGCGATATGCCTATTTGCCAGGCTTGCGGATAATGTTGCTGCAGGTGAAAATAATACAGCGGATTAGTACTTTTAACCTGCTTAATGCCATGCACCAGCAGGCACATAATATCTTCCACGGCGTTCGGCGATTTAGCCAATATTTGCTGATGCTCGTTCCGCTGTAAAGTTAAATCATATTCCATAACTTGATTTACCAGGTCCGGGATGCTCCTGAAAATCTCGCGAAAAGTGGCCTGCGAAATGTCTAGCCTGTTCAGAAGGTAAGGTTCGGATATATTTTCCAATCCTTCTTTTTTAAAAATGGTAAGTGCTTCCTGGGTAATTGTCTCTTTCAGTGTCATGCAGCAGCGGGCGCGTTCATTAGGTAATGCAAATATAACTTTTTATAAGATATGGGAGATAAAAATCAGGGATTCTGTTGCCGTATATTAGGTAATAATTAGTATTTAAAACAGGCTGCTGCATTCGTTTATGCTGGATTTTTCCTGGGCTTTCGCCAGCCTGCTAAAATAGAAAAAATATAATAATAGAAGCTGTTTAGCATTTAAAAAGTTGTAATGTATGGCGCGGGATCTTGCTTACATCAGAAATACGAAACAGCCTCCTATTCTACCTGGCAAATTGCTGCTGCCGAAAAAAACAATTCTTCAGGAACAGGCACTATTTTATTTTGACAAAACCCAGAAAAATAACGGCTGATTAATGATATCTTTTAGACAGAATCTTATTTTAGCTACTCTTAAGCAAAAGCCATTTATGCGACATCTTTTACTTTCTTTTATTTTTTCCTGCTGTTTCCTCTTTACGTTTGCCCAGAAAGCCAAAACGCCGGTATTACAGGAAAGTAAGCCCGAAGCCGTGGGTATGAGTACCGAAAGGCTGCAGCGCCTGGATCGGGTTTTACAGGAATATACCGAAAAAAATTATGTGCCGGGGGCCATTGCCCTGATTGCCCGTAACGGTAAAATTGTTTACCACAAAGCCGTTGGCCTGGACGATACAGATAATAAAAAACCTCTCAAACGCGATGCCATTATGCGCATTGCCTCGCAAACCAAAGCCATTACCAGTATTGGCCTGATGATGCTCTATGAAGAAGGTAAATTTTTGTTAGACGATCCCCTCTCTAAATATATTCCGGCCTTCCGCAACCCCAAAGTGCTGGATAAATTTAACCCGAAAGACAGCAGCTACACCACCGTACCCGCCCGCGGCCAAGTTACCATCCGGCAGTTACTAACCCACACCTCGGGCATCGGTTACCCCGCTATTGGTACCAAAGAGGCCACGGCCATTTACGCCAAAGCCCATGTTACCAGTGGTATTAGCACGCCCAACGCTAAACTAGCCGATGCCATGAATACCCTGGGAACACTGCCCTTAATGCACCAGCCTGGCGAACAGTTCACCTACGGCTTAAGCACCGATGTGCTGGGTTATCTCATCGAAATATTATCGGGTCAGCCGCTGGATGTGTATTTTCAGAAGCGGATTTTTGAACCGCTGGGTATGAAAGACACTTATTTTTATCTGCCCGCCGAAAAGCATAACCGTTTAGCCATTTTATACGCCGAAGATGCTGCCAAAAATACAATAAAAGCCAGGCCCCGCTTCGGAGCAGGACCGGATTACCCCAAAGTGAATGGCACTTATTTTTCGGGTGGGGCAGGCCTGTCGTCTACGGCTTACGATTATGCTATTTTCCTGCAAATGCTCCTGAATGGCGGCGAATACAATGGCAAACGATTACTTGGTCCAGCTACCGTAAAACTGATAACCACCAACCAGATTGGCGACGTAAACCAGGGCGATAATAAATTTGGCTTAGGCTTCGGGATTATCACGGCTAAAGGCTCGGCTAAGTTTGGCATTCCCGCGGGTAGTTTTGAGTGGGGCGGTTACTTTGGCACTACTTACTGGGTAGATCCCGCCAATGGCATAGTAGCTTTGTTATACACCCAGAAAACCCCTAACAGCTACGGTAATCTAAGCGATAAATTCCGGGCACAAGTATACCAGGCCATCACCGACCTAACTTTACCTTAAAGCGTTTGTAGCGTTTTATGAAATTGAAAACAGGTTTATTCAGACTATCATTTTCGGATATAAAATAGTAGCGCCGTTCTAGACTATTTATAGTCTGTTCATCGGTTAAATCCGGCCACTTACCCAACTAAAATTGCTTTAGGTATCTGGCGGTGACATCTTTGTAATGTCATTAGCCGAAAGGTAGCAGTGAAGTTGTAACAATAGCGCCTAGGTTCGTGGTTAATGTGCCTGCCCTGGTCAAAATATACTATGAAAAGAATCTGAAGGCCCGGTTTATCCGGGCTTTTTTATTCTATAATTATTCTGATGAACGTGGGTTAGATGAAGTGGTGGCCTTTATACAACCCGAATACCGGTTATTGCCGTTATAAAACACAGCTTTAATACTAATTGGCCAGACAACTGCACCATACTGCCGATGCTTAACTTTTTCTATTATTTCTACTACCGCATCCGGGAAGCGAACAACCCGTCGGGGACAGTTTCTGCCAATGGCGGGTGGGCAGCTTATTTCACCATTGTTATTCTGCTCATCCTAAACTGTTTATCAATTTACTTTCTTTTGCTGGGGCTTTTTAACCAGCAATTAGGTGCCTGGTTATGGCAGGATAAACAGCTAAATCGGTTTATTACTTTATTTTTGGCCCTGGTGATTTCGATTGGTGTTTACGGATGGTATAAGTTGCGACAATCGCAGATAGAACAAACGCTAACCGGTTTTAAAACCGAAAGCTCCGACGAACGTCGCGTAGGCGGTGCTTTAATTATGGCCTACATCTTCACATCCTGTGGTTTGTTGATTTATGCCCTCTTTCTGCCCCTTCTCTAAACAAGTACAAAAATTAAATGAAGCCTAAAAATATAGTGCCGGCATATATTGAATTGGTAAAAAGCGTTTCTGCTATAAATTAGGACTGGCGCCATTTTTTACTTTAACTAATTATTTACCGGTTTAAAAACCGAATAGCCTTCACCAGAAACTCCGCCAAATCGGTGTGGTCGTAAATTTCGCCCATGAGCGAAATAGGCCGGGAATATAAAGAATCGCTTTTAAAAATCTGCGTCCACTCCTGGTCGGTGAAAGGCGTGAGTTGGTTCAGGCCGGCCGACCGCATTACTTTTATAAATTCAGTGGCTACCAAACCTTGCCCAATAGCCGAGGGATGGACCCCATCTAAACTAAAAATGCCGCCTTGCTTTAAATGCCCCTCTTTATCGGCGTGGTAATATTTGGTATCTACTTTGGGATAAACAAACCTAAAATATTGCGGAAAATCGTAAGTGGGCTGCGCATTGTTCCGTTTCCAGGCCATGTTTTCGAGGGCTGTGGCTATATCTACCACAAAGTAGCGTTGTTTGCCACCAGCTAACTCGTTAAACCGGGTTACCAACCGGTTAATAATAATATTGTACTCGCGTATGCAATCATCGATGTGCAGTACCTGTTGCAGGTTTAAATGGCGGCCGGTTTTTACGGCAAAATCCTCGTCGAAAGGTACATAGGTGTAATATTTATAATAAGTGCCTTTACCCGGAATGTGGGTAGTGGGGCCCACCCCTTTCGCCAGCGGCGCAATAGTTACCAGCGGCACATTCCCCAGAAACACTTTCCAATCGGTTTGCTCGGGCTGGTTGCTCATGATAGTATGTACCCGCTGCAGCATTTCTTCGTATTCCACGGCAAAATCGGTGGGGTGCCAGAGGTTCCAGCGATTGGCTACTTTTTCGTTGTGCGTTTTGGTAAGCGGGCTTTTATCGCCGGGCGTTTGCCTGATTTGTAAATCCACAATGGTACCCAAGGCATTATTACCACCCAGCCACAAACAAACATTTTCCACGCCTTCTTTTTGGCAATGATATTTTAACCACTCTAATTGCGAAAAATTTTGTTTAAAGGCGCCGGTAGCCGTGCGGGTTAAAGCCGGGCTCAACACTTTTAAAGCCGTACGGTAAAGCGAAGCATCCGCTACGGCTAAAAATTTATCGTTACCGGGTTGCGGCACCGCGTTTTGAATATTATCCCAGGCTATTTCGGGCGTTACTTTCCAGGAGTCGGTTACGTCGAAGCCCCGGACCGCCACGTTGTGGAAATAATTTACTTTGCCCGGGTAAGGCAAATTGGCCCGCCCCGGTCCGCGCTCGTAATATTCCTCGCTGGTATCAATTACCCGGTTTACGGTGGGTAAAAAAGTAAGCCACTCCAGGCCGCTTATATTAGGGCCGTATCGTTTGTTTAACGACCGCAAAACATCTTCCATGTTTAAGGGCAAGCCGCCCGCTTCCCAAACCGGGTACAGATAATCGGTCAGGTTCAGCTTACGGGCAAGCAGGGTAGAAAAACTTAAATCCGTGCGGGCTGCCGCTCCCGACATAAATCCCTGGGCCACACTATCGCCAATGGTAAAAAGCTTAATGCTCATAATTATTTGGTTAGAAGTTCGAGACTGGTACAGCTAGTTAGCCCAAAAGCATGTTTGAATAAAATATTGCAATATAATAAACCTACTTACGATGCTGGGTTAAAGGGGGGGCTAATTCTGGGGAATACTTTTATAATTTCCTGGAGAAAAAATGCAGTCGCAGAAAGATTTAACCACTTATTGCGGAATACGTCGGCAAGATGGGTAAAGGCAACCGTCAAGCTGGTAAATACAGTTTTATTTTTAATTTTGGCAACTATGATAAAACTGCCATCATTGCTGCCGCTTCCCGAAAATATCGCTGTCATAAAGTTCCACTTCCGGATTTTTTGGTTCTTCCTGATTTTGTTTCTGCCCGGAATAGTTTTTGCGCAAACCACTCCTGCATCGGCCCAAATAAAATCGCCGGACGGCAAAGTAGTGGCTGTTTTTTCTTCCCAAACGGCTGATAAGAATGGCCTGGTGTATTCCTTAACCTACGCCGGAAAACCCGTAATAAGCAATGCCGGATTGCAATTGCGACTAAAAGGTATGCCCCGGTTTATGCAGAACCTGAAAATAATTGAAACGCATACGGCCACCCAAGATACTACCTGGACACCCGTTTACGGCGAACAAAATAAAATCCGGGACCACTACCAGGAATTGGTGCTGGACCTGCAGAGTACTTCCGAGAAAAATCGCTATTTTCAGGTAATGGTGCGGGCCTATAACGAAGGGCTGGCCTTTTGTTACCGCATTCCGGAACAGCTCTCGTTCCAGAATTTTGAAATTATTGCGGAAAAGACGGAGTTCTCTTTACCAGCCGGCACCCAGGCTTATACCGCAGCCCACTCCCAGGCCGAATATAAACTACAGCCTTTAGAAAACTGGAGCGGAACCACCGAAAGGCCGCTAACTTTGGTGCTGCCGAATAAATTATACGCCAGCATAGGTGAAGCCGCCCTGGTAAATTATACCCGTATGAAACTGGCCTTACAGGCGCCCAACGTACTGGTAAGCGAATTGGACGGTCCCGTACTCGAAACGTCTCCGTTTGCAACTCCCTGGCGGGTAATTATGGTAGCCGAAAAACCTATAGCTTTACTTCAGCATAACGCCATATTTCTGAACCTGAACCCACCTTCCCGGCTGAAAGATACCATTTGGATTAAGCCCGGCAAAGTAATTCGCGAAACCACGCTTTCTACCGCTGGGGCCAAATCTCTCGTCGATTTTGCGGCGCAGCAAGGCCTGGATTATATTCATTTTGATGCTGGCTGGTACGGCCACGAAAACGAAATAGCTTCGGATGCGACCAAGGTAAACGTAGACCCGCGCCGCAACCCCAAAAACGACCTGGATTTGCAGGAAGCCATTCGTTACGCCAAAAGCAAAAATATTGGGGTTTTACTGTACGTAAACCATCGGGCACTGGAACGGCAACTCGACGCTATTTTGCCTTTGTACAAAAGCTGGGGCGTAGCGGGCATAAAATTCGGGTTTGTACATACCGGCTCCCACCGCTGGACTACCTGGCTACACGATGCCGTAAAAAAATGCGCTGAGTACAATTTAATGGTTAATATTCACGATGATTACCGTCCCACCGGTTTCAGCCGCACTTACCCCAACCTAATGACGCAAGAAGGAATCCGGGGCAACGAAGAATTTCCGGATGCCACACATAATACCGTTTTGCCTTTTACCCGCTTCCTGGCCGGCCCCGCCGATTATACCTTCTGTTATTTCCAGCGCGAAGAATTTGGCTTTAAAGGCCGCGTCCTGAAAACCACGCCCACGCACCAGTTGGCTTTGCCGGTGGTTTATTTCAGTCCGTTGCAATGGCTGTACTGGTACGATACGCCCAGCCGCTACCAGGGCGAACCCGAACTGGCGTTCTGGAAAACCATGCCCACTACCTGGGACGAAACCAAAGTACTGCAAGGCGAAATTGGGCAATATATAACCGTAGCCCGCCGTCGTGGCGATGAGTGGTACGTTGGTACCATCACCAACAACGATGCCCGCACCCTGCAAATACCACTAACGTTTCTGGAGAAAGGAAGAAAATATACCGCTGAAATTTACGAAGACGGCGGCGCAGAAATTAAAACCCGTACGCATGTAAAAGGTACTACGCAGATGGTAAACAGTAAGAAGAATATTAAGGTCGTTTTAAAACCAAGTGGCGGACAGGCAATTCGGTTGGTGCCGGTGAAATAATTGTTTGGGTATTAACTGCCGAATTACTTATATACTTTTCAAAATTTCTGCTATGAGCCTTCTTATTTCAATTGCATCAGTTGCTTGTAGCAGACCGATCTTTTGGTCAATTAATGGTTTTTCAAGAGTAGCAATTTTATGTAATCGCACGATAGAAGGAAGTTTTAAACCCGCGGTCTGCCAATGTCTTACAACTATGTCGTACCAATCAATTTTAGCCTGGCTGGTTACCCGTGCTACAATTACATCAGCATCGCCACTATCAAACGAAATTAAAGCAGGACGTTTTTTATAGCCTATTCCACCGGTAAAAGGAAATTTCAGTAAGACAATTTCACCAAACTCGTAATGTCTCATTTAGTAATTGTCGTAAACAGAATCAGCGGCATCATAGCCATTTAAAAATTGTTGCGTAGTTTCTTTCTCCCACTCACTATCTTCCGATTCCTGAATTAATAATATCACCTTTATTTGCTTGCTTTCATTCTTTAGTTGCAGACGTATGTATTCAGGAATTTCTATGTTATTGTCTGCTATTCTTGTTGAGAACTCTAACGCTTTCATTTGGCTTAATTTAAATGATTCTGGTTTAATTTCTATCTGATATTTATTCTAATTAACGAAAAATACTATTTTCAGATGTAAAATATTTGCCCCTTAAAGATTCCGGTATTCTTCCTACTCCTAAACTAGCAATAAATATAGCAGAAATAAAGTATACCTCCTCTACGTTTTAAATCTAGAATATTTCTACATTTAAAACAATAAAACCGGCCTTTTTACCCTCCCCAACTAAGTTATGGATTTCCGTAAACCCTTTTCCGCTACCTTACAATTAACCTTCCGGCTGCTGGTTTTAACCTGTATGATTGCAGGCTGCCGCAGCAAAAGCAACGAGCTTCGGGTAGAACATAAAAACTTCGCCGAGGAGATACAGCAGGAGCAAAACCTGGTTTTTACCTTCGATAAAGCCCTGGTGCCGGAAGCACGCTTACAACAATGGGATACCATCAATTACCTGAACTTTACGCCCGCGGTAAAAGGCCGCTTTAAATGGACCGCTCCGAACGAACTGGTTTTCTCACCGCTGCAGCCTTTTGCTCCCAGTACCAGTTTTCAGGCCGAACTTTCACCCGAACTCCTGCGGCACAGCGAGAAGAAATATAAAATTGCCACGGACGAGGTTTTTCGGTTTCATACGCCGTACCTGAACTTAGGCGATGCAAAAGCTTACTGGGCCAAAATCGAAAACAGCCCTAATGAACTGGAAGCCCGCTTAGGCCTAACGTTTAATTACCCGGTAACTTTTGCTTCCTTACGGGATAATTTGCACGTGTACCAGGGTGCTAAAGAAGTACCCGTAGAACTGGTAACGGCAAACGGCAAAAACATTGCGGTTAAGTTAAAAAGTGTGGTTAATTCCAACCGCGATGCCACACCCATACGAGTTAATATTACTCCTGGCTTAACCACGTCCGGAAGCGCGTACCGTACCAAAGAAGCAATTGCGCAGGAAATATTACTGCCCAGCCGGCAATATTTGCAGGTATCGGAAGTAACGGCCAGCGTGGTGGAAGGGCAGGAACAGATTTTTGTGGCTACTACCCAACCGGTGCGGATGGATAATTTGTACGACCAAATAAAAATAGAACCGCGGGTAAGTTTTAGCCTGGAAGAACAGGAAGGCGGTTTTGTGCTAAAAGGCGCTATTCCACAGGCCAATACCTACACCCTAACCATCTCTAAAAACCTGACCGGCCTGGAAGGAGCTAAACTGGGCAAAGATTACACCCATTCGGTTTCGTTTGCGGCGGTGCGGCCGGGTATTAGTTTTGTAAACAGCAAAAGCATTTACCTGAGCAGCCAGGGTGCCCGCAATATTGCCCTAAATGTAGTTGGGGTGCCGCGCCTGAAGGTAAGCATTGGCCGGGTTTACGAAAACAATATTTTGCGGGTACTGCGCGAAGGCAAGCAATACAACGGCCATTACGACGAAGAAGCCGACGAATACAACGAGTGGAGCTACTACCCGGTAGATGAAACCAACGGCAACACTATTTTCGAGCGCGAGTACGACACCAAAAGCCTGCAGAAACAAGGCAACGCCTACCTCCTGAACTTAAACCTGAACGACCTCGATTTCGACAGCGAGTTTAAAGGCCTGTACGTGCTCACGGTTACCAGCACCGATAAAAAATGGCTCGGCGATTCTAAAATTATTTCGGTTTCGGATATTGGTTTAATTGCGAAGCAAGGCCGGAACGAGGTAACCGTATTTGCAAACTCTATCCGGGAGGCGAAGGTGCAGTCCGGCGTGGAAGTGCGGTTTATCAGCACCAGCAACCAGGTAATTTATAAAACCACTACCAACCAGGACGGCGTAGCCCGCTTTATGGAAATTGATAAAACGGCTCCTGATTTTAAAGTAGGCATGATTACTGCGCGACTGGGTCAGGATTTTACCTATTTACCTTACAGTCAGACCCAGGTAAATACCTCGCGGTTTGAAGTGAGCGGCAAGCGCCTGAACGATATTCCGTACGATGCTTTTATTTACGGCGACCGCAACCTGTACCGTCCCGGCGATGTGGTGCACGTGAATACCGTAATCCGGACACCGGATTGGAAAACGGTAGCCGGGCTGCCGGTTAAAATAAAAATGCTGCTGCCTACCGGCAAAGAATTCCGGAGCCTGAAAGGTAAACTAAACGCCCAGGGCGCCTGCGAATTTACATTTGAGTTGCCCACCACTACGGTAACTGGCACTTATACTTTAGAGGTTTACTCGGGCAACGATGTGCTGCTGAACAATAGCAAAATTGGCGTGGAAGAGTTTATGCCCGACCGCCTGAAAGTAACCCCTACCCTCAACAAAACTCTTTTTAAAGCGCCGGATAGTTTGGTAGCCAGCTTTACGGCTTATAATTTATTTGGTCCGCCGGCCGTGGGCCGTGATTACGAACTGCAACTCAGCCTGAAAAAGAAGGTTTTTGAACCCAAAAATTACCTCGATTATACCTTTGATATTGTAACCGCTGGCTCGATAGATATTCAGAACAGTGTGCGCCAAGGCCAGACGGATGCGCAGGGACAAGGCCGGGAAACGTTTGCCCTCACCGGCTACCAGGATATTGGCCTGCTGGATGGCGCTTTGTACACCACGGTTTTCGACGAAACGAGCCGGCCGGTAAACCGCCTCAGTAAGTTTGAAGTAAGCACCCAAGCGGCCTTTTACGGCATTAAAAATTTTGATGAATACGTGAGTACGCGGCAAGCCATGCGCATTCCGTTGCTGGCGGTAAACCAAAACGGAAAGCCCATGGCGGCTACTGCCCGGGTGCAACTAGTGCGGTTTACCTACGAATCAATCATTGAGCGGTCGGTGGAGCGGTACGGTTATAAATCGCAACGCAAGGAAAATATTATCAGCAGCAAAATATTAACTATTCCGGCTAGCGGCACCACCTTTAATTTCACGCCGGTTTCTTCCGGCGAATACGAAATTAGGGTAATGCGGCCGGGTTCTTTTAACTACGTGGCCCAAAAGTTCTACGCCTACGGCTGGGGCGATACCGAAAGCACCTCGTTTGAAGTAAACAACGAAGGCGAAGTAGATATTTCCTTAGACAAAGCCACGTACGAAGTTGGCGACGAAGCCAAAATATTGTTTAAAGCGCCTTTTGCCGGCAAAATACTGGTAACCGTAGAGCGCGACAAAGTGCTAAGCTACCACTACCTCCAAACCGATAAAAAAGCCGCTTCACTTACCCTGCCCATTAAAGACGAATATTTGCCCACGATGTACATTACGGCCACGGCGCTGCGGCAAATAAAAGATAATACCTTGCCGCTTACCATTGCTCGGGGCTTTGTGCCACTATCGGTTACCAAGAAGAATACGCAGTTAGCTGTAGCCATTACCGCCCCCGAAGTGTCGCGCTCTAAACGGGTACAACCGGTAAGCGTACGCACCGCGCCCGGTGCTGAAGTAACCCTTGCCGTGGTAGATGAAGGGATTCTGCAACTAAAAGATTACTTAACCCCCAACCCGCACGACTTTTTCTACCAGAAACGTGCCCTGGAAGTAAATGCTTATGATTTGTACCCTTTCCTGTTTCCGGAACTCACCGGCCGCCGGTCCAGCTTTGGGGGCGATGGTTTCGATTTAGCCAAACGTGTCAATCCGCTTACCTCCAAACGGGTAAAATTAGTATCGGTGTGGAGCGGCCACCTGAAAGCCAATAGCAACGGCGAAGCAAAAGTAAACGTGACTATTCCGGAGTTCTCGGGCGCTTTACGCATTATGGCCGTGGCCTATAAAAATAGTGCCTTTGGCTCCGCCGATAAAACCATGCGCGTGTCGGACCCGGTGGTTATCAGTACGGCCTTGCCGCGGTTTGTTAGTCCGAAAGATACCTTGCTGGTGCCCGTAACCTTGAGCAATACCACCGCTAAACCTGCCACCGCCAGTAGTAATATTTCGGTTACCGGGCCGCTCCGGGTAGTGGGCGAGGCAGGCCAATCGGCTACGCTTAAGCCTAACAGCGAAGCCCAGGTGGTATATAAATTGGTAGCCAGTGCGGGCATCGGGCAGGCTTCCGTAACGGTAGGCGTAAATGCGCTCGGTGAAAAATTCAGCAACCAAACCGATATTACCGTGCGGCCCATTGCGCCATTAACCAAACTTACCGGAGCCGGCTCTTTAAAAGATGTAGCCAGTACTACCATAAGTCCTTCGCATGATTTTATTCCGGCTTCTACTGCTTCGCGTTTGGTGGTGAGCAGCTCACCCATTGCCCAGTTCACCGATGATATTACTTTTTTGCTACAATACCCGCACGGCTGCCTGGAACAAACAGTTTCCAAAGCTTTCCCGCTGCTGTATTATTCCGACTTAGCCAAATCATTGCAGCAGAACCGGAATGCCCGCACGTACAACCCGAATTATTTAGTACAGGAAGCAATTATTAAAATAGAAACCATGCAGCAGTACGATGGCGGTTTCACTTACTGGCCCGGCGGTACCGATACCGATTGGTGGTCCAGTGCCTACGCCAGCCATTTTCTGCTCGAAGCCCGCAAAGCCGGTTACCCCGTAAACAAAGCCGTACTGGAAAAAGCCCTGACTTACTTGCAACGCAAAGTAAAAACCAAGGGCATGGAAGAATATCGGTTCTACAACGTTAGTCGGCAGGTGCAAAGCAAATTTATCGCGGCTCACGAAAATACGTATTCGCTGTACGTGCTCAGCCTGGCCCAGCAACCCGACTGGGCCACCATGAACTACTACAAAGCCAAACCCGAACTGCTCTCGCTCGATGCCCGGTATTTGCTCGCCAGCACTTACGCCCTTTCGGGCCGCCGCGAAAGTTTTAACCAGCTATTGCCCCGCAGCTTTACCGGCGAAAGTGCCTTACGCGCCCTCGATGGCAGCTTTTATTCTGTTACCCGCGATATGGCACTTTCGCTGAATGGCTTACTCGAAGCCGACCCGGATAACGCACAAATTGGCACCTTGGCCCGGCATTTATCGCAGGAGTTACGCTCTACCCGCTGGTACAATACCCAGGAACGCGCTTTTGCCCTGATGGCATTGGGCAAAATGGCCCGCCGCAGCCAGGGTAATCTTACCGCCACAATAACCCAGAACGGTAAAAATATTGGTTCCTTCTCGGGCAAAGATGTGTCGCTGGCAAATAAACTGAACAGCGGCAACCTAAATATTCAAACCAGCGGCAAAGGCACGCTGTATTATTTCTGGGAAGTGGAAGGTATTAGCCAGAGCGGCAGTTATAAGCCCGAAGATAATTTCCTGCAGGTACGCCGGACCTTTCTCGACCGCAACGGCCACGAAATACAAAACAATACGGTTAAGCAAAACGATTTGGTGGTGGTGCGCATCGCGCTGCAATCGCTCGACGGCCGCAATATACCCAATGTAGCCATTACCGATTTGCTACCCGCCGGCTTCGAAATTGAGAACCCGCGCCTGCTAACCGAACGCGAATTTAATTGGCTGAATGACCAGAAACCCGATCGCCCCGACTACACCGATATCCGCGACGACCGCATTAACCTCTACGCCACCGCCCGCCCCCAACCCCAATATTTTTACTACCAAGTCCGCGCCATTACCCAAGGCAATTTCCAGTTAGGCCCCGTTGGTGCCGATGCCATGTATAATGCGGAGTATCATTCGTATAGTGGAGGTGGGGTGTTTAGGGTGAGGTAAATTTAAATTATTGTATAAATGGAGCTTGTTGCAATACCGTCTTATGCAGACGTTTTTGGTGAGGAACCACCTGAAATAAAAGACTTAATTGCTGACGTACCTTCGAAAGCAGTAATTGCGCTATTATCTGCAATCAATGCAGAGTTATTTTTGGAGGATAGAGATGAGGATACCCAACTTAAATTATTTCGATTTGTAACAAAAAGGTTTACTGAAAAACAAAAAAATCAAATATTCAAAAGTTTTTACCCCTTTGTAAAAGAGGGAAAAAAGTTTTTTCCTTTATTTAATCTTGCTTATACAACCACTTTTATAGAGTACGAGCTGCTAAATTTTCGCAATTTTCATATTGAAGATACTAATCCTGAACAGGAATTCAGAGTCTTTAAATCTTATTTGATAATTATTCAAAAGGTTAATGATGAAAGCAAAAATATATTTAATGGAAAGCCTTTGGATAATGAAGAGAAAGAGCAGTTTTTCCAGATAAAGACATGGCCATTTTTTATAAAGCAGTTTGATTTTAGTTATAAAGTCGAACCGATATTTCAGGCTATTAAATCATTGGTAACATTTGACCATTTATATAGAAATGAAGACACACAAATATATGTTAAGAGTTTTCTCTCTAAAGTTGGCAAGAATAATTTTTGGCAATATGTATTTGATTTTATAGAATTAGTTAAAATAAGCTTTGATTCTAATATTGAATTGAATTTTAGAAATTTTAGTATTATAGCTAAGTCCGAATTTGAACCTTTTCTTGATTTTTTATCAATAGATTTATTAGAATTTCAAAATGATAAAAAATTACAAATAGATTTCTTAGGTATTAGGAAAAAGCCGTTGCTTAAAATTGATAAAAGTACATATTTGGTTATGTATTGGAATTTTCTATATAATCAAGTGAATCTAGGTATGCTTTTTGATTTTTACGCTCGATCAGGAATAAATAGTAAATTCAAATCCTTTCCAGATTTTAAAAATTACACAGCAACAGCTATATCAGAAGATTTGCTGTTTAAAAATATTATCAGAAAGTCTTTTAGTAAAAAAGGTTCTAAGTTAATCTTTGATAATAAAATATCTGACGGTTTACCAGATTGTTATTACAGACAAGGTAAATATATTTATTTATTCGAATTTAAAGATTGCTTAATGCCTGCAGATGTAATACATTCTTCTGATTATAAAAAGATTAAAGCTGATATTGATTCAAAGTTTATTTCTAATAATTCAGGTAAAAATAAAGGTATAAGACAACTTCTTCAACAGGTTAAAGAGTTAAATATTAAGCCTTATAAGTCTGATGATTTCATAGAAGAAGGAATTAAGAAAAGGAATATTGTGGTGTATCCAATTTTAGTTTATACTCACTTTATGTACTCAATGCCTGGTATAAATAATTATTTGAACAAACATTTCAGAAAAGAATTTGAAAGCTATTTTTCTGAGAATAAACTGGAATTAGCTCAAGTACGTGATATTACTATGATTGATTTTGAGTTCTTCTATCGTAACTTCCTGAACTTAGCTGAAAATCGCATTAAATTCAAAGACTTACTTGATGAGTATCATAAAAGAATTAATAGACAGGAAAAGAAAGCCTCTAAAAGTGCTGATATAAATGAATTTATAAATTCATTCTCAAGTTTTGATGAAATTAAGTTGGATTATAAAAACAACATCTCACAAGGATACAGCAAAGGGTATATAGGAAGTCTTTTGGAAGTGCTTCAAATATCACCTAATATCAATAATTCTGAAAGCAATATTTAATATAATTGATAGTTAATAATTTCTGCTGCAAGTTACGTTTCACTTAACTGGTAACACAGAACATTTTTTAAGTATAATCTTGATTATTGCGTATAATAACTTATGAATTGGCAGGAATATATTGTAGAAGACAAGAATATTATAGTTGGCAAACCTACTCTTAAAGGTACCAGAATATCGGTTGAGTTTTTGGTTGGACTATTGGCTCAAGGCTGGACCGAGCAGCAAATATTAGATAACTACCCGCGCTTAAGCAAAGAACATCTGACAGCCTTATTCTCTTATATGCAAGATTGTAACTTTCCTAAATAATAAGGAAAGTATTTGTTCTTATTCAAAAAAGGTAACGAAAGCTATAGTTATCATAGTAGAACTCCTTGTTCTGTTATAGTAATCAGCTTGTGAAGCACCTCAACTAAAATCAAAAGCTGAAGCATAAATAGGCTGCTCGGGGTAGCTTTTGATTTCTTGTGGAGTGATGCCGTTTGGTTTAACCATAACTTGGGTATAAATGCTTTTGTTAAGGGTATTCATCAGGCCAAG
Organism: Adhaeribacter aerolatus; assembly: GCF_007991635.1. Classification (GTDB taxonomy): domain Bacteria; phylum Bacteroidota; class Bacteroidia; order Cytophagales; family Hymenobacteraceae; genus Adhaeribacter; species Adhaeribacter aerolatus. The sequence continues at coordinate 408 of NZ_BJYS01000026.1, read as the reverse complement.
GTTACCTAAGTTTTTCAGTTGCTGGCGCAGCGGGCAGTTTACATCCAGCATCAGCAATGCCGAGGTATAGCCAAAGTAAGCTAATACGCTCTCCAATAAAGTTAATAATTCTTTTTCGCGGCCCGGTTTTACGTAAACGGCTTCCAAGGCTAAAAATTGATGATTCCGTGGATTTATTAATCGGTTAAGAACGGGCACGTAGGGTAAAACTTGCATTACAATTTTGCCGGTAAGGCCGGGCATGTGCACGATGTGCCACGCCACCGGGTTGGCTTGTACACCCGCTATTATTTCGCCGTTTTCTTTTAATACAAAATAGTGCTGCTGGTAAAATACCCGGTCAAGCTGCACCAAAGTATAATCCTGGTAAGTTGCCTGCAATCGCACAAGTATTTCGGGGTATTCGGC
>NZ_BJYS01000025.1 GCF_007991635.1 Adhaeribacter aerolatus | reverse complement strand
CCCACTGCTACAGCAGCCGCAGTACCGGCAATTTTCTTTAGAGCCATACGACGCGAATTATTATTAGCCATCTTTTTCTTCTTACAGAAGGTTAAATCAAGATATTTTATTCTTTAAAAGTAAGTATTTATAGGTAAAAACAAAAGAAAAAGCAGCCGAAATACAAAACCTATTTCAATTAAAGTACCGCTACAGCAAATTAGATTTCAAGAATATTTTCGCTACTTAAGTCTTATTTGCTTTTTATTTTCCCCAAGCCTTTACCGTAATGCCACAGGAGAATATTTTATGTTGAAATACCTAAGCCGGACCAATAATACATAAATGAAGCCACTATAAAGTTGCTTTATGAAAAGCGGCTAGGTACTTATCTATGTAAATGCTTTTGGTGCGGGCCTTGTACTGCATTACAAACCGGGGGTGCTCTAAGGCCACAATCTTTTCGAAAAACTTTTGCTCCGCGTTGAGTTGCCGCAGGAATTTCTCGTTTTTACCGGTGCCAAAGCAAAAACAAACATTGGTGTTAATGCCAAAGGAAATTTGCTGGCGGATGCTTTGAATAATAAAGTCGTACACGGCGGCGGTGAGTTCGCGGCTATCGTAGTAATTGTAATTTACTTCTTTACCGTTCTTGCCTGTAGCCGTAAAGCCGAGCGGACAAATAGAATTAATGTAAAACTTCTGGTAAAATGCCGCCGGGCCGCCGTAAGCATGAATAACATCGTACACAAAAACCGACGAAGGCTCGTGCGTTTCTTTACCGGTATAGGCAATACCACACTCGTTTTTTAACCGCTTCGAATCGGTGAACGGTACGCCCGTAACGCCGCCGCCAAACCGGCCCGGATTAATGCCCAGGATCAAATGGCGGGAATTGGTATCGTGGTAAAACTTGTGGTAGAAGGCAGATGATATGGGAATAATTTTCTCGTCTTCCCGGAACGGATTCATAATATTGATGCCCGGCGGCAATACCCCGGTAAAATTCAGATTTTTATTAAACCGGATTACTTTATCGGCAAAGGATTCTGTCATGCTAAATGGGAAAGTTCACCGGTTTCTTCCGAAACCTGGCCGAAATGCGGGTTTTGAATAATGCCAAAAATATTGCCAAATGGGTCCAGCAACGTGGCTACGTAAATTTCGCCGCCCACTTCCCGAACCGGTTTGTGTTCCTGGGCTCCTTTTTCGATTAAACTTTTGTAGGCTTCGTCTATATTGCGTACGCCCCAGTAGGCTTCTACATTGCTGCCTGTAGTTACGTTGGTTGGATCCGGATCGAGACCCAGTTCAAAGCCTCCCACGTTAAAGCCGACGTAAAAAGGCTCATCAAAATAAGGCAATATATTTAAGGCGGCGCTGTACCAGGCCTTGGCTTTGGCCAAATCGGGCACGTGGTATATTACGGTTCTTAACCCTTGAAACATAACTAGCTGGTTTAATGATGATGAATATTTTACCTTTTAAAAATTACTTGCTGGCCGATACGGGTGGCAGCGGGCTGTTGCCTTCTCTTACTTTCTGGTAAAACAACAAGTGGTATTCCAGGGCATAGCCCCAGTAAGGCCAGGTGTGGGCCCCGGGTCGCTCAATGTATTCGTGGGGCGTTTTGTTATACACTAACCGGCGGTGCAGTTCACGGTTGCTCTCAATCAGAAAATCGTCCACGCCGCAGTCGATTAATATTTTAACGTCATTTGCCTTCAGAATATCGGCCATATACACCACCGAGTTGGCTTTAAACTTATCCAGGTTCTGTTCTTTGGGGCCGAGTAATTTTTCGATGCTTTGGTTCAGGTTTTTGGCTTCCATGCCCGATATATCCAGGGCCCCGCTCATGCTGCCGGCAGCACTATAAAGCTGCGGATGCCGCGCCGACAAGTACAAAGCGCCGTGGCCGCCCATGCTCAAACCCGAAATAAACCGGCCGTCGCGGGATTTAATCGTACGGTAATCATTATCTACGCGGTCTACTAATTCTTTCGTAATAAACGTTTCGAATTGCGTTTTTTTGTCCAGAGGGCTATCGAGATACCAACTGCTGAAGCCGCCATCGGGCGTTACAATAATCAGGTTGTATTTATCGGCCAGGCGATGTAGCAATTGCTTGTCGGGTGTTTTGGTGAGCCAGTCGCGAAAATTGCCGCTGTAGCCGTGCAGTAAATACAATACCGGCAAGCCGGTTTTTGCTTTTTTATACGATTGCGGCACCACTACGCCCGCCCGCAGAGTCTTGCCCATGGCGGCACTTTGGATGGTTAACGTATCGACCTTGGCTGCCAGCGAGGTGAATGAAATTAAAAAGCAGAAAAGGGAAAAGGTATTTTTTAAGAATTTCATGTTTTGCTAAAAACGTATGCCGGTAAAAGGTTAGTAAGGGTAATGTTAAGCAGATAAGTTTTTAATCCCAAATTTAGGTTTACCCGCTATTAATTAGCCGGGGTGAGCAAAAACGCTACGCTGCCACCCATGGCCGCCTCGGGAATTTTGGTTATGGCAGCAGCATAGCGCGGATTTTGGTATTGCCGGGTGGCTTCCAGCAGCAAGGGCAATAAAGCACTATAATTAATTTCTTTTATTTGTTTATGCGGCCACTTTTTTTCGCCGTTCAGAAAAGGCAAAAAGTAATCTAGGGCGGGCCGGATACCTTTACCATCCGGGGTTGTATATTGCCATAAGTCTACGCCCACGTGCTGCCCCAACGAGGCTAAATCGAAAAAAGCCTGCAGATTCATAACGCTGTAGTTAAAAGAAAGCGTACGGGCCAGTTCGTGCGGCTGCGAACCGTCGAGTTTCATTTGCGTAGCAATGCGCTTGATTTTTACTTCTTCCAAAACTTTTTTGGCTAACGGTTTATTTCCCGAGAAAAGCGCGAAAGAGGCCAGTTGCACATCGTACCAGGTACCGTGGTTGTTATGCTCATCGGCCTCGTCTATGCCCAGCGGACTCTTTTGGAGCCAAACCAGGAATTCACCAAACCATTTTTCCAGCCCCTGCTGATCGGCTCTGGTCCAGGCTTTGGCGCCGGCCAGTAAGCCCACCGCATCTACCAGGTACGGCAGGTGGTGGGTATCTATAATGCCAATGCCCCGGCCTTTGGTAATACCCGGAATGGCCTGTCCGAAATTTAAATTAGGATTCATGCGGGTAGCCTCGTCGAGGAACCAGGTGCGGATTAAGCTGGCCGCGTGCGTTGCGTATTTTTCGTTCTGGCTGAAATAATAAGCATAAGCTAAACTAAGAACGGCTTCCTGCATCTTTTTCAATTCGTCGTTATCGCCATTTTTATACCGGTCTGGGTTTACCTCGCCGTCGCGCCGGATATAAGGTAGGCCATCGGCTTTCTGCGGATCAGGCCACCAGTAAGGCCCGACGCTCATGTAATCGTGTTTATCTTGGCTGGGTGGCAGGGTTTGCTTGTGCATTACAGTAAACGGACCGCTTTGCAAGGCTTTATTGGCCTCGGCAATCAGCTTCCTATATGCCTGAGTAGTGGCGGCATCACCGGCTTTTAATTTTTTAGCCGCAAGTTCCAGGGCGGCCGGTTCCAGAATAAAAAGGCGGGGTTTCTGGGTTGGTTGCGGGAAAGCCGCTGCTGGTATTGTAAAAGCAAATAGAAAAAGGATTAACCAACGTACAAGCGTAAAGCGTTTTGGGAATAGCATAAATATTTAGAAATTAAGGCTAAGCAATGGTTTTGTACTATTGCTAACCGACAGCTGCTTTTTAGAAAGTGGTCGGAAATATTTAAAGTAATAGTTGATTGAGAAATTTACCACCCTTATTCCTCTTAAAACAGGAGGCGTGCTTCTTTTAAATTTTAAAATACAAAATTTAATTTATTGACTTACCTAGGAGGTTGCTTTTATCCAATCATTAACAATTCTGGATAGGTCTGGTTTTCTATTTTCAATATCTGCCAAATTACCGAGTGTTGCAACAGCCCGGTCATTTTCTTTCCAGGTTAATAATCCGGAATCATCGGTTATAAGTTTACCTTTTGGTTGCTCCTTAACCTTTGCTCCCCGGTGAAATATTAACTGGATTTGTTTCGGCGGTTGGATTCGCATGGTTATGCGGTCCTCACTGTTAAAGGAATAATTAGGTCCGTTCCATTTGATACCTTCTTTAATGTCTGGGTTGGCGTTCAGAATTATAATCCGCAGTTGTTCAATCTCTTTTCTAAACGGATGATTTAAGTTGTCCAGAAACTCAGTTACTTCACCGTTTAACTTAATTACTTGGTCTGGCATTTTGCGCTATTCTTGTTCGAATATTCTGATGTTACCTATCCTTAATTTTTACGACCAACCATCCCGGAACATTAACGCTGCTGTTAAAGGCAGGATATTTTTTATGTATCACAAAAATGAAAATACGGCAGCTCTCCGCTTACAGCAACAGCAGATTTTTTTCTTTAATTAAAGCTTTTAGCTCGGGAGGCAAACCAAAATGCTCGTCTATAAAATCATCCAGTACTTCTTTGGTTTGGGCCGATAAAAGCTCCGATAGTTCATCGGCAGCGCGGCCGCTAATCATGTAAGGCGCCAGGCCAACGACCATATTGGTCCCGTCGCAGTGGGCGATTAGCTGGTATTCGGTTTCGTCGGCAATAGCGGTATTTTTCAGCAGGCAGGTGCTAATATATTCCAGGGGGTCCGGCTCTCCGGGGCGAGCTAATAATTCCTGCCGGTGGGTTAAATCGGCGTGCGCCATAAAATAGCTTTCGATGCGGGCCAGCGATTCTTTAGACATACTTTGGCGCATTTTTTCGGAACAAGGCAAGCACATGGCATATTCAAAGGCCACATCGGTAACTTGGGTATTGGGGTACCGGATAATGGCTTTCTCGATCATGTACTGCGTACCGGGTAAAAGCAAATAAGTGTTGCAGATAACACAGGTATCGAACGGCTCGCCGGTGGCATAACTGTAAAACTCCTTGGGCAAAGGTACAGCAGCAGGCGTTTGGTTTCTTTCGGAGGCTTCCATTCCTATAAAGATTAAGTTTAATGCTTTTCGCGGGTTGCTGTTATTTTATCCATTACCTGCGCAGTGCGGGCCGCCGATTCGCCGGTGCTCGGGCACGTACCTTGCCCTAATAATTCCGCAACCATCTCCTGAATTAATGGCTGCTGCACGTGCTCAGGGTATGGTATCTGCATTTCCTGTTTTCCGGCTGCGGTTTCTAGGGTAATAATATCGGAATCGAAGGTAGAATAGGTAATACGGCCGGTACTGCCAATTATTTCGGTCTGGTCGGTGCGGGCACTTTCGGCAACGGTAAAACACCACAGCCCACTACCTTGTACTCCGGAGGCAAAAGAGAAGTTGGCGGTTACAATATCTTCGGCGGGGTATAAACCTGCCTGATTCGCTTTGAGGCCCTGTACCTGGGTTATCGGCCCAAAGAAAAAATCCATTAAATCGAGCTGGTGCGAAGCCAAATCAAAAAAGAGGCCGCCGCCCGATATTTCGGGTTGTACGCGCCAAGGCAATTCATTCGCATCTAAATCGGGTTTGGGCGGGTGGTATAACCTAATATTTACCAGGCGTACTGCCCCAATAGCGCCGGTAGTTACCAGTTCTTTCACCTTCCGGAATATAGCCTGCCCCCGGCGGTAATAAGCCACAAAAAGCGGTACCCGGACCTGCGCACAAGCATCTATCATTTGCCGGCACTGGTCATAATTCAGGGCCATGGGTTTTTCTACGTAAACCGGTTTGCCGGCGGCGGCTACTTTTAAAGTATATTCCAGGTGGGAGCCCGGTGGGGTGGCAATATATACGGCGTTTACTTCGGGGTCATTAATTAACTCATCGGCGTTGGCGTACCAGCGGGGTACCTGGTGGCGGCGAGCGTAGTCGGCGGCTTTGGCGGCATCGCGCCGCATAACTGCCACTAACCTGGATTGGGGGATTTTTGAGAAAGCGGGGCCGCTTTTCTTTTCTGTTACATCGCCGCAACCAATAATGCCCCAACGGATTTCCTGCATAAACAATCTGGTTTAGAATACCGGGGTAATATCCTAAACCTTTGCCGAATACCCAAACCGAACGCCAGAAACCAGGCAATATTTAGGCTGGCATAAAAAAGCGGAAGACTTAAATCCGCCGCTTTTAAAATGAATAAGTCTTTATTTACCCGTTACCGCCGGTAATAACCCGAAACTATTTTTTGCGAACTTACCGCTGCAAATTGCTTTCCGGCTACTTGACCAAGTGCCAGGTTTAATTTTTTTACGTGCCGGGGCCGCGAAATATTCAGGTAAATATTGTTCAGTTTTTCTTCGTAAATTAATTCGTTATGGCGGTTATAAAACCGCACAATAGAGTAGTCGCGCTGCTTTAGATTGGTTTCTACTACCCAGTAGTTTTGCCCGGCAGGCTGCTGCGCAAAAGTACCGGTTATAACGCAAACCCCGAGTACCAGGGTCAGCCATATTATTTTTAAGATGTTTTTCATAGTCAGGTATATTTAAGGCCGGTGCTTATAACTAAATATAACCTTTTTAAAAAGCGTATGCGCTTATATTCGCCGAACGTGCATTTGCTCCGGTCAATCAACACATTGAGGCAACTAAACAGCTTCTATATAGGAATTTTTCCGTTTAGGTATTAAATTCGGTAGTTTGTCTACAAAAGAATTATATATTGGATTATTAGACCTTAATTTTGTAAATTACGCATATTTATAAAACCAATCCCCTGCTGCATGTCGCCCTTTACCCGGTACAACTTCATCTTTTCAGACGAACGCCGATATCGTCTGAGCCGGCACATTTTGTTCTGGTCAGTATGCGTAATTTTCTTTACGCTAATTTATGGTAGCCGGCCGGCTGCAACCGATGCCAACGGTAATCTCATTTTAATTAACTCTTATGCTTTGTCGTTTTTCGAGGCAATTGCTTTTTTGCCCGGCCACATGCTGCTGAGTTATATTATTATGTATGGTCTAATTCCGCGCTTTCTGTTTAAAGAAAAATACCTGGCTTTCCTGGCTATTCTGGCGGGGTCGCTGTTTTTAGAAGCGCTGGTTTCTTACCTGGTTACGGTTACTGTGGTAGTGCCTTTCCGGGTTTCGCTAGACCTGCCTACGCCCAGCAGCCAATTTTATTCAGCCATGTTGGCGGGTTTACGAGGCGGTTCTACGGTAGCGGGCTTTGCTGGCTTTATAAAACTGGGTAAGCACTGGTACCTGAAAAACCAAATGGCGCAATCCCTGGAACGCGAAAAACTGAAAGCCGAATTAAAATTACTCAAAGCCCAGGTGCATCCGCACTTTTTATTTAATACCCTAAATAATTTATATTCGCTTACGCTTACTAAATCGGGGCAGGCCCCCGAAGTAGTGCTAAAACTGGCCGGCTTGCTGCGTTACATGCTTTATGAGTGCGATGTGCAGAAAGTACCGTTGGTAAAAGAAATAAAGCTTATTCAGGATTATATTCAGTTGGAAGAACTGCGGTACGGCGAACGTTTGGATTTATCGGTAAATATTAAAGGCTGCCTGGAAGGTAAAATTATTGCGCCGCTTATTCTGCTGCCCTTCCTCGAAAACAGCTTTAAACACGGCGCCAGCGAAGAGCTGGACCAAGCCTGGATTAGCCTGGATTTATCGATTCAGGAAAACAAACTCAAATTTAAATTAATTAACGCCGTACCTCCTTCGCCGCTATTTATCAGCGAGCCGGAACTGGTCGCCCATGGCATTGGCCTCGAGAATGTTCGTAAACGCCTCGAACTGCTTTATCCGGGCCGTTACGAATTAAAAACTATAATGGAAGCAGAAACTTACCTGGTGTCTTTAAGCATGGACCTCGATGCTGTTGGTTCGCTGGTAGAACCTGCCACTTCCGTTATGTCACCCAAAATTTTAGTAAAACCTGCTACTGAATTAACTGCTTAGAATACCATGAAGATCCGCTGCCTGCTCGTTGACGATGAACCACCAGCCCTGACTGTTTTACGATCTCATATTGCCCATGTACCCATGCTGGAGGTAGCCGCTCAATGCCACAACGCCATGCAGGCTTTCGAAATATTGCAGAGCCAGCCCATAGACCTGATGTTTCTGGATATCCGAATGCCGCAAATGTTGGGGACCGATTTTGTCAGAACCCTCCGCAATCCGCCCAAAATAATATTTACCACGGCTTACCGCGAATACGCCCTGGACGGCTTTGAACTGGATGCCGTTGATTATTTGCTTAAACCTATTTCGCTTGAGCGGTTTATGCGGGCCGTACAAAAGGTTTGCCGTCCCGAGGTGCCCCTCATTAATAGTCTGCCGCCCGTGCCGAGTAACCAAACTGTTTCCGACCGGTTTTTATACTTCCGGGTAGACCGTAAAATGGTTAAAGTAATGGTCGACGATATTCACTACATTGAAAGCCTAAAAGATTACGTGCGCATTGTTACCGCCAGCAAACAAATTATCTCCAAACAAACCATCACTTCTTTAGAAGAAATGTTGCCCGAAGACGGCTTTCTGCGGATTCACCGTTCTTTTATTGTAGCCCTCGATAAAATAGATTCGTTTTCGCCGACCCACGTAGATGTAGCCGGTAAAGAACTACCCATCGGCCGTCATTTTAAACAAGATGTAGAGCGGGTACTGGTACGGGTGGCTTAACTCTCCTGGACAAGAACATTCGTATACCCCGGCTGTAATAGCGGGGGTATACAGATAAAATTTAACATACCTTCTGTTGGTATATTGGTTAAAGTGGCACTACTTTAACCAGTACCTGCCCATCGCGTTCCCAGGCGCATACGGCACTTTTACCGCCCGGTAAGGCTGCCAAGGCCGGGTAAGCGCCTTTGCCTATATTTTGCACCGATAAACTGCCGGAACGCTGCAATAATATTTCGCCGTTTTGCTGCCAGGCTACCGCTGGACCTTGCACTGTTTCTATTAATACCGGAGTTCTGCCTTCACTTAACTTTTTTTCTGGTAAACCCGGCAGCGCCGTAAATATTTCCTTATCGCGCCGCCAAACCGTATTTATTTTACCATTGGCATCCACGGCCAGGTCGCCGCCGTCCATGGGGCAGGCATTCAGTGGCCAGGTTCCTATGCCTAATTTCTGTACTTTTTTAAAGTTCCGGCCATTATCAGCAGAACTTAGCAAGTACATATCCCGTGAACCATTAAGCCAGTTCCGGAACATTACATGCACATTGCCTTTTACATCGGCGACAATGGTTGGCCGGCAGCACTCACAAACCGATTTATCCGGCGAACGATATAATAATTTATTTGCCGTCCAGCTTTGACCACCGTTTTCCGAAGCAGCACCATAAATTTTATTCTTGCGGTCGTTCCGTAAATCGAGCCATACAGTATAAACCCGGTCTTCTTTACCGGCCGCCAGTCCCACAAAACCTTCTTTGGCCACGGTATCTACATCGTTTATTTTGGCAGGAGCACTCCATTTACCCGTTTTATGGGGCATACGAAGGGCATAAATATTGCCAGCAAAGGTAGCTGCCGCGATTACCGTATAATTAGGGGTAACAGCAATCTTGGCTCCCCGGCTGCTGGCACTCGCCAGCTTAGGCAACGTGGCTATTTTTACCGGCTGAGTAAAAGATTTTCCATTATCCGCGGAAGTCACATAATACAAGTTATCGGCCTGGCCAAAAACAATTTTAATCTGACCTTTAGTATCTACACAAACATCGGGCTGTTTACCAGCCCCAATAGTGGATTCGGTGGGTGATTGAGCCTGGTTAAAGGCTACCTGACCCCAAATAACCAGCAACACGGCTGCTATTACTACTAACTTTTTCATGTTTATACTTTCAGAAATTATATACTACCAAAAGTGTATAGCGTAAAAACAGCAAACCCGGGTGAAACTAACCCGGGTTTGTATAACTTTTACAAAATAATTTTTTAAGCCGCTTTGCTCCGCATTTTGTGGCCGGCTACAGCATAGTACCAGATAAATAAATAACAAGGCACCATAATCCAGTAAGCCTGCTGCGGATTAATTTTATCGGCCAGATAGCCATACAGCAACGGTATAACCGCACCACCCGCAATAGCCATAATTAAGAAAGAGGATCCTATTTTAGTAAACCTTCCCAAATCGGCAATAGCTAAGGGCCAGATAGCCGGGAAAACCAAGGAATTGGCCAGTCCTAGTAGAGAAATGAATAACACAGATACAAAGCCATCAGTAAAAATGGCAGCCAAGGCCATTATAATGCCCAATATAGCTGATATTTTTAGTGCTTTCTCTTGGGTAATAAACTTCGGAATGGTAATAATGCCAATAAAGTAACCCACAATCATAGCCACCAGGGTACAGGTGGTAAAGAATTTAGCCGTAGATAATTCGATGCCTTGCGAGGCGCCATAACTAATAACGGTATCGCCGGCCATTACCTCTACGCCCACATAAAAAAACATAGCCACGGTTCCCATAATCAGGTGCGGAAACTGCAGAATGCTCTTTTTATTTGTGTTAGCGGCGGCTACGGTTTCATCTTCCTGGTCGGTATCTATCTCGGGTAAAGAAGATTTATAAACAATCATTGCGAGTATTACCAACACCACAATCATAATAATATATGGCGTAATAACGCGGGAAGCCAGTAAATCTAACTCGGCCGCTTTCTGCACCAAGCTCATGGTACTCAATCTTTCCACCAAGGCATCAGCATCTTTCAGCGCAATGGCTCCCAGAACGATAGGAGCAATGGCGCCAGCCACTTTATTACAAATACCCATTACACTAATGCGTTTGGCGGCGCTTTCGCGGGGCCCCAGGATGGTGATGTACGGGTTAGCGGCCGTTTGCAGCACCGCTAAGCCGGTTCCCTGAATAAAGAGGCCTAATAAAAATAAGCCATACGTCCGGGTCATGGCAGCCGGAATAAAAACCAATGCGCCCACACCCATTACCAGCAGTCCCACCGACATTCCCCTTTTAAAACCCGTGGCTTTTAACACCCAGGCCGACGGAATAGCCATTACCAGGTAGGCTATGTAAAAAGCAAATGCTACCAGGTAAGACTCAAAATTATTTAATTCGCACGCAATTTTGAGATAAGGAATGAGTACAGAGTTAAGCCAGGTTACAAAACCAAAAACGAAAAACAGCGCGCCAATAATAAAGATGGGCTTATTGGAACTACTACTGGCCACTGCCGTAACCGGGGCTGCAGATTTTGATGCAGAAACTTTTGTCATGTGATGCAGGTGATTTTAAGGATAATGAAAGCTTTTGATTTTAAGGGTAGCCCCGCAGCCTGCAATATTAAAGCAAAGAACCAGACTAATTTCCTGGCAATTTTATAAGCCGGCGGCATACCTTTTCAAACTTAATCAGAATTAAATAATATACAAATTAAAATTTTAAGAACTGTGTGCCCGTACACGCAAAAAGTTTACAACCCTTCTGAGTCGCTTTTTTAAGGCTTTTACAAAATTTCAACCGAAGGAGCAGAAACCTGCTTTTTATTTAGGTAAATACCTACCTGATGCCCTCGTTAATAACCAAACAGCACGGCTTTACAACTTCTGAAACCATAAACAAACAACCGGCCGGAGTTAATTTTTCCAACAAAATATCCGGTAATAAAAATGAATAATGAGCAGCCGGGAAATATTCCTTTCTGGTTCTTAAAAATCAAGCGTTAACCGCTGTTGCCGGCTGGTGTTTGTTCTTATCCTGGAAAAGCAGCAGAAAGAGCACTACTACCACAGCCGCTATAGCCGCCGGAATGAGCCAGATGATTTGCCAGTTGTGTCCGCCCGCCGGCAATTGCCATTTATCTACTATAACGCCCGAAATAAGTGAGCCGATTAGCATACCTACGCCGTAAGTAGCCAACGTAATTAAGCCTTGGGCCGCACTTTTAAACCGCTCGCCGGCCAGCTTATCGGTATAAATCTGCCCGGTTACAAAGAAAAAGTCGTAGCAAATGCCGTGCAGCACAATTCCTATAATCAGCATCCAGTAGTTGCCGGCGGTATCGCCGAAAGCAAATAATATATAGCGCAGTACCCAGGCAAACATGCCCAACGCCAGCATTTTTTTAACGCCTAACCGCGCAAAAAAGGCCGGCATCAGCAACATAAACAGCAACTCCGATACTTGCCCAAAAGATTGCTTGGCTGCCGCCGAGCTCATGCCCAATTCGTTTAAAAACGGATTGGTAAAGTTGTAATAAAAAGCTAGCGGAATACAAATAGCCACCGACGACAAGAAAAACAACAAGTAAGACCGGTTTTTTAACAGGCCCAGGGCATCTAACCCTAAAATATCCGACAAAGAAGCTTTGCCGCCTTTTTTTACCGGCGGGGTGGCCGGCAAGGTAAAACTGAACACGCCCAGCACCGCCGAGGCAATAGCAGCCATTTTAAATGTAAGGTCCAAAGAGCCGTTCTGTTCCCAGTTTAGCCAGCCAATGGTAAAGCCCGCCACAATCCAGCCAATGGTGCCCAGTACCCTGATTGGCGGAAATTCTTTGCCCGGCTCCTGCATTTGCCGGAACGATACCGAATTAACCAGCGCCAGCGTGGGCATATACAAAATCATGTAAACCAGAATAAGCGGGTAAAAGCTATCGAAATCTGTAACAGAGGAGGCACTCCAGAGCAACGCCGCCCCAATCAGGTGCAGAATGCCCAGGATGTATTGCGCCGAGAAAAACCGGTCGGCAATCAGGCCAATAATAAACGGCGCCAGAATGGCCCCGATGGATTGGGTTAAAAAAGCTACCCCTACCTGCGTAGCGCTGGTTTTAAGGTTGTTGAGCAAAAAAGTACCCAAGGTTACAAACCAGGCGCCCCAGATAAAAAACTCCAGGAACATCATAACCGAAAGCTGCAAACGAATGCGGGTTTTCATAGGCGAAGGAATATTCAGCCTACAATCTAAAATATTTTACCGCGCCAACAAAAAGCCGTAGTTATTTTTTATCGCCGATAATTCCTTAAATTTCCCCGGTTTAGTTTTCTTCTAATCTCACACGAACTTTATATGCCGGTAATTATCGGGTTAGATATTGGCACCTCCAGCACCAAGGCCATTGCTTTCGATGAGCAGGGCAAAGTACTTTCTTCGGCTTACCAGGGCTATGCTATTCTGAACCCAGAGCCAAATTACAGCGAGCAGGACCCAGATGAGGTTTTCCGGGCCGTACTGCTTACTTTACAGAAAAGCACCAGTCAGCTTAACGGAGCCACCCCGGCGGGTATTAGTTTTAGCAGCGCCATGCACAGCCTTATTGCCATTGATGCGCAGGGCAAGCCTCTAACCAATTGCCTGATTTGGGCCGATAACCGCAGCCAGGTGGAAGCCGATGCTTTACGGGCGACGCCCACCGGCTTGAATATTTACCACCATACCGGCACGCCCATTCACCCGATGTCGCCGCTGTGTAAACTCCTCTGGTTCCGGCAGCACCAACCCGAACTGCTTCAGCAGACCCATAAATTTATTTCGATTAAAGAATATGTGTGGTTTAAATTTTTCGGGCAGTTTAAGATAGATTATTCCATTGCTTCGGCTACCGGCTTGTTCGATATTTATACCCAAACCTGGTACAAACCGGCCCTGGCTGCTGCCGGTATTAGCGCAACCCAATTATCAGAGCCAGTAAACCCTTTTTACCAGGTGGCTGGTTTGCCCCCGGAATATGCTACACTTACTGGTTTGTCGCCGAACGTACCTTTTATTATAGGGGCCAGCGATGGCTGCCTGGCTAATTTGGGTACGGGCGCCATTGCACCGGGTCAGGCGGCTTTAACCATTGGTACCAGCGGCGCTATCCGGGTAACTGCTCCCCAACCGGCTGCCGATCCGCACCAACGTTTATTCAGTTATATTTTAGCACCCAACCAATACATAGTAGGCGGACCGGTAAACAATGGCGGCATTATTTTGCGGTGGTTCCGCGATAACTTTGCCGAAGCTGAAAAAGCCGAAGCAGCGAAATTGGGGGTAGACCCCTATGATATTCTGAGCAAAGAGGCCGCCACCGTACCAGCCGGCTGCGAGGGTCTGCTTTTTTTACCCTACCTGCTCGGTGAGCGGGCACCCATTTGGGATGCGCAGGCCCGTGGTGTTTTTTTCGGGGTTAGTATTACCCACACCAGGGCTCATTTTCTGCGCGCCGTTTTCGAAGGCATTCTGTTTGGTATTTACCAGGTGGGGCAGGCCCTCACCGAAACGACCGGCTCCATAGAAGTAATTTACGCCAGCGGCGGCTTTGCCCGTTCGCCGTTTTGGGTGCAGTTGGTAGCCGATATTTTTAATAAAAAAGTAATTTTGGCCGATACCTTCGAAAGCTCGGCCTGGGGAGCCGCCATTATGGGCTTACAGGCCTTACACCTAACTCCGGCTGCCACGCAGTTACCAGACCCCAGTGCCCATCAGCAGGAATATTTACCAAACCCAGACCACCATGCGGTGTATATGCAGAACTTTTCTATATTTGAAAAGCTCTATCCCTTGCTGAAAGACCAACTGGCCGCTATTGGTAATTTGCCGAAAGAATGATAGTTTGCCGGTAAGCACTTAAGTCCTAAGCACAGTTTTTCAAATTGATTTTGTAAATATGTTGCCTGACGCACACCATCTATTTTGGTTTCCTTTTTAGTAGGGAGCCAGGAGCTGATTAATATACTTAGTAAAAAATCGGAAAAATTAAACAGTCGGGAATTACCCGGGCCTAACCAATTTATAACAAAAAACAAAGCCTATGCCGCTGATACTCGTTGCTGCCGCTGTACTCACGTTATTGCTGTTAATGATTGTTTTCCGGCTTAACGCTTTCCTGGCGCTGATTATGGTGGCCCTGGGTTTAGGTTTAGCCGAGGGTATGACAGCCAAAGCCGCCATTCTTTCGGTGCAGAAAGGCGTAGGCGACACCCTGGGTTCGCTGGCACTGATTCTAGGTTTTGGAGCGATGCTGGGTAATTTAATTTCGGAGAGTGGGGCTGCCCAGCGCATTACCTACAGCCTGATGAAAAAGTTCGGGATTAAATATATTCAGTGGGCGGTAGTGCTAACGGGCTTTTTGGTAGGCTTGCCCATGTTTTATAATGCCGGTTTCGTGCTCTTAATTCCGCTGGTATTTAGTATTGCGGCTTCTACGGGTTTGCCGTTGCTGTACGTGGGTTTGCCCATGGCGGCGGCACTTTCGGTTACCCACGGTTATTTGCCGCCGCACCCCGGCCCCACTTCTATTGCCATTTTGTATAAAGCCGATATTGGCCTGACCTTGGTCTACGGCATTATCATTGCCATTCCGGCCATAATTGTGGCGGGGCCGTTTTTCAGCCGGTTTACTAAAAAATATAAAGCCTCGCCGCCCCCAGGCCTTGCCACGCCCCGCGTTTTTACCGAAGCCGAAATGCCGGGTTATGCCAACAGTGTGTTTACAGCTTTGTTTCCGGTATTGCTCATGGCGGCTTCTACCATCATCAGTTTAACCTTACCCGAAACCTCGCCTTTGCGCCGCGGCTTTGATTTTATCGGCGATCCGGCCATTGCCCTGCTTTTGTCGGTGCTGCTGGCAATTTTTAGTTTGGGCCTGAACCGGGGCATGAAAATGGATGCTATTATGAGCATCGTATCGGGCTCTATTGGTAGCATTGCCATGATATTACTGATTATTGGCGGTGGTGGCGCCCTGAAACAGATATTAGTGGACAGCGGGGTAGGCAGTTATATTACCGCTCTGGTCAGCGACATGACGCTTTCGCCGTTAATATTGGCCTGGGGTATTGCCGCTTTGCTGCGGATTTGCCTGGGCTCGGCCACTGTGGCGGCAATTACCACAGCCGGTATTGCGTTGCCCGTTATTTCCAGCACCGGTGCCAGCCCCGAACTAATGGTACTAGCCACCGGTGCCGGCAGCCTCATGTTTTCGCACGTAAACGACCCCGGCTTCTGGATATTTAAAGAATATTTTAATCTGAGTATTCCCGATACCATCGCTACCTGGTCTATCATGGAAACTATTGTTTCGATAATGGGCTTGCTGGGGGTACTGCTTCTAAATATGGTTATCTAATCCCGAATTAATCTTTTTACCTAATAATTTTCCGCAATTTTCAGCTTAGTTCTTCGGTTTGTTTAATAAGCTGCGTAAATATTTCGGCCGCCGGTTTGGCTTCGGCGGCGGCGGCGGACTGCCCGGCCCACAGAGCCGTAAATTCTTTATTGTTCTGTTTTTGGGCCTCTGCTCTTATACCGGCCGTCAGGCTGGTCTGAAAAGGAAACGACGGAATATTTATGCCTGCCTTTTCAATTTCGGTAATCAGTTTATTCCGGAGGCCCCGCGCCCACCGTCCGGATAATGATTTGGTTAAGATACTCTGGGTATCGGTGGCTGTTTGGAGTGCTTTTTTGTAAGCCGACATGGCTTTGCTCTCGTGACTGGAGATAAATGCCGTACCAACCTGCACCCCTTTGGCTCCCAGCACCAACGCAGCTTTTATGGTTTTGCCGTTATAAATGCCACCGGCAGCCAAAACAGGTTGGCGTACAGCTTGGGCCACTCGTGGTACCAAAGATAGTAGCCCAATAAGCGGCAATGTATTGTATTCCAGGAAAGTACCCCGGTGTCCGCCGGCTTCCATTCCCTGCACCGTAATAATGTCTATTCCTTTTTCTTCCAGTAACAGGGCTTCGGGCAAGGTAGTAGCCGTACCAATCAGTACCACTCCTTTATCTTTAAACGCTTTAATAATTGCATCGTCCAGAACGCCAAACGTAAAACTAACCACCGGAATATTTTCATCCAGCAGCACCTGCACCTGCTCGTGGTAAGTATTAAACCGCAAGGCCTGCACATTCACCTCTTGGTAAGGTATCTGGTTATCGGCGCAAAGTTTCGCTAGAAAATTCTGCATTGCCGCGAATTGTGGCAGATCCAAATCCGGGATAGCGTGGGCAAACAAGTTAACGCCAAATGGCTGCTCTGCCAGGGCTTTTGTCTGGCGAATCAGTTCGGCAGTTTGCGCCGGCGCTAAACCACCCACCGGCAACGAACCCAGCCCGCCCTGGTTAGAAACAGCCGCTACCATTTCAGGAGTGGTGGTACCCAGCATCGGCGCCTGTACTACGGGGTAAGTTATTTTCAGAAGCCGGGTTATTTCGTTTTGCCATTCCATACGCTGCTAAGTAGGTGATAAGTGATAAGTTATACATTTATAACTTTTTAATTTTTAAGTTATCGGAACAAGCCGAGGTTATATGTAATGCTATTCTGCTACTTAATATATTATCAGGTATAATTTAAATGCGGCTGTTGGCTGCTATCATACAAGGTGATGCCTTTTTACCGCCGCCAGTAATCTCAGCCGGATATATTGCTGCAACAAACAAGGATAAATATTATATAGCAAGTTCGTGATAAGCAAGATAAAAGCCCAGAGATAATAATTTTTGAGAGAGGCATAAACCGTTAGGCAACTAAAGAGCATGAATAATATAAAGTGAAATTTCTCGAACATAAATGTTTGCCCCAGTGCTTTTTTTACAGATCTTTTGCCCGTAGAAACTACTTTGTACTCCGGAAATCTTCTTCTGATTAATTTATTGATAATCTCGCCGTTTTGGGTGAATTTGTTCACAAATCCTACTCCCAGTTTTTGGTAGATGTTCTTTGTTTTGCTTAGCTGCATCCGGTAAAAAAATGAATTAGGCAGAAATGCGGTAAGCAGGCTTGTGGCTAAGAAAATTAACAGCAAAGTTGCCGGCACAAACCGGTAGCAGAAAATAAAAGCCGGCGTTAAATTAAGTACAGACCAAACCACGTTGGCAACTGCATTATACCCGGCAACCGCCCACTTTATCTTACAGATATTTGGTTGCTGCCCCGGTTTCATTTTCTCTATTCTTCAGAATTAACAATAGTCGGGCATTTATAACTATCGAACCAATTTTGCCGAGCAGCCCCCCCCTTTTTTAGTTACCTGCCTAGCAGCTGGAATTTACCATATACAGCCGCCGCCATAAAGTAGATAAATTATCCCGTGAATACTTCTGTAACTTTAAATCTCAGGATATATAAATTATTTGGCAGACAAAAGCAGCGCCTAAACTTCTGCCCCTTTTGTTTTCAGACTACCTAATACCAGCGCCACCCAACACCTGGAGTTCCTGGCCTTTCTCGGGTCTTCCGTTTAGCAGGGGCATGGCCTGCGATATTAATTCCTTTACGCCGGCTACATTTAAAGAATTATCGTGGTCTGCTTGGCTGTCCCAGACTTCCGTTACCCAAACCGATTCCGCATCATGCTGGTCCTTGCTAACCAGATATAAACGACAGCCTGGCGCGGTAGATACCAGTTCTGCAGCCTGCAATAAGATGGTAGCTAGTTTATCGCCGTTTCCTGTAGTAGCCGTTAATTTGCCGTGCAAGCCGTATTTATTCATGTTATTATATATTTAAAATTAGTAACGTTCAGGATTTGAAAAAACAATTAAATAAAGTTGCAATCCTCAAAATACATAAGCTGGTTTAAGCAATTGCTTCAACCAGCTTATGTATTTTATTGCTATGAGCGCAATATTTAAACTTGGGCTTCTGTAGCTTTAGAATTTACGCTCTTTGGGCACAAGCACCGGTACTTTCTCAACCATAACAGCTTCTTTTGCTTCAATAGCGGCGGCTTCTTTGTTTTCTGCACTGGCTTTGGGCCAGATATGAAAACCGCCTTTCAGCCAATCCATTTCCCATAAGCCCCAAATACCATTTTCGTCTACCTGCCCCTGGTAGTGTACCTGGTGCGTGCTATAATATTTCGTCATGGTACATTCCAATTGGCCCGTATTGTAGCGGCCTTTCCAGACAAAACCGCCTACATCATCGGCGCCACTGCCGTCTACTACATTGGCTTTAAAATTAAGCATAAATTGCATGGGGTGCTTATCGGCCTGCGGCCCCATGGCATAGGTATAAAAGCCTTCCCAATCGCCACTCGGAAATAAAGGGTGTGTTTCGGCTCCATTGTAATTTGGCTCTTTCATCGTTTCCAGTACTTACCAGAAAGCAATTTAATAATTCTGCCCCAACAATCTGGTTACATCAGGCAATTTTAGCCTCTCTTTCCGTTAGTCTTCCGGTAATAGAATTTAAAATTCTTCTTCTATTAATTCTTTGTTTATACCTGCACCGGCCATAGCGCCCGAAGCAACTGCGTTGGCCACCGACCGCATCAAAATGGTATGGTCGCCGCAGGCCGCCACTCCCGGAATGGTTGTCCGTTGCAATATATCTACCTTAATATAACCTTGCTCGGTCAGTTCACAACCCAAAGCAACCGGAATATCGGAGTGCAGCTTAAACGGTAACCGGGCATAAACCGCCCTCATAGCCATTTTTGATTTGTCTTGAAATACAAGGTGCTGGATTTGACCGGCGTTATGGTAAAAATAGCTGATTTCGGTTTCTACTACCTTTATGTGATGTTCCTCCAGTTTTGCCGCCTGCTCTCCCGTCAGCGTCGATTTTCCGTTGGTAAATAAGGTTAAGTCTTTTGTCCAGTTATTAATAAGTTTCGCCAGTTCAAAACCGTTATCGCCGTTGGCGAGTATGCCGGTCTTTTCATTTCTCACTTCGTACCCGTGGCAGTAAGGGCAATGAATAACCGAGATGCCCCAGCATTCGGCAAAGCCCGGTATATTGGGCATGATATCGTAAATGCCGGTGGCTAATATTAATTTTCTGGCGCTATACGTGCTGCCGGTTTGGGTATTAATCTCAAAACCGGTTGCTGTTTTTTTTGCACTAACTGCCCGGTCAAACCGGAATTGTACCGTTTTATAAGCTTCCACTTGTTTTTTTGCCAGCCCGGCAATTTCGGCTGGTGTTTTACCATCCTGCGTTAAAAAATTATGCGAGTGCGGGGTTTGCCGGTTACAGGGTTGGCCACTGTCAATTACCAGCACTTTCCGCAAGGCCCGCCCCAAAGCCATGGCGGCAGATAAGCCGGCATAACTGCCTCCCACAATGATTACCTCAAAATCCTTATCGTCTTTCATATAATTACTACTTTTATAAACAAATATTATACACCCGGAATCATTAAGGCCATAAATACCTTCCTCTTTCAGTGACCAGAAGCTAGGGGAAGGTACTGCCCTTAAATTTGATTAAAAGTAAAACTATTTTTTATTAATGCGATATAATCGCAATAATATATTTTAACATGCACGTAAGAAATACGAAGAGCAAATCGCTGATTCTGGAAACTTTAAAGAATTCCAAGCAAGCGGTTAGCCACGAAAAAATTCAGGCCGAATTAGGAGAAAGCGTGGACCGGGCTACTATATACCGGGTATTAAACCGCTTTTGCGAGGAAGGCATTGCCCATAGAATTACCGGCGACGACGGCAAGCAATATTTTGCAGCTTGTTTAAAATGTCAGGGGAAAGAACACCGGCACAATCATCTGCATTTCCGATGCTTGAATTGCGGCAAAGTAGAATGCTTGCCGAATGAGATAGAATTAAAACTTCCGGCTGGTTATCGTCCCGCCAATTTCAACGGGTTTATCTCCGGGCATTGCCCGGCATGTGCTTAGCATTTATGAAGGTTTAGCTGTGGTAACTGGCCAGATAAGTAATATAGAGAACTACCTTAGATCCCATAAAAATTTGATTTTTCCCAAGCTTTTATCTGCAAACAACCTAAAGCCGTTGGGGTAAAGCTTTACCCCGGGCCGTTTATTCATTTTGCGCAAATAGCTTAATGGTATAGTCTAATAATTCGGTTCCGCCTGGTTTACCATGCCCCGGAACAACTATTTTTATAGCCGGGTACTTTTCTTTTAATCTGGAAACCGTCATGGGCCAGGCCTGCACATTGGCATCTACTAAATTTCCTCTCTTCGCCCCAAGCTCCTTAATTAAACAACCGCCAAACAGAACCCTTCCGGCCGGAAAATATCCCACTATATTATCTTTGGTATGGCCTTCGCCCAGGAAATGGGCATAAACCTCTTTGTCTCCAACCGGCAGGGTAAGTAAAGTATCGAACCCATTCTGGGGTACCGCCTCCTTATTAAACCGGGCTTTCTCAATGGTTAACCCATGCGCATAAGATGGAATTTGCCGTTGGTGAAAAGCCCTTAAGCCGCCTAAGCAATCAGAGTGGAAATGCGTTGGAATAATAGCTTTTACTTTACAATGGAGCTTATCTTCAACCCAGTTAATCAATTCTGCAGCCGCACTATCATCCGTTGGGGCATCAAATATTACGGCTTCGCCTTTGTTAAAAACCACCATGCCATTACACGACACACTACCAAAACGCTCCGAATTCAGAAACGAAGTGTGCCGGTAAACATGGTCGGTAACTTTTTGGATTTCCAACGCTGCTGATTGATAATGTTGGCTTTTAGCGGTAGGTGTTCCGGTATTGCAGGCTAAAAGCCCCAAGCTAAATATCAGGAGATATAAATATTTAATCATGAACATTTTGGTGCTGCCTAACCCTGCTCTGCCGATGAAACAAAACTATTGTTCTATTAAGACTGTACCGGCCGCATTTGCATTGATTAGCGTATTTTGTTAGTAACTGGGGGCATTGGTTGTATATCCAAATTCAGCACCCAGCACCACCTTCAGACTCTTAGCGCGCCGCGGAACGCCCGGGCAGCATAGTAAGATTGCGCTCCGTTGTGATACACAAAAACCTGACCGTAGCGAAAATCAGCAAAGATGGCACCCCCGAGTTCTCTAATCGCAGCCGGGGTTTTCAGCCAGCTCGATGTTTTCGCATCGAAATTTCCCAGTTGTTGCAATTCCCGGTATTTTCCTTCTGTTAAAAGTTCGATGCCCATGGCAACTGCCATATCAACCGCATTATTTTTGGGTTTGTGTTCTTTCCTCGACTCCAGCCCTTCGCGGTCGTAACAAACACTTCGGCGCCCTTTTGGACTTTCCGCCGCACAATCATAAAAAATGTATTCACCCGTCTTTTTATCCAGCCCCACCACATCCGGTTCGCCGCCGGTTATTTCCATTTGGGAGAGCGACCACAGTTTTTCCGGATTGGCTTCCAGCCTGGCTTGTACATCTGCCCACGCAAGCCCCGGATGGCGGTTCTTGTTCTTCTCAAAACGGGTTTTCAATGCACCAAGGAGTTCTTCCCGTTGGGCTGATGTTAACTCACTGGTAAGGCTGTTCCTATTGTTCATAGCTTTATATAATCGTTGTTAAAGAGGTGTCTGAGGTGTAGTATTATCTGAATTTTCTGCAGAAACGCAAGTGCCCATTATGCATTTAGGATATATTCAGTTAGTCATTTTAATTAATTCGTTTTCTAATTTGTCAAAATTTTCTTCGTTTTTATCAACGGCAAATGCTTTTACTTTCCGGCACTCTTCGGCTGAATTAAAAAGCATTTTAAAAATAATCTTTGTTTTGTCTCCGGAAACTTCTTCAAATGTGGCAACTACCTGAAATAGAGGTTTGGAATGGCGTTTCCAGGCAATTAGTGCTGGCTTCTCTATTTTTATGAATTCACAATCATTCAGATAATTTCCTTTGTCGGGCCCGTGCATAATAAAACGCCATCTACCACCCGGTCGCAGGTCAAACTCGTTAAAAGTATTCGTGAAGCCTGCTGGTCCCCACCAGTTCTTTAAATGATTCGGGTCGGTCCAGGCCGCAAAAACAAGTTCTCTGCTGGCATTAAATATTCTCGAACTTACAATTTCGCAGTCTGGTGTGGTGGAGATGATTTCTGTTGTCATTTTCGTAAAATTTTAAGCCCGCAGGTTGGCTTTGCTAAACACTTGTTGTTAACGGCTTGACTACTATGCACTAAAATACTTTGTAGCCTTTGTGGATGCTGCCAGGCTAATTATTAACTATGGGCAAGCCAAGTAAATAAACTTTTTTAGCTTTGCCGGCTATAATTCCTTTTTCCCACTTGTAACTGCACTAAGACCTGTTATAATATACTTTATTGGGTGTCGGCCACCGGTGTTTTGCTAAGGTACAAAAAGGTTGAACTCACTTTTCCACAAGGGTTTAATTTTGGCTATAAAATATGTCTTCAAATATATTGGTTCTCCCCACCAATGGTTGCAATAGCTTATACCGCTTATCCAAAGAGCCCAAAACAGCCTGGATTATTATCGCTGCATTTCAAAAAATAAACAAAAGCATCCAGGATATTATTTATTATGCAGGTCTTGGGGCCAATTTTTAAGTCTTAGTACCGTTCAGGTTTCCCATCCTGGCCGCTTGTAAATTATCACTTCTAGTTATAAACCATTTTTACATCTAACCGACACCGCTATGGTATAACCTTCTGCCATTTGCGGAGAATAATTGCGGGAATAACATACATGCTTCAGTATAGAAAAAAGTGGTGATAAAGCATACCGGTTTGGAGACATTTAACCAGACAGGAGTAAGAATCGCTTAGCCTATTACCCATAAAATGATTACTAATAATTATTATTATCCTGGAAAGTCTTCTGTACTACAGCACCTAAACAGTAGATAATGAAAACACAAAAGGCGGGTTTTCCCGCCTCTCTTACTACTCAATCTGAATTTGCTTAGCCGGCTTAACCTTGGCTTCATCTGTTTTCGGAACAGATATATGCAGGATGCCATCTTTATACCTGGCAGCAATCTGGTCGCCTTTTACCATTCTTTCAGGCAAGCTGAAGGTCCGGGTAAAAGACTGGTAACTGAACTCTCGGCGAGCATAGTCACCCTGCTCATTCTGCTCTTCGTTATTATGTTCCTTTTCGGCAGAAATCACGAGCATGTTGTTATCTAACTCCACGCTGAAGTCTTCTTTGCTCATGCCGGGGGCAGCTACTTCCAGTTCGTAAGCATCGTTGGTTTCTTTGATGTTTACGGCTGGTACCGACCCATTATTAGAACCATGGCCTAACGGCCAGTTCAACCAATCCCTTGTTAACATGTCATCAAAAAAGGAAGGGATGGTTGGAAATAAACTCCGGTTATTTTTCACTATAGTTCCCATAACAACCTCCTCTTTTAAGTTAGTTATCAGATTAAACTTTTAGCTTTAAAAGCTAACTATCTTACTACAAGCAGCTTGCCAATTAATATTTCTGAAATATTGTCAGAAAACTGGTTCAATATTTCAGGCAAGCGCTGAAAAAATTTCAGTGTGGTTCCCTGCCAATATAAAGGTATTTCAAGTTGGTTTGTTAGAGTAGCGGTAGCGAAATATTTTCAATTACCCTTAAAATGAATTAGTTAGAAGATAGTTAGCTGGAGATAAATACAAAAGAAAAAGTGAGCTTACGGGCTCACCATCTTTTAAGGGAAACTTACGGGTTTACTATTTTACGGGTTCATTATTCGTACAGGGCTATAACACTTTGCTATTAGGAAGTTACAGCTTCCTTCAGCCGCCTGATGAACTTTTCAGCTTCTGGTGAGTGGGCTTACGGGCGCACTTTTAGCCGAGAAGAAGGGCAGGTTGTTTGGAATGGATTATCTGGCCTCAGATTTTACTTTCTTTAAACCCGACAACTCGCTGAGCAGCACATAGCCGGTTTTGCCGTTTACGGTAATAATGCCCCACTGCGCATTGTGTTTGCGGACAAACTGAATTCGGTCAGTGGCATTCAGGGTTCCGAGCACGGTAGTAGAAGTAGCAGCCTGCTGAAACATCTGCACGTTTTCGTGGCGGGCCTGGGCTTCTATGGTAGTTTTGTTGTGGGCCATGGCAAAACCTACTTGTACTAACAGGGCGAGGGTAAAAAGAGTCTTTTTCATAGTCTTATCTAAATTTTATCGGTTGCCTTTAATTTTATTAACCGGTTATAATTGGTTACATTATTATGGTTTGCAACCGCTGTGCCAACTCTGAAAAAGACCTAAATAGCCCTAAAAAGGCCTGTTTTAGCGAATATACCTCATTAAACTGTTCTATTACCGAACGTTTTGCGTTCGAAAATGAACAATGACGAATGCCCTCTCCTCACCCTAACTAATTTTTCAGGAAAAATGATCGTGTTCTTTTAAAAATTACATCTTTCAATAACCAGGTGCTGATAAAATGCATAAGCCTAAGTAACCTCCCACCCGTTTGTCCACCAGGGTGCCTTATCGTTCTTCCATTGCACACACCGGAAAGCCAGAAGAGGCTCTTCCAGGGACCCTCATCGCCCAAACTGCTATCAGATGGATGCTTCCTCGCGGTGGCCTTTCTGCCTGAAAAAAGAGAGTACTGCATTTTCCTACAAGATTAACCCCCTGATCGGGTCGCATTAAATTTGACTGCCAAATTACCAGGTAATATTGGGCGCAAATATTCTTTATAGAATTGGCTGTGCCAAGCCTCTATTCAGCACCCAATGCAAAGTTGCCGCAAACCTGTTTTGTTGGAGAAGCTTTTGATGAACAAAAGAAAATTTTAAAAAAATACCCCCATTCTTTTATTCAATTTTTTCTATATACGTATGTAG
The DNA here is from genome assembly GCF_007991635.1 of Adhaeribacter aerolatus. GTDB lineage: Bacteria > Bacteroidota > Bacteroidia > Cytophagales > Hymenobacteraceae > Adhaeribacter > Adhaeribacter aerolatus. The sequence continues at coordinate 94,326 of NZ_BJYS01000025.1, read as the reverse complement.
GGTAGTTTATTTCACCACAACATACTTTCGTTTACATGAAATTAATTTTTACACTTTCTTTTATCCTTCTGAATTTTAGTTTTGCTTTTAGCCAGTCTTTGAATGCGGGTCAGAAAAACAACTTCCGGGAGGCACTTAAGCTGTACCGCGAAGATCCTTATCTTTACACCGGTACCGTTTATGCTATTTTTCAGGTACCGGTTGGCAGTTATCGGGATAAGGTGCAGAACCGGGGCTGGGGAATTGGCGTGGAAAACCGGATAAACTTTATAAAATGGAAATCGGCCTGGAAACCTATCTATCAGGTTAATACCACCATCAATCGCTGGACCCGGAATGGAAGCTCGGCTACCGATATTGTATTAACGGGCCAGGTGGGGCTGCATTATACATTTCCAACCTTTGGTGAAAGTATAAAGCCTTATGTGCAGGGGCTATTAGGAATAGGGGCAGCCGGTTCTTATTTGGTCCTGAACCGGGGTTATACCGACGACATCAACCACCAGGGATTAGGCAAGATTGGTTCCATTGGAACAGGTATTTACATTAAACGCATTAATCTGGGGCTGGCCTATAATTTCTTTAACGTAACCCTGAAAAACGACAACACCATTAATAAAAATATGAATGCCCTGCATATGCGGGTAGGCGCCCGGTTGTAACAAGAAACTACCACTGGCAAGGAAATTATTACTTAACTCCTCTTGGTTTTACTTTTTAGGGATCAGATTGCACGGGCCTTCGTACCGGATAAAAATATTAATCCAGAGTGCCCGCGATAACCGGAATACCACCGGCAGCAGCCCTACCACCACTACCAGCACCGTAATAGCTACCATGATAGTGGTTACTTCTTTTACAAATAAGCTCAGTATAAACAGTACCGTTAAAAATATGCCGGTACTAAAAGCAAAGCTTACGTACATGGCTCCGTAATAATAGCCGGGTTCCGGCTCAAAGGTTTGCCCGCAGCAAGCGCAGTTAGCGTACATGTCGGCAAAACGCCGGGTGTATAAAGTGCCGGGCGGAAACATATTCCCTTCGCGGCACCGGGGGCATTTAACGTTAATGATGCCGTATAATAAAGATCTTTCTCTCGACGCCATAAATTAAATATTTCGTTTAAAAAACTTGTACCTGACTCCAGCGCCAAGGTATTGCGGCCGGAATAAATTTTACCGGACAGATGGTGCAATTTATAACATTATCCGGCCTTCATCTGCCACTTTATCCGTATACGTGGTAAAACCGGGCGTGGCTTTATTTCTGCTGTTCTGTTCGGGTGGTTTTAACAGCAGCATACTGCTCCCGCGCCGTAAACCTACGGTCGCTGCACGCCGGCTCTAACCTTAAACTGTTAAAATTATGAAATCGAAATTAGTAGCTTATGTGTTATGGTTTTTTCTGGGGTTTATCTCTATGCATCGGTTTTACCTGGGCAAAGTAGGTTCCGGCCTTTTATACCTGGTCACCTTTCAGTTATTTGGCATTGGCTGGCTGGTAGATGCCTTCCGGTTAAGCGATATGGTAGATAATTACAACAACGAACGACGGATTGACCAACTGGAACGGGGTTACCGCTAAATAATGCCCGCCGCGCAGAAACCGAGGCAATTTACCGGCATCAGAGAAGCATAAATGGTTAATTATCTACGGTTGGGTTGGTAATTTCTGCCACCCGGCCTATCTGGCCGTCCTGCAGGCGTACTTTAATGCCCCGCGAGTGGAAAGGTGAACTCGTTAGAATATCTTTTACAACGCCGTACGTTAAGTGGCCGCTGCGCTGGTCTTTTTTCAGGATAATGGCTACCGCCAGGCCCGGGTAAATATCTTTTCGGTTTTGACCGTTCATGTTAATTGGTTATTCGTTTCATTAATTAATTTGAAATGGCTGTCTGGAGTTGTTAAGTTAAAGTTCTCTCCTGCCGCTCGTACAAAGATAAGCCATATGCTGTAGCCAATACATAAATAAGCTGCGTGCCGGCGGTACCCCAATCTTCTTTCAGGGTGGTGCCAAAGAGTAAAGCGGCCAGTATCAGGCCGCACAGAACAAACCCATAGCGGCCCCATTTGCCGCCCACCAGTATCAGCAGACCCGCCAAAAATTCCAGAATAGGTAAAAACATTAAAAATGGTTTGGCAACCGCGGTGGGCAACCAGTAATTTTCGAAACCAGCAGCCATCTTGGTAGCAAAGGCATCGAGTTTGGGCAAGCGCACCAGCCCGTGCATCAGCATATTTATACCTAAACCAAGTCGTAAAATAAACAAGGCCGAGAAGATGTACTGGAATTTAGCCATAACAACTGTTATTTTGTTCTGGTGCAAATAAACTATTTATCCTTAACTTGAACAAAGAACAGGCGGGGCATAATCCGGATGTTCTTATCTAGCGTTGAAAGGAATAATTATTGTATTGGGCGCGCCGAACGATGCGCAGGGGCAACTCAGCCAGGTGGCCCTGGACCGGTTGCAGACAGCTATCCGGTTTTACCGGCATAACCAAGACTTTAAGTTTTTGTGCACCGGTGGTTTTGGCCCCCATTTTAACACCGCCCATCAGCCCCACGCCCACTACGCCGCGCAATATTTAATTGCGCAAGGGGTGCCGGAAACGGATATTCTGCCTTATGTACTTAGTCGCCATACCCTGGAAGATGCTACCCTGGCGCAGCCCGTTCTGGACCGGTTTAAACCCCGGCAGGTGGTGGTAATAACATCCGATTTTCATATGCAACGGGCAGCCTTGCTTTTTAACACGCACGTGCCCAACCAGAATATGTTGTTCTTAGAAGCCGGCTCGACGCTGGATGAAGAAACACTGCAGCAATTACAGGAGCACGAGCGCCGGGCACTTGCCCTGCTCCGGCAAAAGCCAGATTACTGCTAACAATGCTACAGGCAAATATTGGCTGTTCCTGTTGCCGTATTAAAAGCAAAAGGCGCACTTGGAGCACGCCTTTTCACAAAAAGAAAAACCTTTATTTTTCAGGCAGCTTACCGCTTTACCGCCGCGACGGCCAAAGTCCGGCTGGCTATAGGTTTAACCAGCTCGGTGTGCAGGACATATCCGGCTACACCATCTACTATTACAAGGGTCCATTGGTCATTCAGGCGACGCACAACTTCTATTTGATCGGCGGTAGACAACTCTTTTAATAATTGAGAAGCCGTACCAGCCTGCTGATACATTTTTACGTTTTGGTGGCGTACCTGGGCGGTAATTTTATTTTTTTCGGTGGCCATGGCAAAACCTACCTGTACTAAAAGGGCGAGGGTAAAAAATACTTTTTTCATAGTTTTAGGGTGTTTTCGGTTTTCTGTTTTCGTTTTAGATAGTTTTATTCTGACTGCCGGCTAAACCTGATTTAAATGCTATTCGCGGTGAATAGCTTCTGGTAGATTAATTACAACCAGTATGCCAATTCCAAAAAGGCCTAAAACAAACTCTGAGAGTATATTTTGGAGAAAAGACAAGACCGGATATTGTTCGAAAGCGGACGGCATCGTTCGGTTCCGGTACAATCTGCATTTTGCGGAAGAAAGGACAGCTATTATAAAGTGCTTTACAGTAAAATATTGCATCCGGAAGGTTGCTCCCGTAAGTTGCCGGAGCATAATTATATATTATTTTCGATAAACCTGAACCCCTAAAAAGAAGCAGGAATAGAGTACACCTATTCCTGCTTCTTTTTTATAACTTAAAACCAAGCCTTAGCTTGCCGGACGATATACTAAATTATTAAGTGAAATACGGTAACTTTTAGGCGAACTGTCGTAGCTGATGGTGTAACTGGTTGGATAATAACCGGCTCGCTGATAAGCCGCTGGCTGCCGTATTGGGGTAGAAGTTCCCAGTGCCGCTAAATTTTGCAGATAAGCCAACGTGAACATCGGCTCTAAAAAAGTTACGTTGCCATTATAAGAGCCATAAATGAAGGTTTTCGTGAATTTACCGCCATTAAATTCAGCGGATAATACATCTACCCAATGAGCCCCCATGTTAGGTACTAAGCCTGGCCCCAGTACATAACCAGCAGGCAGGTATTTAGTGGCAGGCGCTAAGTCAAAAGCTGGTGGCGCCAAAAATGGAATGGTGGCCTGAAGTGCCTCCGTTATCATATAAAAATGCATATCAAAATGGGGTACACCGTAAAATTCTTCCGGTTCGTGACCTTCGGGGTTCCAGCCAAAGTCAATATGGTCGTAGGGTGGTACGGCCACTTGTTTTGGCAATTGTAAGGTATATTCTACGGGTTCATGCCCCATATCCAGTACTGCTTTAGCCGATAAATCAACACCAATAGAGATAGGTTGTTTATTGACATCCACCATTACCCAAGCTCTGGCTACCCCTTTTCCTAAAGGAACGGCTGGGCCATAAAACGTGGTAGTTTTATCGGCTTTGGCTAATTCTTCTGATGTACTGGATGTGGTAGGTTTAACAAGATCTTTTTCCTGCTGGGAGCAAGAAATACTAACTAACGTTAATCCTGCCAACAAGCAGGTTTTGGTCAGTAATCCGGTGTAACGAATTAAATTTCTCATAGGCTGTATATAGTTAAAGGTTAAAAATCTTTACATATTAGCCCCACAGCACCAACCTGTTGTAGGTCGTACAATTTAGTTTAATTTTTCTTTTATATACAACAAAAAGTTAAAGTATTTATTAGATTATTTAAATAATTAATCATATTAATTGTTAATTATCGCATATTCATATAATCCTTACAATAAACAAAACAATATACTTCAAAAATCTGAATGGATTATAAAAGTTTTTAAGACTAAATCTACCTATAAAATATACCAATTTTTTAGAAAAAACACTTTAGCCCGTAGTCGATTTTGCTGTTTAAAGCTAATAGGTTATAAACTAGTGGTAGCCGGCTTGTCTTACCAGGTTGCTTTTGTTTGGCTATAGTACAAATAGGGTAGTTAAGATTATTATAATTTTAGTTATTTCAGGTACTGCCTTAAACGGTAGCTAAAATATTCGCCGGTTAGCTAAATGGTAAGGCTAATCAGTAGAAGTAACTATATACGAATTAATAGAGTAAGCAAAATTCCGTTATGCTTTGCTGTATGCTGGCAGTAAGGGCTAAGACAAATTATAGTAGTTTAACACTTACTACTGCATAGATTTTACTGCATGAATCCTTTGTATAAAGTTTTAACGATTAGCAAAATACAAGAAGAGGTAGCAGGTTTTAAAACCTTTACTTTTATTCAGGATGCCGGAAATGCAATAGCTTACGCACCCGGGCAATATTTAACGTTGGTGCTCAAAAAACGAAACCAGGAAATCCGGCGTTCTTATTCTATAACTTCTGCACCAGCCCTTGGCGAACCTTTAACCATTGGGGTAAAGCGTATTCAAAATGGCCTGATGTCGAGGTACCTGGTAGATAAAGCGCAACCCGGCGACCAGATATTAACTACTGGTGCCGGCGGCTTTTTTATTCTGCCGGCAGATATCAGTACCTATAAACAAATATTCTTTCTGGCGGCCGGGAGCGGCATCACGCCAATTTATTCGCTCCTCAAAACCGTGCTGCAGCTTTACCCGGCTATCTCGGTAGTATTAATTTATAGCAACCATTCACCGGCTACTACCGCTTTCCGGGAAAACCTAATTCAACTGGCGCAAGCTTTTCCGGCACAATTCCGCATCGAGTTTTTGTACAGCAATGCCCCGGATCTGGCCCGCGCCCATTTACACAAAGATTTGCTCAAAAGCTTCCTGGCTCAATACAGCCAGGCTGCTCCCGCAGAATTATTGTGCTACGTGTGCGGCCCGCTTAATTATATGCGCATGTGTACCTATGCGTTGCGCGAGGCAGCCTTACCAGCCGCCAATATCCGGAAAGAAAATTTCAGTACCGATAAACCAACTGCTCCGCCCCTACCGCCGGATACGGACCAGCATATGGTTACTTTGGATTATCGCCAACGCTTGTACCAACTGCCCGTGCAATACCCCACTACCATTTTGCAGGCAGCTAAAAAAGCCGGCATTTCTTTGCCTTACAGTTGCGAAGCCGGAAAGTGCGGCAATTGTGTGGCCCGTTGCACCGCCGGCCAGGTGTGGCACAGTTATAACGAAGTACTTACCGAAAAAGAACTTAACCAAGGTTTAATCCTGACATGTGTAGGTTACCCGATTGGCGGCGATATACGCCTAATTATTTAATAACCAATTATAGTAGTTAGCATAAAGGAGCTTCCATAATAAAAAATAAATTAATCCCTACTTACCAGTCATTCCGAAGGAATCTTCTGCCTGGAGGGCGTTACAGGCAAATATTAGTCTAGGTTTGTTACCTGTATTCTAACCCATGCAGAAGATTCATTTTGGAATTATGCGAATTCTGCAGAATAACTGATGGGGAAGGTCAGATGCCAGGCTGCTATGGAATAAAATATTTATTAGGTGGTATTAGGTATGCTCCTTCCGTAATTTTTTTCCGCTTTCCGGCGCTAATTACAGTTTTGCTAATATTTAGACCGGAAAATAAGTTAAATGGGCCAGGTTAAAATAAAAAGCGCGAGCAGAAGGCTCGCGCGATACAAATATTTGCTCAGACAGGTTTAAGAACCTGTTTTCTGGTACTGGTGCTTTAGCTTGTGTTTAAACTCCTTTTCGAATTTATGGACCTTGGGCGCTGATACATTTACAATGTAAGAATCGTCCGGGTGATGCTGGTAATAATCCTGGTGGTACCCTTCGGCGGGCCAGAAAGCAGTATAAGGCTGTATTTCGGTAACAATGCGGTTTTTGTATTTACGCGCGGCTTCCAGTTTTTTTACCTGTTCTTCTGCTTGCTGCTTTTCGGTTTCGGTGCGGTAAAAAATGGCCGAGCGGTACTGGCGACCGACATCCGGTCCCTGCCGGTTTAAAGTAGTAGGGTCGTGGGTAGCAAAAAATATTTCTACCAGTTCGGGGTACGTAATTACTTTAGGGTTGTAATACACCTGCACGGCCTCGGCGTGGCCGGTTTTACCATAACTTACCTGCTCGTAAGTCGGCTTTTTTTCTTTGCCGCCGCTATAACCCGAAATCACTTTGTCAACGCCTTGTACCCGTTCAAAAATAGCTTCGGTACACCAGAAACAGCCGCTGGCAAAAGTAGCCGTTGCGAGCCCTGCCGCCTTTAATTCGGTTTCACTTGGCAGGGTAGCCGGTGCGTTCTGGGCCTGCCGCGAACTGGCGTCGGTACAGGCATAAGATAAAAGCACTAAGCTCAGGAGCAGAAAAGAATAGAGGCGTTTCATATTAATCCGGAATAGCTTTGTATACTAACAGAACCAAATATAAGGGTAAATTAATTCCATTAGTTAGGTCAGGTATATAACAGAAAAGAGCAGGTATTGTTGTAGTACCTGCTCTCTCCCGGCTATTTATTTAACCCATCTGCGCCGCATTGATTTAATATTTAGGCCGACGAGGTTTGTTCTCTTCAACCAAATCAGGTGGCGGCACCGGATGTAGGTTGTGGTTGCTATTGGCCGGTTCGCCGGGCTGGCGCGGCATTTTTTTTATGATAAAGTACCCTATTATAAAAGAAATAATTACTGCTATTGAAATAATAAAAACCATAATTTAAGCGCGCTACAAGTAAGAGATTAAAGTTGTTTACCCTATGGCGGCACTTTCTGTTTTGCTTTAGCTTAAATTAGGTTCTAATACGGAGCAGGCAAAACAGACTTTTCTGTAATAATACGGAGCAAAATAATAAGATTAGATTTCTCTGTAACCTATTCAACTGTTTATCAGCACCATTGTGGCTACTAGATTATGCCAAAGCTTAATTTATTCTTGAGCTATACCTTTAACAATGCGTGTAATAAGGCAAAGAATATTACAGCATCTACACAACCGCTTACAAAACAAAAAAGGTATACCTTCGGGCATACCTTTCTGCAACAGGAGCTTATTTAAATACCAGCAGTGCTTATTTCCGGCTGGTTTTAGCAGAGGCCAGGGTTTTTATTTCGAGGTTTTTAGCTGGTTTTCCTATCTCAGAATGCAGCACGTAACCTACCTGGCCATCAACCACTACAATGGTCCAATTTTCATTGTATTTCCGGACTATCTCAATTTTATCTTGCGTAGACAAAGACTTTAGAATATGGGTGCAGGTACCGGGTTGCTGGTACATTTTTACATTATCCTGACGGGCCTGGGCTACTATCTTCTTGTCATTGCTGGCAAAAAGCAAGGCAGTCTGCATTATTAAGGCGAGGGTGAAAATTAACTTTTTCATAGTTTTAGATTTTATGGATTTAATTATCAGGTTAAAAATGGTTTTTTATTAAGGCGTTGGGGCAAGCGGGTTAAAGCATTATTGTTTTAGTTAAAAATAAATGGTGTTAAACTCAGGTTAATTAAGGAATCGTTGAATAAAGTTAAAAATATGGTTAAAGCTGTACTTGCATTTATCGAAGCCATAGGCTTCTACCGGAGAGTCAATAAGGTATAAGTCCTGTCTTGAAAACAAGATTTTAGCGCTACTCAGTAAAGGTTGAAACTTTCAGCGCCTGCTGTACCCAATGGGTAATTTATTCATAAGGCCAGCGCTACAGAAGAATCTATAATTAAAAATGCTGCAATAAATATTAGTTAAAAGAACCAGAAGATGTTTCGTACCGATTAAAGAAGTTCACTTTGGCACAAACCGGCAAAAGACGGGCTAGTAGAAAAAGAATGAGAAGGGTAAAAAAAGGGATATAAGATATATCCCCCTTTCCAACAAACAAACAAACAAAATTTTAATTTCTTAGAAAGTGTTTTTGCGAGCGGGTTTATTCATCGCAATATTTCTTACATTCTTATTCATAGTCAGTTCCGATGATAGCACATAACCAACCTGGCCGTTAACGGTAACAATGGTCCAGTTGGCATTATGTTTCCGGATTACAGCTAACTGATCGGTGCTTTTCAGGGCTCTTAATACCTCGGTGGAAGTGCCGGCCTGGCGGTACATTTTCACATTATCGTAGCTAACAGAAGCCGTTTGGGCGGGGCCGGCCGCAAATACAAGTGCAGTTTGGATTAAAAGGGCGAGGGTGAAGATCAACTTTTTCATAGTATTAAGTTTTAATTTTTTTATGGTGTATTTTTATTTTCTTAAGCTTTAAAATTCTTGGCTTTTAACCCGGTCTCCTGCTTTTGTAACTAAGATGCATCTGCTCACTTTCTGGTTGCCTGCCCGGTATTTTTATTTAAAATATTTTATAACTGCTTCTAACACACACACTCACCTTGTTTTTAAAAGTTACAGCCGGTAACTGCTTTATTTTAAATCAAGACCTGTGCCATAAGTGCGGTGCCATTTTATCTGTTTTTAATTCCGGTAAGCTTATCGGCTACTTGTTGGTCGGCTACCAACGATACAAATATTACACACCCAACACAAAGCCCAAAACCGAATGGTGCGAATAGCAAGATAAGTGCGGTGAATAGCAGTTTTAGCAGGTTGAAATGTATTAATCGGGGTTCAGCATTCCGGTGAAAATACCGGCACAAAGCTGGCCGGATAGTAGATTAGCGGTTACAAAAAAAATGGAAATAATATTATATTTTTTTTTAAAGTTGGCTTTAGATTAAAATAAAGGCCATTTTGCTGTTCGTTTCCGGACAAAATAATGTTCGTTTTTGTTACACTTGGGCAGAACAAGATTTATTCAGATTTATCGTTAATTAAATTGCGCTGTAGTTGCTACAGCTTTATTATTTATTCTTACCTTATAATTCTATACCCTAATTATTTATGAAATACCGATTGCTTTTGATGCTTTTCTTCTGCCTGCCTTTATTCACCATGGCCCAGGTAGGTAGTGATGACGATCCGCGCACCCACTTTGTGGGGTTGGCGAATGGCCAGAAGGTTTACGCCAAGCGGGTACAGCTAAAAAATCCTTTTCTGAAAGACAGTTATTTTCTGCTCGACGATTCGTTGCGCTTTCCGATGAGCAGCGTCAGATATTACCAGAACGACAATGGTTTTTTCCTGCGCATCTCAGACCCCTACGACCGCGATGATTTTGCCAAACGTACCATCAGCGGCCGCATCTCTAAATTTTACGTTTCTAAAACCTTTTACAACAATATGTACAGCCCTTACGGGGGCTATGGCCGGTATGGCTACGGCGGTTTTGGCGGTTATGGTTACGGAATGCCGTCTTCGCGCAATATTTATTTCTTTACCAAAGACGATGGCCCGCTGCAAAGCTATAATTATGAGAACTTACGCGAGGCCCTATCCGATAACCCGGGTAGCATGGCACTTTTAAACCAGTACCGGAAAGGCAAATACGTAGAAACCGGTATGTCTATTGCCGGGGCGGCAATCTTATTGTATGGCATGTCGCAAACGTTTAAGAGCTACCAAAACGGCCAGGGTGGCAGCGTAGCCCCTACGGTGTATGTGGGTGCCGCCGTTATCAGTATTCCGTGGATTTCGGGTTTATTTAAAAAAGACAAAATAACCCAGGCCGTAGAGCTTTATAATTATGAGAGAAAAGAATAGATAGCCCGGGATTAATACCTGATAGTCGGGAATGCCTGCTATAAGTTAACCTCACAGGTTTTAACACCTGTGAGGTTTTTCTTTTGACAGCAGATTTTACAGGTTATTGTAATAATTTCTAATCCGTTTTTTTAACTCAGGCCCGGGTTACTTTGCCTTTATTATCCCAGTGGCTTTTTATAACGGTTACGCCGTCGGGGGCATATTGCAGGTGCCGGACATAGCGTTCGCCCGTAATACTGCCATCGGGGTTGCGTTTGCCAATAAACAGGGTTATAGCCTGTCCGGCTTTATCGGTGATAAACGTAATATCTTTACCCCGGAAATTATCATCTATCCGGGCAGAAGCCGTTTGAGGTTTGGCTAATTTGGCTTCTAAAGCCGGGTTTAAACCCATATTTAGTAATTTAACAACAATCCAAAATATTTTAGATTAATTTTACGCCTGGTTTATGGCTGGGTTTTTAGCCGGGCCATATAATATGCTTGTTTTTGGGGTATGAGCGTTTTAAAATTCAGATGGTTGTTTCTGGGGTTGATATTACTGGTAATGGCAAGCTGCACCGGCAGCCGGGCCTTTACCCAAACTGGTAATGCCTCTTTTTACAGCAATAAATTTCAGGGGAAGAAAATGGCGAACGGTCAGCCTTATCGGAAAAGAAAACTTACGGCCGCGCACAATACCTTGCCATTTGGCACGAAAGTAAAGGTAAAAAACCAGGAAAACGGCCGAACCGTGAAAGTTAAAATTACCGACCGGGGTCCGCACAGCAGGAACCGGATACTGGATTTATCGCTGGCTGCCGCCCGGCGCCTGGATATGGTGCAAAGTGGTGTCGTTCCGGTTACGATTAAAGTAATCAGAAGGCCGTAAATAAAACAGCAAGAGAGCTGCGGTAGTGGCGGTTTTTAAGGTATGCTGCTTTCTCTAAAATGGTTATAAGCCTTTATAATTCTGGCTTTTAGCTGCAACATTTTTCTTTTCTCCTCAGTATTTATGCTTGTAAAATAAATAGTTATTTACAGCTTTTAGTATACTTTATATTTAGTGGTTTTTCAGAATTGTTTAACTATTAATGAAGGAGGTTACTATGGCAATTCAGAAATTTGGTGGTTTAATGGATGATTTTGTTCCGCCCACCTTCAGCTCCATGATCGACCGTTTCTTTCAGGATTCGGTTAACCAGCGCCGGCGCATGGCCGATTTTAATCCGCAGGTAGATGCCTGCGAAACCGAAAACGGCTACGAAATAGAATTAACCTTACCTGGACTTAAAAAAGAAGAAATTAATATTGAGTTGCAGGAAGGTCGTCTGACTGTTTCGGGCGAAAGAAAGTTCCGGAACGAAAATACCAACAAGCGTTATCAGATAGTTGAATCGCAGTACGGTTCTTTCTCCCGGTCTTTCCAGTTACCCAATAATATTGATCCGAATGCCATCAGCGCCGAGTTTCAGGATGGCATATTGCGGTTAACCGTACCGAAAGACAGACAAAAAACGCAAAAACATCAAATACAGATTAAAGAAGGAACTACCCAAACCCGGGTAGAACAGGGGCAAAACGCCTCCGCTAACAACGCGCAGCTAAATAATCAGTCCGGGGAGAATGGTAAGCCTGGTCAAACCATTAGCATCGACCAGCAACAGAAAAAATCGAAAAGCCCCAAGTAAGTTAGCTGCACCTAAATTATAGGTATAAAGGCGCTCCGGGAGCGCCTTTATTTTTAGTTAAGCCGGTTAAAAATTAATACTGATACCTGGGAAAATAGATTTGAAATTATTTGTAATATATAATTCGGGCATCAGTCTTATAGATTTATTAGTAATGGGGTAAGAGTAAGACAGTTTAAAGGTGTTTTTACCAAAATAATCGCCTTTGCTGTGAATTAAATAGCCAATGGTAAGTTTCTGATAAACATCAACATCGTTGGGGCGGTTAAAAAGCTTGGTACCTATGCCAAAATCCAGGAAGGTATTCAGGTATAATTTATATTGCCGGTTTTCCTGTCGTTCAAAAAAATAGTTCATATCGTAAGTGATAGAATATTCCATGCGCTTGCGTTTAAGCGCAATAGTTGGCGATAACTTGGGTACCAACTGGCTCCGGATTAACCCGGCTCCGGCACCCAGCGTTAAGGCTAACTGGTCGTTCTTGCGTTTATAACTTACATCGTAGCGCAAATCAGGCTTATTTTTCTCTTTATTCGTCGTATCGGGGGGTGTTGCGGGTGTTTTACCGGTAGCCTCCTGCACTTGCCGGTTCAAATCTCTTACTACCGAGTCGAGGCTCATTTTCTCCAATTGCTGTAGTTTGGTTACATCATCGGTTATTAACAGCAGCTTAATATTATTGGGCAACTCAATCACTACCGAATCTTGTTTGGCTTGCGTATTGTGCCGAATTTGGGTTTGCGCCAAAGCAGCGGGACAGTAAAAAAAGAGCATAAAAATTCCTGCCGAGATAAAATGTCGGTTATTCATTTGATTATAAATTAAGGGTTAAATTATAGGTCTATTTGGGCTTGTAGTTTCAGGGGCTGGTAAGCGCTGTCGGTTAAGGCTAAGTGGCTTTTATCGGTACTTTCCGGACCTGGAATATTCAGGCGCAGACGTGTTTTTCTTTTAGCAGCCGGTAAATTATCCGCTGTATGGTTTAGCATTTTAGCCGTAGAATTTTTGCCTAACACCACCGTAATTTTTAAAGGCTGCGCGGGCGTTTCGGCCACTTTCACTTCTTCAGTTGTCGCTATTACCTCACTTCCGACCGCCGCTTCAGCTGATTGTGCATTCGGATCGCTGGCCGGAACCGTAACTGAAGTAGATTCCTTTCTAGTGCTGGTAACGGAAAGAAACGGTGATTTCGTAGAACGTTTAATTGCTTTAACCAAAGCAAGCTGAGGCGGAAGTTCAACAGCTTTCTCTTTTGGAGAAATATTATTAGCCTGGTGTTTAGTCAGTTTTTCAGCCGTAATTTCAGTTGGCTCAGCAGGGATTAATATTTCGGTAGCGGGGGTGGTTGCCGCCGTTACTTCGTCATCTGGTGGTGTAGAAACCAAGTATAGCCCTATTAAACCCACTAACAAAGCCAATACTAAAACAGCCGCTGCGTAAGAGAACCAATTATTTCTTTTTTGGCGGGTACGCACCGGTTGTTGCTGCAGTTTGAGCCAGGCAGCTTCCGGGTTCCAGGTGGTGCCGGGCGGCGGGGTGTGCTCTACCGCCGCCATCTTTTCTTTAATATATTTTTCCAGGTTATCAGATGGCATATTTCAGGTTGTTTTTGGTGAGTAACTCCCGCAGCATGGCTTTGGCTTTACTTAACTGCGAGCGGGAGGTTAATTCGCTAATCTCTAATTGCGTAGCTATTTCTTTGTGGCTGTAACCTTCCAGTACATACAGGTTAAACACCGTCCGGTAACCCGTGGGCAACTCCAGTACCAGGGCATAAATAGCTTCGGCTGATAAATTACTGTCCAGCGAAAAGTCCGCCGGCAATTCCAAATCATTCGAAATAGAGGTTAAATGAAAGTTGTTCGACTTCCGTAAAACCATCAGGCACTCGTTTACCATTATCTTTTTAATCCAGCCATCCAGACTTTTGTCGTCGCGGTAAAGCAACTGGTTAATATTGGCCAGCACTTTATGAAACCCCTTTATGAAAGTATCTTCGGCTTCACCCTGGTTGCGGATGTAACGGAGACAAAGCCGGAACATGGGCGTGGCATAAGCATCGTACAGGCATTTCTGGGCCCGGGCATCGCCTTGCTGACACAGCTTTATTAATTTTTCTCCTTTCAAATCTTAATTTGGGGTTTACAACCGTTCTCAAAGATAGGAATGCCATTGTAAGCCGGCACGTTGCTTCGGTATAAACTTTTTTCTATAAGTATTTCACTTACAAGGCAAAAGAATTAGCAATAAGCCTGATTTTATTTACCTCTTTAACCAAGGCAGGCAACCTAAACAGGGTTCGCAGGACTCTTGTAAGTAGCAGTTGGGAGGCAGTAATAAATGTGTTTTTAAAAAAGAAACCCTGCACCAAAAACTTCTTTATCTTTATAATTCAGATTTATTATATATGCATTACAATTTTACCCGGTTATATTTATTAATTCTTATTTTTATTTCTTTTGGTCAGCAGAATTTTGCCCAGATTACCCAGCCCACTGCCAAAATAGCTCCAGCCGCCCTTAACCAGCCGCACCCGGAAAAGAGCTTGCAATTTATTCAGAATAAAAACCAATGGGACAAATCGGTAGCATTTGTGGCACCGCTGCCGGGTGGCCGCTTGTTTCTGCAAGATAAAAGTTTGGTATATACTTTTTTCGACGAAAGTACACTGGCCCATGCCCACGCTACGCCCAAGGCAGCTAACACCGGAAATACTATTGATAAAATAAAGGCCCATGCTTACAAAGTGACTTTTGAGGGAGCCGGCACCGCCAGCGCAGCCATTACCGGCCAGCAGGCCAGCGAAGCCCTGCGCAATTATTACATCGGTAAAGATCCCAGCCGGTGGGCCACGGGCGTAAAAGCATTTGCCGAAGTAACTTACGAAGCCTTATACCCCGGTATTACCATGCACCTGTTCGAGAAAGCGGCCCACCTGAAGTACGAATTTTTACTCCAGCCCCAAGCCGACCCGGCACAAATCCGGCTGCGTTACCAGGGCGCCGACAAGCTGTTTATTCAGAACAATGAACTGCATATCAAAACCTCGGTAACCGAAGTAGTAGAGCAAAAACCGTATGCGTATCAGCTTTATAACAACCAGCCCGTTGAAGTACCCTGCTTTTTTAAGCTCGACGGCGAGGTGGTTACATTTGAATTTCCGGCCGGCTACGACCGTAACAAACCGCTAGTAATCGATCCGGTACTGGTTTTCTCGTCGTACTCCGGCTCGCAAGCCGATAACTGGGGCTTTACGGCTACCTACGACGAAGAAGGTAACATGTATTCCGGCGGCATTGTGGCGGGTTTTGGCTTTCCGGCTACCATTGGCGCTTACGATGTTGACTGGGGCAGCAACCCGGACGGGGGCTCCGGTACCGGCTGGGATATTGGCATCTTAAAATATAAAACCAATGCCAGCGGGGCTGCTTCGCTGCTGTACGCTACCTACCTGGGTGGCAGCCGCAGCGATGTACCCAATAGCCTGGTGGTAAACAGCAAAGACGAGTTATTAATATTAGGCGTTACAGGCTCTGATAATTACCCCACCACTGCCGGTGCCCACGACCGAAGCTTTAACGGGGGCAGCCCTAGTATTATGCCTTTAAATGGTATTCAATTCAATCGGGGTACCGATTTATTTATTAGCCGGCTCCGGTCCGATGGTTCAGCTTTGCTGGCCTCTACTTTCTTGGGCGGCACCGCCGACGATGGTATTTTGTCGGATGCCACCGCTCGCCACCCGCTGGATAGAAATTACGGCGACCAGTTCCGGGGCGATATTTTTACCGATGCCGCCGACCAGGTGTATATTGTTTCATCTACCCGCTCTCCTAATTTCCCGGTGGCTAATGGGTTTCAAAGTACCTTTGGCGGCGGCAGCAACGATGGCGTGGTAGCCAAACTTACGCCCGCCCTGACCGTGCAATGGAGCAGTTTTATGGGTGGCGGCGGGGCCGATGCGGCTTATTCGGTGCAACTGGATGCAAGTAATAATATTTTTATTTGTGGCGGTACCACCAGTGCCGATTTACCGGGTACCAACGGTGCTTTCCTGTCGGGCTCTCGCGGCGGGCAAGCCGATGGGTTTGTGGCCAAAATAAATAACAATGGTTCGGCGCTGCAGCGGGTTTCTTATATTGGTACTTCGGCTTACGACCAAACCTATTTTGTGCAACTCGACGGCGAAAACAATGTGTACCTGCTGGGGCAGACCTTGGGCAATTACCCGGTTTCGGCAGGGGTATATTCGGTTAGTGGCGGCCGGCAGTTTATTCATAAACTAAACAACGATTTAACGGGTAGCCTGCTTTCTACAACCTTTGGCACAGCCAATAGCCCGCAGCTGAACATCTCGCCTACGGCTTTTCTGGTAGATAACTGCAACCGCATTTACGTGGCCGGCTGGGGAGGCGGTGCCAATGCCAATCCGCCTTACAGCAACGGCACTACCATGGGCTTACCGACTAGCAACGATGGCCACCAGCGCACCACCGATGGCAACGACTTTTATTTAATGCTGCTGTCCCGGGATGCCAAAGCCCTGGAGTACGCTACTTTTTTTGGTGGCGTACAAGCAACTACCTCCGGTGAACACGTAGACGGCGGCACCAGCCGGTTCGATAAGCGCGGCTTTGTGTACCAGGCCGTTTGTGCCGGGTGCCGCGCCAGTCAGGCTTTCCCCACGACGCCCGGCGCCTGGTCCAGGACCAATAATGCTGATAACTGTAATAACGGCTCCTTTAAATTTGATTTTAATATTGTATTGGCCGAAGCCGGACCCGACCAGGAAATATGCGCCAACGCCGCCCCTTTCCAGCTTAGTGGTTTCAGTCCGGCTACCGGCGGTACCTGGTCGGGGCCTGGTGTGTCGACTAATGGTACGTTTACGCCCAACGCAAATTTAACAGGCCTCCAAACCCTTACCTACACCGTAGCCAACGGCAGTTGTACCAGTACCAGTACCAAAACCATAAACGTGCTGCCTTTGCCCACTGTGGCGATTACCGGTTTGCCGCCATCAATGTGTTTGCCCATAACCGCCTTTACGCTCGTAGGCACACCGGCGGGCGGTACTTTTACCGGTCCCGGCATGAGCGGCAATATTTTTACCCCGGCCACTGCCGGCGCCGGTACCCACACCATTACTTACCGTTTCGCTGACCCAGCGGGCTGCACCGTAACCATTAGTCAGCAGGTTGTTATTTCGGAAATGCCGGCGGTAACCGCCGGGCCCGATGAGCGCATTTGTTCCGGCTCTTTTCCGCTCCTGCTGAGTGGCTTTTCGCCGGCCGGTGGCACGTGGTCGGGTACAGGGGTAAGCCCGAATGGCCTGTTCAAGCCCAGCGAAGCGCTGGTGGGTACCCATCTGCTTACGTATACCGTTACCAGTGGCAGTTGCACCGTGGCCAAAACCAAAACCGTGGTAATAGACCCCACCGTTAAGTTTACTCAGGGCCCCGATTTAGCCCTATGCCCCGGCGCGGCCGCTTTTGCTATTACCGATATTATTCCGCCGGGTGGCACGTGGTCGGGTACGGGCGTAAGCCCCGATGGTATTTTTACGCCCGCATCGGGCATGAACGGGCCGCAAGCGCTTACGTATTTTGTTACCGTGGGCGCCTGCAGCGGTATCAGCACCAAAAACGTAACGGTAAGTGCTTTGCCGGAGGTACGGGCATCGGCCGTGCCAACTGAGTGCGGCACCGAAACCCAGCTCCAGGGCTTTGCCCCTTTTACCGCCAGCTTTACGAATACTACCACCGGTGCTACGGGCTACCTCTGGGATTTTGGCGACGGCAGCACCTCTGCCGAAGCCGTTCCGACGCACCAATACACCAGCGAAGGATCTTACGATGTCACGCTCACGGTTTACTTTGGCAACAACTGTAGTTTAAAGCGGCCCATTGCCGCGGTGCAGGTAGAAAAAAAGCAAATGGTACCCAACGTATTTACACCGAACAACGACGGCCTGAACGACACTTTTGTGCCCCGCGTTACCTGCTTGCCCACCGACCTGAAAATATTTAACCGTTGGGGCAAGCAAGTATACGAGCAGAAAAATTACCAGAACAATTGGGGCGGCACCGGCCTCTCCGATGGCATTTACTACTACCAGCTAACCAGCACCAAAGGCCAAATCTGGAAAGGCTGGGTAGAAATTATCCGGTAGAAGAGGGCAATAGAACGGGTGTTCGGGTACGGCTCTTTGGGTAATGTTCAAAGCAGAAATCTCTTAGCTGTGCGTAGGGCGCTACGCACAACAGAGTTGAGTAACAGAAAGGCGGGAAAACCCGCCTTTTTGTTTTAATAAGTTCAGGCAGCCATCAAGCCATTTTTCGTACCCGATAGCTTCCATACCTACAATTCCATAATTTATACCACTTAGGTTATGCGTAGAGTTAGCAGCACTCTACGCATTGTCCGGAAAGCCAATCTCTGATTGGCGGAACCCAAAAAAGTGATTGCCCTGCTAACTTATTTGCTGATAGAACAGACGCTTTCGTAGCTAAAAATCAAGGCAGCAGTTTGGCCGGGCTGCCATTTCTTATATATTTTATTAGCGAATACGCCAATCGGGAGATTGGCTATCCATAAAATGCGTAGAGCGCTACGCTAACTCTACGCACAACAGGAACGTTCTACGCATAACTGGGGAATGATTAACGTGAAGGTTACTCATATTCTTCTCGAAGCTTATTCAATACTCCTAAATCTTTATCTTGATTAACCGCGGAAGCCTCTGGTCTTACTTGGCAAATATATTTTCTTGATTGACTAAAATAATTTGAAGGTTCAGACAGTTTAAAAAAGCGCGCTTGAAAAACTCTAGCACCAACCGTCAAATTTATTGGGTTTTTATTAGTATTAGTCAGTTCTAATGAAACACAGCCACAATAACCAG
Source organism: Adhaeribacter aerolatus (assembly GCF_007991635.1). Lineage (GTDB taxonomy): Bacteria > Bacteroidota > Bacteroidia > Cytophagales > Hymenobacteraceae > Adhaeribacter > Adhaeribacter aerolatus. The sequence goes on along the minus strand of NZ_BJYS01000025.1, from coordinate 75,218 downwards.
GCTGAACAATTGTTGAAATAGTAATACCTAATCTAGTATACGAGCTCCTCATGTTTAAATCAATATAAACATTATTGGGCAGTTTCACATATTCAAGACTAGTGGCCAGTACAGTTTGGTTGGGATACAACATAAAAGTCTCACCTAATCTTCTTCTAGTTTCTTGGAAAAAGCTACTTATTGGCTTTTGATGCTTTTCTTTTAATGATGCATCAATAAATGGTTCCCTGCTCTGAACTGAAACAAGAAAATCATGTCCTAATCTAAAATCAACTGTAATTTCATTAATCTGACTTTCATCCAAAAGTGGCCTTATAACCAAATCACCTTTTGAGATAAGTTCATTAATTTGATTCTTCAGCAATAGCATTAGCTTTCTCCCAACTTTTTGTAACTATAAAACTATTTATAGATTTCTCTATTAGATTGTTTATTATATTGTAAACCTGATTTGCATCAATTTGGAATTGCATATTATTAATAGCACTAATCTTATTCCAATCATCTAACCAAGTTTCCCAACCTAATATAAATAGACTATGCAATTGTTGCTCATTTGAAATTACACAAGGAAGTAAATTATAGAACTCATTATTTGTTATCCTGCTGTACCTAATACTTAAATCCCTATTGGTTATTTGTTGAGTAGCACTTAGAATCAAATTTAAAGTATAGCTTGATGTGTCTGATTTTAAGAATTTATTTACTATATCTACTCTATTAATTGTAGAGGGATGTTCCTCCCCATGTTGAGCCTGTTTCTTCGTTATGTAATCTAGATAATAGTTTGAACATTCTCCAATATACTGGCTAGCGAAAATATCACTAAAATACTCTCTTAAATGATAAAAAATTGTTGGAGGCAACTGCTTTTGCAAGAAGTATGTTCGATAATTTTCTATATAAGGAAAGTACTTTTGAACATCTGCTTTATCTTGTGGATTAAGAGCATTATTAAAATAATGGTTACATAAGTAGTTATGAATAGCAGAAGCTATATTATACTTAACATCTATAAAATGACCTAATTCATGATAAAGTACTACATTAGCTAAATAATCACGAACTAAGAATCTGGGTAGAGTTATTTGAATTAGCCTTTGAGGAAACTCTTCATTATATACAGTCTTTATGTTAGTATATAAGAAGTTGTTAAAAGCAAGATTCGGATTAAAGCTAAACCCCAAAGGTTCATTGACAAGAGAAGTTACAATAATAAAATCTTGATGAGGGTCAATCCATTCTTTCAATGATTCACCTAAGCATTCCACTATTTCAAAAGGAATAAGATTCAATGTACTACTATCCAGAAATTGAAGGCTTGTAAAAAAGAAATCAATTATGTAGGACCTATCTTTAACCTGTGTAGGACTTAAATTCGAGAAGTCTTCAGCTTGTAATTTATTAAATAAAGAAGCAAGCCTATCTCTATAAGCTTGCTTCCGATTATCTGAATAATTATTAAATTTAGATTTATTCCACGCTCTTGATAGTTGAGCAAAATTTAGTTCTAATAGTTTTACATCCATTAATAATAACTGATACTTTTCTGCTCCGTGAGAATATTTAAAACTTTTTGGTATACACCTTCATCAGCCTTATTTGAATCAACAGTCTTAAAAAAGTCAGGATCATTTTCCTCAAGTAGTACAACTATAGGATAGCTATCTCTGTCTATATTAAATAGGGTCTTATTACCTAAGGCTAAAGCATGCGCTTCTTCTATTACATTATTCACAACTGGCTTATACTCTTGTCTTCCTTCAATCAAAGATTTAACAAAAGAAGTAAATAAACCAATTTTGTTATCTTCTATGGTATGTGAGTAGTACATGGCAGTAGATTTTGGGGGAATTATTCCTTTCAAATCTAACGAGAATAGTGATAAGTTGTTTATCCATAGTTTAATTATTTTTATCAACATGGACAAACAACTTATCATATACCATTGATTCACATGACCTTAGCTTCTATTTACTCAGAGTAACAAGTTAACTACCACAAGCCTCGCATGCATCCGGGTTATCCAGGGAGCAGGCCATGTCGCTTTTGTTTTGGTCGACGCTGCTGTTGTTGTAGACCGGCTGAAGCGTTTCGGCGGCTTGTTTTTCCACCGTAAACTTGATGGCATCCACGGCGGCTTTGGTACGGAGGTAGTACATACCGGTTTTCAGGCCGCGTTTCCAGGCGTGGAAGTGCATCGAGGTGAGTTTACCGAAGTTCGGGTTCTGCACGTGCAGGTTCAGGCTCTGGCTCTGGCAAATGTACGCGCCGCGGTCGGCACTCATATCGATAATGGTTTTCTGCTTAATTTCCCATACGGTTTTGTACAGGTCTTTAATATTCTGCGGAATATTTGGGATATTTTGTACCGAACCGTTGGCCGCAATAATCTGATTTTTCAGGTTATCGTTCCAGATGCCGAGTTTAATCAGGTCTTTCAGCAAATGCTTGTTAACCACCATAAACTCGCCGCTCAGTACGCGTCGCACATAAATATTAGAAGTATAAGGCTCGAAGCTTTCGTTGTTACCCAATATTTGCGCGGTAGAAGCGGTTGGCATTGGCGCTACTAATAAAGAGTTCCGCACGCCGTGTTCTACTACCTCGTTGCGCAGAGCTTCCCAATCCCAACGGCCCGACTCGGGTTTTACACCCCACATATCGAACTGGAAAATACCCCGGCTCAGCGGCGAACCTTCGAAGGTCGCGTACGGGCCGTCTTTTTTCGCTAAATCTTTCGAAGCCGTCATGGCCGCGAAATAAATGGTTTCGAATATTTCTTTGTTCAGTTGCTGCGCCTCTTCGCTTTCGAATGGCATGCGCAAGTGAATAAACGTATCGGCTAAACCTTGAATACCTAAACCAATTGGCCGGTGGCGCATATTTGATTTTTTGGCTTCCGGTACCGGGTAATAATTTATATCGATAACCTTGTTCAGGTTTTTGGTTACCTGGTAGGTTACGTCATACAATTTCTGGTGGTCGAAACGCTTGTGGTCGCCTTCGCCGGTTACGTAACGCGGCAACGCCAGCGAGGCCAGGTTACAAACCGCAATTTCGTCGGCGGACGTATACTCCATGATTTCGGTACACAAGTTACTAGACTTAATGGTACCTAAATTCTGCTGGTTAGACTTGCTGTTGGCGTGGTCTTTAAACAGCATGTACGGCGTACCGGTTTCGGTCTGGGCTTCCAGAATGGCAAACCACAGTTCCTGCGCTTTTATGGTTTTGCGGGCACGGCCTTCGCGTTCGTATTTGGCGTAGAGCATTTCAAACTCTTTGCCCCAGCACTCGTCTAAACCAGGCGCTTCGTTCGGGCAGAAAAGGCTCCAGTCGCCGTTTTCTTCTACGCGCTTCATAAACAAATCCGGCGTCCAGAGGGCGAAGAATAAATCCCGGGCGCGCATTTCTTCTTTCCCGTGGTTCTTTCGCAAATCCAGGAATTCGAAAATATCGGCGTGCCACGGCTCTAAATAAATAGCAAAAGCACCTTTGCGTTTACCGCCGCCCTGGTCTACGTAGCGGGCCGTGTCGTTAAACACTTTCAGCATCGGCACCAAACCGTTAGAAGTACCGTTGGTACCTTTAATATAAGAACCCGTTGCGCGTACGCCGTGGATGCTTAAGCCAATACCGCCGGCACTCTGCGAAATAAGCGCACAGTTTTTAAGCGTATCGTAAATACCGGCAATGCTGTCGTCTTTCATGGTCAGCAGAAAGCAGCTCGATAACTGCGGCTTGGGCGAGCCGGCGTTAAATAAAGTAGGCGTAGCGTGCGTAAACCATTTCTCCGACATTAAATTGTAGGTTTCGATGGCCTGCTCAATGTCGTTTTTATGAATGCCAATGGCTACCCGCATGAGCATGTGCTGCGGACGCTCTACAATTTTACCATCGAGGCGCAGCAAATAAGAGCGCTCCAAAGTTTTATAACCAAAATAATCGTAGTTGTAGTCGCGGTCGTAAATAATGCTGGAATCGAGCAAAGCGGCGTGTTTACGTATTACCTCGTACACATCTTTGGCCAGCAAAGAGGCGTTTTCGCCAGTTTTTGGGTCTTCGTAGGTATACAGCCGTTTCATGGTGCTGCTAAACGACTTAGCCGTTACTTTGTGCAGGTTAGAAATGGCAATCCGGGCGGCCAGAATGGCGTAATCCGGGTGTTTGGTAGTCATGGATGCGGCAATTTCCGCAGCCAGGTTATCGAGTTCTACGGTGGTTACGCCATCGTAAATACCATCAATCACCTTTTTGGCCACCTCAATCGGACTCACAAAATCCATGTGCAGCCCGTAGCACAACTTTTCTATCCGGGCGGTAATTTTATCAAATTTAACCGATTCGCGTCGGCCGTCTCTTTTTATAACTAACATAGGCAAATAGAGGAATTAAAAGGTTGTGGAACAGGCAAAGCAAAACATTCCCTGCACCCGGCAAAAACCGGTGTAACAGTACATTGATAGATAAATATTGTGGTAGATGAAAGTAGACGGGGGAACCTGAAAGGGGCAGAAGGTTTAAATTTCTTTTTTTCAGGTTCCTCATCTTTCAAAGGTTAGGTTAAAAGTCCTCGTCGAGCGAGAACATGTTATCCGTCCGGTCACTCATAACGCCCGCTTTCTGGTACTCGCCCACACGCTTCTCAAAGAAATTGGTCTTACCTTGCAGCGAGATCATTTCCATAAAATCGAATGGATTAGTAGCATTGTAGATTTTAGAGCAGCCCAAGGCTACGAGGAGGCGATCCGCTACAAACTCGATATATTGGCTCATTAATTTGGCATTCATACCTATCAGGTCAACGGGCAACGCATCGGTTACAAATTCCTGCTCAATGCTAACAGCGTCGCGGATAATGGTTTGTACGCGCTCTTCTGTTAACTTGTTTTGCAGCATCGAGTACAGCAAACAGGCAAAATCGCAGTGCAATCCTTCGTCCCTGGAAATCAATTCGTTCGAGAAAGTTAAGCCAGGCATTAATCCGCGCTTCTTCAGCCAGAAAATAGAGCAGAAAGAACCGGAAAAGAAAATACCTTCTACGGCGGCAAAGGCAATAAGGCGCTCGGTAAAGTTTTCGGAGTTAATCCACTTCAACGCCCACTCGCCTTTTTTCTTCACGCAATCCACCGTTTCGAGCGCGTTAAAGAGGCGGTCTTTTTCTACCGGATCTTTTATATAAGTATCTATTAATAAAGAGTAGGTTTCGGAGTGAATATTTTCCATCATAATCTGGAACCCGTAAAAACAACGGGCTTCCGGAATCTGAACCTCCTGCATGAAATTAATGGCCAGGTTCTCGTTTACAATACCATCCGATGCGGCAAAGAAAGCTAACACGTGCGAGATAAAATGTCTCTCACCGTCGTTCAGGCGTTCCCAGTCTTTCTGGTCCTGCGAAAGATCAATCTCTTCGGCCGTCCAGAAACTTGCTTCCGCCTTTTTATACATCTGCCACACATTGTCGTGCTGAATCGGGAACAGGACGAACCTATTCGGGTTTTCTTCTAAGATTGGCTCCATGCTTTGCTCTTTAATTTATCAGTTAATTTTAGAAAGATTAATATTTAACCCTTTGATTCACTTCTAATTACCTCTGTATTGTATTAAATATTCCGGGATATACCGGGGGTATTTAAGCGAATCGTTGAGTCAAATATACGGAACAACCCCTTTTTATACCGCCCTAAAAAAGGTTTATTTCTCCACAAGTTATACAGCGGTTAATGTTGATTAAGTAAGTATTTATCCACAAGTTTATCCGTAACAGTCACTTAGTTATCCCCAAACCGCACATATAAGTTGGGCTATATTTCCGTTTCTAACAAAATAAACTACTGGTTGTTTGGCCCTTTCTGAAATTCCTGTTAATTTTGCACCCTAATTATCAAAACAAAAAGAAAGCAACATGTACGCAATCGTAGACATCGCTGGTCGTCAGACCAAGGTAGAAGGCGGTAAATTCGTCTATACCAATAAGCTTTCCGGCAATGAAGGTGACGCCGTAGAGTTCGCCAATGTATTATTAACCGACAACAACGGAACGGTAACTGTAGGCGCTCCGCTTGTTGATAACTTTAAAGTAACCGGTAAAATACTTGGCCATGTAAAAGGTGACAAAGTGATCGTTTTCAAAAAGAAACGTCGCAAAGGTTACAAAAAGAAAAATGGTCACCGCCAACAATTTACCAAAGTATTAATTGACGCTTTACCGTTTTAATTTTATAAAGAGATGGCACACAAAAAAGGAGCAGGTAGTTCGAACAACGGTCGTGAATCGCATAGCAAACGACTGGGTGTAAAAATTTATGGTGGCCAGGCCATCATTGCTGGTAATATTATTGTTCGTCAGCGGGGTACCGCACACCACCCTGGCAAAAATGTAGGTTTAGGAAAAGACCATACTTTATTTGCCTTAGCTGATGGCGTTGTTGAATTTAAAAAAGGTGCTAAAAACCGTTCTTACGTATCTGTGCTGCCTGTTGAGGCTCCAGCTGAAGCGTAATTCTGTTTTTAATCAGATATAGAAAAGGGAAGCTTTAACAGCTTCCCTTTTTTGTTTTATATTGATTTTGGAGACTTTCCACGAGTACTTTTATAGTTAAGCACACGAAAACGCTACTACGTTCGCCCTTACTGCGTCTTATAACCTGCAAGTAGGCTTAATTATTTTTCTCTGGTTTATCATTAGTTTACCTTTTGAAGGATTATATCTTTCAATGTCCAGGCGCTAATTGTTAGCCATTACCTAAGTTGCCTCCTGCCCGGTGGGACCCGTTTGGTCATTCGGGCTGCCCATCTTCCCTTTGCTCGTACCTCGCAATGCTGCGCACCGGAAACCCAGAAGAGCATCTTCCAGAAGGCCCTCATCGCCCAAACTGATGTAGTTTGCCTGTAGTCGCGGTCGTTCTTTCTTAAGGTTAGTTTATTTTTCTGGTGATAATATCAAACCACCCCTACCCCTCCTTATCCAAGGAGGTGAGTCCCAGTAGCCAGCGTTTATCTGGAAAGGTAAGCCATAGCGGATGCTAGCCTTTAAATTCTAATTTGAATAAGCAGCGAAAAGTTCGATTAGCCTGGGCTCTCTGGAAACTCCTTCCCTAATTTAGGGAAGGTGCCCGGAGGGCGGAAGGGTTAATTTCCACCCGCTCCTTGGTTGGTGTCCTCACAAACCAAAGGAGGAGCGCAATAATAAAAGTTCGTGTGTGCATAAACAGTTTTTTTTATCCAACACAAGCCTCCCTATGCAATTTGGTATCAGACGAAGATAAAGCCGACCTTATTGACTTTCCTACATTGTCAGGAATCTTTAGTCTTCGTTGCTTTTAAGAAAACTTCGGCCCATAATAAATCTTCGGGGGTAGTTATTTTAATATTTTCGTAACTACCGGTTACCAGGTTAATTTTCTGACCAAAGCGTTCTACCACCGAAGCATCATCGGTGAAGGTGGGTTCTTCGGGTAAGGCGTAGGCGCGGCGGAGCAAGGGCAACCGGAAACACTGGGGCGTTTGCACCAACTGGTATTGGCTGCGGTCTAAAGCTTTATTTTTGGTTTTGAATATTTGCCGGATAGATTCTTTTAAGGGCACGGCTACCACTGCGTTGCCTTTCTCGGCGGCTACGGCAAACGCCTCACGAATGACAGCTACCGGCACAAACGGACGCACGCCGTCGTGCACGGCTACGACGCCATCAGGCGCGGTAATAGCGGCTAAACCATTCTTAACGGAACCGAAGCGGGTAATGCCGCCAGCTACTACTGCGTGCTTAATCTCGAACACGTGGGTAAAACACAGCGTCTGCCATTTGGCAATTTGGTTTTGGGGCAGCACTACTACTAACTGCAAGGCCGGATTATACTCGTAAAAGCGCCGGATGGTATGCATGAGAATGGGTTGGCCGCCAATGGCAATAAACTGCTTGGGCACCTGGCTTTGCATGCGCGTACCCGAACCACCCGCCACTATAATTGCTGCCTCCGGAAGAACTACTGCCATATTTTAGAGTTTGCTACACTCATAAATGAAAGGATAAAAATATTTATATCAGCATCTTACCTATAAATTTACTGCCCTTCTATTTTTAGAGGACGTTTTCTGTATAGGTTGAAACATATAATTTGACTTGTCACGTTACTTATTTTAACTGATGTTACCCAATCTTTCCTTGTAAACATGAGATAAGCCTAAGAATCTCAACGCTGTCATTCAGGAGGAAACTTGTTTGTGATCTGCTAACAAGTTTCCTCCTGAATGACAGCGTTAGATTAATCTGCCTCCCTTTTTAATATTTGTGTAAAATCACCTCATTCAATAACCGCACGCGTTAATTTGCTTACAAATGTAAAAACAAAACCCGCCCGGCATTATTGCCAAACGGGTTTTTGTTTAAATATTATTCTGGACAGTAAGCTTAGCAGTTAGGTAAAAATTATTCTTATCTGCTACCAAATTCCTGCTACTAACGTCCAGAAACTAAAGAATCAGCATCACATCGCCGTAGCTGAAGAAATTATATTTTTCTTTAACCGCTACTTTATAAGCATCCATAATCAGGTCGTAACCACCAAATGCACAGGTCATCATCAACAGCGTCGATTCGGGCATGTGGAAGTTGGTAATTAAAGAATTAGGGATTTTAAAATCGTGCGGCGGGAAAATAAATTTATCGGTCCAGCCTTCGGTAGGTTTCAGGCGGGCATTGGCCGATACCGACGATTCCATACCCCGCATGGTGGTAGTACCCACCGCGCAAACCCGCTTTTTATTTTCCAGGGCGCGGTTTACCACCTGCGCGGTTTCTTCTGGAATAATAAAGTGCTCCGAGTCCATCTTGTGCTTCGTCAGGTCTTCTACGTCTACGGGCCGGAAAGTACCCAAGCCCACGTGCAGCGTAACCGGCACCACATCTACGCCATTCAGTTCCAGACGCTTCAGCACCTCGCGGGTAAAGTGCAGACCGGCGGTTGGAGCCGCCACCGCACCTACGTGCTTGGCATAAACGGTTTGGTAACGATCCCGGTCTTCGGGCTCAGCGGCCCGCTTTAAATATTTAGGTAGCGGCGTTTCGCCGAGGTCATTAATGGTTTTATAAAAATCTTCGTCGGAGCCATCGTACAGAAATTTAATGGTACGGCCGCGCGAGGTAGTATTGTCAATTACTTCGGCTACCAGGTCGCTGTCGCCGAAATACAATTTATTGCCTACCCGTATTTTACGCGCCGGGTCAACCAGCACATCCCACAGGTGGTTTTCTTTGTTTAGTTCGCGCAGCAGAAAAACTTCTATTTTAGCACCGGTTTTTTCTTTGTTGCCGTACAAGCGGGCCGGAAACACTTTGGTGTCGTTAATCACCATTACATCACCGTCGTCAAAATATTCCAGGATATCCTTAAATACTTTGTGTTCTATTTTACCGGTACTCCGGTGCACCACCATCATTCGCGCTTCGTCGCGGATTTTAGGAGGGTGAGTGGCCATTAAATTAGCAGGCAGGTCAAATCTGAATTCAGAAAGTTTCATTTTTAAATATTACGGTATTTAACTTGTGTGTAAAAAGCAATAGAAGAACAGGGTATTCAGGGTGTGGTGCAGGCCCGGTGAATAAAAAGAAGTTTAGACTTTGTTATCAAACCTATTCCGAAATTGAGGCGCAAATTTAGTTATTCTTACGGGATTTTTGCCTATTTTTATAAAAATTAGTTTTGAAAACAAAGTTGTGATATACTTCCGGCTGATATTTGAAAGTTTCCGGTTTGCCTGGCAAGCGCTTAAAGCTAATTTAATGCGCACCATCTTATCGTTGCTGGGCGTTACCATCGGAATATTTGCCATTATCTCGGTTTTTACCATTGTCGATTCCCTAGAACGTAATATCCGCAACAGTGTTAACTTCTTAGGAAATAACGTTATTTATATCCAAAAATTTCCCTGGGCGTTTGGCGGCGATTACCCCTGGTGGAAATATTTCAAACGGCCCAGTGGTAACATCCGCGAGTTCCGGCTGCTCGACCGCAAACTGGAAAACGACGAGGGTGTAGCTATTTTCTGGGTCCGGGGCGGCAATACCCTGAAATATCGCAACAACAGCATGTCGGACGTAAACCTGCAGGGTGTGTCGTATCAGTTTAACCGGGTATCGGATGTGCCGGTAGAGCAGGGCCGCTATTTTACAGTGGCCGATGTAGATGCCGGCCGCAATGTAATTATTTTAGGTTACCAGATTGCCCATAATCTTTTCCGCGACCAGGAACCCTTGGGCAAAACCATTAAAATAAAAGGACTAAAGTTTACTGTTATTGGGGTAATGGAAAAACAGGGCGATAGTTTCTTAGGCATGCCCACCAACGATAAAAATGCTTTTTTACCCTACGGCGCCTTTAACAAATTATTCTCAATCGGGCAGCAAGGGTTGGAGCCGGTAATTGCTATAAAAGGCCGCGAGACTGATATTGGGCTGCTGGAACTGGAATACGAAATAAGAGGTGTGATGCGCAATATCCGGGGCCTGAAGCCGCGCGACGAAGATAATTTTGCCCTGAACCGACCCGAATTGGTAGCCAACCAGATTTCGAGTATGTTCCAGGTAATTGGTCTGGCCGGCTGGGTGATTGGCGGCTTTTCTATTTTGGTGGGTGGCTTTGGTATTGCCAATATTATGTTTGTATCGGTAAAAGAACGTACCAATATTATTGGTATTCAGAAATCGTTGGGCGCTAAAAATTATTTTGTGCTTTTCCAGTTTTTGTTCGAGTCGGTGTTTCTGAGCTTAATCGGGGGTGGCATTGGCATTCTGCTCGTTTTCCTGCTCACGCTCATTCCACAGGATACCATGGAAATATTGCTTTCGGTGGGTAATATTACCCTGGGACTGGGCGTATCGGTAGTCATTGGGGTATTGTCAGGTATTATTCCGGCGATACTAGCCTCTAACTTAGATCCCGTAATTGCCATTCGCTCCAAGTAAACAGGCACCAGGATCTTCTAACTTAACTTTAATAACTTCTCCTATCCTACTCCGCTGTTTTAATGCACAATATTTGCAACTCTTTTTTAGTTTGCCGGTAAGAAATATTCTGTGCAGAAAAGTAATCACTGATTAATATTCCTGTTCAGGCCGGAATAGCTTTATTTTAATTATAATATTATAGCAATAATATATTAAGTTTTATATATTACTGCACGGCGGGTATTTAAGGAGAAGATTTGATAACAGAACAGTAACTACCACCCGGCAACTTTTTATTTTTAACACAAGTAAACGGGTGCCGGTAACACAAGCGGTTAAGCTTTAACTTATTAGCCGGCTTTACCGATCTTTACGCATCAGCATATGACTAAACTTAGAAAAACGAGTAAAACCAAACTTCAAGAAGAAAACGCCAACATTGGCAGCGGCAAAACCATTATTCAGCCCGAAGCCAACGCCAATAAGGTAAAATCAATTAAGAAAGCCCGGCAAATGGCCCGCGAGGAAAACCTGCAGATTTCTGAAGAAGACCAGAAAATCCGGAAAGCCTTTGTTGATAAAGACTGGAATGAGATAAAAATTGCCGATTCGTGGCAGATATTTAAAGTAATGGCCGAATTTGTAGATGGCTTCGAAAAGCTATCGCGCATTGGGCCCTGCGTTTCTATTTTTGGTTCGGCCCGCACCAAGCCCGACAACCCCTATTACATTATGGCCGAAGAAATAGCCGCTAAACTGGTACGCCACGGTTACGGCGTTATTACCGGCGGTGGCCCCGGCATCATGGAAGCCGGTAATAAAGGCGCTCATTCCGAAGGAGGCAAATCGGTGGGTTTAAATATTGAGCTGCCGTTTGAGCAATTCCATAATATTTACATCGATTCGGACAAGCTGATTAATTTCGATTACTTCTTTGTCCGGAAGGTGATGTTTATTAAATACGCGCAAGGCTTTGTAGTAATGCCCGGCGGTTTTGGTACGCTGGATGAATTATTCGAAGCCATTACGCTGATTCAGACGCGCAAAATTGGCCGTTTCCCGATTATTCTGGTGGGCAAAGCCTACTGGCAAGGCCTCCTGGATTGGATAGAAAGCGTCATGCTGACCCAGGAAAGCAATATTAACCCCGAAGATCTGAAGCTGGTGAATATTGTGGATACCCCTACCGAAGCCGTTAAAGTAATTGATGAATTTTACAGTAAATATTTACTATCACCAAACTTTTAAGCTGGCAGCTTATTTTGTCGGATACAAAAAAGTCGGTCGTCTTACGGGACGACCGACTTTTTTGCCTAAGGCTTCTTTTGGTTACCTAGCGTTAGCTAAGGTATAAATTTATTATTTAGGAAACAAACTCTTTATCAACAAAATACATATCTACATCGCCTTTATTTTTGGCCGATACTTTGCCGCGGTACAGGCACTGAAACCAATCCTTTACCATCGCAAAGGTAGCATCCGAAATATTTACCCGGCCGCTCTCGCCACTCGACTCCATGCGGCTGGCAATATTTACGGTATCGCCCCAAATATCGTAAGCAAACTTTTTGCGGCCTACCACGCCCGCTACCACTGGCCCCGTATGAATGCCAATGCGTAAATCCCAGGGGGCCTGCCCGTTGGCTAAGCGGTTTTCGTTCAGATCCCGGATGTAAGCCTGAATTTCCAGACCAGCCAGGATAGCATCTACCGCGTGCGATTGGCTGGGCACCGGAATACCACCCGCACACATGTACGCATCGCCAATGGTTTTAATTTTTTCGAGGTTGTGTTTTTCAATAATGGCATCAAAGGCCATAAAACAATCGTTTAGTTCGGCAACCAGTTTCTGGGGCGATAGGCCTTCGGCAATTTTAGTAAAGCCTATAAAATCGGTAAAAAGCACCGAAACGCTCTCGTAATACCGGGGTGTAGCCACGCCTTTTTCTTTTAGTTCGTGGGCGACTTCAGCGGGCAAAATATTCAGCAACAACTTTTCTACCTCTATTTTCTGCAGGTTTACTTCCAGGGTGCGGTCTACTACTTTCTGCTCCAGGTCTTCGTTGGCGTCTTTTAACTCCTGAATCAGTTGTTTATTCGCCCGCCGCAGCCGGAAAGCCTCAATAGCGTTGTCCATGGTAATTTTAAGTTCTTCTTTGTCCCAGGGCTTAACAATGTAGCGGTAAACCTTGCCGGTATTAATGGCCTCTATAATAGACTCCATATCGCTGTAGCCGGTCAGTATCATCCGGATTAAATCTTTTTCCTCGGGTAGGTTCTGTAAAAATTGTACACCGGTCATGCGGGGCATCCGCTGGTCGGTTATTACCAGCGATACATCTTTTTCTTGCAGAATGGCTAATCCCTCCTCGCCGGATATGGCAGTGTGCACCTTATAATGCCGCCGGAAAGCTGATTTAAAAACCAGCAGATTATCTTCTTCATCATCGATGTACAGAATTTCAGGCTTATCAGAATTATCCAAAGAAGTTAAAACTGGTTGTTCTAAGGTTAAATTTTCCATTTTACGCGTAACATTAACAGGTAACAGAACTAAAATTTGCGCTAACTCTAACAATTCTGGTCTAAACCGCTGCTACTTCCATTGGTTTAGAAGTCTCCGATAAAATGAGGGGAATCCGGATAATGAATTCGGTACCTACGCCCACTTGACTGTCTACTTCTATTCTGCCTTTGTGCTTTTCGATAATGCCGTACGAAATAGATAAACCCAATCCGGTACCTTCGCCTACATCTTTGGTTGTAAAAAAGGGTTCAAAAATGTGGGTCTTCACTTCTTCGGTCATGCCGCTGCCCGAATCCTTAATTCGGATAACAGCATAATCATCGTCGGTGTAGGTTTTAATAGCAATGGTTCCTTCTCCTTTTATCGCCTGAATGGCATTACTCAAAATATTCATAAATACCTGGTTTAACTGGCCCGGATAGCAATTAATGGGTTTCAGGTTGCCGTAGTTCTTGATTATTTTTATTCTTTCCTTTATCTGGTTATTCAGGATTACCAGCGTAGAATCCAGCCCTTCGTGCAAATCAGCTTTTTTCAGGCTGTTTTCGTCGAGGCGGGTAAAGTTTTTGAGACTTTTTACTATTTCTTTGGTGCGGGTGGCTCCGTTTTTAATGCTGCGCAACAGTTGCTCCGATTCTTCGATAAGTTCTTCCAGGTCGGCTTGTTTTTTTTGCTGATGCAGTTTCCGGAGTTGCTGCTGATTATCGGCTTCGGGGTTTAAAGCCAGGTAACCTTCTACCACCTCCATAATTTCGGCAAAATTATGCCGCAGCGAATCGATACCGGCCGAAACAAAATTGATTGGGTTGTTTATTTCGTGGGCTACGCCGGCTGTTAGCTGGCCTAACGAAGCCATTTTCTCCGCCTGAATCAGTTGGGCCTGGGCGCTGATTAAATTATTATACATATGTTCCTGGCGGTCGCGCTGGGAAGCAAGTTCTTCTTTTTGCTGGTTTATTTCTACATTTTTGCGGGTTAGCTGCCAGTTGGCTTTTACTTTGTTCCGGTAATTAAAATATAACATAAAGGCCAGAATCAGGAATAATCCCAACCCGGCCAGTAAAGCATTGCGGATAATTTTTTGCCGCTGCAAAGCCATTTGCTGCAAGGCTTTATCTTTGGTTAGTAACTTTATCTGGGCCTGATTTTTTTCGTTTTCGTAATCGGCCTGCAGGTTTACAATTTTTCTATTTGTTTCGGTATTAAATATCGAATCTTTAACAGCCGACAGCAATAAGCGATGGTCGTATGCCTTCTTATAATCCGGAACAGCTGCGTAGGCCTGGCTTAATCCTTCGTAAGCATCTGTTAATTCTTTGTTAGCCCCTAATTCTAAAGCTATTTCTTTAGCCTGATTATAGGCTTGTAACGCCTGGTCTGGCCGGCCTTGTAAATTATAAATTTTACCGGCTCCGTTAAGTGCCTGCAACATCTCTAGTTTGTAAGAAACGGCCGCCGCCGTAGCATAGGATTTATTCTGATAAGCTAAAGCTTTTGCATATTCTCCCCGGCGGGTATACACATTGCCCATATGGTGCAGGGCAAAAGCCACTATTTCTTTATTATCAGATTTCTCCGATTCTTTGATTGACCTTTCTAAATATACCAATGATTTCTCATCATCTCCGTTGGCTAACAATATTTCACCAATATTAGCCGTGATGCGCCCTATGCGGGTTTGATAATCATTGTCTTCACTTATTTCCAGTGCTTTATAATAATAATCCAAGGCTTTTTGCCGGCTGGGGGCATTGGAAAGATTATTGGCATACACCGCCCCAATGTTGCTGAGTATAGTAGCCAGCCGAAATTTATCACCGACTTCTTCGGCTAACTTTAAAGCGTTCAGGTAATGCTCAATAGCTTTGGCATCTGCCCCCTGGTTAAAATATACGCCGCCTATATTTCCTTCCAGGTTGCCCATGCCAACTTTATCCTCGATGACCGTAAAAATAGACAAAGACCGTTGCCAATATTTCAGCACTTCTTTATAGTTGCCTTCGGGGTAATAGGCCATACCAATATTCTTCAGGGCATAAGCAGCTCCTTTCGGGAAATTATGCGCATCGGCTATTTTTTTAGCTTGCCAGGCGTAGCTGATTACCTTGGCCTTGTCTTTACCCACATAAGCTTTGCTTATATCGAGCAGCAAATTAACTTTTATGGTATCTTTTACCGTAGTCAA
Organism: Adhaeribacter aerolatus; assembly: GCF_007991635.1. Lineage (GTDB taxonomy): Bacteria > Bacteroidota > Bacteroidia > Cytophagales > Hymenobacteraceae > Adhaeribacter > Adhaeribacter aerolatus. The sequence goes on along the minus strand of NZ_BJYS01000025.1, from coordinate 59,555 downwards.
CTGCGCCTCCATGCTATCGAGCTTGGTTTTTTGGGCAAGAGCGCTAATATGAATCAGAAATATAAAGAGGAAGAGTATTCGTTTTTTCATACGTTTAAAGCTTTTGTACTACCTCCCGCACCAAATCCCAGTCAACACCTAATGGTTTGATAATCCATAACTTACAAAATATTTTGGGTAAAAGCAATTCTACTATAATTTTTGCAAATTATTCCGGAGGCAAACTTTCGTTAGGCTAAAAAGCACACAGACTAAAGCAGCGAAATTACTACCTTAGCCTGGGTAATACTTATTAAAGGTTATTATGGCAAGTAATCTTTATTCTTTTACTATCCGTAATTGCCGGTAAGTACCATTATTTTCCAGGCGCAGCAGATACACCCCTGCTTTTAAAGCGCTCATGTTAATGTCGGCACTAGGTTTCTTATTTACCGTTTGAACGGGCGTACAAACCCGGCCGAGGATATCGTAAATGGTTAATTTAACTTCGGCATTCCGGTAACTGCCCAGATTCACGGTTAACTTGTCGGTAACCGGGTTTGGAGATACGGTAACCTGGCTGACTGCATCCAGTAGGTCATTATCCCAATTAGTATTAGCAACCGATAAAGATGTTGATTTGCACCGGGATGAGGTTGAACTGGCGACTGAACCTACTGGGGTTTTGCGGGTACCATTATTGCTAATGAGTATGTAGTTTAATTTACTACCACCAAAATAAACGGCAAAAACGCGATTATGAACACCGGGTTCAAAACGGACAGGCATGCTACCCTGTGCCACTGCAATAGGCTGAGTTCCTTCATAAACCAGTTTATTATTTTCTCCTAAAGGAATACCCACAACGCCAGTATTTGGATTGTCGTAGCCAAACCAGGCGCGATACCGGGTAGCCGGATTAGTACCGCCTAAATCTTCTACACAGTTAAGAATGGGTTTAACGGCTTTGGTTCCTGTGCCAAAAGGATTTACATATAAAACCCCATCAATAAAGGTTATGGTGTAATTGGTATTTCCGGAGGCTTGCTTAATCGCATACGGCCCTGGGCTGGAGGTGGGGGTATAAGCCGGCACGGAATAAGTTATACTCAGATTGGCAATTCCTTCGCCATATACAAAGCTACCGGTACCTGGCACTACTAAATCAGAGGAAAAGGCCGATTGCGGCGGTAAAGCAGAACCATAATCAATTGCCAAATCATTAGCTTTAACCGTGATAGGCGCTGCCCCAACAGTTAACTTACCTGCTGTATTAACCAGGTTATAATTAGGGGAAAGTAGCGTTACGCCACTGGGTATAATAGGATAATTACCGGCGGCCATTTTGCCCGGGGCAGCATAACCTGGTATGGTATACCTTACGGTACCGGCATATATTGCTGCGGGCGGTGTGTTATAAGCGATTCCACTAAGGCTATACGTATACGGGTTTGGCGTTACACCAGGGTCAGGTACTAAAACGCCATACGTAGTAGTATAATCACCGGCTTTTCCAGTAATATTCTTTTTGTTTATTTTCAGCTTTCCCTGCCCATATTTAACCTTAAAATTATTAGACAACAGCGTTCCCGGAAATATATAATGGTATTCATTTTCAGCATTAGCAGTTATACCCGATACCAGATTAATAGAATATAATTCAGAAACCAGCTTATCGCCGCTGTGATATATAATGGTGGTATTCGCATTATTATCCGTATTAATTACATCGCTGTTTACTAGCATTTCGGTGCCATTCACTTGCGGACTAGTATCTACAAACACAGACCCATCCACAAAAATGGACCCATCCACAAACACAGAGCCATCCACGAAAACCGAACCATCCACAAACACAGAACCATCCACAAATACAGAACCATCCACAAACACCGAACCGTCTACGAATACGGAACCATCCACGAAAACGGAACCGTCTACGAATACCGAACCGTCCACGAATACCGAACCATCTACCATAAAGCTTCGGTTAGCTAATATTTCCGATGAAGGAGCCGTACCATCTCCAATTGCAATGGCATGCAGGTTTTTGGCATAAGCAAGCGCCGCTTCATGATCAGTTTTTGCTTTATTAATCAGCCAATCTTTATCGCTACTGCTTAGGAGAATTGTATTACCATTTACTACTATATCGTTTATGGTATAATTAAAGGTGATGCCGTCTATTTTATCTCCGAACACAACTGCCTTGTCGCCGGTTAAATCGTTTGGGGTAATGGTAATAGGCACAGGGTTAACGTCTAAAAATCCGTTTACAAAAACATAATCATAAACATTAGTTTGCAGCAAATCGGTTTTCGAAGGAATAATCTGGTACTTTCCAACATCAGCATTTCTACCGCTTTCACTACTATTGGTGTTAGTCGTAAACGTAATAGCAGCATCGGTTAAGCCAAGGGCAACCCGTTCAAGGGGCCCAACAACAGTGCCATCCTGTTTTTTTACTTCGGCCGTAAACGCGGGGAAAGCCTGACCATAATATTTCACTTTATTATTGGCGGTAATGGTGATAACCGGTTTAGGGAAGAAGTATAACTTGTTTGAAAGACCACCATCGTTCCCATTTGGCACTGTAGCCGGCTTTTCGACTTGCACATAAGGGTTACCGCTCAAATAAGCAGGTATCGGCACCACCACTTCTAATAAGGTACCTGATGTAATATTTACCTCTTTTAAAAGAACATCGTTCAGCATTACCTTTAATTTAAAGGGGCCTTTTAAATATTCTCCCTTAACGGTAATATTAAAAGGAATAGCCGCACCAGACGTTGGATTTAGAATAGTAGGCACTCCTTCTAAAGCCGTAAGAACTGCCGCCGGGTTTGCAAAAGTGCTTATGGCGGCATCGGCCCGGATAAAACCAAACCCGGTTTTATAATCAAACCCGGAGGTTTCCATGTCGATTGCCGTGCTCGTTAAAAGCGTTTTTATTTCGGCGGGGCTAAGGGTAGCGGGCGTTTCGGCGGTGCCATAAAATTTTTGCTTGGCGCTCAATATTAAAGCGGCCACTCCAGCAGCGTGCGGGGCGGCGGCGGAAGTGCCGAAAAAGTTTGGTAAACCGTCGTTTTCTATATCCTCGCCTCCCATTGGTAAGTTAGTGGTTAAATTACCACCATTAGGAGCCATTATATCTGGTTTTTGCCTTATCACCTGGGGTATAGAATTGCCACTGCTATTGCGCAAAATGGGAGTACCTCCTACAGAAGAAAAGGAAGCCGGAGTTGGCGTATTAACCCCAAAAGCTGGCGTATTTTTGTAAAGTACTGCGCCCACTGCTATAGCACCGGCCGCATTGGCCTGGCCGACAATAGTAGCATTACCTGTATTGTTGTACTCCAGCATAGCTAATTCGCCCTGGAAAACCATATATTTAAACTTGGGGGCTGGCCCGCCGGCATTTACCACCATTATGTTGGTAGTAGCATTGCCGCCGCTAACGGTAAAAGGCATTATCTCCACGGGATCCCGGCCAATATTAAACCGGTTCATCCCAAAAATTGGCGTTCCGGTGTCGGTGGCCAAATAAACATCCAAGTCGGTAGCAGCCCCGGCACTTTGGCTCAGCGAATAAAAAGGATCATCCCATTGTAAAACTAAAGTATAGTCACCTGGGGTAAGGGTTATTTTCTGCAGCACATCGCCGCCGCCATAGTTATGCGGCACGCCTAAACTATTAGCAGTAGCAGCCGGATTAAAGGCTGTTGCGTAAGATTTACTGCCGTAATTACCCGCCGACGAAAAGTAGGTTACGCCTTGCCTAACAACTCTGTCTACTGCCTGGGCAACTACGCCATCCTGAAAAAAAGGCTCTGTTATATAATTAATATCATCTACAATAATATTGCAGTTAGCTTCCTCTTTTAGTTGTATAATTCCCTGGGCCAGATCTCCGGCACTTAAAAATCCGGTCCGGAAGGCAAGTGCTACCTTGGGGGCACTATCGAATAAAGTTTGGGCCATGGCTCTTCCTTCGTCGGTACCTATATTAGTATTAGGCGGCAAATCTTTTAGTATTTCTACAACCGGCACGTCGCCGGTATTTACATCTTGTTCAGCTCCGCCCTTAGCATTATAACTATCAGACAATATACCCACCTTAACACCTTCTCCTGCTACCTTAAAGGCCGAGCGGGCCAACCCCGAACGCTGGGCTAAATCGCCGGCACTGGTTACGCTACCGGCATTGAAAACAGGGGCATAAACCGGCTGAACTTTATTAATTAGGGTGCCGAATATGGTTGTGTTATTCAGTTTTTCGAGATTGGTAATAAGTAAGTACCCCGATATTAAAAGAGGATTAAGTCCGTTCGGAATTATGCCTACCATGCCATAGGCTACCGGATCGGCATCTTTATCGGTAAGTTTGTTTAATAATTCCTGATATTTCCCTTGTTTTGCTGTTACTTCAATTAAAACGTATCCGGCTTGTATTTGAAAAATATTTTTTGAAGGCTTTATCGGATTGGTCGGGTCGTATTCTTCTTTTAAGAAAGTTAATTCAGGGCCAATAATATCGCCGGTTTTCAAAACCTGCGGATTTATATTGCCCGGAGAGAATATATTGCCAGGAGCATTACACAAGGGAGAAAGACTGCTGGCCGTTACGTCTTTGAATTTACCATTAGATAAAGTTATTTTCCATATTACTTTACTACTAATATCAAATTCAACGTAAAACACATTCTTTTGCCGGCCTGGTTTAAATAAGGTGGGAGGCGTATTTTCCGGTATTATTCCGGTGTATTCTGTACTTACCGTTCCATTAACTATTTCTAAATAATTCTGGCCGGCTGTTTCAACCTTGTTATTGTTGTTGTAACCAAACCATACTTTAAACTTCCCATTGGTTTGGTATTCTACGCATTCTACCATTGGGATAACATCGTCAAGTAAAGTTCTTTGGGCTAAAGCCTGGTAGGGCACCTGAAAATAACTTACCAGCAAAACCAGCCAGAATAAATAACGCGCAAATATTACCTGCCCTACCAAAGAGCGGACCGGAAATAATGAAAGAGAATAGAACTGTTTCATGGGTGCTGGAAAGTGAGTGTAAAAAAGAAAAAAGCCAAGCTAAACGGAAGAACTGCAGATGCCGGCCAAACCGGTCTCAGATTTAAACCTGATTACCAATCCGGGCTCAAATAAATATTTTGCAGTAACGTGATGATTCTTCTACAAGGCCGGCAGAAATATTTTGCCGCCAAGGCTGCCATTTATCACATGCAAAACCATCAGCTTAAATAGCCGAGAAAAGAAAATTGGCTATTTCGATGGTTTAGCTAAAAAATAATAGGAAACAGTAAGCAGTTGGTTAATTATGCAGGCGAAAAGCTCAGGATTCAAAGATTACTTCCCGACGAACAAAGTCGGCTTCGTAATCTGGCTACTTTAGAAATATTTTACTAATAGCCAGCTTTAAATTATGTTAAATCTGGCAATAAACTAAGCAAAAAACAAGAATTTGTTGTAATATTTAAATAAATATCATAAAAAATGCCAATAGGGCTAATGGAGCCCAGTTTTACTTTACTATGCCAAAACAGGTTTAACCTGCTGGTTTCAGCTGATTTTAAATACCAAAAGCAGTAGCGATGCAGTAAAAGAACAAAAAAACCGTTTATTAAATCTAAGTTAATATTTTGAATCGAAGGCCCGTACCTTTGTGGTTTAAGAAAAGTAAGAGTAAGATAATTAAAGTAAACTGTTGCATAAAATCATAACACGTATTTGGCTTACCTTACGGGCATTGGGGTCGTTTAGCAATCGGTATTTGCTCCGGCCGGCTCTAACCTATCTTCGCCAGGGAATTATTGCTTTTAGTGCCCGCCACCAATCCAAACTCAAGGCCTTTTACTGGCAGCAGAAAAAGCATCAGTTTCAGAATTTTAGCTGGCGCCGGCTGCAGCCGGTGCATTTTAAGCCTGTTTTTAAAGGCATATACCGTTTAATTTTGCTGGTTCTGCTATTCTGGGTTGGCTTGTACCTGGTTATTTACGTAGGCTTGCTGGGGCCCGTGCCTTCGCGGGCCATTCTTAAAGCCCGCCAGAACCACACCGCTTCGGAAGTTTATTCGTCGGATAATGTTTTACTGGGCCGCTACTATATCCAGGACCGCACCAACGTTAGTTTTGATAATATTTCGCCGGCGGCGGTAAAAGCTTTAATTGCCACCGAAGATGCCCGTTTTTACAACCACAGCGGCGTAGATTTTAGAAGTTTGCTGCGGGTATTATTTAAAACCATGTTACTGCAGGAAGAAAAATCGGGTGGCGGCAGTACCATTAGTCAGCAATTAGCTAAAAATTTATACCCCCGCCGGCAATATTTAATTTTGAGTACGCCCATTAACAAGCTGCGCGAAATGATAATTGCCCGCCGGCTCGAAGGTATTTATTCCAAAACCGAAATTCTGGAGCTTTATTTAAATACCGTGCCCATGGGCGGAGATTTATTTGGTATTGAACGGGCAGCCAGGCGCTTTTTTAACACCTCTGCCGATTCCGTTAAAACCGAAGAAGCCGCCGTTTTAATTGGTATGCTGAAAGCCACTACCTCTTATAACCCACGGCTGAACCTGGAAAGATCGCGACAGCGCCGGAATGTGGTACTGAACCAGATGGCTAAATACGGCTACCTTTCTCCAACAGAAGCCGATTCGCTAAAGAACCTGCCTCTGAAACTGCAATACCGCTACGAAACCCACAACGACGGACTAGCCCCTTATTTTCGGGAACAGTTACGACTGGAGCTGGTAAAATGGTGTGCGACCCAATTAAAAGAAGATGGCAAGCCTTACAATTTATACACCGACGGCCTGAAAATTTACACCACGCTGCACGCCGGCATGCAAACCCACGCCGAACGGTCAATGCGCAAACGAATGGCCCGCCTGCAAAGTCAGTTTGATGCGCATTGGAAAAACCGGGCCCCGTGGGGAAATAATCCCGAAGTAATTCGAGCGGCCATGCGGCGCTCTAAACATTACCAGAAACTGAAAGCGGCAGGCTTGACCGAAGCGGCCATTCAGGAAAGATTCCGGCAACCCAAAGAAATGAATTTATTTAGCTGGCGTGGTTCTTTAAAACGGACCATGACACCCAACGATTCATTGCGCTACTACGAACGGTTTCTAAATACCGGGTTGCTGGCGGTAGAACCCGGCACCGGTTACGTCCGAGCCTGGGTGGGCGGCATCGACCACCATACGTTTAAATACGATCATGTGCGCTCCCGCCGGCAGGCTGGTTCTACCTTTAAGCCCATAGTATACACCGCCGCCCTGGAACGCGGCCTGACACCCTGCACGTATTTCCCGAATCAGCTCCAGACCTATACCGCTAATAATAACGATACCTGGACACCCCACAATGCCGATAATAAATACGGCGGCGAATATTCGATGCGGGGCGCGCTGGCGCACTCGGTTAACACCATTTCGGCGCAGATATTAACGGAAACCGGCCTGGAACCTACTATAGCGCTAGCCCGGCGCTTAGGCATCCAAAGTGCTTTACCCAAAGTACCCTCGCTGGCCCTGGGCACCGCCGACCTATCGTTGCTGGAACTGGTAACAGCTTATACAACCCTTGCGAACAAAGGCTACCGGGTAAAACCAGTTTATATTGCTAAAATAACCGACCGTAACGGCAGCGTGCTGCGGCAGCACCGGCCCGGCACGGGTGTAGCCAAAGCACTGGCTCCCGAACATGCCGCCATTATGCTGGAACTGCTAAAAGGGGTAGTAGAAGAAGGCTCGGCCAACCGCCTGCGTTCCGAATTTAATTTAACCCTGGACATTGCGGGAAAAACCGGCACCTCCCAAGACCACGCCGATGGCTGGTTTATTGGCATTACACCGCAACTGGTTACCGGCGTATGGGTCGGTGCCGAGAATCCAGCGGTCCGCTTCCGGACCTTAAGCCTGGGCCAGGGTTCTAATACCGCTTTACCCATTTGGGGTGAGTTTATGGCCCGCCTGGTGCGCGACCGGGAATTCAGCGACTGGCGCCAAAGCCAGTTTCCGCAATTACCACCCGACCTGCAGCAACAACTGGACTGCCCTTCTTTTCTGGCTGAACACCCGGAACCAGTTATTAAACAGGCTTCTTTTCTGGACAAGCTTTTTAATGTATTTAAACCTAAAAAGAAAGAGCGGAAAGCGCAGGAGAAGGAATGGAAAAGAGATAAGCACAATGAGAAGCGGGAAAAAGGTAAAAGCCGCGGCAGGTTTTGGGATTGAAATAACCGGAAATGAAAAAGCTCCTGGTTACCCGGGAGCTTTCTGGCAAAATATTATCCTAATTATTTAATAATTGGGGTTCTGGATTAAGGTAGGCTTACCCGCTACGGTACTGTTTAGTATTTCTTGTATTGGAATCGGGAAATATTCGTGCTTGCCTTTTACAAACTGCACACCCTTTAAATACGGCCGCTTGTTGCCTTCAACGGCGTAATAAGCATTTAAAACCTGGTCGGCAATTCCCCAGCGCACCAAATCAAACCGGCGATGGCCTTCCATGCCAAACTCCAGCCGCTGCTCAAATTGCACCGCTTTCCGGGCCATGACCTGGTCGGTCCAGGAGGTTGAATATTCCTTAATTACGTAGTTAGCGGCTGGCGTGCCGTCGGCTTTTTTCACGAAGCCATCGGGATTGGCCGCTCTTCTCCTGATTTGGTTTACGTAGCCACGGGCGGCTTCCAAGTTGCCCTGTTCGGTTTCAATTTCGGCTAACCACAGCAGCACGTGCGAATACCGGATGATGCGGTAATTATTGGCGTTTAAACGCGGGTTGCTGGCAAAGGTATTGGTACCCACATCGGAACGATACATTACGTGCTTTTTAGGGGAGTAAGGCCCGCCGTAAGCCTGGTCACGCACGTAGGTTTTGCCCGGATGTACACCCCAATCCAGAAACGGAATACCCCGGCGACCAACTGTCCAGTCCAGGCGTGGATCGAGGGTGCCTTCTTCGGGTGTAAAGGATTGGGTAGCTTCTATACCCTGGTCGCTTTTTACATCGTTTTGGTTAAAAGTATCTAATAAAGGCAAGCCGTTGGCATCGGTTTTAAAGGCATTTACCAGATTCTGCGATGGCTGGAAGAAGCCGCAGCAAGTAGTTACTCCGCCACCACCGTAAGGATAATTAAGTGTAGCGCCAATATTACCATTTTCCCCGCCAGGGGCGCCGTCGTTAACCGAGTGTTGTATTTCAAAAACAGATTCGGGATTATTGTTGGTAGCAGCCCGGAAATTATCGTGGTAGCGGTCTACCAGCCGGAACTGGCCGCTATTTACAATTGCCAGCAGCAAAGGTTTGGCTTCGGCATATTTTTTCTGAAATAAATAGGCTTTGGCCAAAGTAGCACCGGCTGCCCATTTAGTAGCTCTTCCGGGTTGGGATTGCTTAGCAGGCAGCGTGTTATATGCAAAAGTCAGGTCTTCTACAATCTTGGGCCAGATATCGGCGGTGTTCGGCTGCTTTGTGCTTTCCAGGTTGTTGGGATCATAAATGGTCTCATCAATATAAGGCACGTTGTTAAACATCTTTTTCAGCTCAAAATGAAAATGCCCCCGCAGAAAACGAGCTTCGGCGGTAATTTGCTGCCGGTCGGCCTCATTTACATCCGTAGCCTTCGCTAAATTCAGCAGCACATCGTTGGCCCGGGCAATACCATCGTACATACCCCGCCACTTGCCCCGGAAATAAATATTATCCGAAGATATATTATGCTGCTCGATTAAAGAGATGGGAGGCTGATCGCCGGCAACGGTGCCCTTGTAAGCATCATCCGAAGCCACACTGCCATACACCCAATTATCCGCCGAAGATTGGTAAGAACGATAAGCCCCCTCGGCAGTAGCCCAGCCATCCAACAAAGAATAGGCGGCCACTAGTAAGGAATTTACCCCCTTATTGTTTTGTAAAGCGGTACCCGTAAGTGCTGCTTTTGGATTTACATCCAGGAAAGAATCGGAGCAAGAACTTAATATACTTAGGAACAAGCTACCCGCTAATATTATATGTTTTTTCATTTGTCCAGAAATTAGAATTAATAATTTGGGCCGGAATTAAACCTGCTTAAAAGCCCACATTTAAACCAATAATAAACTGTTTGGCAATCGGGTAAGCGCCACCATCTACCCCAATCTGACGGTCGTTGCCGGCAGTAAAATTGCGGAGGTTAATCTCGGGATCCATACCGGAATATTTGGTAATGGTAAACAGGTTTTGGGTTTGCAAATAAACTCTAACCGAACTCAGACTGGCCCTGGAGATTAAGGTGGCCGGCAAATTATAGGTTAACTGAATATTGCGCATCCGGAAATAAGACCCGTTTTCGAGGTAATAAGTAGAAGGCAGGATACTTACCTGGTCGCTGGAAGTTAACTGGGGCAAAATAGCATCGGTTTTACCGGGCCGCCAGGAATCGTACAGCATGCGCTTGCTCCGGTTACCGCCAAAGGTTGGGAAATCCGTGAAATACTTCACCATGTTAAAGATTTCGTTGCCTTGTACGCCCTGGCCAAAAAGAGTTAAGCCGAAATTTTTGTAATTAACACTCACGTTAATGCCATAGGTATAATCGGGGTGTGGGCTGCCTATAATAGATAAATCTTTGGAATCGATAACATTATCACCATTCACATCCACAAAACGGAACCGGCCGGCTTTATTCTGATTAACGCCCAAGTTGTTTTTAGGAGCGGTGGCTGCTTCATCGTCCGTCTGGAAAATGCCATCAATGGTATACCCAAAGAAAGAAGATATGGGGTAACCTTGCTGGGTTACCACAAAGTTCTGAATACGCTCATCGTTCAGGCCAAAATATTGGGTATTGGGGTCGCCGGTGGTTTGGGTTACCTCATTACGATAGGTGCTAAGATTGCCGCCTATACTGTAAGTAAGCTGGTTATCAGCAGCCTTGCCATTGTAGGTAAGAGCCAGATCAACGCCCCGGTTGCGCATAGACCCAATATTCTGGAAAGGGTTAACGGCCACGCCGCCGGTAAGCGGTACCTGAACCGGGAACAACATATCCGAAGTAAGGCGGGTATACCAGTCAAAAGAAGCATCAATGTGATCGTTAAACAAAGTAGCATCTAACCCAATATTGGTAGCCGTGGTGGTTTCCCACTTGGCATTTGGGTTACCAAACTGGGTTAACTCGTAACCGGGTATGGCCGAGGTGCGCGTACCGCCCAGGTCATAGAAAGAAGTTGCCGGATTGGTTGAATATTGCGTAATGGAATTGTAGTTACCAATTTCCTGGTTACCGGTTTGGCCCCAGCCCACTCTTAGCTTAGCATGATTAAGCCAGGTGGTTAAACCTTTGGCAAAGCTTTCTTCGGATATAACCCAACCGGCACTGGCGGCTGGAAAATAAGCGGTCCGGAACTGGGGTGCAAACCGCGAAGACCGGTCGCGGCGCAGCGTACCTTCGAGTAAATATTTGTCGGCAAATACATAATTGGCTTTGGCAAATTCCGAAGCCAGGGCCCAGTTATAACCGCCGCCATTATTCGTTTGCACACCCGTACCCCCACTTAAATAGCGGTTTTCAATATCGTCGGAGGCAAAATTGGTCCGGGAAGCATCGAAAAACTCATAATAGTCTTTAATAGACTCAGTACCAATCAGGAAATTTAACCGGTGTTTTTCGCCAAAGGTGGCATTATAGTTTAAAGTGTTAAACCAGGTCCAGGTCCACTCGTAGTTATTGGTGGTCTGCAAACTGTTAGAACCCCTGGCTTCGGCCGATTCAATATCGCGGAAGGTGTAATTACGGTAGTTAAACAAGTTATAATCAACGCCAAAGCTGGTTTTAGCCGTTAAATTTTTGAGTATATCTACTTCGGCATAAGCATTACCAAACAACCGTATTTCTCTTTGATCATTATCCTTGTTGCGGTACAACATGCTATAAGGATTGTTGGAATTGTCGAGGTCGGTACCGCGGGTACCGGCAAAATTACCGGCCACATCGTATACCGGAATAATAGGCTGAATACGGTAGGCGAAGGAGGTGGGGTTATTTTCGAAACCGTTGGAACCCGGCTGCATAACTCTAGAACTTACTGCTGCCTGAAAATTCTCGCCCACCCGAATGCGTTTATTCACGTTAAATTCGGTATTGGCCCGCAGTGAATACCTTTTAAACCCGGTATAAATCATGATTCCTTCCTGGTTAAAATAATTTACCGACATAGCATACCGGCCGCTTTCGTTACCGCCCGACACGCCAATCTGGTGGTTTTGAATAGGCGCCGGATCAAAAATTTCATCGAGCCAATCGGTACCCGCTTTATTGGTCTTGGTAATCATCCATTTGGTCCGGTTAAAATCGGCGGCATCAATATTATTGCTGTAGTTAGTGTAATTGCCGTTGGCATCCTGGGCTACACGCGGGTCGCCTTCTTTGGCACCGGCCGGGAAAATATAATCTGGCAGTACCGGCTCCGGCCCGTTACCAAACTGGGCATGCGCAGGATTACCATTGGTGCCTACCGCACCGGCATTTTTCCGCGATTCCCAAATCAATTGCGCGTATTCCTGGCTGTTCAGCAAGTCGAGAAACTTGCCGGGCCGCTGGGTGCCGTAATAAGCATCGTAAGTAAACATGGGCTTACCGGCTTTGCCTTTTTTGGTGGTAATAATAACCACCCCATTACCTGCCCGCGATCCGTAGATGGAAGCTGCCGAGGCATCTTTCAGAATCTGCATCGACTCAATGTCGTTCAGGTTAAGGGTATTCAGGTTGCCTTTGGTGGGCACGCCATCTACCACGTACAAGGGCGAGTTATCGTTGATGGTACCAAAACCCCGGATCCGGACCATAACCCCACCGCCGGGGCTGTTTTCGTTACCAACTGTAACGCCGGCTACTTTACCCTGCATGGCCTGCCCCAGGTTGGTCGCCGGCGTAGATAATAATTGTTTGGCATCAATAGTAGCTACCGCTCCGGTAATATCTTTTTTAGATTGGGTGGTATAACCGGTTACTACAATTTCCTGCAAGGCCTTGGCATCTTCCGAAAGCATCGCATTTACCGTCCCCGGACCAGAAAAGCTCTTCTCCAGGGTAGTAAAGCCAATAAAAGAGAAAACCAAGGTTCCCGCTGTTTCCGGCACATTTAAGCTATAAGTACCATCTGGACTAGTGGTAGCACCAGTACTGGTTCCCTTCAGCAGCACCGTAACCCCAGGAATTGGTTCGCCGGTTGGCGAAGTTACCTTACCTGTAATCGGCCAGAGAATAAACTTCCCGGCTTTTAAGTTTCTGGCAAATGAAACGACTGGAGCAGTTTTAGCATTTGCAGCAGCCGTTGTACCTGTTAACGGATTGGCTGTCAAAACTCCTGCTAAAACCAGTCCGCAAATTTTCATCTGCCAACTATGCGGAGATTGCATTTTTTTTAACATGTTTTCTGGGTGAATAGGTTAGATTAGATTGTAAAATTTAGCTAAAAAATTTGGATTTATTGATGGCAGAATAGGATATTACCAAAATTTACTTTTTTAGTAATTATAGTTCCCCGTTTTTAAATATTTGCTAATAAATAACCCTACTATATAGATAATATTTAATCTGATATACAGCAGTTTAGCTTTCCATTTTCAAGATCAAACCTGGTGCAAACAAACACACTTTTACCCAGCAATGTAGAGCAAAGCAATGGGTTAAGTATTATGCTATAATCAGGGGCAGAGAAGAATAGGCTTAGCGTTTAATTTTCTTAAAATATGCTTACTCTTTACTTAAAACGCTGCAGTATTAATCTTTGAACACCAATTCTCAATTTATTCTCCAGCACTATTTTGTTACTGGCTTCATCCAACCTGAGTCCAGCTCAAGCCGCAACTTGTTTATTAGATTTCAAAAATATTTGGCTGGGTATGTTAAAATTTAATAGCTTGGTATTTACGTTTGGCGTATCCTGACTGGTTTATGAATATTTCTCCCCTGGTATCGGTGCTGATGCCGGTTTATAATGCTGAAAAATATCTGGCTGAAGCAATAGAAAGCATTTTAAACCAGACTTACCCGCATTTAGAATTTCTGATTCTGAATGACGGCTCGACCGATGCCAGTACCGAAATTATTAACTGTTACCACGACCACCGCATCCGGGTTATTCATTCGCCGGAGAATATTGGCTTAATTGCCCAATTAAATATAGGACTTGCCCTGGCTACCGGACAATACATTGCCCGGATGGATGCCGACGATATCAGCCAAAATACCCGACTGGAAAAACAGGTCAGGTTTATGGAGACTCATCCGGAGGTAGGTTTGGTGGGCTCTGCGATTCAGCATTTCAAAAACAAGGAAATAATATACACCGAAACGTTCCCGCTGGCGCACGAGCAAATTAAAAGTTTTCTAATTTTTGATACGCCTTTTGCCCACCCTGCCGTAATGCTGCGGCGCCAGGTATTGTTGGATAACAAGTTAACCTACCACCCGGAATACAAGGCCGCCGAGGACTATAAGCTATGGTTTGATATGCTGCTGGTTACGAAAGGCGCTAACCTGGCCGAGCCATTGCTGCTTTACCGTGACTCCGGGACACAGGTATCTAAACAACATCATTCGCAACAAATAACAAATGCCGGCAAAACCCGGTCTGCAGTATTCCGCTTGCTGGGGCACGAGCTTACGCCGGGGGAGTTTAGCTTTCATAACCGTGTCTGGTACCAGCCCTGGGAGCCCAACCCCTTATTTTTTAACCGGGCCATCAACTGGTTTACCCAACTACTGGAGATAAATCAGAAAAGCAACTTCTTCCAGCCCGCCGCCTTAGGCTATACTTTAGGGTTGTTCTTGTTTCGGCAATGCCTCCAACATGCCGCTGTTGGGTTTAATACCGATAAAATCTACCAGAACTCGCCTTTTTATGCTTATTACCGGCCACCAGCTTCCGCATTATTAAAATTAAGATGGGCTCCTTTTTACCGGCATGTTCATTATTATTTCCGCTACTATGGCTCCGCGGTAAAACAAAGGCTCAAAAAAATGCTACCGCCTAACTCTTAATTAAGCATCTCTGGTTTTCATTAGGCCTATCGGGTTTATATTTCCTATTGCTTGGGTTACAATATTGTCACTTGTTAATTAAATAACAGGCTTAGTTCTTTAGCACCCAGGTATTAAATTAATATGAAAAGCGGCTCTACGTAGAATAAACTACGAAGATACGCCTATTTACCCTTCCCTTCTACCTTGAAACTACCCAAGTTTTAATCTGGTAACGGCCTTTTCTCCGCAACAAAAACAATCATAACCGTAATTAATCGTTTAATCGTAAACGGAAAAAACAACGGGTGCATTTTAATGACGCAATTACAGCCTTACTGGAAATATTTGTTTTTACTGGCCTGCCTCCTGGGAGTGGTGAATTTGTGCAGCCAGCAAGTAATCCCCAGCATGCCGAACAATGGCGTTTATCGTCCGTTTCCGCTCCCCCAAACGTTAACCTTTGCCGATGAACCCGTGCCGCTGGACTTACCTGATGTGGCGGAACGGCTGGATCGCGAATTACAATCTACGGCCTACTTTCATTCAAATACCCTGCTGGCGCTCAAAAGGCTGCAACGTCATTTACCTGAATTAGATCGGCTGCTCCGCGAAAATGGCATGCATCCCGATTTTAAATATCTGGCGCTCGCCGAAAGCTTACTGAGCAATGCTACTTCACCCAAAGGTGCGGTGGGTATCTGGCAATTAATGCCTGCTACGGCTAAAGCCCTGAAATTAAGAATAAATGATGAAGTGGACGAACGGTACCATTTTGAGAAATCAACGATAGCGGCCTGTAAACATCTTAAATACGGGTATAAGCGCTTTGGTTCCTGGACGAGCGCCGCTGCCTCTTATAATCGGGGTGTAGGTGGCCTGGAAGCTGCTTTTAAGACCCAGAAAGTAGATTCGTACTACGACCTGTACCTGAACGATGAAACATCGCGCTATTTGTTTCGGATTCTGGCTTTAAAAGAAGTATTAGAAAATCCGCAACGCTATGGGTTCAGCATGATGGACGCAGACGCCTATGCCACCACACCAACCCGCCCGCTAACGGTAACCAGCACCATTGAGGATTTGCCGGCTTTTGCTTTGGAACAGGGTACCAATTACAAAACTTTACGACTGCATAACCCCTGGCTGCGCACCTACAAACTTACTGTAACCGATACTACCACCCGTTACACCCTGTTAATCCCAGCTAAAACCGCCCGGGAATAAATGATACCCTTTCCGCTGTCACTAATCAGGGCAACTCAGATGAGATAATTGAGCTTAGGCAAAGAACGCCGCTAGCTGCTCTTGCTGCATCTTCTGACCAGCAAGCTGTGGGTAATAATATCCGGCAAACAGCATCGGTATCACAACAGGACAAGTAAACCCTTGGATAATTGCAAAAACATCCGGGTAAATAAGCCGAAAAACCACTTACAAATTTGCTTAATTATATTCTTACTACCCTTTAAAAGGAGCTTAAAATAGCAATTATTCCATAAAATAGCCGTTTGTACGTATTTCGGTTTAAATGAGTATACCCACGCCTGCAAATGAGTCTACCAACTTCTAATAGACCGGCTCTTAAGCTAACAGGTTCATCAAATATCTTTTCCGATGATTTTAAGACTATATATTAAATCAGTAATTTTTTTTAAAAAAATAATGCCCAATAAAGGTAAAAGAAACCCTTTTTCGTTTACATCTATGCCTTCCGGACCAGATTTGGTCTAAATAAATTTGTATATAACAAAATTTTCTTGTTATTTTTAAGTTATTTTAATCTCTAAAAGATCTTCTGCAGAAGTTTAGAATAATATTTTTTAAAATAAGCTATCCGTTCTGGCGAATAGTTTTGTAATAAATATATCACAGAAGCATTTTAAAAGCGATAATACCAAAAATAAATATTAATAAAATAATATATATATTAAAATATAAATAAATATCTTTGTATTGCTTAGTGTCGTTGGTTTAAGGTGTTTTTTATTTTGTATGTACAATATTGTTTTTTAAATGAATGCAGGAATTTTATTTAAGTCATTAAACTGCATTAAGTCCTATTTGACTTCTTCACAAAAGCGCGAAGGGATTGCGATGTTGTTTTTATCCATATTTTCATCTTTATTAGATGTAATAGGGTTAGCAGCTTTGGTGCCGGTTATAATTGCCGCTTCCGAAACGGGGTACATACAAAAAAATAAATATTTTTCATTCCTGTTTACCAAACTAGGTTTTTCATCCGAAAGCGCTTTCCTGATATTCCTTGTCGTAGCTATCTTCTTTTTCTTTCTACTTAAAAACCTGTTTTCTACCTGGATAAATTACCGGCAGGTAAAATTTTCAGCCAACGTAGCCAATACCATTATTCACCGGCAGTATACCAAGTTTACCGGCTTACCTTTCTGGCTGTTTAATAATATGGGATACATCAATATTATGTATTACATAATTGATATTCCGTCTGTGTTTATAAGTGGCATCTTCCGCGGCCTGTTTGTTATTTTTTCTGAGTTTGTTATTCTAACCATTATTGTAGCGGGTATCCTATTGTTTAAGCCCACCCTGTTAATTCTGCTTTTAGTTATTCTGGGCCCTACTACTATTTTAACTTATAACGCGCTCAAAAAAAAGGGCAGCAGAATTGGGCAACGGGCAAACGAAATAAGGCCCATCGCTACCAGCGTAACGGCAGATTCGCTCATGGGCCATGTCGAAATTAAGCTGGCCGAAAAAGAAGAAGACTTTCAAGCGCTTATATCAGGCTATATCCGGGAATTACAAACCTTAGAGGCCAAAGGCTATTTATTATCGCTGATTCCGATTAAGATTATTGAAATGGTAACCATTCTGGGCGTGGTAACAATCTTTATTTATTCTTTGATTTTTGTAGATAACCCCAAAGAGTTACTGGCCATTCTGGGTTTGTTTACGGCTGCTGCTTACCGGTTAATGCCATCGGTAAACCGGCTAATGGTAGGCATGGTAGAGCTTAAAAAGAACCAGTACACCATTGACTTACTTAAAGAGTTTGATGAGTATGATGTATACGTGAAGGGTCCTACCCCACAGGAACCATTATCTTTTAAATCTCAGATAACCTTAGATAAAGTAGGCTTCAATTTTCCGGGCAAAGATATTCCGGTTTTAAGAGAAGTTTCTTTGCAAATAAAAAAAGGCGAAAAGGTTGGTTTTATTGGCAGCTCTGGTGCCGGCAAAACCACCCTGATGAACCTGTTACTGCGGTTTTACACCGAAGGAAGCGGTGGCATTTATGTAGATGGTGTGAAATTATCAGACAAAAATTTAAAAGCCTGGCGGCGGCTGGTGGGTTATGTAAAGCAAGACGCTTTTTTAATGAATGCCTCTATCAAAGATAATATTACGCTATTCGATAAACAGGTAGATAAAAAACGACTGGAAGATGCCCTGGAAAAAGCTTCGCTGCGGGAGTTTGTTTCTACTTTACCCCAAGGCATAGAAACCCCTATCGGAGACCGTGGCTCCAAATTATCGGGCGGCCAACGCCAACGGATAGGCATTGCGCGGGCCCTGTACAAGAAAACCGAAGTACTGATTTTTGACGAAGCTACTAGTGCCCTAGACAATACAACGGAGAAAGAAGTAAACGAAGCCATAAAAAAACTATCGGATACCAATATTACCATTTTAATTATTGCGCATCGCTATACCTCTTTAAAGGAGTGCAATAGAATATTCGAATTAAAAAACGGAGAAATTATATCCCAAAGAAGCTATTCAGAATTAATAAAAGAAGCGATTTAAAATTTTCAACAAATTTTTTTAATAAATTATTTATATATTAAGATTTATATATTTATCTTTATATAAATAAATTTCAACTTGCTGCTAGATGGTAAGGAGCAATAATAAAAAGTAGCATTGCTGCTGGTAAAGCAAGGAATTCAATTTTTTAGTTGCAATAATCATGTTTCATTTTTCTGGTGCTTTCGAAGATATTGTGGGTTACAAGAATTCCGTTGGCGTAACGCATCGCCCTACACCCTACTACCAGGGGGGTACTAACTTCACCGAGCCCTTGGTTTCGGTTATTATTCCGTGTTATAACCATGCGCACTTTTTGCCCGAAGCCATTGAGAGCGTTTTAAACCAGACTTACCCGGCTATAGAAATAATTGTGGTAGATGATGGTTCGAAAGATAATACCAGAGAAATAGCCCAGCGGTATCCGGAGGTTACCTACATCTACAAGCAAAACCAAGGCCTTTCGGCTGCCCGCAATACTGGTATCGATCACAGCAGGGGGGCGTACCTGGTGTTTTTAGATGCCGATGACTGGCTATACCTGGATGCGATTGAAACAAATGTAAACTACCTGCGACAAAATCCCGATTTGGGGTTTGTTTCGGGCGGGTTCGACGAAGTAGATGCAAATAAAAAAAGGAATATTATTGGCGCGTATCCCGTTACCCAGGATCATTTTCTGTGGCTGCTCAGCGGAAATTACATCTGTATGCACGCGGCTGTTATGTTTCAGCGCTGGGTTTTTAACAAATGGCGCTACGATACTACTTTAAGAGCTTGTGAGGATTACGATTTGTATTTGTCGATAGCCCGTAACCACCCGGTTATGCACCACCAGCACAAATTGGCCGTTTACCGGCGCTACGATACCAGCATGTCTTTTAACATTCCGGTAATGCTGCGCAATACCTTAAAAGTATTGGAAAAACACAGCAAAGATCTGCGCACCGAAACGGAAAAAGAAGCCCTGAAAAAAGGAATTCTGAATTACCAGAAAAACTATGGCCCCCAGATAATTTCAGGTCTTTTTAACCAACGGGTAAAAACGGCACAACGCCTGGAAAAAAATGATATCCGGCTTTTATTAAAATATTCACCTCGTTTAATGGTTGACTTTATAAAACACCTGGCTAAAGAGCCGGTTAAAACTTTAATAAAAAAATATTCGCCCCAATTCTTATTGCGCTCGTTGCATAAGGCCGGGATCTATAAAGATTTTTACGAAGCGCCCCGTCACATAAACAAAGGCGATTTTGACCGTACGATGCCATTTAGCATCCGGTATGGCTTTGATCGGGGTGGCGCCGTAGACCGGTATTACATCGAAAACTTTTTACAGCAGCAGGCTGACTGCATTAAAGGCAACGTACTCGAAATAGGTGACAACGAATATACCCTGCGTTATGGCGGCAAGAAGGTAAGCAAAAGCGATATCTTTCACGTAAACGCCGATAATCCCAAGGCTACCGTTATTGGTGATTTAAGCAACGCTCCTCACGTACCCGATAACAGCTACGATTGCGTTATTCTGACGCAGACGTTGCAATTTATTTATGATTTTAAAGGCGCTTTGCAAACCTGCTATCGTATTTTAAAACCGGGTGGCACTTTGTTATTAACCGTACCAGGCATCAGCCAAATAGAATACGGCGACCTGGAAGAAAGCTGGTTTTGGTCGTTTACCAGACCATCGATGCAGAAAGCCATGACCGAAATTTTTCCGGGTACCAATGTAGAAGTGCAGAACTTTGGCAATGTTTTCGTAGCTACTGCTCTTTTATATGGCATGGGCTTGCCCGAAATAAAAAAAGAGCAGATGGACTTTACCGACCCGCATTACCAGGTTATTATTACCGTTAAAGGTACAAAACCAGCAATTGCTTGAACCAGAAGTGGCAAAACCGGCTAA
The DNA here is from genome assembly GCF_007991635.1 of Adhaeribacter aerolatus. Taxonomy (GTDB): domain Bacteria; phylum Bacteroidota; class Bacteroidia; order Cytophagales; family Hymenobacteraceae; genus Adhaeribacter; species Adhaeribacter aerolatus. The sequence goes on along the minus strand of NZ_BJYS01000025.1, from coordinate 38,845 downwards.
AAAAGGTAAAAGGCCTCTGGGGTAACCGCGCGGTGGTGCTCATGTATCACCGCATTGCCAGTCCGGCCTGCGACCCCTGGGGACTGGCGGTAAGTCCGGCTAATTTTGAAAGCCATTTGCAAATAATGCAGCAAACCGGCCACGTGGTATCGCTGCCAAACCTGCTTGAACAAGTAAAGACGGGCACTATCCGGCACAAAAGCATTGTGCTTACCTTCGACGATGGGTATGTAGATAATTATTTAGCCGCCAAACCTTTGCTGGAGAAGTACCAGTTGCCGGCTACTTTTTTTATTCCAACTGGTAGTTTAGGTCAGGCCAAAGAGTTCTGGTGGGATGAACTGGAGCGCATTATTTTGCAAACGCCGGTGCTACCGTCCCGCTTATCTATTCAACTACTTGGTAAGCAACAAGAGTTTAGCCTGGAACCCGAAACCGAATTAACGCCTGCCCTCTGCCAGCAACACCAGCAATGGCAGGAATCGGTACCGCCTCCTACCACCCGGACCAAAGTTTATATGTTGTTGTGGCAGGAAATAGTTCAGGAAACGGCCGCGCGGCAAAGCCAGTTGATGGCCGAACTCCGGGCCTGGGCCGGTTTGCCGGATGCAGCCCGCCCCGAATACCAGTGCATGTCGGAGAAACAGCTTTTAGATTTAGCGCACCATCCGTTATTTCGGGTTGGGGCCCATACCGTAACACATACAGCCTTAGGGTTTCAACCACCCGAGGTTCAGCAGCGGGAAATAACCGGCAGCAAAAACACGCTCGAAGAAATAACCGGCAGTGAAATAGACTTGTTTTCTTTTCCGAATGGCAGCTATAACCCGTCGGCTCAGGAAATTTTAAAAACAACAGGTTTTAAAACCGCTGTAACTACCTTTCACAGTGCGATTAATAAAGCCGCCAACCCTTTTGAGATGGGCAGATTTCATGTATATGATTGGCCGGAAGCCGAATTTACAAACCACTTAAACCGTTGGCTGAAAGGATATTAATATTTTTATGCATTACAAACAACAGCCTTTAGTATCAATAATTACCTGCTTTCTGAATGTAGAAAAGTTTCTGGCAGAAATGATCCAAAGCGTGTTGGCGCAGGATTATCTAAACTGGGAGTTAATTTTAGTGGATGATGGTTCTACGGACAACAGCACGGCCATTGCTCAAAAATATGCTGCCGATTTCCCAACAAAAATATTTTACCACGATCATCCCGGCCATCAGAATAAAGGGGCCAGTGCCAGCCGCAATGTGGCTATCCGTTTGGCCAAAGGCGAGTTTTTAACTTTCCTGGACGGTGATGATGTTTTTTTACCACAGTTTTTATCGCATCAGATAAGCTTACAGCAAAAATATCCGCAGGCCAGCTTACTCTGTGAGGCTACGGAATATTGGTACGATTGGACGGAACAAGATAAGGAAAATACCGTGGTACAAATAGGTATAGTTCCCGAACGTTTATATTTTCCGGCCCGACTGGCGCTAGAATTATATCCGTTAAATTACGGCGCTTCGCCCTGTATTTGCGGGATGCTGGTAAAAAAATCGGTAGTAGAAAAGCATGGTTTATTCGACGAAGCTTTCAAGGGCATGTACGACGACCAGGTGCTGATGATGAAAATATTTCTGAACGAACCAGTTTATATTTCTTCAGCTTGCCATAACCGGTACCGCCAGCGGCCAGGCTCGCTGGTGCAATCATCGCATGCTTTCGGAGGTTACCACCGCGTCCGGAAACGTTTTTTAAGATGGATGTTAGGTTACTTGCAGCAGCAAAAATTAAATTTTCCGGAAGTAAAACAGCTGGTAGAAGAAAACTTAGCCTATAGCCGGCCATTTTACCTGTTGGTAAAGGATTTTTTATGGATGGTTAAAAAGCGTGTGCAAGGGAAAAAAGTATTGTTTCATTAACCCGACTATTGGCTTTGATTGTATAATGGCATTTAGCTTTTATAATTGCTTTAAGATTTTAACTTGAAGCCCAAAGGTTATTAAGCACAAATACATTGTACCCTTACTGGATTAAAAATTCAGTAGTAACACCATCTTACTTTAGAGTTTAGCTACTAAGTTTACCGTCTGTTTATTATTGAAATAAAATATTCCGGATTAAATATTGCTCGCCTTATTTTGGGGAATATTTTCTCTGGATACAGGTTAGTCTATTTTTTGCATCTCCATCCAAAAATATTAAATCTTTTCTTCTAAAGCACTTTAGCACCGACGACTGGAACGGCGGCTGCTATTGCAATTTCTCCTCTGTATATTTATTACTGGTTTATCAAAATATTAACAGAACCAAAGCCCCGGCAAATCTGTTAAGAAATGATTCACCTTAACCTGCACAAGACGGGCAACTTGCGTATCTTTGCAGATTAATTAAGACCAGCAATGGCTCAGACAAAAGAAGAAACTCCTGCTATAAATACTCAACCGGACTTAGTTACCGAAACCCAACTGATAGAAGTTTACGGCGCCCGGGAACATAATCTTAAAAATATTAGCCTTTCCATCCCGCGCAATAAACTGGTGGTTTTTACCGGTATTAGTGGCAGCGGCAAATCGTCTTTGGCTTTCGATACCATTTACGCTGAAGGCCAGCGCCGCTACATGGAAACCTTTTCGGCGTATGCCCGCTCTTTTCTGGGTGGCTTGGAACGGCCTAATGTAGATAAGATTGAAGGTTTAAGCCCGGTAATTTCCATTGAGCAGAAGACTACCAGCCGCAACCCGCGCTCTACGGTAGGTACTATTACCGAAATTTACGACTTTATGCGCTTGCTTTTTGCCCGTACCGGCGAAGCGTTCAGCTACGTTACCGGCAAAAAAATGATCCGGCAAAGCGACGAGCAAATTGTGCAGCACATTCTGGAGAATTTTAACGGTAAAAAGTTAATTATTCTGGCACCGGTGGTAAAAGGCCGTAAAGGGCATTATCGAGAATTATTCGAGCAAATCCGGAAGATGGGTTTTGTGCGGGTGCGCGTAGACGGCGAAATGCTGGAACTGGTACCCAAAATGCAGGTTGATCGCTACAAAATTCACGACATCGAGATTGTGGTGGATAAAATAATCGTGAATACCGAGGATCGCTACCGGATTTCCAGTTCGGTGCAGAATGCGCTTACGCACGGTAAAGGCACCATCTCTATTCTGGAGCCCGATACCAACCAAGTGCATTTTTTCTCGCAACACCTCATGGATCCCGAAACCGGTATTGCCTACGACGATCCGGCCCCAAATACCTTTTCGTTTAACTCACCTTATGGGGCCTGCCCTATCTGTAACGGTTTAGGCGAAATACAGGAAATTACCGAAGAATCAATTATTCCGGATAAAACTTTGAGCATCAGTCGCGGCGGTATTTCGCCTTTGGGTGAATTCCGCGATATCTGGATATTTAACCAGATACAAGCGTTGCTTCGGATACATAAACTAAATATTTCCACGCCAATTCAGGATTTACCCGAGCCGGTACTAAACCAGTTGCTGCACGGCGTAAAAGAAGAACTGGAAGTTAAAGCCAAAGGCCATAGCTACACCATCGAGTTCGAAGGCATTATCAGCTTTTTGCGCAAACAAATGGATTCAGATTCGGATGCCATCCGCAACTGGATAAAAGAATTTACCCAAACCAGCAACTGCCCCGAGTGCCGTGGGTTGCGACTGAAGAAAGAATCGCTGCACATAAAACTGGATGGTAAAAATATTGGCGAGTTGTCGCAGTTTAATATTGGGCAACTAGCCGATTGGTTTAATAACCTGGAGGACCGTTTAAACGAACGCCAGAACCTGATTGCCCGCGAATTATTAAAGGAAATTAGAAAGCGGATCGGCTTTTTGCTGGATGTTGGGTTGGATTACCTGAATTTGCACCGCTCCGTGCGTACGCTTTCGGGCGGCGAATCGCAGCGTATCCGGCTGGCAACCCAAATAGGTACGCAGTTAGTAGGTGTGTTGTATATTATGGATGAGCCCAGCATTGGACTGCACCAGCGCGACAACGAAAAGCTAATTGCGGCTCTGAAAAACCTGCGCGATATCGGTAACTCGGTAATTGTGGTAGAACACGACAAAGACATGATTATGCACGCCGACCACGTGCTGGATATTGGCCCGGGGGCAGGCATCCACGGAGGCCATATTGTAGCCGCCGGTTCGCCGCAGGAAATATTCTCGTCCGGCAGCCTCACCTCACAATATTTAAGCGGCCAGAAGCACATTGAAGTACCTACTGCCAAGCGAACTGGTCACGATAAAATATTAACGTTACGCGGTGCCACCGGCCATAATTTAAAAAATGTTACGGCAAACTTTCCGTTGGGTAAGTTAATTGCTGTAACCGGTGTTTCGGGCAGCGGGAAATCCACGCTCATCCACGATACGCTGTTCCCGATTCTGAACCGGCACTTTTTTAATGCCAAACGCGAGCCGCTGCCGTACAAAGGCATTGAAGGGTTAGAGCACATCGATAAAGTAATTGAGGTAGACCAATCGCCGATTGGCCGGACGCCCCGCTCTAATCCGGCAACTTATACCGGCATGTTTACCGATATTCGGGCTTTGTTTGCCCAATTACCCGAAGCGAAAATTCGCGGGTATTCGGCTGGTCGTTTCTCGTTTAACGTAAAAGGCGGCCGCTGCGAAACCTGCGAAGGTGCCGGTATGCGCATAATTGAAATGAATTTCCTGCCGGACGTAAATGTTCCCTGTGAAACCTGCAAAGGCAAACGTTACAACCGCGAAACCTTAGAAGTGCGGTTTAAAGGTAAATCTATTACCGATGTGCTGGATATGACCGTAGAGAAAGCAGTAGACTTTTTTGAAAGCCAGCCCCGGATTTTGCGTAAGGTAAAAATATTAAACGAAGTAGGGCTGGGCTATATAACCTTGGGCCAGCAGGCAACAACACTCTCGGGCGGCGAAGCCCAACGGGTAAAACTGGCTACCGAACTTTCTAAAAAAGATACCGGCAAAACCTTTTACATTCTGGATGAGCCAACCACCGGGCTGCATTTTGAAGATATCAGGCACCTTTCAGACGTTATACATAAGTTAGTGGATAAAGGTAATACCGTACTTATTATTGAACACAATCTGGACATGATAAAGGTAGCTGATCATATTATTGATATTGGACCGGAAGGCGGCGAAGCCGGCGGTATCATAGTAGCCGAAGGCACACCGGAAGAAGTTGCTAAGGTTGAGAAAGGCTACACCAGTCGTTTTTTACGGGAGGAGTTAGCCACAAGTAAATACCGGGATGTGCCTGCTTAAGCTGCAGTAGGCACCCCTTTAACTTTTTAAAAGCTGTTTTTGGCTGGCAAATAACAACTGGCTTGTAAAAATTAAGTTAAAAAATAATTCAAAAACATTATAACCTTAATTTATCTATCACGTATAGCTAAAGTTAAAAATAGCTTTTAGTAAAATTTACAGAGGGTTTGTAGGGAATGAATTATTCAAGTAGTTCAAGAATAGTTACAGATTGTGGGAAGGAATTCGAGCTAAATAATCTGGAAGTTATAGGAAACGGCAGTTTGAATTCGAACGAAAATTATACGTATACCATTTACAAAGCGCCTACACAGGAGTTTATTCAGAAGAAAAGTTTCTATAATCCATCAATGAATCACACGTCCATTAATTACCAACTGATTCCGGAAACAGTAGTTAAACATTATACTTCTACCTACTGAAATAAAAAATATTTAATCTTTTAAAGCCGCTACCAGCGGCTTTTTTTATGCTTGCTTACTAAAAGGTTTTAAATTTATTTGCGTTAGACCTAACTGGTAGTAAATTGTATCGTTAAAGCAATTTGATTGCAGAACGAATGGAGCTTGTATGACAGATAAAAATAATTTAAACCTGATTACAACCGAGTGTGGCCAGCAATATGTAATTGATTATCTGGATCAGGTTGCCTTGGGCATTATTGACAACCAGGAACATACTCCGAATGCCTTGTTTATACCGCCTACTTACTCGTTGTACAAAACAGTTTCGGAGGAATATTTACTGGAGATTACCCGCTTTAACACCAGAACGCATTTGCTAAACACCACTTACCGACTCATTACCGCAGATGAAGCAACTCCTTTTCTCGAAAATGGGAATATAAACGTGCTGCTGCATTAAGCAACGCAATAATATGGTTCTTAAATAAAAAATCCGGCTGCATAACAGGCCGGATTTCTTATTTAAGGCTAAGCCTTTTATTCCGTAAATTTCAAATTTAACTTAGTGCTTTCTATGGCTCGGGCCTTCTTTAAAAGCTGGTAGCACTTCGAGTATATTGACGAAAATTTAACTTCTTACTTAACTTTTGACTGGGTTTGCTGGGCTAGTTGCAAATGGCTTTTTAAAACTGGTAAAGTTTTCTCCGCAAATGCTTTTAACTCGGCATCCTGGCTATTGTCGTTTGCGGTTTTCTGAAACAAGCCTATGTCCTCCTGATGATCTTCTACCATCATCGTCATATAGTGTTTATCAAATTCCGCTCCGCTTAAACCACTCAGGTGATCGATGTGTTTCTGATGTTTGGGCAAAGGTGTTGTCGGAATCTGAATATTTTTAGAAGAGGCAATGGTTTTTAGTTCAGTATTGGCTTTACTATGGTCGGTTACCATTTGCTGGCCAAACTTTTTCACGTCAGCATTCGCGCCTTTCTGCTGCGCCATATTCCCCAAAGCTACTTCCATCAGGCCGCCGCTGGCCGCATTTACGGCAAAACTGGTAGTATCAAATTGCTGCGCCGTTGTGGCAGTACTGCTGTTATTATTAGGGTCGTTGCCGTAGCCCGATTGGGCATTGTTCTCAGCAGTTGCCTGGTTGTCCGGGTCCTGTATTTCCGTATTTTTTTCATTGTTATCGGTTGTTTTAGTAGTACAGCCATAAGCCAACAGTAAACTACCAGCTACTAAAACATTCATAAACAGCTTTTTCATAGTTTCATTAGTTTTAAATTCATACCAAATATTTACGCACCACTAAAACCAATGTTTAATTATTTTAAGAATTACCAGAGTCGCTCAGTTGTCGGGTTAATGGCCTTTAAAATCTGGTTTGCGCTTTTCCCGGAAAGCCTGTACTCCCTCCCGAAAATCCGCTGACTTACCTGCTATTTCCTGAAGATAAGCTTCGTAATCCAGCATTTGATCGAGAGTAGCCGAAAACGATTTATTCAGCATTTTTTTTATTAAACCAATGGCTTTGGTGGGAGCAACCGCGTACCGGTTAGCCAGAGCCGCCACGGTTTCGGCCAGGTCATTGGCGGGCACCACCTGGTTTACCATGCCTAGTTGCAGAGCCTCTTCGGCTTTTAGTTTTGTGCCCAAAGTGCTTAATTCAAAAGCTTTCAGGGAGCCTACTATTCGCGGCAAAAAAAACGAGGAGCCCGAATCGGGTACCAAACCAATATTAATAAACGCTTCGGTCAGACTAGCTTCGGCAGAAGCAATGATAACATCGCAAGCCAGTGCCAGCGAACAGCCGGCCCCGGCGGCCACGCCATTCAGCGCACAAATAATAGGCTTCGGCAGTTGGCGCATCCCCCTGATGATTGGATTATAACGCTTATGAAGCGATTCAGACAAAGACCGGTTGCCCAATTCGGCGGCCTCATTTAAATCCTGACCGGAGCAGAACGCTTTTCCGCTCCCTGTAAGTACCACCACCCGTACCTCCGCATCTTTGGTTACTTGTTTAATAGCATCCTGTAGTTCAAGAGTTAGTTTGGTGTTAATGGCGTTGTACAACTCAGGGCGATTTAAAGTAATGGTGGCAATCCCGTTATTACTTTCGTAGAGCAGGTGTTCGTACATAAGACTTGGCTATTAAATTTTATGAATAAGTTTAGACAGGCTTCATTGCATGCAAATAGGTAGATACTGTGTATTCAGGACCGCGGCTAAGAAGCGTTTTAATGCTTTTTAAGTGGTGTTAGGAGTGGTAACTTTTCTTGAATCAATAGGCATTTGAGGTTTAGCTATATTATGATTTATAGCTCCTTCTGCCTTTTAAATTGAAAGTAAAAAAATGAATTTGCTAAAAATACTGCTAATCCTATACCTCCAAATAATTTAGCACTTTTAGAAAAAATAAAAATCCAAGGATAGATTGCTAAAAGTAGTACACATAAATAAAATATGGTTCCCATTAAAGTAAATTGAGGAGACTTCTTATTGCAATTTATTACTTTAATAAACCTTAGAGTCGAGGTAAAGACTAAGATTGATGTAAAAAAAATAAAGAAAATAAACAAAAGGAATATGTATATAAGACCTAGTCCTACATCACCATAATCCGCAGCAGCATATAAATTACCACTGGTTAACAAAAATATAAAACAAAGGGTATATTTAAGTTTGATCATTTACTATTTTAATATTATCCCTAACTTTTCTAAAAATAAACTTCTTTATACCTGATATTTTGCACCTTTGATGATGAAGCTGTTTAGTATTTTCTTTTTGTACTGAATTTGGTACCATTGGTGGTATTATCACCACTAATTCTAAGGTTCCTGCCAGAATTCTCTCTGGTGACAACATGAAGCAAGGTAACGGTTCCGTCCGTTGGATAAAATACAAAATTGCTACTATATTATTTTATTATTCCGCGGGCTTATTCATAAAAAAAGCCCGCTACAGTAATGTACGGGCTTTTCTTTTAGGTTTTCGCAGGAAATTAAAATTCAGCACTCTTCGGGAAACGCGGGAATGGAATAACATCCCGAATATTACCCATACCGGTTACAAACAGCATCAGGCGCTCAAAGCCTAAACCAAAACCAGCGTGAGGAGCCGTGCCGTATTTACGAAGTTCCAGGTACCACCACAGTTCTTCTTCGTGAATACCCATCTCCTGAATGCGTTGCGCCAGTTTATCGTAACTTTCCTCCCGTTGCGAACCGCCAATTATTTCGCCGATACCCGGAAACAGCACATCCATAGCCCGTACGGTTTTGCCATCTTCGTTCTGCTTCATGTAAAACGCTTTGATGTGCTTCGGGTAGTTTATCAGGATTACCGGCTTTTTAAAATGCTTTTCTACCAGGTAGCGTTCGTGCTCGCTTTGCAAATCGGTACCCCATTCTACCGGGAATTCAAATTTCTGCTTGGCTGATTTTAATATCTCAACGGCTTCGGTATACTCCAGGCGCTGGAAATCGTTCTGCACCACAAAGTTTAGCCGGTTCAGCAGTTCTTTGTCGTACATGTCGTTCAGGAACTGCAGATCGTCTTTGCAGTTATTCAGGGCGTACATCACCAGAAACTTCAAAAACTCCTCAGCCAAATCCATGTTATCGGTCAGGTCCGCAAAAGCCATTTCGGGTTCAATCATCCAGAACTCGGCCAGGTGGCGCGTGGTATTGGAATTCTCGGCCCGGAAAGTTGGTCCAAAGGTATAAATCTGGCCCAGGGCCATGGCAGTAACTTCGCCTTCTAACTGCCCCGATACAGTTAAGTTGGTTTGTTTGCCAAAGAAGTCGTCGGTATAATTTACCTCACCGGTTTCGGTTTTAGGCGGGTTAAGCGGGTCTAAGGTGGTAACCCGGAACATCTGGCCGGCGCCTTCGGCATCGGAACCCGTAATAATGGGCGTATGCACGTAGTAGAAGCCGTGGTCGTTAAAGAACTGATGTACGGCAAAAGCCATGGCGTGACGCATACGCAATACCGCCCCAAAGGTATTGGTGCGCGGGCGCAGGTGGGCTATCTCGCGCAGAAACTCCAGCGAGTGGCCTTTTTTCTGCAATGGATATTTCTCGGGATCAGCAGCACCCAAAACTTCAACAGTATTAACCTGGATTTCCACAGTCTGGCCTTTGCCCTGTGATGCCACCAATATACCGGTAGCGGCAATACAAGCGCCGGTTGTTACCTCCCGTAAGCTTTCTTCACTAAACTTTTCGGCATCGGCCACCAACTGAATATTATTTATGGTTGACCCATCATTCAGGGCGATAAAACTGACAAATTTATTTCCTCTTTTAGTCCGGACCCAGCCTTTCACCAGTACTTCCTGGTTTAATTCCGTAGCCGCTAACAATGCTGCAACTTTGCTTCGTTTCATGTTCTTTTAGTATCAGGTATCAGGTAGCAAGTATCAAGACTTGGGTTTGGTTTAAAGTAAAAATATCAGGTGCTAAAGTCGTTGTTCTTATCTCAGGTAAAAGCAAAATTCTGCTACCTGATTTGTGGTACTTGCTACTATTTACACCGCAAAGTAACGATATTTTAACCTTTTTTATTAAAGCCCAGTAAAAATAAGCTAAATTTGAATGTAAATTTCATACATGCCTTGGGTATGAAAACCGTATGCAGCGACTAGATTTAAAGCAACTTTTATCGCAAAAACTGTCTCCCCAGCAGATTCAGTTCATTAAGCTGTTGCAGATACCAACGGCTGAGCTGGATATGCGCATCAAAGAAGAGATGGAGGTAAATCCGGCACTGGAAGAAGGCCCGGAAGATGAATTTGAGCGCTCTGAGGAAGAAAACGATAGCGGCGATGATTTTGACAGCGACGATAGCCTGGACGAGGACTTTGATAACAACCGCGACGATGATGGTCCTGGCCTGGAAGACGACTACCGGCAGGACAACGACGATATTGATTTAGGCGATTACATCCACGACGATGAAATAGCCGGTTATAAGATGCAGGGCGACGGCCCCGGCGAGGAAGAAGACCGCGATATGCCTATTGCGGGCACCTCTACCCTAACCGATGCACTGCTGGATCAGCTTAATTTTCTGAACCTGGATGAAAAACAACATGCCATTGGCGAGCAGTTAATCGGCAGCATTGATAACGATGGCTACATCCGCCGCGATTTAAGCGCTATTGTAAACGATTTAGCATTTTCGCAGAATGTTGAGGTAGATTTGGAAGAAGTGGAGGCTGTGCTGCGCGAAATTCAGACGTTTGACCCACCCGGCATAGCTGCGCGCGACTTACAGGAATGCTTGTTATTACAACTGGAGCGCCGCGAACAAGACTATACAACCGAGATAGCCGAGCAGATTATTCAGGATTGCTTCGATGAGTTTACCAAAAAGCATTATGCTAAAATTCAGTCCAGGCTGGATATTGAGGATGATGAATTAAAAGAAGCCCTGAATATAATTCTGAAGCTAAACCCGAAGCCCGGCGGCACGTCGGCGGGCTTGGCGAAAGCCCAATATATTGTACCGGATTTTATTATTACCAATGATAACGGCCAGTTAAATATTACCCTGAATGCCCGCAACGCTCCGGAATTGCGCGTAAGCCGCTCCTACTCCGAAATGTTTGATGCTTATGACAAAGGCGCTAAGAAAGACAAAAAGCTGAAAGAAGCCGTAACTTTTGTAAAGCAGAAACTGGATTCGGCTAAATGGTTTATCGATGCCATTAAGCAGCGGCAGAATACGTTGCTGCGCACCATGGATGCTATTGTACGCTTTCAGCACGACTTTTTCCTGGACGGCGACGAGACCAAACTGCGGCCTATGATTCTGAAAGACATTGCCCAGGAAATTGATATGGATATTTCTACGGTATCGAGGGTGGCCAACAGCAAATGGGTACAAACCGAGTTTGGCGTTTATCCGCTTAAATATTTCTTCTCCGAAGGGATTGCCACCGATTCTGGCGAAGATGCGAGTAGCCGCGAGGTAAAGCAGATTCTGAAAGATATTATCGACAAGGAAAACAAGAAGAAGCCTTTATCGGATGATAAACTGGAAAAAATGCTGAACGAGAAAGGTTATAATATTGCCCGCCGCACTGTAGCCAAATACCGCGAGCAACTCAATATTCCGGTTGCCCGATTGCGAAAAGAATTATAAATAAGTGAAGAGTTAAAAGTTATGAGTTAATCATACATAATTTTAATGGGAAGGCAGTTAAACTTAGAATAAACTCTTTTTCGTTGTTTTAAATATAATTGTCATATTCAACAACCTTTAACTCTTAACTCTTAACTTTTAACTCTTCACTTATAACGCTCTCCGTGAACCGCACCCTGGCGCTGGCGCTTTCTGTTGTATTTCACCCGCTGCTTATTCCGACTTACTTGTTTGGGTTGGTGCTTTATGGGCTGCCGCAGTCCATGCTTACTTTTCCGGCCGAAAGCCGCTGGGTAATTATGGCCATTATATTTTTCACGACGTTTATGGTACCGGGTTTGGGCACCTACTTTATGTACCGCAACGGGTTTATCAGCAGCATGCACGTAGAAAACCGGCCCGAAAGAAATTTACCTTTTTTCTTTACCACGGTTTGTTTTGCGGTAACCAGTTACCTTTTTTACCAGGAGCAAATATTCGACCGGCTGCTTTTTTACATCATGTTTCTGATTACGCTTTCGGTATTTCTGGTTTATTTAATTTCTTTTCACTGGAAAATTAGCGCCCATAGTGTAGGCTTAGGTGGGGCGTTGGCTATCCTGTTTTTTTTGCACACCAACTTACCCGAAAATTTTCTAATTTACGTAATAGTGGCTGCTGTTCTAATTGTAGGCGCCGTTATGTCGGCAAGGCTGGCCCTGCAGGCGCATACCCCAGCCGAAGTTTATACCGGTTTTCTGTTGGGCTTTCTGGTAGGCTTGGGTATCTGGTTACTTATTGGTTAGTTTCCTCAGAACAGGTTCGAAATATTTACGAGCGTCATAAAGAAGATAAACAAAGCCATTGCTTCCAACCCAATCAGCATATTTAAGGTTGTTTCGGAAGGCTCGCGTAATCTTAAAGCTATTAAAGAAACCAGTATAAGCGCTAGCGGGAAAAATATACCGGTTAAGTAGCGTGTGTAATAAACATGGGATGCTCGCTGATTTCTCAGGCCATACGCGTCTATTATTTCCAACATCCTGGATACTTCTACGTTAATGGTATCGCCCACCTCCGAAGCAGAAAGAAATTCGTCCGAAATAGGAAAGGTATATTTTTCGGTAATAATATTATACGTAGTGGCCGAACCACCCCGAACCCGGGTAGTAAAAACATCATACTCCTGAATAACTACTTCCTCCAAGGAACCCGGTAATAAATAATCCAGAAAAAGCAGCAAAGAACAGAAAAGCACCAGCACCGCTGCTATTTTGTTGATAGCATTTAGTAGCGCGGAGGCATTATTCTTTCCCACTATCAGGGCTTTGTGCTGCTTTTAACTAAATCATCGTTGCCCAATATTTGCTGCCGGATTAAATTTTGAACTTCCGGCTTGTCAAAATCAGCTTCGGATTGAATGTGCGGCATTATTTCGGCCATTATTTGCTCCTGCCGCTCGCCGGTCGCTTTGGCCTGGGCGTAAGAAATATCACTAAAAGTTACCATGGAGTAAAGCGGCAGCCAATGTTCCGGATATAAACTACTTATTTTACTTTCTATTTTTTTTTGTAATAAAAACCGTGCATCAGCTACTTTATCGCGCATTTCAATAAAGTTGTAGATAGCCAAATCGGCCATAGCATCGGTATCGGGTTTGCGTATTTTCTGAAACTTATCGAAAATAGTATGCCAATCGCCGGTATGCTCGTTTAGCAAATCGTTAAAGACGGTACAATCTTCAAAGCCGGCGTTCATGCCCTGCCCGTAAAAAGGCACAATGCCGTGCGAGGCATCGCCCAGCAATAATACCTTATCCTGAAAAGCCCACGGGAAACACCGGATGGTAACCAAATCGCCGACCGGATTTTTAAAAAACTCTTCTACCAGGTTCGGCATCAGGGGCATCGCATCTGGAAATTGCTTTTTAAAAAACCGCTTTACATCGCTTTCGGTTTTCAGGTTGGCAAACGATTCGTGGCCTTCGTAGGGGTAAAACAAGGTACAGGTAAAGCTGCCGTTCAGGTTGGGCAAGGCAATCATCATAAAATTGCCGCGCGGCCAAATATGCAGGGCTTCTTTCTCCAGCAACCACCGCCCAAAGGGCCCTGGTTTAATGGTTAATTCTTTATAGCCGTAATTTAGGTAGCACTGCGAGAAATCAAACCGCTCGGTTTTTTGCATGGAGTAGCGCACCATCGAATAAGCACCATCTACGCCAAACAAGCGGTCAGCATGAATAACCGATTCTTCCCCGGTGGCGGTATCGCGCAAGTGCACCTCGTTGGTTTTCAGGTCTACCCGTTCACATTGTTTGCTAAAGTGCAGGGTAATATTATGCTCGGCTTCTACCAAATCCAGCAAGGCAATATTTAACCCCCCCCGTGAAACTGAATATATTGCCTGCCCTTCTTTACCGTAAGGCTGAAAACTTAGCTTACCCTGCAAATCATGAATCATGCGGCCGTACATGGGAATAGCTACTTTCCGGATTTCGTCGCCAATGCCAATACCGTTCAGGGCTTTCCAGCCGCGGTCGCTGAGCGCCAGGTTGATAGAACGGCCGTATTCTTTGTAGGCTTTCCGGAGGTCTGGTTTGCGCTCGTATAAATCTACTTTATAGCCTTTTTTCCCCAGGTATAAACTCATGAGGCAGCCAACCAATCCGCCACCCATTACGGTAATATGTTCTCTTCTTGACATGCCTTTGGTATGAGCCGATGCTTTTGTTACTGGTAAGTTCTGTTACTGGTAAAGGTATAAATTTAAAATATACCTGAAAGCTGATGAAAATGGATAAATAAAAATACCCGGCTTACTTGAGTCGGGTATTTTTAAGAATATTTCTTATCGTTCTACTTTTGAAAGATTTCATCTTTCAAGGCTGAAGTGCTAACTAATATTTCAAGCCTAAGTTTGCTCCAGGCCGCGGGGGCCCGTTTGGTCATTCGGGCTGCTCATCTTTCCTTTCCTCCTATGTCGGAATGCTAAAGCACTACAACCTTAGAAGGCCCTCATCGCCCAAACTGCTGTAGTCTGCTTCGCAGTTGCTGCCATCCTCTATTTAATTGTAGTATAAATATTAAGCAAAGCCTATTCTATAATCTTCCGGCTGCGCTTAACTATTAGCCGGGCTCTCCTCCTTTAGAAGGAATTGGAGGAGGTAACTACATCTTATAAATAATGGTTAAAGTGCAGACCGTAGCTTTCTTCCTGCAGCACGCCTTTCCATTGCCGGATTATTTTTTTGTACTCCTTGCCAACGGCCCGGATATTCCGGTCCATGTCGTACAGCCCAAGCGCGTTAATATTACCGGCATCGTTGCGCAGCGCCGAATCCCAGTCAACCTGGTCGATGAGGCTGTACCAGGTAAAGCCAACCAGCGGAATACCGTCGCGTTTGAGGCGTTTGGCGTTGGCCCATTCTTTCCGTAACCACCCCACTGAGTTCGGCTCAATCATGTTGGTTTCGGTGTGCATTACCGGCAGGCGGTAGCGGCGGTAATATTGGTGGGTAATAACGTAATAGCCAAATATTTCGCCGGAGGCACTGGTGGTTCCGTTGGGGTGCACCATGTGCTCGTTGGTATAATAATAGTCGTTACCCATAATACAGTGGGCTTTTACCTGGTTTTCGCGGAACCACTGGTAC
Organism: Adhaeribacter aerolatus; assembly: GCF_007991635.1. Lineage (GTDB taxonomy): Bacteria > Bacteroidota > Bacteroidia > Cytophagales > Hymenobacteraceae > Adhaeribacter > Adhaeribacter aerolatus. The sequence goes on along the minus strand of NZ_BJYS01000025.1, from coordinate 23,371 downwards.
TCTTCCCGGGTCATGCCATTATCTTGCAAGTACAGGAACATTTCGGCCGAAATCGGGTACCCATACGTTAAATCGAGCGACAGGAAACGCTTTTGATTGAGGAAATGCGCCAGCTTAGAGCAGCTCGGGTCTTCGGCGTGGAAATATTCCGAAGATTCGCTCTGAATAAAAATGGCTTCGGGCTGTACCCGCATAATAGCCGCCATGGCCAGCACATTGGCTTTACACAAATGTTTTAAAGCCGTTACGTAAGCCCGGTCGCTGGCTAAGCACTCGTTCCACCAGCCGTACTGGGCCGAGAACATAGCCGTAATAAATATTTCGTTTATAGGCGTATAAAATTGTAAATAGGGATAACGGCGGGCAAATGCCAGCGCGTATTCAGCAAAGTAAGCCGGGAAATCGGGGTTCTGGAAGTTACCCAACCAGTCAGGCATACCGAAGTGGCAAAGGTCCACAATCGGCACAATATTCATTTCCTTCAGGGCATTAAAAGTCTCGTCGGTAAAATCCCAGTTGTACCGGCCGGGCCCTTCGAAAACCGAATAAAACGGCGGCCCGTAACGCAGGAATTCAATTCCCATTTCCTTTACCAGGTTGAAATCTTCGCGCCAGCGCCCGTAGTGGTTGGCTTTCTCCATTTCATCTACCCGTTTTACGGTACCATCCGGCAAGACTATATTCGGATAACTATTCTCGATGCCGGTGGCAAACATAAATTGACTGATTTGTCTCATATAAAAAGCATTAAGTAAGTACTACGCTGCTTTTTTAGCTATCTTAAAGCTCCTGCAGGTTTAATATTTGTTCAGATTATTCTTTTCCGTTTAGGGTTAGCTGCCCCTAATGAAGCAGGTAACTTAACGGCAATATTTCTACTTCAGGTTTATCTGTTTAAAACTGCACATACGACAGATAGCTTATTATCGGTTGCAGTGCCTGCTCCTCATGCAGCACAACCGCTCTGGGTACCAGGTTATTTATTTTAGAACCCATTTATTCGGGAAAGTAGGGTCTTAGGTTTAGATATGCCGCATAAAGCTTTATTTTATCGTACGAAAAGTCAGATTCAGGCGGGTACCGGGGGCTTTGGCGGATTTTGGTAGCTGGTGTTGCCAGTAATGTTGCGTTGCGCCCTGCATGAGCAGCAGACTACCATCTTCCAGCCATACCGATTGCTTCGGAACCGTTTTGTCTTGCCGGTGCCGTAAATCGAAACGCCTGTCTTGCCCAAACGAAACGGAAGCAATAACCGGGTTTAGGCCTAATTCGGGTTCATCGTCGCTGTGCCAGCCCATACTGTCTTGCCCGTGGCGATAATAATTTAGCAGCACACTGTTAAACCTATGACCTGCGGCCGCTTCCACCACTTCTTTCAGTGGTAGCAAAACGGGTAGCCAGGGCAAAGGCTTCATACTAATACCAGAATATTGGTAGCTTTTACCGGCATCGCCGTACCAGGCCGTTAAACGGGGTAGCAAAAATTCTTTCCCGAACATTCTTATTTTATCCTGCCGCCAGGCTACCGTGCGGGTAAGTTCGGTTAGGTAATAATTGCTTTGTCTGGGGCTAAAAAACTGCGGCCAAAAATATATTTCCGCATTGGGTAAGGCTAATTTGGTTTTCATTTCTGGCCGGTTCTCTTTTATTTCTCATTTGGATCGCTATCTTGCCGCTTTCTTACCTTAAAACAGCTTACCAATGGATAAACTATTCCGGGCCTATTACCCCTCTCCGATTGGTACAGTAGCCATAACCGCTACGGAAGAGGCCATTGTATCGGTGCTCTTTACGGAAGAAACTGCAGAACCTAATGCCCCTGATTTGCCAGCCTGCCTCACCGACTGTTTACAACAACTAGCCGAATATTTTGCCGGTGCCCGTAAAGCATTCCAGCTACCCCTGGCTTCATCGGGCACTAACTTCCAGGAGCAGGTATGGCACCAACTCGAAAAAATCGATTTCGGCACCACCTTGTCTTACTACGATTTATCGGTACAATTAGGCAACTTAGCCGCCATTCGGGCAGTAGGCAGCGCCAACGGCAAAAATAAATTATTACTCATCCGTCCCTGCCACCGGGTTATCGGCGCAGACGGGCAAATGGTAGGCTATGCCGGCGGTTTATGGCGCAAGAAATGGCTGCTGGCCCACGAACGTAAAATAAACGGCACCCACCAGTTAACCTTGTTTGGGTAGCCTGGCTCACTATTAGTTTAAGGCAGCAATATTTCTTCCTTAGGTGATATTTGTCTCCACAAGCAGGCAAAATATACTTTTATCTAATCTTTTACCGCCAGGCTCTGCCGCAATATTTCGGCAAAGCAAAAAACATCTTCAAATGTATTGTAAAGCGGGGTGGGCGCTACGCGGATAACGTTGGGCTCGCGCCAATCCAGGATTACCCCGGCCTGGGTAAGCTTTTCGAACACCTGCCGCCCATTTTGATGTACCAGCAACGATAACTGGCAACCGCGCCAGGCCGGATCGGCGGGCGTTATAATTTCGAGTATTTCCTGGGTAGCGCCGAGGTGGTTAATCAAATATTCTAAATAACCGGTCAGTTTTTCGCTTTTCGCCCGTAAAGCCGGCATAGTAGCTGCATCAAAAATATCCAAAGAGGCCTTATGAATAGCCATCGGGAAGATAGAAGCATTGCTTAACTGCCAGCCGGCCGCACCCGGCATGGGTTTAAAGCCTTTCCGCATCTGAAATCGTTCTTCTTTGTTATGTCCCCACCAGCCACCAAACCGCGGTATGCCCGAAGCGTGGGCGTGTCTGGCGTGCACAAAGGTGCCACCAACACCACCTGGTCCGGAATTTAAATATTTATAAGTGCACCACACCGCAAAATCTACATCCCAGTCGTGCAGGTTTAGTAAAATATTGCCGGCCGCATGGGCCAAATCGAAACCCACCTGCGCGCCGGCCTCGTGGCCTGCGCGCGTAATAGCCGCCATATCAAAAACCTGTCCGGTATAGTAATTAATGCCGCCCATCATAATCAGCGCCAGTTCGTCGGCGTGTTCCCGAATGGCCGCCAGAATATCTTCGGTGTGCAATGTATGTTCGCCGGGCCGGGGCGCCAGCTCAATAATCGCTTCGTCGGTATCCAGGCCATGGTATCTTACTTGGGTTTCCAGGGCATACTGGTCTGAGGGGAAAGCACCGGCTTCGGTAATAATTTTATATCGAAAGGGCGTGGGCCGGTAAAAAGATACCAGCATCAGGTGCAGGTTAGTGGTCAGGTTATTCATTACCACTACCTCGTCGGGTTGCGCCCCTACCACCCGGGCTTCTTTTTCCTGCAAATATTCGTGGTAATGCACCCACGGATTGGTACCATGAAAGTGGCCTTCCACCCCTAAATTCTGCCAGTCCCAAAACTCCTGCTCGGCGGCAATACGGGCAGTTTTAGGCTGTAACCCCAGCGAATTACCGCATAAATAAATAGAATCTTTGTTGTTTACCGACGGTATATAAAACTGGTCACGGAAGTGGTGTAAAGCATCCTGGCGATCTAAATCTCTGGCAAAGTCTAAGGTATTCTGGTATTCTAAATGCTGGTAATTCATAAATTAAAATAATTCGGCGTTTGGGCTTCTTCAGGCTTACGCAACAACAACGCAAAAGTCCCACATCCGATATTTTTTTACAGAAGTAAAATAGCTGCTGCAAAATTAAGAATGGGCCGCCGGAAAACTACCTAAGCCATTTTACTATTTATATACACATTAAATAATATGTAAGTAAGTACGTTAAATATTAAAATTTTTTAGCCAAACAGGCGGAAAAGTCGTATAGGCATTTTATCTTTACAGGAAATTAAATAAAACAATGACCATAATCACTTTTTCTTTCGTTGCCCCCAGCTACAACTGCCCTGCATGTTGTATGTGTTGTATGGCGCTTGCGTGAGGAAAGGTTGTATAAATACTACAAACTGTAAAACTTTAAAAGGTCTTTCCTCATATAATCAGGGAAGGCCTTTTTTTATGGCTGAATAAAATTAAATGGCAAATATTATAAACAAGCGGGCAATGTGTTGTTGCTGCCATAATCCGGCAGAAGGGCTTGTTTTGGCTTTTAAATTCTAAAAGCAACTGTTATCAAAGCCTTTCTGATTTAGCGGAAAGGCTTTATTGTTTTATACTAGAAAAATTATAAATAAATATACCAATGCTTAGTTTTCGTTCCGAGTTAGAAAACCCGATTGTTCAGAAAGAGATTCTCGATTTGGATAAAAAAATACGGCAGTTCCGGGGAGGCCAGATGCCCGAAGAAAAATTCCGGAGTTTGCGCTTAACCCGCGGTATTTACGGCCAGCGGCAGCCCGGCGTACAAATGGTGCGGATTAAATTGCCATTCGGCCGTTTAACGGTAAAGCAGTGGTACCGCATCTGCGATGTGTCGGATGAATATGCTTCTAAAAACCTGCATTTAACAACCCGGCAGGATATTCAGATTCACTTTGTGAGCCTGGATCGTACTCCGGAGCTATGGGAAAAGCTGGCCCAGGACGATATTACCTTGCGGGAAGCCTGCGGAAACACCGTCCGGAACGTAACCGCTTCGCCTAATGCCGGCATCGATCCAAACGAACCGTTCGACGTATCATCGTACGCCCACCAAACCTTTAAATATTTCGTGCGCAATCCTATTTGCCAGGAAATGGGCCGCAAGTTTAAAATTGCGTTCTCCTCCAGCGACGAAGACACGGCTTTTTCTTATATCCATGATATTGGGTTAATCCCCAAAGTGCAGTTGGAGAATGGCGAAGAAGTACGCGGTTTTAAAGTTAAAGTAGGTGGCGGCCTGGGTGCTCAGCCGATGTTGGCTTACACCGCTTACGAGTTTCTGCCCGAAGACCAAGTAATTCCGTTTATCGAATCGGTTATCCGGGTTTTTGACCGCCACGGCGAACGCGTAAGCCGCAACAAGGCGCGTATGAAGTATCTGATCCAAAAAATCGGGTTTGATGCTTTTATGGAACTGGTTGCCCAGGAGCGCACGGCAAACAAAACCAAATCTTACGTATTCGACCGCAACAGTGTACCGCAGGCCGAACCGGCCCCGGAAAAAGAAGTACCGAAGGTGGAAATTTTGAACCAGCAGCACTACAACGACTGGCTGAAAACCAACGTAACCGAGCAAAAACAAAAAGGCTTTTACGCGGTTTGGGTGCGGGTACTAAAAGGCGATATTCCAACCGACAAGGCCCGTATTTTAGCCCAACTGGTAAAAGAATATGCCGCCGACGACGTGCGCGTTACGCCTAATCAGGGCTTACTGTTTAAATATATCCGTCAGGAGGCTTTGCCTTACGTTTTCCACGTGCTAAATACGCTCGGTTTTGCTTTACCTGGTTTTAACAGCACTACCGATATTACAACCTGCCCCGGTACCGATACCTGTAACCTGGGTATTACCAACAGCATGAACCTGGCCGAAGTCCTGGAAAAAATGATGCTGGATGAGTATCCGGATTTAATTTACAACAACGATATCAATATAAAAATCAGCGGCTGTATGAACTCCTGCGGCCAGCATGGTTTGGCCCAGATTGGTTTCCACGGCAGTTCTATTAAGCACGGGCCCCACGTTATTCCGGCGCTACAGGTAATGCTGGGCGGTGGTACCGTTGCCGACGGCGAAGGCCGTTTGGCCGAGCGGGTAGTAAAAGTACCTACCAAAAAAGGTCCGGATATTCTGCGGGTTTTATTTGATGATTTTGAAAAAAATGGTCAGGAAGGCGAGCTTTTTAACGAATATTACGACCGGCAGGGTAAAAATTATTTTTACCAGTTATTAAAGCCATTGGCCGATTTAACCAAGCTGCAGCCCGGCGATTACGTAGACTGGGGCCACGTAGAACAATTTGCCACCGCTATTGGCGTAGGTGAGTGCGCCGGCGTAATGATTGATTTGGTAGCTACTTTGTTATTTGATGCCGAAGAAAAAGCCGAATGGGCTGCCGAAGCTTTAAGCCAAGGCGCTAACGCGGATGCCATTTATTACAGCTACAGTGTATTTGTGGGCACAGCCAAAGCGCTGCTCTTAGACAAAGGCGTAAGTGCCAACACCCAGATTGGCATCATTAACGATTTTGAGGCCAATTTTGTAAAGGACGGCACTTTTACGTTTGCGCCTGATTTCAGAACGCACGTAATGCAGATTAACCAGAATGAGCCGACGGCTGATTTTGCGGCTTCTTATTTAGCTGATGCTTTCCGTTTTCTGGAAGCTGCCAGCGCTTACCGGGGTGCCGCCGTAAAACGCCCCGAACTCTTAACCGAAATACTTAAAGTAAACGTTTAAGCTTATAAATCCTTATATATTTCGGTTTAGAAAGCGTTAAATCAATTTAAATGGCAATAATCCGAAAGAAAATAATAGCAGTTTCAGGTAGTCTTAGAAGTAATTCTGTAAACGAATTACTTCTAAGCTATTTAGCTGAACATTACCAGGAAAGCCTGGACATTCAGCTTTATAACCGCATTGCCGAGCTACCCCACTTCAACCCCGACTTAGATACTGAAAACCTTCCGGTTAGTGTCAGAGAATTTCGGGAGGCAATAGAAGCCGCGGATGGAATTATTATTTGCACCCCCGAATACGTGTTTAGCTTACCCGGCGTGTTGAAAAACGCATTGGAATGGACCGTATCAACTACCATTTTCTCCGGTAAACCGGTAGCCTTAATTGTTGCTTCGGGGCAAGGAGAAAAAGCTTATGAAGCCTTGATTCTTATTATGAATACTTTAGGCGCAAGAATTGGTGAGCACGCTAAACTTTTAATTTCGGGAGCCAGAAGTAAAATTAATCGCCAAGGCAATATTCCCGATGAATTTACAGCGAAGGAACTTGATACATTAATTCAGTCGTTGTTGGAAACGATAAAAGATAAGCCGCCGGTGTTAAACCTTGTATAACCGTAACAAGCAAATAAATTCACTAGCTTTTAATACCAAAGGCAATATAATATTTATACAGATTACCCTAAATCATCTTCCTGCCCTTTTAAAACCTACCCTTCTTCACCCAGGAAGGGTAAGGGCGGAACAAAAACTAAATACGTGTTAACCGAAACTGAGCAGAAAACTTCCGCCGCAGAAAACCACTTATTTCCGGTTTTTCTGAAATTACATGATTTACATACCCTGATAGTTGGCGGCGGTTTCGTAGGCGAAGAAAAACTTACGGCCGTTTTACGCAACAGCCCGGAGGCCACCATAACCTTAGTGGCACCCGAAATCCGAACTGAGATTAGAGATCTGGCAAACCAGTACCCAAAACTTAAATTAATTCAAAAGCCTTTCGAAGAAACTGATTTAAACGGGAAAGACCTGGTTATTGCAGCAACCAACGATAAAGGCGTGAACACCTACGTAAAACAGGTGGCCAGAGCCCGCAAAATATTAGCCAACGTAGCCGATACCCCGCAGGAATGTGATTTTTACCTGAGTTCCATTGTTCAGAAAGGGAATTTAAAAATTGCGATCTCGACCAACGGCAAATCGCCCACCGTGGCCAAACGGGTAAAAGAGGTATTAAACGAAACCTTTCCGGCCGAAATGGATAGTTTGCTCCAGAATATTGAACGCATCCGTACTACTTTAACCGGCGACTTTGCTGAAAAGGTGAAGCAATTAAACGCTGTAACTGCTTCGCTGGCGCCGGATGCCGTTTCCGAATCTGTTATAACCCCGGCGCCGGTACAGCCAACGCTGGTTACTACCCAAAAGATAACATTTATCCGACATAGTTGGCGTTACCGCCTGCTCATCGGACTGTCGGCCATAGCCTTAATGGTTTTTGGGCATCTGCTTTTTAGTTTCATGCCGCTTAGCACCATCGGCGGGTATGCTTTGCAGGCCGCTAACAGCATCGAGTCGGATATTCTGTACTTTATGCTGGCCGGTTTCATTGCCCAAATGATCGATGGCGCCTTGGGTATGGCTTATGGGGTAAGCGCTACTACTTTTCTGCTCTCGTTTGGTATTCCGCCGGCGGCCGTTAGTGCCAGCGTTCACGCCTCCGAAATATTTACCAGCGGTGTATCGGGCTTAATGCACCTGCGTTTTGGCAACGTAAACAGCAAATTATTTAAAACATTGTTGCTGCCCGGCGTACTAGGCGCTATCCTGGGGGCTTATGTTTTAACTTCGGCCGAAGAGTATGCCTATATTATAAAACCGGTAGTAGCTATTTACACGCTGGCCCTTGGGTTTATAATTATCCGCAAGGCCATCCGGCAAACGATAAAGAAAAGACGCATCCGCAAAATGGGTTTACTAGCCGTAACCGGCGGCTTCCTCGATTCGGTGGGCGGTGGTGGCTGGGGCCCGATTGTATCTTCTTCGCTCATTGCCAGCGGCCGGCACCCCATGTATACCATTGGGTCGGTTAACCTAACCGAGTTCTTTGTGTCGTTTGCCAGCTCTGTTACGTTTATTACCCTGATTGGCTTTTCGCACTGGCAGGTGGTATTGGGGTTGGTATTGGGTGGTACCGTAGCCGCGCCGTTTGCTGCCCTTATTGCCCGCCGGCTGCCGGTTAAAACCATGATGATAATTGTAGGATTGGTTGTAATCATTCTGAGTCTGCGCAATATTTACACCTCGGTATTTTAAACAGTTTTAAAGGTTAAATATTGATTATTAAATAATTATACAACTATTAGTGTAGGATTTCGAGAAGGCTCCTCCTATTTTTGCCACTTTAAAACCAGAATAAAATTGAAAAATAAAAATAAAGAAACCCAAACCATTCGTACCCAGGCTGCCCGTACCGAATTCCGCGAGCATTCGGTACCGCTTTATTTAACTTCCAGCTTTACTTTTGAATCGGCGGAACAAGGCCGCGCGCTGTTTGCCGACGAACTGGAAGGTAATATTTATTCCCGTTTTTCTAATCCTAATACTTCGGAGTTTATCGAAAAAATGTGCGTGCTGGAAGGTGCTGAAGACGGTTTTGCCTTTGCCTCGGGGATGGCAGCAGTATTTACCGGATTTGGCGCGCTGTTGCAAGCCGGCGATCACATTTTGGCTTCCCGGTCGGTATTTGGTTCTTCGCACCAGTTACTTACCCGCGTGCTGCCTAAGTGGGGTATTACCAGTACTTACGCCGATGCCGCCCGGCCCGAAGAATGGGAAAGCCTGATCCAGGAAAATACCAAAATGATATTTATCGAAACGCCTTCTAACCCGCAACTGGAGCTTATAGACCTGGAATGGCTGGGCAAGCTGGCGCGTAAGCATAATATTATTTTCAGCGTTGATAATTGTTTTGCCACACCTTACCTGCAAACGCCTATCCAGTACGGTGCCGATTTGGTTATCCATTCGGCCACCAAATATATCGATGGCCAGGGCCGGGTATTAGGGGGCGTTATTGTGGGCCGCAAAGATTTAATCTCCGAAATCCGGTTTTTCTCGCGCCACACGGGCCCGGCTTTGTCGCCGTTTAATGCCTGGATATTATCGAAGAGCCTCGAAACGCTGCCGGTGCGCATGGACCGCCACTGCAGCAGTGCGCTGGCTTTAGCCCAGCACCTGGATACCCACCTCGAAATGGAATCGGTTTTATACCCGATGCTGCCTTCGCACCCGCAGCACGAACTGGCTAAAAAGCAAATGACGCAGGGCGGCGGTATTGTAACCTTTGTAGTAAAGGGCGGTTACGAGCGGGCGCAGAAGTTTATGGATGCGTTGCAAATTGCTTCCAAAACGGCTAACCTCGGCGATACCCGTACTACGGTTACGCATCCGGCCTCTATGACCCATTCTAAACTTACCCCGAACGAACGCGCCGCCGTGGGAATATTTGATGGCCTCATCCGGATTTCCGTTGGCCTGGAAAATATTAACGACATTATTGGGGATATTGAGCAAGCCCTGACCGCTTCAGCCTAAACAACTAACCCAAAGCCTGCTTCTTTTCTTCCGTATTTTTTTTAAGTCGGAAGCCGGGAAGCAGGCTTTGTGTTTATTTAATTTCTTCAAACCAGAAACTATCCAAACCCAAACTATGAAAAAATTACACTATTACTTGGCCGATGTTTTTACCGAAGAAGTTTTTGGTGGTAATCAATTAGCAGTTTTCCCGGAGGGGCAAGACGTACCGGAGCACCTGATGCAGAAAATTGCGAAAGAGCTTAACCTCTCCGAAACCACTTTTGTGCTGCCCCCAACCAACCCGGCCAACGACATTAAACTGCGCATTTTTACGCCGGGCAAAGAACTGCCCATGGCCGGCCACCCAACCATTGGTACTGCTTTCGTGCTGCTGCAGCAAGGCTATTTAAAACCAACCGGCAACCAGCTAATATTTGAAGAAGGCGTAGGCGATATTACCGTAAATTTCGAGAAAAAGGCGGATAAGCTAGGTTTGATTACCATGGCGCAACCGCTGCCCCAGTTTGGCGCTACGTTTACCAATACCCAAATATTAGCCGATTTACTTTCTCTAAACCCTTCCGATATTGATACGGATTATCCGGCCCAGGTAGTATCGTGCGGCGTGCCGTTCTTTTACATTCCGCTAAAAACCTTAACTGCCGTAAAAAGAGCTAAACTTCGGCAGGATGTACTGGAAAATCAGTTAAGCCACCTCGGCGCCGAAAGTGTTTTCCTGTTCTCTACCGAAACCGAGAATCCGGCCCATGCGGTGCACGGCCGCATGTTTGCACCCGCTTTTGGCATTCCCGAAGACCCGGCAACCGGCAGCGCCTGTGGCCCATTGGGCTGCTATCTGGTACATTACGGTGTGGTACCATCAGAATCTCCGTCGCACCTTATTTGTGAGCAAGGTTACGAAATGGGCCGTCCCAGCCTTTTGTACATAACCATCGGGCAGGAAAACAAAAAAATAACTTCGGTGCAGGTAGGTGGTAAAAGTGCTTTGGTTGGGGAAGGATATTTCTATCTGTATTAGAGAATAGGGCAACTTATTTTAAAACTAAAAGCTTTTTGATTAAAAATACGGCGTAACATCAGTTGTATTTAGGAAGCATGGTGCTTTTTCTGATATTGTGCCTTCGTGCTGCCTCGTCTTATTTTAAATAATTTATTAGCACTTACTTGCGCTTAAATTAATATAGCTTTAAAACTTTGCACAAAAGCGTTAAACTTTAGGAATAACGCTTTTTTGTTTCAGATTTATTCTTTAATATACATTATATTTTTATAACATCTTCCACTATGAAAAGAATCCTACATTTTAGAATCTTCCACTTTTTAATGATTTTAGTCCTTGGTTTAGGCTTGGCTTGCGAAGGCCCTGAAGGCCCTCAAGGTGAACCCGGTCCGCAGGGACCAGCCGGAACGCCAGGAACACCTGGAGCGCAAGGGCCGGCGGGACCAGCCGGAGCTTCTGCTACAGCGAATGTTTTTGAAATCGGCTATACCTTTAATGCTGCTAATGGTTATGCCTTATACGCTGACATTTCGGCAATAAATACTGCTTTAAAAACCAACATCACTATAAATGAAGGTGATGTAATGTTAGTTTATCATTATTTAGGTAATGAAGATGATAATAGTGAGGTTTGGATGCCATTGCCCGAAACAACCTTCTTAAAAGAAGGTTTGATACACTATAATTTTTATTATACCAGAACAGTATTAAGGGTATTTATGAATGGAACCTTTGATTTTACTACCTTAGCTAATGTAGCAGACTATACAGATCAGCAAGGATTTAGAATAATAATTCTGCCTGGAACACTCAGAAATGGAAGGGTCAGTAAGCCTGATATAGATCTTAAAAAATATAGTGAGGTAGCTAAATATTACAACATCACAGAAGCAAGTGTTCAAAAGATAACATTAAAATAATAATATATTTTAATCTCCTGCATCATCGAAGAAAAGGAGTTGCTTCTCTAGCTACTCCTTTTTTATTGGGTTTATTTCCACCGCTAAACTGTAAGCCTGGCTGGAAAAAGAAGCCTATTTACTTTACATTAGCGGTTTCAATTTCTGTACATTCTTCAATTAACTCGCTGTTTAAAATTACAAAAAGGCATTCAAGGCACATTATAAAGGTATATTATTTCTAATATTACTGAAATCGGACTAAGACTTTTCAGCGTTCACCTCCCGCCAATTTTAGCGCTGGTTTAGTCTAATCTGTTATATTAGCGCCGCTAATTAAGTAATTATTATAAAATACCACCAGCAAAACTCTTATGGTGATACACCTGATATCGGGGCCGCGTAATATTTCTACGGCTTTGATGTACTCCTTTGCCCAACGACCCGACACCCAGGTGCTGGACGAACCTTTTTACGGTTTTTACCTGCAGCACACCGGCTTGCACCACCCCGGCCGCGACGAAATAATGAATACCCTGGAACCCGACCCGGCTAAAATATTTGCGCTAATTGCACAGGCCGGCCAGGAAAAAGAACAGGTATTTGTAAAGAACATGGGGCACCACTTGCAAGGGTTTAACTTTGATCTGATTAAAAGCTACCGCAATATATTTTTAATCCGGGAGCCTGGCCAGATGCTGATTTCTTATGCCAAAGTGCGCGAATCGCCGACGCTCGCTGATATTGGCCTGAAGCACCAGCAGGAAATCTTCTCCTGGCTGGAAAAGGAAGGCTGCCAGCCATTGGTAGTAGACGGCGACGATATCCGGCAAAACCCGGCCGCTGTTTTATCCCGTTTGTGCCAGGCGCTGGAGATTCCGTTTACCGAAGCCATGCTTACGTGGCCGGCCGGTACCCGCCCCGAGGATGGCATCTGGGCCAAATACTGGTATAATAATGTACACCAATCTACCGGGTTTGTGGCGCCTACCGAAAATACTGCCGAAGTTCCGGCTCATTTGCAAGACGTGTACGAAAGCGCCCTGCCGTATTATAAAATATTGAAACAAAAAGCGATTACCGCCTGATTATGCAGCAAAAATACAACCCGCAAAACGCGGACATTCAAGTTTGGGTAAATGGTTTGTGCGCCCGTCACGAAGCCAAAGTTTCGGTTTTTGATAGTGTGGTACAAGGCGGCGATGCGGTTTGGGAAGGCATCCGGATTTATAACGGGTACGCTTTCATGCTAGAGCAGCACATCGACCGGATGCATTATTCGGCGCACGCCTTAGCCTTTGCCAACATCCCGAGCCGCGAAGAAATTAAACAGGCTGTTTTTGCTACCCTCGAAGCGAACCAGATGCACGATAATGCACACATTCGGCTTACACTTACCCGCGGCGAAAAAGTTACCTCGGGCATGGACCCACGCCTGAACCAGGCCGGCTGTACCTTAATTGTACTCGCCGAGCACAAGCCCCCGGTTTACGATAATGCCCAGGGCATCCGGCTTATTACCAGTGCCATTCGCCGCAACAATCCGCAGTTCCTGGATTCCAAAATTCACCACAACAACCTGTTAAATAATATTCTGGCCAAGATAGAAGCCAACGTAGCCGGCGCCGATGATGCGGTAATGCTGGATTTGCTGGGTTTTGTAGCCGAAACCAATGCCACTAATTTGTTTATGATTAAAGACGGCCGGTTGTTTACGCCCCACGCGGATGCTTGCCTGCCCGGCATTACCCGCAAACTGGTGTTGGAAATGGCGGCGGAGTTAGGGATACCCGCCATCGAAAAAAATTTATCGCTGACGGAGTTCTATAATGCCGATGAAGTTTTTACCACCGGCACCATGGGTGAACTCACGCCCGTACACGAAATAGACGGCCGCCAGATAATCAACCGCGCTAACGCAACTACTTTAAGCCAACTGCAGCAACATTTTACCTCTAAAATTCCGGTGTATGGCGTAAAGCTTCCATTTTAATAAAAATTAATATTATTACCCAAGCGGCTGCAACCTTTCGGGAGCACCATTCTGAGAGGATTGCCACTCCGCTCGTTCATTAGTAACTTTTGCAAAATTTGCTTTTCAGAATAATGAAAGAAAGATACCGGTAGTAAAACTAAAATAAATTAAATATTTACAGCCTTTATTTGCTTTAGCAACCCTTCTTTCTTTTATATTTACTACTAATAATTCTTAAGCGTTACTTCTTTAAATTATATTTATGTCTTCTGAAAAACCAACCGTGCAGCCGCTGTATCAATCCGATTCAGCAGCATTAATTCTTTTATCCAAACCAAATATTTTGTGGTTAACCTGGCAGAAGAAAGCACCGTCGGCAATTATTCAGGAGGTGTACGAACAGTTGTTCCGGCACATGCAGCACCTACAGGTAAAGCACATTTTAATTGATATCAGACAGCGCGGCCGGGCTACTGACGCCGATGAAACCTGGATGATGCAGGAGTTTGCCCCGCGCCTGATGCAACAGTTTAAAGAAGGCATTTACCTGGCTTACTTGCTTGGTGCACAGCATTACCAGGAATTAAAAGAAGAATCGCCGAACGGCACCATGGAAAGTTTAAGTCATTTGTTGAGCTTGCATTATTTCCGGGAAGAACAAAGTGCCCTAGCCTGGCTAGGCGCTAAAAACCAGCCCGTGATTTTATAGAGAATTTGCGTTTAGGGTAGTTATTAATCTCCTTAAAACCTGATTTTATACAAGTATCTTTCCGGGTAAACTGCTACCCCTCCTGCCGTTGCTACCAGATTACGGTGGCTTTTTTAGTTGGTCGGTTTTAATATTCTAAAGCAGAATTAAATTATGTAACAGTTTTTAAACCGATAGGCAAAATCTGTAAATTTACCCAAAATAAGAATGTATGGTTGATGTAGCCGGCAACTTGTCTGTTACCTTCAGGTCGGACCTGAATATTTTGGTTTGCCGGTTTATTCAGCCCACTGCTTCTGCCTTGCTGCGGAGCGGTTACGAAAATGCTTTGAAAATTGCCCAGGAGTATGAAGCGCGTTTTTGGTTATTCGACCTGCGGCGGCGCGGCCCGGCCCAGGCCGAAGATGAAAACTGGATTCTGGAGATTTTTTTTCCGCAGCTCGAAAATATTACCCCAACTACCTTGTATTTTGCTTATCTGGTCACTCCCAGCCATTTGCTGCACGTTCGGGAAATAATAGATTTAAATAAACTGGCCCACTACTCGCCGCACATCTATATAGCTGTTTTCGACTCTGAGGCCAAAGCCATCGAATGGCTTATCCTGAACCAGACCGCAGCCACCGAACTTTAAGTCAGGCGCACCAGCCCTGCTACTTTTCGGCGTATTGCTGTACAATTTCCCGCAGCCAGCGCATCATCAGCAATATGGCCAGAGCCGCCAGCAGGGTTAAGCCGCAATTTACGTAAAAGAAATTGGCCTTATGATCGTAGGTATCCCACATACTGGCCAAAACACCCGATAATTTGTTACCAATAGAAGTAGCCAGAAACCAGCCGCCCATCATCAGGGCCGTCAGCCGGGGTGGGCTTAATTTTGAAACCAGCGATAACCCCATAGGACTCAGGAACAGTTCGCCAACGGTTACCACTGCGTACGTACCAACCAGCCACCAGCCCGAGCTTTTTTCGGCCCCATTATCGCCGGCGTACACCGCCCCTACCATTACCAGCGTAGATAAAGCGGTAATAAACAAGCCCCAGCCAATTTTAGCCGGCGTAGACGGTTCTTTTCCGCGCCGCCGCAGAAATCCAAAAAACGACACTACCACTGGCGTTAGAATTACTACAAAAAACGGGTTAATAGATTGAAAAATCTCGGTGGAAATTAAGGAAAGCTGCTGACCGGTTACCGGCCACTGGTTGCGATCCAGGTTATTCAGGTAAGGTTCTACGCCTTGTTTGGTAATTACTTTGCCTTCCGCATCGGTCTGGGTCCGGAACATGGGGTCGTAGGCCGGTACGGTTTTCTCTTCGGTGCCTACCTGCTGCACCATGCCCAAGGTCTGCGCCGGTTTTTCTACAGCGGCGGGCAACTGCCGGTCAGTATAATATTCGGCCCAGGTAGTCAGGGCCGTACCGTTTTGCTTAAAAATAGCCCAAAATACTACTACTACCGCAAAAATCGCCAGCAGCGCCGCAATTGGTTTTTTATCGGTAGCCGATGCTTTTACCCACAACGACACATAGTACAACACAATGGGCAAGGCCCCAAAAATAAACGCATCGGTAGAATCAGAGCCAAAGACATTGCCGGGAATTAATAGCCAGCCGGCCATACCGGCCAATAAAGCGGGCAGCAGCACAATGCCCAGAATACGGCTAATGGGCATGTCGTTGGGCTGCATCGGTTTCCGGACATCGGCCTCGCGGTAATGAGGGTTGCCCAGCCAGAAAATAGCCACCCCGAGAAACATGCCAATACCAGCTGTAATAAAAGCATAGCCCCATCCAAAATTATTGCGCATATAGGCAGCCACAAAATTGCAGATAAAGGCCCCTACGTTTATACCCATGTAAAAAATATTGTAGCCGGTATCTTTCAGGGGTCGGTAAGGCTCTTTTGAATAAATATTGCCCAGCAGCGTAGAAATATTTGGTTTAAAAAAGCCATTACCCAAAATAATGAGCCCCAGCGAAATATAAAGAGCTAAATCGCCGGGCAAAGCCAATCCACAATAACCCACTCCCATTAAAATACCGCCAATGGTTATAGATAAGCGGTAGCCCAAAACCCGGTCGGCCAGCAAACCACCCACAAACGGAGTCAGGTACACAAAAGCGATAAACGTTCCGAAAATATCCGAAGCCAGCCCTTTATCTAAAGCCAGGCCGCCACGCTGGGCATCTATCATGTACAGGAAAAAGATGCCAATCATCAGATAATAGCCGAAGCGTTCCCACATTTCCGAGAAAAACAGGTAGTACAAACCTTTGGGATGCTTCGAGCTATCGGTGCTGGCCATGAAAATTGCTGGTAAATTTTACTTGCGATCCGGAATATAAAAAAACGCCCGTTGGGGCGTTCTGTTTAAGCAGTGAGACGTACTGGGTTCGAACCAGTGACCTCTACCCTGTCAAGGTAGCGCTCTAAACCAGCTGAGCTAACATCCCGGTATTACAAAGGTAAAAAAATTGGTAACATATTAAAATTACTTTTTTGGCAGTAATTATCAGCCTGCCAAGGTCTAATGAAAACATCTAAGGCCATTTACCTGTAACTTTAACGGCATCCGGTAGTATATAGGGACAAAAGAATTACCCCCTTGCTTGCGTTTATTTATATTTTTACCTGCTCTGAGAAACAAATTACACCTTTAACTATGAAAAAGCTTTCTTTTATTTTAGTGGCCATACTTTTAAGTTTAACGGGTTACGCGCAAAAAAGAGTTACTACTACCGCCCCGATAAACCATAACCTCGAAGGTTCTACTGCACCGGAAAATACGGGTTTTGGTATAAAAGGCGGCTTAAATTATTCGGATGTGCGCAACACCGATGGTAGCATTAACTTCGATCCCAAAACCAGTTACCACGTAGGCGCTTTTGCGCAGTTCAGCATTACCGACTGGTTCTCGCTGCAGCCCGAAGTACTGTATTCGCGCAAAGGCTACGATTCTACTAATGTGGCCCGCCGCCTCGATTATTTTGATGTACCCTTGCTGCTGGTGTTTAATCCGCTCGATAACGTCAGCTTTCATGTAGGGCCGCAGGTTTCTTTGCTCATGACCGTAAAAGACGATGACCGCGAAATAAACAAAGAAGATTCTTATAATAGTGTAGATTATGGTCTGGCCGGCGGCGTGGAAGCGCGGCTTTCAATATTCCGGCTGGGCGCCCGGTACAATTTAGGTATGAACCAAATTTACCAGGACACTTACCGGAGTATTGCCAATAATGTAAACAAGGATATCAAGAACGGCGCCTTCCAGGTTTATGTCGGTATTGGCTTTAGGTAAGTTTATAAATTGGCTGGGCAAGTAGGCCTTGGCGATATTTTTCGCCGGCAGGCAGTTTGGCAGAAGCTTTAGAATGGGCGGTAATAACACCACCCATGGCCATAAAAAGGGGAAGTATACTTCCCTTTTTTATTTTCAAACATTCTGAAATATTAGGCTGTTACCGATTCTTCCAGCCCGAAAAAGCTTTTAATCTTCCAGCGATTTTAATTCTTTGGTCACCTGCTTGATGCGCGTCTGAAAGCCATCCGGATCGTACATGACCTCATCTACATCCAGCAATTCCAGCATGTTCATAATATCATCGGGGTGGTCGGTGGGCCTGCCGGTTTCCAGGCTAACGTAGCGCATGGTGGTCCAGAGCAGCGATTTGAGTTTGGTTTTATCTTTGTTCAGCATCATGCCTTCAATAACAATGGTGGTGTTATCGAAGTGAATAATGCGGGTTTGGATATGAATAATAGCGCCTAAATTGGCCGGCCGCAAATAAGCAATATGGTGGTTGGTAACCAACCAGTTTGCCCGGTGCTGGCGGGCCAGTTCCATCAGGTTCAGGTTATAATATTTGTACGTGTGCTCTTCGCGGGCATTCAGAAAGTAATCGAAATACCGCACGTTATTTAAATGCCCCAGCGGGTCACAGTCCTGGAAACGCACAAACAGTTTACTTTCCGGCACTTTTACCAGCTCACCGGCAGATTCCTGGTCTTTCATATTCAGCCTTTATTTTATAATGCAAAGGTAGCGCAAATTGAGTAGCTTTAAACAAAGGTTTATACCGGTGCCGAAGGTGTTTGCTTCACCTGTTTGGCGGCCATTGCTTCTTTGGTGCCAGCCAGCCGGGCTTCTACTTCGTATTTGTTGTGGTAGTATCCGTGCCGGAACGATTCTTTCAAATACAACCACAGAAATCGCCAGAAACCATGTTCCTGAAATTGCCGGATATGGCAAAGTTCGTGCGCTACCCAGGGCTTATTTTGCAGAAATTCTTCTTTCTTTACCCCGCTTAAATAAATGGTGCGGCCCACCACCATGGCCACATTCGGCGATTTTAACACCAGACGGGCCACCCGGGCCAAGACGGATCTTTCCACTATTTTATGTTCCATTTCGCAGGTAAGCTTAAGTACTCTCCAACATTATAATTTACTGCTTACGACCTAATAGGTTAAGGCCGGCCCACAGAAAACAAAGGCATTTAGGTTAATTTTTCCATTAGATACCGAAAAAAGATTCAGCTACCAATCTTTTTTTATACCGCTTTATTTGCGGCAGCCAATATCCCCTTGTAAAAAGCTAATGCCTTAACCATCAGCCAACTACATTTTAAAAACCAATTTACCGCACTTTTGAATATTACCTAATAATATAATTTTTAAAGGATATTAAAAATAATATTTAAAAATTATAACCTTTAAAATTTGGTACTTTAGAAAGCAGTTGTTAATTTGGAACATTGAAAAAGTCAATAAATGCTTTAATCAACTTGTAAAAAGAATATTTAGAACCTAAAAACTATTTAACAAACACGCGTCCTGCTTAAATTTTCGCACTTATAAACGGGTAATTTAAGTTAAGCACCATAAAGACACCATATGAAGAATAGTATTTTATGCAGTTTAGCCGCCGTATCGTTAGCTTTATCTTTCTTCTTCGAAAGAGCACCAATCGAATCCACCACACCAGCAGAAACACCCAAAACAATCCTGCAAACCGCTTCTCTCCTGCCCGAACCTTTAAATAATACGCCCAAAACACTGGCCGATCCAGACGCCAGAATTCCCTCTTATAAAGATTCCCTTTTTTATAACTATTATTCGCAAACCCTGGGCGTTAAGTTAGAATACAACGAAAACAAAGAGTTAATTGAAACAGTTACCGACTGGCTGGGCACACCTTACCGCAGTGGTTCTGCTTCTAAAAAAGGTACCGATTGCTCGGGTTTTGTTACCCGCATTTACAAAGAAGTTTACGACATTGACCTGAGCCGCAGTTCCCGCTCCATGTTTCACGATGTAAAGCGCATCAGCAAATCTGAAGTAAAAGAGGGCGATTTGGTTTTCTTCCGGCGCGGGCCCGGCCAACCCATTTACCACGTAGGCATTTACCTTAAAAAAGATAAATTTATTCACTCGGCTACCAATGGTGGGGTAATCATCAGTTCGTTAAAAGAACATTACTACCAGCGTAATTTTTACGCCGCCGGCCGGGTAATTTAACCTTAAACATGACCCTTATTGGAAGCCTGCTTTCTTAGGAAAGCAGGCTTTTTTATGTGCCTGGGGTTAAGGCCAATATTTAGCCGGCAAGATTAAACATTAGGCCAAAACTATTTTAAGCCTTTAAAGTATAGCAGTAGAAGAAGCCTCAAGCTCGCGGGTACTACCGTACATCTTACATTAACTTTAATATCTTTGCGGATAGTTACCGAATACTGCTAACCTACTTATACGATTATATTATTATGGAAAACCAAGCTAACAACGGACAAAAAGTTGCAGAGTCCGGCATTTTTAAGAAAATACTGAGCAAGGCCGAAGACTATGCCAAAAAACCTTTGCGGGTAAAAGAACTGTTAAATGATACTTATAAAAAAGCCAGCGAGAAAAAAGACTTAGGTACCCTGGCCCACGAAGTATGGGAAAGCCTGCAAACCTTAACCCGGTTAATAAAAGCAGCGGTCACCGGCGAGTATACCGGCATCCCGACCAGTACCATTGTGGGTGGCATTGCGGTGCTGCTTTACTTTTTAACACCCATTGATTTTGTACCAGACTTCATCCCGGTTATTGGATTACTGGACGATGTAGCTTTACTGGCTTGGTTTATGACCGGCATTAAACACGAGATGGAGAAATTTGAAGTGTGGGAAAGAGGCAACCAGAACCAAGCCGCCAATAGTGCTTCTATGGCCAATAATAACTCTGATCCTTCGGAGGTTAATGCAACGGCCGGCACCAGCGCCGCTAATGCCCCGGTAGATGTTTCGAATGATAATAATAACCGCAACGATATGGCCAATAAAACGGAGGTAAAAGGTTTTGCAGCCCACGACTTAGCGCCGGAACAACTGCCCGATGATGCTGCTATCCGGGCTACTTCGTCCGGTTCCGGTGAGCCCAATGTACGCGCCGCCACCACCGACAGCACCCGTATTCCCAGTTCTAACTCCGACGACAGCCGCACGGGCGGAAATGTACGGTAGTTACGTATAACGTAATTCGTTTTACGTGGTACGTTTTACGTTTCCAATACTTGGGAAGAAAGCTTTGGGGTGAATAACCGCTAAATTATTTCGGTATACCTACAGCCTGCATACAAGTTGCTTACCGTTAATTGTGTAACGTAAAACGTACAACCTAATATTTACTGGCGGCCGGATTATTTTTGTTATCCGGCCGTTTTTATTTTAGAAGATTGCTTAATTTTGGGACCCGAAAGCTTTTTATTTGTGTCCCCAGCATCTTCTTATTCACTTCAGTCTTTACAATTAAACCTACCTGGCATTGGCCCGGTTTTATTGCAGCGCAGCCTCAAAGCAAAACGCATTAGCATCCGGCTGCAGCCACTTAAGGGCATCCGGGTAGTGGTACCGCCCCGCGCTACTTTCGAAGAGGCCCAACGGTTTCTGGAAAGTAAATTAGACTGGATTAAACACCACTTGCCCAAAATAGAAAAGCAGGAAAACCACCTGACGGTATTCCGGCCCGACGAAAACTATCATACCTTTTCGCACCAGCTCTGCTTGTTGCCCCACGACAAAGCAGCTTTAAAAGCGCGCTTAACCCAAACCCAAATTCAGGTATTTTACCCAGCCTACCGTGCCCCCACCGATGATGACATTCAGCAGTTCATCCGGAAAGCGCTGGACGAAACTTACCGGCTGGAAGCCAAAAATTATTTACCTACGCGGGTAGATTATTTTGCCCGGCAATTTGGGTTTAGTTACCAGAAAGTGGTTATTAAAAAGGCCGGCACCCGCTGGGGCAGTTGTTCTTACCAAAACAACATTAACCTGAACTTGCACCTGATGCGGTTACCCGCGCACCTGCGCGATTATGTAATTCTGCACGAGTTGGCGCATACCGTCGAGAAAAACCACGGTCCTCGGTTTTGGGCGCTGCTAGATAAAATCAGTGGCAATGCCGTTGGCCTGGATAAAGAAATAAAGAAATACCGGATCGAGATTTACTAAATTATTATCACTTATCGTTTTAATTCTCTTATTAAAACAGATGATCATTCTTTAGCAACCTGCCTTAAAGGAATTTAAATCAGGCAATTGGATTCTGATTTCTAAAAACCCTATTTCTAAATCATTTAATAGTAAACGCCAAGATAAAAATTGTAAGTTTAAAATGAATGTTCTTGCTCCATCTTATTCGGCCTTTATATTATAATTAATATATTCCAATAAATTATTCAAAATATTACAAAAATATTCCTCTTTTTTGCGTATACTAGGTTATAATAACTCACCTGTTTTGGTACCAGCCTGATTGTGTATGTTCGCTAGCGTTTTACCCGGAAAATCTGTTTATCTGGTACTTATAAGTATTGGAATACTAACCAATGTGGCCTGTTCGGAGCCCCGCAAAGAGCCGGTAGCCAACCAAAATCCCGTTTCCAAGCGCACTGTTGCACCCGCTCAGAAACCTGTTCTGGACACATTGCGGGTAGAAGATGATTTTGCCAATGCTCCTTTCCGGCTCGACTCTGTTTCGTTTATAGAAGTACAAAAACTGATGGGTAAAAATGTGCAGATAACAAAAAAACCCACGCGCAACCATTTTGTACCCAACCAAACCGATACCTTAATTACGTTGCGGAAGAACCAATCGCACATTACGTTGTATGCGGTCAGCGCCGAACCAAAATGTTTTTTTAAGGAAGCCGCCATTACAGATCCGATGCCTATTTTTCAATATCCGTTAAAAATCGGGCAACACAAGGCAGAGGTAAAACAAATATTCCGGTCGCTTAAAAACCAGACGTATTTACCCGACAAAATCGAAATTGTGGCTGGCGAAGGAGTAGACTATGTATATCTTACTTTTAAGAACGATGTGCTGCAACGGATAGAATACAAACCTTATCTCGATTAAATAATTTATTCTTTTGCAAAACAAGATATGCGCTTAAAAGTATACGATTGGTCTTCTGGAGTTGGTCGAAACAACTATTACAACTTGTAAAAAGTAGATTCAGCTATTTCAACAAGCTACCTGTCTACGACTCCTATCATCATTTAATTGCGTAAACCACCTATATTGGTTTTATACAAAATAGTAAATAATCAAGCAGCACAGCAAAAGGCTTTCCTGTCTAAGTTGGTTATAGTGTTAAGAATCTACGGCATAAAGGAGTAAGACAAATAATTAATCAATTCTGGTACTTACCTGTAATGCCTTTAAGCAGAATATCCCCGTGGAATAACGGGTGCGGATGGAATAATTTATAACCTCACCTATTGAATGTATTTTATACTACTACCATCTCTCCTAAATGATATTCCATAAATGGTCCGATTCTTTAATTGCTTATGGCTTGTCAATCAGAATATATTATGTTC
>NZ_BJYS01000024.1 GCF_007991635.1 Adhaeribacter aerolatus | reverse complement strand
TGCTGAACTTTATTTAAATAAGCATTTAATCTTTTAAGGTTCTCCTAGAGAATATAAATACAAATCTAATAGTAATGGCTTAATATTGAACAGAAGCTTTACAGATATCATCTGTCTCAAAAACGGCACAGAGAACATCCGAGTATTTTGGCAACTCTAATAGTAGTAAAGTTACAAAAGGGAAGAAAATATAACAAAAGCCAGAATTTAACCCTTGTTTTACATAATACCAGTTATAAGCGAAAACCCTTCTGGAGTAAACTGAGCGGGCCTTTTTTGCGGTCTTTTTCTGGTACTTTCTCTGGAAAGCTACCCCGCCTAATTTTTCTGACTAAGGCTTTTATACTAATATAAATATATAGTATATTCGTTAGTTCAGGTGCTTAAACAATATCTTAAAAAATTATGGAGCAAGAATTCATAACGAGCTTTTTAGTAAAAAATCTCCACGGACTCAAAGAGATATTTGCCAATGCACAGAAGCTTAATTTCAAACAGAGGATTTATGAATTTGAATCTTTAATTAGTAAAGTAACAATTTTTGAAAATTTCCCAAACCTTCAAAAGCCTAGCTCCCCTCAACATCAGCATGTTTGTAACCAGTACACTTTTGCAGCTGTTGCTTTATTTATAAATGATGTTCACGGCTTCAATCAAAGAATTGACTCCACAAGTGAAAAAAGCTCATTGGAAGAAATTAAAACAGATAGTTATAAAATAAAATATCTAATAAGAAAAGTAAATGAAAAATTTAATCCTACTGAAAAAGCATTAGAAGCTTCAAAAATTATCAATAATACTTTAGACGATGTAATAAACAGAGTAGAAAGTAAAATTGCTCAGATTCTTCAAAATGAACTGGGCAGAGAAGTTAATTATCAATCTCAGCAACTGTTTAATATAGGATTTTATATTTTAAACTCCAAGAACCTATTTGGAATTCCAAAACAAACAGTACTTGACGGTTATTTTAATTTTAAAAATGAATTCTTTCCAACTTTCGAAACAATAAAATGGGAAGACTATATAGTGTCGAAAAAACTTTTTGAATTGGCTTTAAAGATTGATCCTAACAATGTATTAGCTGAAATATATAAGGAAGTCGCTTATTTGTTCGCCGACATGTACGATGAATATGCGTGTTTTGACAGAAAAAGTGTAATTGAGAATCTTGTAGCTATTTTAAGCAAGTACCCAAACCATGCTTTGTGTCATATAGAATTAGCTAATGCTTACTCTTCTGTTGGAGAAAGTGAATCAGCAAAAAAGCACATTGATTTGGCATTGAGGATTGATTCTGATTCTCCATATTTACTATTTAAAGCTTTGATGATATATCAAGGCCTGTATGATGAAGGAAATACAAAAACGATCCTTAGCAGAATTGATGCATACCAAACCAATAACCCTTGGCTTTTTTATGTAAAAGCGATAGATTCTTTGAAGAATAACAAAAATTTTATGGCTTTCCAAGATATTGACAATGCTAACAAATACGGAAAGTCTAAAGACTTTCTATGGTTAAGACAAGAAATCTTCCATAAGCTTAAAAAAAGTTTATCTGATAAAGAATATGAATCTCTAGGATGCCAAAGCCAAATTATCAAAGATGAATTAAAAATAAATGAATTGGAGAGTAGAGAAAATAAGTTCAAAATTGAGTATTGTGATTTTAATGAATTTAGCTCCTTGATATTTTCTGAAGATTTTACTTCAGTTGAAATTATGCAAAGAAACTTTTTTATTCCTCAGAAATATTATTTAATAGAGAATAAAAACTCAATAGTTCTTTTAGACTTTAATACGACTTTGTATGACATTTCATCCTTTGATGTTTTTAGTACATCTATTTTTATAAGCGGAGGTAAATATTTCTTTGAAGAAGAAACTGTTACTGATGCAGGATGTTTATATATAAAAGACCTTCAATTTGAGCAGCTTCTAAGTAAAAACTACGCTACCTAATGAGGTGAATAAGGTTAGCTAAGCTTGCGTTGACCGAAGATTACAGTACAATAGCCAAATATATTATTGAAGCTAACCACAATTTCGAATGGTGGTTCATCCATAAATTGTTTTAGTATAAATTCCTGCTTTCCAGGTATAAAACTTTTTTTCCACTCTGTCCTAACGTCCCTGTAAACATTGTGGAAGTCTTCATACATTCGTAACTGCATTGCTCTAGCATAAGAACGCATCTCCAGAAAGGCTTCTTTGCGAGTTTCAACAGTCAGCATTTTCATAGTTTTAGTAGTGATGTCTAAACTAAATGTAGCTTTAAAAAAGGTCCCGTAAATGGTTAAAAGTAACTTCCCGTTCTCTAATCTTTCCCTTTTCTGTTTCTTAATAAGATTATTAAACTCATCCAGGATATCCTGCTCGGTAGAGTTACTTTGGCGGATAATGAACATACAACTTTTAAATAGCTTTTCAGGCGCTGTAGACTCCAATTGCAGAAAATTTAGAAGGTATATTTAATTAGCAAGATAATTATAATAGCAATATTACAAATATCTTAAACGAAATATTTGGCTAACTAAAAATTAAGGATAATCAAATCCCTAAGGGAGCGGACCAGGTTGTCGTCGTCCAGCACAACGGGGGAGAGCTGGGGCCTGAAGCAAAATGGCGCTTCCAGTTCTGTTTTCTCTGTATCTGTGAGCAGGTGCTACCACCTTTCGGCAGCTAAAGGCGAAGTTGGTTTCTCGGTCGGTTACTATGCGGCAAGGGCTTTAAGTGGTTGCATACGGGAAGTTCCCAGGCCTTTACACCAGCTCACTTACCGGAGCCCTTTTCATGAGCTTTCCTGCGGACCAAAAGAGGAAGTCCATTCGCTTCATTTCCGGCAGGCCATGCTCCTTGAATTTAAGGTCAAAGCAGGTAAGTGCCGGTTCAATCAACCCCTCCTTGACGATTGTTTTATAAACATCCGTTATGTGCTGCAACTGGTTCTGGTAGGCTGCCAGCTTTGCCTCGAAGTTGGTCTGGTATGGCCTGGCGTAACCGAACACCCTGGCTACTTCGCTGTCATAAATAGGAAGGTCGTTATCGATTGTGTTCAGCAGCTTCGTGGCGAAGGAAAACTGAAGGCTGTTCTGGTCCTTCCTGTTTTTAAAGCCGTAGAGCCTGCGAAGGATGGTTGCTATGTCATGCGCATCCCGGCCTTTTTCCTCTTCCAGAATTTTGAAGTACTCGTTCTTAAAGTGAGGGCTTAACCCGGCATTGTCGAGCCGGTAGAAGCTTCGGTAGAGAAACTGAAAGACGAGGTTCTCAGCCACGTTGGTGCGATGAAATTCGCTTTTCAGGTATTTGTATACCGCAATGCTTTCGGGCTCCAGATTGTTTACTATTGCTTCCGAATGGTTATTGATGTAGTCGGCGATGGATTGAAAACTCATTTAGGAGGTAATGTTTCTTTATTTCAGGAAGATGGAGCCGAGCTCCTTGTTTACACCCTCTTTCCCGAGTACGGGAAACTGGGCGAGCATATCATGGGCAATGGTTGTTTTATCCTTTAGTTTCAAGTAGGGGAAAATGACATAACGAAACTTGCCATTGCAGAAGCGCTGCTCCAACTCATCCTTCGAAGGGTTTAAGCCGATGCGTTTCGTCTTGACAATATATTCCGGCACCACCATGCCGGCCTCCTTTCGCTTCCTGCTGACATCTTCCAGGTGAAACACGTTGGGCTGCTGGTCGAACACCCCATGGAGATGGGAGCATATCTCCGTTTTTACGTTTAGAGGCCCATGGATATCCTTTTGGATGTTATTACGGGCATGGGCCTCTCCCGTCAGCCGGCCGATGGCACGGATCAGGATGCCCCCATGGTTGATGCCGTTCCCGAAGGTGATATCGATGCCGGAGCCATGGAAGTACCACTTGCCGTTTTGGAGCTGATGTTTGTGCAGGTGGGCGTATACATCCTCAAAGCGACCAGGGGCATAATAGTAGAACTCGATGTCCAAAAGCCGGTAAAGGTGCTCATTAACCTTCAGAACGTAATCGGCAAAAAGTCTTTGTGCAATCTGATAAAAGCTATCGGTTACCGATTCATAGGTTAAATCTGTTATTTTAAGAAAAGTCATATTAAGAGAAATAAACCTAATTGTCAGGGCGAAGGAGGCTAAAAGAACGGGCCTTTGTATATTCGTTAATGGAGCAGTTCACGTTTAAAATTTTATTCGAACTATTATGCCCTATTGATGTCATAAGCTTTATGCATTGGGCATCGAAAAATAAAACATGATATTAGTTTTTCCTAATATATTAAATATATTTAAGGAAAAGATCATTTATAACCTATGCCCTACCTTTTGAAGAATTGGGTGAATAGCAAAATATTTTATGCCAGCAAAAAAGAAGATAAAAAGAATCCGCAAAAGAAGGGAAATAGTACCTGAAGAACCATCCTTACCAGAATATTTAAAAATCTTAATAGGTATGACCGTTTTAGAAGCAGCAGACTTTATGGGGTTTGAAAAGCATATTATTCTAAAGTTAATAAGGAAGAAAAATAAAAATGCTTCTCTACTTTCTATAGTTACCCAGGAGCACATAAGTTGCTTTAAATACGAGTTTGAAAGTTATTTGAATGCTTCAAAAGAGAGTAAATATCCACAAAAGCATGAGGCAAAGCCTTTAGAAGTTCCTCCAGCCTATTATGCAAAAATATTTTACACTCCTCATCCAAAACAATAATTTTTAATATTCCATATACTTCCTGAAAATGTCTTAACAGGTAAATCTGGGTAGTAACCGAGTAGGTTAGAACTTAGCGTGGATGGTAGTTTCTCTTCAGGAACGAATCCTGGGTTTGGAAAATACGTCTATTAGATACTCCATAATTTGCGTAGTTTTCAATAATGCTGGTGCTTTTAAGCGTAATATCTCTGATGATGGCAATACCTATATTTTAGGTTCTACAGCTTTCAGTAATGAGCCTATCCCTCTAAATTAATGCTCGGCAACTGGTAAGTTCTGGATATAATCCTACAGTCTGATTATAAAGATTTAAACAAATAACTATTGTGACTTTCGAATAAATCTTCTCTGGTTTACTTAAATAAAGCTTTTAAACCATGTTGTCCTTCATGTAAATTAATAAACTACTGAGAAACAAAAGCTTAATTTTAGTATATTAAATAAAATATATATTATAATAAACTATAAAATATTTTGTTTAGCTTTAAAGCGCTATCGCATAAATTAAAAGCTTTGTTATTACAGGAAATATTAATTTATTGGGTGAGAATTTGCATTTACGCCGACCCTTGAATAACAAACCAGCACCAAAACCTAAATACAATGCCTCGTTTATGGGTGGAGCATTGCTATTTAATGAATTTAGGGCTGTTCTACCCCTACTTAAAGAACCCTCCTTCAAAGAGCTTTTAGAAAAAGAAGTAAAAGAAAACCTACTTCTAAAAATCAATGCTCAGGCTTCCAGGGCCAGAATTGCGAACGAGTTAAGGAATAGGGCAGGTTCAGTAGACAGGGAGTTTTGGTTCTATTTTGAGGGATTAGAGGAAAAGGAGCAAAGGTTAGCTTTGTATTACATAATTCTTAAGACTTACCCATTATTATTAAATTTTCATTTTGAGGTAGTTCTTAAAAAGTGGCGAACTTTGGATTACCACCTGGAAAAGTTCGATTTACAAATGCGCTTGGATGAAATTGTTTCCCAAGATGCTACTGTGGCTGGATGGACAGATAACTCCCGGAATAAGATTATTTCGGTGTTCATGACCATGCTGAAGGATGCAGGTTTTTTGAGTAGAAACCAACTTAGAAAACCAGAAAATATTTCTTCTTCCTTTTGGAAATTCTTTGTGACTGCTGGAGACCTTTGGTTTTTAGAAGCATGCTTTGTAAATAAAACAGAGAGAGAAGCTTATTTATGACAATTACGCAGCTGTATGAACAGTTAGCCAATAAAGACTTTCAGGATCCTACAACTGGTAATTTGTATTTTCCGGCTTACATGTACATGTATGATCCAGAGCAGGAATATCAAATCCAGGCAGAGATTCAGAATATCCGGGATAGGCTTTATAGGCCTAATAGCTACTTAAATGTTTTAGTGATTGATATTTTTCAGGAGTTTCTTTCCTTTTTGAAGGGAAATAATTTTGGAAAGAAAACCAAGTATGAGTTCTTCCTGGAGCAAGAAACAATTAAACCTGAAAAAGTGGATGAATCGCTGAAACGTGATGCCAATAGTGATAGATTTATAAATTATCTCCATACCAGAATTCAGGAACACTTTAGTGTATCAGGAGATTTTGAGGTGGGTTATGTGTTAGTACATGGCTTTGGAGCTATTTTCCCTTATTTACGTGCTAGCAAGTTTTTAAACAATTTCGAGAAATACATCTCGTCCAGATACAAGATTATCCTTTTTTATCCAGGCGAGGCCAAGGAACATTATAACCTTTTCGGTCTGCTAAACGACGAAAATCTTTATAGAGCCATAAAATTACTCAATTAGTACCCATGAAAATTAGGGAGATTTACGACAAACCTATTGATAGGGATATTAATCCTGCCGTTGTAGTTAGTAACAAGAATGCCGAGACAGTTAAAGCAGAAATTAATGAATACATCTTTACCGATGAACTCATTGAAAAATTGTACTTGATATTAGATACGGTACAAAATAAAAAGAAAGGGAAAACTGGTATTTGGGTAAACGGTTACTACGGGTCCGGAAAATCTCACTTTATTAAGTACATCCACTACTGCCTTAATCCAGAAACATCCACGTCTGCCCTGGACCATTTCATGGAAGCGGTAATGAAATATGACACCACCAAGGCTGGTAAAAACGAGAATATTACTCCCAGCAATGTTGCCTTAATGCGGAAGCGTATGGCCCAGGCAGCATGTGATAATATTATGTTTAACGTGGAGGATGAAACGGATGACGGCAGTGGTGAGCGCCTGACCCGGATCTTCCTGAATATGTTTAACAAGTTCCGGGGCTATAATCCCAATGACATTCCGTTAGCTCTCCTGTTTGAGAAATACCTGGATAATAAAGGTAAGTTTGGAGAATTTAAGCAATTAGTTACAGATGAACTTGGACACGATTGGAAGTCGGATGCAGCAGATGTAGCCTCTTACGAGCTGGAAAGTGTCCTGGGTATTGCTAAACAGTTGGTCCCGGAATTAGATACGGTTGCACTGCATGCCAAGCTTACAAATCCTGATACTTTTAAAATAAGTATTACCTCCTCGCTTATTCCAGAGCTAAGAGAATTCTTACAAGGTAAAGATAAAGATTACCGGCTAGTGTTCCTAGTAGATGAGGTATCGCAATATATTGGTACCAACAAAGAAATCCTGCTTAACTTCCAGAACATAGTAGAAAGAGTAAGCGAAGACTGCAATAACCAAGTCTGGATTACCTGTACGGCTCAGCAAACCCTAGACGATGTTTCTTCGGGAGCAAAAGGCTCTGTTGATGTCCAGGATGAATTCGGTAAGATTCTGGGTCGCTTCGATACTCGAATTTCCCTGGAAAGCAATGATGCTTCATACATTACTCAAAAAAGGGTTTTAGATAAAAACTCTAAGGGCATTGAGGTATTGGGTAAAATGTACCGCGATAAAAAGGATGCCATCGAAAACCAATTTAAAATGCGGCATGAGCTTTATAAAGGTTACCATCGGGAAGAGGAATTTATTCTGGCTTATCCTTTTGTTCCTTACCAATTTAAACTAATTGCTCATGTATTCGAATCTTTCCAGTCGCTAAGATTTGTAATTAAAGAAGTAAAAGATAACGAACGCTCAGTTTTGGGTATAACCCACTATACCGCTAAGCAAAACGCTGAGGTGGAGGTAGGGCATTTTATGCCTTTTGATGCCTTTTTTAACAAGCAATTTCTAACTAACCTAACCCACCGTGGCCGGAGGGCCATTGATAACGGGCTTACTTTATCTTATGTAAAAAATAATCTTTTTGCAGAGCGGGTAGTTAAAACGCTCTTTATGATTTCCAACCTGCCCCAGCCAACGCTGCTTACCTTCCCCTCTAACTTGGATAACCTAACGGTTTTGATGATGACGGATGTGGACCAAAATAAGCTTCAGTTGCAAAACAAGATAAAAGAAGTACTGGATAAGCTAATTGAGGAAAGCATAATCCGGGAAGAGAAAGGCAGCTATTTCTTCTTTAACGAAGATGAAATAGATGTGCAGATGATGATTAAGAGCTTAAATGTTGGTTTTGATGACAAACTTTCTGAGTTTGATGAATTCTTTAGAAAGTTAACCAAAATAGCGCCAAAGCATACTTTCGGGCAAAACGATTTTAGAGTAGCTTATGCTGTAGATGATAAGGAGTTTTTCCGTTCGGGTGATTTTAAATTAACGGTGTTGTTTACAGACACCAGTGATATACAGCAGAAAGCTTTAAACAACAGCGGGAACGATTTATGTATCTGCGTAAATGAATGGTACCACCAGGATGCTCAGTTTAAAACAGATTTTGAGTGGTTTTGTAAAACCAAAAAGTATTTCCGGAACAACTCCGAAGCCGCCACAGGAGAAAGATCCAATACCCTGGAGAAATTCAGGGCTCGCAATGAAGACCTTCGAAAAAAGCTGGTTGCCAAGCTGGAAAACAATTATAGTTTAACCCGCTTTTTATCCGGACAGCAGGTTTTAGAAGCAAATGAAATTAATGGAACGCTGCCGCATGATCGCTTCAGAAGCTTGCTAGATAAACACCTGGAACGGGTTTATAAGTACCACAGGCTATCGGCAAGTTATGCCAAAACGGCTATAGAACTGCGCACCTCAGCGGCAAGTTTGCAACAGGAAATGCCTGATTTAACCCCACCCGAACAAATGGTTGATGATTTTATCTCCAATCATGGGAATCAGGTTGCGGTGAGCGATTTAATAAACCATTTTGAAAAGGCTCCTTTTGGCTGGCGTGATACTGCCGTGCTGGAGATGCTGGTTAAATTAGTAAAAAAGAAGAAGCGGGAATTTGAATACCGGAACCAGCCACGTTTCTCCGTAACTGAGTTTATTAATAAAGCTTTGTCTACTCCGGAGCGGCCGGTTTGTATTGTTAAAGCTGGGGAGGCAATAGACCAGCAAACCATTGATAAAGCCATCATGAATTTCCGGGAGGTTTTTAACCTGGACTTATCAGCCACATCAGATGGAAATGAGCTTAGCGAATTAATAATAGCCAAGCTGGTTCAAATTAGTAAAGAATATATTTCGCTGGAGAACGATTACCATGGAAAGTATCCTTTCGGCGAATCTTTCTACTCCTTGCGGAACAAGCTGCAGGAATGGGCTACTAAACGTAATCCGAAACAACTCTTCCAGTTGCTGGAGAATGAAAAGTTGGTTGTAAAAGAACTTTTCGACAAGGCAAAAGGAATGAAGGATTTTGCCAACCGGGCCCGTGCCGACTACGATGCTATTAAACGCTTCTACCAGGATAACCAGCAAAACTTCAAAGCCTTACCCCCTTCAGCCCAGGAGAAAGCCGAGAAGATGGGTGAATTTTTAAAATTAGAAGACCCTAGGTTTGAGTTCCGGCATGTGCGGAAGGCTTATGACGAGTTGAAAGCCGAGCTAAAAGAATTGGTAGAAAATCTGAAGGCAGGTGTGGTACAGCAATACACAGAAGTTTTCGCAGAGCTTAAAAAAGATGCAGAAAGCTATGCAGTAAATGAGCCACATATTTATTCGGATGAAGACCGCACTATAAAAACAATTCAAGCGCTGAGTGCAATAACAGACCTCAAATTAAAAAAAGCCCAACTATCAGAGTTTAAATCTAGTGAGCTTAAGAAGATAGTTGCGCATGCCTCTAAAAAGGCTGCTGTACTACCAAAAGAAAACGGTACCGGAGTAGACGTTAAGCTAACACCAGTAGGCGAACCTCAGGAATATTACATTACAGGCATTAAGTCTAAAATATCAACCGAAGAGGAATTAGAAGAATATTTACAAAAAGTTAGAAAAGAAATGCTGGCCCTGCTGCAGCAAAACAAGACCATAATCATCAAATAAGTTTTAAGCCATGGATGTAAATTTTGATACTACCATAGATAATACAGAAGTAAAACCAACAACCCGGAGCGGCATAAATACATCCAGGCTTAAAACCTTTGCCCAAAAAGCAAGAACCATACTATTGGCCGGGGTAGAGCGAAAAGTAATGTACTGGGGCTTTGATAAAAAAGGAACCATAACCGAAGAACCGCAAGCTATTGCTGGGGGATATATGTTCCGGGGCAATGTATTTGATGATGCTACTTTGCCGAACAAATGGAAAGCACTAAAAGCTGCCATTAACCGTAAAGGCATAAAAGAAGTAGTGGAAGAGGCGGCCTATACCTGGTTTAACCGCATGATGGCCATAAAAATATTGGCGCAAAACAACTACGACCTGCCCCAACTGGAATATGCTGAAGGTACCAGTTTATTGCCGGTAATTCTGCAAAGAGCCCGCCGGGGCCAATACGATTTTTTAAATAAAGAAGAAAGACAGCGCCTGCAAACCATAATTTCTGATTTTGAGAAGGAAACAGAAGCATTCGGAATTCTGCTGATTGGCTATTGCCACAGCCATACCTTGCTTAACCGGGTGTTTGGCGGCATTGATGATTATACCGAACTGCTTTTGCCCAACGATATTTTATCGGAAAAAGGATTCCTGCACCTGCTTAATACAACGGATGCCATCTCGGAGGAAGATTACAAACAAGTAGAACTGATAGGCTGGTTATACCAGTTTTATATTTCTGACAGGAAAGATGAGGTTTTTGCCGGTTTTAAAAAAAATAAAAAAGCTGAAGCAGCGGATATTCCGGCCGCCACTCAAATTTTTACGCCTAACTGGATTGTAAAATACATGGTGCAAAACACCGTAGGCAAATTGTGGCTGGACCTGAATCCGGAGAGCTCCTTAAAGCAGGAAATGCGCTACTTAGTGGAAGCTCCGGAGCAACAATACAGTAACCCTATTATTAAGGAAGTAGCAGATATTAAATTACTGGATCCTGCTGTTGGCTCCGGGCATATTTTAGTAGAAGGGTTTGATTTGCTTTACCAGATGTACCTGGAAGAGTATTACCCGCCCGAAGAGGCCGTAGAGAGTATTCTCAACAACAACCTATTTGGTTTGGATATTGATAAACGAGCTGCGCAGCTATCTCGCTTTGCAATTCTACTTAAGGCTGCCTCTAAGAATAAAGGCGTCCTGAAGAGCGGTATTCTGCCGCGGGTGTATGCTATGCCAGAGCCAGCGCAATTTAGCAGACAAGAAGTACTGGACTTTTTAGGTAAAGAAGGTGTTTCTTATGAGGAGTCGTTGACAAAGGCACTTACACTGATGCAGGATGCACAGAACCTTGGCTCCATCATGCAGTTCTCCCTAAAGCCTAAGGAGCTGGAATTCATTCTTAAGCGCTTCGATGAGCTGGAGATTAAGCCTTTTAGGGAATTCTCTGAAGAGGCCGTTCTGCCTAAGATTCGTCCGTTTATAAATGTGCTGGAGCAACTGACGATAAAGTACGAGGCCGTGGCAGCGAACCCACCATACATGGGGAGGTCTAATATGAACGGTAACCTCAAAGCCTATATTGAGAATAAGTACATAAAATCAAAGCTAGATTTGATGACTGTATTTATGGAGGTCTGTTTAGCTCTAGCAAAAAATAATGGTGCTATTTCAATTATAAACATAGCATCTTGGCTTACAAAGGACTCGTTTGTTGATTTAAGAGAGTTGTTGCTAACTTCTACTTTTATTAAAAGTTTGTTAGATTTTGGGAGAGGTATATTCGGATCAGATTTTGGTACCGTAGCCTTTAATGTCTTAAAAACAAGTGATAATAGTGAAGTTGGAATTTACAGAAAGCTCTATCACCATCATGTAAAGGTTGAGGCTCCAAGTATTAAGCAAGCTAGGTTCTTTAATCAAGATTTTGGCTTTTATACGGCTAAACAAAAAATATTTTTAGACATACCGTCTGCACCCTTCGTCTATTGGATGAGTACGAATGTAATTGAAGCATATAAAAAATCAGTCAATCTTAGAACGGTAGCAGAACCAAGAAAAGGAATTACGACTGGAGATGATGACAAATTTATTAGAAGCTGGTGGGAAGTAGATAGTAGAAAAATTAACCTCTTCGGTAGACCGAACATGTTTAATGAAGGTAAGTGGTTCCCTGTAGTAAGAGGTGGAGACTATCGCAAGTGGTATGGAAATTTGTATGCAATTATGGACTGGCAGGATGATGGCAAAGAAATTAGAAGCTTTAAAGATAGTAAAGGAAAACTTAGATCTAGACCCCAAAATATAAGTTACAATTTTGCTGATGGATTGTCATGGAATGATGTGAGTAGAAGTGGTTTTGCCGCGAGAGAAACTGGTGAAGGGAAGCTGATGCAGGCTGTTGGTCCAAAAATTTTCAATGCTTTTGACCAAAAAGCTTTGTTAGGGCTTTTAAATAGTAATGTAAGTAAACATATCTTTAGCCTTATTGCACCTGGACAAAAGTTCGAAGTTGGAACCGTCGGAGATTTTCCTATAATTCAAGATTTGTTAAACAATGGTATTAATGAAGTTAAACGAACTTTAATTAATGAAAATGTTGAAATATCGAAAAAAGATTGGGATACAAGAGAAACAAGCTGGGACTTTAACATATCCTCTTTAACAAGTTGTGACATCAGCTTGGAGGAAAGTTTTAAAAAGTGGTTAAATGCAATTACTACAGATTTCTTTAAAGTTCTTAAAAATGAAGAGCAATTAAATCAATATTATATAAATCTTTATGGCCTTCAAGAGGAACTAAATCCAGAAGTGCCATTAAGTCAAATTACATTATTTCAGGATGAGTTATATTATGATCAACTCAAAAAAATAGAATTGAAATTTCGTGAGGGAAATCGGGATAGGATTGAATTACCTATCAAAAGAGATGTAGTGTTAAAGCAGCTCATTTCTTATGCGATTGGCTGCTTTATAGGGCGATATCGATTGGACAAGCCAGGCTTACAAATCGCATATCCTAATCCTGCACCAGAAGAAATCGCCTCTTATGCTATTGCTTCTCCTTTGCACATTGGTACAAAAGAATTAGCCTTTTCTATTGATGAGGACGCTATCCTACCATTAATGGGTAAGTCCTGTCGCTTCACAGATGATGTACTTCACCGTACAGTTCATTTTATAGAAATTATTTGGGGCGAAGAAACCTTAACGATAAACATGAACTTCCTGCAGGAATGTCTGAACCAGGACCTGGAGCAATATCTGGTGCGTGATTTCTGGAAAGACCATGTGCGTACGTATAAAAAGAAACCAATATATTGGTTGTTCACCTCGCCTAAAGGTGCTTTTCAGGTTTTGGTATACATGCACCGCATGAATCGATTTACGGTAGGCAAAATTCGGGACAAATATTTGTTGCCCCATATGCAGTATCTAAACCAGCATATTGACCAATTAGAAATTCAAGGAGCAGCCCTAGGTCGGACGGAAGCACGGCAACTAGATAAGCTGCGGAAAGATTTGCTAGAATGTGAGCAATACGATTTACTGCTTAAGGATAAAGCCGATCAACAAATTGAGTTTGACTTGGATAATGGCGTTACTGCTAATTACGAATTATTTAAAGGCGTAGTAGCCCCTATTAAGTAATAAGCCCAAAATTCAAATATTAGTTGAATCAGAAAGAAGTAAATGCTGCAGGAGAAAATAGAGAAATATTATCGAACACACCCCCAATTACGGGTGTTGTTTTTTTTTGATAAAGAAGCAGATTTTAAAGAAGAGGTAGCGGCATTAGCCTTAAAAGATATCCGGGTAGTTCAGTTTCAACAAAACTATTTCTACATGAAAGCCATGCTGCATGGTGAGTGGAAACAGCAAAAAGTATTTTTGTACCTAAACCAAGAGAGCCCCAAAAAACAGGATGAATACTTGAACTTCCCTTTGCTGGATTTGCTCCTGGCCAACAAAGAATTATTGCTAGACGATGAAGCTGCTTTTATGGAAGAGTACCGGTTGCAGCGCCACCATCAGCCACTTATAAAGCGCTACATGCGCGAGCTGAAATACAGCTCGGTGCAGGAAGTTTGTGCTCCCATACTTAAACCTGAGTCTTTAGATGAGGCCAACTTGGTTCAGGCTTTATTTTCGGCATTCCTTAAATTTAAGGCTCCGGAAAACTGGTCCTTGCTGTTGGCAAAATTGTTTTCGTTGCTACGACCCGGCCAAGAAGAAGAACTAAAGCGTGTAGGTCGGAAAGTGCGCGAAAACAATTTGTTGGAGTGGCTCAACAAACAAATAAAGCAACATTTCGACCAGGAAATAAATGAATTGGAGCCGGATAAGCTTGCCAACCTATTAAAGGTTTTTAAGTACAATTCCCTTGCCCAGTTTATTCCGGATGCAGCTGCCGAAGATCCTTATAAAAGTCTTAAAATTAAAAAGGCAGCAGTACTTAGCCGCCTGAACCAGTTGCAGGAAGAAGCAGCCCGGAAAGATGGTTTAGGAGCACAATTTCAGGAAGCCGTTGAGGTAAACGCCGGCTCAGTTCAGGAGCTTAAGCTGCTGGAGATTTACGGAGCCACGGCCGATTTTGCCTTTTACACCCTACCCATGAAATGGCAACTAATAGCTGAGCAGGCAGCAAACCTGGATTATAACCCACAAGCTGTTATCCAATGGCTGGAAAAAATAAGTACATCCGAGCCAACCACTGCTTCTCTGAATAGTTGCCTAACTTTTATGCTGCATGCCGCCGAAATGATGAAGCTGGTAAATTCTATCTCCAGTTACATCTTAGATAAACCAGAAGATTATGTAAAAGTTTATACTTCGGAATGGTATAAAATTGACCAGGCTTATCGACGGGCTTTGTGTGCTTACCGGAGTATGGATGATACCGAAATTCCTACCCACATAAAACTTGAAGAGCTGGTTGGTCTAGTAAACAAGCGTTATGAAGAATTCCTGGAGAAAAGTAATCGGGAATGGTTAAAATGTCTAAATGCCTATCAATTTGATTATAAAGGGCTAAATATTCCGAAGCAGTACGAGTTTTATAAAAGGGAAATAGAGCCTTTTGAACAAAAATTAGTGGTTATTATTTCTGATGCATTGCGCTATGAAGTAGCAGAAGAATTGCTGTCCGAACTACACGGCGACCCTAAAAACAGCGCCGATATACGCTACCAATTAGCTTCTATACCATCTAAAACCAGTATTGGTATGGCACAGTTACTCCCGGGTAAAAAGTTCGCATTCAACCAGGGAGCCATTACCATCGATGGACTCTCTACAAGTGGCTTGGAAAACCGGGAAAAATTGCTGACTGAAGCGGAACCAGAGGCAAGAGTAGTTCCATTTTCAGATATCCAACAGAACAATCAGGAGCAGAATAGGGAGATATTTAAGGCTAAGCTGGTTTACATTTACCACGATGCCATTGATATGATTGGGGACAAAAAGGTATCTGAGCGTAAAACTTTAACTGCCGCCAAAGAAGCTGTTGAGGAATTAAAATTATTGGTGAAGAAATTACATGGCTCCTTGAATGTTGCCCGGGTCATTATCACCGCTGACCATGGGTTCATATTCAATGACCGGGAAATAGATGAAAAAGATAAGGAAAATGCCACAGGTTTAAAAGCAGTTACTACCCATAACCGGTATGAGATAGTGGATGATTTGGGGCAACCAACCTTGGGTTATAAGATACAATTATCGGCTACCTCTCTTTTTACTGATTCTTTATCCGTGGTTATACCGGCATCGGTTAACCGGTATAAAAAGCAG
Organism: Adhaeribacter aerolatus; assembly: GCF_007991635.1. Lineage (GTDB taxonomy): Bacteria > Bacteroidota > Bacteroidia > Cytophagales > Hymenobacteraceae > Adhaeribacter > Adhaeribacter aerolatus. Next base: position 105,455 of record NZ_BJYS01000024.1, on the reverse strand, counting down.
GGAGTAGGACACCAGTTTGTGCATGGGGGTGGCAGCTTACAGGAACTGGTTGTGCCGGTTATTGAGAGCTCCCGGAAGCGTCAGGATATTACCCAGAAAGTGAAACCGGTTTTGGTAAAGAGTGCTCCGCTCAAAATTGTATCTAATGTGATGCGGGTAAGTATCCTCCAGGAAAACAAGGTATCCCGGACCGAGAAAGAACGAGAGTTAGTGGCAGGTATATACAAAAATTCCGAACTGGTTAGCAACGAAGCAAACCTGTTATTAAATTCAACTTCTAGTATGCCTACTGAGCGCATCTACAAATTAGAATTTAATTTGTTGCATTCAGCCGCGCAGGAGACTTATCTGAAGCTCAAGATTTTTGATAAAGAAGATAACCTGAATACTTTAATTGAAGAACCGGTAAGTAACAATACCCTGATTGAGCAAGACTTTTAATGGAATTACAAGATAAAATTTTAAAATACTTTGAAGGGAAAGTAGTACGCAAAGATTTAACCTCCAGTGTTAAAGGCAATGCCGTGGTACCTACTTATGTGTTGGAATATTTACTGGGACAGTACTGTGCTATTAATGATGAAGAAATTATAAAAGCGGGTATTGAGAAAGTAAAAACGGTTATTAAAAATAATTACGTTCATAGAAGCGAAGCCGAAATAGTAAAGTCAACCATCCGGCAGCAGGGCAGTTATAAAATCATCGATAAAGTAAATGTTTCCCTTAATGATAGGGCTAATATTTACGAGGCCGAGTTTGCCAATTTAGGTATCAACCATGTACCAATAGCTGATAAAATGGTGATGGAGCACCAGAAACTGCTAAGTGGTGGCGGTGTGTGGTGTATACTAACCATGGGGTACACCCATGCGGCTGATGCCCAGGTGCGCTGGTTGATAGAAGATATAAAACCTATCCAGGTTTCTAATGTAAGGCTTGATGATTACCTGGAGGCCCGAAAGGAGTTCACTAGTGATGAATGGCTAGACTTGCTCATGCACAGTATAGGATTAAACCCCGAGTTTTTTAACAAGCGAGGAAAACTAATCCAGATTTCAAGGCTAATTACGCACGTAGAAAACAATTACAATTTTATTGAGCTTGGTCCAAAAGGAACCGGTAAATCCCATATTTTTTCGGAGCTTTCCCCGCATGGTGTTTTGGTTTCTGGTGGGGATGTTTCTAAAGCTAGGTTATTTGTAAATAATACTGGTAACCGCATTGGCTTGGTCGGATACTGGGATGTGATTGCTTTAGACGAGTTTGAGCAGGAAGTAGGAGGGCGCCGGGTGGACGGTGATTTGGTTAAAATTATGCAAAACTACATGGCTAACCAATCCTTCAACCGAGGCAAGGAGACTTACCAAGCTACAGCTTCTTTAGCTTTTGTCGGCAATACCAAACATACGGTGCCTTACATGCTGAAGAACTCCCATTTATTTGAATCCATCCCGGACGGATACATTAAAGGCGCTTTCCTGGACCGGATGCATATGTACATACCCGGTTGGGAAGTGAAAATTCTGAAGAACTCGGTTTTCTCCACGAGCTATGGTTTTATAGTAGATTACATAGCTGAAATCCTGCGCGAACTGCGAAAAGCGGATTATAGTGGTTTAATGGACCAGGTTATAGATTTGGACGGTTCCTTATCTACCCGTGATAAAACTGCTATCCGAAAGTCATTTTCCGGACTGGTAAAATTACTATATCCGCACAAAGAATTAACACAGGATGAATTGATTGAGCTGCTCAATTTTGCCATAGAAGGCCGAAAGCGGGTTAAGGACCAGTTATACATCATTGACGAAACTTTCCGCAACGAACCGGTTAATTTTACCTACCGATTAAAAGCTAGTGGTCGGGAAGTATCTATTGAAACGCTGGAAATGCAAAATTACTTGGCGGCCCTGAAGGATAAGAAAAAAGAGGCCGAGGAAAAAGAGGAGGCTCTAAATGAAACGAATGATTTTGTAATCCAGGAATCTAAAGCAAATCCATCTCCGCACCAGGTCTTAATCAAGGATAACCAAACAGGTATTTCTTATCGGAAGCTATTCGGTCAACACTTGAAAGGCGCTTCCAAAATTACTCTGCAGGACCCATATATCCGAATGCATTACCAGTTTAAAAACCTGCTGGAGTTTTGCATTATGCTGGAACAAATAAAGGAACCCGATGAGGAGATAGACTTGCATATTGTAACCTGGAATACGGAAGACCGCATGGCCGAAGCTATTGCCAATTTTGATGACCTAAAAGAAAACATGGTTGATATAGGTATACACTTAACCTATGAGTTCAGGAGTGTCCATGACCGCAGCATTATGGCCGATAATGGCTGGAAAATAAACCTGGGCCGCGGGCTTGATATTTTCGATCGGTACGAGGGTAAATTTAATGCTGCTGACCTTTATCAGGAAAAACGGAAGTGCAAAGATTGCGAGATTACTTTTTTGAGGATCTAAATACACTCCCGAACCCATTTACACTCTTTCTTAGACACTACCTCTCTACTTTCTAATGCCGCGGCCCCAGTTCGTTGCTCCCGTTCCTGAATCTGGTGCTACTGCTTCTTCTCCTGCTCTATCTTGGGCTATCCTGAGGCAGCCGCACCTTCGCACTCCCGTGCTCGGTCCTCTACTGCTTAACCTGTGGTAAACCAGCTTGCGGCTCGCCAATACGGTATTTGCACCCGCTGGATAATCTGAGTATATTCCTTCCAAAATATACCCGTACCATGCTGGGTACACACAATCCATATAAGCCACATGCTTCAGCAGACAGCCTCGCACGCCTCATGTACCAGGGTGTCTTGGCATGCTATCATAAGGACAATTATACTTGTTAAATTACTGGTGTGACAATTATTAAGTATTAAAATGCATTACGGACCAAATATTTATCTAATTAAAAAAATAAGTATTTGATTAACAATATGTTATTAAATAAAAACTACAACATTTCAACTTTTTACGTTTGCGGTATATTTAGCAATATAAAATTTATAAGGGCAGTGGGACAAGAAACATTAAAGCTACTTAGTAATGAACTCAATCAATATGAGGTTTATATAGCTAAGCTTATTAGTGATAAAAGATATCTTTCAGGCAAGGAGTTAACCAAAGAGTTAGTAAACACATTCCAGATAAAGGATGATAATGCTAGAAAAATCATTCAACGAACTGTTGTTAAAGGAATACTCGTCTCATCTAATCCCTTAAGCTTTGGTAATGGTCAATTTATATATTTAAATCCTAGGGATGGGTTAACTCTATCCCTGGTTAAAGAAGTTTCTAAAAAGCATCGCCCACCAATTTATCGATTGTTAGAAGCAATTGATATAAATGACGGAGTTATATCCTACTATGAAGCATTAAAGATCGTCGCTGCTCCACTTGAAAAATCATCTACAAAGGTAAATACACTGGATGAAATAATAAAAGAGCTTAGATTAATGAAATTTATATATGAAAAGACTGATTCAAATAATATCAAATATATTTTAAAGGAAGAAAGTAAAAAGGAAGAAGGTAAGGAAGAAAGCTTACTAAGCGCTCACTTTTCTAAGATGGTTATAGATGGGATGTTTTTACCAGACATTCTGCGGTGGTTACAAAAAAGTAATATAATAGATAATTACAAGACAATTTACCGCAACAAGAAAACACCTTCAATTGGCGCAAAGCAAAATAATTTGGTTTGGGATGCTTTCGCCTATACCAAAACAACTGGAATAAACTCAACCTTTGGGAAAAAAGCGGATACTATAGAGAAACAAACCTTAGTTGTCTTAGACGTAGTTATCAGTAGAGACTACTCCCAAATAGATCTTGACGGTTTTTATAATAGGATACAAATTAATTTAAATGCTGTTAAAAATGGAAGGCGCAAAATTCTTCCTATCATTATTTACAAGACAATAGCAGTAGATGTTTTAGAGAAAATAAGCTCACTGGGATTTATTGCTTTTGATTTAGGGTCTATTTTTGGAACAACAATTTACGATGTTGTCGAAAAGCTCAACATTTTACAGCTAAAAAAAGTGGCTGCAATAAGTGATGACTTTAATGTAACAATTGAATCTGCACTAACTACGATTAGAACATCTGGACAAGAAGATAGCTTAAAAGACATACGAGGAGTTTTATTTGAATTCCTATTGTATCCACTACTAAAGCACTATTATAGTAGTGCAGAAATTCTACATGGTAAGACTTTATCAATAGTAAAGCCTGAGGGTGGAAAAGAAAATTATGAGTATGATTATATTATTAAATCTTCTAACCCTAATGAGATTTTGATAGTTGAACTAAAAGGGTACTCTTCATTATCAAAAATTCCTATTGGTAGTTCAGATACTAAAAACACTCTAAGCTGGTTTTTTAGACGTACTTTGCCATTTGCAAAAAGGCATTTTCAAAAAGAAATTCAAGATACTGGGAAAAAATTCAGAGGTTGTTTTATTACTTCTGCTTCCTTTTATGAAGACGGTATAAATTTTTTAAACGGAATAAACAATGGTTCATTTAAACCACAAAATTTAAATGCTTTTTATGATGGACAGAGCTTGCTTAAATTATTAGAAGAAAACAATTACAGCAAAGTAAAAAGCACGGTTGAAAAATTTTTTATAAAAAGCGAAAGGCTTTAATAGCCAAATCTTACATTATCGATAAAGTGTAATGGTTCAAAAGATACGCTACATTTTACCCTTTGCAGCAATCTTATTTCTGAAATTCCAGCCTTTCTATATAATAGGGAAGCGCTTCCGAAATATGGTAGGTAAGATAAAGTACCAAAATTTTCGGTTCAATAGGTTTAGCGGATCCAAAGGATCACGACAACTTAAACTAAGCCAAGGACACTGTCTCAATTCAAGCTAGGTAGATGCTTATCGAGCCCCATGACCTTCAGTTTCTGCTTCGCCAGCTTTTTTCCAGCCTATTCAGTTCATCCAGATTTTTGAGCCCGCTGGCCAGTAATAATAGATAATGGGTGGAAATGAATGCTGCCATCAGAACCATGCTTTAGCCATGAAACAGATTTACCTCGGGCCATCAAGTTTTCCGGCCGGAAAGCATCTTTTTAACCTTATTTCAATATAATACAATTACCTTAAAACCTAAAGCTTCCGTTCACTTCATGTTCCACAAAAACCTTTACCTTCTATTCTTCCTGCTCTTACTGATTACCGGCTGTCAGGAAAGCGAAGTAACACCCACGGCTCCCAAAGATTTGATTCCCTACGAGCACCTGTTGCTAGGTAATCCCAGCCAGGCGACCCCGGACGAAGTGAATGCGAATAACTTTCTTCTACAGAAACCACAGTACACGCTTTCTTAAAGCCGGGATAGAGGCACGCCTAATTGGGTGAGCTGGCACGTGAGTCCGGATTGGCTGGGCAATGCTCCCCGACAGGATGATTTCCGGGCGGATAATACCTTGCCAGCCGGCTGGTACCGGGTAACCCCAACGGCTTATAGCGGCAGTGGCTTTGACCGGGGACACAATGTACCCTCCGCCGATAGAACCAGGTCAGCCGCAGATAATTCGGCGACTTTCCTGATGACCAATATGATTCCCCAGGCTCCCAACAATAACCAGGAAACGTGGGCCAATCTGGAAGAGTATACCCGCGATTTAGTCCAAGCTGGTAATGAAGTATATGTTATCATGGGCAATTACGGGGTCGGGGGTACTGGCAGTAATGGCCCCAAACAAACCCTTACTGCGGGTCGGGTCACGGTGCCGGCGCAAATCTGGAATGTGCTGGTAGTGCTGCCGGAAGGCCCGAATGATTTAAACCGGATTACTAGCAGCACGCGAGTCATCGCGGTGAATACGCCCAACAGCCAAACCGTGCGGGCGGATTGGGGTTCTTACCGCACCAGTATCGATGCCATTGAAAGAGCAACCGGTTATGATTTACTAAATTCGCTTTCTCAGCCGTTGCAAGTAGCCCTGGAGGCGCCAGTAGATAAAGGGTTAACGCAATAGAAGGGATATCAGGGTGCCTGGTGAAAGGATGATTACCTCCAAGCTTAATGGCAGATGTCGGAGAGGTCTACCATCGCCAAAGAGGGCTCCAAGCAAATCATACTTTTAGAGCTTCTTACTACCTCTATTTGATTATTTTCTACCTGGTACCAGACCTCGGCCAAGAATTTGCCCATGGTGTACAGGCAGACGCTACAATCCCCGCTTGGACGAACGGCCAAGGATTGTCCCTGCTCCCTAAACAAATGCATATTGCTTTGTAAATTGACTATTTACATGGCCTTTTTCTCTTACCGGGTAACAAATTCTATTAAGGTTGGAATACGAGTAAAAACTTAACCGATATATTTCTCGAAAAAAACACCTACTTAAACGTTAAAAAGGTTTTATCAACTACTAAAAATCTTCACTTGTAAATGATTGGCCATCTATTATATTTGAATTAAATATAAGGCCTAAGCTACTTCCTACAGAACACATTTCTTAAAGTCTATCGTATAGCTACTTTAATAGACAAACGATTATTATATATATGCTTCAACTACAAGGAATTACCTGCAAAATTAAAGCATTTGAATTTTTTATAAAACAGTTAGTCACTTGGTATAAAGAGCAAAATAATCAAGAAGGGTTAGACAAAAATGATCTGAGCAGACTTAAAGTCCTTAAATTACACTTCTTTGTCTGTGCAAGTACCGCCAATGAAAGGGAGGATGGATTGCTGGGTGTTTTTGATAATTTCTGGGCAATGCCCTATGGCCATGTAGAAAGCGATATTTATAAAAATTTGGAAAATTTAAATTATTGTGAGATAACCAACCAAAGATTAAATATTATTAAAGAACATAGTGAAGAGTATTTTACCAATTTAGACCCAATTATAAAAAGGGAAATATTGAATTCTTTCCAAATAATAAAATCAAAAAATAAGGATTTAATCAATTATATGGCTATTGACTTGGTAGAACTAAGCCATTCATGGTATTCATGGAGAGCTATGTATAAATTAGCAAGGTCATTCCATAAGTATAGCCTCAAAATCCCAAACGAAATGATTAAATCTGAAAACAAGCAATTCAGTTTACAAAGTGCATAAAAGCTTTCTCTATTTTAACGACACTATTACAAAGCTTGATTCTTTAGCTACACTATACTCTCAAAGTGCAATTTCCAACTATCTTACAGCTTCTGAAAACCAAAAAGAAGATCGTACATTAATATCAATTTTGGAAATAAATAGGGCTTCCGAGTCCATTTATTCAGCACTTAATAAATCTATTATAACAGGTGACTACATTCAAATAGACGAGTTAGAGAAAAGAATAGATGCTCTGAAGCTTAAAATAAACGAAATAATTTCAGGAATTCCATTTTTAGGAGAAGACAAAATTGAAATTGTAAATGAGCTTTTCGATGACTTACAAAGCTCCTTCAGCCTACCTGTATTACAGTCCATTTCTCAATTCAAGCTATTGATAAGCCAGATAAAATATAGGCTTTCTCCTACGAAATCTATTCACTTATTTGATGTAATCACGGAAGACGATATAGCCCCAAATTCTAATCCACTGAATACAATTACTCATGACTTAAGTCAATTATTTGGAATAAACATTCAACTTGCACGGATAGATCATAATATAGCCGTAAAAAAGGAATACTTAGAAGTATTGTTAAAGCTGCAAAAAAAACTTGAAGATGATTCATATAATTTTTCCCAGAGTACGCCTCAGATTGCAGATATCTTAGTTGATAAGTGTAATTATCTTCTTTTTAAAATTTTATATAGATTAGAAAAAGGCAAAAAGAATTTCCTCTATATCCATAATTACAAAGATAAAGAACTTAAGTTAGAGGAAATTAAGCAATCAATCTCTTATTTTAAGCCATTCCTTGAACATTCGGAGAACCATTATTATTCTGGCGACAGGTTTGGTCCATTCTATGACAACCAAATTAGGTTAATCAATGAAAAAATCAGAGCAAAAGAGAAACTATTTCTGGGAGATTATCATACTTTAATAAATTACTATAAAGACCAAAATAGAAGTTTTGAACAGGTAAATAATTTAACTGAAAGCTTTTCTGATGTTTTTAAAGAAAGGCCATACTTACAAAAACGGGAATTTGATAATAAAGCTTTCAATATATCATATAATTACTTTCTCAATAACAGGCTATCACTGTTAATCTATAAAAATAAATTTTCCATTGAATTTACAAATGAGTTAGAAAAGTATTTAGATAGAATTTCACTAGTTCAACAGGAGACGCATATTTATAACTACTTTCCATTTTACCGCTTTTGTCAATATTTATTAAAATCGATAAAAAAAGGGTTGAATGAAGATAGTATAGAAGTCAATCTGATTCAAAAGCTCTTCATCAAATTAGAAAAAAATCTAAAACGGTCATTTGAGAACTTTGAATGGTGCCAAGATAAAAATTTCTTAGCTTTTCAATTACCCAAAAAGGAATGCACTTTATTCAATAGAATTAATATCGATGGGGAAGATCTACCGATATTCTTAGCATCATCATTTATACTTCCTATTAATTATGAAGAGGCAAGAAGAGAACTTGATTTTATGTATAATGAATTAAATAGTCTAAAAAGCCAATTTGATATTCAACAAAGAATAAATGAAGAAAGGACCAAAATTGAATCTATAAGAAAAGAAATAAGTCAACACAATGGAAATCAAATTGAAATATTAAGCATTTTTGCTGCTATAGTTCTATTTGCTATAGGGAACATTCAGCTTTATGACAATGTTGAAAACTTTAGTCAGGCAATGCTATTCATGGTTGTATTTGCTTTTAGTTTAGGGTTATTTGTTCTTTGCATTTATGTAGTAACTAGATATGGCACAAGAAGAATTACTCCACTTCATTGGTTAATATTTATCTCCTATGTGGGTTTTACAATATTATTAGGTTCTGCTTTGATTGATTCAAAACAAGAAAAATATCCTAAGAGCAATAAGCCTTCAAGCCAAGTACCAAACAAAAAAGATAAAACCTACGTCGATAAGAAATAATAGGCTAAATGTAAATCGTAAGCTAAAAGTGGAAGTGGTGGATTTAAGTATTTTGTAAACGCTGGGCCCTATCACTTCTTCTGCGTTGGGTGAAAGCGCGTTGCTTGCTATTGGCACGTTGTTTTAGTTTTTCTTCCCTTTTGTTATCCTAAACCTGAGCCGGCGTACCATTATGCCAAGATTCATGGTAACCCGGCTGGTTATCATCCGGCACCCATTCGCCAAGGCGCTGTTCCAAATCCGGTGGTAGCTAATCGTGCGCCAACCGCAGCAGGTTTTTCATTGAGTGGTGATAACACGCCATCTTCCCTGGATTTATATACCACCTACACCTAATTAATCAGTATTTATTTTCAAACCATAAACGCACATTCAGGAATGGTAAAAAGCATCGGCTTTTTTGTCAGTCCGCTACTTTTGCCATTTTTTAGGGTAGTAGGTGATTTTACAAACCATAAACGCCTCTCAATGGGGTCTAACTACTCAAACGTACCATTTTCCCCGCGGCGCTCCTAAAACCATTTAAATTGCGTGTTACTGGTAAATAATTGGTTCTCAGCTCCTGAAAAGGTGCATTACAGCCTCTATATCAAAAGTATGGGTGAATCGCTTTTCCTTAAAATTAAATTCTATTTGCCAATTGATAAAATGCCAGGTATGCGTTGCCGGCTAAGAGATAAGGTTGATTAATTCTTCCCATTACTCAACTACTACCTATCTGCTGAGAGAGCAACTGGATAATCCGGAGCATACTGGTTAAGCGTCACCGGAATATCTAAGCACAGCCAGTTATAATAGTTAAATTAGCTATATTGACGACTCGCGGGGAAAATGGTTCTATTGAGTAGTTAAGCCCTATGTTATATAGCAAACTACAACATGTACCTATAAAATCGAGGATGTTTGACGGGGAAGCGTTCGTTCGGATGGGAGAAGAGGCGTTCGGGCGGCAGATCGGCTATAAACGGGAGCAGAAGGAAAATTTTGCTTATTGTAATGCGGTAAAAGACAGCGGGGTAGCAGCCATCCAGGAGCAGGCCAGGGCTAGGATAGAGCAGGAGCAGCAGAAATCGAGAGGACTCTATCCGATTTTAATTTAGCCAGGTGCCAAAAATAAAAGCTAGGTAAGCATCAAGCGATTAATCAGATCTGGTGCGGCAGCGCAAGTGGGGAAGTAGGAGGATTTAATTTCTTCCCTAATGCCTCTTTTACAATTGTAAATAATCATAATTAAGCAAATAGTTCGGTGTATATCCTCAGGTGTAAGGGAGAGAAAGCTAAATATTTCTTTATCATATTCATCTTAAACGTTATTTTCAATACTTTTAGTAATGATAAAGACATCAACCAATATGAAATACTATACAAAAATAATAACCTTATTAATTAGTATTATTTCTATTAACTTAGGAAATGCACAAACTATAAATGAAACAAAAGAATACATAATAGATAAAGTTAAAGTTAATCCATTAAAGAGTTATAAAACAGATGCCGTATTTGGAGATAAAATACTTCCACACGTTGTAAATATATATGCTGGTGAAGAATTAAAGAAGGATGAGCAGGAGCGTATTTTTATAATTGAGGCAACTCTATTACATCAAGGTAAACCCATATTAGTTCTTCTTTCGGCTTTTGATGTAAAAGGAATTAATTCTGTTACAGTTGCTTCTCAAAAAAATAATAATGGGAGGGAATTTAACTATTTAGCTATTAATATTAAAAACGATTTTTTAAATAAGACAATAACTCCTAAAGAGGGCGGCCAATATGAAACTCAGCCTAATAATAATAATGGTATTGTTGAAATACCTGTAAATTTAACTAAGGAAGGTTATGATTCATTGAGAAAAGCGTTTTTACATCTTTGTAAATCATATGGTGGCTCACCACTTAAAGATGGATTGTTTTAAGAATACTTAGCAGAACATACAGCATATTTCAACGCGTTATACATGTTGTTTATGTGTTAATTTGTTCTTTCCAACAATCAAGTATATCACTTACTCTGCAAATGTTATAAGTTATTGTTCCATCGTCGAACAGTTGAGGTAATAATGACAAACAAGAGAATACATTTGCATATTTGTTATCAATTTTTTTAAATGCAGATTTAAATGGTATTAAATCACAAATCTCTGTCCATATTAAAGGAAGAATTGCAAAATTAACTTCTTTGCCATCTTTAAGCTTTATTCTATGAAAATTTTCATCTAGATTCGGAGTTTTACTTTCTAACTTTCGATTAAAACGACCTTCAAGGAAGCTTATTAAGTCATCATCGTTGCTTAATTTTTTTGTATCAATATTGTGTATACTTACAAAATCTACATAAATTTCATCATCAAGTTCTTTGTCGTAAAACACAAAATCAGCCCTTTTTGGATTGGGCATTTTTTGTTCAATTGCTTTCAATTTAAATCTCTCTCCTGCAGAATAAATAATATGGTTCAACCCGACGATTTCACCAATGAAGTTCAAGTACTTTGGATTATTAGGAATTTCAACATTGGTATCGATGGACGATACTATTTTTTTAATTGTTCCTCTAATTTGATTATGAAACTTTTGCTCGGTTCTTTCTAGTAATTCAAAAACTTCGCTCTCTAGGTACATTAAAAATGATATTGCTTTCTCATCACCTCTTTTTGCTAAGAGCACCCAATCAAATAAGCAATGAGGCTTGTCAGGTGAATTTTGAATTTGAACTAGACTATCTAATCTCGTTCTGTATTTTATAAAAGCATCTTCCAATTCTGCTTCACTTAATTTTGATTCAGAAATGATATTTGGTATATACTTTTTTATGACTTCTTTCATTATAAATTTACCAAATTTAGGTTGTTAGCTAATCTAGCTTATATGAAGCGTAGTTCCAACGTTACAAAAAATAAAATTATTTTTCAATAAAGGATTAAAAGTTATCCTCCTCTAGTACCAAAAGAGGCGAAAACAAGCCATGTTCAGAACGCAGGAAAGGGGTTTTCGCCGATAACATGAATTATGTTAAAAGGCCTTGGTATTCTTACTAATAAACGTATCCATTTACTACCTGGTGGAGGTAGTTGTAAAAGGTAAATTACAAATCATAAATGCACCATTAAAAATCGTAAGAGCCACGGTATTTCTGCTACCCATACCACTTGTGCAATTTTTCTAGGAATTATTCAATAGCATCAAAAGGCACCAGCAGAATTACAAATCATAAAGGAACCTTCTAAATTGTAAACTGCCTACCTAATTATAAATAGGATCCTATGCCGGGGTTTGCCGGCTCGTTTACTTACCTGGTGTTTGTAGTATGAAATAATTTATAGGTCAAAGTAAAACGGTGCCCCCCCCCCCGCTTTTACCTCCTCACACCTTACCGGATTTTAGCCTTTTAAAAATTTTTAAACCTGTTTACATGAGCTCTACGGACAATGAGAAATTGTAAAGCGTAGAAGCCTCTTCCGCTACCCGCTCCTTTTTGGTAAAATTTTCTCAGCCGGACCGCTGTTTACATAAGCACTACGTTCATTCCATAATTGTAAAAAGCATCAGCCTTTTCGTCCGCCCGCCACTTTTGCTATTTTTTTAGAGAAGTTGGTCATTTTACAAATCAGGAACGCACGTTGCTGATTTGTAAAATGATGCTTACTTTAGTAAAAATTATTGAAAAAAGGGTAATAAGGAAGCAATGTTCGGATTCTGTTGTACTAGTACAACTGCTTCCTGAAAAATCATTTCCTTACCTGCGGCTATAATATATATATATGGAGTATCAAAAGTACATTGCCTACTACCGGGTGTCTACCCTCAAGCAGGGCCGGAGCGGGTTGGGCCTGGAAGCCCAACAGGCAGCGGTTATTTCTTTCGCTAAAAATCCAGCCAGCATCATCCGGGAATTTAAGGAAAATGAATCCGGCAAAAACGATGACCGCCCTTTATTAGAACAAGCCATCTTGGAAGCGAAGAAACACAATGCCACTTTAATCATTGCCAAGCTCGACCGCTTAAGCCGGGAAGTGGCCTTTCTGTTCCAATTGAAAAAGCGGGTAGAGAAAAATAACATTAGTTGGCTCTGCCTGGACATTCCCGAAATGAATACCCTCAACATTGGTATCTGGGGAACGATGGCCCAACACGAGCGGGAGCAAATCAGCAAACGCACCAAGGTAGCCCTGCAGGCTTTGAAAGCCCGCGGTCAGAAATTGGGCAACTTAAATAATTTAACTGCTGCCGGTCGGGAGCTTGGGGTGGAAGCTATTAAAAAGAAAGCCGCCACCAATGATAACAATAGGCGGGCCGCTGAATTAGTTCGTCTTTACCGGGAACAGGGTCTGACCTGGTTAAGCATTGCCGAAAAATTAAACCAATCGGGATTTAGAGCCAGCAAAGGCGGCGCGTTTCAAGCCACCCAGGTACAACGTATCTTTAAACGATACTGTGTGGAAAGCAAAAATGAGCTTGTGGCACCTGATTACTTAAATACTTAAATACATAATTACATAATTACATAATTACATAATTATTTAATTATTTAATTAAGTAATTGGTTATATATTTTACGGTCCCAGCGGTATATGATTTCTTATTTTTCCCTCTAGTATTCTGTTTTAGTCTAACAGTATAATTTTTACTTGCTTTTGACAATATAAATCATTAACTTTACATATATAAAGTATATATACTTTATATACTTCAGAGTATTTCAATCGTTTTCTTATTTTCAGCCGCTTAGCAGGCAGTACTTGACTTTATCATCTTAAATGATTAACTTTACGAGAAGTATATATACTTCTCGTCTAAAAATACAATCTTTACCGTTATGCCCGGAAAATCCCGCTTTGCTATTGCTGAGAGTGGTATGAAGTCTTTCTTTAAACAAAATCCGCGCAATGTCTTTTCCCGCGAACAACTTAATGAAATTTTTGAAGAAAGAAGAATTGCCTGGAATTTACCGGCTTCTACCACTGACCTTAGATTTATTGAGCAGCTGCAGAAAAGAGGCATTCTGACTAAAATTGAAATCCTCTTCGACGGGTATATCAATAAGAAGGAACGGTATATCACGGCTGATGCGCATGAATTTGAGATAGCGACCTCTTTGATTAACAAGTCTTACCTATCCCATTATAGCGCTATGTTTTTGAATGGCCTGACTACCCAGGTACCAAAAACTATTTATATCACCTTTGAGCAAAGCAAAAAAACAGGTGGTAACCGGCAACTAACGCAAGAGGCTATCGACGCGGCCTTCGCTAAGCCACAACGCCGAGCAATAACCGAGGCCATTTACGGAGATTTTTCTTTCCTCATTCTAAATGGTATGTTCACCGGCAGAGCTGGCATCCATTCTATAGATAATATACCGGTAACCAACCTGGAGCGTACCCTGATTGACATTACCGTACGCCCAAGTTATGCCGGGGGCATTTACTCGGTGCTGGAAGCTTACCAAAATGCCTTATCCAGTATCTCCCTAAATAAACTGGTGGCCACTTTAGACAACCTGGATTTTATTTATCCTTACCACCAGGCCGTTGGTTTTTACCTGGAACGGGCCGGCTACTCCGGCAAAAAACTGGAGGAATTGCGCAGCCGGAAGCAAGCGTTTAAATTTTACCTGACCTACGAAATGATGGAGAAAGATTTTTCGGAGGACTGGCAGCTGTATTATCCTAAGGGAATGTAAGCGGCTGGAAAGTATTGACGACATAATCAAAGTAGAAATCAAAGTTTTCTGATTCGTCAAACTTAGAAACAGTATCTTTAACGCTTTCCCAATTCCCTTTATGGAATTCCTTATTTATACTAATATCCTTGATGAATGATAGCGGAACCCGCTTAGCTTCAAATACCTTGGTTATAAGTTCTTTATTTTTATCCAAGGATACATCAATTTGACGCATCTCCATAATAAGGTGAATATCATAGAAATCCCGTGCCCGGGGTCGCGGGGTAAAAGATTTAATAATCTCCCTGTATGAGGGCAATTGTTGACAAATTGCCCTCAGCTTTTCAAAAACAATCATTTCCGGGGCGTATACATATATCGTATATCCGCCAAAATCAATCGGATTTTTAAGGCCTACATACTCAAACTTACTAAACTCTAATTCGAAAGTAGGAGAGGGCCCGACAGAAGAACGGCCTGGCTTCACCGGTATGGCCAGGTTTCGTTGATTTTTTAAACTGCCTTTGTTTTCATCAAAAGCTTTCTGGTTTAAAACTTTAAAAGTAACCAGATAACCTCCCCAAAACTCAGCATGAGGGCCAGTGGCTACTTTGGGTTTATTAAGAAATTTGTAGTCAATAATGGCGAAACCGTTTTCACTAAAAGTTTGCACCAAAGTTTTTTGAATGCGTTCCCTTATAATATCCTCGTCTTCCTGGAAATCGCCATCCTCAATCGAAAAATCTAAATCATAGGAAGTCCTGGAAATAGAATTATTACCATGGTAAGCAATATCTATGGCATTGCCGCCTTTTAGAACAATATTTTCAATTAGCTGGTCATCAGATGCTAAAGCAATAATTGCTAACGCTTTGATTTTATTAACTAATTCTAAATTCATTAAACAGTCATCTTTTAAAATCTAAGTATGATTAAATAGGCCAATAAAATGGGTGGGAACTTAATAATACTTGGGGCTTTCTCATTTTTACACATTACCTGGAGACCACCTTCCTATTTAGGTAAGTTATTAATATAGGGATTGCTTATCTTTATCCAGGGCCTTAATAAGTTCATGGAGTAACGAATAACTGGCATTTGCACTCAACATATCTACTTCTTGTAAGCTACTAACCATTAATTTGCGGTTACAGATATTAATGCGGTTAATCATGGGCACGATGCTGTTTAGGTAGCGGTTGTAAAAGCCGGCGATATCTTCTACCCGGTCCGGGATTTTATAGCCGGACTTCCCTTGAATGCTAACGATAAGTACCCCATTGTCCCGCAGGTGTTGGATACAAACCCGCAGTTGCTGCTCGGTAAAGTTGGGGTAAGCTATTTTTACTTTATCAATGATTTCGTATTTCTCCACCAGTCGATCCGGAGCGGTTCGGAACATGAGATATAAATATTGCAAAACCGCTTGTGCTTCATCCGAGAATTTATGACCACCGGCAAGGGCTTCCCGGGCAGAGGCGGCCGCAATTTTGGCAATCAGCTCGTTTTTTTCCTGGTCCCGCTCCGGAATAGCCAGGGAGAAGTCGGTTTTCTCAAAGGGAAAAAAATCTACAAAAGTCCGGTCATGCAACAAATCAAATAAGAAAGCCGCTTTTTCGTGGCTATGGCTGGTGCAATATATTTTACCTAAACAGCCTGAAATAAAATCTGCTATTTGCCCTAAGGGTTCTTCTAACCTATCTTCCACCAATTGATAGGTACGGTCGGGCGTGAACAAATCCCGTTGAATAACTTTATTATGAATATAATGGTGCAAATCGCGCTTAAATTCCGGCCAGCCCACGCCATCGGCATGAATGGAAAATGCGGTAAAGTTTTGCGGAAATTGCTTTAAAAAAATGCGGTTGAAATATTTGTAGAATATGTCTTTTTGTCCCAGGCCTTCCCCGGTTATCTTACTTTTATTAATGACTAAGCTTAATACCAGAAAATCTAATTGACGCATCTCCTTTAAAATAGCCAGCCGTTTTCGAAAACCTGCATCATCGTTCGACAACCGGCTGGATTTAATGGGATGCCCTTGAAAATATTGCTGGCTTATGGCTGACCGGAGGGCGCGGGCCTGCTCTAGCTTGCCTTCTTCTATTAAAACGGCGGTGAGGACATAATGAGAAAAAGTGCCCGTTTTCTCCAAATTCAGATGGGTGTTACCAAACTCATCAACAAATATATGAAGGTGCTGCATGGTGGTAGATAAGCCTAATATTCTATTTCTTTAAATTTAATGTTGGGGGTATAAAGGATATTTTCCGGATTATTTACATAGACTTTTACCTGATTCCGCCTTCCAAAAAAATTAAAATGGGTAGTATAGCCTGTCGTTTCACCCTCCAATATAATAATTCTGATTAACGAACCCTTAAAACTTCTTCTATCCGAATAGTAAAACAAGGGGTGTCATAATCCTGACGCATTTTCCAATTATTATTTTTCCCTTTACTTGCCAATTGAATTACTTCTCTTCCCATCTTTTTGGTCAGCTTATCCCGGGCATTCCTTAAATCGGTGTGTTGGCCCCGGTCTAAGGCATCTAATAAGTATAATTGCACGGAGGATGCCGGACAAATATTCAAAATTCTAAAACTAAACAATTTAGTATATGCGGACAAAGATTGCCAAACAGTATGTTCAATACTAGGAGTTAATACTAATTGAGTTATCAATTAAAGCCAATTTTAATAATTTTAATAATAAAATTCCAATTGCAAAATTTAACAGCTTAATTTTTAATTAAATCCAATTTGAAAGCCATTAGTTAAACCAGTTCCTTTTTTAACTAAACGCTTTTTTAAAAAACAGTTACCGGCTAACCGCTTCATACTACAGCAAATCCCTCGGCCGAAAAACCGGCCACGAGGATTTACTTCCGTATTTTGCTAGTTACCCCGTAACTTCCAACGGTAAATCTACTTCCAAATTGAATTATAGGTAAGGGAAATAGTGCCCTATCATTAGGATTGTTTAAAAATTAATAATACATTTCGTATCAATTAAATATACGGAACGTAAACAATGCAAAAGGAATTTTAACCTAATGAATTTAATCATGGATAAGTTAACCATTTTTGCGGTGATAAAAGTAAAAGATGCTTTGGCGCTGCCATTGCATTTTGCTGAAAGTAGAGAAATGGCCGAAAATTTATATTCGAAGGCATTGGATAGGTTTTGTAAGCCTAATATAGCCATTCAGTTAGTTTCCTTTTGGGTAGATAAGGACAGCCTGTATGATTTCATAGTAGGCGAGGACGACGAGGAAAAAGGGAAGTATTTATTTAATGCTTTCTGTAATTTTCATTCTATTATAAAAAGCAGTACAGACTAACTTTAAATACCGATTTTACGGAAATGGTATTTAAGTATGTAGGGCCCGGCTTTGGTTTACTGGGGCAGATAGTAAGGATAATTTTGGTTTTAATAGTTCAAGTAATTTATATTGTATTTAAAACTACAATTTTAGTGGCCTGGGCGCTTTTCATTGGTATAGTGTCTAGCTTGTTTGCAGGTATCCGGAGGGTTTAATAATTGTAAAAAGGGAATGGTTAAAATAGCAGCAGCACCGCAAGAAGAAGATAATAATAAGGTAAAAAAGGCCAAGCTAAAACGGTTAAGAAAAGCAACTCTGCCGGAAAAGTTAACGATGATAAAGCAACCTAACCAGGTTACGATGCTTCGTTATGATTTTAGCACCTTACAAACCCGGATCCTATATTCTATTATCTTTCATTTACAAGTTCATATAGAAGCCGTTATAAAAGGTGTAAATATGGATCAGCTTCCTTTATTTCAGGAAAATACCAACAAAGTAAGGTTAGTTATTCCCATTAAGGAATTTGGAATGCCGGCTAAACATTATTATTTGCTTCGGGATGCTATGTCCGCAGTGGCAAGTATTCCGGTTCAACTCGATACCAGAGATCCGGTAACGGGGGCAGAAGCCTGGAAGGTGAGTGGTTTATTCGAAGCGTATGTGCCAAAAGAAAAGTATCAGCGTAATATCACAATAGAAATTGATAAGCTGGTAGTACAATGGATGATAAATACCAAGCTGGGAGGATTTACTAAGTTCGCCTACGAAATTGCCATGAATGCTTCTACCAAGTGGACTTCCCGGCTATACGTTTTTATTTCTTCCTGGAAACAAAAAGGCGGTGTTACCATCACTTTAGAAAACTTCCGTCATATGTTATGCCTGGAAGAAAAGTATCTGAAATTCTCCCATTTAGTCGCGCGCGTGATTGAACCGGCCAGAATAGAATTACATGAAAAATCAGACGTTTGGTTTGAGTATAGCGTCATTGATAAGAAAGGAAAACCGGATAAAATAGTATTTAAAATTATTCAGGCTTCGGAGGTCAAGCAGCGCGAGATTGAGTTGGAAAATAAGAAGAACCAAATTATGTATTGGTGTTCAGACCGATTTAATTTTAAGGAAAATCATAAGAAGAGTATTCTGGAAATACTTACTCCAGAGAATACCACTCTTATCTTTTTAAAGCTGGCAGAGCTTTACAACTATATTTACGTTGATAAGAAGGTGGCTGATCTGCGAAACGTGCCTGAATATGTCTTAAAATCAATTCAAACGATGCTGGCAGATGTAACTATTAACTCCGAAATAAAATAAGAAGTTACAATGTTCCAATTTTGTGCCCTGCAAAATCGGCCAGAATGTTCCAATTTTGTGCCTGTAATAATTCGGTCAAAATGTTCCAATTTTGTACCTGGATAAAGTGGTTTTATTATATGTTCCAATTTTGTGCCCGTAACTAAATTGGTCAAAACCGCAGGTTATTAGCAAAAATGTTCCAATTTTGTGCCCCAAGCTTAATAATGTTCCAAAAGTGTGGTTAATAATGTTCCAAAAGTGTGGCCACAATGTTCCAAAAGTGTGGCAGCAATGTTCCAATTATGAACCCTAAAAGTGGCGCTATGCTTTAAAAATCAATGACTTATGGCACCTACTACTTTATCTACTTGATTAAAAAATCTTAATCTACGACTATTTTGATTAGATTTAACCAAATAATGGATTAAAGTGAAGGGGAAAAAGGCCAAAAGGACCGCCATTTTGTCTGCTTTTAGGATATTGCCACAGTTAAACGTGGATTGCTACTGAAAATGTAACCAAATGTTCCAATTTTGTGCCCGAAAGGAATTTTTAACAATTGTAAATGTTCCAATTTTGTGCCCGTATTCGTTTATGAGGCTAATAGCTAATATTTTATAGCTTTTTTAACAAGAAGCAAATGTTCCAATTTTGTGCCCGATGAAGACAACTGAAATAAATTTTGAGGATGATTTAAGGTATGTTAAGGTTAAAATTGGCTTGACTGAGGGTAAGATTAAGAGCCTGGATGAAGTATTTAAAATTATTCCAATAACTCATATTGCTAGAAAACTTAATTTGAATGCCGTACGTTTGCAGTCAAAAATAAAGGATCCCAGTACATTTAGGGTATCTGAATTGCAAGCATTTGCAAAACTAATAGATATTGATTTTTTGGCTTTAATGGCATTTATTTATAGACCATCAACGGAAGAAGGTACTAACTAAAATTATGAAAAATCAGGTTGAAATTGTGCTGCATACCCAGGAAGGATTTATTATAAAAGTAGAAAGTACAGAATTGAGAAATAAATTCTTTGCTTCTTCTCAATATCAAATGGTGGGAGATTGCCCCCTGGAAAAGTTTATTACGTTTATTCGGGAAGTTATGAAATGTCAGGTTCCAGAGCAGAGCCGGGAATTATTGCAGAATATTTTGCTTGAATCAGGCCATCCACAACATCAGCAAACTGCGTAATTTAAAGTAAAATTCGGCTAAATTTAAAGGTAGGTTCCTGAAAATACTTTACAGGTTAAACGGTTAAAGTACTATTAACTTTTTTATCAAACTGATTTTTATTCATAGAATTTTTTCTGTTGTGCTTTCGCCATCGCTTTCTTAATAAGCCATGCTGCTGGTGGGCCAGGTTAGGAGTCAGGTAATCACAAGAAGCAGGGGGTCGCAAGTTATTATAAGCTTGAATGCTCTTGGCTATTGCAGCTCTGGCCAGTTCAAAAGTAAGAAAGGCCCGGCAATGGAATTCTTCTTTGATGGTTCTGTTAATGCGTTCGGCAATGGCATTTTCACCCGGGTCTCCCTGACTGGTCATACTGATTTGAATAGTATGGGAGGAGAGTAATTCAATATAATCCTTGCAGCAGTACTGTAAGCCGCGGTCAGAATGATGAATCAGGCTTTCTTTTCCCTTTTGTAACGTTTTGGCAGCCATATTCAAGGCAGCAAGTGGCCCTTTGGTATGCAATGTTTCTGCTACCGCCCAACCTACGATTTTATGGGAATAAGCATCTGTGATTAAACTTAAATAGCTAAAATCACTTCCTGTTCTGATATAAGTAACATCGCTTATCCATAGCTGATTGGGACGGGTAAACACCAGTTCCTTGATGAGATTAGGATACTTGTAAAAAGGATGCTGGGAGTTAGTGGTCCGGGCCCGTTTACGCTTCTTTTGACATAATAAATGATTCTCCCGGAGCAAGTCATACAGCCTATACCAGCCCAAATTTATATGGTGCTTAGCTAAGAAGTCCGTTAATAAATGATGCAGCTTTGCTGTTCCCACGCCTAGTTACTGCTGCCAAATCTTCATTACTTGCTCTAAAATAGCCTCCTGATTTACTTCATTTTTATCTTCCTGCCATATTTGCTCATAATAAGCTTGCCGTGACTTTCCAAACAATCTGCACGGTTTTCCCAAGCCAGTTAAGGGATACTGGGTGTTTAACTCCTGGACTGCTTGGAACCATACTTTTTTCTGATTTCTATATTTAGCTGCTTTTCAGCTACCGAAATCATGGTTTCTAAAGCTGTCGTCTTTAATTTTTCCTGCGCTAATTGTGCCTGGGCAGCGGCTAATTGCTGCTTTAGTTGATCAATAGTGGGCTCCATAAGCAAAGATGGGTTTGGTCTAAAATATTTTAACAATCTAGTTTTATAATACCAGCGGCTCCAATCTTGTAAGATAGATACCGACACCTGGTATTGCTTCGTGCTTTGCCGGATAGTCAGCATGCCGGAACGAAGTTCTTCGACAATTTTTCTTTTCTTTGCAGACGGATAATTCCTTTTTACAGTTTCTTTTAAATTCCTATTATTCATAACTTTATACTTAATGTGTAAAGCTATTTCAGGAGTTTACCAAAAGTCCTATAATAAACATTATGTTAAATTGGGGGTAATCAGCCATTGGTTAAAAAACTTTGATATTCGGCAAAATCCGCTGAACCCATCTGCTGCCGAACATACTCATCTAAACCAATGTCATTCTTTTCGTTTACATACCGCGTAAATGACAAGATGCCTTTACAAGCTTCAAATCCCCGCTGCTGCATATCATGCCGCATGTTTTCGGGTAATCCCTCCAGCCATTCTTCAAAATCTTTTACCGTCGGATTAAATTCTTTCGCTTCCTGGTGATAGCGATAAGATATATTGCCATGGGTAAATAACAACTCGTGAAAACGGCGTTCCTCTGCCGGGCACTTGGCCAGGAATGTTTCCTGAATTTGATTGCAGCTTTCGTCCGGATGCTTTACTTTAATCATTATCGCTACTCATAGTAATACCAAGTGTTCTGTATTTTGCCATCTTCCCAAGTCCCTTCAAACTGGGTGATTTGATGATGCGCTTGACGATTGTTGTCATATTGAGAAGTACGCGTGACTAAAAATGAAGAAGAAAATTGGCTTTCTGCTTCCTCTAATGAACTATAATCTCCTATGTAATCGCCAGTATCGTTAAAAACGTATTCGTATAATCTGTATGTCATAACTTTATATAAAAATCTATTAGATAAATGTTGGTGCTTTTTTAAAAAAGTAATATGGGGAAGTGCTACCCGCTTGGATAAAATGTTTAACGTAAGTCGCCCCTACTATTTTTCTTAAAAAAGTGGCCATTCCTTAAAAGGCGTTAATCATCTGCGCTGGTGCCACGGGTAAATCTTGGTTTTCTAGCCGTTGCAGAAATTTAAGCTGCCGCTTGATGCTTTCCAGTACCTGGATGGTATCTACCCCGGCTAGCTGCTGCAGGGCGTGCATCAGCGGCGATACATCTACTTTCTGGCGAATAAAGTCTTTCACCCGGTAAAGCTCCAGCTCGCCCAGGTCCGTGACCTGGTGGTGCTTGATGAAAAGATACAGGTCGAATTGATGTGGCTGGTATCCCGGCTGCCGGCGGACCATGGGCAGGACCACCACCACAGTATTATGCAGGATATCCGGTTCCTGGAACTGCTGCTGCAAGTAAGGAGCACCCTGGATGATGGGCCAGATTTCAGCATCATCATAAAACTGCTCGATAAAAGGCGTGATTTGTTCCGGCATAAAGGGTCAGGTTAATTAAAGGGTGTTCAGTTTAGGCTCGGCAATCAGCACCTCCAAAGGAAAGCGCAGGCCCCGGTGCAATTTCCGGATCATCTCCAGGGAAAGCGCACGTTTGCGACTAAGTACCTTAGACACATTACCCTTGTTGCCCATGTAAGGCACCAGGTCTTCTTGCTTCAATCCTAACTCTTCCATGCGAATCTTAATGTATTCAATCGGGTCCGGCTCCTCAATCGGGTAATTTTCCTCCTCGAACTTATTTACCAGCAGGACCAGTATCTCCAGCTCTTCCGCCGCCGGCGTACCCGGTTCCGCTTCCCACAGCGCCCGTATCTTTTGAAGAGCAGCCTGGTATTCAGCTTCGGTATGAATTAATCTTACGTCCATGGTAAATATGCCTTTTACAGGTCTTTTATTTTGATTTTATTGTACTCGGCATGTGTGCCCAGCCATAGTACATATACCCTTTTGGTTCTGAACCCCACCAAAGCCACCAGCCTATAATCATTGGCCTTAATATTGAAAACAACTTTGCCATCTACTACCATTTCTGCGCTGGGAAAGTCGAGCCGCATCTCTTTTACGCTTTCCCATTCGGCTTTCTTGACGGTTTTGAACCAGGCGGTTAAGTAAGGTTTGGCGGCAGCATGCTTTTCATAGTATTCTCGGATAGCCTTGTAGCTGATGATGTGCATGCGGCAGGTGTAGGTTACGACAAAGATAATGGTTTGTTGTCAAAAAGACAACTTTTTCTTCCCTTTTGTAAATACGCTTTCTTTGGTTCTAACGAAGGCCCTGTACTTTGAGCAGCAAGCCAGCCGGATTCTTATCAGCTTTGGTCCTGCCTTTCTTAAATAGATTGTAACTAACCCTTAAATCAGTATTCTGATTAATTTGGGTGCAATTACTAAAACGTACATAAACCGCCACTTAAGCCTTATAGGAAAAGGCGCAAAAGCAGGCGGAAAGGTATTCTTTTAATTTGGAGCTAGCTAAATAGCAATCAAGGATTTATTATTATTGCCATAATCCCCGGACTGTTTAATTACTACTTTATAAGTACTGCCTGCCGAATTTACATTATGCCTATCATCCTGCTCACAGGAAAATAGAAAAATTAAAAAAGAAATGGAAAATATTCTTTCATAATAGTTCAGGCTATTTTGCTTTAAAGTTAATAGTAGAAGCTTTTACAATATCCTTGTTCTTTATATGCATTGTCATTACCCGGCCCCCGTTCTTCTCAAACATTTCTACTACCAGGGTTTTTTTATCTGGAATAGTGAATTTTTCCAGGCAGTAAACCCGGTTTAATTCCGATTTACCAAAAATGGTCCTGTGGCCATCCGGATAGACGAAAACCGGATTTACTTCTGTTTCCTGAACTGCGGTTCTTTTAGGCTGTTTTTTATCCCGGATATAGAATTTTATAAAATCTATGTCGTAGTTAATATTGCTTTTATTTTTGGCGTTAATGCTGTAAAAAATCACATTATCCTTCACGTAGATACCAGCTATATCAAAATTAATTTTGTTTTTATTCATGCCGATTCCCGAAATTTTATTCCCTCTTTCCGCTATTTCCCGGCTGTAAAAGTTCAGGTCTGCTTCATTCATGTTGATAGTTTCAAAGGTAACCGGGGCATTATTTAAACTGGCCGTCAGATAGATTTGAGGAGCTGTTTTACCTGTAGCCTGGGTAATGGTTTGCGTATTTCCGGTTAAATCTTCTCCTTCCATCCGATAGGTTAAGCTGGAAGGTTCTTCCTGATATTTAACGTAGAAGGAATAATATTTACCATCTTTAGTAATTACAGAAAGGTTTGTTTCCGGAAAGCCTTTTACATTGGCTTTAACCCGTAGTACATTTTCTACCCCGGAAAACTTATCCGCAATAACAGCAGTAGAACCCAAATCTACACTATGTACCCCACTGGGGAAAATAAGGCTGACGGTTTTGGAATAAGAAACCCCCAAGGAAAAAGATTTTAGCATTTGGCTGTCTTTAAAAGGTTGCCGGTTTTGGGCCAGTGCCGAAATGCTAAACACTACTACCAGGCAAACAGAGAAAATATGCTTTTTCATAAAATTTTTGGTTGACATGAATTAAGAATTTTCCGGTTTCAGGAACACCCGGTAATTTGCTTTAACATGAACTTTAACTAATCTGGTTTTTTTAGAGGCCAATGTTTTAAGGCCATTGATGCCGCTTTGCGCAGCCTGCATGGTAAGCTGTTCCTTTACCCCGCTTGCCATCGTTACATTATAACTGCCCCCGGAAGCCATTGAGCCCAGAGCCTCTTTCCCAGCATCCCGGTCGATGGATCCGGGTATATACACTCCCAGCATCCCATCATTATCATATACTTTCAAATTAACCGGAACAATATCTTTTCCGTAGCGGATATTCTCTATGTTAATATCCAGGCGTTCATTTTTCACGGAAGCGACGCCGTAGATAAAGGAATTTGCCGGGATAATGGTACCCTGCACCTGAATATCAGAAAGCAGCCGCAATTTAACCGTAGATCCCGTTACCAGGGTTTGGTCGTCGTGGATCATGGCGCTAATCGTATTTCCGGTTAAATGGGTACTACTGCCCCCCAGCGAATAAAAAGAGTTGCCTGGTTTTGTATTTGGCCGGGTTTCTTCTTCACCTACTTGGGGCAGTTTATGAACTACCTGCTGCTTAGGCCCCGAAACCTCAATTATTTGTTTTTTCAGTTGCTTTTTAGTAGTCGTATCCGGAACCTGTTTTACCTGCTTCTCACCGGCAAATTGGCCGGAAGTTAAGGTGCGTTGCAAATACTGTAAATATTGATTGTTTTTAAGTTCTTTATCTACGTCTATATTTCCCCCATTTTCTGCTCTTTCCATTAATTCGATTAACCGGTTGATTTTGGCTTCCGAAACTGCGGAATTATTGGCCGGGGTTTGGTAAAAGGAATTTACTTTGCCGTTTAAATGCTCATATTCGCGGCGGTCGGGACCAGGTGCCGGCCGGGTATAGGACCGGGGAGCCGACGTATAAGCCAGGCCAGTAGGCTCCCGTTCAACCGCCCCTGTATCTAATCCACTAGAAGAAGCCATACTGGTAGTGGAAAGATCATCGAGGGAACGCATCCTGGCGGCTTCTTCTTCCTGCTGGTCTTTTAATTTATAGGCACTTAATTTATCCTGGACAGAACTAGTATGGGAGTTTTCAGCAGGTTTAGGAATTTGTGTATTAAGTCCGGTAGCGTGCATCGATGCCGTAGCAGCCGGAGTGCCGCCGCCAAATAAATAAAAGATAATACCCAGGAAAGGCACCACAAATACCGGCAACATCACGGCCATTTTCCGCTTATTTAAAAATTCCTGGGAATGTTGAACTGGGGAATTTTCCATATTAGTTAATTTTAACTGAATCTTGTTTTAAACCACGTGCCTTAATTTTTGGATAACCTTATGGTAATCCATTTCATTAAGACTAAAGAAATCTACTTTTAAGCCCGATCCAATGAATTTTAAACCATCCCATTTACCCAGACTATCACCATACATGAGTCTATATTCTTTAATTGGTAGATGCTCGCTTAAATGGTTAATTATATTTTGAATATTGTTGGTAACAGACATTCCCCCATTATCTAAATCCCTTATCCAAACTACATCCGTATCAATGCCCCAGGTATAATCAGATTTAGCCGCTAATTTTTCAATGCTCATTTTATTTTAATGGAATCTTGTTTTATAGCCGGATACTTAACGATTGGACGTTTTATAGGCGAAACAGAAAAGCCCGAAGTACCATATCCGGCCAGGCCGGAAACCAGGCAAAACAGGAAGAAGCCCCCAAAGGAAAAAACGAACAGGAAAAAGTAGATTTTCTTTTGCCCCCGGGATAACCCTCTTTCCTTTCTTTCTAAAAATGTAACGATAGATTTCTGAACCGTTTCCCATTGGAATTTTAACCAGTTCAAAGGCGTACTATTTCTTTGCATGGCTACCGGGGAATAACTTTCAAATCCCTGTTTTCCAATACCCGCCAGCGTTCCATCAAAAAACCATGCGGGTTATTGTCGCTCCGGGTTACATCACGTAACTGGCATTGGGATATAAGGGAACGTTGGGTTTCAGAAGTAGCCCGAATAATGGTTTGGGTCGCATAACATTTGGCGGTATAAGGGTATTCATTAAAATTGGTTAATACGCTGTCTATCTTAATTTCCTGGCTTACATTACCGGCAATCAGACCGGTAAAATACCCTGCTTCTTTCAAGTTGGCGTATTCATCCTGCGCTGATTCATCACACAGATTAAGGGCCTGATTAATATTGTAATCTATTGCTTTCTGATCCGGCGCTAAGGTAAAAAACAGCTCATGGAACCGTTTTACGTGATCCCTGGCTTCTACGGGCCTATTCTGCTTCATGTCTTGCGAGATAGCCAGCATTAAGGATTTGCCATTATCAAGAACATATATTTTTTCCCTGGATTTCTTGGCAAAATTAAAGGACATATAAACCACGTAACTGGATAAGCAAAATGTTAATCCTATAAAAATTATTAAAAACAGCCGCATTTGTTTAAAGCTGGTTTCAATATTTGTTAAACTTTTGAATTGCATATTTTTCCCCTTTCCTTAAAGCTTTTTGTATCCTGCCATCACCTGAGCAGGGGCATTTACCAAATTTTTAGCGGCGACCGCCCCCCGGCCCGCTACCGCCCCGGCACCGGCTCCAGCCACCGATCCAGCGCTGCCAATTGTACTGGCAGAAGTATTGGTTATACTGGTCATAAACCGGCCACCGCCACAGCTTTGCACAATCCAACCGGCTACCGTCGGAACGCAGGTATAACCAAAAATACCAATCAGCAGAAAAACCAGGTAAGCTGTATTGGTGGCATCAAAATCGCCACCGTGTTGTAAATCGGCAATATCTTTTTGCAGCATCAGGACATTAATTTTAGAAACTATTGCTCCGAAAATATTAGCCACCGGAAGCCATAAAAAAACATTGATGTAACGGGCAATCCAATTGGTCAAAGTGCCGTGGAAGCCGTCAAATACGGCCAAACCAAAGGATATTGGTCCGATAATAGCCATCACGATTAGGAAAAAAGTTCTAATGGTATCCAGTACCAAGCTAGCAGCTTCATAAAGAACAATTAGCAATTCTTTAAACCATTCCCGCACACTCGTTTGCATTTGGTACATTGCCCGTTCGGTATACATTCCGGCCATTTCTCCAATGTCTGTAGGGTTCAATTCATCTAGTTTTTTTTCAAAATCCGCATCATCAACCATCCAGCCCTTACCCTCTTTTTTCATGCTGGCTTCTTCCAGTTTAGATAGTTGTTCCTGAAATTGCCGAACTTCTATATTCTGGTTATCAACTAAAGCACCAGTAGCAGTTACAATTGGATCTAGCACCCCGTTTAAAGTGCCAATCACCAAGGGAAAAAACATAATGCACCAACCTATAACAAAAGGCCGAAACAGGGGGTAAAAATCAATCGGTTCGTTATTGGCCATGTGCCGCCAAACCCGGTTTGCAATGTAAAAGATCGCACCTAATCCGGCCAGCCCTCTAGCTACTCCAATCAAGGAATCGCATAGGGGTAACATTTCGTCATATAGCTGTCTTAATATTTGATGCAGACTTTCATCCATAGCCGTATATTTTTAATTATTAGTGGGCTAATCCGTAAAGTCGCATTACCCCATCGGTATTGTTTCTTTTTTTCGCCCGGAGGTAGGAAACGGAGATGTTTTTATTTGTATAATATTGTACTAATGCTTTATGCTGCCTTACTTTTTCAAAAGTGCTACTTATCATATCCAGGCGCTCTTTATCGGTCATACTTAAGGTAGTAGCTTTAGCACCTAAGTTTAGATCATCCACGAGCCGGGAACTTTCCTTTAAAAGGTTGCCGTACCCATCCGTTATATAGCCAATTTCGCTGAGTGAGAAATTTTTATCCATCCGGAACCGGGTAATATTGGTCGCGTACAGGTCTACAATTTGGGCAGTGAGTTCTAGGGTTTCGTAGATTTTTTTATATTCGGCCACCGTATTATTTACCCGTTTCAGGCCATCGTACCACTCTTTCCCCTGATTATATATTTCATTCGTTTTCTGAAATTGCCGAACCAATTCGTATTTCTGCTGAATCTGTTCCGTAATATTGGAAATCTGCTGGATGGCTCTCTGAGAAAAAGCCGTTGGATCGGCTACCACAAATTGGGCAGATGCAGTAAAATTGAAAATAGTTAAAAACGTCCCGAGAAAAATCAGCTTTTTCATAATCCAATCACTTTTAGTTTTTCAATTATTAAAGACTTTATTGTTTTTTCGATACCCGACTATATTTGCCACCATTGCCAAATACAATCATATCTTCCTTTTCGATGTACATGATATCCATTGGCACCCCTATATTCAACCGTATAATATTGTTTTCTTCATCCCAGACACCTGGTACTGTTTTTTTTCCTTGCTGAATTAAGAAGTTATTTCCGTTTCGGGTTATAATTGCATGATCCCTTCCCTCACTTTGAACTGACTTCCATTCCCCAATAAAATTGTCTTTGTAGGGAGAAATTGGAGGTCTTTCCTGATCCGGATTAGAGGATTGCCCGGAATCGGTTTTTTCGGTTCCAGAGGAACAGGCAGATAACAGGGCTAACAGAATCCCTAACACATAATATTTGGTTTTTTGCAATTGTAAATTTTCCATCGTTCAGAATTTAGGTTTAACAGGTTTACATTAACTGGCTCTGGCTATGTTAGCCATTTCCGTAATGGCTAATTCCATACTCCCTTTCCGTTTAGCTAATTCAAATAGTTTTACTTTTTCCGTTTCTTCCGTGGTATAGGTAAAATATTCTTCCGGAGAAACTTCTGTGGCGTACACGGCGCTTTTTACACCGCCCAGGCCAATCCAAACTTCTTTGTATTTTCGGTTAGGGTTATTATCCAGGTTAATGGACAATACCTGTTCTTTTTCCTTATCAGATAATCCTAATAAGTTTTGAATCTGTTCGAATTTATTTAAGTACTTGCGCTGATCCAGCAAAATTTTACAATCGCTATTATTGATAATGGTATCTTTTACAATTGGAGAATGAATAATGTCGTCTACCTCCTGGGTAACTACCACCGCTTCGCCAAAGAACTTCCGAACTGTTTTAAAGAGGTATTTAATATATTCGGCCATCCCTTCCTTGGCAATAGCTTTCCAGGCCTCCTCAATTAAAATCATTTTGCGAACACCTTTTAGCCGGCGCATCTTATTAATAAAGGTTTCCATGATAATCAGCGTAACCACCGGGAAAAGGATTTTATGATCCTTTATATTGTCAAGTTCAAAAACAATGAAACGCTTATTCAGCAGGTCTAATTCTTTGTCCGAGTTCAGCAGATAATCATATTCGCCTCCTTCGTAATAGGGCGCCAGGACATTTATAAAATTGTCAAGGTCAAAATCTTTTTCCCTTACTTTCTTTTCTTCCAGAATCTTCCGGTAGACGCCATTTACAAATTCGTAAAAGGTATTAAAACTTGGGGTAATACTATTTTTGTCTTTCAGAGCAATCAGGTAGTAATTAACGGCATTGGATAAAGCTACTTCTTCTGCCCGGGTAGGAATATCCGTATCCCTTTTCCAGAGCGTTAAAATGAGCGTTTTAATACTTTCTTTTTTCTCAATATCAAATTGCCCGTCTTCGGTATAAAAAGGGTTGAAGCTGATCGGGTTTTCCTCGGTATAGGTTAAATAAACGCCATCCCTCCCCTGGGTTTGCCGGTTAATTAAATCACATAATCCTAAATAGGAATTCCCGGTATCAACCAGGAGCACATGGGTTCCCTGTTCATAATACTGCTTTACCATGTGGTTCGTAAAAAAGGACTTGCCGCTTCCCGAGGGACCGAGGATAAATTTATTCCGGTTGGTGGTAAACCCTTTTTTCATGGGTTCATCCGAAATATCGACCAGAATGGGTTTGCCACTCATGCGATCGACCATTTTTAAACCAAACGGACTACTGGAAGATATATAGTTGGTTTCGTGATTGATAAAGCAGCAAGCTTGTTCCAGGAAGGTATAAAAAGTTTCTTCACTCGGACAATCAGAAGCATTTCCCGGAATACCCGCCCAGAATAAAGCCGGCATATCTTTTGTATTCAAGCGAGGTTTGCAATCCATGGTTGCAATTCCAGCTGTAGCCAAATTTCGGTACTCTTTTAATTGCTCCGGGTCTTCCGACCATAAGAAAACGTTAAAATGAGCCCTTACTGAAGTCTGGTTAAAGCTAATGGCTTCATTCAAAAATTGGTCGTACCATTCTTTATTTATCGCATTTTCCCGGCTATACAAAGACAAAGAATTTAAATTTCGGGCCTTCCTTTCAAACTCTTTTAAATTTTCCGCATGATCGTCAATAAAGAAATATTGGTTATAGATATGGTTACAGGAAAGCAACAATCCAACGGGGGAAGAAAACCCCATATTGCAGTTGCTTTTATCCGTACTTAAGCGGTCATACCTTTTTTCGGTACTTACCGAACCGGGCAGATCGTCTATGTTCGATAAGGTAAATAAATTAAAGTTCTTCGCTCCTATTTGTAAACCATTGGTAAAATCAATATCTGCCAAGGGTACCACCTCATCCTGGCTAACCGCTAAGTATTTTTCAATAATGCCTGCTTTTCCTTCGGTGCCGACAATTTCGGATTCGGTTAAACGAACCAAGCCAACCGCTCCGCTATCCGTTAAGATCCTTTGAAACTGGCTGACCGTATCAAAAAAGTTGGTGATAACCACCGGGGAATCTATTTCCTTCGGGATAATTTTACCCCGAACTAGGGAGCCCCACATACTATTTTTCTTAGCCTTTTCCGGATAGGAAAGGGTAATATAGAGGTAGCAATAATGGTTAAGATAGGGCCGTTCGTTAAAATGGCGTTCGAATGCCCGATCCAGAAAACTTAAATCATCCTTGGCAAAATCCGGCTGATATTTTTCTTCCACAAACCAATCCTGTTTATGAATGATGGTATATTTTGGAAGTATTTTTAACGCTTTAATCCAGGTTTGATGTAAACTTTCATACTCCGGTTGCGACAGGGTAAATATCTCTTTCAGATTTACCCGAAAACAGACTGTTATTTCGGCAAACTTGTTAATAATACAGTCATGCTCCACCTTATACAAAGGCAGTTTCTTTTCGAGAGAATCCGATTTATAAATAACGCCCATTGGTTACCTCTTTCTTTTATACTTCAATATTTTTAAGAACCGGCCCTGATTTACCAGATAATTAGGCCGTTTTTGGGCCGCACTATTTTTCATCAGGCCATGCTCCCCGTAAATCCGGTTATACTTAAAAACTAAATGGAATAACAAGCTGGTTTCCAGAAGGGTAAACAGGATACAGAGATAGGCGTTTAAACCAATTATGTAGAGAATGGTAAAAACTAAAAAAATACCTAGTAAACCGGCCGCAAAGTAGAATAGATATTGCGCCTTTAAGCCCTTGAATTCAACGGGCTTGTTAATTCCCTTATTGATATTATAGGTTGCCACAATCGAGGTGAATTACAAAAAGAAGGCTCTTAAAATAGTCGCTACGACTACGAGGAATACACAGCTGCCAAACCAACCGGCGGCCACTTTCTGGGTATCCGGATCCCCGCTATTCCATTTGGAATAAACTTTAACCCCGCCAATCAGGCCGAGCACCGCACCTACCGCATACATTAAGTTAGTGGCCGGATCAAAGTAACTGGTTACTTGGGCCGTAGCCGCTTCGATGCCGGCAGCGCCGTTCCCCTGGCCAAAAGCAGCCGGGGCGATAGAAAATAACGCAACCAAAGCCACCGCACTTAATAATTTTTTGTTTTTTGGGGTTTTAAAATTTTTCATGTTGTTATAAATTAGGCTGTTAGAAATGGATACTATGTTTCATTAATTTTTTTACATCAACATCAGCGAAGGAATCTTTAATAACCTGCTCCCCTATTTCAGGTACTTCTTCTGCAAAGAATTTATCTCCAAAAAGTAAGTCCAGCTTTTCCTTTGCGCGGGTATTATCAGTGGTGATGCTTTGCAGCAAAAAGCTGTCTTCAATTAATTCCAGGTTCTTAGATAATTCCCTTTTTTCTGAGAATGAAATTTCTTCCTGTTGCAGCAGATCTACAGTTCTATCCAATTCCGCCACCGTGATGCCTCCGGTAAGAACTTCGATTGAATCTGCCTCTTCAAAAGAGATAAATTGCTCTTCCACGTTTACTTCATCGTCAAAAAACATATCTTCTTCCGGGTCTTGCACCGCAAAGGCATTTTCATCATCCCCTGGCAGTATGCTTAGTTCCGGGTTATGGTTAGTTACTCCGGTATCCGATGCATCTGAACTTCCCTCCTCTTCCGTTATTTCAGGTTCTTTATTCTCTTGATGGGTGGGATTATCAGTACCACCAGGGGTAACGGGAGCACCCAGGCTACTGCCATAATCCGGCGTACTACCAATAGCAGAAATGACGGGAACAGCCACCGGGGAAGGTACTAAATCAGCTGGCTTCTTCTTTTCTTGGAACTTGCCAAACACTTCGGCCCGGTAGTAAAGTAATATTACTACCACATAATAAATACTAATCGCAACCAGAAGGAAAAGGCCAAATTGCCCCCATGTAATACCTGCAAACATACCTAGTGAAAATTTATCTATATTATAAATAATTTTTATTCATATCAGAAATATTTTTTTGATATTTTTAGCTTTAAAAATTAGTTATCGATTCTTGTTTGGTAAAATAGAATGCTTATTTATTAGAAAATTAAGATATTGAGCGGTTTTTTACCCGGAATGGATTATTTTTTCTTAAAAAACTATACGTTAGGGAATATTTATAAGATGAATAAATTTAGGATATTTTTAAAATATATTTTCATTAACAATTGCAAAAAGAAATGGCTACCACCAGTGTTTAAACCGATGGTAGCCATTTCTTTAGAAACGGGTTGCGGGCCCCTCCCCTACTTTGATTAATTTTTTTATTTATCCCTAATTTTCAATTACATAGGTTTGATTGAATAGAATAAAACTCCTTAATATTCAAAACTGCTTATAAGTTATCGAACAGGGATTTTCTAAAATGGTCTTTAATTTGAGTTTCGTACTTTTCAAAGTGTTCATCCAGGACATTTTCTAAATAATCGGCAATAGCTATTTTATTACTTGTCAGGGCCAGGATCTGTCTAATCTTGGAATGTTTTAGATCGGATATATAGACATGGGAATTTTTACGGCCGGAAGTAGGCGTTAAAAATCTTTCATATTCCCAGGTATTTCCAGCCTGCGATTTGGGAGTAGCGGTACTGCTGGCAGATTTTTTTTTCCCTTTGCTTTCTTCCGGCATAACTACCGGCGCAGCAGCACTCTGGGGAGCCGGCGAAGGTTCTGTGTTTTCTAATTGTAAATCAGGGTCCAGGTTACTAGGTTCTTCCTCTTTTCCCCCTGGTACATCAGGTTCAGGCGCATTGGTGACAGCCGGTATTTCTACTGGTGGTTCAGGTTCTTTATTTCTATTCAACCCGCTGATACTGCCTATTAAAAAGCTTTCATCAAAAGCCGGAGTAGGTCTTTTCTTGGACATAACTTTTATTTTAAAGCATTAATACTAATACCAACAACCTTTAAAACTTCTTCAATTAAGGGAATCATACTGGTGTCTTTGATTAAGTTGGGCTGCATAGGGAATATAGTAGACCTGAATTCAGGTTTACGGAATTTTACGCTTTGCCCAATCATGGTCTCCAAAACCTTTAACCCGGCTTGTTCTATTACAGAATTCGTCATTTCATATAAATTTGACTTTTCCGATTTGACAACGTTATTCCAAAAGAAGTGCAGGGTCTTTAAATTTATATTTGGTTTATCTATTAAGTTATCGTTTACTAATACCCCAAATTCAAGAGAACTTTTAATAACCAGCTGATCCGCAATCAAGGGTATAAAGATATGGTCTAACTGGCTAATGGTTGCCAGCACCCCGGGGGTATTGATGGTGCCGGGCAAATCCACAAAAATTATATCGTATGGCTCCTCCCCTGCTTCCAGATCCAAAAATATATCCATTTGTGCTACTGCTTCGGTTGGATTGCTATTGGCAATTGGAAAAACTGGTTTGCCTAGACTTGCAAATGCCTGCTGATAGGCTTCGCTCCTTTTAACCAGATTGATTTCATCTTCCCTTAACTTATGAATATTTAATTGAGGATAATCGGCATCCAGAATAGCAATTTTTAATCCGAGTACATTGTGGCAATAACTAGCCATTAATATTTCTAAGGTTGATTTGCCTACTCCTCCCTTTTGATTAAAGAATGATATAAATTTTGTTTCTCTCTCCATTTTCAGTTTTGGACGTTACTTAATTACTTCTTTATATGTCTACTTAGATAGATAAATACTTATTTATAAAAAAGGGTTATATGTTATTTACCTAATCAGAAAATCATATGAATATATATTTACTTATCCCCTTGGTCATATAGGAACCCATCTACTTATTCAACTAATTATGTAAACACCTATTTACTTATTTACTTAAATATATAACTATGTTTTTACTTAATTATATAGTTGCCTGCTTAAGTGGCTGTAAAGATAAATAAATACTTTAAAATATAATTACAGAATTAAGTATTGTTCTCTTTACCTTTTTAAGTAATTAGGTGAATAAGTAATTAGCTAAATAGATAATTAGCCCGATATGTAATTAGCTGGATAAGTTGTTAGCTTAATAGATATTTTGCTGAATAAGTAATTAGCAGAATAAGTAATTAGCTAAATAAGCTATTAGTATAATAAGTAACTATATAATTATATATCCGGTGGAATAAATAAGCATATAAATACTTGTTTTGCTGGTTATATATTTAGTTTTATAGGTAATTAAATTTCTTCCTATATAACTAAATGTATAATTACATATTTTTGTAATCATATAACTAACTACCTGCTTAAATATTTGAATATATATTTACTTACTTTTTAGAATCGGGTATATATTAAAGAAACTTTAAAAATTACTTATTTATATATTTACTTAATTAAGTGATTAGCTAATTTTGCTTTGTATCCTTTATAGTATGTTATATAATTACTTAATTATATGATTACGTGTTTACTTATTTATTCCGGTCTTCTATAGGCGCTGGAATACCCTATTAGGTCCGAAAACTATCTGCTAACGAAATCAGTATATTGCCTTATGTTTTGCGATAGCAAAAAGCAAGATGTGTTTTTGTGCTACAAAAACTAAAATTGCCAAAATTCAGTGCTAATGCCAATTATTAAAAATGCTCCAGAGGCGCTTTTAAAAAATAATAATTAATGGAAAAAGAAGAACCGGCAAGTGAGCGAAAGAAGGGTAGGGGAGGGAGAAAGCCGAAGCCAGACCACGAACGGGCAAAGAACGATATTCATTTTCGGGTAACCGATGCAGAGCTAAAATACTTTGAGGAACTGTTTTTAAAAAGTTCTTATAACAGTAAAAGCGATATGTTTCACGATATGGCATTTAACAAAACGCTAAGAATTAAAGACAGTACCGGCGTAATTTTAGCAACCGAAATGCAGAATCTGATTCGGGAAATTAAGGATATCGGTACCAATTATAACCAGGTAGTAAAGAAGGTTAATTCCTTAACCCAGGCAAAACCTGTACCACCAGAATTAACAAAGTTGATCTGGTTAACCGAAAAATTAGAAGAAAAGCAAAACGAATTTTATAAAATTATTTTACAATTAAGGGAGAAATGGTTGCAAGGATAATAAGGGGGAAGGATATTATC
Source organism: Adhaeribacter aerolatus (assembly GCF_007991635.1). GTDB lineage: Bacteria > Bacteroidota > Bacteroidia > Cytophagales > Hymenobacteraceae > Adhaeribacter > Adhaeribacter aerolatus. The sequence goes on along the minus strand of NZ_BJYS01000024.1, from coordinate 68,494 downwards.
GGCCTTTTAAATTATAACGAAAAGGAAAAATCATCCATCCTTTATGCGCAACTAATTAATGATATAAAGGCTCCGGCGGATATTACCCTGAAGGATAAAATCCAGGCTTTCCAGGCGTATATTAATCTGAACCCCAAAATCAGCAAACCTACTTTTCACCTTTCTTTAAATCCGGATCCTTCCGATAAGCTAAATGATAACCAATTAACCGAGATTGGTCGGCAGTATATGGACCGGATGAATTACGGCCAGCAGCCTTTTATTATTTACAAGCATGAGGATATTGACCGTACCCACATTCATATTGTTTCGGTAAATATCGGTTTAAATGGTAAAGCCATTCCAACCAGTAATGAGCGATACCGTTCCGAAGCGGTCCGGAAGGAACTGGAAATTGAATTTGGGTTAGTTAAAGCGAGTGAAAAGGTAAAAAACAGCCAGAATATTTTTGAGCCTATAAATGTTCAAAGCATTGAATACGGCAAGACGGATACAAAAAGTGCCATTTCATCCGTGGTACGTTCCGCTACCAGAGATTTTAAATTTACTTCTCTTCCGGAATTTAAAACGCTGCTCAATCAATACAATGTTACTGTAGATGAAGTAAAAGACAAAAGTGATCCGGATAAAACTTTAGGATTATTGTACTCCGTCATCAATAGGGAAGGGGAGAAAGTAAGCACCCGGATAAAGGCCAGCAGCATTGATAAGAAAGTAGGCTTGACAGCTTTGCTGGATAAGTTCAGCCAGGACGAAAAACAGATAAAGGATGCCAATCTAAAATCCATTCTAAGCCAGAAGATAAACGGCATTTTAAAAGCATATCCTTATATAACCCAGATTGATTTCAAGGACCGGTTAAAAGATCAGGGGATCCAGGTTGTTTATCACCAGAGCAAGGAAAAACGCCTTTACGGGATAACCTTCATTGATAACGGAAGCAAAATGGTTATCAATGGCCGCAGCTTAGGGAAGGAATATTCCGCCCATACCTTAAATCAGCGTTTTTCAGAAACTACGCTTTCGGGCCAGGACTTACAAAAAGCAAATAAAACGTTAATAGCTATTTATAATGAGTACCGGAAAACGGATGATACCTATTTTTTCGAAAGCAGTATTATAAAAGCTTTACCCGAATTAGCAGGAAAATTGGTTTTGCAATTGCAAAAACAGGCTCCCGATATGGGAAAGGAACAGGCCAATCTGGCGGTAACCGACTTTATTCAATATCGGCAAAAGCAATTACCGAAAGTACAGGAAAAGGAAACTGCTTATTTTTCCGCTAATACCCCGCAGCTGGTAGATTTTATCCGTTCTAATACGGCTCTAAGCTTAAAGCAAAAATTAAGCTTCTTGTACGCCAATAATATTACCTTTTCCCAAAAAGGAGATGACCTGCTGATCCACTCTACCAAAAGCCAGGAAGTAGGTTACCCGATGCCTCAGAACAACATTTTTAATTTATTTGGCACCCCGGCCACCGAAGAGAAATTAGCCGTAACAGCCAGGGAAATTCCTTTCTTTAAGAAGGCAGACCGGGATATTTTAAAGGTATTAAGCCATAAACCAGCGGACAGGAATTATAAAGATTTGAAACTAGCTGACAGAATTAACTTTTTAGATCGTTCGCCCATCCTGCCTTATTTGTCCAGAACAGATAAACATTTGCTATACAGCCATGCTAATTTAAGTTATGTGGATGGTTTTTTCAGGACCCAGAATAAAGATTTAAACTATCATCAAACCCTTTCTAATATGTTGGATAACGGGTTATTGGTAAAGCTGGTAACCGGTAGTCAAGGGGAAATTGTCTCTTATAATATCGGGTATTTCAAGTTCCCCGAAAGCACCTTTGTCAAAGCCGGAGCAAAAATTACCAACTATCTGAAAGCTAATAATTTTAACCTTAAGACCGAAGCCAGTATAAAAAAGCTAGTATTTCGGCAATTGGAAAACGGAGCGGTTAAAGTTTCGCCTAAATACAGCCTGATGGTAAGGTTAAATCAAGCCTACCAAAAAAATGACCTAAAAGTTACCCATAACGTATTAAGTTTAATTCATAAGATAAATAAATCGCTTGCCCTGAAAATTGAGAAAGACATAGCGGAAATTATCAAACTTAATCACAAAAACGGAGATGCAGAAAAGGTACAAGCGAAAGATTTAATTCCAGTAATTCAGAAAGAAATTGCGGGATACCCGGCAGATGCCCTGCGGGAACAAAGCCTGAATAACCATTTTACGAGCCGTTACAGCCCGGAATCAAAGCAAGGTGCCGGGATTTTAGAAAGTTTGGGAACGCTATTTAACAATCTGGCCGATGCTGTTTTTGGAATTGAAAGCGGAGAAATGGAAGAACATAAGCCGGAGAAAAACAAGCGGAAAAAGCGCCGCCGCCCCCGTTGGTAAACTTAAATTTCTGCTTAAATTAATTCACCTGGTAAATAATCTGGTTATCATTTTTAAAAACAGTACCTTATCGGAGGCTGCTGGCAAAATAATTTATATTTGCTTTGGCTCTTGTCTGAACCGGAATTTACTCCGGCATTACTGGTATTGAACCTTAACTTTTAAAGCAAATGCACGAAGATCAACGAGCCTTATCCAAGCTAATGGACTTTACCCAGGTTATTAGTATATTTCTCCTCTTATTAAATATTTATTGGTTTTGTTATGCTGTTTTTCAGGATAACGGATGGACGGTGCCATTTATAGATAATGTTTTAAAAAAGTTGAATAAAGGAAGTGGCCTTTTTCAAGAATCCATTTATTCTAAATTAGCTTGTATTCTCTTTTTAGCCATTTCCTGTTTGGGTACCAAAGGCGTTAAATCCGAAACCATTACGGGTAAAAAGATTAGAATATATTTTGTCCTGGGCGCTTTCCTGTTTTTTGCCAATGATCTCTTTTTAAATTTATTTAATCGCTTAACTTTAAATGCGTTCCTTTATATCAGCACCTTAACCGTCGGTTACCTGATGCTTTTAAAAAGCGGAAACTATCTAACCAGATTATTTAACCATGATCTGATGAAAGATATTTTTAACGAGGAAAACGAATCTTTCCCCCAGGAAGAAGCTTTCATGCAAAATGAGTATTCTGTTAATTTGCCCACCGAATACCAACTAAAAGGCAAAATACGCAAAGGCTGGATAAACGTGGTTAATCCCTTTCGGGCCACTGGCGTAACCGGTACCCCCGGGTCCGGTAAATCTTTTGCGGTTATTAATCAATTTATAAAGCAGCACATCCAAAAAGGGTTTGCTATGTATATCTATGATTATAAGTTTGACGACTTAAGCCGGATTGCTTATAATACCCTTTTAAAGAATTATGATAAGTACCAGGTAAAGCCAAGCTTCTACGTTATCAACTTTGACAACCCGGCCAAGAGCCACCGTTGTAATCCGCTTTTACCTTCCATGATGAGTGATATTATAGACGCTTACGAAAGTTCCTATACCATCATGCTTAACCTGAATAAAAAGTGGATCGAAAAGCAGGGAGAATTTTTCGTGGAATCTCCTATTAATTTTCTGGCGGCCATTATTTGGTTTTTACGGTTATATGATAACGGTAAGTATTGTACGTTTCCGCATGCCATCGAATTTTTAAGCCGGAAATACGAAGAAATTTTTCCTATCTTGGGCAGTTACCCGGAAATTGAAAACTACGTTAAGCCGTTCGTTTCCGCGTTTGAAGGGGGGGCGATGGAACAGCTGGAAGGCCAGATTGCCAGCGCCCGGATACCTTTATCCCGGTTAGCTTCTCCGCAATTATATTGGGTGATGAGCGGCAATGATTTTACGCTGGATCTGAATAACCCGGAAGCGCCCAAAGTTTTATGCGTCGGCAATAACCCGGACCGGCAAGCCATTTATGGCGCCGCCCTCGGTCTGTATAATGCCCGGATTATAAAACTGATTAATAAAAAACATAAGCTGAAAAGTTCGGTAATTATCGACGAATTGCCAACCATTTACTTTAAAGGTTTAGATAATTTGATTGCCACGGCCAGGAGTAACAAGGTTAGTACGTTATTAGGCTTCCAGGACTTTTCCCAATTGGAAAGAGATTACGGGAGGGCAGAAGCGACCGTAATTAAAAATACAATTGGCAATATTTTTTCCGGTCAGGTAGTAGGGGATAGCGCCAAACAGTTATCCGAGAGATTTGGCCGGATATTACAAAAGCGCCAGAGTATTTCCGTAAGCCGGGATAGCACTTCTTCTTCTACTTCTACCCAATTGGATAGCATGATCCCGGCCAGTAAGATCGCTAACTTATCTCAGGGAATGTTTGTCGGTGCCGTAGCGGATAATATGGGGGAAGAAATAGGACAAAAGGTTTTCCATGCCACGATTAAAATAGACGTTAAAGGGGTAAAAGAAGAAGAAAGTAATTACCAGGAAATTCCGGTCATTACCAATTTTACCGATAGTGCCGGCGTAAACCGGATGGATGAAATCATCCAGAATAATTACCTTCAGATTAAAGCCGACATTGAGAATTTAATAAAAGCAGAATTAATCCGTATTAATACAGTTGTAAAAGCACCAGTAGCTAAGTAAATATAATGGAAAACAAGGTTGAAGAATTGGAAGATTCCCAGGAAAAAAATAAGGTGGTACCCATGGATACAACCGAATTTCAGGTAATTGTGGGAAAACGATTGCTCGAAGTCCGGACTTCCATCCGGCCCAAATTATCACAAATGAAGCTGGCAGAGGACACAAATTTAAACCAGGGCATTATTCATCGGATGGAATCAGCGGGAAGGGGAACGATAGATAATTTCCTGGTCCTGCTAAATTATTATTTAAAGAAAGATTTTAACCTGAATTATATACTAGCCGAGGATAATTCTATGTTTGCGCCAAAACTACGCTTACAAGATAAAATAGACAATATTGATAATTATTTTGAACTGCCGGAATAAACAGGCTTTTCTTTTGCTCTAAACTTTTCAAACATTAAAAAGCAAAAGGGATACGGGTCCAGGGCAAAACCATTTTTAATTAAAATATAATGTAAATGGGGTCCCGTGCTCCAACCCGATTGCCCGACGTAACCAATTACCTGCCCTTGTTTTACCGTCTGCCCCGGTAGGACAATAAACCGGAGCAAATGGCCATACAGCGTAATAAATCCGTTTAAATGGTTTAGCTGAACAAAATTTCCCAGGGAGGAATGAAATTTTACCGCGCTAATAACCACGGCATCGGCCACGGCATAAACCGGCGTACCATTAGGAGCCGGAATATCAATCCCCCCATGAAACATATCATTATTTTTTAGGGGATGCTTCCGGTAACCAAATCCGGAACTGATTTTAAACTTAATTATCTTCGCCTGTCGGATCGGAACCAGGCTAGGGATCGTTCGCATCATGCCGGAATCCCAATTGGAAATCCGAAGGACAGTATAAACATCGTTGTAAGTAGCCGCGTGTTTTAAAAGGTCAATGGTGGCCTTTTTTATTTCTTCTTTTAAAGCTCTTTTTTTCAACCAAAGCAGCGAAGCTTTTAATTTTTCTGCCTCGGAAATCTCTTCCCATATAGCGGTATCTTTTCCAATTGCAAAACCTTGCGCGTGCAGTTGTATATTAGCCAAAAAAATAAAACTAAAAGCTGTCCATTTTAAGTGCCGCGGCATGCCATTTTTTAAAATTATTCGTATGATGAAATATACGCATTAAAAAAGGCGTAAGATTATCTATATTATAAATAATTTCGTTTTTATCCCGACCAAAACAGGATTTTATTAAACCTTTTATTTTGTGAAATTATGGCAGCGTTTGCACCCTCCTTCCCAAGTACAGAAAACAGCAACCAGGAAGAATCGATTAAGGGTCCAGTAAAAACAGAAAGAAATATAGGCGAAACGGTGCAACACTTATTTACCGTAAATAAAGAAACCGGAGAAGTAAGTATTTTGGGCAAAGACGAACAAGGCAATCCCCAATTACATAATCCAGCGAAACCCGGCAATCCAGCTAACCCGGCGTTTGAGGTAATCCTCCACCAAGGGTTTTTGGGAAATTTTATTATAAACTTCCATAACAATTACAAAAATCATAATTTAGAGGTGTTAGCTGTACCTACATCAAAAAAAATAGATAAAGCAGCCGCGGAAATAAAGGAGCATCTGCCCAGTTTAAAATCCAATTTAATAGATGGCCTGAGAAAACTAAAAGAGAAAACCGGCATTACCGGCATTACAGATAGAACGGAAAGGGCCTTTATCAATCTTCCGGAAGACCAGAGACAAAAAATATTTCAAAAAATGGCAAATGATCCGAATGGAGATAAGGCCTATTCTTATAATCAAAAGAATGGCCTTTATCAAATGCCGGATGATGAATTGCCGAAAACCAGTTTTCGAACAGATTTAAGAAACTTTATCCAATTTCTAAAGAATGAAGATTTTGAATTTCCAGAAAATAATGAGCCATTAAATACAAATAAAACTATAAAAAAAGAAAATTCTAATCAAATGCAACAACCAAAATTTAATCCGGATGCCATCAACTGGAAGGATGCCGAGAAGTTAGGTTTAACCAGGGAACTACTCGAAAAGACTGATAATATGAAGAAATTATTGAATGGGGAAAAGACTTCTTTATTTCAGGGACTTAAAGGCGATTTAGGCGGGGTTAAAATTTCATTGGATGGGAAATTTCGTTTGGTAGAGAATCCGGCCGGGCAACCTACCTTCGTTTTCCACGGGGTTAAGGCCGCATTAGATATTCCCAAAAATTATTTGGGCTATGAATTTTCAGATGAAGATAAGCAAAACTTAAAAGAAGCCGGAAATCTGGGTAAGCAGGTCACACTTATGGACAAAACTACTAATTCGGAATTTAAGGCTTATGTAGGGGTAGATAAGGATACGAAAGAAATAGTGGCCATTCGGGCCGACCGGATTAAAATTCCAAATATGTTGAAAGGAGTTTTATTAACGGATGAACAAAAGAAGTTATTAGAGCAAGGAAAACCAACCCCAATCACCGGCATGAAGGATGATAAAAACCAGGAATTTTCAGCAACGGTACAAATAGATCCGGCTAAAAAAGGTTTTTCCTTCCAGAAATTGCCCGAAACAACTATCAAAGAAACGGTAAAACCAGAACATAAAATTCAGGTAGCAGCCAATAACGATGGTAATAAAGCCGATACGGTGAAACAAATAGATACGGTAAAAAGCCAGCAGCAGAAAGATCCTAAATTAAAAATAGTACCTGGAAAAAAAAGAGGGGGACCAAAATTATAAAATTGTGAACCACTATTTTACCATTATTAATTCAGTCCAGGTATTAAGATAGGAATCTGTTTCCCCTTTTCTATTAATTGCTTAATTTTTCCCCCATGGAGGATATTAAAAATAAGTTTCCCCAGGCCAGAACCTTCGAGGACTTTCGTAACGAAATTTCTATTATTGAATTGGCCACGGCCAATGGTTACCAACACGAAATAAAAAAAGGCTCCCGGACACCGGTTTTTTTTAATCCCCAAACGAACGACCGGATTATTATTATGAATCCAACCAACCCGGGCAAACAGGGTTATTGGAATCCGGATGATGATACCGATAAAGGCAGCTTAATAAATTTTGTAAAAAGAAGATTAGGCACCACTTTTCCGCAAAACAATACCAGGAATGAAAATGCCAATGTGAATGCTGTTTTATATAATTACCTTAAATTACCCCAGCCGGTTAGACAGCAGAACCGGGAATTAGTAAATTCCGAAGTGCTGCAAAATATAGAGGCCCATAAATTCCTGGTTGATTATTACAAAATTAAACCTCTCTTTAAAAAAGACTTCTTTCGCGAAAGAAGCATTTCTTTAGACACCCTGGAAAAACCGGAATTTACCGGACGTATTTTTAATGTGCAGTACCAGGATCCAACTAAACCGGGACCCATATATACAAACGTAGCTTTCCCTTATCACCTGGCTAATGATACCCGAATGGTAGGGTTAGAAATACGAAACAGCAATTATAAGGCCCATGCGGAGGGCTCTGACCGCAGCAATGGTGTATGGCATTCCAATATGCCCCCCAAGCTAGATAAAATGGTACTGGTTGAAAGTGCCTTGGATGCCCTTAGTTATAAAGAACTCCGGAATCCGGAGAATACTTTGTTTGTATCCTACGGGGGAAACTTAACCATAAATCAAATTCAGACCATAAAAGACTTAAAAGCCAAAGGAAATACGGATGCAAATTTTAAATACGTTACCGCCAACGACAACGATAAAAAAGGCGCTTATTATGATCTGATGTTCCTGCGGGAACTGGCTTCTGAAAAATTTCCTTCCCAACGTCTTGCCAACCCCAAAAATAGCATTAAGCTGGCCTTCGCCAGCTTACAGGCCCAAAATCCAGGCACTCCCGCGCCTAGTTCGGTCATTGATTTAGCCGATAAATTAATGCAGGAATTGAATCCTTATAATAAGCAGATTGAGGAAGAAATGAAAAAAGAAGGGTTGAGTAACGTCGTTAAATTGGAGTTGGAAAAGGATAAAATTAAATTTAAAGTAGAAGGAAATCAGTTTTTGGTCCAAATTCCGGCTACGTATTTTGCCATGCACCAGTTTAATAAAGCGTTGGTAGTAGCAACTGGGTTAGAAAATGTTATTAAGATAGATAAAGCTGTATTAAACGATTATAATGAGGATTTAAAGTTGTTTAAGCTGATTAATAAGAACCCGGAAATTTTAGCAGATATCAATAAAAATGATCTCCAAAAGAAGCACGAAGAAAAGCTGGCGTATTCAGATTTAAAATTTGTGGTTTCACAGCCAGGACGCTATGAGCAGCTCCAAAAAATGTTCGATTTGAGTAACGCGAACCAGGAAAGTCAGGAAATTTTAAAGAAAGAAAATAACGTTTCAGGGATAAGTAGAAGCCCGGATACAGTAGGATTAGCAGCAGATAATCAGTCAAGTAAACCAGGTAACTTTAAACAAAAAACATACCAGGCAAGGCTAGGATTTTAAGGTAAAAGTTGGAATTTCAGCAGTATTAAAAGGTATAAAATTAAGAATTTCAGAAGTGCCGATAGTAAAAGCCAGATCCGGAAAAGGGTTTGGTTTTTTTTAAAAGAAGGAGGCTCCCTATTGGTCGAACCCTTCCAGGCTACGCTTTGCTTTGGTCGCAAGCGACAAATTTACTTTGTAAATTCCCTTCCAGGCTTCTAGCCCACAATCCTTTCAATATCCAATTCAATGGGACTTCCCGGCTTAACTAAAAAATTGTAAAGTACGCTTTTAGTGCCTGATATCCAGGAAGAAAAAGGATTTTAAGTGAAGGGGAAAAAATATCGCCAAGTTATAAATGTTTGTAAATAAATATATACTAATCGTATCTTTAAATGATACGTTTCGTATAAATATATATAGACAATAAGTTAACAATTGTAACTAAAAAGATTATGGCAACGCAAAGCACAATTTTAGAAAAAGCAACTTCCTGGGATAATATCTGCTTTCCCATAGTGGAAGAAAAATTACAAGACCTTTTACCCGGCTCTTATAAATTGCTGCCATCCGATAGACAACGGGCAATCGTTGGCTATATGCCCGATGGTACCCAACACGTTTTTGCCCTGCAATCAGATGAATATACTTTAATACCCAATGATTTTCTTCGGTCGGTCGTGGACAGCGTGGCAACAGATTATAAAATTGATGCCCGTTATACTTCCCGAGGTGATTTTGGTATCAATATTATTCTTCCTGATAGCCTGAAAGTAGGCAATGAGCGCATATACAAAAACCTCATCATCAATAATTCTTATACCGGAAAAAGTCCTTTTAACATTCAAGGCTCAAGCATTGAAAGTACGAACGAGGATAAAGTAAGAATATCTTATTACCGCCAGATTTGCGCGAATGGCCTGATGGGATGGGCAGACGAATTTATGAGTTATGAGGAATATTTTAATTGGTTAGCCAATGGCCAGCCTAAAAAATATCTGGATGCTTTAAAAGAAAAAGTAGAACACGTAAATATCGAGCGGATTAAAAAAGAAGAAAAAATATTGGCCGAAACTTTTCACCATAAAGGTTTAAATCTGGAATTTTTCAAAGAGCATTTAACTAAAATCTTAAAAAATTTCACGGCTCAAAACAGTTCCGTAACGGGTGCCATTTATAATAAATTGGTTCAGGTGGCCTTACCTACTGATGCCGATGTTCAACAGGTTATTTTGGAATCCGGATTGCCGAAAAAACTGGCTTCCATGGCGGTAGAACGGTTACGGGTTGAAGAGCAGGAATTGCAGACCGACGCTAATTTATGGCTTTTATATAATGCTGCTAATTATGCCCTTTTTAACGGTAAATCGGCCTTAACCATTAACGAGAGGTTTAAAGCTGATCAAAAAGCTTTTCATAATATCGCCCAAATGGCGCTTTAAGGGGCGGAAAGAAGCCGGTAAGAGCAACCCGTTTTTACCGGCTTCTCCAGCACTTTTTACAATTGTAAAACTCCCATTTTCGAAAAGTATCAATTTTGCCTTAATTTTTTCCAATTGTTTTAATTTAAAAATCTCTTTATGGAAGCTGTAAAATTAAATCCAGAATCCTTTTTTAAAGAATATTTTTTTAACCAGAACCACGTTTGCACAAACCCCGAAAAAGCTTTTTCCTGTTATGTAGATCTGGCTAATTATTTAACCATTACCGTAGCGCAGCATCCCCTAAACGGCCGGTGGTGCGTAGGAGAGGATTATGCCAGTAATCAGGTCTGCAGCTTTGAAGGAGGATCGTCCAGCGCCAGCCATAATCCGAACGAATTAGGAACCGGATACTTAACCGCTAAAGAAGGATTAAGAATTAAAGTAAACCATATTTTAGAAAATCTGAACCGGTACCGCCTGCACCCTAAAATTTTGGAAGCGCTCAAAATTTATGGCGTTACCTTAGATATGGTAGTGCCGGGCCAGCAGCTACCTTTATTCTGAAATTTTAAAATCTGGGCAAGCTTTTACGCTTGCCCTAATTTTTCCCAATCTTTTCCGGCCGCCAATTAGGTCCCAATTGCCATCGTACGCCAGGAATTAAAAAGGCTTAAATTTGTTCTATAGTTAGAACGCTATTAGGTAGCTGTTTTAACTTTTTTTCGATTCGATTCTTATAAAAAAACCTGATTTTATGAAGTTAGACGTATTTAAAGCAGCGCCCCCCGGATTAAGCACCGAGCAATTGGCAGCCAGAAATAAAAGAGAAAAGTTAGTCCTAAATTCCCTTGCCTGCACTATTACCAATGCTCCCATGCCAGATGATTTTACCCTGGGCCTCATGCAACGCTATATCGATGGGGAATTGACTTTAGAAGAAGTCGAAGATAAATTATTTGCCGAGATCAAGCGGAAATTTCCCCCTGTTACTACCGAAGGCCGTTTTTAACAATTGTAAAATATGGCAGATCTTTTTTCGGATAGCAACGGCGTATTAATTAATAATTTAAACATAACCAATGCCAAAGATCTGTCCCAACAGGAAGCTAACATTTCCTTTTTAAAATTATCCCAATTAAACGATAGGGGAGGGATACCCGGGGGGAAATTTGATAAAGACCATTTTCAGGAAATCCATAAAGCCTTATTCGGAAGAATTTACCCCTGGGCCGGGGAAACCAGAGCTGACCGGGAATTTCAGGGACATAAGCAAAGTTATGCCACCGGGGAACGGGAAATTATGGTATTCGCTCCTTATACCGATATAGACAAAAATTTAAAAGCCCTGTCGAATCAATTAGCGAAAGAAAATTATTTGATTGGTTTACCCATAGATAAATTTATTGACCGGACCGCTTTTTATCTCGATCAATATAATTATACCCATGTTTTTCGCGAGGGTAACGGAAGGAGTATGCAAGCTGCTATTTCGCAATTAGGAATTCAGGCCGGTTACAGCATTGATTTTTTTAGCATGAATAATAAGGAGGATTATAACCGGGCAAGAGATTTAGGTATAATCCGGAAGCATGGTGCACCAAACAATAACGAGAACCTTGACGAATTAAAAAATTTATTACGGGGAATTACCAGGCCCATACAAACCAAAGAAGCCGAGCAGATCCGTAACACTCCCGCATCGACCACCCCACTTCTAAGCGAGGAATTGGCGAGAATGGAAGTTAAAAGAGAGTTTGATGTTACAGGCATCCGGCTAATGGAAATCCATTCCTCGCTCCGGGGTACGGAGCCACTGGAAGTATATCTTCAGCGCCTGACTGAAACCCGATTTAATGAGAAAAATATAGTACAGCATAAGGATAGTTTTAATAAAGTTATAAAAGCTGTTTTTAATCATTCAGTCATTGCACCCGGAACCCAGGATTTCAAAGATGCAAAACGGTTTGAGCAGTCTGTTTTACAATTGGAAAAAATTGCCAAAGGGCAAAATATTGGTGAGGATCTAAAGCAAAAACCGAAAGGACCAAAATTAAGATAAAAGCAAAGATGGCCTGTTCCGCAAAGTGCTGGGGCTTCGTTAGAACTAAAGAAAAAGTATTTACAAAAGGGATGAAAAAATCACTTACTATTCTGAATCAGTAAACTTGTACTTATGAAACAGCGCACTTATCGCATATTGCTTACTCCACAGGAAGAAGGAGGATTCAGCGTAAGCGTGCCTACGCTGCCTGGATGCTTCACCCAAAGCGAAACAACGGAAGAGGCTATCAAACTGGCTAAGAAGGCTATTAGCTTATATGTCGAAGGTCTTGAGTCAGACGGCGAAACTTTTCAGGTAGTCACAGAAATTTCTGATGCGGAGGCAAAAGAGCTACTACAAGCCAAGCGTGACTTTCTAGAGGGTAAAATCACAGCCCGTCCCTGGGAAGAAATTAAAAAAGACTTAGTTCGTACCACCCTTTTCTAATATTGTCAACTTTTTAATTTCGCCGTATTTTAACTTATTACTAAATAATAGAAAGCCATGGATGTGATACCTTATATCATTATTGTCAGCCTTACTATCGGTCTTCTTTGTACTTACGTATTAAGCCGAAATGAACGGCAGGAATTTATGGAAAGGGAGACTTACAAAACCCTTAGCATTATTTCTTTTCTTTTTAATATGACCGGCAGCATCCTGTGCATGTTTATGCTCTCCCAATAATCAAGAACCCCACTTAAATATTATTTTATGGATTCAGGCGAAAAGCCTTTAGGCCCCTCTGCGGGCCTTTTTTTGGGCACATTTTTGGTGCATTTACAGGGAAATTAAATACTCAGGTGCTTATCTGGGCCTGCTCCCGGATGGCTGCTACCCTGCCATTCTTAACGACATGACTATATATAGAATTTTCCTACTGGACCCGTTTTAGCCTGTTTGCCCGCTTAACGCCTCTTCGCCTGTACGAACCTTCTGCTGGGTCAAAAACAAAATAAAGAATCGGTACTAAAGCAGCCGCCGAAAGAATCAGCACCGGCAAAAAAGAAATGCCGTTGGTGGCAATGGTAAATTACAAAAGGGAAGAAAAAATAACTTTTTTAGTTTGATACCTGATTATGCTGCCTGCACGAGCAATTGCGGTATTTGGGAGATATCGACCTTCTGCTTGGCCTGCCACAAGTCATACTGTTTCTGCAAATTAATCCAGACATCAGGTGTAGTGCTAAAAGCAGCGGAAAGCTTCCAGGCCATTTCGGCACTAATACCCGCATGGCCATTTAAAATTTGCGAAAGCACTTTTCGGCTTATGTGCAACTTGGCCGCTATTTGCGTTACGGATAGTTCCGTTGCGTCCGTGTATTCTCTTAAAATTTCGCCGGGATGCGGCGGGTTAAACATTATCATAATTTAAATTTGATTGGGTTAATGGTAATCTAGGTAATTTATATCTAGTACCTCTACTTTTTCCTCAATAAATATAAAAGTTATCCGGTAATTCCCGTTGACCTTTACTGACCAATGGTCTTTAAGATTTCCCTTTAAAGGGTGCAAGTCCCACCCAGGAACGTTAACATCCTGTACCTGCTGAGCAGCGTTTAATTGGGCCAGAATCCTTCTAATCTTGGGCAGGTGCGTTTGATTTAGCTTAGAGCTATCTCCCTTCCGGAAGAAGCGCTCTAAACCCTTGTGCTTAAAACTCACAATCATGTTGCAAATATAACCTGTTACGTAATAGGTTACAATAAGATTAAAAATTATTAAAATTTTATTCGTAAAAAAACCTGTGAGAATAAGCCCACAGGTTCTATTAATTTAACCAGAAATATTTCCTCTTATTTTAGGACATCAAAAATCACTAATCCTTGGGCTTATGTTTGTGCGGTTTGAGAGGAGGGGAGTATTTTTCCTTTTTCTCTGGCGTAACTCGTCTTCTTTCATCATACGACCCATCATCTTTTTTTGGTTTTGGGCCCGGTTTAATAGCTTGAATGTCTTCCATAATGCTTGTTTTGAATTTTTAAGAATAAACCCTTTGAGCAAAGACGGCTTATTTTTTGCATATATTGAAGTTTCCGCCTTTAGAATTAGTACGTATTAAATCTATATATAGATGTAATATTATTGCAGTTTTCACCTCATAAAAGAGTAGAAGAAGCAGGAGAATAAGTAAACTTTTCTACTGGTCCCATTATTTGTTCTATTATGCTATATCTATAGGAAGCGCCGTAACTTTTGTTTATAATTTAAATAATTTTGTCCATGTTTTATGGTTAGGCAGCTGAACAGGTTGGCAAATCCAGGTCTGCGCATCTCTATACTAATTCATCAGCTTGCAGCTGTTAACAATAAAAATAACCTAATATAGTTAAGTGCGTAATTTTTTATTCAAAGTTAATCTAAATAAATGTCAATGTAAAATTTAAAAACTATGGAAAACCACAATCATCAGCAGCTTATCGAAAAATTATTAAACTGTGCAAACACGTGTGAAATTTGTTTTTCCCATTGTCTTTCGGAAGGGGGAATGATGGCTAATTGCGCAAAGCTGGACCGGGATTGCGCCGATTCCTGCCGCCATGCTATTGCGCTTTTACAAAGTCAATCGGTTATTGGTCACCAATATCTGGTTCTTTGCGAAGAGATTTGCCGCAAATGTGCGGAAGAATGCGCTAAACACCAGCATGAGCATTGTCAACGTTGTGCCCAGGCTTGCCAGGAATGCGCAGAAGCCTGTCACAGCCACCATGAACAAATCACTCAACGTTAATTTATGGCGGCTAACTCGTTTGGTTTGCAACGCAATGGGTTAGCTGCCTATGTTTTATTTTCAACAAGTAGATGGATGCGTTTTAAAGATAAAGTGTGTCTGATAACTGGTGGGAGTTCCGGCATAGGGCGCGCTACATCCCTACAGTTAGCCGCTGAAGGCGGTAAAGTGGCCATTTTAAGCCGAACGGCACAAGAGGGGAATGCGGTGGTGGATGAAATTTCAAAAGCAGGCGGGGAGGCCGTTTTCATCAAGACCGACGTCGGAATTCCGAGCGACATTCAAGCTGCCGTAAATACAATAATGGGAAAGTGGCAAAGAATTGATATTTTGGTAAATAACGCAGCCATAATGACCTTTAAGCCCCTGGTTGAATTATCCGTAGAGGAATGGGATATGGTAATGGCCGTTAATCTGCGGTCGGTATTTCTGTTTAGCAAATATTGTTTACCCCATATGAAGCAGGGAGCCATCGTTAATGTAAGCTCCGTACACGCCCATGATACCACGGCCAATGTAATTCCTTATGCTGCCAGTAAAGGAGCCATGGAAGCCTTCACCCGGGGAATGAGCCGGGAATACGATAGCGACCAGGTAAGAATTAATAATGTTGCTCCGGGCGCGGTAGATACGCCCATGCTTTGGTCTAACCCCAACGTAATAAATGGTACCGAAAAAGTAACTGGAACTATTGGGAAGCCGGAGGATATTGCCGCGGCTATCTGCTTTCTGGCTTCGGAGGAAGCACGCTATATTAACGGAACCACCCTAGTCGCGGATGGGGGACGGTTAAATACACTATAAATCCGAGCCTCAATAAATAAAAGGGTTTGTATTTTAAGATGTAATTACAGTTAAATAAAATTAAACAGATGAGCAAATTCATGTTCGCCACCGGCATTGAGAATAGCTATCCAACGATTCAATTACCGGATGGTACCACCAAGCGGATTGATGAAATGGAAAAAGCAGGTCATTACCAGCGTTGGCGGGAAGATTTTAATCTGGTAAAAGAATTAGGCATTGAATTTTTGCGCTATGGCCCCCCTTATTATAAAGTGCATACCGGGCCTAACCAGTATGATTGGTCTTTTACCGACGAAACCTTTAACTATTTGCAGGAACTCAATATTACGCCATTAGTTGATTTGTGCCATTTTGGAGTACCCGATTGGGTCGGTAGCTTTCAAAATCCGGAATGGCCGGTTCACTTTGCCCAATATGCCAAAGCCTTTGCCAAACGGTTTCCTTACCTGCAATTCTACACCCCAATCAACGAAATATTTATTGCCGCTACCTTCTCGGCCCAGTATGGCTGGTGGAACGAACGTTTAGCCAGTGACCAAACCTTTGTGACAGCCTTAAAGCATTTGTGTAAAGCTAATGTATTGGCCATGCAAGCCATTCTGGAGGTGCAACCCCAGGCTACTTTCATTCAAAGTGAATCAACAGAGTACTTCCATGCCGAAAAACCTAGCTGCCGGCCGCACGCTGAATTTCTGAACCAGAAGCGCTTTTTATCGCTGGATTTAACGTATGGCTACCCGGTAGACGTAACGATGTATAAGTACCTGCTCCAGAACGGCATGACTGATGAGGAATACACCTGGTTCGGCAATCAGAATGTAAAGGCCAAATGTATCATGGGTAACGATTATTACATTACCAATGAGCATATGGTGCATCAAGACCATACCACCAGCGCCTCCGGTGAAGTTTTTGGGTACTACGTGATTACCAGCCAGTATTTTAACCGCTATAAACTTCCTGTGATGCATACGGAAACTAATTTGAAAGAGCCGGGCTCTGCTGATTGGCTCCAGCGGCAATGGGCCAATGCCTACCGGCTGAAACAGGACGGGGTGCCTCTCGTTGGCTTTACCTGGTATAGTTTAACCGACCAGGTAGACTGGGATTCTGCCCTGCGGGAGGATGCGGGTAGAATAAATGAGTTAGGCTTGTATGATATTAACCGCAACATTCGTCCCGTGGGCACCGCTTACCGCAATTTAATTAGTGAATGGAAAGGTATCCTGGCTGATGAAAGCTATGGCATCCACATTACTTATTGAATAATAAGTTATACCATAAATATATCCGGATATGTCACAAGGACACGCTATTTCGCCCAGCAGTCAGAATAAAAAGCGCCTGAAACTTGTACTGGGATTTACTTTACTATATTTATTAGCCGAAGTAGTTGGCGGAATCTGGACCAAGAGTCTGGCTTTATTGGCCGATGCCGGGCACATGCTGACGGATGTAGGGGGATTGGCGTTTGCTTTGATTGCCATAAACCTGGCTGAGAAAAAAGCGACGCCGGAAAAAACGTACGGTTACTACCGGGCTGAAATCCTAGCGGCACTGGCGAATGCCGTTGTTCTGATTGGAATATCCTTATACATTTTATACGAGGCTTACTTGCGTTTCCTTAACCCGCCGGAAGTAGAAAGTAAATTCATGCTGGTTATTGCCGGAGTAGGCTTAGTCGTGAACTTGGTCGGCATGTATATTCTGCGGAAAGGTTCCAAAGATAGCCTGAACATGAAAGGGGCTTACTTTGAAGTTTTATCCGATATGCTGACCTCAATCGGGGTAATTGCAGCAGGTATTATTATGTGGACCACGGGGTGGTATTATGCTGACCCTATTTTATCAGCGGGTATTGGCTTATTTATTTTACCCCGCACCTGGATATTATTGAAAGAAGCCGTTGATATTTTGCTGGAAGGAACGCCCGCTGATGTTAATCTGGCAGTGGTGCGGGAAACGCTACAGAAAATTCCCGGCGTAACACAGGTTCACGATTTACACGTGTGGACTTTAACCTCCGGCATTAATGCGATGAGTGCCCACGTGGTTATTGAAGAGCAAACAACTCCTAATCAGGTTTTAAAAGCTATCAATGACCAGGTAAAAGAACCCTTTAAAATAAAACATACCACTATTCAGGTAGAAAATGAAGGTTATGAAGAACAGGAGGTTCACTTGTAACTAAACTTCTGCTGGTTCTTTATCGAAACTAATTTCTTTTTGAGCTTTTGCGTAAAGAAAGGGAGTTAATAGAAATTAAACCGTTAGCAATAATACCTTTTTAATAGTGGTTACATTGGTTGGACCAGTAACAACCGCCGCACACATGCTTCATATAAGTGGTGGAATCAGCACCTGCTGCTCAATGAGCAATACCAGGATATGAATAATTTTAATATGAACTTCCTGGATACGGTCGGCGTGGCCAACGTGCGATACCCGAATTTCCACATCGGCTAAAGCCGCTAACTGGCCACCACCATTCCCCGTTAGCGCTACTACTTTCATTTCCCGTTCCCGTGCCGCGCGGGCTGCCTGTAGGATATTTTCTGAATTGCCGCTGGTGCTAATGGCTAGAAGTATATCTCCCGGCCGGCCTAACCCTTCCACAAAGCGGGAGAAGATAAAAGAAAAGCCATAATCATTTCCGGTGCAGGTAATATGGCTGGTATCCGAAATAGCAATAGCAGCCAATGCCGGCCGGTCCTTCCGAAAGCGGCCCGTGAGTTCTTCGGCAAAATGCATGGCATCACAGTGGGAGCCGCCATTGCCGCAGGATATAACTTTATCCCCCTGCCGCAGGGCCTTACTCATTAACAAGGCTGCCTGCGCGATGGCTTCTGTATTTTTTTCTTCGGTCAGAAACGTTGTTAATACGGTCTGGGCTTCTTGGAACTGCTGTTTTATTAAGGAACTGAAAGAATGGTCCATATTTAAGTTTTAAAAAAATAATAGCCGCCTTTATTTGCTTCTCCCAACTATTGGAGCGTGAAATAAAGTTCTACCTCAAATTTTATATCGGACGCGTTTGTTATTAAACTAACCTGTAGATGTTCCCAAATACTGAACTCCTGGTGGAGGTAAGCGACTGTTTCATGGTTTTCTTTTTTGGCTAAAGGAGCTACCAGTTCGTTGAAAAGGGGCAACTCATTTTCATCTACTACTTGCAGACTCAAGGAGGGGGGAACTATTCCCCCCGGCGGTAGGATAAAAACCAGCTTGCTAAGAATCAGGGCGGTATGGTTATGATTGTTTTCCACCCGAAAACTGTTATTAAAATTATTTAATTGAACAAAACGCATCATATTTATTTTTGACAGTGGAAAAAAAGGTGAGTATTATAACAACATCTTTTTCCATGATGAAGATTTATTGATTAAGGTTACTTGTTTTTCTCTGCCCTGGCATCTTTTAATATTTTTATTCCGCCCCAGATGCTGATGCATACGACAATAATACCCACCACCAGGTCCGGAATAGAGGACTCTAAAAGCATCACCCCTAAACCAGATACAATAATTCCAAGATTTATCCACATATCATTATCGGTAAAAATTATGGATGCTTTTATATGTACACCGGCTTGTTTTTCAGACTTCAGCAATTGAACAATCCAGTAATTACTGGCTGTATTAACAATGGCAACAATAATCATTGCCCAACCCACTGGTTCAGAACCTTCCATAAATTTTCTTATCACATCAATTAAAAGAAGAATACCTACGCCGATTAAAAAAACTCCTGAAAAAGTGGCTGCCCGCACTTTGGCCTGGACACTTTTTCCGACAGCATATAAGCTTACCAGGTAAATAGCCATATCTCCTGCGCTATCCAAAGCAGTACCTAACAAGCCGGAGGAATTGATAAGAAAACCTACAATGCCCGCAAGGGCTACTTGGGAAAGATTAATCAACAATACTTGTATCAGCGTCCGCCGCTCTTTTTTGTTGCCCGGATCGAGTTGCGGTTCTTTTTCTTCTTTTTCCTGCATTTCTATACTTTTAATGGAATAACTTCCCTGAATTTTCCAGCAGCTGACTGCTCCGACAGTTCATCGGCTCATTCCATAGTTATAAGATTAAGCCTTCTTTCAATTATACTACCGGCTTTATGATAACCGCTGTTAAAACCGAATTGGAAATAAAGCAGTCGTTATGAGCTCTATGATGTAGGGCGTTTAATTGGTCAGCAGTGGGCAGATTCTCTCCGCTAAAAGTTACCTTGGGGTTTAAAGTAACTTGTAAAACTGCCATTTTCCCATGGGCATTCTTACCCACCGAAGCAACGGCCTCGTCTTCATAGCGTTCCACGGTAAATTTCTGAAAAGCAGCCAGGGCCAGAAAAGTAAGCAGGTGGCAGCTGGCCAGGGAAGCGGCAAAGGCTTCTTCCGGATTGACTAATTCGGCTTTGCCCAGGTACTCCGGGGCAGCCGAAGCTTCAATGGTGCTGCCCCCGCCAAAGGTCCAGGTATGGGTGCGGCTGTAGGTTTTATACGTAAAGCTGGTCGTATCACCCGACCATAATAAGTTTACTTTGTATTCGCTCATCTTGGTTGCTTTTAAGGAAACAATTAATTATGAATGGCCTGGTTGGCTATCGCCAGACACGCTTCTTTCAAAGATTCGTAAAAGGTGGGGTGCCCGTGGGACATCCGGGCTATATCCTCGGCCGAAGCCCGGTAGCTCATAGCAGCGACTGCTTCCCCAATGATATCACTGACCCGGGGGCCAATCATGTGAATGCCGAGAATTTCATCGGTTTTAGCATCGGCTAATACTTTTATCAGCCCATCCAAATCTTCATTCATCCGGGCACGGGCATTGGCCCGGAACGGGAAAAAGCCGCTTTTATACGCTTTACCGTCTGCTTTTAGCTGCTCTTCGGTATAGCCCACACTGGCGACTTCCGGCCAGGTATATACAATGCCCGGAATGAGCAGGTAATTCAGGTGCGGCTTTTGGCCGGCCAGGCGTTCAGCCACAAATACACCTTCTTCGGAAGCTTTATGCGCGAGCATCACCCCTTTTACCACATCACCAATGGCATAAATACCCGGCACATTCGTTTCCAAATTTTCATTTACCTCGATGCGGCCCCCTTTGTCGGTTTTGATGCCAACGTTTTCCAACCCCAAGCCATCGGTATAGGGTTTGCGGCCCACCGCCATTAAGCAATAATCACCTTCCAGGGTCAGGGTATTACCCGCGGTATCTTCCGCTGTGACGGTTACCCCGGTTTCCGTGCTTTGCGCGCCCGTTACCTTGTGGCTGAGGTAAAATTCCATGCCGAGCTTTCGCAAAGACTTTTGCAGTTCCTTGCCCATGGTCCGGTCCATGCTGGGAATAAGGATATCGGTATATTCCAGTACACTGACCTTGGAACCAATACGGGCATACACCGACCCAATTTCCAGGCCGATGACCCCGCCGCCGATGACCAGCAGGTGCCGGGGAATTTCCGGCAAGGTTAGTGCTTCCGTGGAGGAAATAATTCTTTTTTTATCGATGGTTATACCAGGCAAAGAGCTGGGCTTGGAACCGGTAGCCAGAATGATGTACTTGGTTTCAACGGTAGTGGGCGTCTCTGCCGCTCCCTGAATGCTCACCGTTTGGGGTGTCAGCAAGGTTGCGGTGCCGTGCAATACTTCTACCTTGTTCTTTTTCATTAAATAGTCCACCCCGGCTACGGTTTTTTGAACCACATCCGCTTTATGGGCGAGCATTTGGGGAAAATCCAGTTGCAGGTTTTCCAGCCGGATGCCATGGATTTTAAATTTATGTTGCGCATTGTAGAAGTGCTCGGAACTGTCTAAGACGGCTTTGGAAGGAATACATCCTACATTGAGGCAGGTGCCGCCTAAAGTATTATACTTTTCAATCAGAGCGGTTTTTAATCCTAACTGGGCGCAGCGAATAGCTGCCACGTAGCCGCCGGGACCGGACCCAATAATGGTTACATCGTACATAAGGTTTCCTTTTAAAATGGGTTAATCTTTCTTGCCGAAATTCATGCGCTGAATGCGGATGGCATTTAAAATTGCCAGGAATGCTACCCCCACATCGGCAAACACGGCTTCCCACATCGTGGCAACCCCAAAAGCGCCGAAGGCCATCACCAGGAGCTTGACGCCAAAAGCCAGCCCAATATTCTGCCAGACAATCTGCTTGGTCGCTTTCCCGATATGAATGGCCGTTGCTATTTTAGAGGGCTGGTCGTTCTGAATCACGACATCAGCGGTTTCAATAGCGGCATCGGAGCCCATGGCACCCATGGCCAGCCCGACATCCGCCAGGGTAATTACCGGCGCATCGTTAATGCCATCGCCCACAAAGGCTACCGTTCGGCCCTGTTGTTTTAATTCCTCTACTTTGCTCACTTTATCCTGGGGCAATAAGCCGCCGTAGGCCTTGTCAATCTTTAAGCTAGCGGCTACTTGCTGCACGATGGAATCTTTATCACCAGAGAGCATCGTAATGTTAGTAATTCCTAAAGCATGTAATTGCCGGACGGTTTCGGGCGCATCGTCTTTAATTTTATCGGCAATGGTGATGTACCCGGCAAATTGATTTTCAATGGCTACCATCACAATAGTATCCACAATAGCATCAATTTCCGGGTCATAGCTGATGTGAAATTTGTGCATCATCTTGCCGTTGCCGGCCATGACTGATTTACCGTCTACCGTGCCTTTCAGGCCATGGCCAGATATTTCTTCTACTTCCGAAACGGTCAAATGCTTATAGCTGTCTCCCGCGTGTTGTACCACCGCCTGGGCGACCGGGTGCGAAGATTTACTTTCCAGCGCGGCGGTCAGCGCCACCAGTTCCGTTTCCGGCAGGCCATAGGTCTTAATTTCTTGTACTTTGAAAACGCCTTCCGTCAGGGTACCGGTCTTATCCATCACGATGGTATCAACGGTCGTAATCAAATCCAGAAAATTGGAACCTTTAAATAAAATGCCATTCCGGGAGGCGGCACCAATGCCCCCAAAGTAACCGAGCGGAACCGAAATGACCAGGGCGCAGGGACAGGAAATTACGAGGAATATAAGGGCCCGGTAAAGCCAATCGTTAAAAACATAATCTGCTACAAAGAAATAAGGCAACAAGGCCAAGCCCAGGGCGGCAAAAACAACAATGGGCGTGTATATTTTCGCAAAACGGGTAATAAATTGCTGGGTTTTGGCTTTGCGGCTACCGGCGTCCTCTACCAATTTTAGTATTTTGGATAAGGCACTATCTTCGTAAGCCGATGTTACTTTAATATCGATAACCTTATCCAGGTTAATCATTCCGGCAAGCACTTTTTCTCCTTTGCTTTTGGTATCCGGTTTGGATTCTCCGGTGAGGGCGGCCGTGTTAAAAGAGGATTGTTCGCTCAAAATCTCGCCGTCCAAAGCCACTTTTTCCCCGGCTTTTATCTGGATGGTATCCCCAATGCTCACCTGCTGGGGTTTCACCTCCGTGGCCTGCCCATTTCGAAGCACCGTAACAATTTCCGGGCGATTATCTATTAAATCCTTGATGGATTTGCGGGACCGGGCGACTGCCGCTTCCTGGAAGTGTTCGCCAATGACGTAAAACAACATTACGGCTACCCCTTCGGCATATTCCCCGATGTAAAAGGCCCCGATGGTAGCCATACTCATGAGAAAGAACTCGTTGAATACGTTGCCTTTGGTAATATTGCGCAAGGCGTGCCACACGACTTTACCGCCGACCAACAGGTAAGCAATGCCATATACGGCCAGGCGCACATACGTTGTAAACCAAGGTACATCAAGGTAATCCAGGAGAATCCCGCCTAATAAAAGTACCAGGCTAATGATAGTAGGGACATAGGAAGCAGTCTCGTCGTGGTCGTGGTCATCATCGCCATGATCATGACCATCATTGGGACCATGCCCGGCTTCGTACTGCGTGCCGGTTTTGGGAATTTGCGGGCCTGGTTGTTCGGCCGTGCGGGGAGAAGTAATCTCCATCGCCTTCGGCACTTGTTCATTTTTATCGGTTTCTCGGTTCATAGTATTTGGTTTAAAAACTTATCTAATGCTGGTAAAAAGTAAAAAGGCCCAGAAGGATGAGGACCAAGCCAGTAATTTTCTTATGATGCTGCTCCAAAAAGCTAAAATTAAATTGCGCCATCCCTTTATAGGCCAGCGCGACTAACAGCACCAGGCCGGAAATGGTAACGGTGAAATAAACCATGGCCACGGCAGCGATGCCCTGCCATCCGTGCGCGCCAGCCGTTATGAAGTAAGTGTCAATTTCCAAACAGGGAGAGAACAACATGGCCAGGCATAAGGTGAAAATGATAGCCGGTTTAGATTTTTGTTTTAACTGCTTCAGCCCCGGAAAGGTCTGATGTTCTACCTGCTTCAGGTCCAGTACTACATACACGCAGCCCATCAAAATAAGAATAACCGGCGCCAGTATCGTCGTAAAGAATTGGTGACTTTCAGATAACTTATAGCCTATTACCCCAAGGCTAACCCCGATGATAATCGTACTGAGCACATGGAAAAAAGCAGTGAGCGCTGTGATGCCTAATAACTCCCGGCGGCTCCAGTTTTCGGCCCGGGAAATCACCAAAATGGGCAACCAATGGTTGGGGATAACCGCATGAATCAAACTTAATAGCAAACTTCCGATTATTAAGTGGCCCATTTTGCGCTTTTGGGGTGATTTACTTTAATCCTTCTTTCTCTTAAAATTATTCTAATATCTTACATTTCCAGACCTTGGTTTACCGGCCAAGGCATCCTTGGCCGGTAAATTGATTGCCCTGATTCCACCTATAGGAAAGCACCGATGAGGTAAGCGGATCCATATCTATAGAGGTTAACCTTAAGCCAGGAGCCAACTACTTACTATTAGTGATGCCCGCCTTCGCCTTTATTGGCTTGGGCAGCTACATAATAGGCCCCTTTCGTCACCAGTTGCGTGTCAGCCGGCAGCGGCTCCAATAATTTTACCTCGGTAAATCCCGCATCGGAAACCCCGGTTTGTACCCCGATTTTCTGGAAAGTCCAATCCGGGGTTAGTTCTTCTTCGTGTTCCTCTTCGCCGGCCTCCGGCTTATCATGGGGTTTGGCCGAAGCAGCGGCCCGTTTGGCGGCAAAGACAAACTTTAAATCACCTTCTGTTATAATGGCTTCGTCGGGCAGGGCCGCCACCGCCGCCTCCGAAGTCAAGATGCGGCCGGTAACAAACATGCCGGGAAGCAGCGTGGCAACCTCATTGTCCTTGATTTCGGCATGAACTTCCACCGATTTGGTATCATTTCTGAAAGCTTTGCCCACCGCAAAAATGGTGGCTTCGTATTCCTGGGCCGGGTTAGAAGTCAACGCAAATAAGACTTTCTGACCTATCTTCACCTGGGCAATATCTTTTTCAAACACCTGCAGGTCAATATGAATATGGTGGTTATCAACCACCTGAAATAGTTCCCGCGCTGGTTCCACCAAGGCACCGGTATTTACTTCAATCTGGTGCACGTACCCGTGCATGGGCGATACCACCGAAACAGCCCGCACCAGCGAACCTACTTTTACTTGGTTGGGCGAGATACCAAGCTGGCTTAACCGGCTGCCCAAAGAAGCGAGTTCTGCTTGCCGGGCCCGGTATTCGGCCTCCGCTAACTGATACTTTTTGGCCGCAATGACATTTTCCTGCAACAGTTCCTTCTGCCGCTGATAATCTAGCTGCGCGTAGTTGAGGGCGCTGCGGGCTTTTAAGTACTCTTCCTGCAATTGAATAATACTGGGATGCTCCAGGCTTACCAGTTTTTGACCTTTCTTCACAAACTGTCCCTGCGTCACAAAAATCTGCCGGACGATGCCTTCCGTTAAGCTGGAAATAGTGGCTTTATTCTGCGGCGGCAGATCGAGCATGCCATTGGCTTGGATCCCGCTTTTCAACGGTCGGTTTTCGATTGCGCCCAATTGAATGCCAACGGCATCCATTTGGGCTTGGGTCAGACCGATTGCTGCTTCGCTTTCGGTATGCGCTTCTTCGGTTTCCGCTGGGGCGGGCTTGGAGCCATTCTGGCAGGCGCTGACGCTCATCGTAAATACCAGCAGGAGGGAAGCGGTTATTATTTTTATATGCTTTAACATCTCTAATTATTTTTTAAATGATACTCTAATTGAATGACCGCCTGGTTAAACTGGGACACCACCTCCAGGTATTGCAGCCGGATACGTTGGGCTTGCGCAATATTCTGAATGTATTCGGTATAAGGGGTTTCTCCCAACCGAAAGCCCTTGGTGGCATACTCAATAATTAAGCTAGCCTGGGGTAAGGCTTTTTCTTCGTAGTACCGGAGCGTTTGCTGGTGCCGGGCGTATTCCTGGCTGAGCCCTTGCAACTCGGTTTGCAGCAGTAGCCGCTGATTTTGGTATTGGGCAGCCGCCACCTGGGTTTGCAGCCGGGCCGCCTGCACCCGGGCCCGCTGTGCCCGGGAAACAATCGGAATACCTACCCCCACCTCTACCGAGTGGAAGCGTTGCCCCATCCCGTAAAACTGTTCCGTACCCGTGATATTCTGAAAGCCCTGAATGGTCTGACTCGTTACCCCCAGGGAGAAATCAGGCCATAGCTGGCTTCTCTCTACTTGGGTTTGGGCTTGGCTGACGGCCACCTGGTTTTTGTAATAAGCTACTTCCGGATGGTTACTGAGCCAGGTGGTGTCGGTGGGCAAGGTTAAGGTTGCAGGCCTTAATTCCGGCCGAAAATTAACCGTGTCCGTGACAAAGAGCGACCGCAGTAACCGCTGCCGGACAATGGCCACCTCGGCCCGGGTGGCAGTTAATTCCGTGCGGGCTTCCATGGCCTGCGCTTCGGCGGCAATTTTCTCTAAATAATTAGCTTCTCCGGTTTTAAAGCGCAGACCCGCTGCCCGTTCAAACTGCTGGGCTAAACTATCCTGGGCCACCAGGGTTTTTTCCCGTTGGGTTAAAACCGCCCATTCATTAAAAGCTAGTTTTACGTCCCGCACCACCGTCCGCCTGGTTTGCTGGAGCTGGAGTTCCGCCCCGCTGACCTGCTGGGCCGCTAACCGGGCCTGGCTCCGGTACACGCCCGGTAAGGAAAAGTTCTGGGATAAAGAAAGCGCATTGTCATTGGCCGCACTATTCATCTGGCCATAGGCCCCCGTAACCATGGTTTTAGGTAAGTCGAAACTGGTTCGACGTAAAGCTTGTTGCTGCTTTACCATTAAGGTGCCGGCGCGGACCGCGGGGCTGTTTTGCAGCGCCAAATCTACTGCCTGGTTCACGGTTATCGGGTTTCCGGTAGGAGACTGGCTAATTTGTGCCTGAGCTGGCAAGGCCAGGCTACCAGCCAGCAGGAAAAACAGTACCAGCGCGACCTGCCCCCCGGTGCTCGATAAGTTTTGGGGCTTTTTCATTTTCTCCACGTAACTATATAAAATAGGTAATAAAAAGAGCGTCAGCAGGGTAGAGGTAATCAATCCCCCAATCACGACGGTGGCCAGCGGCTTTTGCACTTCAGCTCCGGCCGAGTTGGAGAGGGCCATGGGCAGAAACCCTAAAGAGGCAACCGCCGCGGTCATGATGACGGGCCGCAGCCGTACTTTCGTGCCTTCCATGATGCGGGCGAAAGGGTCCGTTAAGCCTTCCTGCTTTAATTGGTTAAAATATCCGATTAAAACAATTCCGTTTAAAACGGCCACCCCGAACAGGGCAATAAAGCCGATACCAGCTGATATACTAAACGGCATTCCGCGTAACAGCAAGGCAAATACGCCGCCAATAGCGGCCAGGGGGATGGCCGTGAAAATAAGCAAGCTTTGTTTAAACGAGTTGAAGGTAAAAAATAACAGAATTAAAATGGTAGCCAGCGACAGGGGTACCGCCACCGAAAGCCGGGCCTTGGCTGCCTGTAAGTTTTCAAATTGGCCGCCGTAGGTAACGTAATAACCCACGGGCAATTTAAATTGCGCATCCAAAGTCGTTTGAATATCTTTTACCAGGTTCTCTACATCTCGTTCGCGGGCATTAATCCCAATGGTAATACGCCGCTTGGTATCATCCCGGGAGATTTGCATGGGGCCTTCTTCCAGCGTTACCTGCGCGACCTGGCGCAACGGTATTTGGGAACCGTTCGGAAGGGCAATAAGTAAATCCTCTACATTGGCGATGTTCTGGCGGCTGGCCTCGTTTAACCGTACGACTAAATCAAACCGTCTCTCCTTTTCAAAAATGACCCCGGCTACGCCCCCCGCAAAGCCGGTACGTAAGGCCTGATTCACGTCCTCTACGCTAACCCCCATCTGCGCCATCTGCGCCCGGTTATACTGCACCATAATTTGCGGCAGGCCGGTAGTTTGTTCTACTTTTAAATCCCCCACCCCCGCAATAGGTCGAATCAGATTGGCGGCTTCTTCTGCTTTTTGCGCGAGAACCGCGAGGTCTTCACCGTATATTTTCACGGCAATATCCTGTTTTACGCCCGTCATGAGCTCATTGCTTCTTAATTGTATGGGCTGGGAGAACTCGGCATTTAAGCCAGGTATTACGGATAAGGCCTCTTCCATCTTCTCCATTAACTCCTCGCGGCTGTCCGCGGATACCCATTCGTCCCGGTCTTTTAAAATAACGGTCATATCGGCAGCCTCTATGGGCATGGGGTCAGTTGGTATTTCGGAGGCCCCAATTTTACTGATGACCTCTTTTACTTCCGGAAATTGCTTCAGCAGGATTTTCTCCGCTTGCGAGAAGGTTTTAACACTTTGGGTTAAAGAGGAGCCGGAACTGATGGAGGATTCAATGGCAAAATCGCCTTCATCCAGGGTCGGAATAAATTCGCCGCCCATGCGGCTGAATAAAAAGAGCGTAATTAAAAATAAACCTAAGGTTAAAGCCAAAAGCAATACTCTTAATTTTAAAGCCCGCTGTAACAATCGGGCGTAGATAGTTTCCAACCGCCCCATCATTTTGTCGGCGAAGCTGGGCTTGTGTTTCGTCTTTTTGCTTAGAAACAAAGCTGAGGCCATAGGGACATAGGTGAGTGATAAAATCAAGGCTCCCAGAATGGCAAATCCTACCGTTTGGGCCATGGGACGGAACATTTTTCCTTCAATGCCCACCAGCGCCAGGATGGGCAGATATACAATCAGGATGATGATTTCTCCGAAAGCAGCGGATTGCCGGATTTTAACCGTGGCATCCAAAACCACATCATCCATTTGCCGCTGGTTTAAGCGATCTACACCCACAAACTGTTTATTCACGGCTATCCGGTGCACGATACTCTCCACGATGATAACCGCGCCATCGACTATCAAGCCAAAGTCAATAGCGCCTAAACTCATTAAATTTCCGGATACGCCAAATAGCTGCATCATGGCAATAGCAAAAAGCATGGCTAAAGGAATGACGGAAGCTACTACCAGCCCAGCCCGCAAATTCCCTAATAGTATTACCAATACAAAAATAACGATGAGCCCGCCTTCAATCAGGTTTTTGCTCACCGTGCCGATGGCCCGGTCTACCAAGCGGGTACGATCCAGGAACGGCTCCAATACCACGCCGGGGGGTAAGGTTTTCTGAATCGCCGCCACTTTCACTTTTACGTTTTGAATAACCTGGGCGGAGTTCTCCCCTTTCAGCATGAGGACAATGCCGCCCACGACTTCGCCTTCGCCGTTGCGGGTGAGGGCGCCGTACCGGACGGCACTGCCTTCTTCCACGGTGGCTACATCCCGGATTAATAAAGGCAACCCTTCGGTATTTTTAATAATGATTTGTTCTATATCGTCGAAATTTTTAAGTAACCCCAAACCCCGGATAAAGTAAGCATTCGGACCTTTTTCTATAAAAGCGCCGCCGGTATTTTGGTTATTTTGCTCCAGGGCCCGGAAAATATCCGCGAGGGTCAAATCAAAAGCCCGCAGTTTATTCGGATCCACAGATACCTGGTATTGTTTCAGGATTCCGCCAAAGCTGCTGACTTCCGCGACACCGGGCGTTCCGGCTAACTGGCGTTTAACAATCCAGTCCTGAATCGTACGGAGTTCGGTAGGGGTATATTTTTTTGGTGAATCAGGAGTAGTATGCAGTACATACTGGTAAATTTCCCCTAATCCGGTGGACACCGGGCCCATTTCGGGAGAACCCAAGCCATTGGGGATTTGTTCCTGGGCACTTTGTAGTTTTTCCCCTACAATTTGCCGGGCCAGGTAAATGTCCACCTTGTCTTCGAAGACCACCGTTACCACCGACAAACCAAAGCGGGAAATAGACCGGATTTCTACCAGGTTCGGCACGTTGGCCATTTCCATCTCAATGGGGA
Source organism: Adhaeribacter aerolatus (assembly GCF_007991635.1). Classification (GTDB taxonomy): domain Bacteria; phylum Bacteroidota; class Bacteroidia; order Cytophagales; family Hymenobacteraceae; genus Adhaeribacter; species Adhaeribacter aerolatus. Next base: position 38,186 of record NZ_BJYS01000024.1, on the reverse strand, counting down.
AGGTGATGAACTGTTCTACTTCCTGCGCTGCCAGCGTGGGAGAAGTGGTAATAATTTGAACCTGGTTATTGGTAATATCCGGAACGGCATCAATGGGAAGCCGGCTGAGAGAGAAAAGCCCCCAGATTACCAGCGCGAGCGTGAATATCCCGATGATAAGCTTATTCCGGATGGAAAAAGCTATTATATTGTCAATCATGAAATTTTTAAATTTAAACCTGTAAAATGGTGCTTGGGCACAGAATAAAATCCAGGCACGTTGCCTTGGGATTGCCAGCCCATAGGTGGTAATCCAAGACTAAATAGAAAAAAGGCAGGAAGGTTTAAACTCTAGGCGGTTGCCAGATGCTATCAGAATATTGGGAAAAACCGGGCTGGTAAGAAAAATTGGTTTTTGTAAGCTCCGGAATATGAATGGCTACTTCTGAAATCGGTTGATGAGGCACTACTGAAATAACGGAACAGCAGTTACATACGCAAAGGGGAGAGCAAATATCACGCTGCACCGGTTCATGGTCAGACTCTGCATGGAAAGCCGTGATTATTTTACCAGATATGCCAATGTTCTCATCGCTACACGGCGAACACGCCATGTATACCATCAAACACGTCAATATCCAGGTTAACCACTTCATGAACGCAAAAATAATAAACTTTAAGCTAAAAATTTATAAAAAATATAATCAGGAATTGGAACTTTAACTGACAACTTATGAATAAAGTTACAACCCGAATTAATTTTCCTTATTCAATTTGAATTGGCCGCCTGGAATAAAGGAAAAAAACTGAACCTCTTAAACAAGCTAACAACTAAAATAATTTCTTTTAACCGCTATTTAACATGGTTGTGAAGAAAATGCGCAAACTTGGCATATACACCTAACCCCAGGATAAAGGCAAAAAGCACCAAAAGCACTATTTTCAAAATTTTTTTAAAGGTGCTTCTCTTTTTGTTACTTCCACTAGGGTTACTACCTTTTAGTGGTTGATATTTTGCTTTATGCGTATAATAAGGCTTTTTCATACAAGTAAATGGTGAGCAACAGAAAAAAACAAAAACTATACTTCTAGAAGGATCAGGAAATAACCTTCCTCTCCTACATGGTATTTACTGGGATATTCAGCATAACAGCGGCAAGCGAAATACCCAACTTTTTCCTAGTATAACTAGGTTCCTGTTGAACAACAAGTTCATTTTAAATGAAATTCCATTTAAAAATGAACAGCTAGGATAATTACAAAATAGTGTTTTTTGTGATATTATTTTTTGTTTGGGATACCTGATGAAACTTTTCTTCACAAATGCTTATCATTTCCTTAATTCCTTTAGGCAGCCTTCAAGGGGGAAGAAGTTAAGATGGGAAAATGGCAATCCGGCGAAAGCGGCGGATGGTACTCGGCGAAGTACTCCAGCCCAAGGGTTAGGGCTTTCAGGTCATGGTAAGCATAGTAGGGCTGCCATACTTCATCAAGGGGTTCAGTAATTCGAAGAACTCGGCTGCTGTCAAGGACGTTAAACGCAGCATAGAGTGGTAGCTAGGAGGATGGTTTTTTACCTGTTCTAAATTAAAAACTTTTCCGATGCCACTTTCAGGTTATCTCCAACTCAATTTATTGTAATAGGGCTTATTATTATATCCTTTTGTTAAAAATTTTTACGATTATCATGGAAATTTTAGCCTATTATAAGTTTGAAAAAATAAAATTAAGAGACCTTATTATCTTAATTTTATATTTATTTGGTTCACTTTTAATATTTTACCTGGCAGATAAAAAATCTTTATCGGAAGCAAATGTTTTAATTGCGGAATATTCCCTTATTACGCAACTTATTTTATATGCTTTCCTTTACCGTTCCTTAAGAAATTTAAGTGTTTATTTCTTATGGCTTTTGGTAGCTATCATGCATTTTTTAATGTCCTTTACCTTTAAGGGGAATTTAAATGATGCGATGCCTGGAGTGCAGGCGGCAAATGGGTTACGTGATACTATTATTTTACTTCTTTTATTTCAGGTACTACGCTTTGGAAGCTTATATTTTCAAAAGCGAGAACTGATTCCTCCTTTTAAAAATCGTTTGAGAAAAGTGCCAGAAGAGCGAACTGTTACTTTTATTGATTTTATAGCTTTTTTCTTATACATAACAGTAGCCATCTACTTGATGCAAGTATCAAGTTGAAAAGCTTCCCTGTTTTCTAATTTCTTTTATCAACAAAATAATAGGAATACCATAAATAATTAAATGCCAGAACCAGTCCAGTAACGTCTTACTGTTGGTGCCATTTAGGGCGGACTCATAAAAAACTTGTATTATATAGGTTGTCAGACATAAAGCCAAGAGAAACAAAAACAAATAATATCCACCTTTAAAACCTTTTAAAACAAGAATGCTGCTTACTATGAGTAACAGCATCAGCAGTGTATTTATGTAAATAATGAAAGCCGCCGAATTAATAAAAGAGGTAGTGAAATAATTTCTGGCCAAATAATCTGGGTGCGTGAGCGCGTCCAGAAATACTATAATGATTAAACCGACCAGGCCGATAAGGATGAAAATAACTGCATAAACTTTTATTAAAATTCCGTTCCAATTGTTCGCATATAATCTTTTCATGTTTAGACAAATTGAATTTGGAAGTTTATCTGTTAATGATAGGTTCAATATGACTGTTATCCTTCTTTTTAAAAGACTGTACAGTAGGAGTTACAGAATACCGGCTTAAATGCTATTTAAGGAAGCATGTAACGTACGATAAAATCCAAGAAGTTGCTCTTTTTAGAAAAGAGCAACTTCTTGGATTTAGCTGTTAACGTGCAATTATTTACCAGGCTGTTCATGGGCATGTAAAGGCTCATCAGTTTTATGCTCATGAGAATGGTGTAAAGCCGCTTGCTGAGCATGGTATTGTGCGTGGGAACTTAAACCATAGGCGGTATACCCATGATGGGCTGCCTTTTGGTGGTCTCCTGCGGCCAAATGTTCCGCTGCGGCCCGATGATTTTTGGCGGCTTGCTCCAAATGATCAGCCGCTATTTGATGATGTTCTGCACTTTTTTTGTGTTCTTCCGGATGTTCTGCCATCATAATTAGGTTTAAAGATTAAATACTAAAAATTAATTGTACTTGAAATTTCTAATCAAGTCGTTTTTTGTCTTTTTATAAAGAAGGCTTTAATCAGCATCTGATGATCAAACCTAACATATTACAAATATCTTAACCAGCTTTTATGACGCCTGTTATATAGATTTGAAAAAGTACAAAGTGTAATTTTTTGTATATCATTGTAGTTCCAATAGAAGTAGAAGCAAACAGATATGTTAACGGCACCTCCTAAATCTCGATATAAAAAGATTCTTTACGAGAATGGTTTAAGTCTGATAGTGCTGCTTTTAATTATAATATCCATGCTAGGCCAATTATTTACTGGTTGGCTCGATTATAATGATGAGTTGAAGCAGATGCAACTACCAACGCTGACCCTAAATCAATATTTAGGTTCCGGCCACTTCTTGGAAGCTACTTTCGAGAATTGGGAAAGTGAATTTTTACAGATGGGACTTTTCGTACTGCTAACCGTTTGGTTCCGACAAAAGGGATCTGCTGAATCTAAAAAGCTTTATGAACAGGAAGAAGTTGATCGAGAACCTAAACCGGCCGTAGAAGCTCCTTGGCCAGTAAATGCTGGAGGTCTTTGGCTAAAACTCTATAAGAACTCTTTATCCTTGGCCTTCTTCTTGCTGTTCCTACTTTCATTTTTATTACATGCTTACGGAGGAATGAAGGTTTACAATGTTGAGCAAGTCGACACGGGAGAGCCGACGGTCACCATGTTGGGTTATATGGCTTCTTCCCGCTTCTGGTTTGAATCTTTTCAGAATTGGCAGAGTGAATTCGTTTCTATTTTTTCTATCGTGCTTTTTTCAGTATTTCTTAGGCAAAAAGGATCACCAGAATCAAAACCTGTAGATATGCCACATAGCGAAATGGAATCATAAGTTTTTGTTTAACTACTACTTTTGGCAGCTACTGCTAGTAAGCAGATTTCCTAAGTAAAGGTATTCTGGCACCCCAACGGTAAAGATAGGGAGAGACGGGCACACCCAACTTGATGTGTAATGACCTTACCCTGTTTATACAAGCCTTATTTGTTAGGCAGCAATAAGAAGATTGAAGATTAACGGCTTAAATGGCAACTAATCACAGGCGCCATGCGCTTAAGGCGTGTGGTTTACCCGTTATGATTCTCCTCGCCCGGAAGAGAAAAGATACAGGCTAATGCCGCTTATAAAAAGTATTTCTGGATTAGGTTTGGCAAACCAGCTGGACGTTTAATTAGAGATAATATCTATACCTGCTGGTTATTGCTAACGAGTTTTCTAAAGCCTTATTTTATGATTCTATTTTGGCTAAAATGGTGGTGCCCAAATAACCATTCCCGCCGTCCCGCACCACATGCCATCCCATATCTTTCAAGGACTGCTGAATGTAACGGTTTAACAGGCCATGAGCTACCAATACTACTTCCGGCTTTTTATCACTTGCTTCAGCTAACACCTGTGCTGCCTTTCGGGCCCGTTTACGGGCATCAGCGAAACTTTCGGCTCCTTGCCGGTCTATGCCCAACATCCACTTTATACGGGCGGTAGTGGTCCAAAAATTAATAGGCATGCTTACATTGGGGCTGTGCTTACCAATAGAGGTTTCAAATTCCCGGAAGTCAGGCGAAATAGTCATTCCCCTATCTGCACCAAAAATATAATGGGCGGTGGCCTTCGCCCGGTTAATAGAACTGACGAAAATAACGGCATTATCTGGGTTATCTATTTTAAAAAAGGGGGTATCCGGAACTACTATCCCCACACTATCATAGCTCTGAACAAATTGTTTAGCCTGGTTTAAAGAGAATCTGCCTGTTTTTAACAAATCAGGCTCTCCGTGACGAATCAGAGCAATTTGCCGAAGGCGCTTATTGGCAGGCAGTGCTAATTCTGCTTCCTGAAGAAAACGCACTTCCGGTGCTACAGGTATCCCCTTCACAGTTGCATAAACAGACTTGGCAGCCATTTTCTTATAGTGCCCTTCTAAGCTTCCAATTGCCGGCTGATGCGCGTGGTCTCCGCTAGCATTAACTGATACAATTGAGAGCGACACTAAAGAAAAAATTAAGCAAAATATCCTTTTCATTTCTTAAAGTTGGTATATAGTAAAAACCATCTTTAAGCAGCGAAAGTTCCTTGTTTAAAGCGTGATTATGCAGTTTATCGCAAAGGAATTCTCCTTTTTATCACCTACTTCGTATGCAGGAAACCTGTTAAAATGCCTGCAAAGCAATTAAGAAAAAACAGGTCCGCTACCTTGTTATTAACTTCTGATTCCTCAAGGCTATATCATGTTCCAGGTCAGCAAAACATGATTAGCTTGGAAGGTGTCCTTGCCCGTTTTTATCAGCGCTGAAGCAAAGAGCTGCCCGTTCGACATCTAAATAGGAGGAAGAATACGATTTGGAAGGGCCGTCAATATACAGGACTGTTTTATTTTTAATGGTGTTAATAATAGGTTGCGCGATATCCAATGGCAGTGCCGGACATCCCTGGCTACGGCCCAGGCGGCCATTTACCTTAATGACGTCTGCGTTTGCATAAGCTGCCCCATGCACGACAATGTACCTTTGCCAGGCGTTGGTATTAAAACCATCATCCAAACCTTCCAATTTCAAAGAAGTGCCGTGTTTGCCCACATAAGTATTCTGAGTGGTATAGAAGCCAAGGCTGCTCTGGTAGGAATTGGTAGTATTTGAAAAGGAAGTGGCGTATTCTCCTCCGCTGCCCTGTCCGTGAGCTACCCAAGTATTATATACAACCTTGTTTGCCGCCATATCAATGACCCACAAACGGCGGTTTTTGCTCGACTGGTTAAAATCTATTATCGTCATTAACGGTTTGGCAATTGAAACTGAATTAGCAGACATAATATTATGATAACCCGTTACTGCTTCCCGGTATGTTTCAAGCGTAAGACCTGCCTGCGCTAAACCAGCTGCCTGGTAGCTGGTTTCTACATACTGATCAAAGATAGCTAATGGAGCAGAATTCACTTTAAAGGTGTTTGCAGATACGCTCTCCAGGACTTTATTTACTTCATTTGACCTTTCTACTATTTTAACTGGAGTTGGATCATTGCTTTTTAGGGAAAAGCCCATGTGAAAGCAAATAACAAACACTGCTAAAAGAAAAATAAGAGAATGGATTAGAGAATTTCTTTGCATTTCGTTCTTTTATTTTATAACAAACATCGCTGCAATGATTGTTCCATGAGGTGGTTGAGGTAGTCCGATTTAGGTTTACAGTTTACTTGCCCGTTGAGCGTAATACTGTGATTCAAAAGTGAGTGGGCGCTGGTATCCACCGACCCACAAGGTGGTTAACCATTCCTGGTGATGGTAATTGACCAAATGATTATTTACTTGTTTGTTCCCGCTGTTCGCTTCAAATGAGCCACCTAATATATTGTCTTAACTCCATGCTATATCGGTTAATGGCATATAACAGGCATTGCGCAGCAAAGAAGCATGGATTACCAGGTTAATAATGAAATTTCTTAAAGTTTTGTTCTAAATTATTAAGGAGAGCTTTCTAATTTCATTTCATAGTTTTTTAATTGACCGGATATCAAAATCATCGTATATTAAAACTGATATATGCGCATCTCTTAAGTGATGAAAGGATACTTATTTAAATTGCTTATTCTTTCGATAGGTATTTGCTACTTACTAGCTTTTTTAGAGGTAAGGATAAGCGATTACAGCAAAACTTATGGAGATGAATATGATACCTATTTCATTGAAGACGTTGGTGAAAAAATTGCGATAACGATAAGCAAAGGCCCAACTTTTACGCCTTACCTGCCAGTATTCCTAGCTTTAGCATTCCTTTATTTTTCCAGGATTAATAAGCATCTGATTTGCCGCATACTTTTTTCCCCTCCACCCAAGAAACTTCATCTTCAATATTCAGTTTTTATAATTTAGATTACAACCCAGCCATTCTGGTAGCATTCACCTACCGATATGCCCCACCTTTGCCCTAAAGGGTGTCTACCGCTATTTTAATATCTGTAATCTAAATTTTTCTGACCTATATGTTCTCCTGCTTTTTTAAATTTTCCTTGGTTCTTCGTTATTTGCTGGTATTCTTTTTTGGGATGGCATCGGGCATTTCCTATGGCCAAATTCAGCTATTGGCACCGTTTATGGATAGTGATTCCACTAGAGCAGTTTGCCCGGTTACGCAAAAACCTGGCTGCCCGGCCGCCGGATTTTTTATTTCTCAATCGGACTGGCTGGCAGGAAAAGCTTCGTTTGTTGCCTGCTTAAAACAACCGGGAAACAGAATGGGCCACCCTTCCCCCTTTGCCATGCGTACCATCAGGCTAATTACCCCAGATGGTGAATTCATTTTTCACCCGGGTGACATTTACGGTTACTTCTGCAATGGAAAGCTTTACCAATTCTTTGGGGGAGAGTATTACACCGTCCGGAAAATAATATCAAATCAAATTCTCTATTCGGCTCAACTACAGGACGAACCCGGCAAGGCACCCGGGGTTTACTACTATAGCCGTAACTGGACCAGTCCATTGCATAAATTATCCCGCCGGAATATCCGGAAAGAGTTTTCGAACTTAAACCTAGAACAAAATCACTTTAAAACCCGGCATAATTAAAAGTGTTTTTCCCTAAATTAGGTTAACAAAGTTGCCTTAAAATGGTACTTTGAAATAATAGATGCAGCGAAAGGCCTTAAATATGTTTCAGCAATAAGCGAATCATAGCTCCTTTAAATGCCTGATGGCCTCCCGGGGATTATCAGAGTCAAAAATGCTACTACCTACTACAACCGCATCTGCCCCGGCTCTTACAACTTCTCCACCATTGGTTTTATTAATTCCGCCGTCAACCTCAATCAGCGCGGCACACTTTTTTGTTTTTATCAGCGCTTTTACCTGGCGTATTTTATCAAGTATTTGCAGCATGAATCTTTGTCCACCAAACCCAGGGTTCACTGACATTAGACAAACCATGTCCAACTCCTGGATGATGTATTCGAGACAGTCAATAGGGGTATGCGGATTCAAGGCCACACCGGCTTTACAACCCAGTTCCTTAATCTGCTGGACTACGCGGTGCAGATGCAGACATGCTTCGGCATGAACAGTGATTTGTTGAATCTGAAAGCGCGCGAACGTTTCCAGGTAGCGTTCCGGTTGCACTATCATTAAGTGTAGTTCAACCGGCTTGCTGGTATACTGCTGAATCGCCTTCAGGATAGGCATCCCAAAGGAAAGATTGGGGACAAACAAACCATCCATTATATCCACGTGCAACCAATCGGCCGCACTCTTATTAATAATAGTTAAAGTATTACCCAGGAAGGCAAAGTCAGTGGACAGAATGGAGGGAGCAACTAAGGTCTTTTTCATAATCGCGTTACAGGTTTAAAAATGGAGAAGGCGGGAATATGCTTAATACGATATTTATGCCGTTATAAGATTTATTTGGAGTAAGTCATGAAACCTTATCGTTATAAATTACTACCGGTATCCTTCGTTCTTTTAGGTATTGCTGGCTGCCGGGAGGAAACCCACCAACAGCGAGACCAGCGTTCGCGAACAGAGCCTCATTACCATGCAGCGGAACAAGCACCACTGCTACCAGCCGATACCTTGAACACCTTTCCTCCGGAGCAGAAGCTGGAACCAAGCCATTCGGACCATGATTTTCTTCATGCCATGGTATACCAGCACCAGGTAGCCATGAATTTGGCGCAGGAAGAAATAAATAATGGCCAAAGCAAAAAGTTAACCCACCTGGCAAAACAGATTTACGCGGAACATCAAAAAGAAAAGGATTTTTTAGAAGGGATTGCCAACCAGCTGGATAAAAAAAATAGGAAAGAACAGGGTCATCCCATGTTGCACCGGGAGTTAAACCGGACCCTCCAGGAAATGAACCAGAAAATGAGCCAGAAAAAAAATGATAATCCGGATAACAAATTTAAGTCTATGATTATTATCCATCATCAAGCCACCATCACCATTGCCCAGGCTTATATTACTATTGGGGGGAACAAGGATTTACTGGAATACGCCCAACGGCTGATTGTTGAACATCAGGAAGAAATAACAGCCCTGGAATAATATTTTCTTTATGGTTGAGAAACTTCAATCATACAGCCAGAGGTAGGCTATCATTTTAGCTGCAAATTAGCAGCTACTTCTTAATAGCCAGCATAATGCTGTTTGATTCCATTCTCAATAAAATTAATCTCTTGTAGACAATTAAATCTTTCATACAAAACCCGGATTGATGTCCGGGTTTTGTATTTATTGCTTAAGCTCAGAATAAAGGCAAAAATCCATATGTTTTTACAGTTTTTAGGTTTGTCTAAATATTTTATTTGGTTAATTAATAAATTTAATTAGATTTACTTAATAATTGCCTGTGCTTATGGATAAAACACGTTTACTCGCTATGGCTTTAAGCCTGGGTTTGTTTTTAGCGGTAGTGGCTTGTGAATCTTTGTTTCCGGATAACATAGAACCGGAAAAATTACTGGGTGAGCCTATCCTGGCGCTGGCACCGGAGCAGCAGCAAAGTCATGCCAAAGGCGATACGGAGTTTGGGCGGGTATTCGGGGTGGTGGATGGTTTAGGCCCTATTTTCGTCTCCACTTCTTGTGAAAGCTGTCATATTGGGGACGGCAAAGGCCATCCAACTACTTCCCTAACCCGGTTTAACCGGCAGGACGGCTTGGATTTTGACCCCATGATTTCCGTCGGGGCCTCCCAGCTGCAGCATCGGGCTATTACGGGGTATACCCCGGAAACCTTACCTATAGATATCAAGGGTTCCACCCGGTTAACGCCGCCGGCCGTAGGCGGATTAGGGTACCTGGCCGCCGTGCCGGATGCGGATATTCTGGCCATGGCGGATCCGCATGATTTAAATGGCGATGGCATCTCGGGCGTACCCAATTATTTCCCAGCTCCAGATTTCTTTGAACCGGAGAAATTCCACCTCCCGGATGCTGCGGGCCGTTATATCGGCCGTTTCGGCAAGAAGGCCGGCGCGATTGATTTACTGCAACAGGTAGCCAATGCTTACCTGCTGGATATGGGCATTACTTCGGAATTCCTGAGAACAGATTTGTATAATGAACAATTAGGCAATCACACCGGCGATAATATTCCCGATCCGGAAGTGCCAGGCAGTGTGGTGCGGAACGTGGTATTATATATGCGAACCTTGAAGGTTCCTCCTCGCCGGAATGCCCGGCAACCGGAAGTACTAGCTGGTGAGCAGCTGTTTATCCAGCTTGGATGTGCCAAATGCCATGTACCTACCTTAAAAACCGGCTTATCTGATATTGCGGCCCTAAGCAATCAGACCTTTCATCCTTATACGGATTTGCTCCTCCACGACATGGGGCCGGAGTTGGATGATAACTATACCGAAGGTTCCGCCCGCACCAGTGAATGGCGAACGGCACCCCTCTGGGGCTTGGGCTTAGCAGCAGAGGCACAAGGAAGACAGGTTTTCTATCTCCATGATGGCCGGGCCAGAACGCTGGAAGAGGCCATTCAGTTTCACGGCGGGGAAGCTGCCGGTAGTAGGATTAAGTTCACCGCACTACCGTCTCCTAACCAAAAAGAATTGGTGGCCTTTTTACAATCCCTTTGAGTATGGAACGAGATGAATTTCTAAGAAAATGCAGCCTGGTATGCCTTTCCGGGCTTGGCATTAGCTTTTTGCTGCCAGGTTGTTCCCCGGCTTATTACATTCCTTTTGTTGTGGAAGGAAACCGGGTAAAAGTCAAAAAAGCGGATTTTGTGGAAGTGAAAAAGGAAAAGCTCCTGGAACATAATTGGGTATTGGTGAAAACGGAACGCTACGAAGAGCCCATTTATCTGCGCAAACTGGAAAATAATGACTACTCCGCTGTTTTGCTGCATTGCCAGCATAAGGGATGTGAAGTAAATCCGGCCGCTGATATGCTGCATTGTCCCTGCCATGGCAGCGAATATACGACTACCGGCAAGGTGGTTAAGGGGCCATCGGAAAAGGATTTACAGCAGTTTATGGTTCAGGCGGACGGTGACTACTTATATATCCAGCTATGAAAGAAATACTACGAATCTGGTGCAAAAGAAAATGGCTGCTTCTTGGCTTGCTTTTGATGGGCGGGTTTCCCGGCCTGGCGCAAATTGATTCCGCCTGGTCCCGGACAGCAACCGACACTTCGCGAAACAAAATGGTACAGGATGCCATTTATAACCGGCCCTTTATCCAGCTGGGCAAAACCACCACGGCAGTAGGCGGGTATTTAGAAGGCAATACCAATTACTTTGTCACCGATGGCATCAGTGAAGGCTATTCGATGGAGCTGCGGCGTTTTAATATTTTCCTGTATTCCACCATTGCCCGGCGCATTAAATTCTTATCGGAATTAGAGTTTGAGCATGGTACAAAAGAAATAGGCCTGGAAACGGCACAGCTTGATTTTGAAATCAATCCGGCTTTCAACCTCCGGATGGGAATTCTAGTAGTGCCCATCGGAGCCTTCAACCAAAATCATGATAGTCCGAAATGGGAATTTATAGAACGGCCGCTCGTAACCACCAACCTGATACCCAGTACCCTTTCGGAAGTCGGCTTTGGCATTCATGGGAAGGTGTATGCGCCGCAGAAAGTATTTACCTATGATGTCTACCTGGTAAATGGCTTGCAGGACGGCTTAATTTTGAATGCGGAAGGCCGGACCTCGCTACCGGCCGGGAAAGACCCCAGTATGTTTGACCAAGACAACAATGGCCGTCCCATGCTATCCACTAAATTGGCTTTCCGGCATCGTAAACTGGGAGAGGTAGGTATATCTTACTACGGAGGCATTTACAATACCTATAAAATAGATGGCATTCCGGTAACTTCGAAAAAGCGCCTGGCCCTCTATGCCCTGGACTTTAATACGACCCTGGGCCGGGCCGTCGTGAACGGGGAGTTTGCGCATGCACGCTTGCAATTACCACCGGCTTTAGGTCCAGCTTTTGGTAACCGACAGGCAGGGGGATACCTGGAGGTGGTATATACGGTTTTGCAAAAGACACTATTGGATTACCCGAAGACCGCCCTGAATGCCAATTTAAGAATAGAGATGGTAGATTATAACATCGGTCAGTTCAGTGAAACCGGAACTAGGAGACGTGATGATATTCGGGCCATTGTGCCGGGTATTAGTATCCGGCCTTCGGCCAATACGGTTATCCGGGCCAATTACCGCTATCATTGGACGCGTGACCTGCTGGGTAACCCACCTGCCAGGACGGGCGGATTTCAAGTAGGATTTGCTTCTTATTTTTAAGTTTCAATGGGATTATTTATTTGGATAATTTAGGTTACATCCAACGATGCCAATTAAGGTAATGTAACCTTTCGTCCTTTGGCCAAGATAAAAATCAAGTAAAAATAGCCTAGAACCGCATGACTTGGATTGCCTGAAAGGTTTTGCCCTGAATAATCTTAAAGTCGTTTTCGTTTCAAGCCTCCTAACTTAAATATTTAAGAATTTGCTTAAATACTTAATTTATATTACTTTTGCAGGAAAGAAGTACTGATGGAAGAAGAAAATGCCTGTTTAAGGGTCTTTGCCGATAAAGAACAGCTTAACCATTGTTCCAGGAAGTTAGAAACCGCAAAGGAGACGATTCAGAAACTAAGTGAAGTGCTTAGTCTGGCCGGCAGTGAAACTAGGCTCAAGTTGCTTTATCTGCTAGAGCAGGAAGGGGAATTGTGCGTGTGTGACCTGAGTGATGTGCTTGGCATGACTATGCCAGCCGTGTCCCAACAACTGCGCAAACTAAAGGATGGTAACATTATCCAGAGCAAAAAAGTGGGCCAAACCATCTTTTACGCGCTTAAGCCAGAACACCTGGCGGCAATCAGGCCTCTTTTTCAATATATCAGCGCTGAAACAGCTAAACGTTTAGAAAAGGTAATTTAGCGTATGGCATCCAAAAGATTAATTGGCGGCGGAATAGTGGCCTCGGTGTTGGCTTCTCTTTGCTGCATTACACCCCTGATGGCTTTGTTAGCCGGCACCAGTGGCTTGGCCTCCTCCATTGGGTGGCTCGATGCCTACCGGCCATACTTGATTGGCTTAACCGTAGCGTTGCTGGGTTATGCCTGGTACCAAAAATTAAGACAGGAAAAACAAAAGGCCTGTAATTGTGAAACAGAAACCAACCCTTCTTTTATGCAAACTAAATCCTTTCTAACCTTAGTAACTGCGGTAGCATTTTTAATGCTCGCTTTCCCGAACTACGCAAAAGTATTCTATCCGGCCGCTAAAACCCAAGTGAGCCAAAGGGTAGTTCAGGATAAAGTCAAAACCCAAACTGTAGAATATAAAATAAGCGGTATGACCTGTGATGCCTGCACTTTGCACGTAGCCAATGAAGTAAACAAGGTCGCCGGTATTTTGAATTTAAAGGTTTCCTATGCTAATGGCAATGCCCTGGTAGCCTTTGATAAATCAAAGACTAATATCCAAGCCGTACAGAAAGCTATTCAGGCGACGGGTTATAAAGTTACGGCAACAAATATCCAGCAATAATGGAAATACTGACTACTTCTACTATTACCTGTCCAAAATGCGGCTACCAGAAAGAAGAAGAAATGCCTACGGATGCTTGTCAGTACTTTTATGAGTGCGAGCATTGTAAGACCGTGTTAAAACCACAGCCAGGTGATTGTTGTGTGTTTTGCAGTTATGGCACCCGAAAGTGTCCCCCCATCCAGCAAAATCTAAAATGTTGTTAGGACAAAAAGCCAGACTTCTAAAAACTGGCTTTTTGTTCCTATTTTTATTAGGTGATTTAGTAATTCATCGTTTCTGATTAAATTTCCTCTTTTGTGCCTGATTCAGTAGAAAAGTAATTGTTCGTTCTACCAGCAATGCCCCCGAATCATATACCTGCTCATGTTATTTAAGAATAACCAGGATAAGAAAAAAAGCTGTAGTAATGGATAACGAGGTAACTTTTATTTTCGGAGTTCCGGTACCATCTGACAACAAACTCTTTTTAGCAATTATTGTTATTCATATAGTTTTGGGGCTTATCTGCATCATCAGCGGCATGGTTGCCATGCTTAGCCAAAAGACTACCAAAATCCATGCGACCACCGGTAAAACCTACTACTGGGGCATGACGGTTTTATTTATTACGGTCGTAATTACCTCTCTTATGCGTTGGCCTTTTAACACGCATTTACTGATTGTTGGAACCGGTGCATACACTTTAACTTTTGTTGGGCAAAGAGTAGCCAAAAGCCATAGGCCTAATTGGACCCGCTTACATACGGTAAGTATGGGGCTTTCTTTTGTTTTGCTGTTAACAGGTTTTTATGTTGACAATGGCAAGAATTTACCTTTCTGGAATCAATTTCCCCAACTATTTTTTTGGCTATTTCCTGCTGCTATAGGGATACCCATAATCATTTATGTGTTTTATAGACATCCGCTTAATAAAAGAAAAATCTAGATAAAATTTGTCTAAGCAAAACATTAATCGTATCATTGCGATATATTAATAAAATATTAAAAGATGGGCGTTACCAAAACACAGAATTTCACGCAGGAGCAGAACCAGGTAGCAACTTATGCCAAAGCGCTGGCCCATCCGGCACGGATTGCCATTCTGCAGTACCTACTTAAAAAGCAAACCTGTATCTGCGGGGACCTGGTAGAAGAACTGCCCCTGGCTCAGGCTACCGTGTCGCAGCATTTAAAAGAATTAAAAGCCATTGGTCTAATAAAAGGAACGGTGGAAGGCACCAGCGTTTGTTACTGTATTGACCAACACAAATGGGAAGAAGTGCGGGATGTACTCCTTAATTTGTTCTCCAGCCCGGTAGCTTGTCAGGATAGCTGTTGTTAAAAATTTTTGTATTTGTTAATCGTAAAAACGCAATATTATGAATAATACAGATTTCATGAACTGGCAATCTTTTAAAGAGGCATTGCTGAAGAATCCGGATTTGCACCTGCAATTCCAATATGCCGAAGGTAAGCTGGTAGATGCTTCTTACCACATCACCGAAATCAAACAGGCTCCGATTGTGTCAGTAGACTGCGGTGGGGTGATGAATACCTGGACCGAAATTATTGTGCAGCTGTGGGAGCCGCAGCAACGGGATAATGACCGGGAAATGAAGGTCAGCAAGGCCTTATCTATTATCGGGGTGGTAGAAAAGATGTTACCTCTAAATCCGCTGGGAAGGGTAAAAATTGAGTTTGGCAATTCTCAATTTGATACCCGCCAAATGTATCCGGGCGAATTTTTAGTTTCCGGCGATAACCTGGTGGTTAACCTGAGCCCGGACTTTGTGCAATGCAAAGCCATTGAACGCGGCGGCAGCTGCGGCACCAATGAGAAAGGCGAAGAATGCTGCACGCCGGCGACAGAAATTAAGCCGGAAAAAATGAAAATAGAATTGGTAAGCCTGTCGGCAACCAACAGTTGTGCACCCGGCTCCGGCTGCTGCTAAATTCAGAAGGGGGTAAGCTGCTATAAACCAGGTTACTCCTTCTTCTCTAACTTAATGCTTACGATGAAAAATATACTTGTTCTCTGTACCGGTAATTCCTGCCGCAGCCAGCTGGCCGAAGGATACTTAAGACATTTTGCCCAAGGCCAGGCTAAAGTTTATAGTGCCGGCATCGAAACACATGGGGTAAATCCCAGGGCCATTGCTGCCATGGCCGAAGAGGGCCTGGATATTTCGGGGCATACTTCCAATCATATTGATGAATACCGGGAAATACCTTTTGATTACATCATTACCGTGTGTGACCATGCCCAGGAAAACTGCCCTTATTTCCCTTCCCAGGCAGCCCGGTTTCATCAGAATTTTACGGACCCAGTCAAGGCTACCGGCACGGAAGAAGAAATAAAAGCCACTTTTCGGCAGGTACGGGACCAAATTAAAACTTATAGCCGGCAGTTTATCACGGATAACATTCTAAGCCAAACCATATCAGCCAACTAAGACAAATAAAATTACCTCATGAGAATTGCCCTTTTTAGTGACATCCACGCCAATTTGCCGGCATTAGAAGCCGTGCTGGCCGATATGGATAAACAAAACCTGGATGCCGTGTATTGTTTAGGTGACCTGGTGGGTTATGCCACCTGGCCCAACGAAGTAGTAGCAGAGATTAAAAAAAGAAGAATACCCACTATTGCCGGTAATTACGATGAAGGGGTGGGGTTGGCCAGCCCCAACTGTGGTTGTGCTTATAAAACCGATACGGAGAAATCTTTAGGGCAACAATCCATTGATTATACCAATAGTATTGTCACGGAAGAAACCCGCCAGTATCTGCGGATGTTGCCCCGCCATATCCGCTTAACCCTAATGGATAATTCGGAGGAAGCGAATAAAATGGAGTTGCTGCTGGTGCATGGTAGCCCCCGGAAAATAAACGAGTATTTATTGGAGGACCGACCGGAGAAAAGTTTCCTGCGGATGATGGAAGAGGCCCAGGCCGACTTGCTATTTTTTGGCCATACCCATAAGCCTTACCACCGGGCGATGCCTTACGAGCACGAAAGGCAAACTCGTTACCGCCACGCCATCAACATTGGCTCGGTGGGTAAACCCAAAGACGGAGACCCTCGCAGCTGCTATGTCATTCTGGAATTAACGCCAGATAGTAAATTAACCCAGCCCGAAAGTATAAAAGTGGAATTTGTGCGGGTAGCTTACGAGGTAGAGAAAGCCGCGCAGGCAGTAGAAGCCAGCTCGCTGCCCAGCGAATTTGCCCAAATGCTGCGCACGGCTTAAACAACGTATAATTTAATCATCAGAAAATGAGTCAGTGTACCGTAGATAAAAGAAAGAAGCTTTCCCGCTTAGACCAGTTTTTAACCCTTTGGATATTCCTGGCCATGGCCATTGGTGTATTCATCGGCTATGTTTATCCGGAAGTAGAAGGGTTTATTAATACTTTTCAGGCCGGCACCGTAAATGTGCCGATTGCCACCGGGTTAATCCTGATGATGTACCCGCCTTTGGCCAAGGTAAGATACGCGCAGTTAGGCCGGGTCTTCCAGAATGTAAAGGTCATTACTTTATCCCTGGTGCTGAACTGGCTAATTGGCCCGCTGCTCATGTTTTTTCTAGCCATTATTTTCCTGCGGGATTATCCGGAGTACATGGTAGGCATTATTTTAATTGGCCTGGCCCGCTGTATTGCCATGGTGCTGGTCTGGAATGAGTTGGCCGAAGGAGACCGGGAGTATGCGGCGGGTCTGGTAGCTTTTAACAGTATTTTCCAGGTGTTGTTTTACAGCCTCTTTGCTTATATTTTTATTACCGTGCTGCCGACTTGGTTTGGCCTGGAAGGCAAAATAGTGGATATCAGCATGGGGGCTATTGCCGAAAGTGTAGCTATTTATTTAGGTATCCCGTTCCTGCTGGGTTTTTTGTCGAGCCTTATTCTGCGCCGGCTGAAAGGGGATGATTGGTACCAGAAAGTTTTCATTCCGGCCATTAGCCCCATTACCTTAATCGCCTTGTTGTTTACCATTGTGGTCATGTTTAGCTTAAAAGGCAATTTAATCGTGCGTATTCCGCTGGATGTCATCCGGATTGCCATTCCGCTGGTCATTTACTTTGCCATTATGTTTGTAGTAAGCATTTATATGGGCAAAGCCCTGGGCGCTAATTACGCGCAGAATGCTTCAGTTGCTTTTACGGCTACCGGTAACAACTTTGAGTTAGCCATTGCGGTAGCCATCGGCGTTTTCGGGTTAAATTCCGGACAGGCATTTGCCGGCGTGGTGGGCCCCCTAATTGAAGTACCGGCCTTAATTGGCCTGGTTAACCTCGCTTACTGGTTCCGCAAGAAATACTACGGCATAGACGCATCTCCCCAAGCGGTACCGCAAAAGAGCGTTGAGGCCAATATTTAAACTTACGGCAATGGACAATTTAGTGGTGCTAACCAATTTCTCCACGGCAGCCGATAAAGCCCTGGAATATGCCGTTGCTTTAGCCCGGAGGTTAGGTGCTAAAATACACCTGGTACATTTTTGGGAGCACTCTCTTTTGGATGCCAACTACTTTGTGGAGGTACCGGTTTCTTCAGCCTACTTTGATAAGGTGCCGGTAGCCTCCCGCAAAGAACATGAGGAAGCCTTACCAAAAAGGTGTGCTCGGTTTGGCCAGGAGGTAGAAATAACGCCGCACTTTATCGTGGGTTCCTTGCTGAATAAACTGCCTGTGCTTTTAAAGCAGTTACCGGGTGCTTTAGTAATCATTGGCAAGTGCTATACCGAAGACATTCCGGATGAAATGGTAGATAGCACCTCTATTCACCTGTTATCCATTAAGAATACGCCGTTTTTGATAGTACCGGAAAAATGCGAGCCGTTTACCCTTCCCAACCGAATAGCGTTGGCCTTGGATGGTAAAGAAATCAATCAGCCAGGTGAGGTGTTGATAGATATTGTTCATGCCCTGAAGACTGAATTAAGCATTATTCATATTGCCTCCCAGCCAGAACAAACGATACCGGATAGGCTAATGCAGCAGGCAGAAAAATTCCTGGATTTGGGTACTCTTAAAACAGAGGTAGAGCCGGCGGAGAAGGATGCTGTTGTGAGCAGTCTTAAAAAATACTGTAAGAAAAACCATAAAGATTTGTTGGTACTCATTCACCGGAAACATTCTTTCCTGCAAAGTTTATTTCATGAAAGTACCACCGGCATCTTTATCCGGCACACTTCTATTCCGCTACTTATTCTACCAGGATAATTAGTTTAAAAGGAAAAAGAAAATGGCATAACACGGGTGAGAAGTGCTATGCCACTATACCGAGATAGGCTTAGTCTCCCTATCGGCGGTAGGAGCCTGCCCGCAAGGACAGGCTTTTAAATTTACAGAAAAGTAACCAGGTAATTAAACTTAAGAAAAGTTTGGCTACCTCTCCCGTATATGGTTAATATTATTGGTCGGGATAAATTTTAATTTAAAGCAATGCTACAAAAGGACTTAATAAGGGATGTAAAAACCCGCTTAAATACCATTAAAGGCCAAATAGAAGGCATTATAAAAATGCTGGATAATGACAGAGACCCGGAACAGATCCGACAGCAATTTAAAGCAACCGGCAAAGCCCTGGAAAACGCGGAGTTATTACTCCTGGACGAGACCTTTCGGAAATCTTTAGCGGTGAAAATCGCTGAAACCATACAAAGTTGCCCGGGCAATTGTGGCCAGGAAGAAATAATTGAACGCTTAAGGCGGCAGTTCCCGGACCTGGGCGATGACGAACTGACGGATAAGATGAAAGAAATCCAGTTCGTTTCGGACCAGGTTAAAAAAAATCAAGAGCAGCAATAAATAAAATTTGGAGACCTCCCCCCCGGCGGCTGTTTCTTTGCGCTATATCTTATTAAAGTAAAATAATGGCAACAGAAACAGTTCAGATGAAAGTCTCCGGGTTAATGTGCTCTTTCTGCACCATGAGTGTTGAAACGGCGCTTAAAAGATACCCTGGGGTTAACAGTGTGATGGTAAACCTGGTCCATGGTATTGTGCTGGTAGAGGCCGATACTACCAAAATGAGCCGGGAGCAACTAGCCGAAGCCGTAGAAAAATTAGGTTACAACGTTTCTGCCACGGAAGTACAGCAGTACAAATCCGATGAAGATTTATTCCAGTTAATCAAACAGCGGGGTACCATTGGGATGGTGCTCTCGGTAATTGATTTACTCGTTGACCCCATCAATATTTTTGCCCTTCCGGCTCATTACCGGGCCTGGTTTAGTTTTGCCGTAGCCGCCTTTGTGCTGCTGTGGGTAGGTTATCCGGTGCTGCGTAAAACCATCATGGCCATTAGCCAGCGGGTCATAAATGCCAATGTGCTGCTTTCCGCTGGTGCCTGGGGCTCCTTTATCATGGGTACGCTGGCGCTGTTCGACCCCAGCTGGCCTAACTTCTTACCGGTAGCCGCCTGGTTAATGTCGCTGCACTTATTTTTCGCTTATTTTAAGCTGGATACCCGCAAAAAAGCATCCGAAGCCGTACGAAAATTACTTTCGCTGCAACCGCCTAAAGCCAGGGTACTACGGGGCGGCCAGCTGCGGGAGGTTTTAACGGCTGAAGTGACTATTGGCGAAGTGGTAGAAGTTAGACCGGGTGAGCGGCTCCCCCTGGATGGATTGGTACTGGAAGGCGTTGCCAGTGTGGATGAATCCAGTTTTACCGGTGAATCCGTTCCGGTAACGAAAGAAAAAGGAGCCAGTGTTATTGGCGGTACCCTTAATTTAGATGGAGCCCTGCAAGTACAGGTGACCAAAACCGGGGCTGATTCTTTTTTAAGCCAGATTGTACGGTTAATGAGCCAGATAGCCGAGCGTAAACCACCTATCGAGTTGCTGGCGGACCGGTTAATGAACTATTACGGTCCCGTGGTCTTTATCGTAGCGGGTCTGGCATTTACTGCCTGGGCCTTAATTACGGGTAATTTCAACCAGGCAACCTTGGCCTTAATTACCACTATTATTATGGGCTATCCTTGCGCCTTGGGTATCACCACGCCCATGCTGGCGGCGATTGCCGGGGGGAAAGGTATTTCTATTGGCTTATTGGTTAAAGCAAGTGAAGTATTCCATGGGCTTTCTACGATTGATACCCTGGTGTTCGATAAAACCGGTACCCTGACTTACGGGCGGCCCACGGTAACCGACGTGGAAACCTTTGGCTTAGACCGGCTAGAGGTGCTGGCCCTGGCCGCTGCGGTGGAAAAGCAATCCGAGCATCCTTTGGGGCAAGCCATTCATTTTTATGCCCAACGGGAAGGGGTAAAAATTTTAACCGCGAATAATTTCCGGGCTACTCCCGGCAAAGGCGTACAGGCCACCGTGGAAGGTAAAGAAGTACTGGCCGGTAAACCTTCTTTTATGCAAGAACGAGGTATTGCTTTAAGCCTCGAAGTTATGGCCAGCATAAACCTTTTAGGCAGCCAGGGCAAAACGGTTACTGCCTTAGCATACGATAGCAGGGTTGTCGGACTTCTTTCGCTCCAGGACACGCCCCGTAGAGGGGCGGCGCACGTAATGGCGGCCTTAAGCAGAAGGGGCATTAAAACGGTGATGCTGACCGGTGATGCCCAACCGGTAGCTGAGGCTATTGGTAAGAAACTGGGGTTTGATGAAGTACGGGCAGAGCTATTACCAGCCGATAAGGTAGCTGCTATTGAATCCCTGCAAAAGCAAAATAGAAAAGTGGCAATGGTGGGTGATGGTATCAACGATGCTCCCGCTTTGGCGCAGTCGGATGTCGGAATTGCCATTGGAGCCGGCACCGATGTGGCTATTGAATCAGCCGGGGTTATCCTGCTGGGGGACCGCCTGGAGGATGTGGTAAATGCCCTGATATTAGGCAAAGCCAGTTACTGTACCTTAACCGGCAATGTAATCGTAGCCGTTCTTTTCAACTTTGTCGGTATGGTGTTAGCCGCTTTAGGTTTGATAACGCCGTTACTAGCCATCGGGGTGATGATTCTAAGCATTTTTGCCATTTTGCTTAATACCCTGCGCATCCGAAGCATCAAGCTAGAAAGGGCCATAGAAGTCAAGCCCGAAGCATTGGCCCAGGTAGAATTCAGCATACCGAATATGGTTTGTGAAGGCTGTGCCGGTGCAATTTCCACCACTTTAAAAGGATTGTCCGGGGTACAGGAGGTAAAGCCTAAGGTAGCCCAAAAACACGTATACGTAAGTTATGAGCCGGATAAAGTAGGGCAGGAGCAACTGAAAGAGGCCCTCCGGAATTCCGGTTTTACCGCTATTGAGGTTTAAAACTACTAACAACTATATTTTATGAAAGCCTTATCTTTTTTCAAAATGAATGTTCTGGCCAAATCTTTAAGTCTGTTCTCTTTCATTTTTATCTCTTTTGTTCTGCCTTCCTGCGGGCAGAACAAAAGCCAGGGAACACCAGCAAAAACAAACGCGAAGGAACAGGTAACGGCTGGCCCTTCCGTTAAAACCGTAACGATGCCGGTGGAAGGCATGTCCTGTAGCAGCTGCGTTTCCAATGTTAAGAAAACGGTTAAAGCCTTGGCAGGGGTACAAAATGTAGCGGTAAGCCTGGAAAGAAGACAGGCTACTATTACCTATGCCCAGGAGCAAATTTCTCCTGAGCAGATTAGCAAAGCCATCAACGACAAGGGATATAAAACCGGTAAGGCAATAGCGGAAAAAGAATACTAATGACGCTCGAAGATTTTTTCTATAGTTTCGGCTCCAGCCTTTCCCAGGGTTCGCTATGGGCTTTGGGAGTAGCGGTGATGGCTGGGATGGTGGCCAGTGCGGTATGCCCCTGTACCTTACCGGTTGGGCTAGGTATGGCCGGCCTGGTGAGCAGCAGTTCAGAAAGTAAATCCGGTCGCGATGGAATCTGGATTGCCGTAGCGTTTTTTGCCGGAATAGTGGTAAATCTAAGTTTATTAGGGGCTTTAGCCGGCAGATTAGGAGCTATCTTGACGGAATCTTTTGGGCGTTACTGGGCTTTAGGGATGGCTATTGTATCTTTATTGGCAGCGATACTGGCTTTTTATGGCCCCCGGCTAAAAGAAAATCAGCTTGCTTCTTTGCGTAAGCCAGGCATTGGCGGAGCCTTCTCTTATGGTTTTATTTTTAGTTTAGGCACCTCGGCCGCACCTTTGTTACTGTTGTTATCGGTAGCGGCGGCTCAGGCCAGTCCCTTCTATGGCTTCTTATTGGCGTTGGCTTTTGGTTTAGGCCGGGGGCTGCCTTTTTTAATTGTAGGAATATTTGCCGGGGCCGTTTCCCGGTTAGCACAATTAACCTGGCTCCGGCGCAGCATCCAGCTGATTAGCGGCTGTGCTTTATTATTCGTAAGCTTCTACTACATTAATGTTTTCGTAAATTTGTTATAATAGTTAGTAATCCTTCTATTGTTAGAGCCGAGCAGTGCAAATATTAGGAATAATAAATTACAAAAGGGAAGTAAATATAATAAAACCCCAAACCGGCTTTCATTTAACATAGCATTACTTATAAGAAGATTGATTAAGAGTAGTTCAACAAATTATTGGTCACACAATTGAATTGATATTACATATCTCCTTACTGACGCAAACCCTACCCGGCCGTTTTTTAGATTTGGTGAGCAGGTGTTAAACCTTACAGGTCTTCTAGATAATTATTTTGCCTAAATATATTTATTATTAAACATATTAAAGGTTAAACATATTAAAGGAATATGGCAACTTTTTACTTCTTGTTTCCATATATTTACTTAGGTTTCGAAACCTACAAAGCCTTATTTTATTAAATTTTTGGTGTTTTTAATTTACGACCCTAGATGAATCTTTTTTAAACTCTAAGTTCTCTGAACAACTGATGAAAAAGTACTTGCTTAGTATTGTAACCCTTCTTATTTGTTTGCCGCTGTTGGCTCAACGCGATGTTCACAAAGAAATTTTAATTTATTTTACTAAGGATGTCAGCTGGGAAGCCAGAATAATTAATGGGGTCTCCACGCCGGTGGTTCAGGTAAAAAAAGAAACTTTAAAGCAAGCCCTGGAAGAAATAGGTATT
Source organism: Adhaeribacter aerolatus (assembly GCF_007991635.1). GTDB lineage: Bacteria > Bacteroidota > Bacteroidia > Cytophagales > Hymenobacteraceae > Adhaeribacter > Adhaeribacter aerolatus. Next base: position 14,494 of record NZ_BJYS01000024.1, on the reverse strand, counting down.
CAGGAATCGGACTTAATAGTAGCCGTACCGAATTTTAATCTGGCTGATACCATTCATGTATTGCCGGATGGGAAGGTAATCCGGTCGATGGATATGTCTAAATTATTCATTTATACGGTTAAACCGAATCAAAACATGGAAGAGCTGATTACCAAACTGCGTACTTTACCGGAAGTGCTGATTGCCCAAAAAAACTATGTTGAAACGGTTCCCGATGCTCTTCCCACCAAAATTAATTTTATTCCCCGGTTTGCTACCCGTTATACCGGGACCAATCTTAGAAGCTTTAAACCGGGTATATTTAACCAAACTGTTTTAGACATTCACAAGACCCGTCTAAAAGATATAAGCGGCTTGGTGAATTATAAACCAGGTAAAAAAATCATAGAAAGCTCTTTCCTCCATCCGGAAAAAACTTCTGTCAGGGAGAGCGTGGTCACCGCCTATCCCAATCCTGCTACTGATGTAATCAGGCTTCAAATAGGTGATGTTGAAACTTTAGATTCGCCTCCTTCCCACGTATATCTTTATGACCAACTAATCAACAAAGCTGTTCGGACAGTTTCAGTAAATAATAGATTGGAGCCGGTTGGTTCCCGCCAAAAAGATGAAATAGAATTGGATGTCCGGGATTTGCCGCGAGGCATCTATTATTTAAAAGTGATTTCAAATAACGACCATAAAACCCAGTTAATCCGGATTCTTCTAAAGTAGATAAATCGGTTACCCCAAATAAGCTTTGCTTTATCCTTTAATCGTAAATTATAGCTTTCAAAACTACCCAGTAGCGCCTCCCAGTAAAACAATTATGTAGCACCTACTGCTGAAGCAGCTAAAATCGAAAAGTTGAAAATAGGACCAGAATTACAGACCCTTTTACTGGCTGCATCTCTTACCCAAATTTCTTTTTTAACCTGGCAAGCAGGAGGAGTAGGTAAAACCTTACAGGAACTAAACTTGTCCGAATGTCTTTGCCACTGTCGGCGCCAAATATACACCTTATTCCCCTTCCCTTAAATATAACAAAAGTCAGAAAACCACTCTTATTTACCATCCTATGTTTGGGTGGAGTTTGCTAAGGTTCTTTTCTCCCTATTGTAAAGTTGGTTAAGAATCTATCTAAAACACCGAAAATGGGTATCTAGGATAGCAGACCAGAAAACTGGGTAAGGCATAAAATTCTTTATTTAACAGGGGTTTGATAAACCAACGCTTTCGGTCATTTAATAGGGGTGATGAACAAACGCCCAAGCAGGTATTGGGGATGGTTAAATAAGGTGAAATTGATGAAGCCAGTCGCTAAAAAACAAACGAAAATACTTGCTTTTGACCCGACCTCAATAAAGATGAACAGTATGGTTTGAGAAGTGTGTTCGGTAAAGTTTCCTTTTCGATTAAACAACCTTAAAGTGAGAATTCCGCTATAAAAGTGATGTAGTTTCGAGATAACCAGTTTTAATCCCTAACCGGACTATGATAGAATACTTTGACCCGGAAGAATTTATCTTTAATTTTTTTAAGGAAAAAGGTTACAAGGTAGGATGCCAAGTCAGGAGCAATTTTAAAGTCAGAATCTATGTTTACAACAGTGCCAATGGTAAACCCTTTTCGGTTAACCAGGACTTATACGTATCGGATATATATAACAAAAAAACACTGACCGAAGCCTTGAAACAAATTAACCGCCAGATAGAAGCGCAATTAGAAATAAAGAAATAATAGCAAAATTCATTTGTTCTACCTAAAAGCTGATTATGGACCTCTGTGAGTTCAATTTACAGGACCTTCAAGGGCGAGCTACCCTAATCTGGAAGCATGGTAATTTTATTGAATTTCGGGAGGAAGAAGATAGCCGGATTGCCCTTTATGACATGGGTAGTTTCTTTTCTGAAATCTGGTTTGACGCAGAGATGAGAAGGGTAAAAAAAGTTATTGGATTTAAAAGCTTACAAGGTTTGGAGCCTTACCTTAATAGCATAATAATAGATAAATAGCCCCTTAACGGTGAAAAATTAACTCCTAGGTAATTTTACATATTCTGACTTATAGGTCTGGGCATGCCGTTAGATAAACCAGAATGCAATTCTAGTTGTTGAGCGAACATTTATTGGCTGTCCTTCGCGAATAATCAACTTTAAAGTTTAAGAAGTAGAACCTGATTCTTTATTATAATCTAGGACGAAGCGATGTAGATATAATCAACGGGCTCCTTATATCAAATGACTAAAAAACCATCATAAGTTAATTTCATTAACAATTAAACTCATCTTTTTAAAATTACTTCTTATTTGATAAGGTTAAAATCATAAAACTTTATTTAAAATAATTCTAAATAATACTTGCATGGAAAAGATGTGGTATATAGTTTTGGGCCTTATTTAAAATTAGTCTAAATAAAGCTCCTTTATGCCCATGTATATTACTTTAAAAACTAAAGCCTTTACCCTTCTGGGATTAGCTGTCTGCCTTTCTTTTGCCTCCTGCTCGGAGAAGGAGACCGATACCATTCCGGAATATACCGTTCCAGCAACTTATGATTTTGCAGGGGCTGATTTTAGTACTTCCACAAACCGGATAAAAATGGCGGTGGAATTAAATTCTTATTTAGGTTCTGGTTCCACCACTGTGTTAGACCAAACCAAAGCTAATAACCTGTTCAACAACACCAGCGCACCCTTTAGCAATGCCGCTTTAAACACAGCTAATGTAAACCTGGCGTCTAAAACAGCTGATGCTGCCGTATATCAGGAGTTTATCCGGCAACATGTTACTAACAGCAATGCTAATGCCATACCGGCTACTCCGGGTCGGGCTGGTTTTATTCCGAGAGGCAGTGGCAAAATTTTAGTAGGCCCACAAGGTTTAGAGTACAACCAGGCCGTAGCTAAAGGCATGATGGGGAGCTTATCCTTTAAAGAAGCCATGACTATTCTGGCTGGTATTGCCAACGAAAATAATTCAACCGCCACCGAAGGCACTACGGCCATGGAGCGCCGCTGGGACGAAGCTTTCGGTTATTTGGGTATTCCGGCTGATTATGACCCCGCAAAAGAATACGCCAGCACCGATGTAAACCGACCAGTATTGTGGGGTGGTTATTTAGCCGAAAGAGGGAAACCAATTAACGCGGGCAGTACCTTGTTCGAGGCTTTCCGCAAAGGCCGGGCCGCTATTGAGGTTAAAGATTATGCCGTACGCGATGAGCAGGTAAAAAATATCCAGGAAACCTGGGAAAAACTAGCGGCTATTTCGGCTTTGGCTTATGTTACTATTCCGCAGGCTTCTGCCAGCGTAGGTAACCTGGGCACCCAATTCCATGCTTTATCCGAAGGCTATGGTTTTGTACTGGCTTTAAAATACCGGGCGGCCGGCAGTAAATTATCCGAAGCCAATTTCCAGAAGTTACTGACTATTCTTAACACCGATTTTTATACGCTGGTAAATGAACCGGGCTTTACTAAACTAAAAGAAGCCGAAACTATTTTAAAAACTGTGTATAGTTTATAAAAACAAAAGAAATTAATACTCCTGTGGGCAAACTCCCGGTAATTATTTACTGGGAGTTTGCCTGTTTAAAAGAGCAGAAACAGTTATGAATACTAAAGAGGCGGTCCTATAAACTGAACCTGCTTTTAGATAAAATACCAACATTAATTAAGCTTTACTGCAACTAAATAATTTTGAAGGCCATGAATTTATCCGGGAAAAAGACCTGGCTAGGGTTAATAGCAGCTGTTATGTTATTTGTAATTGCCTGTTCGGAGGGAGATAAAACAGAAGCCGTGCCCGACAATGGCTTTGATAAGACTGCCATGTTAACTAATTATGCTGATAACCTGATTATTCCGGCTTATGCCGGCATGGAGCAAAAACTGGCTGCCCTGGAAAGTGCCGTAAATACGTTTCTGGCAACCCCAACCACCGAAACCCAGCAAGCCTTAAAACCAATTTTTAAAGAAGCTTATTTGCAGTTCCAGCGAATTTCAGTTTATCAGCTAGGTCCGGCTGAAACGCTATTATTGAACAATTTCCTGAACACCTTCCCGGCTGATGCGGCGCTTATTGAAAATAACATCAGCAACAATACTTATAATCTGGAAGTAAATGCGGCTACAAAACAGCAAGGTTTTCCGGCTTTAGACTACCTGCTTTTTTCAGACCAAGCCTTACAGAAGTTAGACCAACCAACAGGCCCAAATCGGAAAAAGTACGTGCAGGATATTTTGGCCCGCATGAAAGCCCTGGTAAACACTGTACATGCAAACTGGAACAATACCTACCGGGCGCAATTTATCGCCAACACCCGGGCGGATGTGGGCAGCCCGATTGGCTTTTTGGTTAACCAGTTTGCCTATGAGCTGGACCAGTTAAAAGGGCCCCGCATTGGCTGGCCTTACGGCAAGCAATCCGGGGGTACGCTCTTTCCAGAAAAAAGTGAGGCCTATTATGGGGGCTTTTCGGGTTCCCTGGCCGTTGAAAACCTGACCAGCCTTAAAAAGGCCTATACAGGCAATGAAAGCGGTAAAGGTATTTCGGATTACCTGATAGCCTTGAAAAAAGAGCAGTTGAATACCGATGTCCTCCGGCAATTTGATTTAACCATAGATAAATTAAAAGCTATTCCGGACCCGCTTGCGGCCTCCTTTACTAGCCACAAAGATTTAGTAGATGCGGCTTACCGCGAGGTGCAGAATTTATTAACCTTAATGAAAACAGATGTAGCATCGGCTACCGGGGTGCGCATTACTTACCAGGATAGTGACGGCGATTAATTTTTTACCGGATATTCCGGGATGGCAAAGTTTCAGAAGCCGTCTGCAGCAGCCTCTTTCCATTGCGCCGCTGGTTACCTTTCGGGTACTGTTTGGCCTGATGATGCTGGGCAGCCTGGCCCGTTTTTGGCACAAGGGCTGGATAACCGAATTATACGTTAAACCTTCTTTTTATTTTACTTATCAGGGTTTTGAATGGGTGCGTCCGTTGGGTTATACCGGGATGCACCTTTTGTTTGCCGGTATGGCCTTGGCTGCCCTCCTGATTACGCTGGGTTTATTTTACCGGCTAGCCTGCGTCCTGTTTTTTTTAACTTTCACTTATGTAGAACTAATTGACAGTACCAACTACCTGAACCATTATTATTTTATCAGCCTAATTAGTTTTTTGCTGATTTGGTTACCGGCTAACCATTATTTTGCCCTCGATGTTACTTTTAAACGCCAGCACCCGATTAATTCAGTACCTCGCTGGATGGTAGGCACCATCCGGTTACAGGTAGGGCTGGTTTATTTTTTTGCCGGTATTGCCAAGCTAAATGGCGATTGGCTGCTTCGGGCTTTGCCTATGAAAATATGGTTGCCCGCCAAAAGCCATTTATTGCTGGTAGGTCCGTTAATGTATGAAACCTGGGTGGCTTACCTATTTAGTTGGTTCGGCGCCCTGTACGATTTGTTTATAGTTTTCTTTTTACTTCACCGGAAAACCCGGCCGGCGGCTTACTTCTTGGTATTGGTATTTCACCTGGCGACTGCTTTGTTCTTCCCCAGTATTGGCGTTTTCCCTTACGTCATGATTCTGTCGAGCCTGGTGTTTTTCAGTTCCGCTTTCCACCAGCGTTTTTTAGCTACTATCCAGCGAACAGGTTTATTTAGGATTGCCAAGCTAAATTCTCCAGCTCTGCCTTTTAAGCCGAGGGCGAACCAATTCCTGCTGACCATAATTGGTATCTTCTTCTTTTTGCAGGTACTCATTCCTTTTCGCTTCCTGCTGTATCCGGGTTCCTTGTTCTGGCACGAAGAAGGGTTTCGGTTTTCGTGGCGGGTAATGCTGATGGAAAAATCGGGGAATGTTTTCTTTTATGTAAAAGAGCCAGGCACGGGTAAAACCTACGAAGTAAATAACCGGGAATATCTTTCCCCTTTGCAGGAAAAAATGATGAGCACCCAGCCAGATATGATTTTGCGCTTTGCCCATTTTTTAGCTGAAACTTACCAGCAGGAAGGTATTAAGGAGCCTGCTGTGTACGCCGAGTGTTACGTGGCCCTGAATGGCCGCCGGTCCCGTTTGTTTATTGACCCAACGGTAAACCTGGCGCAGCAATCTTTAAGCTGGCGGCATTATAGTTGGGTTTTACCTTACCAAAAATCTGAATAGCACAGTAATGAAATATATAGCCTTCTTACTTTTAACCTTAACTACTTTTTTTGCCAACGCCCAGCAATTTACCATTAGCGGACTGGTTAAATTTAATGCCGCTCCGGCCACTGGTGCTACCGTATCGTTGCAGCCTTTAAACCGACAGGCGAGTTGTGCGCCCGATGGAATCTTTGTGTTTGAGGCTTTGCCACCTGGCAGTTACGAGATAATTGCAAATTACGGGGGAGCCAAAAAATACCGGCAGCAGGTAAACCTGGAGAACCAGAACGTAATCCTTCATATTGTTTTAACTTCTTCGGATGCTACCCTGAACGAAATAACGGTTACGGACAAAAATGAACAAGTAGCCGGAAACCTGCGCCAGGTAGAAGGAATGGCCATATATGCCGGTAAAAAAACCGAAGTAATCAATATTAATAATATTAATGCCAACCTGGCCACCAATAATTCCCGCCAGGTTTACAGCCGCATTGCCGGTTTAAATATTTGGGAGTACGATGGCGGTGGCCTACAGTTAGGTATTGGTGGTCGTGGCTTAAATCCCAGCCGGGTATCTAATTTTAACACCCGTCAGAATGGCTATGACATTAGTGCCGATGCGCTAGGCTATCCCGAAAGCTATTATACCCCTCCCATTGAAGCCGTAGATAAAATCGAAATTATCCGGGGCGCAGCCAGTTTGCAGTACGGTACCCAATTTGGCGGCCTTATTAATTTTCAGTTAAAGAAAGGCATCGTGGATAAACCCATCTCCTTCTTAAGCCGCCAGACGGGCGGTTCCTTTGGCTTTTATAATTCTTTTAACAGCCTAGGGGGAACCTTTAAAAAGCTAAATTACTACACGTATTACCAGTACAAAAAAGGAGATAGCTGGCGGCCAAACAGCCATTTTGAGCAACATGCCGCTTATGCTCACCTGGATTACGCTCTTACCCAAAAGTTAAAAGTTACCGGGGAGTATACCTATATGCATTACTTGGCGCAGCAGCCTGGTGGCTTAACCGATGCTGATTTTGCGGCGGATGCTTCGCAATCGGTGCGGGCCCGGAACTGGTTTCGGGTAAACTGGAACTTGGCCAGCCTTTCGTTCGATTACCGTTTCAGCGACCGCACCAAGATAAACTGGCGGAGCTACGCTTTGCGGGCGGGTAGAGAAGCTTTGGGCATTTTAAGTTATATCAACCGGCCTGACCCTGGAGGAGAGCGGGATTTATTAGCTGACACTTATAAGAACTACGGTTCCGAAATCAGGTTATTGCACCGGTACGATTTGGTGAAAGGACAACCCAGCACTTTCCTGGCCGGTGTGCGTTTGTACCGGGGACTGACCTTGCGCCACCAGGGGGATGCCGATGCAAGCACCGGACCCAAGTTTAACTTTGTACCCACGGAACCCAATACCTCCGGTTACCGTTTTCCGGGCACCAATGCCGCCGTCTTTGCCGAAAATATTTTTCAGTTGAACGACAAGTGGAGCATTACGCCGGGGGTACGACTGGAATATATCTCTACTAAAGCCAATGGCTATTATTACCAAACCATGCGCTTTGTACCGGATGTAAAAGTGAAGGAACAAAAAGAAAACAACCGTTCCTTCGCCCTGGCCGGGATTGGCTCTTCTTATGATTTAAGAAAGGGGGTAGAACTCTATGCCAACATATCGCAAAACTATCGCTCTATTAATTTTAATGATTTACGGGTAGTTAACGCCAATGCTCGGGTAGACTCGCTCTTAAAAGACGAAATGGGCTATACGGCGGATGGTGGTATCCGGGGCAAGTTAAATGATTGGCTTTATTATGATGTAAGCCTTTTCTACTTAAGGTATAATGACCGGATTGGTTCGGTATTTACCAAAGACCAGGATAATATGGTGTACCGCCTCCGGACGAATGTAGCCGACAGTCGGAATGCCGGTTTCGAAAGTTTAATAGAGGCTGATTTGTTGAAAGCCATCACCGGTGGTCGGAGCCGCTATAAATTCTCGGTTTATACCAACTTTTCCGCCATTGATGCCCGCTACATCCAAACGGAGGAAAGTGCCATCCAGGGCAAACGGGTGGAGTTTGTGCCACCTACTTTGTTCCGGACCGGGCTTTCTTTTGGTGATAACCGGTTTAATCTCACTTACCAGTATTCGTACGTGGCCAGGCAATATTCTGATGCAACGAACGCTGAATTTACGCCTACCGCAGTGGATGGTACTGTACCGGGTTACCAAGTCATGGATTTTAGTGCCAGTTACCAATGGAAATGGCTGGGTATTTTTGGGAGTGTGAATAACCTGGCTAATGCCAAATACTTTACCCGCCGGGCCGATGGTTATCCGGGTCCTGGCATTATACCTTCTGACCCCAGAGGTTATTATTTAACCTTACAGGTGAAGTTCTAAACCATATGCCACTGGAATCCGGTAAGCAGACCAATATTGACCACATAGTTAGCCTCTGGCTAATTAAAAACTAGTCTATGTTCTATTCAGTAGGCTTTTAACGTTCTTCCAGGTTCTACTTTAATAAATAGTCTTCTAAGGCCATTTTACATAAAGGCACTTATCAGCTTCTTAGTAAGAATCGGAAATAGTTTTCAACTTAGGGCAAGATATTACAGGAAACATATTAGGTCCCAAGTGGATATAATCCGAAATTGATAGGGAAGAAGCCTAAACTTTTCTTTTCTGAAAATATGTTCTTATGTTTTAACTTTGGAAATTATCGATAAGGCTTATGATGAGAATTTTTATTCTTTTAACCTTTCTGGCGGGTGTCCTGGGTGCCAATAGTTGTGAGCGCACCAGCCCAGAGGTTTATAACAAGCAAGCGGCTGATCCAGAGCTCCTGCATCAGACAGCCGATGAGCTTACCACGGCCATCATTCATGACATCTTTAAGCCCCCGGTAGCTAGCCGGATTTATGCTTATGCCAATCTAGCGGCTTACGAAGCCTTACGCAATGGCTATGCTGCTTATCCTACCTTAGCCGGAAAACTGAATGGTTTCCAAGCCGTACCGAAGCCCCAAAAAGGAGTTGAATACGCTTTTCCGGTGGCCTCTATTCAGGCCTACCTAAAAATAAGCAAAGCGTTCACCTATTCTACTGATTACTGGGAAAAGTACGAGCAGGAACTAAACCAGCGGTATGAAGCCATGAATATCCCGGCGGACGTTTATGAACGTTCGGTGGCGTACGGCCAGCAAGTAGCTGACCACGTGTTAGCCTATGCGGATAAAGATAATTACAAAGAAACCCGCGCCCTCATGCGCTATTCCATTACCGATATACCCGGTTCTTGGCAACCCACCCCTCCAACTTACGAGCCGGCATGTGAGTCTTCTTGGAACCAGGTCCGCTCTTTTACGCTGGATTCCTGCACCCAATTCAAACCCGCACCCCCGGCCAAGTTTGACCTGAAGCCCAACAGCTCCTTTTTCAAGATGGTGCAGGAAGTCTATGATTATGGCAAAAACCTGACGCCGGAACAAAAAGCCATTGCTTATTTCTGGGATGATAATGCCACGGTCAGTAATATTCACGGGCATGTGTCTTATTTATCTAAGAAGATGACTCCACCTGGCCATTGGCTAGCCATAGTCAAAACCATTTCCCAGGATAAAAAGCTGGATATGATGGCTTCTTTGCAGGCTTATACTTATTCTTCTATTGCCCTGTATGATGCTTTCATTGCTTGCTGGGATGAGAAGTACCGGAGTGCCCGGATTCGGCCCATCACCGTTATTCATCAAACAATAGACCCGTTCTGGGAGCCTTTCTTACAAACACCCCCTTTTCCGGAATACGTAAGTGGTCATAGCGCCATCTCGGCTTCTGCCGGCACAATGCTAATTCATTTATTGGGTAATGAAATAGCTTTTACCGATTCAACAGAATTTGTGTTTGGCCATGGCGTAAGGTCTTTTAAATCAATCAAAGAAACTTATATGGAAACCTCCATGAGCCGGATTTATGGCGGCATTCATTTTCGGGATGGTGCGCTGGAAGGAACGCGCCAGGGAGAGCAAGTGGGCGAGTGGGTTTGGTCTAAACTGGCCAGACCAAAAGAAACGCCGGAAAATATATTAGCAAGGAAATAATACGGTTGCTAACCGGATAAGAAAGGCTGCTTTAAACTCCTCCAAAGATTTAATGAAAAAGATATTTGTCTTACTACTTCTCCTTTTAAGCATTACCTCCTTCGGCCAAGGCCAGGTGCCGCGAGACAGTATCAAAGCCCAACAACTACGGGAAATTGAGGTTACCGGACAAAAGCCCACCATCGAGCGCTTAGCCAAAGAGAGGGATACTTTTATTTTTGCCGGTAAGAAAACCGAGGTCATCCAGCTGGAGAACCTCAATGCCAACATTACCGAAAAAACACCGCGCCAGCTGTTTGCCAAAGTACCGGGCGTTTTTGTCTACGACATGGATGGGTCGGGTAACCAGGTCAATATTGCTACCCGCGGTTTGGACCCGCACCGTGGCTGGGAGTTTAATATCCGCAAAAACGGCATTATCACTAATTCGGATATGTACGGCTACCCAGCCTCTCATTACAGCATGCCCATGGAAGCGGTGCAAAGAATAGAAATTGTCCGCGGCACGGGCTCGCTGCAATACGGCGCCCAGTTTGGCGGCATGCTCAATTATGTTTCCAAACAACCCGATACCACCAAAGCTATTGGCTTGGAAAGCATTGCGGCCGCCGGTTCCTTTGGCCTGTTAAGCACCTATAATGCCATCAGCGGCACCGTAGGCAAATTTAGTTACTATGCCTATTACAGCCGGCGCACATCGGACGGTTACCGGGATAACAGCCAAACGGATTATGATGCCCAAGGCGTTATTCTGCGGTACCAACCGACAAAGGCGCTGCGGGTCTCAGCGGAATTTGCCCGCTCCAACTATATCTATCAGATTCCGGGTCCATTGACCGACAGCATGTTCCGGGCCAATCCCCGGATGGCTACCCGGGGCCGGAATTATTTTAATCCGGATATTTACGTTCCTTCCCTCACGGTTGACTACCTGCTGTCAGACAATACCCAGCTGCAGTGGACCTCCTCGGCGGTACTGGGAAACCGCAACAGTGTGCAGTTTGATAAACCAGCTAATGTAGCGGATAGAATTGACCCGCTAACCCTTCAGTATGCTCCCCGGCAGGTAGATATTGACCAGTTTCATAGTTATACTTCCGAACTTCGGTTACGCCACCGCTATCAGTTAGGAGCCCTGCCGGCTACCTTAGTTACGGGCCTGCAGCTGATGCGCAATAATTTACACCGCTCCCAGTTAGGCAAAGGTACTACGGGTACCGATTTTGATTTAACCTTAAGTCAACCGGGCTGGGGAAGAGACCTTAATTTTATTACAAAAAATATGGCCATCTTTGCTGAGAACCGGCTGCTGTTAAGTTCCAAATTTTCCCTGAGTCCCGGTATCCGGCTGGAAAGCGGGCAATCTGACATGAGCGGCCAAATTACGTATTACCAGGCGCAGCAGCTGCCCAATACCATCAAGCACCGTTTCCCACTACTGGGTATCAACGCCGATTACGAGTGGCGGGCCGGGCATAATTTTTACGCCGGCTTTTCCCAGGCTTACCGGCCGGTCATCTTCAAAGACATTATTCCGGCTTCTACTTTCGAGCGGGCGGATAAAAACCTGAAAGACGCTACCGGCTATAACCTGGAAGCCGGTTACCGGGGCCAGCTAGCTGCCTTTAACTGGGACGTCAGTTTGTTCCAGTTGCGCTACAATAACCGGCTGGGCAGTCTGATGCAAACGGATGAGGCGGGTGATTTTTATATTTTGCGCACTAACACCGGTAATTCCTTAACCCGTGGGCTGGAGTTCTTCACCGAATACCAGCAGCAGCTGGCCCCGGACTGGCATTTTTCCCTCTTTACTTCTACTTGCTTCATGGAGGCGCGGTATCTGCAGGCGCAGGTGCGGCAAGGCAACGAGAATGTGTCGATTAAGGGCAACCAGGTGGAGGGCGTTCCGCAGGTGATTAGCCGCAATGGCATGACTATCCGGCACCAGCCGTTTAGCCTGTCGGTACTTTACAGTTATACGGCCAAGAGTTATGCCGACCCACTAAATACCGAAATCTCACCAGCTAACGGAGCGGTTGGGCTGGTCCCGGCTTATGGCATCCTGGATGTGAATGCGGCTTACCGTATTTCCCGGCAGATTCAGCTCAAGGTTAACCTGAATAATGTCTTCAATACACATTACTTCACCAAGCGGCCTAGCTTTTATCCGGGTCCTGGTATTTGGCCTTCGGATGGCCGGAGTGTCAATGCCGCTATTGGTATAAAGATTTAAATAGTGGTGAATCACTATTGATTCAGTAAAATGAAAAAGAAAGACAAATGTAACAAAACCCGGAACTCACCCCCTTTTTTACATAAACGAACTTATAAGCCAAATGGATCTGGTAAACGGCAGGGGAGACTTTTCAGTAAGACATATCGACCGGAGCGCTGTTTAAGTTATTAAGCGTATATTTAGAAGGGTAATTTATCCATACATTTCTTACTTATTTCCAGCCAAATATCTATTATAATAAATATTACGTTTATCAACTTAAAACGCCTTAACTCTTATTACATCAACTATGAAAAATTTAAAGAAACTTGCGTTAGCGCTTTCTTTTGTCCCTTTTCTATATGCCTGCGAAGAAAGTACAGATGTGGTGGATTCCGGTACTTACCAAGGCACGATTGATGAAGTGGAGGCGGAGGAAACTGAAATTTATGTTAAAACAGCGGATAATAAACGGCTGGAACTTTATTTTACTGATTCTACAAAGCTTACCCAGGCAGGCAGTACCGTTCCGTTTGAACAGTTGAAAGAAGGTGGCAAAGTGGAGGTGGAAGTAAAAAAAGTAGGTAAGCGATTAGAACCCATAGCCGTAAAAATTCTGGAATAAGATGGGGGAACCTTCTTTTTGGCGTACAGAAATTTGGCATCCCCTTACCATCCATTTTCCTATTGCGCTTTTACTGCTGGCTACCATAACGAAACTAACAGCACTTTTACTGCGAGAGAATTCTGCCGCTTTCTGGCATAGGACTGGGGCTTATCTGCTTTATGCAGGTTGCCTTACTGCTTGGCTAAGTATCTATACCGGAGGTCTGGCAGACGGGATAGTGTCACGGAAAATTTGTGACCCCACCGTTCTTAAAGACCATGAAATTGCCGCTTATAATTTAGCCTACCTCTTCTCTGCCGCTACTGTTTTAGAGCTATGTCTACGGCTTAATTTAATTAAGTTTAAAGCGAACGTTTTGCGTTTGGTTGTTGCCCTACTTATGCTTACAGGTTCTGGCTTCTTAGTATATGCTGGTCATTTGGGGGCCAGGGTAGTATATCAGCAGGCCGGCGGCGTATTAGTACCCACTGGTGATTGTGCCGGCTATAAGTAATAAGATGTCAGATTTAAATAACTCCTCCGAAAAAGGTCTTAAAACAACATTTATCGGAATCCTGTTCAGTGCCTTTTTAGCAATCATTAAGGCGCTGGGCGGGATTTTTGGTAATTCCTATGCCCTGATTGCAGATGCCATTGAATCAACAGCAGATATTTTTACCTCCGGTATGCTTTGGCTGGGATTAAAATGGGCAGCTAAACCAGCCGATAAAAATCATCCGTATGGCCACGGCAAAGTAGAAGCCTTGGTGGCGATTGGTATTGCCTTAGCCCTTTGTGCAGCAGCAATGCTCATAGCTACTGAAAGCATTCATAATATCCAATCTCCTCACAAAGTACCCGCATCCTGGACGCTTATTATTTTAGTTGTTGTCATTTTAACAAAAGAATTGCTGTACCGGTTTGTCCTGAAGACCGGATTGGAAATAAATAGCGGGGCAGTTAAAGCGGATGCCTTCCACCACCGTAGTGATGCCATCACCTCAGCAGCAGCTTTTATCGGTATAACTATTGGTATAATAGGTGGTAAAGGATACGAAGTAGCGGATGATTGGGCGGCTTTGCTGGCCTCCGGTATTATTCTTATTAATGCCTATTTAATCATTAGACCAGCTATTGGAGAATTGTTGGACGAAGATTTAGATCCGGAACTAACTAAAAAGGTTGCAAATATAACCCAGCAGGTAGCAGGAGTATTAAAAGTTGAAAAGTGCCATACCAGAAAAATGGGCGTTATGAATCACGCGGACATCCATATTTGGGTAGACCAGAATATTTCAATTGCCGATGGGCACCAAATAGCACACAAGGTGAAAACCAAAATCCAGGCCCAGCTACCCCAGTTTATTGATGTAATGATACATGTAGAACCAACTGAGGAAAAACGCTATTTATAAATGACTTAGGTTT
>NZ_BJYS01000023.1 GCF_007991635.1 Adhaeribacter aerolatus | reverse complement strand
TGACACAGAACATTCTAGCTCTAACATCACAGCATAATCCATTATTAAATGGTCATAGGTATTAAAATCGATCACCGGAAGTTTAGCTTCCGGAACATGGTTGAGGGCACGTTATAAATCGAAATCGGACACTAATCTATAAGTCGCGTGTTATTTGCCTTCTGGGCATATGCTGCCGAAAATAAATCACATAGGATGGAGTAAAGTTATAAGTGTTTAAATTTAGTCGTAGTTATACTAAGGTATATTATTTCTTAAAGCACTTAACTGTCATAAAGCATGGCATGTAGTAATGTCCGTTTACATTATTTGACTGTATACTTATAATAAGCTATGAAGCCTATCCCGGTAATCAGGAGATTTTAAGAATTTCTGAAGAAAACTTTGTGTTTACTGATTTTAAATCTGCGCCGGGAATACATGGACAATTTATTTGAACTTCTATTCTTTCATCTTAAATCCAAAAACCGTTATCAATCTGAGAAATTCAGCTTACACCATCGATAACATCTTTCTTACAGATTAGCTTTACGCAATTCTTTTACAGCATAATCAGCGGCTCGGGCTGTAATAGCCATAAATGTAAGCGATGGATTTTGGGTAGAATTAGAAGTCATGCAGGCGCCATCGGTTACAAACACGTTTTTGCAATGGTGCAACTGGTTCCATTTATTCAAAAGTGAAGTTTTCGGGTCTCTTCCCATCCGGACGCCACCCATTTCATGAATATCAATGCCCGGTGCCTTATTAGGATCGTCGTGGGTTTGGATATTGGTGAAACCAGCCAGGGTCAGCATTTCGGTTAGTTGCTCGTGAAAATCCACGATCATTTTTTCGTCGTTGTTGTCGTAAGCCACCGAAGTTTTCAGGAGTGGTACGCCCCAGGCATCGGTTAAACCGGAGTCAAGGGTTACGTAATTAGTTTCTTTTGGAATGGTTTCGCCCATCATATGCGAACTTACCCGCCAGTTGCCGTAGTTTTTGCCGGTTAAACTCTTTTTTAAATCTTCGCCAAAGCCTGATGTATCCCGGTCTAGCATGCGGCTGGAACCAAAGCCGGCAGCGTAACCACGCAGAAAATCGGTTTCCTGTTTAAACACGTTCCGGAAGCGCGGAATGTAGCTGCCGTTGGGACGGTTGCCTTCGGTAATAGTTTCCTGAAAACCTTCGTACTCCGCCGAAATAGTGGTCCGGAAATTATGGAATGAAACATATTTACCCAGCAGCCCATTGTCGTTCCCTAAGCCGTTCGGAAAACGGCTCGATTTGGAGTTTAATAAAATCAGGTTGGTATTTAAGGTAGCGGCATTTACGAAAATAATCCGGGCATAATATTCGGTCATTTCTTTGGTATGCGCATCTACTACCCGCACGCCGGTGGCTTTGCCTTTCTTTTCGTCAAAAATAATCGAATGCACCACTGAATCGGGCTTCAGCGTGAGCTTACCGGTTTTCTGCGCCCAGGGTAAAGTAGACGAATTGCTGCTGAAATAACCGCCGTATGGGCAGCCGCGCTGACACAGCACCCGGTTCTGGCACTGCCCGCGTCCCTGTTGGTGATGAATAGGATTTGGCTTGGTGAGGTGTGCACACCGGCCAATAATTACCGGACGCGTGTTGTTATAGTGCTTAGCCATTTGCTGGCTAAAATGCTTCTCGACGCACGACTGCTCGTGCGGTGGCAAAAACTCCCCGTCGGGTAGTTGCGGCAAGCCGTCTTTATTGCCCGAAATACCGGCAAACTTTTCGACGTAGCTGTACCAGGGGGCAATATCTTTATACCCAATGGGCCACTCTACGGCAAAGCCATCCCGGGCCGGGCCATCAAAATCGTACTGCGACCACCGCTGGGTACCGCGGGCCCATAACAACGATTTACCACCCACCTGGTAGCCCCTTATCCAGGTAAAAGGCTTCTCCTGAACGTAAGGGTGCTCGGCATCTTTAACAAAAAAATGCGCCGAATCTTCTTTATAAGCATAACATTGACTCGCAATCGGGTTGGCTTCCTGTTCGGCTTTAGAAATTTGCCCCAGGTGCGGGAACTCCCAAGGGTTTTTCATGGCGGTCGGGTAATCTATCCCGTGTTTTACATCGCGCCCGCGCTCCAATACCAAAGTTCGCAAACCGTGGCTGGTTAGCTCTTTCGCCGACCACCCGCCGCTAATACCCGAACCAATTACTATCGCATCGAACGTACGGCTTTTTACAGAATCTATGTTAAAAAATGACATTCTAAATATTAAGAAATTGAAATAGATGACGTTACAATAGATTATAGCGCCTGACTTAGGTTTTAAGGGGCACACACCCGTGGTAAAATCCAGGCGCCATTTTATAATCCATCATATTCAGCAGCACGTACTCGGAATTGAGATAACCCTGAATGGTTAAGTTCTTGACCAGACTTATAAATCCTTTGGTTGACGGATCATCGCTCTTTTGCAGGTGGGTAAGTACGGCAACACGCTGGGTTACATTTAAGTTAACAAATGATTTATCGAAAGCACCCTTTGCCACCTCATCAACAGCCACTAAGCCTTGTTGTAGGTTGCTTTGTGCCACTTCTCCGTAGCAATCCTGAATCATACGAAGGACAAACCGGTGTACCTGTAGCGATTTTGCACCTGGTGTATCGGTTTCAGGAATAATTGTTTCCACCAGCTCAGCCAACAGGGCTTCTTCCGGAAGCGGCACAGCGGATACCTTACCCAACGAAGCGGGGTTCCAGCCGGAAGCCCAGGCTGGCAGGGCAACTAAACCGGCTACCGCCATTGATATACCTTTTAAGGCAGCACGTCTTTTCATCAGAAAAGTAATTATGGGGATTTGGTAAAGGCAAAAACCTTATGTACCCGTGGTAAAAGTTAAAAACCTTTTTCTTTTCTCTTCCCTTAAAGGGAATTCAGATCTTATAAAAATACTTACTTTAAAAGACTGATACAAGCCAGAATCGCGGGTTATCAAACCGGTTCAATAAATATTCAATCCTGGTTTCATCTTCTTAATTCATAAACCTTCTGTTTGGTTCCTGATTTTATGAATGGCGTAAGATTTTATATAAAATATTAATTTATTCAAGACAGCGAAACAATCTGGCCGGTCCGCACCGATTCGTCACAGGCAAAGGCAATCCGGAGACTGTTAACCGCATCGGCAATGTGGTCGGTTAAATCCATATTTTCGCGAATGGCTTTTAAAAAATAGCTTTGTTCGCGTTTACAAAGCTCCTGGTGGTCGGGTTCATCTTCCATACTAATCCAGGTATCTTCCTGCAAAAATTCTGCCTGTTGGTTAATAGCGGCCCGGTGGTACCGCAGCCACTCGGTTTTGGTATGGTCTTCCACCGAATCGGATTTACCGGTTCCGCCGGCATCCTTGGCCACAATCGATACAGCTCCTTTGGGCCCGATCACGTCTTTCACGAAAAAAGCCGTTTCGCTCATCATCGGTCCCCAACCAGCTTCGTACCACCCTACCGAGCCATCTTCGAAACGAATCTGCAATTGTCCGTAGTTGTAATTGCCTGTCGGAATTTCTTCGGTTAACCGGGCGCCAATGGCGCTCACCTGTACGGGTTTGGAACGGGTCATCTGGCACATTACATCAATATAATGCACGCCGCAATCTACAATCGGGCTCAGGCTTTTCATCAGGTTGCGATGTACGGTCCACATATTGCCGTGGCTTTGCTGGTTCAGGTTCATGCGCATTACCAGGGGTTTACCTAGTTCTCCGGCCAGCTCTACAAATTTAATCCAGGACGGGTGATGCCGCAGAATATACCCCACTACCAATTTTTTACCGGCTTTGGCGGCTGCGGCGGCAACGCGCTCGGCTCCGGCTACGGTATCGGCCAGCGGCTTCTCAATAAACACGTGGCAGTTATTTTCCAGCGCTTTTAAAGCCAGACTTTCGTGCGTATCGGGGTAAGTAGAAATACAAACCGCATCGGGTTGGGTACTATTCAAGGCTTCGTTAAAGTCCGAGAACAAAGGATAGTCGCCCCCTAGTTTTTCGTTTAATATTTCTTTGGATTTTCCGGTCGATACAATTCCGCAAATTTCGAATCCGTCCAGATGATGGTAAGCAGTAGCATGGGAAGTGCCCATATTGCCGCAACCAACTACCAACACGCGTATATTTTTTGTTTTTTCCGACATAGAATATTTAAAGGTTCTGAACCTTATAATTAATAAAAGGAATATTTTGGCAAGCTAAATTTTCGGGCATTTTGCCATTGCTTAAGCCGTAAATTATTAAGCTTACTTTAATTAACAAATATTTTTAGCTGTAATAACTACAACCATTTTTTCAGAAAAGCCATAATGTCCTGGCGCATTTCCGGTGTTTCCAGGTGACCAACGTTATAAATTTTAAGTTGCCAGGCTTCGGGAGCACCTTTAGCAGCATAAGCCTTCTTCAGGTTGGCATCTATAATTTCCAAACCTTTTAAAGGTGTGAGCGGGTCCTGGCTGCCGGCGAGGCCAAAATGCGGCCGGGGTACAATCAAAGCATTTATATCGGAGGTAGTAAAATGGTTGAGCAAATCCGGTACGTAGTAATAAATCCCGTGCCGGTCCAGGCCTTTTTCTGCCAGCAGCGTCTGGAAATCGGTGAGGCAATTTAAATCTACGGTTACTTTAATGCGCTCGTCCAGGGCCGCCAGCCACCAGGCCATGGTACTGCCCATCGACATGCCCATGGTGGCTATGCGTTTGGTATCTATATCGGGCCGGGTATGGAGGTAATCGAGCGCCCGCAGGTGATCGTACACCATCATGCCCCACATAGCTTGGCCTTTCCAGAGCATTTCTTTAAATATATCAATCTCGGGGCGGCCGCTGCGTTCGCCAAAGCCCCAGCTATCTATACACAAACCGGCATACCCGGCCCGGGCCAAGGCTACCGCATACGGCGGGCTCTGCATTTCTTTCCGGCCTTTCACAAACTCGTTTTTACCAACCTGGTACTGCCCGAAATGCGAATGATTAAATAATACCACGGGAATTTTATCGGTTGCTGTTTTGGGTTTGGTAAAATAAGCCGGCACCAGTTCCAGCCCGTTCAAATCCAGCAGCAGTTTTTCTATAATTATTTCGTCGGTTTCCTCCCTCGAAATTACTTTAACCGCAATAGGCCGGTTTCGGTCGGGTAATTTGCCCAGCAGCTGGTATAAAGCCTTGCGTTGCTTTTGTTCTTTTCCTGTAGGGTGAGTTGCGGAGTTGGTTTGGGACATAGCCACTTTAGTTTTTATTACCGATGCAGACACTTCTGGGGAGGCCCTGAAAAATAGCATTAGGATGAGGGCCAGGATTGGTTTCTTTAAATAATTGTACCGGGCAATTCTCATCCGCAAAAAACAGGAAAGTTTACGCATATTTTGGTTGGGCTAAGCCCCTTTTCTGAATTTTTCTTTAACCAGCCTGTTTAATTTTTACTTCTTCCGCTCAAAACTAAATTTGTCGGTTTTATTCTTTTAACTTTAAACTATCGTTGGCCTGGTTCTGAGTAAATATATATTTTTACTTATTAAAATAAAACAGCCAATAGGTAGTGCTTGGGAGTGCCCGGAAGAAAAATCCGGAAGGGGTAACTTTACCGGTGTGCCTGGGGTACTTGAGAAATTTAAATTTATTAACGCGTAAAAGTTTTCGTGCCATGAGTCTTTTTGATGAAAAGTATAAAACCACGGTAGTTTCTTATGCTCCCCGGACCGAACAAGAGGCCTGGATTGCGATTATGCACGCCTGTATTGCCGTAGACGAAGTAGTAGCGGATGAAGAGCTGGAAGAGTTATCCGAAACACTGGCCAATAATTCCTTTTTTGATGGACACGAGGTGCGGGAATATTACCGGTCGGTGTTGCTGGCGCACGCCAAGATTGGCAGCAAACACCTGATTGATACCAGCGTGGATGCAATTGCAACTGAAAATAAGCCCACCTTATTTGCCCGGACCATAGAGTTAGTGCTGGCCGATGGGGTTGTAGCCGACAAAGAAGAAGAACTAATCCGTTATCTTTTTTCAGCTTTAGATTTAGAAGAGGCTGTTGCCCGGAATATTGTAAAAGAAGTACTGGACCGACATAAAGGCCAAGCCGCTATTTAATTTCAAGTAGTTTAAAGATAATTTCTGGTAAAATATTATTATAAAATGTCCGCTTCGGCATTTTAGGCAGGTCATTCCTAAGATTAAAAGTTACTCAGTGGCTTACCCAAGCCATGGCATCCTCTCTTTGCAATTCGTTATAATATTTTACTTCGGCAGTGGTAAACGGCCTTATCATGGTAGCTATCCATTCTTCCCACTTCTTGTCTCCCACAATAGCTATTTTCCGGAAGTTGTTTATGTGCTTCACATCAAATTTTAGATCCTGCCAAAGTCCACTTAAGTGCCATCCTTCCAATCCTATCATTTCCCAGTACAGATTAATTTTGCCGAACTGTGCAATTTTCATTTCCAGCACCGGTATAATTTGGTCATAATCGTGCTTTTCCAGGTTTCCTGAAACGCTAACGGCTACCAGGTCTTCTTTTACGGTGGCAATTTGACTAACCATAATTATTTATCTTGTTTTTGAATAATACGTTTACGCAATAGAGTCAGTTTAACCTTCCTTATCACCACACTCTTTTCTATAACTTTATGCTAATCTTAAAACTAGCAGAAGGGCAATTTTCCATTAATCAGAAAGCCTGAAGATCTGATTATAAATATCCTGTAAGCTGTTAAAGGCTCACATAAATACCTCCTGAACAAAAATATCTTAGCGTAGCAGTTTTACTCATATTCAGTTCTAAAGAATTATTCAAATTCCTCCCGCAAACTTATGTATCAATATTTCCAAATATTCCGGCTAAAACCCTGACTGGAAAGGTAGCGGTGTTCAAGGGCTTATTTTGGTCATTCAAGAACGTGGGCTGGCCCTTCGGGTACAAAAATTTTGGAGACGTTCTTTAGCGATGCACCTTTGTTATATAGTTAACCAGAACAAAGAAGCCGACAGCTAAATGCCGGCAAAAATAAAAACGAAATAGTAAACCCCGACCCTAATCTAAAAACGCTATGAAAAATTTAATTTTGTCTTTTGCTTTTCTGGCCCAAACCGCCGTTGCTTTAGCCGCCATACCCCACACTACCGCACGGCCCACCGACAACATAATGGCCGTGACTACCCGTTACGAGAACGTTAAAATGCACCGCCAACCCGGTACCTCCACCGAAGTATTAAAATCCTTGCGCAGTACCGACGGCATCCGGTATGTGCGCCAGTATAATCAAAGCTGGAGCATTGTATTGGTAGATGGCCAAGTTGGCTATGTACTGACTACCGAGTTAGGCAAGACTAAAAACAATACCAAAGTAATGCTGGCTAGAAAATAATTTTAATTATTAATCACATTTTTTACCTGTTAAATAGAGAAAAACGCTTAGATATTTTTGAATAATTAATCATGAAAATATTATTTCTAACCATACTTACGCTTTGGTGTTTTATTTTCCGGCATCCTGCCCCGGAAACCCAAACTTATAATTATACCTTAGACGAAAGCAAATCGGTAATTGAGTGGTCTGGTGCAGGCCCGAACACCTCGCACCAGGGGGCTTTTGCGGTAACGAGTCCGGGCATTCAGGTAGAAAACGGTACCATAAAGGGTGGTAGCTTTGTTATTCCTATTACTTCTATCAAAAATTTTGACTTGCCTAAAACCATTAAGCCTGTTTTGTTGAAGCACCTGAAAAGCGAAGACTTTTTTAATGTGGCGCTTTACCCGGAAGCCCACTTTACCTTAACGCAAGTTGAGCCGTTGGTACAAGCCTCGACTAGCGCTATCGCAGGGGCTAATATGCTGGTAACCGGTAATTTTACCATGATCGGCAATACGCACGCAATTACTTTTCCAGCGCGGATAGATATTCAGGATAGTACCGTAGCGGTAGAAGCTACTTTTAAATTGGACCGTACTAAATGGGGTATGAACTATGCTGCCGATCCGGACCTGAAAAAGCGGCATATTTTTCCGGAAGTAGACATTCATTTAAAGCTGGTGAGTAACCGGAGTGAAGGTTAGGAAGATAAAAAACGCACTCTTACACGGCAGAAGATAAGATTTACTTTAGTATTAAATAAGAATCAGCCAAAAAGTAGACTCCGAAATGAAGCCTGCCTTATGGCTGATTCTTATTTTAACGCTTACAGGTAATATTTTTTCCTGTTGTTAAATTATTTTGTACGGACTAAAACCCTTTAGTGCTGTGTATAAAATTACACTTAAATAAATTTACCCGCAAAGTACTGCTCTGATATTACTCAAACCAGGAATTGCGCCATAATATACATTAATACGAACCAGGCAGTTACAGCAACCCCGATAGAAATTTCTGAAGATTGTAAAGTTTTTTTCATGACGGTAAGTTTAAAAGGTGAATAAAATATTAAAATAAATTTGCTGAACCTTCTTAAACTCTTTAAAATTTCCGATCCAGCCTCAAAATCTTGCAAGCCACTAGCCAAGAATTTCCCTGTTTCAAATCTTATTAACAGAAATGAAGTAACAGAAAGATTCTAATAAAATATACGCAAAATAATAATTTTTGTTTAATTATAAAATGTATTATTTAAATAATGTATTTATAATTAGAAGGTCAGTTACTTTAACACAATTTTTGGCGATCTCAGGATAAAGCTATACAGCTGAAGTGCTATGTACCTGGAAAGTATTCCTGATTTTGGAACAACAAGTTAGCCTACCCGTAATAAACGAACCTAAAGCGGTAGTGAAAATTTTCTTTTGAACCTTTTGTGAGATATTTATAGTACTTATACATGAAATATTATTCTTATTTTATTTTTAAACGAAAATATAAAAATTCCGATAATTACTTTTGTATTTTACCTTAGAAAAATGCGAAGGTTCGGTTAAACTAAGTTTCTAGTCAGATTAGGAATCAAACAAATTGGTTATGCAAAGCCTGAGTGCTAAAGAATACAAGAATGCATTTGTAAATAATTTTCCGGGCGATGTATCCGGTGATGCGCGCCCCCGCCAAACCCCGGGTGTTTTATATAGTAAGGTTAATCCTTCTCCTGTCAGATCACCCAAGTTACTGGCCTGGTCGGATGAACTGGCTGCCGAACTGGGTATATTAAAGCCTACATAACAAAAAGATATTGACATACTGGCGGGCAACTTTGTAACGGAGTCGATGCAGCCCTATGCGGCCTGCTACGCCGGCCATCAGTTTGGGCATTGGGCTGGTCAGTTGGGCGATGGCCGGGCGATAACCTTGGGTGAATGGGATAGCGGTAACGAGCAAACCTGGGAACTGCAATTAAAGGGGGCTGGCCGCACACCCTACTCCCGGCGGGCCGATGGCCGGGCCGTTTTACGCTCTTCGGTCCGGGAATATTTAATGAGTGAGGCCATGCATTACCTGGGCGTACCAACTACCCGGGCTCTGAGCCTGGTAGCTACCGGAGACCAAGTCATGCGCGATATGTTTTATAACGGAAATCCGGAATTTGAGCCCGGCGCTATTGTGATGCGGGTAGCCCCTAGTTTTCTGCGCTTCGGGAATTTTGAGTTGCTCGCTGCCCGCCAGGAAAACGAAAATTTAAAAAACTTAACCAACTGGACCATTCAGCAATATTTTCTGCACCTTCAGGGAGAAGATAAAATATTACTGTGGTTTAAAGAGATAGTAGCCCGTACTGCGAGTTTAATGGTAGAATGGCAACGAGTAGGTTTTGTCCACGGCGTAATGAACACCGACAACATGTCTATCCTGGGTCTGACGATTGATTATGGACCTTATTCCTTCCTGGATGATTATGACCCTGATTTTACGCCCAATACTACGGATTTGCCGGGCCGACGGTATGCCTTTGGGCAGCAGCCTTCCATTGCTTACTGGAATCTGGGTTGCCTGGCCAGTGCCATCGCCCCTCTGCTATCCGGCACCGAAGAAATAGTAGCCGCCCTGGAAACCTTCGAGGATATTTACAGCACAAAATACCAATCTATGTTGGGTAATAAGCTGGGGCTCGACAAAGTAAAGCCAGAAGATATTGACTTATTGGTAGCCCTGGAGGATATGCTTACCCGGATAAAACCCGATATGACTATTTTCTATCAGTTGCTAATAGCATTGCCAATACACCCGGAACCAGAAGAAGCGGTGCTAAACCATTTTAAAGATAGCTTTTACCGCGCACCCGAAGGAAAAGAGCAAGAACTATTCTTAAATTTTATTAAAACTTACCAGGAAAGAATTCAGAAGAATAGCATCGGGCCGGAAGAAAGAATCACTCGTATGCAAAAAGCCAATCCGCGTTTTATTCTACGGAATTACTTACTACATCAGGCCATTGAAGAACTGGAAAGGGGAGAAAGCACCTTGTTTGGTAAACTACAGGAAGCCATAAAAGAACCTTATTCCGGGAAGTGGGATGCGTTTATGGTAAAGCGGCCTAACTGGGCCAGCCAAAAAGCAGGCTGCTCTATGTTGTCTTGTAGCTCATAAAATGCCCGTAATATTATTAAAATATTCGTTTTAAGTACTTTCCGATAAGATAAAACCAAAGGTGTAATTTAATTTCTCTTTGGTTTTATCTTGCCGGGACAGCAAACAATATTTTCATCTGGTAATATTGGCTATCTTTTTTAATAGTTCGCCATTAAAACAGCGCTCAATTTGCGCTGCCCTAATTCTTTCAGTTTTTCTCTTCTCCTGCAAAGTTAAGCAAGTAAACGCTATCGTTTTTAGGCCATCTTCAGCTAAAGTTAATATCTCCTATAAAAAGATAGAAAAATATATATTTTTTCATTATTTTTTATAAATTTATAAGAACTGTAGGTGAGAATTAAGAAGATTAAAATAGTTGTATCCTGTGGGGAATGTGCATCAAGCATAAAGCCGTAAGGCATGATAAGAAAGGGTAATAATTTATGTTACAGTTTGTATTATTAAGGGCTGCTAATTTGATTTTACTATTATTTGTGCTTCGACAAATCAAGAATTGGAAATTATAAATTAAAGATGCGCTTTATTTATCTTCCTGCTTACAAAATGATTTTAAAAATTAAATAGGATTAGCTCTGGTGTATAAAATAACGTGGAGCGGCTGAAGCGTATTTTTCTATAATAAAAAAAAAATTACAGAAGACTGCTTTAATATAATTTGAGAATCTTTCCAATACCAGATAGTAAGAGAGGCGTCTCTGAAAAGTAAAATTACACCTTCTGTAATTCACAAAATACTCACTAATTTTTTTAGATGGAACCAGTAATTAACTCAAATACAGGAACCAGGCTGTATCAGATAGCATATTCGTTTTTAATGCCGCAACTAGAAAAGAATTTGCCGGCGCATCTTAAATATCATAATGCCGATCATACAAAATCTGTTATTGCTGCTGCAGAAAAGATAGCAGTAGCAGAAGGGGTAACAGATGAAGAACTGGTATTGCTAAAAACGGCTGCGCTTTATCATGATGCAGGATTTTTGAATGCTTATAAAAATCACGAAGAAGCTTCCTGCCACATTGCCCGGAAAACACTTCCGGCATTGGGTTTTGAACCTCTCCAAATTGATACCATTTGCCAGATAATTATGGCTACTAAGCTGCCGCATGCACCCGCAGATAAGTTGCAATATATTATATGCGATGCAGACTTGCAATATTTAGGAACTACTGATTATTTCCCCAATGCCGAACATTTGTACCAGGAGTTTAAAGCCAATGGCCTTGTAAAAAACAGGTTGGAATGGAATCGAAAACAAATAGCGTTTTTAACCTCACACCGCTTTTTTACACAGTACGCCAAAACCCATTATGCCGAGCATAAAGTTAATCATCTGAATATAGTATTGAGTAATGCCAATAATGTGGATAGACGTCACCTTATTGTTTCGGAGTTACAGGACTTCTTTTTAATAATGGCCGGGGTAATACTTGCAGGTTTTGCCCTTAAAGGATTTCTGGTACCTAATCAGTTCTTCGATGGGGGTGTAACCGGCATGTCCCTACTGCTCCACGAGCTGTACCACTTTAATTTAGCGTATATTATTGTAACCTTAAATTTGCCCCTTATTATAGCGGCATATTTTACGGTTAGCAAAAAGTTTGCTTTTAAAACATTTCTTTCGGTTTTGCTGCTGGGGTTTTGCCTGCTCTTAATACCGTACCCCGTTGTTACTTCCGATAAACTACTTATTTCTATTTTTGGGGGCGTATTTTTAGGCTTAGGAGTAGGTTTAACCATGCGGGCCGGCTGTGCTTTAGATGGCATAGAAGTACTGGCTTTATATACTTTAAAACGAACCAGCTTTACTATTACAGAAATTATACTGGGGCTGAATATTATAATCTTTACCATTGCGGCGTTTAAGTTTGGCCTCGAAACGGCGCTGTATTCTATTTTAACTTACTTTGCTGCTTCCCGCATGATAGACTATGTAATAGAAGGTATTGAAGCTTATACCGGCGTTACGATTATATCTGGTGAAAGTGAAATGATAAAATATAGGCTTGTAAATGAGCTGGGCCGGGGCATAACGGTCTATAAAGGCGAAAGAGGCTTTCTTCCCGGCAAATTTGATGTAAGCAGTAACTGCGATATTATTTTTACGGTAGTTACCCGAATGGAGCTACGCAAGCTGAAAACATTGGTGTATGAAGCAGATGCAAAAGCCTTTGTTTTTGCCACTACCATTCGGGAGGCATCCGGTGGAATAATAAAAAGAAGGGCGGCTCATTAAACTGGTGTTGCCTGCACATCATAATTTCTTACAGGCCTTTTCATAATTCATTTATTTCCTGATAAAATTAAAGTATACCATTATTTATAGATAATCAAATAATTTCTGGATACGAGTAGAGATTAAACATAACTGCATTTGAAGTAAAAACTTGTGATGGGTAGCAGGTGCAAAGGATAGTGGTGTGTAAAGCTTACATATTTAACACATTGATAAGTTTAAATTAGCTTATTCCAACCTTATTTAAAATTACCTGTATGGCAAAGGAAACCACGATTGCTCCTGCTTCCCCATCGTCTCCTACTGTAGGCGATATGATTATGCACTACTTTAATTTAGAGGGTGTAAAACATGTTTTCGGAATTCCTGGGGGTGGATTAATGAACTTCCTGGTAGATCTCAAAAACAATACCGATAGTATTGAATATATCATCTGCAGACAGGAAACGGGAGCCGCTTACATAGCCGACGGCTATTACCGGGCAACTGGAAAATTAGGGGTGGTTGTGGTAACTACCGGGCCAGGCGCAACCAACGCGCTTACCGGCGTAATGAATGCCCAGGCCGATGGATCAGCGATGCTGTTACTAACCGGCGAAATAGACCAGAAGTATTTTGGAATGGGCTATTTGCAGGAAGGTATTGATGGAGGCTTGAATATAAACGCCATTTTTACGGCCGCTACGGGTTACAGCAGTGTTGTTACAAGTGGCACTGACGCAGAAACAATTATTAAACAGGCTTTCCGCGATGCACTTTCCATTCCCCGCCAGGCAGTACATCTTAGTTTGCCGGTAAATGTATCCATAGAGCCGCTCACCAATGCCGTAATGTCTGTTAACACAACGGCTTACCGCACCAATCCACAAGGTGCCCCCGTCGGTGCAGTTAAAAAAGCCATGACTTCCTTATTAGCTTGTAAACGGCCCTTGTTATTCTTAGGAAATGGGTGCCGGCAAGCATTAACTGATATGTCTACTTATAATAATTTATTATTGTTTGTAGAAACTTTCGGCATACCAGTTATTACGACGGCTGATGGAAAAGGAATTTTCCCGGAAACGCATAAATTATCGTTACGGGTTTATGGAATGGCAGACTGTATGTGGCCTTACGCATACCTTACGGCTACTGATGTGCCATATGATGGTATTATGATAATTGGCTCGTCCTTAGGTGAACTCTCTACCAATTCCTGGTTGCCGATTCTTAAACCACAGGGCCCTGATGCACCATTTATACAAGTAGATATAAACCAGAAGATAATTGCCCGTTCTTTTGAAGTAACCCAAGGCATTGTAGGCGAAGCAGGCGCTTTCATCAATGATTTAGCCGAACTGATACCAGCGGTTAAGGTAGATACGGAACTAATAGAAGAGAGAAAACAGGCTATTGCCACTATTAAAAAGCAAACTCCATTTATCAATCCGGATTCTTATTATTCAAACAGCAGCCCTGTTGAACCGGCTGCCCTGATGCGCGTCCTGCAAGAAACAATACCACCTGATACAAAGATATTTATTGATGCGGGTAACTGTGTTGGTTGGTCGGTGCATTATCTGGCGATACAACCTCCTGCTTCTTTCTACACCTCTCTGGCCATGGGGCCGATGGGTTTTGCGGTTGGCGCCGTAGTGGGGGCAAAAATTGGGTGCCCTAATCAAACTTGCCTGGCCATAGTTGGTGATGGTGCTTTTTTAATGCAGGGAAACGAAATCTCAACCGCCAAAAAATATCAGGTAGGTGCTATCTGGATTGTATTATTCGATAATAATTTATCTATGGTAAGCCAGGGCATGGATTATTTTGCACCCGATAACGAAAATCCGGATGTGTGGAAAAACTTGTATGAACTAGGTAATCCTGACCTGCTGATGTATGCCCAAAGTATGGGAGCCGAGGCATGCAAGGTTGATTCCCCGGCTGATTTAGCGTTAATCATGCCGAAAGTGCTAGAACAAGCTAACACCAAACATATCCCCCAGGTAATTATTGTCGATATAAATAAAAACGCCACGCCACCTTATTATAATCCTGTTTACCTGCCTAAGAAAGCTAACAAATAATTTATACAACTTTAAATTTAATGACCAATGGTTAGTAAAGAATTACCGGACTATGATGTTGCCATAATTGGCGGTGGTGCCTCGGGTATTTATACGGCCTGGAGGATGCTGCTCGACGGGCCATTATACTCAGATGAATTAAAAAAATGGCAGCAAGAACGAGGTTCTTTAAAAATTGCTGTATTTGAAGGAAGTGGCAGAATTGGTGGGCGAATCCTATCGGCTAAAGCACCGGGCTTACCCGATATAATTTGTGAAATCGGGGGCATGCGTTATGTATCCTCACAAGTATTAATAAAATCGCTAATCGAAAATAAGTTTAACCTGCCCAGGCACGAACAGGCCGTTACGGAGCCTAATAATTTATTATTTTTAAGAGGAAAACAATTAAGAGTGGGCGATCTGTCCCGCTCTGAGAAACTGCCTTACAATTTTGCTCAGGACGAAATTGACTGGTTAAATCAAGATGTAACGCCTAGAAATACAGCCGATAATTTTCTGGGTTATGCCGTGGTTAAATTGTTTCCGGATATTGAGAAATACAGCGGCACGGAGCTTCGCAATTATCTGAATAACCAGGTTTTTAACGGCACGCCACTTTATAAACATGGCTTTTGGAATGTGGTTGCCACCCAGTTAAGCCATGAGGCCTATAGCATAGCCGTTACTACGGTCGGTTATGATTGTCTGGGTTATAATACCAATGCCGTTGATGCCATATGCGAATATTTTGATTTTACACCTGATGTTAAATATTACTTACTCAACGATGGTTATGATTCTGTAATCTGGAACCTTCAGCAGGAGTTTGAAGCCGCTGGAGGTGAAGTAATAACAAATACCTGGCTGGAAGCTTTTGATAATGTAAACCTGTCGGATACAAGTAAAGGAGTTGCTTTGCAATTCAGGGACGATGAAAATATACGTACTGCCCGGGCCGTTGTATTGGCTATGCCCCAAAGAAGCTTAGAATTATTAACCCCCAGAGGACCGGTACTCGACCCTAAACTTGCGCCGCATGTACGTTTTATGATGAATGCAGTGGAGCCCATTCATTTATACAAAATGTTTATTGCCTATGGTCACCCCTGGTGGGAAAAGGAAGGTGTTACAGAAGGGCGTTCACTTACCGATATTCCTATCCGGCAATGTTACTACTGGGGCGGTGAAAGCAAACAGAATATTGGAAATACCGGAAATACCAATGCCATTCTCATGATTTATAACGATGCCTTGAGCTCAGATTTCTGGGGTGGATTGCGGGAAATTCCATTAGGGCCGGGAGATATAAACGACGACAGTCCTGCTCCTAAGTTTAAAAGAAAAAAGATGCCGCATACACCAACCGACCAGAAAAACGACTGGCACGAAAGATTAAGGTATAATTGGAAAATAAGTGAAGCGCCCAAAGCAATGGTGAATGAAATGCATCGGCAGTTGCAACTATTGCATGGTGTTACAGATGCGCCGGAGCCGCTGGAGGCGGCTTTTGTAGACTGGGGCGACGATCCTTATGGCGGGGCTGTCCACTTCTGGAATTCAGGTTACCAATCAACTGAAATACTGGAACGCATGATTCAGCCTGTAAAAGATTATCCTTGTTATATCTGCGGCGAAGCATATTCTACCAACCAAACCTGGGTAGAAGGTGCTCTGCAAACGGCAGAATTAGTATTAAGAAAATTTAACATTCCTGAACCTAATTGGCTACTGAAACCATGATACAAGCAATTCCTAGAATAATTGGTACCGGGTGGGCGGTTCCGGAAAAAATCCGGTATAACAATGATCCTATTTTTGATTGGTTGAAAAAAAATGAGCCTAACCAAGCCATGTTTGAAGGGTACGAGGAGCGGCACGTCTTAGAACCCGGTGAGGATCTGATTGATATAATGTTACCGGCAGCCAAAATGGCCCTGCAAAAAGCTAACAAAGAGCCAAAAGACATCGATATTTTAATCGGGCTTGGTTCTATCAGTACCTATATTCAACCCAATGTACTGTCGCAGTTGCACAAAGAGTTAGGGTTACCTGCCAGCACTTGGGTAATACCTATTGGCAACGATTACTCCAATTATGCTTCCTGTTTACTGATGGCTGATGGGCTGGTTCGAGCTAACCGTGCCAAAAATGTACTTATTTGTATTGGGAGCAACTGGACCAGAAATGTCGATTACCATACTCCCCAATCTGTTAGTGCTGGAGATGGCGCTGGTGCGGCCGTGGTGGGTATGAGCTCCGAGGCTGGGCAATGGTATGTGGCCGATTACTGTACAGTAACCAATTCGGATTATTATGGGAGTATGTACACCGACGGCTTAAAACTGGACGCAGATCCTCCTTTGCAGGGCCATAAGGTAGTTTTTTCTCCCCACTTTTTTCAGATAACTGATAAGGGCCTGGAAGGGTTTAAAAATTTCGGTACTAAGATGGCGCTTAGTGCCGTAACCAGTTTGCTTCAAAAAAATCAGCTTACCGGCGCTGATATTGCCTTTATGCCTCACCAAACATCGCAAGTACTTATAGATTATTGGTGTGCTAATATGTCTCCGAAACCGACCCAGGTTTTAACAACTATCAAAAAATTTGCGAACCTTACTGTTGCTATCCATGCCATAAATATGGCTTGGTACGAAGAAAACGCGGAAATTGAAAAAAACAACTTAGTGATGCTGGCACTTGGCCCGGATATACACGCCAATGCCATGCTGCTCAAGCGCGATTGAGAATATTAACCGTTATACTGAATTACTTTTCGGGGCGGCTTTTTAATCGGTAAATTGTTCATGCAGATATTTGACTTTGCCCGTTGCGCCCCAACTGGAATAAGCATCAAGAGAAGCCTTTAAGGCTTTTTCAGTATTCACCCCAAAACGCTTCTGTATTCTGGCTAAGTGCTCATAGGCAAGGGCTCTGTCCTGTATATATCCAACGGTTAAGGCTTTTTCTGCCGCCAGCTCAAACATTTGTTCAGCCACCGCTAAATCACCATTTAAACCCTCCCTTATACCTTGTAGCAATAATAATTTATGCGAAAAATTGCCTGGTGAAAGCGTTGCCCAGGCACTTATTTTATGGATACTTGTATTGGCTATATGCATTAATTTATCAGATGCCTGGTCTGAAGTTTCCGTTGCTCTATATAAGGCTGCTATAGTATAAAATTGTTCCAGGTCAATTTCTCCAGGCTGGTGGGCAAATGCAGGCAGTAGGGGCAAGGCCTGATTACCCCACTTAATAGCTTCTTCCCAGTTTCCGAAATGCGCATTCAGCTTTAATTTGGAAATCAAATAATACCCGATTTGGTTATATAAATCAGTATTACAAATGCTGGCAAGGTCTTTTGTTTCCTCATATTGGTTATCGGTAAGCGAAGTAAATGCTGTCGTGCGGCCTTGTAAAGCTTTTGCTACCTGGGCTTCATGAACCAGGTGAAAGGCTGCATTCAGAACGGTGTGGTTATTTCGGATTAAATGATTCTCCGCCGTTGTTATTACTTCACTTAAAGGTAACCCGGCAGTACTTTTAAGTACTACAGCCAGAGAAAGCGAAAAACAGCCAAATAAAATATCGCCCGATTTAAACCCTGCATCGGCTCCTTCATTGGCAATGGCAATAAGGTCTTTATGAGGTACCAGCCAATGGGCAATAAACCAGCCATGTATAAAACTAACCCGGGCTTGTAGGGTGTGATTGTTTTTTTTATCAACGGCCAAGGCCAGGTTACTCCAGGCCAATGCCGCCGCACTATCATTGGTTAGCGATTTATGAATGATGGCGTACATGGAATACACTTCGGCCGCCGATTGGCCATTTCCCTCCTCTAATGTAAGGCGCAGGCACATAATAGACATAAACGCAAAAAGTTCTACTTGCTGGCTCTGGTGCGCGAACGGAGCTAGTTCCAGCAATATTTTAATAACTTTTTCTGTGTTTGAATTATTTAGTTGTTTTTGGTCCAGTAAGCTTTCGATGCTTCTGGTTTGCATATAAGTATGTATAAAGGCCAGATGCTCCCCAATCTTTTGTCCTAACGTGGCTTGTTCCCAGTCAAAAGCGGGGTTGAGCAGTTTAACACCTTCTAAGCCCACAGCAAGAGCTTGTTTAACAAATCCTAGCCGGAACAGTCGTATGGCCTCTTTTTCATGGTAATCTGATGCTTTGTTGTTATCGCCTGCTTTTAACCAATGGTCAGCTAATCGTACATAATAGGGGTATAAGTTTTCCCTAAAGTTATTTTCGTACCATTCTGCGCTTACCCGGTGTAAATATCTTCTTTGTTCGGCCAGCGTCATTTCATAAGCAACTTCCGAGGTAGTGGCATTGTTAAAAAGGTAACCCTCCAGATTGTCCACTACCTGCGTATTTATAAATCCGGCTTTTTCGGCATCCTGTAAGAAAGCAGGCACCAGCTTTCTTTCGGTTTTGATTGGGTAGATACTGGTAACAATTTTTTTACCGAAGCGGTTACCTACAACACTAGCTACCTTCAGAGATAACTGAGACCCATGGTTCAGCCGGTCGATCCGCTGGCGTACAGCTCCCCGCACCGTTTCGGGCATGGATAATTTATGGATACTTACATCTGTATTAAATGCACAACTATCGTTCTCAAATGAAAGCAGTTCCTGATCTAGTAAAGAGCCAGCCAGTTCAAGGCAAAAAAATGGGTTGCCTTTGGCTATTTTTTTAACCAGCTCGGAAACTTCATCCGATATTCTTTTTGTATTTAGCTTTGCATAAATAAGCTTATCAATAGCCTCGTCCGGTAACTCCTGCAGAATTATACGCTGGGCGTTTTTATCTTGCAGGGCTTTAACTTCCGGAAAGCCTTCGGTTTTCTGAAACGACATTACGAGCAGGCAACTATTTAAATCTGCGTTCACAGCTTTAATCAGGTTCCACGAGGCTTCATCCACCATCCATTGTGCATCATCAATAACTATTACCAATGGCTGCTTTCTACTCTCTTCCTCTAATATTTGGAACAGGAAATGGTGGGTAACAACTACTTTCTGGCTTTCGGTGAGACTTTTTACTTCTTCGCTATCCTTATAATTAGATTGCAGTACAACATTTAACAGGCAAGCTTTACCGCCATATTTTGCTTCAATAACTTTTAATGCTTCCTGTTTATCTTTAGCTGATGTTACTTGGTTTAACCCTAACAAGGTAGAGAAAATATTCACCCATATAATATAAGGCGTATGACGGCTGATAAAATCACCTGAAGTGGGTAGGAGAACTCCTTGGCCAGGCAAAACTTGTGCTTTAAAATCTTCCAGTAATCTTGTTTTCCCCATCCCACTATCCCCTTCCAGCAGAATACAGGCGCTTTTACCAGATAATGTATTATTAAAAGCGTCCATTAATTGGGTCAGTTCGGCGTGGCGGCCAACGGATTGTGGTATGTTTAATGCATTTTGGTTATGTTCCAGAAGGTTTTTAGGTTCATATAAAGAAACAGGTTCTGCAAAGCCTTTAATATTTTGAATTAGGGGAGCTTCATAATTAACAATTTTATTACTGGCATGGTAAGTAGCCTTATCACAAAGTACTTTATTTTGGGCAATGCTGGTAATGCGGGCACTCAGGTTTACCACATCCCCGATAACGGTATATTGCCGCAGAATGTCGTTACCTAAAATGCCACAATAAGCCATGCCACCACTAATTCCTATGGTATTTACATAACCCGATTTGTTCAGTAGATGGTGAATTTCTAAAGCAAGCCGCACACTGCGTTCCGGGTTATCCATGTGGGCAGATGGTGGAGGGCCAAAGCAAATTAATAAATTAGAATCTTTTTCATCCATCCACACCTGGTTCAGCAAACCATCATACTTAAGCACCAAGGGTGTGGTTAATCTTACAGAATCACGTAATTGGTTAAGGTTTGCCGATGCATTTTTTTTATTATTCGGTAACCTGACAAATAATATAGTAACCGGTCTTATTTCCGCAATCCATTTAAGCTTTTCATTATTAAGCTGAAATATTAAGGTTTGGGGAATAAATGATTTTAGCTTTTGGGTAGCCTCTTTCGTTAAATGCAGGTTGCTTTTTGCTGGTATTGAAAGCACGTCAGGAACATCTAACAATATTGACGCAGCATAGTCAACTGGTTCGCTCCTTATTCCTTTATTTAGATAACCAAGTGCAGTATCAGAAATAATTATCTGGTTAGGAAAATGGTTCTTTGAAGCTAATGCTAAATTTCTAAAAGCCTCGCCATAAAAACTAAACAGATGGTTAAGGTAACTTTCTTCAAATACAGAAAGCTGCCACGAACCTGTTGCAATTATAACATGAAGGGAAAGAAGTTGATTGTTGTCGTCTAAGGTAACTCTTTCGTTTAAAATTTTATGTGCGCAAGCTGTAGCAAGTGATACTGCCTGCCCCTTATTTTTTTTGGTAACAGGCCAAGCTGACATAAGCCCATCACCGGCAAAAAATAAAGGTTCCCCTCCGAATTCATTTATTAAATGCAATATAAAATCATAATGACTATTTAGAATACTGGTTATTTTTTCCACTCCACTAGCCGCATCCTTCATTAACCGGTTACAGAGCGGTGAAAAATTACAGATATCTATCCATAACAGGGCTGTATAATTCTCATTCTCCCCGATAACAATTTTCTCCTCCGAGTAGTCAGAATATTTTCTCCTTAATACTGCGGGTACAAAACTTACCGCTAATTGATTGGGTTGGCTAGTATTTATTCCTTTTTTGCTCATGATTATAGCACAAGGTAGCGTAAACTTGCACTTTCTTATAGATACAATTTAATATAAGGAAAGTACAGAAAGATTAATTTAAATGAAAGAAAGAAATACCAGAGTGGTTAAAATTATTTATGATATACAGATAATAACAGTGCACCAGGCAGAAGTGCGTAAGTGATGCTCTTTCTGCCGCCACCGTTAAGTCTGTTGGTAAGAGGTGAATAAAAAGTTGTTGTATTGTTAAGCATTTTTTGGCGTTTCTGCTAAGACCTGCCTGCAATGCTTCCGACCTTTCCTGTACCGCTACCTTTTTTTAAGCTCCTTATACCCTTGAGATATACCGCCCCTATGAAAAGTGCTTTTTATTAGCTGTTATAACTATTTGGTATAATTATTCAGTTAGAAAAAATTACCACTCCTAAACCACGGTAGCTTTTATACTGCTGAAAAGCCAGTCATAAGCGGCCTCTTTGTCGAAATGTACTTTTATCTGGCCGGCAGAGGACGTGTCACTTTCTTTTTTTTCGTAAACCTGGTTTGGGTTCGTCATTACAAAACATTCCGGTGCCATTACAATGGCAATGCAGCGGATAATGTTAGCTTTAAGCAAAGGCGTCATTCTTTCCAGCAACCAAACCTGGTTTTCGCGTTCCATGGCCTTTATCTGGGTTGCATCGGTCAGCCAATAATTAATATTCTTACTGGCAGCCGCATCAAAAGCCAGGCGGTAGCCATTGCGGAAATGTTCCTTATCCGGGTTTTTCAGAAAAGTTAATTCCAGTACCGCAAAGGCTTTATCAACCCGGATTTGGAAAGCTTCGTCTTCGTAAAGTGGTTTTAAAGATAAGGTAGCCATACGCCTGGCTTTTTGAAAATATTATGAAGAATATAAAACTATCTACTTCTTTAAGCTAAAATGGTTTTACGCTTACCAGAATAACTAATCTGCCCTGTATTTTGTTTGAATGTAGAAAATTATTATTTCATTTATTTCTGCGGTCTTTTCCTTTCGGTAGATTTTTTCGGTTCTGTAATTCCTTAAACTCTTCCGTACTCACTGTTACCGAATATTCAACCGAGGTTAAAATAGATTCGGCCAGGTCAAAATCGTATTCCAGCGTTACCAGCAGATGTTTGTTCGGGTTAAGCTCGTAATTGTCGCCAGCTTTATCGTAAACTTTAAATTCGTGTTCGCCTTCTTCTAAGTATTTATTATCAGAACGCGCCAATTGGTCGCCGGTTAGTAGCAGCGAATTTTGCAGATTATCGATTAATTCGAAAGGCTGAAAGTACCGGCCATCTTTTTTGTGGGTGATATAAGTAATCGTGTCTATTTGGATTTGTATATCCTGGTGCTTGCTGTCTCGTTTGTTTTTTATTTGCAGGATGTCGCCTTTAATATTCATTTGGGTTGATTTAGCGCTTTTTTCAGCGAAATATTAGTTGTTATTATCTATTAATGTCTTTTGCCGGAAGCCCGGTGCTGTGTAATATTAAGCTTTTCTTCCTTGTGGTTAAGCGCTTTAAACTAAAGCTAAGCCAGCAATATTTATTATACCCCGGGCCCGATTTTTAAACTAAATGGCTTGCTGGTTAGTTGCGCAGCTAATGGTATTCGCGTATACTTGCCACCCCAAATAATCTGGAGGTTAAAGTTGTTAAATAGCTGCCACCAAAAAACTATCCGGTACTTTTAAACCAATGGAACTAACAGCAATTACCAAGCCTTTCCACGAGTTAACGCCGTTGGAGTTATACGCTATTTTACGGCTCCGCAACGAAATATTTGTGGTAGAGCAAAATTGCGTTTTCCAGGATGCCGATAACAAAGACCAGGGCTGCCACCATCTAATGCTTTTCCAGGCGGAAGAACTGGTGGCTTATGCCCGGTTAGTGCCGGCTAGCCTAACTTATCCCGAACTATCTATTGGCCGGATTGTTACCAGCCGCAAGGTTAGAGGCTCTGGTATTGGCCGGATATTAATGGAACACGCTATTGAACAAACTTATAAATTATTTGGTAAAGGCCCCATCCGGATTGGCGCTCAACTGTACGCCACTAGCTTTTACAAAAAGTTCGGTTTTGTACCCGATGGCCCGGTTTACGATGAAGACGGCATCGACCATATCCAGATGTTGATACCAGCATAACCTAAAATCTTATTTTGCCATTGCCGTGCTAAAAGCCAGAAGTGAAATGCGCTGGTAAAGTCCTGGTGTGTTAATACCCGCTACCTGGTTGTGCAACTAACCTTGAACCTAACCTTAAGCCAGCCTGTTTTCTGTTAAACTTACCAGAAAAAAGCCAGACGCTGTATGTTACGGTGGATAGATGTTTTAAAATTTGCCAAGTACAGCAATCCGGAGCCTTATCGCCGGGTTGAGAAAACGGACGCAGCATGGCAGGCGCAACTCACCCCGGCGCAGTTTAATATTTTGCGACTGAAAGGCACCGAGCCACCTTACCGCAATGCTTATTGCCGCTCGTATGAACCCGGGGTTTATGCCTGCGTAGGCTGCGGTAGTTTGCTGTTTAATTCCACCGAAAAATACCACGCCATTTCGGGTTGGCCCAGCTTTACCCAACCCATTACCAAAGCCGCTATTAAATACCTCTTCGACGACACCCACCACATGCACCGCATAGAAGTACAATGCAATGTTTGCGAGGGCCACTTAGGCCATGTATTTCCCGATGGTCCCGCACCCAGCGGCTTGCGTTATTGTATTAATTCCAAAAGCATTATTAGAATCGAGCCGGTTATAAATAATTGATATTCTTGAGATTAAAAGAGAAAATTAAGTAATAAATACAGAGAGAGTTTTCAATTGCCCTTTATTAAAAAGTTCCGAGGCAAGAGCTCTCTCAAACTCAAAATACTTCAAAACTTCCTTTCTCAGCTTTCCGGATTCGGTACACCTTAAACCAAGAACTATATTTTAGACAAATAAAAGTGTTGCATATATTTTTGATAGTATTACTATTATTATTAAAAGCTTCATTATCTTTGTTTCTGAAGATCCAGCAGCTAAGTGGTATTAAGCTACTAGCTGCCCGTTGGAGTTGGGCAATTAAGAAGATATTCATTAAAAATGGCAGCAAGCATCCATATCAGTTTAAATCATAAATCTTACCTGCGGGAACCCGAGAGCACAGAACTTGGCCGGAAAATTATTAGTGAGAGCATTAAAATGATTGATGCTTTAGGCTTTGAGCAGTTTACTTTTAAAAAACTGGCCGCTGAGATTGGCTCTACGGAGGCCTCTATTTACCGGTACTTCGAGAACAAGCATAAGCTTTTGGTTTACCTGGTATCGTGGTACTGGGCCTGGGTAGATTATACCGTTACTTTTCAAACGCATAATTTACCAGATCCGCGGCAGCGTCTCGACCGGGCTTTAGAAGAGCTGGTTAATGCCGGGCAAGAAGACGACCCGAGTGTAGCCTATATTGATGAGCGTATTCTGTACCGGATTGTAATGGCAGAATCTTCCAAGGTTTACCTGACAAAAGAAGTAGATGCCGAAAATAAGGAAGGATTTTTTCTGGAGATTAAAAAATTTTGCCGACACCTGGCCCAATTGGTGCTGGCGGTAAATCCGGATTATCCTTATCCGCATGCGCTCGTTAGTACCGTTATGGAAGCCGCCCACCAGCAATTATATTTTGCCAGCCACCTTCCATCTCTAACCGAAATCAAATATTCACAACGACCGGTTGAAGAAACTATTCAATTTCTGAAACATTTGGTCTATTCGGCAATTGATAATTCAAAATAATGGAAAAACGAACGAAGCAATGGCAAATTCTGAAAGTCTAAAACCTATAACACCCATGCAGCGGTTTCTGCGCCTGCTGGCTTCAGAAAAACGAGAAATTGTTTACCTGTATATCTACGCGGTAGCAGCCGGTATTATTAGTTTGGCGCTGCCGCTGGGTATACAGAGTATTATTGGTTTCGTTTCCAGCGGGCAGATTCCGGTTTCGGTGGTAGTGCTGATTGGCCTCATTGTTTTGGCTTTGCTTATTGTGGGTGGCCTGCAGGTAATGCAGTTATGGTTGGTGGAATATCTGCAGCAACGCATTTTTGTGAAAACCGCCTTCGACTTTGCGCACCGGATTCCGCGGTTTCAGGCCGAAGCCTTAAGTAAATATTATCCGCCAGAGCTCATGAATCGCTTTTTCGATGTGGTATCGCTGCAAAAAGGGCTTGCTAAAATATTGCTCGATTTTTCTACGGCGGTCATTCAAATTCTTTTTGGCCTGATTTTGCTTTCCTTGTACCACCCGTACTTTATTTTCCTGGGTATTATTCTGATAACGGTTCTGGTCTATATAATCTGGAGTACCGGCAGAAAGGGTGTAGAAACCAGCATCATGGAATCGAAATATAAGTACAAACTGGTGGCGTGGTTAGAAGAGTTAGCCCGCTCCATGAGTACCTTTAAATTTGTGGAGCATACCAATCTGCCCACTTCGCGCACCGACTCTTATGTAAGCAGCTACCTGAAAGTCAGGAAAGAACATTTCGGGGTATTAATGACCCAATACCTGAGCTTTGTGGGGTTTAAAACGGTTATAACCGGGGGCTTGCTGGTACTGGGTTGTATTTTAGTAGTACAACGGGAAATTAACATTGGGCAATTTGTTGCTTCTGAAATTATTATCATTTTAATAATGACGGCGGTAGAAAAAATTATTGTAAAGCTCGATACCGTGTACGATGTTTTAACCAGCCTGGACAAATTAGGCCATGTAACCGATTTACCGATTGAAGAAATAAAGGGCATAAAACTAGAAGATATGCCCCTGCCGGGTGGGCTAGGTATACAGGTTAAGAACCTGCGGTACCTGTATCCGAATACCTTAAAAGCTTCTCTGGAAAATATTAACTTCAGCATTAAGCCTTCGGAACGTATTTGCCTGGCTGGTTACAACAATTCGGGTAAGAGTACCCTGGTTAGCTTGTTACTGGGGCTGTATTCGGCCTACGAAGGCAGCATTGTTTACAATGACGTTTCGCTGCGCGATCTGCACATTGGCAGCTTACGAAGTTTGATCGGCGATAATATTTCAAAAGATCAGGTTTTTGACGGCACTCTGCTGGAGAACTTAACCCTGGGGCGGGAATTACCCATGCAGGATATACTTTGGGCAACCGATATGGTAGGCCTGAATCAGTTTGTGCATGAATTACCAGAAGGGTTTCAGTCTTACCTCGTCGGGGGCAGTCAGCGTTTGCCCAGCACCATTGCCCGCAAAATAGTAATGGCCCGCAGCCTGTTGCAACACCCTAAGCTCCTGATTATTGATGATTTTTGGGTGGGCATGAGTAGAAAAGAAAAAATGAACCTGATGCGGATGCTGACGGGTAAGCAATTCGAATGGACCATGATTATAGTTTCGAACGAACCGGATGTAATGGCACTTTGTGACCGGACTTTGTTGCTGCAGGAAGGGAAACTGGTAGCCTCGGGTAATTTTGCCGAAATAAGCCAGCACGAATTGTTAAGAGAATTAACCGAAATACCGGCTTAAGTTATGCCTGAAATTAATAATGAAATAAACAGCGCGGACCTGATGCAACTGGAATCGATGCGGCAGGTACAAACCCCCCGGTTGGGCCGGCTGCTTACTTATTGGCTGGGCGGGATTTTCCTGGTATTAATCCTTTGCTTGTTTTTGCCCTGGACCCAGAATATTCGTTCTACTGGTTCGCTGACGGCTCTAACACCGCAAGACCGGCCCCAAACCATAGAAGCCGTTATTGCCGGCCGGATTCAGGCCTGGCATGTAATGGAAGGCGCTTTGGTAAAAAAAGGTGATACCATTGTAAGCATTACTGAAGTTAAGGAAAAATATCTGGATCCGCAGTTACTGGCCCGCCTGAGCGAGCAGGTAGAAGCCAAGCATGGTGCCGCCAACGCTACCGAAGCCAAAGCCCAGGCAATGCAGG
Source organism: Adhaeribacter aerolatus (assembly GCF_007991635.1). Taxonomy (GTDB): domain Bacteria; phylum Bacteroidota; class Bacteroidia; order Cytophagales; family Hymenobacteraceae; genus Adhaeribacter; species Adhaeribacter aerolatus. Next base: position 96,797 of record NZ_BJYS01000023.1, on the reverse strand, counting down.
CGCAAATACAAGCCCTGCGCCTGGGTTTAACTTTTAGCTTGCAGAAAGCCCGTAATAAAGTACAGCAAACGCGCCTGAAACTGCAAAGCGACAGCATGGACGTGGTAGCGCAACGCACCGACTTAACCATTGCCGAATCGCAGTTTGCCCGCCAGGAAAGCCTCTACAACCAAGGTTTAAAATCCCTGACCGAACTGGAATCCCGTCGCCTGAAACTACAGGAAGCCCAGGCCAAACTACTTTCGGTAAAGAATAAATATGATGCCTCCCGGGCCGAGTTGCAGAATGCCCGCACCGAGCTAAACTCTTTGCAGGCCGAATACGCCGATAAAATAGCTAAGGCTGATGCTGAATTAAACGCCACCCGCTCGTACATCTACGGCACCCAGGCCGAGCTTTCGAAGCTGCAAAATGAATACAGTAACACCCAGATCCGGAGCCAGTATTATCACATTCTGGCCCCGCAGGACGGTTACCTGGTCCGGACGTTGAAAGCCGGATTAGGAGAGACCATAAAAGAAGGGGAACCGGTAGCTACTATTATGCCGGCAAACCCGCAGTTAGCCGCGGAGCTTTACGTTAATGCCCTGGACCTGCCTTTGATTAAGCGCGATGATAAGGTCCGGCTGCAGTTTGAAGGATGGCCTGCTCTGGTCTTTTCGGGTTGGCCCGGTGCTAGTTTTGGTACCTTCGGGGGGCAGGTAGCGGTTATCGATAACACCGGCACCAACGGCCAGTACCGTTTATTGGTGGTGCCCGACCCTGAACAGGAACCGTGGCCCAATGCTTTGCGGGTAGGTTCGGGGGTTTTCGGGTGGGCCATGCTCAATACCGTACCGATGTGGTACGAAATCTGGCGGCAGTTAAACAGCTTTCCGGCCGATTACACCGGCGGCAAGGAAACCGGCACCCAGGATAAGAAAACCGCTAAAGCCAGTACAGACCAAGCTAAAGAAGAATATTAAGGCATCATGAAAAATATTCAGCTTTATATGCTAAAACTTGAGCTGGTACTGGGTTTGCTGGTGCTGGGTTTATCTCCGGCAAAAGCGCAAAACCCCGATTCGGTGCAGGTGCTTACCTTACAGGAGTTTCACCGGCTTGTTTTGCAAAACCACCCGGTTGCCTCCCAGGCCGCATTGCTAACCGAGCAAGCCCGGCAAGAATTACGGATGGCCCGCGGCACGCTCGATCCGGTTATCAGTTCTAAAATTTACCGCAAAGAATACAACGGGAAAGAATATTATCATCTCTGGAATAATACCCTGGAAATTCCTACGTGGTTCGGCTTCGATTTAAAAGCTGGCTATGATCAAACCCGCGGCCAATATTTAAACCCTGAAAACAACACGCCGGCCGGCGGTTTAAGCTTTGCGGGCGTTTCGGTACCACTGGGCCAGGGTTTGTTTATCGACCAGCGCCGGGCTACTATTAAGCAAGCCGTGTTGCTGCAGGATATTGCCGAGGCCGAGTGGGTAAAACTCATAAACAAGCTTTTGTTGCAGGCAACGAAAGATTACTGGGACTGGCTTTTGTATTACCGCGAAATGCAGCTTTACCGCGAAGCCCTGGAACTTGCTGATTTCCGGCTGAAAGCTGTCCGGATACGCGTGCGGGAAGGCGACCTGGCCGCTATTGACACCGTAGAAGCTTTAACCGAAGTACAAAACCGTCAGGTGCTGGTGCAGCAGGCGCAACTTGCCTATAATAATGTCCGGCTAATGGTAGCCACGCACCTCTGGGCTGAAAACGCGGTCCCGTTGGAGTTACAGGAACGAACCGTGCCCGCTTTAACCGGCAGTGAACTTACTACGCTGCCCCAGGACTCGATGCAGCAATTGCTGGAACTAGCCAAAACCAACCACCCGGATTTGCGCAAAATTAACCTGAAAGGCCAGCAATTACAGGTAGAACAACGCCTGGCTACCGAGAAGTTAAAACCAAAACTCAATGTAGAATATAATGTACTCCAAAAAGATTTTTACCTCCGCCCGGATGCTTTCGAGCGGCAGTACCTGTGGGCCAACTACAAATTAGGGATGAGTTTTAATGTGCCATTATTTCTGCGGGAAGAAAGGGGCAAACTCCAGCTTACCAAAGCCAAGCAGCAAGCCAACAACCTGGAACTCCAGCAAACCACCCGTGAAATAGAAAACAGTTTACTGGCCGCTTTTAACGATTGGGAGTCGCTGGCCGCGCAAATAAAATTGCAGGAGCAAATGGTAGAAAATGCAAATAAGCTCCGGAACGGCGAGGTTATTCGTTTTCAGAACGGGGAGAGTTCTTTGTTCCTGGTAAATTCCCGGGAAGCCAAACTGCTGGAGTCGCAACAAAAGCTTTATTCCCTCCAAACGAAGTACGCGAAAGCTAAAACTTTACTTTACTGGTCTGCCGGCAATATGGTGGTGGAGTAGTGTTACCTGCAAAAATGATTATGCTTAAAATTGTGCTTTCAAAATTTATTAGAAGAATAAATCGAATACGGCTTCCATTAAAAAGATAACACAAAAGGGTGAAAGCAAACTTCAAAGCTCTGTGGTATTAATTGGGTTTCTTCTGAAAAGAATAAGATAACCGCAAATCAATAAATTCAGCCACCTCACTGTGCGCCAATAAATTAAACCCTGCCCCAAACTGTTGGTTAATCCGGTAATGCAAACCCCAGCGGTGAAATAATTTTTCGAAGTACGGAGTTTGATCAAAAACGTAGTAGCCTAACCGTTGGCTAAATAAAAATTTGCCTAAAATAAATTCGTGTCCGGCCATTACACCGGCTTTTACCGGACTGGCCTTTATAGAAGCTTTGGTAAGCTCATTTTGAAGTTCTTCGTCGTGGTAAACTTCGGCGCTTAGGGTTAAAGCGCTAATACGGCCAACCTGCTTGGCTCTCTGTACTGCTAAGCCCATTAAAGGCGAGCGGATGCGATTCCGGTTGGCATCGTAGCCTCGTCGGGAAGTGCCAAATGCGGTAACCTCCCAGCGCGGTGCATAAGTTCTCCAATATTTTTCTTTTAACCGCGTGCCCCTATAATAAGGCCGGATCAGCGGCTGGTAACTTACCGAAATGCCGGCAGTCGGCCAATTTATTCCCTTGTTAGGCTGCTTCATGCCTCCGTTGGATACATGCTGGTAATTAACCGAAGGGTTTAGCCACCAGTGGTTGTTCAGGCGAAACCAGGCACCGGCCCCAAACAACAGGTAAGCGCTCACGGCAGTACTGTACGATTGATTGGCCGGGTTGCGGATGCTATCAAACGGGTTAGTAAGGTAAGCTAAACCGGCGGCTCCTTTAAAGGGAAAAAGTGTTTTGCGGCTAATGCGGTAAGTAGGCTCCAGAAAATAAGCGGCAGTAGTGCCTTTACCCAAAATAGCATTATCAAAATTATAATAAGCGAGTAATATTCCCTGGCGCGGAAAACAATTACACAGGTTCCAGGTGGGCGCATCGTTCCGTTGCCGACTCAGGATGGCCTCTACGCCGGTAGGCCGGGCACCTTTGGTATTTTGTACGGCCTGGGAGTGCGGGAAAATAAAACCGTGCTGCAAACCTGTGCCAACCGAAAATAAGTCTTGCAGCCTGCCGGAATTGCTTCTGTTCTGAGTGGAATCAACCTGGGCAAATAGTGGTGGAGTTAAAGCGTTTATTCCAGTCAATAGCAGCATTAATTTACAACTTCTTAATGTACCGGAAGGCCACTTCAAGGTATTAATCCAGTAATATTTAAACTGCCTAAAATATGCCGTCGTTAAGTCGAAAGTGCTTCCCTAGAAACTAAATATTTTTAAATTCAAGCAGCAAAACAGTAGTAGTAAATATTTGTACCTGTTTATTTTGATTCATTCTTAAAGTTAAGACTCCATTTTTTGCCAAAAGTTTTCTGTTTTACAATAAAAATATAGCTAATTCAATCCGGTAAGCAGATAATATTATTATATTTCTCGTTCAATCGCAGCACTTTAACCAAGTGCATTTATCCGGATTATTTCTGCCGGAAATATTACTTAAATTAATATTGCATGAGAAAGCTATCCACCACACTTAGCTATATTTTATTTTGGCTTTTTACCTTATCCTACGGAAAAGTAACTGCCCAAAATGCCGCTCCGAAAACTGCGCCAGCCGATACCAACTTTAACCTAAAAAACGGTGATCGGGTAGTTTTTCTGGGAAATTCTCTGTTTGAAAACGACATGCCGTATGGTTACCTGGAGTTCGTTTTGACTACCCGCTGGCCGAACCAAAACGTTACTTTCCGGAATATTGGCTGGACCGGAGATACCGTTTGGGGCGAAGCCCGCAGCTATATTTCCTCGCCGAGCGCCTATGATTTATTAATCGAGCAATTAACCAAGGCGCAACCTACGGTGGTATTTATCTCTTACGGTGCCATCGAGGCCCAGGAAGAAGAGGAGGGTGTTGCCCGTTTTAAACAGGGCTTAAACAAATTGCTCGATAAAATAGAACAACTGGGTGCCAAGGCCATTCTGTTGTCGCCGATACCGATGATGACTACCGAAACACCCACCCAGGTAGCGCCGCGGAATGCCATGCTGGAACTGTACGCAACCACTATTGCCAAAACAGCGGCGGAGCGCAGCCAGCGATATATTGATATCTACCAGCCAATGCTGGCGCTCAACAAACAGGTGAAAATATCGGATAATGGGGTGCACCTGAACGAAACCGGTTACTATTATCTGGCTACCACCTTAGAAAAAGGACTGGGTTTAACACCGCGCCAGGATTCGGCCATTATCAATATTTCTAAAAACGCGGGAGAGTCCACTGCTCCGGTTAAAATTATAAATGCGGGTAAGGATAAAGGCCAAGTTACATTTACCCTGGAACCGGAATATTTGCCGCTACCATTGCCGCAAATAGCAGAAGGAACCGCAGATAAAGCTCAGCTAATAAAAATACCCGGCCTGAAAAAAGGCATTTATACGCTTACGGCCAACGATGACCAGGTTATTACGGCTTCGGCCGCGCAATGGAAAGAAGGGGTAGCCATTCGGCACGGGGCTTCATTTAACCAGGCGGCGCAATTGCGGGATTTGATTTTTAAAAAGAACCAGTTATTTTTTCAACAGTACCGCCCGCAGAACCGGACTTATATTCTGGGGTTTCGCTCCCACGAACAAGGCCGGCACGTCAAGGGCTTAGAAGATTTAAATATTATTATTGCCTGGCTCGAAGGACAAATTGCTTTAACCCGCCACCCAAAACCAATGGTGTATCAGCTTACCCTTGTTAAATGACATGAAAGAGAAAAAAAGAATAAGTACAGCTAAACCTGGATTAAATCGAATATTTTCCGTTTCGGGGTGGGCCGCAAAAGTTTGGGGCGGAATATTTATTATTCCGGTGGTGCTGCTTTTTACGGCAATGATAAACCAGGAAGACGACCAGGACAATCCGGACCCGAAAGACGAACTGGCCTCCTTTAAAATTGCCGATGGTTTTGAAGTAACTTTGTTTGCCGCGGAGCCGCTGGTGGCTAAGCCAATTCAGATGAACTGGGACGCCGATGGGCGGTTGTGGGTCGTAAGCAGTACCGCTTATCCGCACCTGAAAACAGGCGAAGAAGCCAACGATAAAATATTTGTGCTGGAAGATACAAATAAAGATGGCAAGGCTGATAAATCAACGGTTTTTGCCGAAGGCTTACTCACACCCACCGGAATATTGCCGGGCGATGGCGGCGTTTACGTGGCCAACTCCACCGAAATATTACACTTTGCCGACACCGATAACGATGGCAAAGCTGACCAACGGCGGGTAATATTAACCGGTTTTGGCACCGCCGATACCCACCACCTGATTCATACTTTCCGCTGGGGGCCGGAAGGTAGCCTGTATTTTAATCAGTCAATTTATATCTACAGCCACGTTGAAACGCCCGCGGGTGTTAAGCGCCTGGAAGGCGGCGGCGTGTGGCAACTACGACCTAAAAACCTGGCGTTAGATGTGTACGCCAAAGGCCTGATTAACCCTTGGGGACTGCAATTCAACCGCTGGGGCCAATCTTTTCTGACCGATGGGGCCGGTAACGAAGGTATTAATTATGCCTTTCCGGGAGCAACGTTTGTAACCTCGCCGGGCGCCGAAAGAATTATTAGGGGTTTAAATCCGGGCCAGCCCAAACACAGCGGCCTGGAAGTTATTTCGGGCCGGCACTTACCGGAATCGTGGCAAAATAGCGTTATCACCAACGATTTCCGGGCCAACCGCATAAACCGTTTCCGGCTGGAAGAGCAGGGTAGTGGCTATGCTTCCAAGCAGGTAGAAGATTTATTATGGACCGATCACGTGGCTTTCCGGCCGGTAGATATTTCGGTGGGCCCTGATGGCGCTATTTACGTAGCCGATTGGTACAACCCCATTATTCAGCACGGCGAAGTAGATTTTCATGATCCGCGCCGCGACCAGCAGCACGGCCGTATCTGGCGGATTGTGGCGAAAAACCGGCCGCTGGTGAAAACGCCGCAACTAACAAAAGCTTCGGTGCCGGAATTATTAGAGGCCTTAAAATTACCCGAAGACTGGACCCGTTCGCAGGCTAGGCTGGTACTAAAATCCCGCGGCGAAAAAGAAGTAATTCCGGCATTGCAAAAATGGATCAGCAACCTGGATAAAAAAGATTCGGATTACGAACATCAGTTGTTAGAGGCCTTGTGGGTGTACCAGTCGCTGGATGTGGTAAACGAGCCGCTGCTCCTGAATTTAATAAATGCCCAAAACCACCAGGCCCGCGCGGCCGGATTGCGGGCCTTGCAACTCTGGCATAACAAAATAGCGAATATGCCCGCCCTGCTTACCAAAGCCGTGCAGGATAAGCATCCGCAGGTGCGGTTAGAAGCCGTAATTGCCCTCCGGAAAGTAAAAACGGCCGAAGCGGCTCGTACGGCTTTAGCGGTATTAGACCAGCCGATGGATGAATTTTTAGATTATGCCCTTTGGCAAACCACCCGCGAACTGGAACCAGCCTTAATGGCCCGCCTGAAAACGGAGCCGGAATTTTTAGGGAGTGCCCAGAAAACCGCTTTTGTGCTTAAATCGGTAAATAATCCGGAGGCCGTTACCCCGCTCGTGCAGTTGTATCAGAAAAATGTAGTGCCCGAAGCGTACCAGGCAGATGTACTAAACGCGGTTGCCAAGCGGGGGAAGACCGCTGATTTAAATATTTTGTTCGATATGGCGGTGCAGGGTTATGCCGGGCAAAGTAAAAATGTAGCGGCTCAGTTAGGTGCCTTGGCGGAGGCCGCCCGGCAGCGGGGATTAAAACCGGACAAAAACTTAAACCGGATTGCCAGCTTTACCACTAGTCCTGACGAGGCCATTGTGCTGAATGCAGTGCGTTTAATGGGCTATTGGCAGCTAATAGAAATGCGGCCGCAGTTAACCAAACTCATTCAGCACCAAGATAAAAATATTAAGAAAGCGGCTTTAGCCGCGCTGGTTACATTAGATAAAAATAAAGGTGAAAAATTATTAACGGAACTGGCCCGCGGAAAAAATCCGGCTGACTTAAAAATTTTAGCAACGGCCCAACTGGTACCTTTAAACGTAACGGAAGCTTCCCGGATTGGGGCTGAATTATTGCGCACAATGCCGGAAAAAACCGATGCTGCTGATTTGTTCCAGGCCTTTTTTGCGCATAAGCAGGGCACACAGTTATTGGCCGAAGCCATTATGGCGAAAAAAATACCGGCAAATACAGCTAAAGCCATCCGCCCAGCCTTTCAGCGACAGATTCCTTGGGGTAAGCAAAAAAACGAAGAGGTGCTATTGATGATAAAAGCCCTGGAAGCTTCCGGTGGGTTCCTGCCCACCGAACGCATGCCGCAGCAGCTCAGCAGCCAGGATATTAACAAGTTAGCCGTAGAAATAAGAGGCAGCGCTAATCCCGATTTAGGCGAGGCCGTATTTCGTAAAACCAATTGTACTACCTGCCACGCTATTGGCGGCGCCGGTGGCCTGAATGGTCCGGATTTAAGCAGTTTGGGCACCAGCTCACCCGTAGAAACTATCATCAATTCTATTCTTTACCCGTCTAACTCCATAAAAGAAGGCTACGAACTGCAACGGGTAGCTAAAAAAGACGGCTCCGAAATGATGGGTTACCTGGTAAGTAACGGTACCTCGGAGATTGTGATGCGCGATGCCGCCGGCAAGGGTGTCGCTATTCCTAAAAACCAGATTAATTCACTCACAAAAATACCTGGTTCCCTGATGCCACCCGGTTTAACGGCCGGCTTGGAGAAAGAAGAATTTATGAATCTGGTTGGGTTTCTTTCTAAATTAGGTGAATCGGGTAAATACCGGGTGCCCACCGACCGTTTTGTCCGGCGCTGGGAAACCCTGGCCGCGAATAAAGAAACCGCTAAAAAACTCAGCGACGAAGGATTAGGTTATCTGTTGAAAGAAAATACCAAGATAGCGTTGGTGCCAGCCTACAGCAAAGTTGCCGGCGACTTGCCCATTGAAGAATTGCCCATTGCCGGGGTTAATGGAAAACAGCCATACAGTATTGTCCGGTTTGAGGTAGAAGTATTGAATAAAGGTCAGGTAAACTTTGCCTTCAACTCTACCGCCGGCCTTACGGCATGGGCCGGGCAAAAGCCACTGGCGCTAGCTAACAATCAGGCCACGGTTACCGAGCTTCCCCAAGGTATCCATCAAATTACGCTGGCTATTGATAGGAACATACGCCCGAAAGGACCGCTTAGTATAATGTTACGAGAGGCTGGCGATACAGCTGCTCAAACCCGGCTGGTTATGGGGCAATAGAGATGGCTGGCCTATCTTTTATAAAAATAAAACCCACTGTATAAGTGGGTTTTATTTTTATATCTGCTGCCATATAATATTATTTAATCTCATCTCTCCTAAAGAACAGGCTCTTATCCATCTGGTTTAATCGTCTGCTCAGGCTTTTTTTGTCAGTTAATGACCGCTACCTAAAGCAATTTGGTACGATAAAAAATACCTCTTTTTGCATTGGGTATGGGGTTGTTAATTATTTACCGGAAATCCAGCCAAAAAGGGTTATTTAAGATTTTGCTTTTTTTGCCGTATTAATTACTTCCCGGAAAGCTGGTTTAGGTTGATAATTGCGGTCGAAGAGCAGTGGGTAACTGGTACGGCCTTTAATGGGCCAATTGTTCAGCCATGAGTTCGCATCCGTTACCCCCCAGAAAGTTATCCGATCTATTTTATCGGCGTGCTTGTGGAACAAAGTAAATATTTCGGCATAGCGCTTGGATAGCTTTTGCTGCACCGAATCCGGCAAACCTTGGGTATAAACATTAAATTTTTCGTCCTGACCAAAAGTCTCGGCAATATCGGCGCCTTGCCGGCGACTAGGGTTCGGCAGCACATCAATATCAAACTCGGTAAAATTAACCTTTACGCCCAGTTTCGAGAAAGCCACAATGCTGGCCTCAATTTGGGCAATAGTTGGTACAGTTAACCCATAGTGCCCTTGCATCCCGATAGCTTTAACCGGAATACCTTTGGCTTGCAAGCTTTTTACCAGTTTAATGGTGCCTTCGCGTTTATCAGCGCGGTACAGGCTGTAATCGTTGTAATATAATTCAGCTTTAGGGTCGGCTTTGTGGGCAAACTCAAAAGCTTTGGCTGCGAAATCTTCGCCGATAATATCAAGCCACTTGGTTTTACGCATGCCACCATCCTGATCGTTTATGGCTTCGTTTACCACATCCCAGCCGTGTATTTTACCTTTATAACGCCCTACTACCGCATTAATGTGGTCTTCCATCCGCTTCAGCAATACTTCGCGACTAACCGGTTTGCCGGCTGCATCTTCGAAAACCCAATTAGGCGTTTGCTGGTGCCAAACCAAAGTATGCCCCACTACAAACATTTTATTTTGCTGACCAAAAGCTACGTAGTCGTCGGCAGGTTTCCAGTTGTAAGTATTTGGCTGCGGGTGTACAGGTCCCCATTTCAGCGAATTTTCCGGACTGATGGTATTAAATTGTTTTTTGATTAAAGCAACCGCTTTTTCATCGCGGCCACCTACGTGGGCATTGTTTAAGGCCGCACCTACGTAAAAATCTTTGGCAAAAGCTTCTTTTAAGCTGGGTTCCGATTTTTGCACAAAGCCCAGGCCAAACGCCGCCAGGCAAGCTTTGATAATTATTTTTTTCATTTTATGGGAAAGCGTTTAAGGGAATTCTAATTAGAAGAATATTTTGGGGAGAGACAATCCTTACAACAGAATTATTTTTTAATAAAACCGCTGTTGTACAAGCTGAAAAATTATTTACTGATGTCAGGCAATAATCGCTCGCTTACCTTTTTAAGGTTGCGGAGTCCACCCTTGTCATTCAGGAGGAACCTATTTAGCAGTGAGCCAATAAGTTTGCTCCTGAATAACAGGGGTGAGTTCCTTAATCTTTGTTTTCTTATTTCTGCGTAACATGAGCTATTTATATGCCCGGCACAAATTTGGTCTCTATTTTCATGTAATGCTCCAAAGTATTTTCTGGTTTTGGTAAGCCGGCCGGCAATGGTCTCTTCGAGATGGATTGGAAATACAATACACAAGCATCGCGCCACCACCGGGCTTCTTTTTCCTGAATGCCTAAAAAGGTTTTCACGTGCCGGAATCGCTCCGGGTCTACGTAGTCTTCCTGCTGGTTCCACGTTTGCTGCATTTGCTGCACGCCATTTACGCCACTGTAATACCGGTGGCAAAGCTCATCCCACAAAGTGCGCCCTGATTTTACTTTGTAATCCCAGCTTACCCTATGAAACCATAGCAGGAATTCTTCGGGACAGGTAGCCAGGTTTCCAAATTGCTGCTGCACCGGCGTGAAATATTGGGCTAGGGCATTACTGCCAGAGGCTGTGCGGTCGAATCCAATGCTATCGGCGCTGGCCCGGTGGTAATACACCGCGGTCCAGTCGGCACGTTTCTTTTTATCTACCCACGGGCCCGGACCGTAGTGGTGGTCCCAACCCATAATGTGGTGTAGGCCCAGCGGCGTCATGTAATTAACCAATATTTCGCGCGACTGCAGCATCATATCCTTAACCGGCGAAACAAATTTTTCCTCGTTGTTAAAGGTCATGCGCAGCCACTCGTCCGCAATGGCTTCGGAGCTTAACGTATGATCCCAGGCCAGCCGCCCGAAGGTGTACCAGTTAGACTGCCCGAACATATGCCCGGTCCAGTTGCGGTCGTTACCAATATTGGTTACACCGGCCATACCGGTAAGCTGGTAGTTATGCAAAGTGCCATCTACCACTTTGGCTACCGTTGAACCGGCGCCTTTGGCGTGCGTATCCGAATCCAAAACTTCTTTGTACAGCGGCGCCTGGTACACCAGGTTCGTGGCCTGGCCTAAATATTCCTGCGTAATCTGGAATTCCATCATGAGTGGGGTTTGGGGCATGGCGCCAAACAAGGGGTGAAATGGCTCGCGGGGCTGAAAATCGAGCGGACCGTTTTTAACCTGTACCATTACATTTTTCCGGAATTTACCATCCAAGGGTTTAAACTCGTTGTAAGCTTGTTTAATCCGGTCTTCGGGTACTTCGTTGTCGTATACAAAGGCGCGCCACATCACAATACCACCTCTAGGCGCTACGGCATCTGCCAGCATATTGGCGCCGTCGGCATGGGTGCGTTTATAGTTTTGCGGACCCGGTTGGCCTTCGGAGTTAGCTTTAACTAAAAAGCCGCCAAAATCCGGAATGTAGGTATAAATTTCTTCGGCTTTATTTTTCCACCAGGCTTGAACTTGTGCATCTAGCGGGTCAGCGGTTTTTAAGCCACCAATTTCGATCGGGGCGCTAAAGCGGGCCGTCAGGTAAACCTTTAAACCGTACGGCCGGAAAGCATCGGCCAAAGCTTTTACTTTTTCCAGGTAAGGTTTAGTTAAAATTAAAGCATTGGCGTTTACATTGGTTAGCACCGTGCCGTTAATGCCGATAGAAGCGTTGGCCCGGGCATAGTCCAGGTAGCGGTCATCGATATAATCCGGTAGTTTGTGCCAGTCCCACAGCGAAAAGCCGGCGTAACCCCTTTCTACAGTTCTGTCCAAATTATCCCAGTGGTTCAGGATGCGGTGCTGGGTTTTAGGCGCATTGCTGATGTTTAATTGATCAATATTTTGATGGGTCTGGATTAAACGCAGGAAATGAAATACTCCGTAAAGTGCGCCTACATCGGTATTAGCGGCAATTACGGTGGCTTTTTTGCTGTTAACGGTGGTGGTTAAAATTAAATATCCTTCTTTACCAACCGAGCTAAGTTTTTGGCCCAGGTTTAAAGCGGCAATAGCCGGCGAGTTTTGGGGCGTACCCACCACCAGGCTATTATTAAGTTTTAAGTTGTCTTTTATTTCTATCGCTTTGCCTAGTAAACCTTGCAGGCCTTGTTGTAATTCCTGTCTGGCTACCGTAAGGGTAGGAGAGCTGCCCTCGATTATTACCTGCTGTACCCGGCCCTGATACTGTTTTAACTTTCTGGCGTCTTTTATTAAATCGTAGCGTTGCCAAAGGCGGTAACCATCTTCGGCGTAAGCGCCCACCGAAAGGCCGGTCAGGCAAAAGAAAAATAAAAAAGTAAAAACAATTATGTTTCGCATCATAAAATATTACCTGCTCTGGTTTTAAATATGCTCTGGGTGCCGCAACGACGACTCCCGGATAATCAGTTCGGAACGCAAGATTATGGTATTGGTATTGTTAATATTGGCAGTGCCATTTAAATGGTTAATCAGGTTTTGGGCCGCAACTTCTCCCATTTCGGAGCCCGGATAATCTACCGTAGTTAGGTTTGGTTCCACTACTTTCGAAACCGGGTCGTTGTTAAACCCCGCAAAGGCAATATCCTGCGGAATAGCAATACCGGCTTGTTTCAGGGTTTGCAGGCAGCTAACGGCGCAGGCATCATTGGCTGCAAATACGCCATCGGGCAAGGGATTCATCTGCAGAATTTTTTCGGCCGCTTCCACCCCGGCTTCCACACTCAGGTTTGTTTCTAAGATCAGGTTCGGGTCTAATGCCAGATTGTGGTCGGTCAACGCATATTTATAGCCTTTTAGCCGGTCGGCGTAAACGTTTCTTTTCAGGTTACCCGTAATATGAACAATGCGGCGGCATCCTTGCCCAATTAAATGGGCGGTAACTTCCTGCGCCGCCTTTATATTATCAATAACAATGCCGGTGCACTGTTTATGATTAAATACCCGGTCGAAGAATATGACCGGAATTCCTTTTTTCAGGAAGTCTTTAAAGTGGTCAATATTGTCGGTGTCGTAGGCCAGGGAAACCAGTAAGCCATCTACGCGGCTGTTAAACATAGTTTGGGCATTGGTGGCTTCTTTTTTGGCTGTCTCCAAAGATTGGCTGATAATTAGATTATAGCCGGCCTGGTTGGCTACTTTTTCCATTCCTGCTATTACCGACGACATAAAATTACTATTGAGCCGGGGCACAATAACGCCAATGGTATTCGTTCGCTGCCGGCGCAGGTTGCTGGCAAAAGTATTCGAGCGGTAGCCCATTTCCTTTGCCATACTAAATATTTTCTTTTTGGTTTCCTTATTAACAGCCGGATGGTCGTTCAGGCCGCGGCTAACCGTTGCCGGTGAAATATTCAATTTCCGGGCTATATCGTAGATGGTAATTTCCTTATTTCCGGTACTAATTATTTGCATGAATTTATAGTTGCTTTTATCAGACTGAAACTAAAATGAAATTTTATGCAATCGATTGCAATTTAAGGTTTTTCTTTTATTGTGCTTGTATGCTGGCTAATTAAAAATCTCAGAATTATATTCTTTTTAAATCTAATTTATTAACTGTGGAATTCAGGCCGATTTATTCACAAAAAAAATCTTTATAAGCTGGTAAGAACAGCTTCCTTAATCAAACTGGTTGTAAAATTAAATGGATAAAATATTGCATTCATCACTAATTATCAATGGAATAAGCTCCGATGCTGTATTTTATTTATGTGCCAGAACTACCAGATTAAGGAAACTTAATTATATAATTAAATGACACAGTTTAGTAAGCATTATTATGAAAGAGGTTGGTACGAAGTGTATTAAAATATATTTCCTTTATTACGGATTTAGTTAAAGATTTTTTAATAGGAAGTGGAAGTTGTAGGGATAATAGAATATTTAATAATTAATTTATGCAATCGGTTGATATTTCTAAAATGTTTTACTTAATTGGGATTTCAAAATATTGCATAAAGCTTTTGTGTATTAGGTTAATATTCCTGGATTTTTCCAGTGCTAATTACCTCATACTCGACTATAGAATGCAGACAAAATTATAGTTGGTATTTATAAATCATTGATTTACAATTACATTTTATTAATTGTGAGCGTTTGTTGCCACAACAATTATTCAAATATTTTTATGCCGGTTATACAAAGTAGTTTAAACTATCAGAATCACTTTGATGCCGATCCTAAAGCTGTAAAACTTATCTCTTACTGCTGTTCGAAAAACACGGGCCAGATTTACAACGGTATTAATATGTCTATCGATTACCAGGAACTATTACAAAGCAAAAAAGGAGGCGCCATATTTATTTGTGCAACCGGCCATTGGCAAACCTCTATCATCCGGCATTCGGCCGAAGCCTATAAGTTTAATTATATGCTGGCAATTCCCGCCTTAGCCATTGTGGAAAGACCGGTTTCTGCCTATTTACACCAATCCAGGACAAAATTTTAAACTAGTACCCATCTGCTTACACCTATGAAAGTATTTTTTAAAAGCTTACTTCTTTGTTTAATAACAGCTTGTTTAACAGCAGGTGCGCCACCCCAGAACGCCGCCAATGTAAACTGGAAAAAAGTAAAGGTTTTGGTGTATACCAAGAACGGTAAAGGATATGTACATGATAATATTCCGTTTGCTGCAAAAAGTATTCAGAAGATGGGCCAGGAGAATGGGTTTACGGTAGAGGTAAGCGATGACCCAACTATTTTTAACGAGGCGAAACTGAAAGATTTTACCATGCTCATCTTTACCAGTACCAACAACGATGTATTTGACACCGATGCGCAAAGAACTGCGTTCCGGCGGTATATACAGGCCGGTGGCGGGTTTGTAGGTGTTCATTCAGTAACCGGTACCGAGCGAAACTGGACCTGGTTTAAGCAAATGGTGGGCGGAACCTTTGTCTGGCATGCCAAAAACCAGGTATTTAGTGTAAAATTAATTGACCCGGCGCACCCCTCCATGCAAGGTTTACCAAAGGTTTGGGAGCGCAGTTTAGGCGACGAATGCTATTTTACGAAAGAGCTTTATCCGGGCATAAAAGTTACCATGGCCCACGACCTGACCTCTTTCAAAGCCTTAGATGCTGCCGATGCGGAAAAGGTAAAGCAATATTCCGGCCCTTATAAAGATTTGTTTCCAGCGGTATGGTATCAGAATTTCGATGGTGGTAATATTTGGGTTACCACCTTGGGCCATAACAAAGAATATTACCAGGAGCCTATGTTCCTCAAACACCTGTTACAAGGAATACAATTTATTGCCAGCCAAAGCAAAAAACTCGATTATACCAAAGCGTATGCCCAATCGAAAGATGCTCCCGTGCGATATTGAATTTAACTAAACCTTATTATTATAATTATCCACTAGCCACATCAAACTTATTATGAATACAAATGAGAATAATTTAAATAGCCGAAGGGAATTTATTAAGAAAGCGGCAAAAAGCGCATTAGTTACCTCTGTGGCCATCACCGGCTTTCCTACTATAGTGCCTGCCTCGGTGTTTGGTAAAAATGCGCCCAGCAATAAAATAAATATCGGGCAGATTGGGATTGGCCGGATAGCCCGGGGCCATGATTTACCCGAAACCTTTAAGTATGATGTGGCCCGGATTATGGCAGTAGCCGACGTAGATAAAAGCCGCTTACAAAGCGGCAAGCAGCTGATAGAAGGTTGGTACGATAAAAAAATGAATACCAAAGGCTACCTGGATGTAAAAATCTACGACGACTATAAAGAACTGCTGGCCAATAAAGATATTGATGCCGTCATGATCAGTACCCCAGATCATTGGCACGCGCAACCCGCTATAGAAGCCGCGATGGCCGGCAAGCATATTTACTTGCAAAAACCAACTTCCCTTACCATAGAAGAAGGCCGGCAAATGAGCGATGCCGTGCGTAAATCGGGTGTTACGTTCCAGTTAGGCAGTCAGCAGCGTTCCATCAGTCCCTGGCCCCAGTTTAAAAAGGCTTGCGAACTGGTTAGGAATGGCCGCATTGGTAAATTAGTAAATGTGCATGTAGGTTTGCCTTCCGACCCTGCCGGTGGCAGCACTGCCGAAATGCCTATTCCGGAAAACCTCAATTACGATATGTGGTTGGGCTCTACCCCTTATATCTATTATACCGAAGAGCGGGTACATTCGCAAAAAGATGTTAATTCCCGTCCGGGGTGGCTGCGCTGCGAACAATTTGGGGCCGGCATGATTACCGGTTGGGGCGTACACCACATCGATATTGCCCATTGGGGAATGAATACCGAACTAACCGGCCCCATTGAGATTGAAGCAAAATTTGCGGATTTCCCGAAAAAAGGATTATGGTCGGTGCACGGCGATTATGCCGTAGAATCGAAATATGCCAACGGGGTTACCATGTTTATAAACAGCAAAAACCCGAACGGTATTAAGTTTGAAGGAACCAACGGCTGGATTTTTGTTACCCGCAGCGAAGGGGGCGTAACCGCATCGGACCCAACTTCTGGCGGCAAACAGAGCAAAGCGTTCACCGCCAGCGATCCAAAAATATTAACTTCCCAAATAGGACCCAAAGAAACCCATCTGTACGCCAGTCCGGAACAGCACGGTAATTGGCTCGATTGTATCCAGAATAAAAAGGAAACCATTAGTCCGGCCGAGGTGGCGCATCGTTCGTGCAGTGCCTGTTTGCTGGCGCACGCCGCCATGAAAGTGCCGGGTAAACTATATTGGGATCCGAAAAAAGAAGAGTTTAAAGGTAATGCCGAAGCTAATAAATTACTCTCCAGACCGCAGCGGTACCCGTACGGCACAAATTATGTGGTAAACAGAAAAAGCTAATTAATTTTCTAATTCCTGGTTGCAAGCCTCACGCGAATGGAGAAAGTGATATACTAATCTTCTCCGTTCGCGACCTTACCGGCAGAAATGCGTTTTTAAAGCCAGGAGTAGCCTTTTAGAATCGGCTCTTACAGATAGTCAAATTTAATTTTCGGGTAAAGGTAAATAGGCCTTCCGGAAATCCGGAATATACCTCTCCCCCAATACCTCCTGGGTAGAAGCCATTTGGTTGTATAGGGACTTGATATTACTACTTATGAGAGTACTTAAAGGTAATTTTATGAAAGTATTAATATTGTAAGAATAGCCTTTACTAAAGTTAAAGTTTGTCTTAGCTGTATTTATAATTTATTGTTTATTAAATTCTGGATAAACCAACAACGTAGTAGTTTGGCTGCATAGCGCGTTGCTGTTTTTTTAAAGCAGAAAACAGTTGTAATAATATTTATGTTTCTCGCCGGAACATTCTTCTGCTTTTAGATTGGTTAAATATAGCGCTCACGAAAGTCAAGTTACGAGTGCGGTCTGCTTTTAGCATAATAATTTTCAATTTTTTCTCATTCAAATAACTTAATCCGCCACATGAAAAATCCCTTACTCAAACTTCCTTGGAGCATGATCCCAATCGTGCTCTGTCTGCTGCTTACTGTGCAACTCGCCCAGGCACAAGCGGGACAAACGCAAAGCCAGGGGCAATTTGCCGTTTCCGGCCGCATAACCTCTAATAATGGCGAAGCCCTGCCGGGTGTTACTATTGTAGTGAAAGGTACGACTATTGGCACCACTTCCGATGCCGGTGGGCGCTATTCCCTTGCGGTTCCCGACAATAAAGGTATTTTAGTTTTTTCTTTCATTGGTTTCACGCCCAAAGAAGTGCCTATAAATGGGCAGCAATCTTTAAATGTTACCTTAACCGATGATGTAAAAGCTCTGGATGAAGTAGTGGTGATTGGCTATGGTACCCAGACAAAACGGGATTTGACTGGTGCCGTATCGCAGGTTAAGGCTACCCAGCTGGAAAATGAGAATCCAAATTCGGTACAGGATGTATTGCGTGGAAATGTACCTGGTTTAAACGTAGGTTTTAGTGCTTCTGCCAAAGGAGGCGGCAGTTTGCAAGTACGTGGGCAGAACACGCTCTCGGCTGGTTCCTCTCCTTTGATTGTACTCGACGGTATTATTTATTACGGTGCATTAGCCGATATAAACCCCAACGATATTGAAACGATTGATGTGTTAAAAGACGCTAGTTCTGCAGCGGTTTACGGAGCCAAGTCAGCTTCCGGCGTTGTGCTTATTACTACTAAAAGAGGGAAAGAGGGCAAGCCGGTGGTTACTTTCGATGCAAGTTTTGGATTGGCTACCCTGGCGAAAGAAGAGAAAGTATACGGCCCCGAAGGATTTATTAAGTGGCGGGAGGATGTGCAAAATAGCCGTGATGTTAATGCAAAGCCCTATACCTATTCTAACCCAAATACTTTGCCTGGCAATTATCCTTTAGCTACCTGGTTAGATGGTGCCACCGGCGACCCGACTGATGTCTGGTTGCAAAGGCTGGGCTTCAACCCCATCGAAATTGAAAATTATAAAGCCGGTAATACTGTCGACTGGGCCGATATGGTATTTCACAACGGGAAACGGCAAGATTATAATGTAAGCCTCTCGGGAAAGAAAGAGGGTGTTTCTTATTATATGTCGTTGGGATACCAGGATAATGAAGGGGTAATTGTTGGCGATCAGTTTACTACTTATCGCAGCCGTCTCAACCTGGAAGGAAAAGTAAATAAATTCCTGACGGTAGGACTAAATACCCAATTTGCGGACCGGGATGAGAGCCATGTGTCTTTTGATGATGATCCAAGCCCTACTTATGCCGATTGGGGTAGAATTATTAATAACTCCCCCTGGGGCTCGGAATATGATAATGAAGGTAACCTCCGGTATAGCCCGGTAGATGAGCCGGGTGGAGGATCCAGGCATCCTTTCCTTTCGATGAGTTATACCGATCGGTTAAGAAAATATACCACGCTTATTTCAACCATATATGGTAAGGTTAACCTGCCATTTGGCGCCACTTACCAGGTTAATTTTTCACCCCGTTTAGAGTGGTTCCGGTATTACAATCATCAGGGAGCAGGCCACCCGGATTGGGCCAAAAAAGGTGGATTAGCCAGCCGGGAACAAAGCCATATTTATAATTGGCAAATTGATAACCTGATAAAATGGAATAAAAAATTTGGAGAAATACACGAATTAGATGTGACGCTCCTGGCCAATGCCGAAAAATATCAAAGCTGGCAAAACGCCATGTCCAACGAAGGTTTTGATCCGCACGACAAACTTGGTTACCATCGGATTCAGGCGGGTATAAATCCCATTATTAGCGCCAGCGACAATTACAGTACCGGCGATGCCCTCATGGCGCGGGTATATTATGCCTTGAAGCAGCGCTACCTTTTAACCTTATCGGTGCGCCGCGATGGCTATTCCGCGTTTGGACAATCTAACCCCCGGGCTACTTTCCCGGCCGCCGCTTTCGGCTGGATTTTTACCGACGAATCTTTTGTGAAAGCAGCACCTGCCCTGAGTTGGTTGAATTATGGGAAGCTGCGGTTTTCCTGGGGTAAAAACGGAAACCGGGATATTGGTCGCTACGATGCTATATCGGATTTAACTTCTGGTAAATACCTCCTGGTAAAGCCGGATGGCACTGTTTACCAAGTTTCCCAGCTGTATGTTAACCGGATGGCTAACCCGGGTTTAAGATGGGAAAGTACAGAGTCTCTGAATGCGGGCTTGGATTTTGGCCTCTTTAATAATGTAATTGACGGCAGTATAGAAGCCTATAAAATGGCTACCACCGATCTGTTGGTACAAAGAGCTTTGCCAGATTTTTTAGGCTTTAACTATGTTTTAGACAACCTGGGTGAAGTCCAGAACAAAGGTATTGAGCTTAATCTTACCAGTCATAATTTCGAAAGAGAAAATATTGCCTGGAAAACCACTTTTAATTTTTCTCTGAACCGGAATAAGATTGTGCATCTGTACGGTGATATGGTGGATGTTAAAGATGAAGCCGGCAACGTAATCGGTCAGAAGGAGCAGGATGATATTTCTAATAGCTGGTTTATCGGCCACGCCATCGACGAAAGATGGGGCTTAAGAACGCTTGGGGTCTGGCAGGAAAATGAGGCTGAACAAGCCGCGAAATATGGTGTAAAGCCAGGCGATTTTAAGGTTAAAGATGTAAACGGCGATTTTAAATACACCAACGACGATAAAGAATTCTTGGGGTATACTGCTCCCCGGTTCAGATGGACCCTCCGGAACGAATTTAAAATATTGAAGAACCTTGATTTTTCCTTTATGATGTATTCCTACTGGGGTCATATTAATACGTTTAACCAGGCAAAAAATAATACCGGTTTCCTGGATCGCTCCAGTTCTTATGTAGTTCCTTACTGGACGCCAGAAAATGCCCGCAATGATTATGCCCGGCTATATTCCAGCAACGGCGGGGCCAGTTTCGATATTTACCGGAAAAAGTCTCTCATCCGGTTAGACAATATTGCTTTGGCTTATACCCTGCCCCGGGAAATTATTCAACGGGCCAGTATTCAGAATCTAAGATTATATTTTACAACCCGCAACGTAGCCTATTATGCCCCTGATTGGTCCTTTTGGGATCCGGAAAATAGTGGTCCTACTCCCAGAACCTATACCCTGGGCTTAAACATGACTTTGTAAAATAATGTGGTAAAATATAACGGAATCAGATTATGAAAATATTATATAAAAAAACGATATACCTTCTGGCCTTGGCTGGTATAAGCACTTTTGGAGTTATTGGTTGTAAAGAGGACTTTTTAAAACCCAAAGTTCTATCTTTTTATGCTCCTGAAAATACCTTTAACGATGCCAATGGCATGCGGTCAGCTTTGGTTGCCGGCTTGCGGAATATGCGTTATGAGTGGTATGGAGATAACCCGCCTATTGTTACTGAACATATTTTTTCCGAATTGGCAGTGGAAGGTACTACCGATAAATCGGGGCCGGCCCAGGATATGAATTTGATGATTACGCCGGATGCTAATTTAAATCATACCGACCGCAATAAAATAGGCTGGTACTGGTATGAAGGATTTAAAGGTATTAAATATGCCAATGTCGTCATTTCCCGGATCGATGAAGCCGTTTTTAAGGATGAGGCCGAACGGAATGCCGTTTTGGGTACAGCTTACTTTCATCGGGCTTTCCGGTATTATCGCCTGACTCAACAGTTTGGAGATGTGCCCTTAATACTGAAGGAAATTCAAACGCCAAAGATGGATTTTTATTCTACCAAGCGGGAGGTTATTCTGCAAAAGATGAAGGAAGATTTGGAGTTTGCCGAGAAGTGGGTACCGGTTACGATAGATAAAGGAGAAGTAACCCGGGGAGCTGTCAGCCATTTACTAACCAAGGTGAATTTGGCCTTAGGTGAATTTGATGCTGCTATTAAGTCGGCCTCCAATGTAATAGACGGGGGCAACCACGCCCTTATGACCACCCGGTTTGGTGTTGATAAAGCCAATGCCACTAAAAATGTAATCTGGGATTTACACCGGCCGGAAAACAAAGCTCTGGCCGAAAATAAGGAAGCCCTGTTGCTGGTT
Organism: Adhaeribacter aerolatus; assembly: GCF_007991635.1. Lineage (GTDB taxonomy): Bacteria > Bacteroidota > Bacteroidia > Cytophagales > Hymenobacteraceae > Adhaeribacter > Adhaeribacter aerolatus. The sequence goes on along the minus strand of NZ_BJYS01000023.1, from coordinate 75,040 downwards.
ATCGATCGGCTTGCCCTGGACGGTAATTTGGAAGGTGGCATCCAGAGTATGCGCAATGGCGTGCCCCTTTGGGGTAATAACCGAGTATTAACGCCGGGAGGTTTGAAAGGAACCAGCGATGCCGTTAATGCAGAAATTCCGCAGGTTCTAATGACCGGCAGAGGAATTGGCCGCCTCCGGCCAACTTGGTACTATACCGAAACCATTTGGAAGGGTGATAATAAAGATTTGCGCCATTCTCCTGGTAACTGGATGAATATGGAGGATTTGGTTTATAATGATCCGGCTTTGAAGAAAGCAAATAATCCCTGGTATGGTAAAAACCTGGTTAAGTATAATACCAATGGCACCCGTACCACCTCCGATACCATCCGGAATTGGTTCTCCTGGCCGCATTATAAATTATTTGTTCCGGATCCGGAGCGGGTGCAGCCCAGTGGCGGACATACCGATTGGTACGTTTTCCGGTTGGCCGAAACTTATTTATTGAGAGCCGAAGCTTACTACTGGAAAGATAACCTGGCGCTTGCTGCCGCGGATATTAACAAGGTAAGAGCCCGGGCCCAGGCGGCCCCGGTGGCAGCCGGCAATATTACCATTGGCACTATTCTGGATGAGCGGGCAAGGGAATTATATTACGAAGAACCCCGTAAAACGGAACTTACGCGTATTGCCTATTTATTTGCTAAAACTGGTAAACCCGCCTATAATGGTAAAACCTATAACTTGGCCGATTTCTCTAAAGATAATTTCTTTTATGATCGGGTGATGGAGAAGAATGAGTTTTATAATAAGAATGTGCAAACCATTCACGGAGATAAATATACCATGAGTCCTTACCATGTTTTGTGGCCTATTCCGATCAATGCCATTGTCTCAAATAGCAAAGGCCACTTAAATCAAAATATTGGGTATGCTGGGGCAGAGACCAATATACCTGCTTTAACTGAAATTATAGACGAGTAGTTTGATTGGTAAAACTAACTCTCAAGGTCAGTAGATTAATGAAAAAACTGACTGTTCAAGAAGTTGTCGAAATCCATGTAATTTCGGGCCAAGGGCTGCAAAGTAAAGGATTAAGCAACGACAAGGGTAACCTTATTATTTAAACACAGATTACGCGTGTTTTACTATGTTAAATATAAAAAGACCTGGAGAAATAATCTTACAGGTTTTTTTATATTGCCGCTTCATAAACTTATAACGGCTATTTTTTGGCCACAATATAATTGCTTAAATTCTAGAAATACATGTTCAATATTAAAGACAAAGTGATAGTAATTACCGGCGGCACCGGTATTCTGGGAGGTGCCTTTATCAAAGCCATTGCTGAAGCCGGCGGCAAAGTAATAATTTTGGGCCGGAATGCTGAGGTGGGCCGCGAGCGGGAGCAGGAAGTGAAACAAACCGGCGGCGAAGCCTTATTCATCGCAGCAGATGTACTGCAACCGGAGGATCTGGAGCGTGCCTGCGAGCAAATATTAGCAACCTACGGCCGAATAGATGCCCTGGTAAATGCTGCCGGTGGCAACGTGGCCGAAGCAGTCATTGGCCCGGATCAGGATGTCTTTTCGGTTAATATTGAAGCCCTGAAACAGGTATTTGATTTAAATTTATACGGTACGGTTTTACCCACTACTATTTTTGGCCGGCACATGGTAAATAACGGCGGCACTATAATCAATATTTCTTCAATGGCGGCTCAAACAGCTATTACGCGGGTTTTGGGTTACTCTATGGCCAAAGCGGCTATCGATAATTATACCCGTTGGATGGCCGTAGAACTAGCGAACCGGTACGGTGATAAAATCAGGATGAATGCGATTGCCCCCGGCTTTTTTGTAACGAAACAAAACCGGCATCTGTTAACCACCCCCAACGGGGGGTATACCACCCGGGGCGAGGCCGTAATTCGCAGCACGCCTTACAAACGTTTTGGCGAGCCCGAAGAACTTAACGGCGCGCTAATTTGGCTTTTAAGCGATGCCTCTAAATTTGTTAGCGGCGAAGTAATTTGCGTAGACGGCGGTTTCTCGGTTTTTTCGGGCGTTTAGTTATTACCAAAAGTAATTTTAAGTCGCCTTTGGAGGCAGTAGGGGGAGGATTATTTATATTTCCTCAGGAAAAGGATATTATAATTTTTTAATAGGATTCTTATCCTGAAGTTAAATATTAAAATATTGAATTCGTATAGCTCCTCCCCCCTACCCCTCTAAAGGGAGAACTTCGTAAAATTTAGTAAAATAAAAAAGTAAATACAATACATGAAATTGCGAGAAACATGGCGTTGGTTTGGGCCGCAGGACCCGGTAAAGCTGCAGGATATTAAACAAACCGGCGCTGAAGGCATTGTAACGGCCTTGCACCACATTCCACACGGCGAAGTGTGGCCAGTAGAAGAAATAAAAAAGCGACAGGCCGAATTAGCCGCTTATGATCTTACTTGGGATGTAGTAGAAAGCGTTACTATTCACGAATCTATTAAAACCCGAACCGGCGATTACCAGCATTATATTGATTTATACAAAGAATCTCTCCGGAATATTGCGGCCTGCGGCATTAAGATTGTAACCTACAATTTTATGCCCGTTAACGATTGGACCCGGACCGATTTGGACTTGGTTATGTCCGATGGCTCTAAAGCGCTTTACTTTAATTGGTTCGACTTGGCGGTTTTTGATATCCACGTTCTGCAAAGAGAAAACGCCTGCCAGGATTATTCCGAAGCTGTTTTGCAGGAAGCAGAAAAAAGATTTAAGCAATATACGCCGGCACAAATAGAAAAATTGGTAAATATTGTGATGTTTGGTATACCCGGCGAGAAAAAACAAACCCTGGAGGAGATGCGGGCAAATTTGGCCCGGTACCGGGATATTGACCGCACCGAACTACGGGAAAACCTAAAATATTTCTTGCAGCAAATAGCGCCGGTAGCCGAAGATGTAGGAATAAAACTCGCCATTCACCCCGATGATCCGCCGTTTAATATTTTGGGTTTGCCCCGTATTGTGAGTACGGCCGAGGATTTGGAATATATTTTATCGGCGGTACCCAATCAAAGCAATGGCATTTGTTTCTGTACCGGTTCTTTGGGTGCTAACCCCAACAATAATTTGCCCGAAATGGCCCGGATGGTAGGCGACCGCATTCATTTTGTACATTTAAGAAATGTTAAAAAAGATGAGCACGGCAATTTCTACGAGGATGACCACCTGGGCGGCGACGTAGATATGTATGCCGTGATGAAAGAAATCCTGACCATTCAGCAGCAGGTAGCAGAACCCATTCCGTTCCGGCCCGATCACGGTCACCAGATGATGGATGACTTGCATAAAACAACTAATCCTGGTTATTCCTGCATTGGCCGGATGCGCGGCTTGGCAGAACTGCGCGGCTTGCAAGAGGGCATCTGCCGCTCCGAAAACTGGGTTTAGTGCATAATGTAAAAAGCCCCGGTACCTGTTGCAAGTACCGGGGCTTTTGTATGTATAATCCTGGCTTAAAAAATATACCGGATTGAGCACCACGGTATAATTTCCTGCTGCAACTGCTTGAATTCTTCTATTAACTGGGCTTTTAGTTGGTGCTGATAGCGTACATTAATCCCGCCAAACTGGCTTCTCTTGGTTTCCTGCGTAGCCGGCGTCCAGATTAAGTCTTCTGCTTTCGGGTTGATGCTTAAGTTTGCTTCGTGTTGCCAGAAGTTATGCGTTAAAAATATTACTTCGCAACTCATCTGTGCTTTTACCTGCGGGTGTACCGCTTCGTTTAGTTCTTCAAACAACTCGCGGTAATCATCTTGCCAACCTTCGTAGACAATCACCGGCGAAAAGTTAACGTGGACTTCGTAACCGGCCTGGTAAAAATCATTAATAGCAGCAATACGCTTGTCTACCGAATCGGTGCGTACATCTACTAACTTACTTACCTTATGCGGCAATAAACTAAACCGAATGCGAACTTTGCCTTGCGGGTCGCAAGTAAGCATGTCGGAGTTCACGAATTTAGTGGCGAAAGTGGCAAAAGCTTTCGGGTGTTTCCGGTAAAAATCTACGGCTACTTTTACATTGTCCGAAATAGAAGCATCTACCGAAATATCGGAGTTACAGCCAATATCGTAGCTGTAATACAAGGGGTGTGTTTGATTAGGCACTTTGGGCCAAACTTGCTTTTGCACGTGCTTGTCTACGGCGGCCAATATTTCTTCGGTATTAGTAAACAAGGTAATCGGGTTTACGGGCTTGTTGCGGTCTACGTAGCAATAAGCACAGGCTCCTAAACAGCCGTTTGCCAAACTTGGCGAAATAAAATCAGAACTCCGGCCACTTTCCTTGCAAACCAGCGTTTTCAGGCGGCCTAGTACCAATACATTAGACTTTACCTGGTAATGATTGCCGTCTAAAATCGGCAAACGGTTATGTTGTTTTATCTCTTCGCGGATAGCATTCGGGTAGTCTGCCAAAGCCTGTAACCCGCGCTGGTTCAGGGCGTCGGGAGTATATAAAATAGTAGAAGGATTAAGTTTCTGCATACAGAATTATAACAGGTGTAACCTGGGCTTGGTTCAGAAGAGTACTAATTGTATTTATTGATTATCAATAGTTTATAAATATATTTTTAACAGATATGCTCCGGGATAAACAAAAATTATTTGCGAAAACCGGGTGTAAAAACAAAACTAAAAGAACCTGATTTGTAGAGATAAACCAACTCAATCGAATTAAGTTTTCTAAATTTAACGGAAACCCGAAAACCTCCTCATCATTCTGATTAATAAGGTTTGGGTGAAAAGCATTGAGAACTAAGCCGGAATTTTGTAAGTAATAGTTCAAAGAAAATATTAATTTTCTTTGAAATGAAAGCTGTTAAGTATTTTAGAAGCTGTTTGGCATTTTGAAATTACTTAGTCAGCAGCCCTTACCGTGAGTGTGAGTTTTCGCCGGCAAGTAGTCTGCTTTATGGTTGGCTGTGATAACACCGCCAATGGTAACTATAAATGCTGGCAATTGAGATAATAAAAAGCTTCACAGTTAATCCATAAACCATTTAACGTACCGGGCTTTTTTCTCATAGGGCGGATACCGCAGCGGAATATCTAATTTGGTAGTGGCCTTTAATACACCTTTGGCGTGGGTAAAGGTATCGAAACTGTATTTGCCGTGGTAATTGCCCAGTCCACTGGTGCCCACGCCACCGAACGGAATAGCTGGGTTGGCTAAATGTAAAACCGTATCGTTTACACAGCCACCCCCAAACCGTACCTGTTCCATAATATATTTTTCGTGGGCGCTGCTGCCGGTAAATAAATATAAAGCCAAGGGGTAAGGCTGGCGGGCGATTATCCGGGGTACTTCTTCCAGGTGCTGGTACGTCAGGATAGGCAATACCGGCCCGAATATTTCTTCCTGCATGATGGGGTCATCTGGAGAAATATTATCCAGCAGGGTAGGGGAGATATATTTTTCTTCTTCATCTGTTTGGCCACCAACCAGAATCTTTCCGCTCTTCAGAAATTTAGCCACCGCATTGTACCGTTTTTGATTAAGCATCCGGGGGTAATCAGGACTTTGGGCCGGGTCATCGCCGTAAAAATCACGGATGGCTTCTTTAATTAAAGTTACAAACTGGTCTTTAACAGATTGATGCAGAATTAAATAGTCCGGCGCTACGCAGGTTTGACCGGCATTCAGAAATTTGCCCCAGGCAATCCGGCGGGCTGCTACGTGTAAGTTGGCCGTATCGTCTACAATGCAGGGGCTTTTACCACCTAGTTCTAAGGTTACTGGTGTCAGGTGTTTAGCCGCCGCAGCCATAATAATTTTCCCAACCGGTACACTGCCCGTAAAGAAAACGTGGTCGAAGGGAAAATTATCCATCAGCGCCGGCACTACCACGGCACCCGCACCCTGCACTACTGCAATATATTCCGGCGGAAAAGTGTCTTTAATTATTTTTTCAATAGCCTCGGCAGTGCGGGTGGTTTCTTCGGATGGTTTTAAAATGGCACAATTACCGCCGGCGATGGCTCCCACCAGCGGCGAAAGCATGAGTTGAAAGGGATAGTTCCAGGGAGCAATAATTAAAGTAAGCCCAAGTGGGTCGCGGTAAATTTTACTGTGTGCGGGTTGCGCAATCAAAGGGGTTGGCACCCGTTGGGGCTTCATCCATTCTTTCAGGTGCTTCAGGGCATAATTAATTTCTTCATAAACGAAGCCAATTTCGGTGGTGTAGCTTTCGGTGGGCGCCTTGTGCAAATCCTGGTACAAAGCTTCTGTTATCAGTTCCTCGTGTGAGCGCACCGCGTTTTTAAGCCGGATTAGCTGCTGACGCCGGAAAGCATAACTTCTGGTTCTTCCACTCTCAAAGAATTGTCGCTGCTGATTGTACAGACGTTTAAATTCTTCTATTGGCGCTTCGTTCATAACGTATTTATTAAAATAAAAAATTGCTGTTATAAACGATATCGGTATTAGAGGGTTGGTGCCGGCATCGTGTAATTACTGATAAACCCAATTGTTGAGTATTAGTTTAACTGCGGTTGCGGGAGGACCTCACCCTAAATCCCTCTCCTGAAAAAGGAGAGGCACTTTGATTAATGTTACAGCTAGTGCTTCACCAAGTTAAAAATTAGAAATTATAAATTTTAGGTTAGAAGAGCTATTTTGATATATCAGTCTTCATCTATTTCTAAAATCTATTTTGGAGAATTACTGGTGTAATAATGTTGTTTTTTCTCTTTAGAAGGTTTATAAAGGGAATGAATAAATAATCCTGATATTCCGAATGCAATAATCAGTAACAAAGTAGTTCTAAAGGAATTTAATGCATCGGCTAATTACCTCATCCGCTATATGGTAAATTACTGTGCATTACAGTACAATATTTCTTCTGCTGCTAGAAGCTTTTTCCTTAAACAATACATTACCGCAACTCTCCTTCTCCCTTCCAGAGGAGAGGGGCTGGGGGATGAGGTGTCCATCACTACTCCTCTGCGTAACTTTAGTAAATAGGAATAATTTAATAAAGATATAGCCTTAACAAATTAGTTATGCGGGTTAGTAATTAGTATTTGTTTTTTTAAGTTAAAAGGGTGTTGTTGATTTGTATCTGTTTGATGATTGATTTATAGGGGTATGGGGTGGAGTTTAATTTTATTTATTCTTTAAAATATTTTAAACAATTGGATTATGTAAATTTAATATTTTAGTTTTTAATCTGATTGATAATTAGCTTAATTTGTACTTTATAATAAACCGACCTTTTAAGACACCATTATGAAACATATTTCCGATCTGAATTATATATGTATCACCCTGTGGCTGGTCGTGTCTATCGGGGCTGCCAAAGTTCATAGTACCTGGAAAAGAAAAAAGGAGCGTAGCAAAATGCAATCCGGAAGATAAAACTGATGCACCGGGGTTCTTTTTGGCGACCTTAATTTCTCCTGGTGCTGGACTGCCGTTTACCTTGTTTTTTAATCCCGGTTACAAAGGCTTTTCCGGACTGACACTAAATCACCATAATAGCTTAAAAATAAATAATATAAAATCAATATATATTAACTGATCAGGATCATACTGGTAGGGAATGCGGATCATCGAAATCGAGAAAGCGAATGGCTACCTTTGGCTATTGTTATTCGTTTTTAGTATCATTCCTCTTTTCAGCATTCTAAAACCTGCCACCATGAAAACTATTTTAGTTCCGGTTGATTATTCTCTGGATTCGCGTCAGGCCTTGATTTTTGCAATCGACTTAGCCCGTTTGGCACAGGCCAAAATAGTTTTATTACATGCTTTTCATGAGCCATTATCTACCGGAAGCGCTTTAAGAGTGGATGAGGCTGTTGCGCAACTGGAAAAAGAAAAGAACCGGGTTCTGGAAGAATTTGCGGCGGAGGTACAAAGCGATACCGCCAAAAACTTTAGTTTAAGATTTATCAGGCCTCAAAACGTTGCGCCGGATATACCCGCTAACCAGCCTTTAACTAAAAGCGGCAACCATGTATTGGTAAGCGATACCATAGCCGCCGGAAAAGCCGCCGTGAAAATTAATTGTGTAAGTAAATTTAGTCTGGCTGCGGAGGCAATCCTGGAAGAGACTGTCGCTTCCAAACCCGATTTGATAATAATGAGCATGCGCGGTGCGGGTGCCGTAAGCCAGGCTTTTATGGGCAGTACCGTTTCTGAGGTAATTCAATCGACGCGCGTACCGGTGCTGGCGTTACCGGCCGTAGCACCGAATAAACCAATCCGTAATATCGTTTTTGCGAGCGATCTTACCCATTTACCGGAGGCTTTTTCACTGCGTTCGTTGCAGCAGATTGTTTCGCTTTTTAACGCGCATTTGCAGGTGCTGCATCTTTACCAGGATAATAGCCCCCAGGTGGAACAGGCTAAAGTTCTAAAAGCATTGGAATTGCTGGATGAACAATTGCGTGATTTGGATTTTGAAGTACACTTCCGGCAGGAGGCCGACATTGCAACCGGTATTCAGCAGTTTGCGCAGGAGCAGCAGGCCGATTTATTAGCGCTGGTGCCGCATCGCCATACCTTTCTGGAAAAATTACTTCGGAAAAGCATAACCGGCCAATTTACGCAAAAAGCTAATTTGCCCCTGTTTATTTTGCCCAGCACAATCAAACCACTCTCTCGGGAAGCAAGAACCATTTAATATTTATTAGTTAATACAAGGAAGTATTTATAGGAACATTGAAAAAAACGCCGGGTATAATAGCCTTGGTTTAAGCATTGGTTAAGTCAAACCTTTTTAAAACAATGAGGAAGCGCGACTTTGGTGGTAATTGCCTTACCAAAGTTAAATATCAGAATATTTTAGTTTTTGCAGATTATGGAACATCCTTTAATAATAAAACACCTTTAATGTTGCTTTATTATAAATAAATAATCTGTTGTATTGTAATTTATCAAAGTGGTATAATATTGCATCTGATTTAATTATGTTAAATTAGTCAGTCTGTTAAGCGGTAAGACTTATCGGAATTAATTGTTTGACTTAGATGCCTTTCCGGGGAAAACTTTTCTTTTTAATTATTGGCTTCTTATTTCTGTGCGGTTGTAAAGAAAAAGAAGAACCAACCTATACTATTGGCTTTTCGCAGTGTACCGGTAATGATGTCTGGCGCCAGGATATGCTCCGGGGCATGCAGCGGGAACTGGCTTTTCACCCGAATACCCGTTTACTATACCTAGATGCCAAAGGTAACAGCCAAACCCAGATTAGCCAGATAAAAGAATTAATTCAGGCCAAACCCGACCTCCTCATTGTTTCGCCGAACGAAGCTGAACCCATAACCCCCATTGTAGAAGAAGTTTACCAAAAAGGCATTCCGGTGGTGGTGGTAGACCGCAAAACGGCTTCCTCGTTTTACACGGCTTACGTAGGCGGCAATAATTACGAAGTAGGCAAAACCGCCGGGCAATATATTGGGGTTGCTTTACAGGGGCGGGGCCGGGTGCTGGAAATATCCGGATTGCCCAAATCTTCTCCTACCGTAGAGCGGCACCGGGGTTTCTCTGAGGCAATCAGCAAATATCTGGGTATAACGTTAGTAAAAACCTTTCCGGGAGATTGGGAAAAGAACATAGCCAAAACTCGACTGCAAAAAAATATTGCCGGCCTGCCCACCGTAGATTTGGTTTTTGCCCACAACGACCAAATGGCCCTGGGTGCTTACGAAGTATTTAAAGAAAAAGGATTAGTAGCGAATACCAAATTTGTTGGCATAGATGGACTGGCAGGTCCTTTGGGTGGAATTCAGATGGTAAACGATGGCATTTTAAATGCCACCATGTTATACCCAACCGGGGGCGAAGAAGCTATCCGGACGGCTATGCAAATATTGCAGAACAAGCCTTTTAATAAAGAGAATATTTTAAGTACTGCCGTTATCGATTCGTCGAATGCCCGCATGATTAAAATGCAAACCGATAAAATCCTGACCCAGCAGGAAGATATTGAGCGCCAACAGAAACGGAACGAAGAGCAGATTGCGCTTTACCAAAACCAGCAAATATTATTGTATTCATTGTCGGGGCTGCTGGTTTGCTCGGTGGTGTTGGGGGCTTGGGCCTTGTATTCTTCTGTAGAGAGAAAAAAGATAAACAAGAAGTTAAAGACCAAAAACCGACAAATTATAGAGCAACGGAATAAAATTCAGGAAATGGCCGAAGAGGCCCAGGCGGCTACCGAATCGAAGTTCCGATTTTTTACCAATATTTCGCATGAGTTCCGGACGCCGCTGACGCTTATCCTGGGGCCCATAGAAGGTTTGTTGCACGGCAAAGCCGACCATTTAATGGTAAAGCAGAATTTAAAACTGATTCAGAAGAATGCGCAGCGTTTGCTCTGGCTCGTGAACCAATTGCTGGATTTCCGGAAATTGGAAGGTGGCAAAATAAGGGTTACCGCTACCGAAAATGATTTAATCTCTTTTATAAGGGAGATCATGCTGCCGTTTGAGCAACTGGCTAAAAAGCACCATATTGAATTTAAGTTAGTTACCAACCTTTCTAATTTATCGGTTTGGTTTGATACCAACATGATGGATAAAGTGTTTTTTAATCTTTTATCCAATGCTTTTAAGTTTACCAAAGATTATGGCCGGATTCAGATTGTGGTAGAAAAGGATTTGAGTCTGAACTGTGTAAATATTAAAGTAAAAGATTCCGGTATTGGAATGTCGGAACCCGAAGCAGCCCGCGCTTTCGAAATGTTTTACCAAGGCCAGCACGCTGCCAATAAAGGAACCGGTTTAGGATTGCCGCTTTCGAAAGAGTTTGTATTGTTACACCACGGCAATATTAATTTAATTAGCGAACCAAATAAAGGCACCACCTTTACGGTACAATTGCAATTGGGCAACAACCATTTTACGGAAGAAGAAAAAACCACCAGCCAGGTAATAACCGGCGAGCACCAGCTAAGTAAAAATTTATTGGAAGATGCCAGTCCGGTTTGGGAAACACCTACCAATATAACACCTCAAAAGCATCATGTTCTGGTTATTGAAGATCACCCGGATCTGCGTAATTTCCTGAAGTTTACCCTCCAAACCAATTACCAGGTCTCAGCGGCCTCCGAAGGCGAGCAAGGATTAGCCGAAGCTTACGAAAATATTCCGGATTTAATTATCTGCGACCTGACGCTGCCCGATACGGATGGGTTAAAAATAGTTGCTTCCTTAAAAACCGATCTTCGTACTTCTCATATTCCGGTAATTATTTTAACTGCCCGCACCGGCCTGGAACAGCAAGTAGAAGGTATGCAGGTAGGTGCCGATTTATATTTAACGAAGCCTTTCAGCCCGCAGGTTTTAAAAGAAAGTGTTCGCAGTTTGCTGACTAATCGGCAACTGGTTAAGGAGCGTTTTTCTGCCGGCGAAGTACTGCATTTGCCCCCAACTGAAGGCGTTACTATTTCTAAGCTGGATAAAAAGTTTCTGGAAGACTTTAAACGAATTATTGACGCCAAGCTGCCTGATCCAGACCTAAGTGTGGAGTTCTTAGGTAGGGAAATTGGCTTGTCAAGGGTGCAGTTATACCGCAAGGTAAAAGCCCTGATTGGCTGCAATGTAAATGATTACATCCAAACAGTAAGGCTTAATAAATCCTGTACGCTTTTGCGGCAACCCCAAGCTTCTATTGCGGATGTTGCTTTTCAGGTTGGGTTTTCTTCGGCTACCTATTTCTCTACCGCTTTTAAAAGCAAGTTCGGGGTTTCGCCCACCGATTACAAAAACCAGCATTTACGTACTGAGCCTGTTTAAACTGCGTAGCTGAGTTGGTATTCAATTTGAATATTTTGCAATAAAAATTGTGAACCCACCTCTAACTTCTCCGAGTAAAGAATAAGCTATCCCATAAAATACCTTTTATACTAAGAAGATTATTCTGTATTAATAAATAGGTCCAACTGGCGCAAGTGTTAAGCGAAGCGTCACTTGTGCCTGTGTATGTCTTATAGTATTAGACTTTACTCAGACCAGCAGCCTGAACAAATATGCACGAGCGTGGATGCCCGCAAAACTTATTTTAAGCAGACTATTATTTTATTTGACTTGCCAGATTTATGTTTTAATCTGCTAGTTCTAAAACCAAAACCATTAAGAGTCCCCTCTTCTCAAGCTATCTCCAGCAAAATCTAAAGTTAAAACAGAATAATGCAAGATTATGTCTGTATCAAAATTTAAATCCATGTTACAAATTTTAATATCTAGCATAAGGTTAATGAATTTAATAATCTGAATATCAGAGTGTTAAATAATTTATAAGGCATGTATCAAAGTTTAATTTTTTTTGATATGATCCTTAACTTCATCCGCTTACAGACTGCCTACTTTTGATAAAAATAAAATCAAAATAATGGCTAACAAAAAGGTTTTCTTCTGGTCGGTAGTGGTAGCGCTAGGCGGCTTTCTGTTCGGGTTCGATACCGCAGTAATATCGGGGGCCGAAAAATCAATTCAGCAACTCTGGCATTTAAATGTTTTTGAGCACGGCCTTACAGTTGCCATCGCGCTTATAGGTACCGTAATGGGTGCCTTATTAGGCGGTATTCCTTCAGATAAATACGGTCGTAAAACTACCCTTTTTGGAATTGCGGTTTTGTATCTGCTTGCTTCGCTTGGTACGGCCCTGGCGCCGGAATGGTATACTTTCCTGATTTTTCGCTTCTTGGGCGGCATTGGCGTGGGGATATCTTCGGTAACCGCGCCTATGTATATTTCTGAAATTGCGCCGGCTAAATCAAGGGGTAAACTGGTGGCTTTGTTCCAGTTTAATATTGTATTTGGTATTCTGATAGCTTATCTGTCTAATTATGCATTTGCTGGCGTAGGCGAGAACGACTGGCGTTGGATGTTGGGCATACAGGCCGTTCCTTCCTTTATTTATTTGGTATTGGTATTATTTGTACCGGAGAGTCCGCGTTGGTTAATTCTGAAAAGAGGCAAAGTGGCCGAGGCTGAAAGAACCTTAGCCATCGCCAATCCGGGCATGGATGTAAAGCAAATAATTTTTGAAATAAAGAACTCGGCGCAGGATGAGCAGGGGAAGAAAATGCAGACTTCTTTGTTCTCGAAGCAGTATTTTACCCCGGTTACATTAGCGGTATTATTTGCCTTTTTCAACCAGGCTTCGGGTATCAACGCTATTATTTATTATGCGCCCCGCATTTTCGAAATGGCCGGTTTAGGCAAAAGTTCGGCTCTTTTATCATCCGCCGGTATCGGTTTAATTAACTTCCTGTTTACGCTGCTGGCCATTAACCTGATCGACCGCTTTGGCCGTCGTACGCTCATGCTTATTGGTTCAGTGGGTTTAATTTTAACGCTTAGCCTGGTGGCCAAAGCTTTCTATCTCGAAGAGTTCGATTCCTTCTCCGTTCCGATTTATTTATTTGTATACATCGCCTTTTTTGCTTTCTCGCAAGGTGCCGTGCTTTGGGTATTTATTTCCGAAATATTCCCCAACCAGGTACGAGCTTCCGGCCAGGCGCTGGGCAGTTTTACCCACTGGATTATGGCCGCCTTAATTGCCTTTACCTTCCCCTACATCTCCGAAACGCTTGGCGGCGGCAACACCTTCCTGGTTTTTAGCGGCATGATGGTATTGCAACTAATATTTGTGTGGCGCCTAATGCCCGAAACCAAAGGTACCTCGCTGGAGCAAATTGGGCAAACCGTTGTCATGCACTAATTATTCAATTTCATTTTCACCCACCTAAAAATTATAATCATGAATCACAAAATAATCTGTTTTGGAGAAACCTTGTGGGATATGCTGCCCAGCGGCCACATGCCCGGCGGTGCTCCCATGAATGTAGCCATTCATTTAAAATATAATAATTACAACCCCATTGTCATCAGCCGGGTAGGTACCGACGATTTAGGCGATGCGCTTTTAGATTTTTTAAAGAAGAAAGAAGTCTCTACCGAGTACATCCAGATTGGCATAACGCATTTAACCGGCGTGGTAAAAGTGAATGTAGATGATAAGAATGAAATCAGCTACAAAATAGTAGAGCCGGTGGCTTGGGATTACATTCAATACGAGGAAGAAGTAGCCCAGGTGGTAGCTCAAAGCGATGTATTTGTTTACGGTAGCCTCGCCGCTCGCAGCACAACTACCCGCGAAACGCTGCTGCAATATTTGCCCATCGCCAAACTAAAAGTGTTTGATGTAAATCTGCGGCCGCCCCACTATAACCCGGAGCGCATTCAGCACCTGCTGCAGTTTGCCGACATCGTGAAGATGAACAACCAGGAACTGGACCTGATTATGGGTTGGTTTGGCCGGGCCGGAGCCGAAGAGCAGCAGATGGCCTATATCCGCGAGAAGTTCGGACTGCAAATGGTAATCTTAACGCGCGGCGAAAAAGGAGCTTCGGTTTTAACGGATGAAGGATATTTCCAACATCAGGGCTACAAGGTAGAAGTAGAAGACACCATTGGCAGCGGCGATTCCTTTTTGGCTACTTTCCTCAGCAATTACCTCCAGGAGCAACCCATAGCAGCGTGTTTGCAAAAAGCCTGTCTGGTTGGTGCTTTTGTAGCTTCCCAAAAAGGTGCCACCCCCGCATACGACCCGCAAAATCTGGAGGCTTCCTTTGCCGAAATAGCTTCCTAATTCCTGAATTCTTGAATACCTGAATTACCACCTAATAATTACTAATCTAAATCTTAAACACATGAAAAGAATCTTGTACTTAATTATGCTATTTCTCTGTGCGGCGCAAATCCTGTACGCCCAGAATAGCATAACCGTATCCGGAAAGGTTAATTCCGAAATCGGAGAACCCATGCCCGGGGTAAGCCTTGCCATAAAAGGAACCACTTCCGGTACCACCACCAATGCAGATGGTACGTTTTCGGTGTCGGTGCCTAATCCCAATGCTGTATTAGTGGTTTCCTTTATTGGTTATACCAACCAGGAGGTGCCCGTTAATAACCAGACTACCCTAAATATTACCCTACAGCCCGATGCCAAGGCTTTGGAAGAAGTGGTAGTAACAGGCTACCAAACCGAGAAAAAAGCCGATTTAACCGGTGCGGTGGCGGTAGTAAACCTGACCCAGGTAAAAGATATTCCGGCTGGTAACCCCATGCGTACATTACAAGGCCGGGTACCCGGGCTTTACGTAGAGGCAACCGGTCAGCCCAACGGCGGCAACAGCCGGGTATTAATCAGAGGGTTAAATACCTTAGGCGATCCCAATCCGCTTTATGTTATAGATGGCGTGCCGACTAAAGATGCGCAGGTATTCGCCAGTATAAACCCCAGCTCTATTGCTTCGGTACAGGTGTTAAAAGATGCATCGGCCGCTTCTATTTATGGGGCCAGGGCCTCTAATGGCGTAATCATCGTTACCACCAAAGACGGGAAAGGAAAAGAAGGACAGGAAAGAATATCGGTTCAGTTTAATTCCAACGTTTCGGTTCAATCTGAGAAACCTTGGCGGGAAAATGTACTTACCGCCGAAGAGCGGGGCCGCGCCCTTTGGCAGGGCGCCGTTAATGACCGAACTAACCCGACTTCCGCCCTTTATACCTACGACTGGAATGGTGATTTTAACAACCCGGTGCTGAATAAAGTAAATATTGTCCCTATCGTAGGCGGCGATCCGCTTCAGCCAGCCGGCAATACAGATTGGCAGGATGCTGCTTACGAAAGAGCCATTGTTACCCAACAGGACCTGACCCTAACGGCCGGAACAAATAAAAGCAGTTTGCTTATTAATATGGGGTATTTTAAAAATACCGGTATGCTAAAATATACCAATTTCGATAGGTACAGCACCCGCATTAATGCCTACACCACTTTCCTGAACGACAAAGTTAAAATAGGTGAAAATATGCAATTATCCCGGTCATCCGAAACTTTACAAGTTAATGATTTAGGCGGGGTGCCTACAACCGAACTGGCCGTAACACTGGCCCCTACATTACCGATTTTCAGAACAGATGGAACCTATGCTGGTCCGATTGGTGCGGGTTACTCCGACCGGAATAATCCGGTTCATATGCAATACCTGAACCGCTGGGATAAGAATAACCGGTTAAATGCTATCGGTAATGTGTATGCCGAAGTTACCCCCAAAAAAGGTTTGGTATTTAGAACTACCTTAGGAGCAGATTATTCAAATTCCTTATTCAAAAATATTGAGCCGGCTTTTCAGGAAGGTTTCTTAGGCAGAGATATTAACAGCTTGTCGCTACAGCAGGGCAATGAACTCACCTTAACCTGGGCTAATACTGCTAATTATCAGTTTGAAGTTGGTCAGCACCGCATTAATGCTTTGGCTGGTACCGAAGCTATCCGCAACGACTTTCAGGGCTTTGGCGCTTTTCGGGAAGGTTTTACCACCGAAGATGAAAATTATTATGTGCTGAATGCGGGTACCGGCCGGAGCACAAATAATGGTATGGTTACCGGTTATCGTTTATTCTCGTTATTCGGTAAAGTTAACTATGCCTACGGCGAAAAATATTTAGCCTCTGTCACATTGCGGCGAGATGGTTCTTCTAGGTTTGGTTCCGAAAACCAATACGGCTTGTTCCCGGCTTTTACCTTGGGTTGGCGGATTAATGAAGAAGAATTTCTCAAAAACATTGGTGCAATATCCAACCTAAAATTAAGAGCCGGGGTAGGCCGGGTGGGTAACCAGGAAATTGGCAATATTGCCAGATACGGGTTATACCAGCCAAATTATGGTACCAGAATAGGCGACCATTTAAACACCGGAACTGCCTATGATCTGAACGGTGCCAATCAGGGAACCTTGCCTTCGGGTTATGTTCAGATTCAGGGTGAGAACCAAAGTTTGAAATGGGAATCAACTGAAGAATTAAACGTGGGGGTAGATTTTGGTTTTTTAAACGAAAAGTTAACTGGCTCCTTTGATTATTTCACCCGCAGAACAGAAGATATATTAATTCAGCCTCCAGTTGCCAGCGCGGTGGGCGAAGGCAAAGTAAAGTGGCTGAACGGTGCTACCAAAAGTAATAAAGGCTGGGAAATGTTGCTGACTTACCAGAATACCACGCCAGGAGGGCTAAACTACAGCATCACTGGCAATGCCGCTCACTTTAGAGATAAAATAACCGAGCTCCCGGCAGAAGTGCGTACCGCTTATCCAGGTAGTGTCGAAAAATCCATCATCGGGCAATCGCAACTGGCGGTATTTGGCTATAAAACCAACGGCATATTCCAGAACCAGGCCGAAGTGGATGCCCACGCCGCCCAAACCGGAAAAGATGTAGGCCGCATTCGCTACGTAGACCTTAACAATGATGGTGTAATAAATGCCTCGGACCGGGATTGGTTAGGTACCCTTTTACCGAGCCTGGAATATGGTTTAAGAGTAGATGTCGCTTATAAAAACTTTGATTTGTCTGTTTTTGGTTCTGGTGTAGCCGGCAAAACTGGTTTCGACCCGGCCCGGCAATTTAACTCCTTCTTATCGGTAAATCAGAATAACGGGCCGGGGGTACTGAATGCCTGGACCCCTCAGAATGCCAGTTCCAGCACGCCAATGTTATCCTGGGTGAATAATAACGACGAATTTCGGACTTCGGATTTCTTTATGGTCAATGGGTCTTATGCCAAATTAAGGAATGTTCAGTTAGGCTATACGTTGCCAGCAGAGCTTACTTCAAGAGTAAAAATGCAGACCCTGCGCTTTTACCTGATTGGCCAAAACTTGTTTGCCATCAAAAGCAAAGAATATTTAGGTAAAGACCCCGAAAGAATTGGTGGTTTTGGCAACTGGCCACAACCTACCTCTTACACCTTAGGCGTAAACGTCGCATTTTAATTAATAACAGCATTTACAATCATGAAAAAGAATTTATATAAAATATTCATAGCCTCCACCATAGTTTTACTGGTTGGCTGTAAAGATTATCTGGAATACGAACCAAAGGGAACCCTGACCGCTGATCAGCTCACCACTCCGGATAAAGTAGATCAGTTAGTAACCGCCGCCTACGCAGCCATTGGCAACGATTTCTGGGATGGGCCAATTACCAGTATGTGGGCCTACGGTAGTGTACGCTCCGACGATGCTTATAAAGGTGGCGGTAGTGTGGGCGATGTAGGCGAATACAACACGTATGAACAATACAACCTGGTTACCCCTACCACCATTGGCAATGCCAACAACACCTGGACCCGTGCTTACGGGGCTATTTCAAGGACTAACTTTGCCCTGAAGGCCCTGAATGATCTAACCGATGCCCAATTCGCAGAAAAAAAAGTGCGCCAAGGCGAACTGCGTTTTTTAAGAGGCCACATGCATTTTCTGCTGAAAGTATTATTTAAGAACATCCCGTACATTGATGAAACCCTTTCGGAAGAAGATATTTTAGCCGTATCTAACCGGCAGTATACCAATGATGAGTTGTGGAATAAAATTGCGGAGGATTTTCAAGTTGCCATCGATAACTTGCCCGAAACCCAGTCGCAGGTAGGCCGCGCCAATAAACTGGCAGCTAAGGCTTATCTGGCTAAAGTTCGGCTTTACCAGGCTTACCAGCAGGACGAAACTCACAAGGTAACCAGCATTAACCCGCAACGGTTAAACGAAGTAGTAGCCTTAACCACCGAGGTTATCAATTCTAATAAGTACCGGTTGCAGCCCGATTTTGCCGAAAACTTCCTGTACGGATTTGATAACGGGCCAGAATCTGTATTTGCGGTTCAGTTTTCCATAAATGACGGAACCGAAATAGGCCGGCTCAGTATGGCTACGAGCCTTAATTACAGCCTGGCGCCGCAATATGGTTGCTGCTGGTTTCATATACCCTCACAAAATATGGTAAATGCCTTTAAAACCACCGCTACCGGCCTTCCGCAATTCGATACTTTTAATAACGAAGTTGTAACTGACGCCGACCTTACGCCCACGGGCAAACCCGTTGACCCCCGCCTGGATCATACCGTTGGTGTGCAGGGCCATCCCTTTAAATACAACCCAAGCGTTATTTACAACCACAGTTGGGAACGGATTCCGGAATTGTACGGAGGCTTTGGCAACATGAAAGAACAGCAGGAGGCAACCAGTTCAAGTTTTAAAAAAATAGGACCATTTTACGGCAGCGCTAAAAATATTGATATTATCCGGTATGCCGATGTGCTGCTTTGGCAAGCCGAAGCGCTTATTGAGTTAGGCCGACCAGAGGAAGCTTTACCACTCATCAACCAAGTTAGGGCAAGAGCCAAAAACAGCACCAACCGCACCAAACTGGCTAACGGCACGAACCCATCTAATTATAATATTAATGAATATATAAACGGCGTAAATATTACCTGGAACCAGGAAAATGCCCGCAAAGCCATGCAGTGGGAAAGAAGATTAGAATTTGCGATGGAAAGTCCGCGGTTTTTCGACCTGGTGCGTTGGGGTATTGCGGCCGAAACCCTAAACACTTATCTGGATGTAGAAAAAACCAGGAAAACGTTTTTATCAGCGGCTAAATTTACCAAAGGCAGAGACGAATATTTTCCTATTCCGCAAAGAGAAATTGATTTTACCAAAGGTTTGTATGTGCAAAACCCCGGGTACTAAATTTTAAGAAATACAGGTTGAATATTTCCCTATTCCGCAGAACAGATTGGCTTTGGTCAAAAGCGCAAATATCAGAAAACTAAAAGAACAATTTAATTTATCAACCGGAAAGCAGGCCGAAATTCAAAATCCGCTTTGCTTTCCGGTTTACTTAACCATTAATTTACTTATGAAAAAAATAACTTTAGGAATTGCCTTATGCGGGCTCCTTTATGGTTGCAGTTCGAAACAAACTGCCTCAGAAGGAAATAATACAGCCACCACTGATAAAAACCAGACCGAAACCGGCAATTCTGCTACCGCAGCAACTTTTGATGAACTGCACCGCCCGCAGTTTCATTTTACGCCACCCACCGGCTGGATGAACGATCCCAATGGCATGGTTTACCACAACGGCGAGTACCATTTGTTTTATCAGCATAACCCCGATAGTACCGTGTGGGGACCCATGCATTGGGGCCACGCCGTGAGCAAAGATCTAGTAAAATGGGAACACCTGCCCATTGCTTTATACCCCGATAGTTTGGGTACTATATTCTCGGGTAGTGCGGTGATAGATAAAAATAATACTTCGGGTCTGGGTACCAAAGATAACCCAGCAATGATTGCCATTTATACTTACCACAATGTAGAAGGTGAAAAAGCCGGCCGCGACGATTACCAAACCCAGGGCATTGCTTACAGCCTGGATAATGGCCGCACCTGGACCAAATACAAAGCTAACCCCGTACTAAAAAATCCTGGCATTAAAGATTTCCGCGACCCGAAAGTATCCTGGTACGAACAAGGACAGAAATGGATAATGACTTTAGCCGTTAAGGACCGCATCAGCTTTTATTCCTCTAAAAACTTACTGAACTGGACGAAAGAAAGTGATTTTGGTTCTGATATTGGTGGCCACGGCGGTGTATGGGAATGCCCGGACTTAATTAAAATGCCCGTAGCCGATACCAATGAAGAAAAATGGGTGCTGATCGTAAATATCAACCCCGGTGCTCCCAACGGCGGCTCTGGTACGCAATATTTTGTGGGGCAGTTCGATGGTAAAAACTTTGTGCTGGATAATAACTTTAAAGCACAGTTAACCGGGCAGGCTAACACGCCGGGTTCCGTTAAAAAAGGCGAAGGCATCTGGCTGGATTACGGCATGGATAATTATGCCGGTATCACCTGGGCTAATGTGCCGGAATCGGATGACCGTCATTTGTTTATTGGCTGGATGAGCAACTGGAAATACGCGAACGTGGTGCCTACCGAAAAATGGCGCAGCGCCACCACCGTGGCTCGCACACTAACCTTGGAAAATACCTCGTCGGGTTTCCGTGTGGCGTCGCAGCCAGTAAAAGAATTGCAGAATATATACGGAACTACGCACCAAATCCCGGCCCAAACTGTAAGCGGTACTTTAGATATTTCGGAAAAACTTAAGTTAAACACGCCTACTTACGAAGCTAATTTAAACCTGGAAACAGGTGGAGAAGCCGGCTTTGCGGTAGAATTATCCAATACCAAAAACCAACGCCTCCTGATTGGGTACGATGCCGCCAGCAAAAGATATTACATCGACCGCACCCAGGCTGGACCTAGTGAATATTCGAAGGATTTTGCTGGCATCCATTACGCGCCCCGGATTGCCACGGGTGCTAAATTCCCAATCAAACTATTGGTTGACGTAGCTTCGGTAGAATTATTTGCCGATGGCGGAAAAACCGTGATGACCGATATTTTCTTCCCCGACGAGAAATTTACAAAGCTGAAACTTATCTCCAATAATGGCGAGGTAAAACTTACGGGCGGCAATTTTACCGAACTGAAATCTATCTGGAATCAGGAGAATAAAAGCCTGTAATTTGGTTAATCCTTAATAAAGCCTATTGAGGAGCATTATTAAATTTGTTATTAATGGTCATTCTACGCCTGCCTAAAGATTTGTTTTAGTTTCCTTTTTTATAAAAGAAAAGCTAGCATAAATCTATCAGCAGGCGCAGAATGACCTTTTTTATAATAACCAATTTAAAGTTTAAAATTTAGAGATATTAATGCAAATCAGGATTGTGGTACATAAAACCAAAAATCTAATTTCCGTCTTTGGATTCTATCTTTAATCGATTTACCCGGAACCACCGGTAGCCGTATTCATCCAAATCTAGCTGAATGGTTTCTTCGGTGGTGGGTTCGTATTTCCGGTTGCCAAAAATATCGATTAGTTGGCGGGCATGGTACCGGCGGCTTTTTAGCTTAAAACGAACAGGTTTACCCGACAAGTTATGCGCTATTAACAAGGCGTTACCTTCGTATTCGTAAGTTAAAACCAGCACCTGCGGATTGTCGGTGTTTTGTACGGTGGCCGAGGCCCAGCCAATTTCCCGGCAATGTTTGCGCATCCGGGTTAGCCGTTTCATCCACGAGAGCAAAGAATTTTCGTCTTGTTGCTGACTTTCGGCGTTTACTTTTTTAATGCCGTACGGACCTTGCAGCAGGGGCGCGCGGAATAAATTTTTAGCCGGAACCGTAGAAAAGCCACCGTTGGTACCGGCATTCCATTGCATCGGTGTCCGGACGCTGGTGCGCCCTTCTAAGTCCAGGTTTTCGCCCAAGCCAATCTCATCGCCGTAAATTAAAAGCGGGGAACCGGGTAATGAGAATAGTAAACTGTAAGCCATTTCCAGGTGCTGGCGGTTCCCGTTCAGCATAGGCGCCAGTCGCCGCCGGATGCCCCGGTTGTAAATACGCATATCTTCTTTAGGGGCAAATTTCTTAAACACGTCCTGCCGTTCTTCTTCGGTTAGTTTGCCTAAATTTAACTCGTCCAGGTTTCGTAAAAAATTAGTCCATTGGCAGGCTTTGGGCGGCATGGGCAATTTCAGGGCTTCCACAATGGGTTGGGCTTCTTCACGGGCCAATCCTAAGAATAAATAATTATCCAGAATAAAATTAAACAAGGAGTTAAACCGTTCGCCTTTGCCAAAGAAATCCGGAATTTTTTGGGGTTCTACATCGGCCTCGGCGAGTAAAATAGCTTCTTTGTTTTTGTCCGTTACGGTTTTACATAGTTTTTTCAGAAAGCCGACTGGGTTCCGGATTTCGTCTTCTTTCACCCCATTATCGCCCATTATAAAAGTGGCCGCATCTACCCGGAAACCATCTATTTTAAAGGCCAACCAAAATTCCATTATCGACATAATCTCGTACTGTACGTCGGGGTTGTCGATATTTAAATCGGGCTGAAAACTGTAGAAGTGATGGAAATAGAAAGCCCCGGCGCGTTTCTCGTAAGTCCAGACGTCGTTTTCCTGGCCCGGAAAACTGGGTGGCGGCGTTTTTTCGGGCTTCTCCTCGCTCCAAATATAAAATTTATGAAACTTAGAACTAGGGTCGTTGCTGGCCGCATGAAACCAATGGTGTTCGTTGGAGGTGTGGTGAATGATCAAATCGATAATTACCCGGATGTTGCGCTCTTTGGCGGCGGCAATAAATTCTGAGAAGTCCTGTAAATTGCCTAAACGGCTATCAATGGAGTAATAATCTTTCACATCGTAGCCGTTATCGAGATTAGGGCTGGTAAAAAATGGCAGCAGCCACAAACAGGTAACGCCTAAATCTTCGAGGTAATCGAGCCGGCTGGTCAGGCCCCTAAAATCGCCTACTCCGTCGCCGTTACCATCCTGAAAACTCTCTACATCTATGGCGTAGAAAATTGCGTCTTTGTACCAAAGTTCATCCATTTTATGTGCGTTTATTAAATAACCGGGTGCCGGGTACTGCTTCTAAAGTATTACCATTAGTTCCGGAAAGCTGTCCGGTTCTGGCTGGCCAGGTACAAGAATTTTCATACCCAATTAAATTAATCCGAAAGTTTACGCGGAATAACTAAGCAGGTTATAGCGCTTATCCGGCAGCCGGGAAGAGTAGAAGAAGCAACACTAGTTACCGGCTTTTGTGGCTGTTTTCTTCTGGGTTAAGAACATTTAAAATATTAGCCCGTACCATTTTACAGTTTATAAAAGATGTAGTCATGGGCTTAGATAATATTATTAATAAAGTAAAAAAAGAGATTGACGTACTGCGGGGCGAGGAAGTTAAGGATACCGAATTTTCGAACGAGAATACTTACCCCGACGAAAGGAGCGCCACGGAAGCTTTTGTACGGTCTAAACAGAAATTATTTGGGGTAGATAATTGGTCGGGTTTGCCGGGTATTAATTCTACTTTTAAGTTGTTTGATGGCGCGGGAAATAAAGTAACGGATAGAGACCCGCAGATAGGCGATTTTGTACAAATTATTTTACCGGGGCCAGGACCGGAAAACTGGGTTACTGTAACGAATATTCGGAATGAAGAAAATCTGGCAGAATTTACAGTAAGTCCGAGCCCCGCACCGGCTCCGCATACCAACAATACCGAAGAAGTAAAGCATTTTTTTGGAAAAGAAGCCAGCAGCACCTTTCGGGTAGAACGCCAGGAGAATAAATTAAAAGCGTACGAAATCGGCCGGAATGAACGCCCTAATAACCAAGGAGCCGAAGCCGGTAACCGGGCTGTTGTAAACACCTTAATTGCCGAAGGCGGCTGGGCCGGTTTCCAGGCGCTGCAGTGGGATAAACTTACCCGCTATTTGGTACACCTGAAAGAGGCTAAGGTTTAAGCATATTTTTACGGGGTAGTGTAGAAAGGCTGGGTTAAATAAAAAATTATATTAGCGACAAGATGATGCGCGGTGGGCGGATTTCCTGGTTGGTTTGGATGTGCCCGCAGGTACGTGCAGACCAGAGGCAAGCTCACGGTAAAGTTTCATCAATCTCGTTAAAGCCCATTTATAAAGCCATAAAATAATCAGTTAATTGGGTAAAGCTGCTAAATTTTAAGGCATATTTTTCGGTCTGGCCAAAGCCGTAATCTATAAAAATAAAAGGTACCCCGGCTAAATCGCTTTGTATTTGGTCTGTTTCGGTGTCGCCTACATAAACCGGGTTTTGTAGCCCGTATTTACTTTGTAATAATTTTATATTGTGGTGCTTGGGCATGCCATTCTCACCATGGGTTATTTGGCCGGTTATGTAAGGAGTTAAGCCGGAAAAAGTTAAAAATTGGGTGATGGCGTTTTTGGGGCAATTGCTTAGCATAAATAATTTATACTTTGTGGCTAACCTGGCAAGTCCTTCGGCCACCCCTTCGTACAACAAGCCCCCGGTTTCGGGTAATAACCTATCCTGAGCCGCTACAATAGCATCGTATATTTGCTCCTGCTTTTCTACCGGATAATCCGGAAAGGTGTGTTCCAGTACCCTTCTTCTTTCCCAGCCCATCATGTAATCCAGTTCGCCCCGGTTAATAACCCTGTCTATATGCATGGCCTTCAAGCCTTCGTTCCAGGCGGCAGTATAAGTATCGCTGGCGTCCCACAGGGTGCCGTCCATATCAAAAATCAGGCTATCGGGTTTAAGCATTTGGTAATTTTTTTGCAAGATTACTTAAAAGTTTGTTTAAAAACAGAAGCGGGTCATTAATATATAATTGGTTGTGCACCCATGCTGCAGCTAATTTGTTCTTGCTTCAACCGTATTTTTATGCGCCCGCATAATTATTCATTGTCCGGAGGAGCAAACAACATATCGTAAATGTTGGGCACCACGTGAAATCGTTCTGCCAAAACCAAAAAATTGCGTTTTTTCCTTGCCTGGCGGATTTTATTTTTGAATATACCTGAATTTCAGTTTTTGTTGCGCTGGAAAGATGGTTTCCAGCACGGTGGTTTGCGCATCAATATTCAGTTTACGTCTTAGTCCGGTGCCATCGCTTTGCCATTGACTTAGGCCGCCAGTATTTCCGCTATTTATTTTATTCTGGTGTATAAATAAAGCGAAGTTCTGTTTATCAAACTCAAATATTAATAATACATCGGTGCGGTAGTTGCCGGTGCCGGCGGTGTTTTGCTTTATTTCATAATGGGGCGGTAACTGAAGGTGACTGTAACTCTGAAAAATCTTCAGCCGCTCTTGTTGAATTATTCTGTTAAAAGTAAACATCCCTACCAGGATTAGGAGGCTAGCCAGCACCAAAGCTTTGGTAAAATGAATATTCAGAGGCATATCTGGGTACTTATATGATTTCCTTTACATAATGGCTACGTAACGTCTCAGGTGGCTGGTCGTTTTTTAGAAATGAAGCAGGTAATTCGGTTCTGTAATATTGCCGGCGACCTGTCCTTTCTGAAAGTCAAGGCAATGCCTATTATTTCCTGGGATAAAAGACTGGATATATAGATTTAGTTAACTCATGAAGCCGTCACTTTTGATTTTCCGTGCTTAAACTTAAACGCTGCCGGTAAAACACCGTTCTTAAACAGAAGCAAGTGGTAATAAGATAAAAATATAAATAGAGGTGAGGCCCACAAAGATTATGAATGGCCTATTTATCGTGATGAAAGTGGTCATTAAATGAACCTGTTAAGCGCTAGCCTTCAATTATAAAACGTACAGTACCTTGGTGGCGGCAGGAGGATCTGGTTGATATTTAGGTTTATTTTTAAGCGAATGAATTTTGAATTCCTGATTATAGGTTGACTATGAAAAATATGCCCATTACCGTCCGGAGAGCCATTGAGTTGTTGGGTTTGTTTTTTTTAGTATGGGCCATGTTTATTGGCCGGGAAATTCTGGCACCCCTGTTACTGGCCTTCTTTTTAAGTTTGGTATTATTACCAATTTATTATTTTCTCCGGAAGCACCGTTTTCCCGAGGTGTTGGCTATAGGTCTCAGTATTTTAGTTATGATTCTGGTCTTTGGAGTGTTGATTTGGTTTATAGTTAGTCAAACCAGTAACCTGGTAGCCGATTTGCCTACGATTCGCCAGAATATTACCCATCATCTTTCGAATCTGAGCGCCTGGATAAATGCCAAAACCCATTTTTCGCCGGACCAGCAACTAAAATTTATGAAAGAACAGAGCGATAGTCTGCTGAACAACGCTGTAAATATGCTGACGGGAGCGGCCGGGTCGGCTGTTTCGGTTATCATATTTATTGCTTTGTTACCGCTCTATACCTTTCTGATTTTGTTCTACCAAAACCTGTTGCTGCGGTTTATCTTTTTATGGTTTCCGGCCGAAAGCCACGAGCGGGTTAAAGAAGCTTTGTCTGAAATTAAAAGTATTATTAAAAGTTATCTCACCGGTCTGCTGATTCAGGTTACCTACATGACAGTGCTGGTGGGCGGCGCCTTGCTCTTAATTGGTATTAAACATGCCTTACTTATTGGGGTTGTTTTTGCTTTTTTAAACCTGATTCCGTACGTGGGCGCTTTAATCGGCAATATTATTGGGGTGTTACTCACGCTGGCTTCTTCGTCGGATTTATGGCCGATTTTTACCGTACTCATTACCATTGCCGTGGCGCAGTTTCTGGATAACAATATTCTGATGCCGCGTATTGTGGGCGCAAAAGTTAAAATTAATGCCTTAGCAGTTATCGTGGGACTTTTAATTGGCGGAAAGATAGCCGGCATTGTAGGTATGTTTTTGGCGTTGCCGATAATTGCGGTGCTGAAAATTATCTTCGACCGTATGAATAATTTAAAACAATGGGGAGTATTGCTGGGTGACGAACGGCCTTCACAATCACCAATGCGCCACCCACAGCTAAGAAAACAAGAACCCAAAGTGCAAAGCCAGCTGGCCGCCGAAAACAATATTCAACCACCCAAGAATAATGCAGCTTCAATATCCTGAACGCTATAATAAGCTGTAAGATTTCCCTGCTTCCAAAATAAGCTGCAAGCTTACATAAATAGTAACCGCCAGTTAAGCGTTCGCTAAACTGGCGGCTGGTGTTTCATTATTTGGAGTTAATGGGCTTAAAAAGAGTAAATTGTATATGTATTTAATTGTTAATGGATAAATCTAAAGCCTTACTGTACTACAACTTTAGAGGTTTGCACACTGCCGTTAGTAAGGTTGAGGCAGCGAATAATGCCTAAATCTTTTAGCTGGCTGGTAACAGAAGCCGGAATAACCAGGTCGTAGCGGGAGCTTTTTAGTTCTACTGTTTGCTTATAAAGCAATTGACCATAGGTATTTATTACTTCTACTGCATACAGATAGCTGGCGGTTCCCTGTAAACTAATAGTAAGCTGGTTGGGAGCAGAAATGGGGTTCGGGAAAACGGTTAACCCAAATGAAAGCACCTTGGTGGTAACCGGAATTATAGCCGAGTACATAAAAGTGCCATCTAAGTCCGTTTCTTTTAAGCGGTAGTAAACGGTGCCGGCGGGTGCATTTTTATCGGTAAATTTATAAGATAACAGTTGGGTGCTGTTGCCGGCCGCAGGGAGTTCGCCAATGGTCCCGAAAGTTTTTCCGTCTAAAGACCGCTCTATAGCAAAGGTTCCGCTGTTTTGCTCGGTGGCAGTTTGCCATTTTAGTACTACCTGGTTATTCTGATAAGCACCCTGCCAGTTAAGCAGAGAAACTGGTAATTGTACAGTAGTCAGGTCATAGCCGCATTGGGTTACGGTACCGTCATCAAAAGTTGGGTCCTGAAAGCCACCGTCGATGGTACCATTATTGGTATCCATAAACTTTTTACCGCTGGCTAGTGAGCTATCGCAAATATCAATGTTACCGGTAATAATGGCACCCCAGGCATTTTCGGAGTACTGGTTCATCGTAAACCCACCCATATCACCATCTAAACGGGCAAAATTATAAAAATCTCCGGCTACAGCTACTATACCAAAGTTATTGGTGAAAGTTCCGTTGTAGTTATTGGTGAACTTGCCTTTAACTACCACCTGGCCGATGCCGTCTAAAGCATTATTCACAAACATACCACCATTGGTAAAACTGCCGCTCACTACCAGTGAGTCTATATTCTCAAAATAAAATTTGCCCTGGCTCTGAAAGTTTCCCTTTACTTTAAAAGGTCCGCTGCTGATAATGGCGTTACTATTATCGGTAGTAGGGGCCTGTAAAGTTAAGTTGGTACCTATCTGCAAACTACCCGAGTTGGTAATAGTGTTATTACCAGCCCCGGAATTTACAGTTAAGGTAGTTCCCATTTGTAAACTGCCGCTATTGGTAACCTGGCCGTAGTGAATGGTTGTGGTGCCCGAGATGCTCATAAAGCCTTGGTTTTCCAGCACGACACCTTGGTTATTACTTTGGTCCAGCACTAAATTATTCGTCAGGTAAGCAAAGCCTTCTGCTTTGTTTATAAATTTTAGACCTGCTGCCTGCATACCCGCTCTCAGGTTTAAAGTACCGGCGTTTTGGATAGTGCCACCAGAATAGACAGCTAGTGTATTACTTATACTGGCCGCTCCGGTATTAATAAATGCAGGCTCTCCTCCCCAAAAGTTTAAAGTAAATATATCTAAGGTGCCGTTATTGATGAGGATATAGCTACCCGAAAAATTTAAATTTTTTTGACCTACTAGGGAGCCATTTTCTTCTATTAAGAGGGACCCTCTTGGCTGCCCACTGTTGCTTACACCGCCAATGGTATAATCCTGATTTAAGGTAATGGCGTGTTTAATAATAACGTTGTCACAGGAAGTAGGTACTTTTTGACCTGCCCAGGTATTCGGATTACTAAAAATCCCACTGGCCTGAGAGGCAATAGTAACAGGGTTCACACAGTCGGCGAATGCCTGATGCCCAAACACAACAGCAAGTACCAGCAACATGAAAAATTTTAATCGGATAATCATATCAAAATATTTAAAACCTTTGTCAAGAATATTTCTTTCCTTAATCACTACTATAGGTGGATGAAATATTGCTTTACAAATATCATGGTTTATATATATTGTAAATTTATTATTCGATGAACACCTGTTTTGGCTCGGTAAACAAGGCTCCTGCACCTTAAACTAGCTATTTAACTGGTTAAACCGCCATAAAGTACTTGTTTGGGTGCTAGGTAGTGGAATATTATAATGTGTGTAAATGATATGCTTTGTGTTTAATATTAATATTTACATACAATTTTTTGGGGTGTATAGTAGTAATATTTGCTATTGGCAATAAATATATGGAATGGTATATTATAATTAAATTTATTAGACTAGAAGTGATTACTGCTTGTGGATTAAAAATTAAATAGCTGTTTATAAAATTTTATAACTGATAATCAGTTAATTAAAAATATATTTTAAATATTGTTTTTACTTTATATTTGTAATTGATTAATATTGCAATATTATTTATCCAATGTCCGCTTGAGCGATATAAATTATTGCTCTATATCATACACTAACTTTATTGTTGTTAATAAATTTTCTTTTTCCACTTTGCTTGTTAAATCATAAACTATTTTAACTTATTTTAATCTTATAAAATTTATTTACAATGAAACACTTATTCTACAAAAAAACACTTTCTTTCCTGGCGCTTTCTTCCGCCTTATCGTTGTATAGCTGTCAGCAGGATGATGTTCTGGAGCAGCCGGTACCTGCCCAGAGCGCTGTTTCTGATGCCAAACAAACACCCGGTTCTAAGTATATAGATGGGCAATATATTGTAATATTTAAAGGTACTGGTAAGAGCGCAGTCGCGTTGGTTTCGCAACTGGTTTTAGAAAAGAAAATTAATGCCGCTGATATAAAAGACCAGATTGAAGGAGAAATTAAAGGTTTTAGCGCGGTGCTCACGGCCAAACAAGTTAACCTGCTCCGGGCTTTACCTTTTGTTCAAACTATTGAGCAGGAACAGCTTATTTCGGTAGATAAACCAGTTAACAGCTTTGGATTAACGGCAGCCGGTACAGAGACTACTACAAATGACTCTACCATCACTTCCGAAATAATACCGGACGGTGTGCAATTAGTAGGTTACGGCGATGGCACCGGTAAAACGGCTTGGGTAATTGATAGTGGTATTGATGTTAATAATCCGGAATTAAACGTTGATGTTGCCCGGAGCAAAAGCTTTTTAACCACCACCACCAGCATACAGGATGGTTCGGGTCATGGTACTATGGTAGCCGGCATTATTGCGGCAAAAAGCAATGGTAGCGAGATTAGAGGTGTGGCCGCCAATGCAACAGTGGTGGCATTGCGGGTAATGGATGATGCCGGCAACGGCGTTGTGACCAATGTAATTAAAGCCGTAAATCACGTAATTACCAATGGCAAAGCAGGCGATGTCGTAAATATTAGTTTAGCCTCCGGTATTTCTACTACTTTAGACAATGCCGTAAAGTCTGCTGCCGGTAAAGGAATATTCTTCTCGATTGCGGCGGGTAACAGTGCCGTAGATTGTAGCAAT
Organism: Adhaeribacter aerolatus; assembly: GCF_007991635.1. Classification (GTDB taxonomy): domain Bacteria; phylum Bacteroidota; class Bacteroidia; order Cytophagales; family Hymenobacteraceae; genus Adhaeribacter; species Adhaeribacter aerolatus. The sequence goes on along the minus strand of NZ_BJYS01000023.1, from coordinate 44,190 downwards.
AATTCTCCGCAGCGGGTAAACGCTACCAATGTTTATACAGTTTCAGCAATGGATTTAAACAGTTATTTCTGGAACAGCTCTAACTTCGGGCTGCCGGTAGATTATGCCGCGCCAGGCGTTGGTATATTAACCTTAAAAGTAGGCGGTGGTACTACCACCGGCAGCGGTACATCGTTTGCTGCGCCGCACGTAGCTGGTTTATTATTGTTAAAAGGTAATGCCATAACCAATATTGGTACTGTTATCGGCGACAAAGACGCTAAGCCAGATCCAATTGCTCATTTATAGTAAATATTTATAATAAATATAGCTGTATCGTTTGACACAGCCTTGTAAACCAGGAAGCCGCTTACCAGCGGCTTCTTTTTTTCTAACAGATTTTGTTATGGGCATCCGGCCGATAAAAGCTTATAGCAGCAGCGCTTTAACTTACGTTGCCGGAATTTATATTTAAATATTGGTAAGCGGCACTTTAAAAATATTAAAATCGAGTTGCGAAATATCACCTTCCATTTCGTGGATGCGGGAAGTGGTAAAGTAAAAGTTTTCCTGCTCGTCGATGGTAAAGGTGTCGGGCCATTTTATTTGCGGGCCCTGCACAAAAGTTTTCAGCTCACCTTCGGGAAGACGGCACATGATAGCATTATTTTCCAAGTCGCCCAGGTACAAATTGCCCAAACGGTCAAATATCATGCCGTCGGGGGCTGTGGTTTTACCCAAATTTTCGACTTGTTCTGCCAGCGCTTTGTCATCCAGGGTTTCGTCGTTAAGGGCTTCGGTGGGCACCCGGTATAAAGTGTAACCAGTTAGCGCATGGTAGTATAAATATTTTTTGTCGCGGGAGAGAGCAATGCCATCGGCGTGCATCTGGGGCTTGTCGCCTTCCTTCACCCATCTTTTCCCCTCAACTGTCAGCCAAACGTCTTCCGATTTGGTAGAAGCATGCTTATCAAGTAAACGCCGCGGCTTACCGGTATTTAAATCCAGAACCACAATAGCGCCCACGCCCGATTCGGTAATATAAATTTTGCCGGCTTCGCGGTCGATGCGTAAATCGTTCAGGTAAGATTTTTCCGGGGCAATATTTTTATCAAATACCCATTTATTCTTTAACGCATTGGTGGTTAAATCAAACTCGTACAACATGGCGTTACCCACTACGCCTTTCATCATGGGGCTGGCCGGGTCTAGTACAAACAACGAGTTCTCGTGCGCAACTACCGACTGGACACAGGTAAACGTATTTTCTTGTGGTTGGCCGTGCCAAGTGTTCCAGGCCTCATCCGGATAAGGTTTATATTCGCCGTTCAGACTAACTTCTACTACCGAAAAAGGCAGGTTTTCGTGCCAGCGCGGAAAATTGGCAAATAATCGCCCGGTTTGGGTAATGGTAACACCAGTAACTTGTATTCCTTTAAAAGAAGCAACCTGTATAATCTCTTTTGTAGCCATAGTTGTAAGCATAAGGTTTTTATTAAACCGAATTAAAAAGTTTTTGTTCGGGTTTAAATATTCGACTTCTTTCCGGATGGTAGTGCTGGTTGATTACGCTGTATTTTTACTTTACTGTTTAATTACCTGTCGTAATGGATCATCGAGGTGTCGGGTAGGGGCAGTATTGCCTTTCACAATTTTCTGAAACAGGGAGCAACCAATACCAAATCTCTTTTTTTTGATGCGCGTTTAATGAGGGAGGTTAACTCCTGTGCTATGGGCAAGAAGAAAAAAAAGAAAAAGAAAGACCGGAATAAGCTCTCGTTTATGCAAGAGGTAGGCAAGGTCATTCACCAGAAAAGCGCCGAAATTGCCTTGGCCCTGATTACCGGTATTGTTACCAATTATTTAACCGACGCCAGCGAGAAACTAATGGACCGGTATGTTCATAAACGTACTGGGGAACCGGATAAATAACGTAAATATTTGGTATACCGGTTATTTGCTTTAGGGCGATGCTTGTCGGGCTGTTTATAATCTAATTAAAGTTGGCAGAAAGTTCAGTTCAGAGTTTCCGGTACTACTACTACATTTGTCGCAGCGGTAATAGATTTCAATAGCAAGCCTGCATTAACGGCTGGTCTATAATTAAATATTTATCCATATAGAGAAGGAAGCTGCAATGACTTACTTTTTCGCTTTTAAACGGCGCTTGATTTATTGCCCAGCGACAAACCTTTTACTTTTTTATACCATAGCTGGGCAGCTATAAACTTAACACGTGGCCAGAGGGGATAGTGTGAAAGAACTTATACTAATCAAAAAAGCTGATGATTCCGGTCTTCCGCTTTTTTGGTTTATACAGAAATCTGCTTTTATTAACTATTTTAACAAAGCTGGATTTCTATTTTTCATAGACCACGGTGGCGTACATGCCTATACTTTTAATATTTACCAAGGTAGATTTAACTATTTGCCATGGCGCTAAATTAGATTCCCGGTAATAAATAACCTGGTCTTGGGGTATACTGGCAAAAGCCATCAGCGAACTGGTATTACGTTCCCGGTGCGCATCCCATTCAACCACCACTACAAAGTCCTCGGTAAGTTTAATATTATATTCTTGCATATTAACGGTTATCCAACCGGCATGGTGGGGCGGTATGGCTATAACCGCTGACTCGGGTAGTAGATTAAGGTGGGGCAAATTATTTTTGAGCGAATAAAGGCGTATGCGCATTAAAAGCCTGGCTTCACTTAAGCCTTGTAATCCAAAACTGACATTTCGTAATGTTGCCGGATATTTATCCAACTGAATTCTGTTCCCAATCTCATGCCCAGGCACTTTAATTTTTAAAGTATCAGACGGATAAAATTCATAATGAATAGAAGTGCCTTCACCTATGTGATACCCGGCTTTTTTTGTTTTTAATTTTCTGGCTCTTGCTTTAATCTCTACCTCCTGCAGGCTTTTGTAATCTGGTACCAGGTAAAGTTTTTGTATGGTTGAGGCTTCGGATGGCTCCATTAAAGCAGCAATACTAAATTCCTGGGTGAGGTACCCCAACGAGGTAATTCTAATTTTTCCGTTCTTATTCTCCGGTTTCAAGAGTAGGGTGAACTCCCCCTTATTATCAGCTTCCGCCGAGATTTTTTCATCAATCACCGTGATATGCGCAAAAGGTATGGGAGCATTACTTTTCTCATCCATAACAGTACCTTTTATAACTATATTTTTATCTTGATAGAAAAGAAGATTGTTTTCAGCCGCATCATTTATCGGCTTATATATAGGTGAACTTAATAAAAAGAATACCAAATAACTTAGGCTGCATAAGCAAGTAGGCTTGAGAAAATCAGATAATATATGATATGTTTTTATAAGCACTACTTTAACCTATAATCTTTATTTCTCGTGCTGAAGCGTAACATTCATGCCTATTGCCCCCGGAAACTTCTCCCATTTGGCCTGACTGGCTTTCTTCTGGAACACGGTATGTCCGCCAAAACCTCCCGACAAAGTTAGATACAGTACATTCTTTGGCTTCGGATCACAATCTATCCATTCCAAAGAAACCACAAAATCGTCTTCTAAATAAATGTTATAGGGCTCTAAATCCATTTCCACCCACCCGGTTTTTTTATCGGTTAATTCCAGGTAAATATTTTCTTTCAGAATATTCTCGTGCGGCCGACCATTATTCACTGAGTAAATATTTAACCGGAATTTTACATCATCGTAGCGGTTGGTATTAATACAGAAGTTTAGTTTCTTCAGAAAAGCTTGCTTCTTCCGGTTATTAATCAGCAAGGCTACTTCTCTGCCCAGGTGCTCTTCCAAAGTGCCCGGCGTTCTCATAAAGGCCTGGTGAAATGTTGCCTCTGGTCCAACCTTGCCGCCTTTCACGGAGGTAATCCAGCGTTTGGCATCAACGTTAACTTCTTTTATTTCGCTTGGTTTTGCCTTTAAAATAATCGCCAAGGTTTTTTGCTTTGCGAACTGGGAAATCGCATCTGCAACTTTTAACTCAACAGTTTCATGACCGATAAAGGAGAACCGGATTATACCTTGTCCGTTTTCGGGTTTAATTTGTAAGATAAATTTGCCTAGTTCATTGGTTACCGTACCCGTTTCTTCATTTACCACGCCCACGCTTACATAAGACAGAACTTTATTTTTATCATCCTGCACAGTGCCGGTTAAAGTAGTTGTGCTTAAATCCTGGTAAGGTGCTACCGCGCCGGAAAGTGGCTGTAAAACTATAAAAGGAAAAAGAAATAGCAGAAAATAAGATAGCTTACTTGTTTTCATTAACATTTTCTTTTGTCCTGATTGGTTATTTTAACTACACTCGGTTAAATTTATTTAGAAGAAAGGTACTTTAATTGGCGTGTTGCTCGTTCGCTTTTTATTAAATATTCCGCTGCTGCAGCTTATTTGGCCAGCTAAAATATGTTCGGAAGGCGTAATTTATTGCCCTTGTTCGATGCTTGTTGGCGCAGGTAATGGGTTAATTTACAGAGCAGCACGCTACAGAACTTTACTAAACTAAGCCGAAGAGAAACTGCAGCCGCGACCGGTTCGGTAAGGTTATATTTTTAATCTTTGCAATAGAAGCAGTTATAAATAACAGAAAAGCACGCTTTCGTTTTCGCCGGTTTTGGTGGTGGCTATCCTGTTGTTTTTATACAACTTCCTTTATTGTAAAATAGTATATAGTAGAAATTCTAAAACTATGTCTAAAAAGAAAATTGCTTTTGTATCGTTGCTGGTGCTGGCTTTCTGTTTAAAATCAGATAAGGCCCACTAAGCGTTTTAGCTAAGTTTTGGTTGCGGGCTATATTTAGCGGGCTTAACACAACCCGCAACCTTTAATATTTTAACTTTTAACCTAGTTACTTACCTTCATAAAGGCGCTGGCGCTACTGCGAAATTTAATGCGGGTGATTACCTTTTTCGTGTAAAGCGGAAAATCTCCTTTTTGCATCCAATCGTAGTAACTGGGTTCTTTCCGGAATACGTCTTCTACGGGCACGTTTTTGTATTTGCCAAAGTTAAAGACTTCTTTCCCGTCGGCGTTGTAAACAATACGACCGGCTAAATCTACGCAGTTCTGAGCGGTAAATTTGTGCAGCTGCTGCATGTCGTTTTTTACCGGAAATACTTCTTTTAGATCGGCGGCCAGCATCGAAACGTTTTCGTAACGCTGGATCTGCGACTTCAAGATTTCGTAGGTGGCAATGGTATCGGCTTCGGCGCTGTGGGCGTTATCCAAGGGCTTATCGCAGTAAAATTTATAGGCTGCCGATAGGGTGCGCTGCTCCATCTGGTGGAATATTTTGCACACGTCCACAATGGCCCGGTCCGAAATATCAAATTCAATATTGCAGCGCATAAATTCCTCGGCCAGCAGCGGAATATCAAACTTACACAGGTTATAGCCGCCCAAATCGCAACCCTGTAAAAACTCGTTCATGCCTTTAGCAAGCTGGGCAAACGTGGGCGCATCTTTTACATCTTCATCGTAAATTTTATGAATCATGCTCGATTCCAGCGGAATGGGAATGGTTGGGTTAATGCGCTTGGTTTTTAATATTTCTTCGCCCGTGGGCAAAACTTTCAGCATACTAATTTCCACAATTCGGTCTTTGCAAATATCAACGCCCGTGGTTTCGAGGTCAAAGAACACAATGGGTCTTTTCAGGTTTAATTTCATAGAAGCAGTAAGGCTTTTATTACGAAAGAATAGCGGTAGCTAATTCTCCTAAATCCATATTATTATAAGTGCCGGAGCTCATCAGGAGTAAGTTCTGATTTTCCCAACGCAGCGATTTCAGGTAATCGGCCAGCGTCTGGCTGTCGGTAAATACCTGTATTTTTTCGTTGTCGAAAGCTGCGGTAATATCCGCCGCCGCTAAAGCCGGCATGCGTTTGTGCTCCAACGTTTTGGGGTTGAAATATACAATAGGCATATCTGCCGCGTCTAAGGCATTCTGGTATTGCGGCAGAAAATCTTTGTTCAGGCTGCTAAAGGTATGCAGTTCCAGGCAGGCTACTAATTTCCGTTCCGGAAATTGTTCTTTAATAGCTTGGGTGGTGGCCATTACCTTAGAAGGCGCATGGGCAAAATCTTTGTAAACCCGTACGGAGCCTTGGCTGCCCAATAACTCCAGGCGCCGGGCGGCGCCTTTAAAAGTGGTAAGTGCCTCGTAAAACCCTTGCGCTTTTATACCTAATTGCTTACAAACTTCTTTGGCCGCACTAATATTTTGCAGGTTGTGCTCGCCGAATATTTGTAAAGGAATATTTTCTTTTTTGGTGGTGAGGTAAGTAACGCCATTGTAAACTTCGTGCTCGTGGGCCGAATAGCCAATAAATTTCACGTCCGGATTACGCGGTACGCATACACGCATTACCTGTTCATCATCCTGGTTATAAATAATTACCCCGGCTTTGGGCGTCATATCGGTAAAAATCCGGAACTGCTTGCGGTAGGTATCCGGGTCCGGGAAAACGTTGATGTGGTCCCAGCTAATGCCGCTGATAACGCCAATGTGGTGGTGGTACAAATGAAACTTAGGCACCCGCTGAATCGGCGAAGATAAATATTCGTCGCCTTCAATAATTATGATGGGGGCATCTTCCGTCAGCTTCACCATATTATCAAAGCCTTCCAGTTGCGCGCCTACCGCATAATCAAACAACCGGTTATGGTGTTTGAGTACGTGCATGATAATGGAAGTAATAGACGTTTTACCGTGGCTGCCGCCAATAACTACCCGCTGTTTATTCCGCGACTGCTCGTAAATAAATTCGGGAAAAGAATATACCGGTAAGCCTAGTTCTTGGGCTTTCAGCAGTTCGGGATTATCGGCGCGGGCGTGCATGCCTACAATTACTGCATCTAAACTGGAGGTAATTTTTTCCGGGAACCAGCCTTCCTGCGCGGGTAATAAATTTTCCTTTTTTAATCGGCTTTGAGCGGGTTCAAATATTTCGTCGTCGGAGCCGGTAATATTTAAGCCTTTCTGATGCAGGGCCAGGGCTAAATTATGCATAATGCTGCCCCCAATGGCAATCAGATGTATGTTTTGCAGTGCAGTTTGCGTCATGAAAAAAACTAATGGGCTTAGCAAATGTACAAAAATAAATTTCCGGTTAAAGGGCCTTTCCCTCGGCCAAGGCTGCCAGTAAGTTTAAATACTTCTGCGCCTTTGCTTTAGGTTTTTTATTCCGCCGGATTTATTTTCCAAGGTAATGATATAATTCAAACCAAAAGTACAGTGTGCATAAATTGTTAATAACACAGCCCGGGAGTTCGTTAGATTTGTAAGTATGGAGGAGAATAATGTAAAATTTGGAGGAGTAAAAACCAAAGCGGCCTGGTCGCCGAAAACCACCACGCCGGTAGCTTTTGGTAAATTGCCTCCGCAGGCCCTGGAACTGGAAGAAGCCGTTTTGGGCGCCCTAATGCTGGAGAAAGATGCCCTTACGGCCGTAATTGATATTCTGAAACCCCAAAGCTTTTACAAAGATGCGCACCAGCGTATTTTCGGGGCAATATTGGCGTTGTTCGATAAATCGGAACCGATTGATATATTAACGGTTACGCAGCAGTTGCGCGAACAAGGTGAGTTGGAGATAGTAGGCGGACCCTATTATATTATGAACCTGACCACGCGCATCAACTCGGCGGCCAACGTAGAATTTCACGCCCGGATTATTACGGAAAATGCCATTAAGCGCGAGTTAATTTCCATATCCACGGATATTTTAACCAAAGCCTACGAAGATACCACCGATGTTTTCGATTTATTAGATCGCAGCGAGAAATCTTTGTTCGAAGTGTCGGAATCGAACATCCGGAAGAATTTCGACGACATGCGGTCGTTGATGCACAAGGCCATTAAGGAACTCGAAGAAAAGAAAAACCAGAAAGACGGTTTAACCGGGGTGCCGAGTGGCTTCACGGCGTTGGACCGGGTTACTTCGGGCTGGCAACCTTCCGACTTAATTATTCTGGCCGCTCGTCCGGCGATGGGTAAAACGGCTTTCGTAATTTCGGCCATGCGGAATGCCGCCATTGATTTTAAAAAGCCTGTAGCTATATTCTCCTTAGAGATGTCGTCGCTGCAGTTGGTAAACCGTTTAATTTCGTCCGAAGCAGAACTGGAAGGTGAAAAAATTAAAAAAGGGAACCTGGCCGATTACGAATGGGCGCAGCTAAACCACAAAATATCTAAACTTTCCGAAGCTCCTATCTTTATTGATGATACTCCGGGTTTATCGATTCGGGAGTTGCGCACCAAGTGCCGGCGCTTAAAAGCACACCACGATATCCAGATGATTATTATTGACTATTTGCAGTTGATGAGTGGTCATTCGGAAGGAAGTAAAGGCGGTGGTAACCGGGAGCAGGAAATTGCCTCTATCTCCAGAGCACTTAAAATGCTGGCCAAAGAACTGAACGTGCCGGTAATTGCGCTGTCACAGTTGAGCCGGGCCGTAGAAACCCGGGGCGGCGATAAAAAACCGCAGCTATCCGACTTACGCGAATCCGGTTCTATTGAGCAGGATGCCGACATGGTGTGCTTTTTGTACCGGCCCGAATATTACGGTATTACTGAAGATGAAATGGGTAACCCAACTTTAGGCGTGGGCGAAGTAATTATTGCGAAACACCGGAACGGTTCGCTAGCCAACGTACCGCTTAAATTTATAGGTAAGTTCACGAAATTCGGTGACCTGGACGGCGGCTTTGGCGACAGTCCGTTTGGCGGCGGTTTACCACCCAGCAATTTCGACGACGCACCGGGCGGCGGCAGCTTCAAAGTGTTAGGCAGCAAAATGAACGGCGATTCTTTACCAAGGTCGACTTTTGATGTAGAAGAACCACCTTTTTAAACGCAGATCAATATTTACTTAAAAGCCCGGCTCTATTTAACAGAGCCGGGCTTTTTTTATTTGCAAAAATATTAGCGTATCAGAAAAAGGGTCTTTCTGCAAGCCTATTTACCCCGATTGTACCTTTGTTTTTTTGGTTATTCGACTGTTACCAACATTCCTAGTTTATGAATCGATTTATAATTAAGCTAATTTTAGTATGAGCAGATAAGGTTAATAATAGGAAAGTAAAAGAATAATTAAAATTATAATATGATTTTTTAAATATATAATAATATTTATATTTATGTCATCATTGGGTATTTAATAAATTTAAACTATATGAAAAAACTTTTACTCTTCTTGGTTCTTACTTTTGCTTTATTTACCCGTTGCCAAACTGCGGAACCAAATTATTTTATGAATGATGATTTAATAGTGGAGAAGGTGCTGGTATCAACTAGTACGGATAATTTATCCCCTTCCTGTAGAAAATCCTTTTTATTGCGGCGGGTAAAGGATCCCAACATGGTAGCAGTACTCCACGAAGATGGATTACGGATTAGAACTTCTCGTATTTCCTATCGGGTCGGCGATACTGTTCGGGTGTCCTTGATTGATAAATCTCTTTTTGCCTATTCTGGCCGGTAGCACTGATTTATGCCCCTGGCAATTGTGCAGTCAATTAGTATAGATAGCTTTATACAAGTTCCTGACTGGGTCAGGTAGGTGATGTGGTAATTTTGTTTAACTTCTAAAGCATTTGGGTTGATAAAAACTCTTAAAGATAGTTTCTTGCCATAAATACTTATCATGTTTATTCTATGCGGTTTTTTTCTTGCAGGTATTTAGTTTTGCTTTTTGTTTTCTTCAACGGTTTATTTTTAACCGGATATATTGCTGAGGCAAAAAGTAATGGGTGGGTTACCCGGCAGGTAGTTAAAACTGATTCGGTAGCGGAAAAGATGCTGTTATACCAACGGGCAAATGGTGGCTGGCCGCAATACAAAGGCAATGCTACTGATTACCGGAAAAAAATTACCGTTGCTCAAAAAGCGCAGCTATTAATTGATAAGACGCTGCCCGATGCTACTATCGACGATAAATCTACCACTTACGAAATAAATTATTTAGTTAAAGCGCACGCTCAAACCAGAAATCCGGAATATTTAAAAGCTGCTGAAAAAGGCATAAATTACTTACTACAGGCGCAGTACCCTAACGGTGGCTGGTCGCAATCTTACCCCGACACGAGCAGTTATCACAAGCATATTACCTTTAACGACGGTGCCATGACGGATGCACTGGGAGTATTAAAAAGCACCGCCGAAAAAATTGACGGTTACAGTGCCGTAGATAAAAAAATAGCAGCCAAAGCCAAAACTGCGGTAGCAAAAGGAGTCCAGTGCATTTTAAAAGCTCAGTATTACCAAAACGGAGTACTTACGGCCTGGGGTGCCCAACATCATTACAAAACATTACAGCCAACCTCTGCCCGAAAATTCGAGTTAGCTTCTTTAAGCAGTTCCGAATCGGTGGCGGTCTTGGAATTCCTAATGAGTATTCCAAATCCGAGCCCGGAAATTAAACAAGCCGTACGGGCGGCAGTAGCCTGGTTAGATAAAGTGAAGATTACCGGTATTACTACGCAACGCATAACAGATGCCACGCAGCCAACCGGACGAGAGGTGAAAGTGCTAGAAAACCCGCAAGCGGTAAGTTGGGCCCGCTTTTACGAACTCGAAACAAATAAACCTATTTTTACCGGCCGCGATGGCATAAAGCGATACACCTTAGCCGAAATAGAAAATGAACGGCGGGTAGGTTATAGTTGGTACAATACGCGTCCGGCTAAATTACTCTCAACCGATTACCCGGCCTGGGTTAAAAAGTGGGAAAAGTAAGATTAAAGACTTCTATACTTAAGAAGACTACCGAGCAACTGAGTTAAAATAGTACCGCTGGTTAGGTTACCACCAAATAAACTAAGCCGGTATATAGTGCATCCGAACGGTTGAAATCTTAACTACTGGGTATCCAATAAATAATATTAAATAAACTTTCTTTTTCCGGATAAAAAACAAGCCTTTTTTAAAACATTTAGACCATCTTACGGGTAAATAAAAAATGATTGTTTAACTAAAAGGCTATGATAAAAGAAGAAAACCAAACACCACTCAACCACGGTGCCAACGGAAATGGTGCCGGTAACGGCCAGGGAAGTTCCGGCGGCAATGGAATGGGAACCGGCGAACGGATTCTGACCACCCGTCAAGGACACCCGGTTGTGGATAATCAGAATATCCGCACGGTTGGCAATCGCGGACCTGCCACCATGGAAAACTACCACTTTATTGAGAAGATTTCTCATTTTGATCGGGAGCGGGTTCCGGAACGGGTAGTGCATGCCCGGGGAGCTGGTGCCCATGGTGTTTTCGAAGCCTACGGAAGCGTAGGAGATGAGCCTGTTGCAAAATATACCAGAGCTAAATTATTTCAGGAAAAAGGAAAGCAAACGCCGGTGTTTGTGCGGTTTTCTACGGTAGGCCACGGCACCCATTCGCCGGAAACCTTACGCGACCCTCGCGGCTTTGCCGTTAAATTCTACACCGAAGAAGGTAACTGGGATTTAGTAGGTAATAACCTTAAAATATTCTTCATCCGAGATGCCATGAAGTTCCCGGACCTGATTCACTCCCAAAAGCCAGACCCGGTAACAAACATTCAGAGCGGCGAGCGGATTTTTGACTTTATTGCCGGCACGCCCGAATCTACCCATATGGCTACTTTCCTGTTTTCGCCGTGGGGTATTCCGGCCAATTACCGGCAAATGCAGGGCTCCGGCGTTAATACCTATAAATGGGTAAATGCCGATGGCGAAGCAGTGCTGGTAAAATATCATTGGGAGCCGTTGCAGGGTATTCGCAACCTGACCCAAGCCGAAGCAGAAGAAATTCAGGGTAAGAATTTTAACCACGCTACCCAGGATTTATACGAAGCCATTAAAGCCGGCAACTTCCCGCAGTGGGAACTGTTTGTGCAAATAATGAGCGATGATGAACATCCGGAACTGGATTTTGACCCGCTGGATGATACCAAGTTGTGGCCCAAAGAACAATTCCCATGGCGCCCCGTGGGTAAAATGACCTTGAACCGGAACCCGGTTGATTATTTTAACGAAGTAGAACTTTCGGCATTTGGTACCGGCGTTTTGGTAGATGGTCTGGATTTCTCCGACGATAAAATGCTGCAGGGCCGTACCTTCTCTTACTCCGATACCCAGCGTTACCGCGTAGGCGCAAACTATTTACAACTACCTATTAATGCGCCCAGGGTAAAAGTTGCTACCAACCAGCGGGGCGGCCAAATGGCGTTTAATACTGATTTTGCCGAAGGTCAGAACCCGCATATTAACTACGAGCCATCATTCTTAGGTGGTTTGCAGGAAGCCCAGCGCGCTGGTAAGGATTATATACCTCGCTACGAGGCGAATTTAGTGCGGCAAAAAATTGACCGGACCAACAACTTTAAGCAGGCCGGCGAAACGTTCCGCAATTTTGAAGATTGGGAACGCGATGAACTGATTTTAAACCTGGTTACGACCCTTAGCACCTGCGATAAGAAGATTCAGGATAAAATGGTGGAGCACTTTACGTTGGCTGATGAAGATTACGGCCGCCGGGTAGCCGAAGGCCTCCAGCTTAAACTCAAAAACCAAAGCGATAAAGGACCAATTGGTGCTACTTCGCCCAGAGAAGGGGTGGAAGATGCGCAGCGGGTTTCGCACGAAGCCAGACCTTATTAATTAACCTTTCTAAAGTCCATTAAAAATGCCTGCTTTTAGAATTTAAAAGCAGGCATTTTTATTTAAGTTTATCAGCTTACTTAAGTTTCATATCCGAAATAATATCCTGCACGCGTTGCGACAAAGCTTGGTTTACTTTATCGAAATCGGTTTCAGAGGCCAGAGATTCGTTTACGCTGAAGTAAAACTTAATCTTTGGTTCGGTACCCGATGGTCGGGCTGATATTTTAGAGCCATCGGCGGTAATAAACTGCAGCACGTTTGAACGTTCCATCTCTATGGTTTCGTTGGCGTCGGTTGCTACGTTCTTAACTTCGCCGGACTTATAATCGCGGATTTGCACCACCGGCGAACCATTAATGGTTTGGGGCGGATTCTGCCGGAGTTCCTGCATCATTTCGGCTATTTCCTGCTGGCCCCGCTGGCCTTTTTTAGTAAGGGAGATTAATTCTTCTTTGTAAAACCGGAACTCCTGGTACATGCTAATCATGAGCTGGTACAAGGTTTTGCCCTGGTCTTTAGCCGCCGCGGCCATTTCGGCAATCATGGCGCAGGAAGCTACGGCATCTTTATCGCGCACCGAATCGCCTACCAAATACCCATAACTTTCTTCGCCGCCGCCAATAAATTGTTCTTTCCCTTCTAAAGAGCGGATTACTTCGGCAATATATTTAAAGCCGGTCAGGGTTTGGTAAACTTTTACGTTGTACTTTTTCGCAATCTCGCCAATCAGGTCGGTGGTTACGATGGTGTAGGCCACAAATTCTTTACCGGTTAGTTTACCGGCATCGTGCCAGGCTTTAATCAGGTAATAAATCAGTAAACTCCCGGTTTGGTTACCGTTTAGCAGTACAAATTCGCCGTTTAGATTTTTTACGCCAATACCCACGCGGTCGGCATCGGGGTCGGTGGCCAGTACCAGGTCGGCATCAATCTCTTGGGCTTTCTGCAAAGCCAAATTCATGGCGTCTTTTTCTTCGGGGTTTGGGTAAACTACCGTCGGGAAATTGCCATCCGGCGTAGCCTGCTCCTGCACAATAGTTACATTGGTAAAGCCCAGCCGCTCCAGTACTTTCGGCACCAACGTAATACCGGTACCGTGAATTGGCGTGTACACAATTTTTAAATCGTGCTGTCGCTTAATTACTTCGGGGTTTACGGCCAAACCTGCTACCATTTCGATGTAAGCATTATCTACTTCGGCCCCGATTACCTGAATATTTTCTTCCTTGGGTTCGAATTTTATTTCGTTAATACTTGATATCGCATTTACCTCGTTGATAATATTTTTATCGTGCGGGGCTACCACCTGGCCGCCGTCGTTCCAGTAGGCCTTGTAGCCGTTGTATTCTTTGGGGTTGTGCGAAGCCGTTAGTACCACGCCGCTGTGGCAGCCCAGATGCCGGATGGCAAACGAGAGCTCGGGGGTGGGGCGAAGGGCTTCAAAAAAGTAAACTTTAATATCGTTGGCGCTGAAAACGTTGGCTACAATGCGCGCAAATTCCGGGCTGTTGTTCCGGCTGTCGTGGGCCACGGCTACTTTTACTTGCTCGTTGGCAAAAGATTTTTTAAGGTAATTACTTAGGCCCTGGGTAGCGGCACCCAGGGTATATTTATTCATGCGGTTGCTGCCCACGCCCATTATACCCCGTAAGCCGCCGGTACCAAATTCTAAGTCCTGGTAAAAGGCATCGTTTAAGGCTTCGTTTTCGCCGGAATCCGATAATCTTTTTATTTCGGCTTTGGTCTCGTCGTCGTAAGGGCCATTTAGCCAGGAGTCTATTTTGCTTTGAATAGCTGGTTCTAACATAGTTTTATTTTTGATTAATAGGTAACATCCGGCAAACCGGACTTTTGGTTGGAGTTAAGTTAAGGTTAAAATTAAGAATTACAAATTACCCCGTAAAGCTTGTTCGCGCTCAATGGCCTCGAAAAGGGCTTTAAAGTTGCCTTTCCCAAACGATTTAGCGCCTTTGCGCTGAATTATCTCGTAAAACAACGTGGGCCGGTCTTCTACGGGTTTGGTAAAAATCTGCAGCAGGTAGCCTTCCTCGTCGCGGTCTACTAAAATATTCAGATCCCGTAAGGAAGGCAGGTCTTCGTCAATCTGACCCACGCGATCTAATAAATCACTGTAGTACGTTTGGGGTACGGTTAAAAACTCAACGCCGCGTTGGCGCAATTCGGCTACGGTATGCAAGATATCATCGGTCGCCAGGGCAATATGCTGTACGCCGGGGCCGCCGTAATTGTCTAAATATTCTTCTATCTGGGATTTCTTTTTACCTTCGGCGGGCTCGTTGATCGGGAATTTAATGTAGCCGTTTCCATTCGAAACTACTTTAGACATCAAGGCCGAATAATCCGTTGAAATATCACTGTCGTCGAAGGTAATCAGTAGTTTAAAGCCCATTACCTCTTCGTAAAAACGAACCCATTTATTCATCTCGCCCCAGCCTACATTACCTACGCAATGATCTACATACTTTAGCCCCAGCGGTGTAGCTTTAAAAGAACTTTGGCGGGCAACGTAACCCGGCATAAAGGGCCCACTGTAATTTTTCCGTTCTACAAATGTATGCAGGGTATCGCCGTAGGTATAAATAGAGGCTGTTTTTACTTCGCCAAAATTATCGGTTAACGTTTGGGGAGCGAAAGCCGGAATAGCGCCGCGGCTCACGGTTTCCCGAAACGATTTTTCGGCATTATCTACCCACAGCGCCAGCACCTTTACGCCATCGCCGTGTTTTTGTACGTGCTGCGCAATATCCGAACCAGGCAAGAGCGAGGCTGTAAGCACCAACCTAACTTTACCTTGTTGCAGTACGTACGAAGTCCCATCGCGCCAGCCGGTTTCGGGGCCAGCATAGGCAACCAATTCAAACCCGAAGGCTGCCTGGTAATAATGCGCCGCTTGTTTGGCATTGCCCACGTAAAATTCCAGGTGGTCGGTGCCGTTTAAGGGTAAAAAGTCGGTAGTACTGCTTTGGTCCATAACAGGGAATATTTTTACCAATTTTTTATTTAGGAACCAGATAATGCAGAAGATTTAGTTATTTTGTAAAATATAGGTATTTACTTGGAAATACCCGTTCATGTTTTAAACTTTGTATTAAATCTATAGCAGTTGCTTTTATGAATATTGCAGAATTAAATACGTCCCTCGTATCGATAATCGAGAAAAAAGCGGAGTTAAGTAAATTATCGTATAACGATGAGCGCTACGACGAGGTTGAGGAAGAACTTCACGATTTGGAAGATGACTTTAACGAAACCTACGGCGATTACCTGGAGGAAGTACTGGAAGAAGTGCACGAGCGCATTTGTCCGGATTCTGACGTGCTTTTACCAACCGCTTACTTACCAAGTAATTTATTAGGCAATACCGGTGGCGAAACTTTTAAAGGCGAGGGCGTTTGGGTTGATACCGACGAATATCCGAATAAAGAATCGAGACTGGTGCTGGTACCAAATCCTACCCGGTTAATATTGTCGGTTGGCAATACCATAAAAAAAGAAGTCTGGAAAGCAGAATAATTTATTAAACCCAAATAAAAAATCCTGAGCGGCCATTTAGCTACTCAGGATTTTTATTTATGGGCCAATATATCGGTTCAGGTAAACTACTTCGTCAAATAACCAATTTTTTCCCGCACGCGCTTCAGGGTTTGGGAGGCAATGGCCCGGGCTTTTTCAGCGCCCACTGCTAAACGCGCGTCAATTTCGGGCAGGTTGTTCATGTAATAATCAAACTGCTCGCGTTCCTGCGCAAACCGAGTAAGTATTAATTCAAATAAAGCTTGTTTGGCGTGGCCGTAACCGTAGTTGCCATTCAGGTATTTCTGGCGCATGGTTTCTACTTCGGTGGGCGAAGCCAGTAAAGAGTATAATTTAAAAGTTGTGTCCTCATCCGGGTTTTTCGGTTCTTCCAGGGTTTTGCTGTCCGAAATAATAGATTTAACTACCTTCTTCAATTCTTTTTCCGGAGCAAAAATATCAATGATATTGTTGTAGGATTTGCTCATTTTTTCGCCATTCACCCCCGGAATAGTCATCACGGTTTCATCTACGCGCGCCTGCGGTAATATAAACGTTTCGCCGTAACGGTTATTAAACGCACTCGCAATATCACGCGCAATTTCCAGGTGCTGAATCTGGTCTTTGCCAACGGGCACAAATTCGGCATCGTACAAAATTATGTCGGCGGTCATGAGTACCGGGTAAGTAAACAAACCGGCGTTTACCTCGGCCAAGCGGCTGCTTTTATCTTTAAAAGAATGCGCATTGGCCAGCATGGGGTAAGGCGTAAAACAGCTCAGGTACCAGGTCAGTTCGCATACTTCAGGTACATCCGACTGCCGGTAAAAAATATTGCGGTCCGTATCGAAACCGCAGGCCAGCCAGGCCGCGGCCACCGCATAGGTATTCTGGCGCAGCGCTTCGGCTTCGCGTACGGCGGTAAGCGAGTGCAAGTCGGCAATAAAATAAAGCGATTCGTTTTCGGAGTTTTGGGAAAGGGTAATGGCCGGCAAAATAGCGCCAAGTAAATTGCCTAAATGCGGCCGCCCGGTACTTTGTATTCCGGTAAGTATTCTGGACATGCTTTAAATATTTTGCGCAATTTAGTTATAAGATTATTCCGTACCTACCCAAGTCTTTAAAATATCAGCGCCTATATTTTAAGTTGATGATAAATCTATCAGGTAGATAAAGTTTGATCTCTTTCGGCTTCTTGTAACACAATAGGTGCTTCCCGACCCAGATAAGCATCAATAAAATAATGGCCGATATACAAAAGCGGCGTAAGCACAATGGCCACCGTAAATTTATAGATGTAGTTGATAATAGCTACCGATATTATTTGGGGCAGGCTCCAGTTACCGAAAACATAAAAGGCAATAAACAGTACCACAAAAGAATCAATCAGTTGTGAAACCAAGGTAGAACCGGTGGCCCGCAACCATATTTTTTTGCTGCCGCTCAATTTACGGAGCCAGTGAAACACCGAGGCATCCAGAAACTGGGAAATCAGAAATGCCACTACCGACCCAATAATAATGCCGCCGCCTTGCCGGAAAATACTGTTAAAAGCAAAATCTATATTAAAAGCATTACCAGCCGCATCTTTGCCGTTGACATCGAGCCAGAATTGAGCGGGCGGTAAATTGGTGATTACGGTAATTACCAGAAACATGTACAGGATGAGGCAGACCGTAATAATACTGATTCGTTTTACGCCTTCTTTGCCAAAATATTCATTTATAATATCCGTGGTAATAAATACTATGGGCCAGATGATAACGCCGGCTGTTAAATTAAAATCGAGGGTAAAGCCGGGCAATAAAGGTATTTGGGCACCGGGTAAGCCCAGCAAGGCTTCCGCCGAAAATATTTTAACCCCAATAATTTCTGCTAATAAGGCATTGGCCAGGAAAATACTGCATAACACCAGAAAAAGCTTTGTTTTTTTAGCGTGCAACTGGTCTGGAATAGCGGACATAACAGCAGATTTTTAGAAAGGTAAGATAAATAATATTTAGTGATTTACGGCTGTTCTGCTGGTCTTAAGAACGAAGCTGATGCTTATGGAAAAGCTAATTTACCGCAGCTACTCAAAAATAGGGAAAAGCAGAGAATATTTTTATTCCAGAATACCAATGGTTTTACCTTCCAGGGCCAGGTGGGTATTATCAAAAACGGCTTTGGCTTCGTCGAGCAGCGGGTTTAAATCTTTGTAGCGCGCCGAGAAATGCCCGATGAGTAAACGCTTCACTTCGGCTTTCAAGGCTAAGGTAGCAGCTTGTTTAGCGGTGCTGTGAAACGTATAAACAGCACGTTCCAGCATATTATTCAGGAAAGTGGCTTCGTGGTAAAGTAAATCCACGCCTTTTATGTAAGGTATTATATCTTCTTTATAACGGGTGTCGCTGCAATAGGCATACGACCGGCTTCGGCTGGGTTCGCTCGTAACATCCTCATTTTTTACCAAAATATTGCCGTCTTCATCCAGAATATCTTCGCCATTTTTAAGACTGATAAGTTGCGGCGGGGTGAGGAATTCGGGTAATAAGGTTTTAACCAGGTGGCGCAGTTTGGGCTTTTCCCGGAACAGAAAACCGCAGCAACTTACCCGGTGCTGCATGGGCAAAGTATGGACGGTAATATATTTGTCTTCGAAAATTTGCTGGTATACCGAAGTGTCCAGTTCCTGGAAATCAAGCTTAAAATTATAGTGGGTGTTGGAATATTTAAACTGCAAAGTCAGGATGTCGGCTAGGCCGGGTGGGCCAAAAATGGTGAGGGGGCTGGTTCGCTGCTGCAGGTGCATGGTAGAAAGCAAACCAAATAAGCCGAAAAAATGATCGCCGTGTAAATGGCTGATAAAAATGTTACAAATGCGCTGATGCTTAACTTTGTAGCGCATCAGCTGCATTTGTGTGCCTTCGCCGCAATCAATTAAATTTAACTGATTGCCGATGGTTAATATTTGGGCGGTATGGTTACGGTTATACGAGGGGGTAGCGGAAGAACTGCCTAATATTTTGAGCTCAAAATCCAAAAGATACCCTGGCCGTTATTATTATTCTTCTTTGTTAGTCAGGTCGCGCTCAATTTCGTGCAGAAATACGCGGTCGATGGCTTCTTCTACGCTTGGCAGAATATTCAAAACCGACTCCAGTTTAGAAATGGTTATCAGTTTCATTACGTGATCCTGCAAACCGGCCAATATCAACAAACCGTTAGAGGAATTACACAAACGATTGGCAATCAGGATAGAACTCAGTCCGGAAGAGTCGGTGTATTTAACATTGCTCAAATCCAGAATCAAATTGCTGATGCCTTCAGCATTTAATTTCACAAATTCTGATTTCAGATCCGGAGCAATAGTGGTATCAAGCTTCTTCTCATCAATAGTAATGATGGTGTAATTTTCTTTTTTATCGATAGTGTATTTCATACGTATTGCAATATAGATTTAAATGCGAAGGTACCAATTTATAATTAATTTATTTAGCTGAAATGTCTAAAATGTTTTGTTCAATGCCTTGCCGGATTCTTTCTTCCACGTTTTCGTAAGGCACCCGTTCAAATTTCTGGCCGGTTACCACTTCGTATAATTCAATGTAGCGGGCCGAAATCTGGTCCAGCCATTCGTCGGTCATTTCCGGTACTTGTTGCCCGGTTTGCCCGCTGAAATTATTATCTAAAAGCCACTGCCGCACAAACTCTTTCGATAGCTGCCGCTGCGGTTCGCCGCTGGCCTGCCGCGCTTCGTAACCTTCCTGGTAAAAATACCGCGACGAATCCGGTGTATGAATTTCGTCTATCAGGTATATTTTACCATTGGCTTTCCCGAACTCATACTTTGTATCCACCAGAATTAAGCCTCTTTCGGCGGCTATTTCGGTGCCCCGTTTAAACAAAGCCCGGGTATATTCCTCCAGTTGCCGGTACTCACTTTCCGAAACAAGATTATTACGAATAATGTTTTCGGGAGATATATCTTCGTCGTGGCCTTCGGCGGCTTTGGTAGTGGGGGTAATAATGGGTTCGGGTAATTTATCGTTCTCCCGTAGACCATCGGGTAAGGCAGCACCGCAAACTTCCCGTTTGCCGCTTTTGTATTCCCGCCAGGCATGACCAGCCAGGTAACCCCGTATTACCATTTCTACTTTATATGGCTCACACATAACGCCAATGGTTACATTCGGGTCGGGTTGCGCCAGTACCCAATTCGGAACCAAGTCGGCGGTAGCGGCCAGCGAAAAGGCAGCTATCTGGTTTAACACCTGGCCTTTGTACGGAATAGCCCGCGGCAGCACCACATCAAAGGCCGAAATGCGATCGGTAGCCACTACGGCCAAACGGTCCTGAAAATAATAAACATCGCGTACTTTGCCGCGGTAAAAACCGGTTTGTCCTGCAAAACTGAAGTTGGTTTCCTTTAAGGCCATCATGAACTGGGTATAGCTACGGAGAGCAAAGTTAGAAAGATATTTTAAGCCTCAAAATAAGGAGTAATACCGGTACATTTTAGTATTAACACGGTAAAGTTAAGTATTAAACGAAAGTATGATTTAATCAACTAAGCCAAGTAGGGCCCGTAAAGTGAATTAATGGAAAGGGGATTATTTACGATGGACACATTTTTAAGAAAATATTGGTTAGGCATTTTAATTATTTTTAATCTGGGCTGCCAGCTCGATTATGTAGAGCCGCTATTAATACAGGGGCAAGCCGGCGAGGCTGATGCCCGAAAGAAACCCGCAACAGATTGTTCGGAATATTTTTATTTCTACGAGCAAACCCGGGTTATGCTGGGCGAGGTAAACACCAGCAAAATTGTGTTGGGTTTCCGGGAAGGCGTTACATCGGAGCAAAAGGCTGCTTTTATAGCCAAACACCCGTACCTGCAAAGCATTCAAAACGAGCTAAATACCGGCAGTGCCGATGCCACCATTGTTTTGTTAACTACCGGCTTAACCTGCGCGCAGGTAGAAACTGTTTTAAACCAATTAGCCAAAAAACAAGAAATTCGTTACGCCAATCCTTTTTTTCAGTCGCCGATAGATGAAAGTTTATTGGGCATTACCAACCAGTTTATCTTAAACTTAAAACCCGGATATACCTCAGAAGATTTAGAGAAATTAACCCGGCGCACCAAAACCCGGATAGTAGAACAGTTGGGGGAAGGAATATTTATTTTAAGTGCCGATAAATATTCGGCCGGTAATGCGTTGCAAATGGCCAATAAGTTCTCCCAGTTTCGTCAGGTAGCTAGCAGCGAACCCGATTTTTTATATGATTTACAAAGTCCTGGCCTAAAATTATAAATAATTGCTGCTGCCTGAACTATAAATTTTTCTTTGGGCTTCATCCTCGTTTATCTATATCATCTAAATAAACTGCTGCTTGGTTTCGGCGCTAAATTATGTCAGGTCGATCCTTATGTCCTTAGAACTGTTTCCTTGTCAACATAAAATTAAGAATCAGCGTATTAGTTATATATAATATTCCTGGCGGCTGTTACGGTTTTTCTGATATATATTTTTAGGAGTGACCAAATTTTATTAGTCAGTAACCAGCAGTAACCGGGTTTACGATATAAACCTTAAGGCACGTAGTGGCCGATTTAGAACCTAACTATGAAAAATTAAAACTTAGAACAATGGCAGAAATTAATATTGAACGGAAGAAAACGCCGGTGTGGCGGTGGTTATTGGTGCTTATCTTACTAGCCCTGATAGGCTGGGCAGTTTACGAATTTGCTTTCGACCACGAAGACGATGACTTTGAAGAAGTACCGGCTACCGGCATGGTTACTATGCTGCAAGTGCAACCAATATTATCCTGAACGCACCAAAATAATTAACCTAAACCGAGAAAACTATGAGAAATGATGAAATAAGAACCGAAGGTAATGAGCGTTTGCTGCCTTTGAGTAATTCGAAAGACTTTAAAGTGGCCAAAGATAATCCGGATGTACGGGGCTGGCGCGTGGTGGGCTCCGATGGTGAGAGCCTAGGCGTAGTAAAAGACCTGATTGTGGATACCCAGGAAATGAAAGTGCGCTACCTGGCTCTAACGGCGGATAAGCGTTATTATAACGATAACTACGATCGTTATTTGCTGGTACCAATTGGGTCGGCTGCACTCGATAAAAAAGGCAGTAATGTTTTTGTTTCTAACATCGATTCCAGAACAATTTTAAACTACCCTACTTACCAGGGCGGCCCGATTACCGAAGATTATGAATATGCCGTTCGCGAAGCATCGATGCATCCGACCGGCCATACCGATGCGCAACGGCGGGATAATATTACCACCGACCAAACAACAAATACGGTAAACGAACAGCCTGCTACCGTGGCACCACGGCGCATTTCGAGCGATTTTTACAACAACGATACTTACAACGATAACCGGTTTTATTCATCTAACCGGACCGATAATTACGACGATCGTTCCAACTTTTCGCGCGATAATGTTAATACCGATGTTTATCCGGATCGGACTGATGCTAACAGCGGCATTCGTACCGATGTAGATGAATCTATCTCTACCATTGAAAGACTGGAGCGCCTGCGGGAGCGAGGTTCTATTACCGAAGATGAATTTAGAGTGCTGAAGAAAAGAGCGCTTGATTTATAACGGCTTTAACTCTTACTTAAAAGAAAAGAGCATCCGCAGGCGGATGCTCTTTTCTTTTAAGTAAGAGTATGAAAATATTAAACTAAACGCTTTTAACTTCCAGGCCTAGATAAACCGCTTTAGCTTTATCGCGGAGGTTATATTCCGAGGCCATTACTTCGCCGTAGGCGCCGGCCGTCCGGATGGCTACAAAATCGTTACGCTGGGTTTCGGGCAGAAATACGTCCTTGGCAAAGCAATCCGTTGATTCACAAATAGGGCCAACCACGTTATATTTTACTTCCGGTCCCTGGCTGGTCAGGTTCTCAATTTTATGATAAGCCTGGTACAGCATGGGGCGTAATAATTCGGTCATGCCGGCATCCAGAATAGCGAAATTGGTGGTTAGTCCTTTCTTTACGTAAAGAACCCGGGATATTAAAGAACCAGACTGAGCTACCAAGGCCCGGCCTAACTCAAAATGCACCTGCTGCCCCGGCTGCACCTCTAAATGCTCGTTAAAGATGGCAAAGTAAGATTCAAAATCCGAAATCGGGTTTTCATCCGGTTGGTAATAATCTACTCCTAAACCGCCGCCTACATTCAGATGCGGTAATTGAATGCCCCGGCTGATAAACCATTGCTGAATTTCGTTTACCCGGCTGCACAAGTTTTTAAATACATTTAAATCGGTAATCTGAGAGCCGATGTGGAAGTGAATCCCTATTAATTCCAGGTTTTCGCATTGCTGCAAAAGCGCCATTACGCCTTCCAGTTCCCACATATTAATACCAAACTTATTTTCTTCTAAGCCGGTGGTAATATATTTATGGGTATTGGCATCTACGTTGGGGTTAATGCGCAAAGCAACGCGAGCCACTTTACCTTGTTTGCCAGCCAACGCATCAATTACTTCCAGCTCCTGCGACGATTCGCAGTTAAAGCAGAAAATATTGTGCTGCAGCGCAAAGTTTATTTCGGCATCAGACTTACCTACGCCCGCAAAAACAATGTGCTCCGGAACGAAGCCACGTTTTAAGGCCCGTTTTACTTCGTTGCCGCTTACGCAGTCGGCTCCAAAACCAAATTCCTGGATAAGCCTTAGCACCGGTTTGTTGCTGTTGGCTTTAAGGGCATAATGCACCTGAAAGTTATACTGAGCCGCCGCGTTTCGCGCTTTTTCCAAAGTCTGGCGCAGCAAATCTAAATCGTATAAATAAAAAGGAGTGGGCTCTTGTTGCCAGCTCTCCTGCAAATCTTTAAGCATGGGCGGGTTGTTCTGTTTTTGCAAATACCCCATCGTTCAAGGCAATTAAAGCCTGATTTTTATAGCTGGTATTTACCAATATACTAATGTTGTTGCGGCTGCCACCGTACGAAATCATGCGTAACGGAATATTTTGCAGCGATTTAAATATGTTTACCACGGTGCCGGAAGTTTCTTCAATAGAATCGCCCACCAGGCAGATAATAGATAAATCCTGATCTACTTCTACGGTGCCAAATTCTTTCAGCTCCGAAATAATTTCGTTGATAAACCGTGTATTATCGATGGTTAAAGAAACGGCTACCTCCGACGTGGTAATCATGTCGATAGAAGTTTTGTATTCTTCAAAAACTTCGAAAATACGGCGTAAGAAACCGTACGCCAGCAGCATACGGGTAGATTTTATTTTAATAGCGGTAATGCCATCTTTCGCGGCTACGGCTTTAATGCTGCTACCGGAAGTACGGGCCGAAATGGTAGTGCCGCGGGCTTCGGGTTGCATGGTATTCAGCAAACGTACCGGAATATTTTTTTGCTTGGCCGGTAACACGCTGGAAGGATGCAATATTTTAGCCCCAAAATAAGCCAGCTCGGCTGCTTCGTCGAACGACAACTCCGCAATAGGGTAAGTCTTTTTTACAATCCGCGGATCGTTGTTGTGCATCCCATCAATATCGGTCCAGATTTGGATTTCTGAGGCATTAATGGCCGCGCCAATCAAAGAAGCCGAATAATCACTGCCGCCGCGCTTCAGGTTATCAATTTCGCCGAAGCTGTTGCGGCAAATGTATCCCTGGGTAATAAACAAATTGGTATTCGAGTATTGGGCTAAATCAGCCGGTAATTGTTTCGCGATAAAGGCCGTATCGGGCTCTTCATTTTCATCAATTTTCATGAAATTAAGCGCTGGCAATAAAACCGATGGAATATTGCTTTCTTCGAGCAAAAGCTGAAATAAGCCCGTAGAAAGTAATTCGCCCTGCGCCAGAATACCGCGCTCTTCGTGGGTGCTGAAATTATTTTTAACTTGTGCTTTCAGGAACTCAAAATGACCCTGAATATAATCAAGCGCTTTTTGTTTATAATTATCGGTCGCATACAGACCATCAATTACCTGTTTATAAGTCTGGTGTAAATCTTCTATCAACCCCAAAGCCTCGGTTTGTTTGGCTTTGTACAGGTTTTCAGAAATTTGTACGAGTTTATTGGTAGTGCCCGACATAGCCGACAGCACCACGATTTTGGGGTCCGGGGTGTTAATTAAACTAGCCACCATCTTCATGTTGGTAGGTGAGCCTACGGAAGTGCCGCCAAATTTTAAAACTTTCATGTAAAACAGTTTGGTTTTTTAGTAAAGTGCCACAAAGGTAATGATTTATAAAAGTAATCGGGAAAAGAAATCCGCGTTTTGTTCTGAATTTATCTGAATAAAAGCAACCATTTTAGTAAATGAAAAGAAGATTTTGCGGAAGCGGAATATTGGTTAAATATTTTCTAATAATTAACCTTTAAAGCCCGCAATAATTAAGATTTTACAATTTTCCGGTTGATAAAATTACCGCCGCCGCATTACCGCCAAAACCGGCGGCTAAAATTAATATTCGGTTTACTGGTTTAAAGGGTTTACTGGTGAGAAAAGTTGGGTAAGGAAAAGAAAGAGGAGCGGTATTTTGCAACAGATGAATGGCATATTCCAAACTAAAAGCCGCCGAAGCCCCCAACGTATGGCCAATTAACCATTTATTCGAAGTAAGCGGCGGTAAATGGTCTTCGTCGAAAACAGTCTGTAAAGCCCGGATTTCGGCAGCATCGCCGGCTACCGTGCCGGGTGCGTGTAAAATAATTAAATCGATGGGCGCAGCATTAGCTGATTGCTGCAAAGCATTTTGGACCGCTTTCTGAAAGTGCAAACCTTCTTTTGAGATGCCGGTTTTGCTCGGAATAGCCTCCGTCGCAAACCCAACCGATTCGATAATTATTGGCGGTTCATTAAGTTTATTTAGTTCAGCAGCGCTGGTTTTCTCCAGGGCAAATATTGCTGCTCCTTCGCCCAGAACAAAAGTATTTTTCTTTTCGGTGTTTAAGGGTCGGCACGGGAAAGAAGCCTGATTATCCGGGCTGTAGATGCCGATGGCTTTCATCTGGGCAATAGTAAAAGGCGTAAGCGGCGCTTCGGAACCGCCGGCTAGGAAGCGCGTAGCCATGCCGGATTTTAACCAGGCAAAACCGTTGGCAATAGCCTGCAACGTGGTACTACAAGTTACCGAATGGCTGATAACCGGACCATCTGCTTGTAAATCGTTGCCCACCCACGATGAAATATTACCCAAAGTTGTAACCGGCGAAGTTGGCGCGGGTACCTGTCCGCTGGTTAAAAACTCTGCGAGGTAATTTTCAAAAAGTGCCGTTGCCCCGCGGGAAGAACCAATATTTATTCCTACTTCGGAACCAGCGGGCCAACCGGCTTGGGCTACTGCCTGGCGAGCCGCCCATATCGCCATCAGCACCGACCGATCTAAGTTTTGATAGGCTTTTTTCTCCTGAACTAAACTAGCCAATTGCTTTTCGGCGGCTTCGCCTAAAGCACCTAACGGGGTAATTATTTCCTGGTATTCCTGGTTTTGGAAAGCTGACTGACCGGCGGCGTAAGAAGCAGCTACCGTATCCGGATTGTAGCCCAGCGGCGAGATAGAGCCGTGGCCTTTAATAACAATATATTCTTGTTCGCTCAAATTTGTGCTTTTGCGTTTTCCTGAAGCAACGTGCTCATTTTATCTATTACCCCGTAAACAGTAGCCAGTTGCTCATCGGTAATACAATAAGGCGGCAGTATGTAAATAATATTACCTAAAGGCCGCAATAAAACCTGGTGTTGCAGCGCAAAATTATACAGGCTGTTCCGAATTTGGTTAAAATAAGAAGTCTGGCCGGTATTAAACTCCAGGGCCAGGATGGTGCCGGTTTGCCGGATGTTTTTAACCAGAGGATTTTCGCGCAAGCGGCGGGCAAATTGCTGATGTTGCGCCACAATGCGCTGAATGTTTTGTTGCGTTTCGGGTTGCACGAGCAATTCGTAGCTGGCAATACCGGCAGTGCAGGCAATGGGGTTTGCCGTGTAAGAATGGCCGTGAAAAAAAGTTTTATGCGGTTCAGTGCCTAAAAAAGCCTCAAATATTTCGGCCGAGCAGGTTGTAACTCCCAACGCCATAACGCCACCCGTCAACCCTTTGGATAAGCAAACCATATCCGGCTGCTCCGTTAAATAATCGCAGGCAAAATTATGGCCGGTACGTCCAAATCCGGTCATTACTTCGTCGGCAATGCTTAAGATACTGTGCCCCTTGCAGATTTGTAGTAAGCTGTTCAGAACTTCGGGTTCGTACATGACCATGCCGGCCGTGCCTAATACCAGGGGCTCAAATATAAAAGCGGCTATGTCGGGTTGTTGAGCTAATTCTTTTAACTGGCGGATGGTTTCTTCTTCGCGGCCTTGTACCGGCACATCTATAAATAATACTTCAAATAAATACTCCTGGAACGGCTGGGTAAAAGCACTCCGGCTGCTCACCGACATCGCGCCGAAGGTGTCGCCGTGGTAACTATCGCGGAAAGCAATAATTTTTGATTTTTTCTGCCCCTGGTTTTGCCAGTACTGCATGGCCATTTTTAAGGCTACTTCCACAGCGGTGGAACCATTATCAGAGTAAAAAACCTTGGCCTGGTTGGCGGGCAATATTTCTAATAAATTTTCGGCCAGCTTTACGGCGGGTTCGTGCGTAAACCCGGCAAATATTACGTGGTCGAGGCGGTTAAGCTGTTCGCTAATCTTTTGGGTAATATGCGGGTGGCAATGGCCGTGCAGGTTTACCCACCACGAGGAGATAGCATCGATGTAAGTATGGCCGCTTTCATTGTAAAGCAATGCACCTTCACCACGTGTAATGGGCAGCGGTGGGGCTGCGGTTTGCATTTGGGTATACGGGTGCCAGATAATTTCCTGATCGCGCTGGGATAAATTCATCATAAACTTTTTAAACTTTCCCGGAGTTGACGGGCATACCCCACGATAATTTCCGGGGTTAAAGCTTTTTCGGGTAAAACCGATAGTAATTTAGGTATACCGGTATAATTCAGAATAAAATTTTCGGTAGCAGCATTGGGTTCACCGTTAAATACCAGCCCTAATACTTTAATATTCCGGATTTTCAAGGCTTCCCAAGTTAATAAGGTATGGTTGATGCTGCCTAAATAATTCCGGGAAACCAGTACCACCTCGCATCCAAAAGCCGGCAGCAAATCGACTATTAAATCTTTTTGATTTAAAGGAACAAACAAACCACCAGCGCCTTCAATTATTAAATGATTAGCGGTTGAAGGGAGCTTAATATTTTCGAGCAAAATATTCACGCCGGCCGCTTCGGCAGCCTCGTGGGGCGAAAGCGGCAGAGGCAGGCGGTAAGCTTCCGGATGGAAGAAAGATTTTCTGTTCTGGATTAAAGCTTTAACTGTTTCAGTGTCGGAATCTGTTTCGGCGCCGGATTGGACCGGCTTCCAATAATCCGCTTCCAGCGCTTCGGTTAAAATAGCCGAGACTACGGTTTTACCTACTTCGGTGCCAATACCAGTTACAAATATTCTTTTCATAATACGGCTCCTATGCTGGCCGCTAATTTATCTATTTCGGCTTCGGTATTAAAGGCATGTACAATCAGGCGGAGCCGTTCTTTCCCGGCGGGTACGGTTGGACTGAAAACTGGTCTGACATCCATACCGTTGGCTTGCAAATGCTGGCTGATTAGTTTTAGTTTAGGAATATCCGGTGCCTGTACCCATTGTATAGGGCTGTTAATGGGGTTTACCCCAATGCCCGAATAATTCGATAATGCTTCTTTTAAGTATTTGGCCAGCTTAAATATTCCATTTCTCTCGGAAGTTAAGCCGGGTAAAAGGTCGTAAGCCACTTTTATAGCCAGCAAGGCATGTAAGGGCAGGGCAGTAGTATAAATAAATGGCCGACTGAAATTTACTAAAAACTGCCGCAGTGCATCAGAGCCTACTACCGCTGCTCCGTGGCAACCAAGCGCCTTTCCGAAAGTCATAATCCGGGCAAATACTTTATCGGATAAACCTAATTCTTGTACAAGCCCGGAACCGTTGGGCCCATACAAGCCGTTTGAATGAGCCTCATCTACCACTAGGTAAGCTCCTTTTTCCTGGCAAATCTGTATTAAATCAGCTAAGGGCGCTAAATCTCCGTCCATGGAATAAAGAGATTCCACCGCTACGTAAACGTCGCCGGTGGCGTACCGGAACTTCTTTTGTAAATCTTCCGGGGAATTATGCCGGAACGAAAAAGATTGGGCAAAACTTAAACGAATACCGTCTTTAATAGAAGCATGACTGGCTTCGTCGTACAGAATGGTATCGCCGCGCTGGGGCAGTGCTGAAAAAAAACCAGTATTGGCGGCAAATCCCGAATTAAAAAGTAATGCGGATTTGGCCTGATGAAATTGGGCTAATTTTCCCTCCAATTCTTCGGCCAGCACTGAATTTCCCGATAATAACCGCGAACCGGTGGCCCCCACCGGTAAGTGATTATATTTTAATAATTCTGCTTCCAGCCGGGCACGTAATTTTTCGGAACGTGCTAAACCCAGGTAATCGTTCGAACAGAAATCAATAACCGCAGCATTTTTTTTAAGCTGCCGTAATATTCCGTTTTGTTCCCGCTGCGTTAACTTATGCTGTAATTTAACGGGTAAGTCCATTGGGTTAGGCAACTACTTCGCCGGCTTCTTTAAAAGCTTTCCGGGGCGATAAACCTAATAATTGAAACATCAACTGGTCTTCGTTTACACCCGGATTAGGAGTGGTTAATAATTTATCGCCGGAAAAAATAGAGTTGGCGCCGGCCATAAAACATAAGGCTTGTTCGGGTAAGCTCATCTCGGTGCGGCCAGCCGATAACCGAACCATGGTACGCGGCATGGTAATACGGGCGGTAGCAATCATCCGGATCATTTCCCAAACTGATACCCGAGGCTGATTTTCTAAGGGCGTACCGGCTACCGGAACCAAGGCATTTACCGGTACCGATTCAGGGTGTTCCGGCAAATTAGAGAGTACATGCAGCATTCCTATCCGGTCTTCGTCGGTTTCGCCTAAGCCAATAATGCCGCCGCTACACACCGATATGCCAGCATTACGCACGTGTTCGATGGTATTCAGGCGGTCTTCGTATTTACGGGTGGTAATAATTTTTTCGTAGTGGTCGCCGGAAGTATCCAGGTTGTGGTTGTAGGCGTATAAGCCGGCTTCTTTCAGGCGCTGGGCCTGGTATTCGTTCAGCATACCCAGCGTACAGCACACTTCCAATCCAATATCGTTTACCTTCGATACCATGCCCAGCACCCGGTCAAAATCGCGGTTGTCGCGCACTTCTCGCCAGGCTGCTCCCATACAAAAACGGGTGGAACCCGCATCTTTTGCTTTTTGGGCAGCGGCCAGTACGGTTTCTTCCTGCAACAAAGCCTGTACTTTTACGTCGGTGTGGTAGCGGGCCGCCTGCGGACAATAAGCGCAATCTTCGGGGCAGCCGCCGGTTTTTACCGAAAGCAAGGTGCAAACCTGAACCTCGCTGCCAGTGTGATACTTACGATGAATATTAGAGGCTTCGTAAATAAGTTCCAGCAAAGGTTTTTCGTATATTTCTTTTATCTCCTCCGGAGTCCAGTTAGTGCGTATTTCGGCAGTAAGGCTATTCAGGCTCATAAGTAATTTTATTTAGCGATACGAAAATAAGTAAGATTACCTTTTGAACCGAATATTTTTTAGAACGGATCTGTTAAAAATTAAATCGCACTGTGTTTACTGACTGAATTTAAGCCGGATATATTTTACGCGCCACTTTCGGTAACTAACTGACCATTGCGGTAAGTGGCTGTTTTAACGGCTTTGCCGGATGTATCGAAATATTTCCAGGTTCCGGATTGTTTATTGTTTTTGTAAATACCGGTTATCTCGGTTTGGCCGTCTTCAAAATATTGTTTGAAGGTGCCTTGGCGGAGGCCTACTTTGTATTCGGTTTCGGATTTTACTTTGCCCGAAGGGAAATACTGCACCAGCAAACCGTTAATTTTGCCTTTGGTGTAAGTTGCTTTTTCCTGGACCTGGCCATTTTCGTGGTAAACCAATCGGTCGCCTTCGAGGTTGCCGTTTTCGTAATTCTCTTTTATTTTTATTTTTTTATCTCCATCAAAATAAGTCTTCCAGTCGCCGGTTTTAACATTTTGTTTTAGCTGTTGCTCTTCTTTGATGTTGCCCGATGGGTAATAAGAAGTAATTTTTTGCGTAGCACCGCCATCTGCATACCTGATTTCCTGCTTTACCTTGCCATTCTCGTAAAAATGTTGCGTTAACCCTTCCTTAGTACCATTTTTGTAATTAACACTGCTCATCAGTTGGCCATTCTCGTAATAAGTTTTGGCTGCGCCATCTATTTGGCTCGTGGTGTTTTTGCTTTGGAAAACCTCGCGGCCGGTTACAATGCTGGTACTCGCGCGCGCCTGTTCTTTGGGTTTAGCAATTAATACCGATTTATAATTTATTTCGGATTTAATTTTTCCGGAACGGTAATAACTTTTAAAAGTGCCGGTTCGCTTGCCGTTTTCATTCAGTGCTTCCGATTCCGGTTGACCGTTGTCGTAGAAGGTTTTGTACATGCCATCGGGTACGCCGTTTTTATAATTGGTTTCGGTGTGCAGTTTTCCGTTAGGAAAATAGGTTTGTGCCGGGCCATTTTGCTGGCTCCGGGCGTAGGTAATAGCCGATTTAAGCTTACCATCAGCATAATATTCCTTTACAACGCCTTCCGGAACGCCGTTTACAAAAGTAGCTTCGGTTTTAGGTTGGCCGTTTTCGTAGTAAGTTTTAAAGGTGCTGGTCTGCTGATCATCCTGGTAAGTGCCTTCCTGCAGCAGTTTGCCATTGGCGTAATACGATTTAAAAGGTCCCTGCTTTTTGTTATCAGTGTAATTAATAACTAATTTAGTTTGGCCATTTTCGAAATATTCAGTGTACGTACTATCGCGTTTGCCCCGCACAAATTTGCCGATGCCTTCCAGCTTACCGCTGCGGTAAAACCGCTGGTACTTGCCGTGCGGTACCGTATCGGAGGGGAGCATAAAATAAATTTCTTTAACCTTGGTATTGAGGGTATCGTGGTAGGTTACTATTTTCTTAAGTTGGGCAAAGCCGGTGGCCTGGCAAAAAAATATAACCAGTAGAACAATTGCCCAGCGCAATAATTTAAACATAGGTATCAAAAATAAAAACAGCCTTACATCTTAACGTAAGGCTGCCTGTAAAAAACATGCCAGTTTTGAAATTATATTTTTTGAATAACCAGGGCCGAGGCTCCACCGCCGCCGTTGCAAATACCAGCTACCCCAATTTTACCTTGCTTTTTATCTAACACATTACACAAAGTGGTTACAATGCGGGCTCCGGAAGCACCCAATGGATGACCCAGCGAAACGGCGCCGCCAAAAATATTTACGTTACGGTTTTCGAGGTTCAGTTTCTGGTTGTTCGCCAGCGAAACTACCGCAAAAGCTTCGTTTATTTCGTAATAATCTACTTCATCAGGATTTACACCGGCATTTTTTAAAGCCTTGGGTATGGCCAGGGCAGGGGAGGTAGTAAACCATTTGGGTTCCTGTTCGGCATCAGCGAAGCCTAATATTTTAGCAATGGGTTTAACGCCCAAGGCTTCGGCTTTTTCGCGGCTCATGAGTACCACAGCCGCCGCGCCATCGTTCAGGGTAGAGGCATTGGCCGCCGTTATGGTTCCTTCTTTGTCAAAAACCGGTTTCAGGCTGGCTATTTTATCGAAGTTAACTTTGGTGTATTCTTCGTCCTGGGTAACTACCAGCGGGTCTTTGCCGCGTTGCGGAATTTCTACCGGAATTATCTCGTCCTTAAAATAGCCCTGCTCGGCAGCGGCGGCGCTGCGGCGGTACGATTCAATGGCAAAGGTATCCTGCATTTCACGGGTAATGCCCATTTCGCGGGCCGTGTTTTCGGCCGCATTGCCCATGTGATAATCGTTGTACACATCCCACAAACCATCTTTCATTAACCCGTCTATCATCTGGCCGTGGCCCAGTTTAGCCCCAAATCTAACTTTATCCAAGTAATAAGGGACATTCGACATGCTTTCCATGCCGCCGGCTACTACCACTTCTTTGTGGCCCAGCATAATGGCCTGCGCTCCAAACATAATGGCTTTGGTACCCGATGCGCATACTTTGTTCACCGTAGTACACTCTACTTCGTAACCCAAACCGGCATACAGCGCCGCCTGCCTGGCGGGAGCCTGTCCTAAATTAGCCGACAGCACATTACCCATCAATACCTCCTGAACTTCAGCAGGGTCTACTCCGGCTTTAGCCAGCGCACCTTTAATGGCAATGGCGCCTAACTGGGTAGCCGATAAACTGGCTAAAGCTCCGCCAAAACTCCCAATGGGGGTCCGGACGGCCGAGATGATATATACTTCTTTTATTTGCATGGTGCATTGAGGAATTGGCTAAGATAAATATTTCTACTGATAAATTAAACGGTAAATACCGGCTTAAGTAGGTAGCGGTTTACCAATCAGGTTTGTTTTTGTTTTGCTTCTGCTGCTTTGGTTTGGGTAATTGCTGCAGATACTGTAGTTCGGCGTTTTGCATGGCTTCCAGTAACAACAAAGCTTTTTCCGGCGACAAATCGGAGTTGCCTAAGCGTTTGCGTAAAGTTTGCATCTGCCGCTCCTGGCCGGTAATTTCTTCGGCGCTTCCGTTGTTGCCAACAGCGCCTGGGGCTGTGGCATTTTCCGCATCTTGTAACCCTTGGGTATTGCCGGACTGATTTCCTTTGCGTTGGGGAGTATCGCCAACGCCGGCGGGTTGCTTATACGGTCTGGTATCGGCATTTGCTTTTTGCTGGTTATCCGTGGCGCCATCCGGTTGCGATTTGTTTTGCGGCGGTTCCTGGCCCTGGTTTTCTAAATCGGTAATAAGATCGGTTTGGCCGTTATCGGAGGCGCTAATGCCTTGGCCATTTTGGGAGTTAGTTTTTGGCTGGTTTTTAACCGGATTTTTCTTACCGGCGGAGCGACGCGGTAAGCCGGTCGGGTTTTCCGACTGATATTTTGTAACCAGCTCAAAGTTATAACGAGCCGTTTCGTTCAGTGGATTTCGGATAATGGCTCGTCGGAAAAAATACAACGCTTTTTCGGGGTTTCCATCTTCAAAAGCCAGTAGGCCTAATTGGTTCAGGGCGGCTCCTTGCAGGTCGGCATCGGGGTTGTTCCGGAGTTGGTTATAATATTTTTGGGCTTGCTCCAGGTCGCCGGCAAGGTAAGTAGCATGGGCCAGGTTCAGGAGCAGGGCATCGTCTTTTACGTTGAGGGAGTTACGGAGATAGTTATACTGGCGCATGGCTTGTTCGTAAGCCTGCTGCCGGTAATATTCCTGGGCCTGCCTTACGCCTTCATTTATGCGCGAAGCTTTTTTCAGCCCATCGCCTACCGAAGAAAAAAGCAGTAAAACCAGGAGGAAAGACCTCATATTCTAATCACATTTACGGTAATCAGGACATCAGCCACTATTAATATTAACGCTAAAAACAGCGGATACATATATTTATTAGCCGTAATGTCGATGGTTTTGGCTTCCTGAGTTTCGCCTTCCACCAGATTAACCGCCCGTATTAATTCGGCTATGTTGTTTTTTTCGTTTGTAATCTCAAAGTAACCACCGTTCGTGCGACGGGCAATTTCCCGTAATGGCTCGTCATTCAGCCGGCTCGTTACCCGTTCGCCATTTTGGTCTCTTTTAAAACTTTGGCCCTCGGGTACCAGGCCGCCGGCTTCGGTGCCTACTCCCAACGTAAATACCTTTATCTGACGGTTTCGTAAGCGCTGCAACGTTACCCGCACATCTTCGCCAAAGTTCTCACCATCGCTTACCAACATAATTAACCGGGCTTTGGGCGAAATATTATTGCCATCGGGCGCTTCTTCCAACTTCTGCAAGGCCAGTTGCAGGGCTGGTTCGTAATTGGTGCCGGAGGCGGGTGCCTGGTTGGTATTTAAGAGGCGGTTGTATAGCAGCAAAGCATCCAAATCGAAGGTAAGCGGGCATTGTACCACAGCGTCGGCGGTAAATATTATCAATCCTATCCGGTCGGCATCAAAAGCCGGTATGGCTTGGGCCAGTTCGTATTTAATTTTTTCGAGGCGGGAGGGCGGTATATCCCGGGTGTTCATCGAAGCCGATAAATCGACCAGTAGAAAAATGTCTTTGCCAATGGTTTTTATTTCTTTTTTCATGGCCCCAAAAGATGGCCCTAAAACAGCGATTAACAGCAGCAGAAAATAAACCGAACGTAGGCCAAACTTAATCCAAAGCCAGTGCGCGCCCTGTTTAAAATAACGCGCCAGTTTTTTAATACGGTAAACATACGTTCCGTACAGCAGCAAAAACAGCGTGCCGAATATTATTTCGAGCCAGGAAAGAGATTGGTACCAGTTCATGTTGGACGACCGCAGCCATTGCGAATCTACAAATATAGAAAAGCTTTTGAAAGCTGTTTTGTTACAGCAGGAACGATAAGAAATATACGATCGGTATACCTGGCGCTACGCTAAATTAATAATCAGGAATTATGAAATAGAAATTATCCTCCATTCGATTGATGCTGTTTTATCTGGTGGATGAGTTTGCCAAAAACGAAGTTGGTGCAGCATTAGCTAAAGCAAATCGGAATAGCCTGAACTTGAATGAACTAATGCAACGCGGGTAATTTTTTAGCAGAATCTTAACCAGAATTTGGCGAGAACAGTTGTGTAATTAAGAATTGTTATTGTATATTTGCGCACTCTTTAACCGGAAGAGCCTGGATAGGTGGGTGAGTGGCTTAAACCAGCAGTTTGCTAAACTGCCGTACCTCTAAAGGGTACCGGGGGTTCGAATCCCCCCCTCTCCGCCAGAATATTTTTAAATAAAGTTTTTTTTCTTAAAAAAAGCTTTTATGTTTGCACCGCGATTGGCAGAAACCGCTTCCAGGGATTTGTTTTTCGCGTTGTTCGGGGTGTAGCGTAGCCCGGTATCGCGCCACATTTGGGATGTGGAGGTCGTAGGTTCGAATCCTGCCACCCCGACAAAAACTGAATTACGAATTAGAATTAGAATTACGAAACATATCTCCAGATATTCCTCAATTCTAAATTCCGGTTCGTAATTTTTTTTTGCTGGTCTCGTAGCTCAGCTGGATAGAGCAACTGCCTTCTAAGCAGTAGGTCTTTGGTTCGAATCCAAACGGGATCACAATTATTCAATAAAAACCCACTTTACAACCTGTAGAGTGGGTTTTTTGTTTTAATTTCATGGTCTATTGAACATTTAAATTTATTCTATTCTTTTTTAACCTTTTCTAGATTTTGGATCTAAATAATGGTTCTGGCTACCATGGTAAAATTATTGCTTTATTCTGGTGCCTGTAACTGCCGTATTGCAGGCTTACCTATGTAATTTAAACTTACATTTACGGCCAAAACAAAACCTCAAATTTTGGTATTCATAAAACGGTTTAGAGAGTTCCTCCCGATAATTTTTATTTTGTGTTTCTCTTCTTGTAAAGATTATGAACTAACAGCTATCCCGGCCAAAGACTTCAATCCAAAAGAACACCTGCTGCTAGGCAACCCCAGTAATGCCACGGCTGAACCAGAAAATGCTAATAATTACTTGCTCCTGAAGCCAGAATATGCATTGTCTTATAACCGGGAAAGGGGTACCCCTAATTGGGTAAGTTGGCACGTAAGTAAAGCCTGGCTGGGCACGGCCGCCCGGCAAGATAATTTCCGCGAGGATAGCAGCTTACCGGTTGATTGGTATAAAGTTACGGCCATGAGTTACACCGGTAGCGGCTTCGACCGGGGACATAATTGCCCTTCTGCTGATCGTTCTTTTTCAGATGAAAACAACGCAGCTACTTTCCTGATGACCAATATGATTCCCCAGGCGCCGGTAAATAACCAGGAAACTTGGGCTAATCTGGAAGACTACACCCGCTATTTGGTACAGGCTGGAAATGAGGTTTATGTTATGATGGGTAGTTACGGAAAAGGAGGTACCGGGAGTAATGGTTCTAAGCAAACCCTGGATGGCGGTCGGGTAACGGTACCGAAGCGGATTTGGAAAGTTTTACTGGTGTTGCCGGAAGGGAAAGATGATCTAAATAGAATTAAAAGCAACACCAGGGTTATAGCGGTGAATACGCCTAACAGCAATTCCGTTCGGTCAGATTGGGGTTCTTACCGCACCAGTGTCGATGAAATTGAAAAAGCGACCGGGTATAATTTGTTTTCAGCGCTTCCCAATCAATTGCAGGCAACCCTGGAGGCGCAAGTAGATAAAGGAGCTACTCATTAGGGGGAAAAATCTGTTACCGATGTAATTGTTTCAGGTAGCCCAGTAAACCTCTTTGAATATACAAGCTTCTACACAAGGATTATTGTAATCTACAACCCGGTTCGCAAAGGCATCGGTTAATTATTAAAAAATATCCATTCCGGCGTGAGAGAAATAACATAGTCTGTGTTCGCTTTCGATCGGAACCTTATTCATTAATAAGAAGAGAACATAAGGTTTAGCGTTCTTTTGAACAGAATGCGTGCTGTTCTTAATTCAGCGCCATTTAAATTAAGCAAACCTCCCTGAATATTTTAAATATTTAATTTACATTTAACCAAAGCTCTTTACACAAATTATTCTTTGGGCTGTAGATTCTTTTAAGCTTACTTTATGAATAATTCTTCTTTTAAACCGGCTCTGGGGCTGGTTGATGCTACTATGTTGGTAGCGGGTAGTATGATTGGTTCCGGTATTTTTATTGTAAGTGCCGATATTACCCGCAACGTAGGCAGCGCTGGGTGGCTTATTATGGTTTGGCTGATTACCGGCTTTATGACCTTGACCGCTGCATTAAGTTACGGCGAGCTGAGTGCCATGTTCCCGCGGGCGGGTGGCCAGTATGTATATTTAAAAGAAGCTTACAACCCCTTGGTTGGTTTTTTATACGGCTGGAGCTTTTTTGCAGTAATTCAAACGGCTACCATAGCGGCGGTGGGCGTGGCCTTTGCCAAATTTACCGCTTATCTCATTCCGCAGTTCAGCGAAGATATAATAGTCCTTAGTTTAGGATTTTTGAAGATTTCCGCCGCCGAGTTATTAGCTATTGTAGTTATTATTTTGCTCACGTTTATCAATACCAGGGGTATCCAAAGTGGCAAATTTATTCAGACTACTTTTACCGTAACCAAACTGCTGAGCCTTTTCGGCCTGATTGTTTTTGGTTTGTTGGCCCTGAAACCCGAGACCTGGGAAACCAATTGGCAAAACGCCTGGCAGATGCAGCAATTACAACCCGATGGCAGCACCGCTAATTATACCTTACTAGCTGCTTTGGGCGCTGTAGCAGCCGCCATGGTGGGTTCTATCTTTAGCAGCGATGCCTGGAATAACGTAACATTTATTGCGGGTGAAATTAAAAATCCGCGCCGAAACATCGGGCTGAGTTTATTTTTAGGTACTTTAATCGTTACGGTAATTTACACGATTACCAATGTCATGTACGTGGCCGTTTTGCCAATGTCCGAAATTGCTTCTGCCGAGAAGGACCGCGTAGCCGTAGCCGCTTCCCAGATAATATTCGGCAACGCCGGCACCATTATTATTGCCCTCATGATTATGGTTTCTACCTTTGGCTGCAATAATGGCTTAATATTGGCCGGTGCCAGGGTGTATTATACCATGGCGAAAGACCGTCTGTTTTTTAACAAGGTAGGTAATTTAAATAAAAATGCCGTACCGGCACTCGCGTTGTGGGTGCAATGCCTGGTAGCGGCCGGTTGGTGTTTAAGTGGTAAGTACGGCGATTTACTGGATATGATCTCGTTTGTGGTAGTGGGCTTTTACATGCTAACCATTCTGGGTATTTTTATTTTGCGCATAAAACAGCCGGATGCCGACCGACCCTACAAAGCTTTCGGCTACCCGGTGTTACCCATTATTTACATCGTTATGGCTTTCATATTTTGCGGCCTGCTTATTATGTACAAACCTAAATTTACCTGGCCCGGTTTAATTGTTACCTTGCTAGGCATACCTATTTATTATGCAACCGTGGCAAAAAACAAAACCAAGGTTCTGCAATAGCTATCGGCATTGGTACTATGCTGAAGCAGATTCAGGAAACCTAAAAATTTAGAAAATCTGATGCTCCATGATTTCGTCTGCGGGTATTCTGATGTGGAAATTACTACCTTTAAACAAAGGCCCTATTTTTTTAGGGAAAGCTGGTCTGTAAAAACCCTTTAACCGGTTTGTTAAATGATGCATAGATTCTCGCTCAAACACATTGGTATACTTATTATTGGGTTAAAGTTTGCACTCCTCGCCTTTTTGGTTTTGAAGGTAATCTACTTCTCGGAACAGCCCCCCGATTATGTTTTTGACCAGCGGTTTTTCTTTATTATGGTAGCCGGTTTTCTGGCCCAACTAATAGATGGTACTTTGGGCATGGCTTATGGGGTGAGTTGTTCTACGCTTTTATTATCTCTCGGGCTTCCTCCGGCTGTTGCAACGGCTAGCGTGCATACCGCCGAGGTTTTTACCACGGGTGTTTCGGGGTTATCGCACCTGTTTATGCAGAACGTTAATAAAGTACTCTTCTTCCGGATTGTGATTCCGGGAATACTGGGAGCGGTTATTGGGGCTTATCTTATTTCGGAAGTTTTGGATGGGAATGTCATCAAGCCTTATATATCGGGTTACTTGCTGATTATGGGAATTCTGATTCTGGTAAAAAGTTTTCGTAAGTTGCCCGGCGTAGAGCGGGTTAGGCGTTTACTTTTGTTGGGATTTTCCGGTGGCTTTCTGGATGCAGTAGGTGGCGGTGGCTGGGGACCCATTGTAACCTCTAATTTAATTTTTCAGGGTAAAACGCCTCAGGAAACTATTGGCACCGTAAACACCGCCGAGTTTTTTGTGGCATTTTGTAGTACCGGCGTTTTCTTGTTTTTTGTGGGAATTGATAGCTGGAAAGTAGTGCTGGCCTTAATTGCGGGCGGGGTGTTGGCAGC
Source organism: Adhaeribacter aerolatus (assembly GCF_007991635.1). Lineage (GTDB taxonomy): Bacteria > Bacteroidota > Bacteroidia > Cytophagales > Hymenobacteraceae > Adhaeribacter > Adhaeribacter aerolatus. The sequence goes on along the minus strand of NZ_BJYS01000023.1, from coordinate 3,977 downwards.
GCCGGTTGGCGCTGTAATGGCTAAAAGAGTAAAGCCTAAAACCATGATGCGCTTGGTGGGCTTTATCATTATCTTAATTTCGGCCTACACCATTTATAATAGTTTAGCTTAATTATCTGTTCCGGATTGATTGACGGGAGGCAGTTACTACGCAACGTTTTTAGACTTAAAGCGGCAAAACTAAATCTAAATATTGCTTTTTTACTAAAACTACGCTAGGGCTCGGGTAAGTTATTTTAATTAAAACAAAACGGTAAAGGTTATTTTGGGGTAAACAGCAAATGTTAAGCGTCCCGAGTAGGAATACACCAAATAAGTTAATACTAACTGACGGATTACCGTTTTAAGAGATAATATGCTGGAACCAGAACTAATGGCTATTTTGCCAGATGCCGAACAACTGATTCAATGGGGAGGGGTGGGTTTAATAGCGGTTCTGGTTTTTATAGAAACCGGATTTTTAGTGGGCTTAATTGTGCCGGGCGGAGAAACTTTACTTTTTTCTGCGGGACTTTTTGCGGGGCTAAACACCCTGAATATGCCGGTGGGTTTGCTCATTCCGCTTTTAATTGTGATGGCATTTGCCGGTGATTTAACCGGTTATAGTATTGGCCGGAAACTGGGGAAACGACTGCATAAGAAGAAAGACAGCCTGCTCTTCCGCCGGGATTACCTCGAAAAATCTGAAAGATATTACCATAAACATCCCAGAAGGGCTCTGATCTTTGGCCGTTTCCTACCTATTATCCGAACGTTTAATCCTTTGTTGTCTGGTAGCAGCGGCATGGATATTAAAAAATTTATGATTTTGAGTAGTGTCGGCGGTTGTTTGTATATTTCCTCTATCATATTAGCCGGTTATTTCCTGGGCCAGGCCTTCCCACAACTCGGCGACTATGTTGGGTATATTTTTATGGGCGTGGTGGTATTGGTTTTGGGTTCTCTCTTTTTTAGTTTTTTGCGCGAGCGCCGGAAAGCAGCAAAATAAACGGCTGATTTAATTAGGGAAAATCTGATTGTTGAAACCCGGAAGTGCTTAGCAAAAAAGTAAGCTCATAGAGGAGAACAGAAAGCATTTGCAAGCCATCTTAATCCGGCTTTTTATTTTTCCATAGCTTAAAATCATCCCAGTAAATTTGCAGGGTTTTTCCCTGGCTTTTCATATGAGCAATCAGCTCTTTAGAAGTATATAATTTCAATGGATTAAAATCAGTTACACCATCGGGGTTTGGGTCCTGGGAGTTGTGGGTAATTTTATTCAGGTCGAAAATAATTTTTCTTTTCTCACCTTCGGGCGTAATGGCCAGATAAAAACGGCCGCTCTGGTGATTTCCTTCTTTGTAATAATAATCCATGATAAACCATTTACCAATGGGCACCTTTATGGTTTTATTCGTTTCGGCCCAGATAGTGGTATATTTTTGTTTTCCATCCGCAAACAGTTCGCAGTCCTGTGCATCCAGAATAAAATACAGGTTGCTCTCTTCTGCGGTAGGTTTGCCTAGGCCAAGGGTAATTCTAAACCCGTAGGGCACTTGCTGGCTCCAGGTTATATTATTCCAAAACTCGGCAATCGTAAGCCAATGAATTTGCTTCGGAAAAGTCCGGACCGTATTAAAGTCATTTGGCAAAAATACCCGTACGGATTGGTAAAATTCTTTAGCTCCTTTATTATTATACAGGTTGGCTTGTATACGACCTTTAGAACCCTCCACATTGGGTTCGTGCAGCCAGAAATGCAAAACCTTGTTGCGAGGATTGGCGGGTTCCGGAATAATTCGGGCATACCGCATAGTTGAATCGCCGCCTTGGTACTGAATATTAAAATTTCCAATGTCCGGATGGTTGTCCAAATCCTTTACCCAATCGCTGGCAAGTGGTAAAGAACTGTCAGAACCAATAATATCAGCATCTGCATTCCGGGAAATTACTTGGCTGTTGTTTTCGAACCCGGATTGAAATATTAATTCATCGTTCGCAGGTTCTTGTTTTACAATAGGGTCGAGTTTACAACCATTTACCAGCAGTATAATAAAAAATAATATAGGAGAGAATTTAGTTATTCTCATTATAAAGGGTTTTAGTATTTGTATTTACCCCAATAAAATAAAAAATTCGCGGTTATCCGAAATAAATATATCAACCTAAATGGGCCGGCTTGGTAAGAACAACCTGTGAACAGAATAATAGAACTTCTAAATAAAATTGGGCTGACTCTGCAGATTGTGAAAACAGCCTTTGCGGCCGCCGCTTCCTGGTTTGTTGCCACCAGTTTGTTGCGTTCAGAATACCCGTATTTTGCTGCAGTGGCAGCTATTATTACGGTGCAGGTTACCGTAGCAGACTCTGTTGACAAAGCAACACAGCGCATTATCGGAATAATTGGGGGCGTTCTGCTTAGTATGTTGCTGGGGCATTGGTTTCAGATTGGGGCTATTTCTATCTTCTTTATTATTCTAATAGGAATGAGCATAGCCAAAGCACTCCGGATGAATTCCCAGATTATTTCGCAGGTAGCCATTAGCTCGTTGCTAGTACTAGCTTTTGGACAAACAAGAGAAGGGTACGGGTATGAAAGAATAATAGAAACGATTATAGGTTCTAGCATTGCTGTTTTAATAAATGCCTTAATTATTCCGCAGAATGCTGTACCGGAGGTGGAGCGAAGCCTTTTAACCTATAGTAAACTGGCCGCTTCCACACTCATCAGTTTAACTTCGTTGTTGGATAATGGGGAAGGAAAAGGGGAAACAGGTCGTTCTGAAGTAGATGCCCTTATTAAAGAGGCTAAACAATGTGATAAGGCGCTGGACTTAGCGAAACAAAGTCTGAAGTATAATCCCTTGTTAACTCATAAGCGAACAAGATTGCGCCAACTTACCAAAAGTATTCATCAACTAGAGAGTATTACCATTCAGATACGCGGCATTCGGAGAAGCCTGGCTGATTTAGGCGCAGCCCCGCACCTGCAGTTGGCCCAAACTTATATTCACTTATTAAAGCAGGCTATGCTAGCTACGGCAAACTGTATCAAATATTTCGGCGAAACAGCTATAAACACCTCCGAAGAAAATATTAATATTTTAGAAATAACTATCGGTCAAGCCCGTAAAGAACAGGATTATTGCTTGCATTATCTTTCCAGTATTTCTTCTTTAGCAAGTATAAGGGATGTTGGAAGTATACTTACTGATTTAGACCGTATTATATCGGAAACTACTTATTTGAACCAACCTGTGAAAGAAAAAGCAACAGCTTAAATGGGCAATAATTTGCCAGCTTTAACTTTTATATTTTTTAAATCGAATTCACCCGAATTAGCGGAGTTGTAGCAGCCATCGCTAAGCGGCAGCTATAAGAAATGGCTGCTATAAAAAATAAGTAAGGAATATTTTTTTGTTCTTGTGTATTAGAAATGCATTACTTACTTTTGCACTCCCAATCAGACAGACGGTCAGCAGGGGGGGTAAGACAGGCGGGGGAGAGGCTGGTTTTTGGGAACAAAAACAAGTTCACAGGGGTTCAGACCCTTGGTACCAGCACCAAGGATTTCAAATCGGAAAGTTTGAAAAAAAATCTACTGATTTATTTGCAAAGAGCAGAAAAACTACTGACCTTTGCACCCGCAAAACGAACCAGGCAGCCGGTCTGGCTATCACCAGAAACTTAAGATTAGCGGGAACTAAGAACGGTTTTTAAAGTGTTTGGTTCCGGTGTTTTTTTCTAATGCAATGTTTTTTTTCTAATGCAATCTAAGTAGCGGTTGTCAGCTGGTAAGGAGCGGGAAAGGATAAAGCTAAGGGCGGAGTTGAGGAGAAAAAATCTCAAAAAAAACTTCCTTAATATTTTTGCAGGTACAAAGATATTTTTTACCTTTGCACTCCCAAAACGAAACAAGCTTATCAGGCGAGTTTCAATTAGAAATAAGTTTAACCTATTCGGGGTTAAGCGGTATTAGCATCGATAAAAAAGCAGAT
>NZ_BJYS01000022.1 GCF_007991635.1 Adhaeribacter aerolatus | reverse complement strand
TAAGGAAATATTTAGAACGAGGATCTATAAGAAGAAATTTAAAAGTTACCCCTGGATTAATTTATAATGTTAGCTCAGGTTACAGAGGGGGATTACAAATTAAATATTCTTTTACTTACAATGGTAAAGAATATAAAGGGGATACTAAAAAATTAATAAGTAGCTCTGTTGCAGATAAGTTTAAAGATAAAAAGCTTCCAGTAGTGTTTGATAGCATTAATGCTGTTAAGAATGAAATGCTTGTGTTACCAGATGATTTTGAAAAGTTTAATCTTCCCTTTCCGGATACGTTAAATTGGACAATGATATTAAAGAATAAATCGCTTTAGAAAGAAATTAGAATAATTTATATCTAAAAAGAATAGAAATAATGCATTATACCCGAGGGAGAAAAAAAGATTAATTTCTAATGTTCACCAATTTATTGTATTAGCTGGAAGATGGTTTTGAAGAAATAAAAGGATATTTAAACATTATACTTTAAAGAACCAACAATCACCTAAAAAATAACCTGATCCTCAATTTACAGGCTATAGATAAATAAAAATGAATAACTACATACAAGAGAACAAAGACCGCTTTATAGACGAATTATTGCAGTTACTGCGCATTCCGTCGGTAAGTGCCGACCCCAAGTTTAAAGGCGACGTGCGGCAAGCCGCCGAATTCATTGCCGAGAAACTGCGTGAAGCCGGAGCTGATAACGTAAAACTTTGCGAAACCGCCGGTAATCCCATTGTGTACGGCGAAAAAATTATTGACCCGGCGCTGCCTACGGTATTGGCTTACGGCCATTACGATGTGCAGCCCGCCGACCCTTACGAACTATGGCACTCGCCGCCTTTTGAGCCAGTTATAAAAGACGAGAAAATATACGCCCGTGGCGCCTGCGACGACAAAGGCCAGGTTTATATGCACATCAAAGCCTTCGAGATGATGATGCGGCAAAATGAATTGACCTGCAATGTTAAGTTCATGATTGAAGGTGAGGAGGAAATCGGCTCGAATAACCTGGGTATTTTTGTAAACCAGAACAAAGAAAAACTGCAGGCCGATGTGATTGTAATTTCGGATACCGGAATTATTGCCAACGATATCCCATCCATTACCACCGGGCTGCGCGGCATGAGCTACGTAGAGGTAGAAGTAACCGGGCCGAGCCGCGATTTGCATTCGGGCTTGTACGGGGGAGCCGTAGCAAACCCCATTAATATTTTGTGCCAGATGATTGCCTCGTTGCACGACGAAAACAACCACATTACCATTCCGGGCTTTTACGACAACGTAGAAGAATTATCCTCGGATGAGCGGGCCGAAATGGCTAAAGCCCCTTTTAGCCTGGAGGAATATAAAAAAGCATTGGATTTAGGCGATGTGCACGGGGAAACGGGGTATACCACCAATGAACGGAACTCTATCCGGCCTACCTTAGATGTAAACGGTATTTGGGGCGGCTATACCGGCGAAGGTGCCAAAACCGTAATCGCTTCTAAAGCCTTTGCCAAAATATCGATGCGTTTAGTGCCCAATCAAACCTCCGAAGAAATTACCGAGAAATTTACCCGGCATTTCGAAAGCATTGCCCCGCCCAGCGTGAAAGTAGTTGTGCGGCCGCACCACGGCGGCGAACCGGTAGTAACGCCCACTAACTCGGTAGCTTACCAGGCTGCCAGCCGGGCTTTTGAACAAACCTTTGGTAAGAAACCAATTCCGGTGCGCAGTGGCGGCAGCATTCCCATTGTAGCCATGTTTAAAGCCGAGCTGGGCATTGATTCGGTACTGATGGGCTTTGGCCTGGATTCGGACGCCATTCACTCACCCAATGAGCATTACGGAATATTTAATTTCCTGAAGGGCATCGAAACCATTCCGTACTTCTTTAAATATTTGGCCGAAATGAGCAAATAACGGCATAGTAGTAAAATAAAAAGCCGGCTGGTAATGTACCAACCGGCTTTTTATTTAGATTAGGCGTTTTACTAGTTGCCGCCAATCATAAAGCCTAATGTGGCCTGGAAAAGCGAATGACGGGCATTCATCAGGTCGTTGCCGTTGTAATCGTTGGCTAACTTGTTAAAGCTGCCATTGTAACGAATACCCAGGCTCAAACCGTTTTGCGCCATAAAGCCCAAGCCGGCCGCGTAGCCAATTTCAAACTTGGTTAAGCCGTCTTTACTTAATTCGGTGTAGTTGTTATTTTCGATGTCGTTAATACTTTCTTTAGTCTTGTCATTAAGATTTAATAAATAAGAAGCCATCGGACCACCTTCGAAGAATAAACCACCGGCATTTACTTTTAACAGCACCGGTAAATCCAGGTAATTAAAAGTACGGCTGCCTTCGCGTTTAATGGTGTTGTTGCCAATCTTAAAGGTCTCGTCGCGGTACTGGTAGCCTTTCTGCGAATACAAAAGCTCTGGTGCCAACGATAGGAACCCATCGCCTACGAGCGGAATACTGGTGGCTATACCACCTACAAAACCAACTTTGCCTTCGTTGTTGGCTTCATCGGTTAAATCACCGGCCAGGTTGGAGTAATTAATACCTGCTTTCAGCCCAATTTTCTGGGCCTGCGCAAAGGAAAAGCTAAAAAGAGCAATAGCGAGAATTAATAATTTTTTCATAGTTGTAATTTGTTAATGGTTTGTAATCCTAATACAGGAGTTACAAAAATCCTGCCTTATATCGTAAAACAAGGGGTTTAGGGTTTAATTTTTTTATTATGGTTAAGTTTAAAAACCGTAAACCCGGCCCGCCCTAATAGATATCACGTTTATTATGTGATACTTAATTAAAGCTAGCCGGGTTTGTCCGGAACGAATAATTAATTTACGTTAAATGTGTTTTATTAACGGCTGCCACCAAGCATATAGCTTAGTTGCAGTTGCAATACGGAGTGCCGGGCATTTACCAGCTCATCGTTGTTCGGATCTGATTTGGCTAAATGGTTAATGCTGCCGTTGTAACGCAAGCCAATGCCCACGCCCATTGGGGTTTGGTAACCCACGCCGGCTACATAACCAATTTCCAGTACAGCCAGGTTGTCTTTTTCAATCTTGTTCCAGGTTTTGGTGTCGTTACCGGTACCTTCGTTTTCAATTTCGGTATTATCGCGGATGCCTAACAAATAAGAAGCCTGCGGACCGCCTTCAAAAATTAAGCCGCCGGCATTTACGCGCAGTAGCACCGGTAAATCCAGGTAATTAAAGTTGCGTTTGCCTTTAATGGAGTATTTGGCGTTATCAATCGTTACCTCATCATCGCGGTACTGATATCCTTTCTGCGAATACAATAACTCAGGCTGTAACGATAAGAAACCATCGCCCACCAGCGGAATATTAGCGGTTACCCCGCCTAAAAAGCCTACTTTGTTGTCGTAGCTCACTTCGTCGCGCAGGTTGCCGGCTACATTAGAGTAATTAATACCACCTTTAACACCAAGTTTAACCTGGGCCTGGGCAAAAGATAAACTAAATAGTGCCACCAGTAGTAATCCAATCTTTTTCATAATCAAAAAATTAATCTTTTAAGTTTACTGTTAATTAGGTAATAAATTAAAATTTGTATTATAATAACATGATGTAATTCGGCATACTATACGTGCTTTATAAATTTTGTTTGTATAAAATGCTATTTTTATTTTCGTTTAAGTGTTTATGTCTTTCGTTATCAGTATTTAACGATGATATTTTCTTATTTTAGATACTGTGGTTTTTGTACAAAAATAATTTTTGCTGGTTCGGGTTAGTTGGTCTGACTGGTAATAACTCCCAAGTGCCCCAATTGTTTAATACCTTTGGGTAATATTTAAAAATAATGCGGGCTTTGCTTTCAGGTTTTTTCCGTTTTGGGTTAGGGGTAGTTGTATTATTGTTGGTAGGGTTAAAAAGTATAGCCCAAAACCCGGCACCTCTTATACTTGGAGGCGCTTTGCAGCAAGGTTCCGTTATGGTGCATACCCCCAAAATCAGGCATTTTGCCGGCACTCATCCAAGGGGTTTAGAGTTAAACTTACAAAAACAAACTACTGGCAACAGGTATTGGCAACAGCTTTACCGCTATCCGCGCATTGGCCTTTCGCTTACTTACTTTCAATACCAAAACCCGGTACTAGGTCAATCGTTGGCGTTCAGTCCTTATCTGAGTTTGCCGGTACTGCAAAAAAGTAAAAATGAGGTTTATTTCCGGTTTGGTACCGGCCTGGCTTATCTAACCAATCGTTACGACTTCGAACATAACCCAACCAACAATGTAATCAGCAATAATATTAATGCCGTTATTCAAACCCGGTTGGAGTATACCCGGATAATAAGCCCGAACCTGGGATTAGTAACGGCAGTGGGGTTAAACCATTATTCCAACGGCGGCGATTCCAAGCCAAATTTGGGTTTAAATATTGCCACTGCTACCGTAGGTCTCAATTATTACCGACAACCCGCACCTGAGTTAAAACACCTGCCCGAGCCATCTATTCCGCAAAAGAATTTTGTTTTTATAAGTACCAGCATTGGGATAAAGCAACGTGCCGAGATAGATTTAAACAAATATGTAGTTAATTCTATTGCCGTGGGCACGCTGCACCGGCTAAACCACAAAAGTACACTGGCCCTGGCTTTAGAAGGTTTTTACGATCCTTCGCTATTTCCGCGCCGGGGTTGGGATCCGCGCGTACCAGCCGGTACCAAGCCCGATATCCGGCGTGCTTCATTAACCGGCGGCCACGAACTAAATTTCGGCAATCTTTCTTTTGGTACGCACTTGGGTTGGTATATTTATCGCCCATACAAAGCCGATGCCGGTATATTCCAGCGGTTAGAAATTAAGTGGCAATTCCATAAAAATCTGTATCTGGCGGGCGGCTTAAAACTTCACGATGTAATCAAAGCCGATATTTTTGAGTATCGGCTGGGGTTGCGGATTTAATTATTCCTAATGGGCTTTAGTTTATTAAAACTGAATTAAGTTAGCTTATTCCTCCTCCAATAAGGTTATTGTAAATGGCCGTATTGCCGTGTCAGTTTTGGTAGAGTAATATAGTATAAATAAATGTGAATAGGTCTGTTGCTTGACGTTTGGTAAGGCTGTAAACTTTTGTTAATATTAAATTCAAAATATTAATGATGAAAAATATATTCTTTATCATGCTTGCTACTGTCCTGATGAGCAGTTGTAACCAGGACAAAAAAGTTGAAAATAATACCGCCGGTGCCAAAGATTTCAGCGGTCTTTTAGAAGATTACTACCAGGAAAGATTGCGGCTTTTCCCATTGGAAGCTACATCTACCGGCGATTTGCGCTATAACGACTTATTGCCGAACGATGGTTCTAAGGCTTACCTGCAGGAAACCCATAACTTCTATCAGAAATATTTAACGGCTTTGCAAGGTTTTGAGCCGGAAGCCTTAAACGAAAACGATAAGCTTTCTTATGCGGTGCTGAAAGACCAATTGGAAACGGCGCTGGAAGCAGAGAAATATCATTTTGAATACCTGCCCTTCAACCAGTTTTATGCCTTGCCTATTACCATGGGCCAATTTGGTTCCGGATCCGGTATGCAGCCGTTTAAAACCGTAAAAGATTACGAAAACTGGTTAAAACGGGTATCTGCTTTTTCGGTTTGGGCCGACACTGCCATTGCTAATTTCCGGAAAGGAGCCCAGGCTGGGGTAGTTTTACCAAAATCGCTGGTGCAGAAAATGCTGCCGCAAATGCAGAGTATGGTTGTAACCGACCCAACCAAAAGCTTATTTTACGGCCCGATTAACAACTTACCGAAAGATTTTGCCGAAGCCGATAAAACCCGATTGACGGAAGCTTATCGGCAGGCCATTTCAACGGAGATTGTTCCCACTTACCAGAAACTCCACAACTTCCTGCAAACTGAATATTTACCGAAAGCCCGGGCCACTTCCGGCCTATCGGCGCTGCCTAACGGAACAGAGATGTATGCTTTTCTGGTAAAACAGCAAACCACTACCAACAGTATGCCCGAAGAAATTTACCAAACCGGTTTAAAAGAAGTAGCGCGCATCCGGCAAACTATGGAATCTATTAAAAATCAGGTGGGCTTTAAAGGCGATTTAAAAGCGTTTTTCGAGCACCTGAAAACCAATCCGAAATTTACGCCCTATAAAACGCCGCAGGAGGTTTTAACTGCTTTCGAAAATATTCACCAGCGGATGCAGCCTAACTTAAAAAAGATGTTTAACAATACGCCTAAAACGCCTTTCGAAATCCGGCAAACCGAAGCCTTCCGCGCGGCCTCGGCCAGTGCCGAATACAACCAGGGCTCAGCCGACGGCAAACGCCCCGGAATTTTTTATATCCCCATCCTGAATGCGAAAGAATTTAATATTACCTCCGGCATGGAATCTTTGTTTTTGCACGAAGCCATCCCGGGCCACCATTACCAGATTTCCTTAACCCAGGAAAATGATAAATTGCCCAAGTTCCGCCGCTTTGGCTGGCATAATGCCTACGTAGAGGGCTGGGCCTTGTACTGCGAATCTTTAGGGAAAGAGCTGGGCTTGTATTCCGACCCGTACCAGCACATGGGCGCTCTCGGCGATGAAATGCACCGCGCCATCCGGCTGGTAGTAGATGTGGCTTTGCATACCAAAAACATGACTCGTGAAGAAGCTATAAAATACATGATGGACAACGAAGCCATTAGCCAGCAAGGGGCCACGGCCGAAATAGAACGGTATATGGCCATTCCGGGACAGGCGCTAGGTTATAAAATTGGTGCCATGAAAATCCGGGAATTACGTGCCAAATACGAGAAAGCACTCGGCGATAAATTTAGCCTGGCTGACTTCCACGACCAGATTCTAAAAGATGGCTCCTTGCCTTTAAGCGTGCTGGAAACTAAAATGGATGCCTGGGCCGCAAAACAGAAATAAAAAATAACCTGGCGCTAAGAAAGATAAAGACTTTTTACCATCGGAAATAAGAGGTATTTAACTTTGAAGCTGTTTAATATTTGTGTTTCGAAGAGAATCAGGGGCCATTGGTGGTGTAATCACCGCCGATCCTAAAGCCACTGCTAGACTACTTGCCGGTGAAAACACCCAGCAAGGGCAGAAGTCTCCTCCATTTTATAAAAGGCTAAACAGTTTCTTTTAAAATATTTATTCTTACCCGGCCCAGCCTTCGCGGTCAAGGCTGCGGTACTGGATAGCTTCGGCCAGGTGCTCTATTCTGATTTCAGGACTATTGGCCAGGTCGGCAATGGTGCGGCTTACTTTCAGAATGCGGTCATAGGCGCGGGCCGAAAGACCTAAGCGTTCCATGGCTGTTTTTAACAACGCTTTACCGCCGGCATTTATCTGGCAAATATCCTTTACCATTTGCGAAGGCATCATGGCGTTGGAGTGAATTTCCGGAAAATCTTTAAACCGTTCTTCCTGAATTTGCCTTGCTATTACCACCCGTTCCCGGATTTCGGCACTGCTTTCGGAGCGGCGGGTTTCGGTCATCTGGTCGAAGGTAACGGGCGTAACTTCTACGTGCAGGTCAATGCGGTCGAGGAGCGGGCCGCTTACTTTGTTCAGGTAGCGTTGCACCATGCCAGGGCCGCACACGCAATCTTTCTCCGGGTGATTGTAGTAGCCACACGGGCACGGGTTCATGCTGGCAATGAGCATAAAATTAGACGGAAAATCGATGGTAAGTTTGGCCCGTGAAATGGTTACCCGCCGTTCTTCCAAAGGCTGCCGCATTACTTCCAGTACGGTGCGTTTAAATTCCGGTAATTCGTCCATAAATAAAACGCCGTTGTGGGCTAACGATATTTCTCCGGGTTGCGGAATGCCGCCCCCACCTACGAGCGCCACATCCGAAATGGTATGGTGCGGCGAACGATAAGGCCGGGTAGAAAGGAGCGAAGCGGCCACGCCCAATTTACCGGCCACGGAATGAATTTTAGTGGTTTCCAAAGCTTCCTGCATGGTAAGGGGCGGCAAAATAGAAGGCAGCCGTTTAGCCAGCATGGTTTTACCAGCGCCTGGCGGACCAATCATAATAACGTTGTGGCCACCGGCGGCCGCAATTTCCAAGGCCCGTTTAATATTTTCCTGACCTTGTACATCGGCAAAATCGGCCTGGTACTGGTTTACGGTGTTTTGGAATATTTCGCGGGTATCTATTTTTAGGGGCGGTATATCGGCTTTGTTATCGAAAAAATCAATGGCTTGCCGGATATTTTCTACACCTAATACGTCCAGTTTATTTACAATGGCAGCTTCTTTGGCGTTTTCGGCGGGTAAAATAAAGCCTTTAAACCCTTCTTTGCGGGCCTGAATGGCAATGGGCAGCACGCCTTTAATGGGACGCAACGTGCCATCTAAAGAAAGTTCGCCCATAATCAGGTAATCCTTTAGTTTATCGCCCAGCATTTGGTCTGAGGCAGCTAATATTCCTAACGCGATAGGTAAGTCGTAAGCCGAGCCTTCTTTGCGAATATCGGCGGGGGCCATATTTACAACTACCTTCTGGCGGGGCATGCGGTAACCGTGCTGTTTCAGCGCCGACTCGATGCGTTGCTCACTTTCTTTGATGGCATTATCGGGTAAACCAACGAGGTAATAACGGGTACCTGGGGTTACGTTTACTTCAATGGTAATGGTGTAGGCATTAACACCGTGCACCGCGCTGCCAAAAGTTCTGATGAGCATAAAAAAGGAATATTTCTGCTTAAAGGTTTTAGAATAATTGGATTACCAACACGGCTGCCGGTAGATAAATTCCACCAGAATATTCAAAAAATTAAATTGATTTAGCCAGGCTTTTTTCAATTAATAAAATTAAAATATGAATAACTTTTATATGAATTTCCTGGATACGGTCGGCGTAGCGAAAATGCGGCACGCGTATTTCTATATCGGTTAAAGGAGCCAGTTTACCACCGTCTTTGCCGGTGAGGCTAACTACTTGCATGCCTTTGCGCCGGGCAGTTTCGGCAGCTTTTAAAATATTGCTTGAATTGCCGCTGGTACTAATGCAAAGTATTACATCGCCGGGCTGACCCAAAGCTTCTACATACCTGGAGAACACGGAATCGTAACCGTAATCGTTGGAGACGCAGCTCATGTGGCTGGCATCCGAGATGGCAATGGCCGGAATAGCCGGGCGGTCGTCGCGGTAGCGGCCGGTTAGTTCTTCGGCAAAGTGCATGGCATCGCACATAGAGCCGCCGTTGCCGCACGATAATATTTTGCGTCCGTTTTGTACGGCCACCGCCATTAATTCGGCAGCCGCCTGAATGCGGTTAATATTTTCGGGAGTAGTTAAAAAGTTGGTTAAAACCTGTTGCGCCTCGTTCAGTTCGGCCAGGATAGTTTCAGCGGTTTGGTTCACGGTAATTATCAGAATCAGTATTTCGGGTTGGGTAATCGGTTGGGTTTACTGGTTTAGGTGGTAAAGGGGCCGAGGTAATATCAACATCCGGATTAATAGGCGTGAGCACAGGCCGCGAAGTTGGCTGCGGATGTTGCACCAAAGGCGGTGCCGCATTTTGGTTAGCCCGGGCAATAGCCAGCTCTTCGTTGTGCTTTTTTATTAAATCCTGCGTTTCCTGTTTCTGGTCGTACAGGCTGGCTTTAAGCTCGTTAATTTTGTTCTGGTATTGTTTTACGTGGCTCCGCTTTAAGAACAGGATGTAAATATTCTCGGTTACTAGTTCCAGCAGCATCAGCAAGCCGCCGGCCAGGAAAAAGTTGGTATAAAAACCCGGATTAGTGTTTTGCCCGATATTTAAAATATCTAAATATATCAGCAGGGCCAATATTAGGTAAATCATTACCAGAATATTGACAGTTTTCTTTACTGTTTCCATAGTTTTTTTAGTTTATAGTAATAAAAGAATATATTTTCTCTTACGCAAACTTAATCTTAGGGCTAGCCAGCCGCCGTCTAAAATATTAACTTACCAATCAATCCCAAAGTGTAAGCCATATACTAAAAATTAGCTTAGGGCTACTACCTGCATTTGGTTTAGCCGGGTATACAAACCATTTTGGGCCAGCAATTGCTCGTGCGTACCGCGTTCCATAATCTGGCCTTTCTGCATTACCACAATTTCGTCGGCGTGCTGCACGGTGCTTAAGCGGTGCGCAATTACAATCGAGGTGCGGTTTTTCATCAGGTTGGTTAAGGCTTCCTGCACCAGTTTTTCCGATTCGGTATCCAGGGCCGAAGTGGCCTCATCTAATATTAAAATAGGCGGATTTTTGAGAATGGCCCGGGCAATGCTGATGCGCTGTTTCTGTCCACCCGATAGTTTACCGCCGCGGTCGCCGATGAGCGTGTTATAGCCGTTCGGCGTTTGCATAATAAATTCGTGGGCGTTGGCAATTTTAGCGGCGTTTATAACCTCGGCTTCGGTAGCGTTAATTTTATTAAAGGCGATGTTGTTAAAGATGGTATCATTAAATAATATTGCTTCCTGGGTTACAATGCCCATTTGCTCGCGGAGGTCAGTTATTTTTATATCCCGGATATCGATGCCGTCTATTAATAGCTGGCCGCCGGTTACGTCGTAAAAACGGGGCAGTAAGTCGGCTAGGGTAGATTTACCGGAGCCCGACTGCCCGATGAGCGCTACCATTTTACCTTTGGGTACTGTTAGCGAAATATTATTTAATACTTTTTCTTTCTCGTACTGGAAATCGACGTTGCGGTACTCGATGCCGGAGGTAAAGGCCGGCAGCGGCAGGGCGTTGGGTTTTTCGGTTACCTGCTCTGGGTAATCAATTATTTTCAGGATGCGATCGCCGGAAGCAATACCCCGCTGAATATTAGTCATGGCGGTAGAAATATTCTTGGCCGGGATTAATATTTGGGAGTAAAGGGCAATAAAGGTAATAAATTCGCTAGCGCTTAAATCCGATTGCTGGTTAATAATCAGGTGACCGCCGTACAGCAAAACGCCCACTACTACCGTAATGCCCAGAAATTCTGAAACCGGAGAAGCCAGTTCGCGCTTGTTCCAGACCGAGCTTAACACATCTTTGTAGCGGTTATTTTCTATGTCAAATTTTTCCTGCACGTAGGTCTGGGCATTAAAAGCTTTAATAATCCGGTTACCCGATATGGTTTCTTCCATTACGCTGAGTAAATTACCAAGTAAATCCTGGCCCCGTTTGGCATCGCGCCGTAATTTGCGCCCAATAAAAGCAATTATGCCGCCCGAAATTGGTAAAATAAGTAAAGTAAAAAGGGTAAGCTGGGCCGAAATCATGAACAGGAAAATGAAATATCCGATAATCATGAGTGGCTCCCGGAAAACCACCTGCACCGAGCTTACTACGGAGTTTTCAATCTCGCTTACATCGTTCGAAACACTCGAAAGCAAATCGCCTTTGCGCTGGTGGTGAAAGTAGCCTACGTGCAGGTTAGAAATTTTCTCGAACAAAGCCCGCCGTAGGTTTCGCACCACGTACGTCCGCATGGAAGTCATTACCCGCTGCGACAAATATTTGAACAGGTTCGATAAAAAGACCGAAGCCAGAATAATAGCACAAACGTATTGCAGCGCACCCATTGGTCCTTTTTCGGTCCGTATGTTATAAAATGTGTAGTTAAATAGGTCTTTAAAATATTCAATATTTAAGGCAAAAGTTGGTTTGGCGGGAGTCGCTACTTCGGGCGTGGTATTAAATAAAACGTTGAGTAAAGGAATCAACAGCGAAAAGTTTACCAACCCGAATAAAACAGCTAATATTGCCAAAATAGCATAGGACGGTACAAACCGGCTATAAGGTTTGGCAAAGGCCAGTAAACGGAAATAGGTTTTCATCCGGAAAATAAATGGGTAACAGAAAATTGCTGCAAGGTAAGCATTAATCGGCAACGGAACAGGGGTGGTGGTGGGTTTAGGTTATTTTGGTACCTTTGCAGCCTGATAGTTACTTAAAAACACAACATGGTCAGTATTATTACAGCGGTGCATAACCAATTGGCAATGAACAAGCTGTTTTACGAAAAGCTGGTAAAGTATACCCATTACCCGTTCGAGTTAATCATAATCGATAATAACTCTACGGATGGCAGCCGCGAGTTTTTTCAGAGCATAGGCGCCACCGTTATCCAGAACGAACAAAATTATTCGTACCCGTACTGCCAGAACCAAGGCATTCGGAAGGCTAAATACGAGGTACTGGCCTTTTTAAACAACGATATTATTGTGGCCCCGCAGTGGGACAAGCACATTCTGGAAGCCATGCAGGCCAACCAGCTCGATATTATTACCAGTTGCGGCATTGAGCGCGTAGAAAGTGTGCCGGCTACTTTAGCCTTGGGCCGTCGCTGGAAATTAATTAAAAATATTATCAGTAATATTGCCCGCAACGGTTTTACTTTTAGGTTAATGGCTAAACTAATGTACGGCGACTGGGAAAAGTTCTGCGCCCGCCGTTATGCCCGTTTTGGTAACCAGGTGCAGGAAGGCTTTGTAGGTAATTCAGTAATCATGACGCGGCGTGGTCTGGAAAAAGTAGGGCTTTGGGATGAACGCATTCAGGGCGCTGATTTTGATTTGTATATCCGTAGTAAAAAACGGCATTTGGAGCAGGGCGATGTAAAACCGATGCATATAGCTTTGGGTGTTTTCAATCATCATTTCATCCGCCTGACCGTAAAATCGAAACCCGTGAAATTTGCCGATGCAAGTAATATTATAAAAATAGAGCAGAAATGGACGCCGGAAGAAAGGGCGATTTACCTGAAAGATTACGTAGCGATATAAAAGTTTATACAAAAGATTCATTTACAAGTGCGGCTGGTAATATTACCGGCCGCACTTGTTTTGCAACGAATTTTTGCAGAAAATATTAAAACTATGGCTTTTACAAAATTGTCATAATCGCCTTTTCTGGTGAAAACTGGTTAGAATAAGTAGTTCCAAGTTATACTTCTTTAAATTTAAAGCAGGTATATGGCAGAATCACTCTTAGCCGGACGATAATGGAGATTTTACCGGTCAGTTGATAGTGGAACCACGCTTCAGTTACCAGGATTAAAGAAGATCTTTATTTTTTACGATAGCCCTATAATTAATAAACAATAATCAATATTTTACAAGCTGGTAACTAAAAATGCCCGCTTACTTCGTATAATATTATTTAGAACTGCTAATTAATGTAGCAGGAGGAAACCAGGGGCTATTTGCTGAATAGGTTTCCTTACAATCACAGACGTGGGTATCAGGGCCGGATTTAATAAATTTATTTGGGCATAGCTTTAGATTATGCAATGTATACTTTCGAAAGCCTAATGATTGGATATAATTCTGTAAAAAAATACCGGTTAACTTTATTTCGTCTTTTCGTTTTATCCTTCATATGGAGTAGTTGCGGTTTGGCCGGTTTTGCCCAGCAACCACCAACTACCAATTGGGTACAGTACGTCGATCCGCTGATTGGCACTGGCCTGGCTACCACCGCCAGCGCCAAAGCCCACAGCGAAGCCCAGTCGGAGCTGAAAGGCCAGACCTTTCCGGCGGTAGGCGTACCCTTTGGCATGACCCACTGGACACCCCAAACTCGCACCACCGAAAGAAAATGCATCTCGCCGTATTATCACGCGGATACCAAAATATCAGGTTTTCGGGGCAGCCATTGGATGAGCGGTTCCTGTACCCAGGATTACGGCAGCGTTACCATTATGCCCACCACCGGCGCCGTAGAAGTTAACCCAGAGAAATATGCCTCGGCCTTCAGCCACGCTACCGAGAAAGCTTCGCCGGCTGCTTACGCCGTAAACCTCACCAGCTATAATATTGATGCCGAAATTACAGCTACTTCCCGGACCGGTTTGCTGCAGTTCCGGTTTAACCAAGCCGCTGAACAAGCCCCCCTAATTATTTACCCCAACAGCGACGAAGGCCAGGCACAATTAAGTATTGATGTGGGCAAAAACGAAATAAGCGGCTATAATCCGGTGCATCGGATTTACCAGGGGCAAGGCAAGCCGGCGGGTTTTAGCGGGTATTTTGTTATTCAGTTTAGTAAGCCTTTTAAAACGGCCGGTACCTTCCGCGATGGTTCAGTCTCGACCCAGATAACGGTTACCGGAGAAGGAAAAAGCGCCGGCGGGTATGTAACCTACGCGGTTCAGGCGGGCGATATTATTAAAGTAAAAGTGGGTACTTCTTTCACCAGCATTGCCGAAGCCCGCCGGAATTTAGAAGCCGAAATTCCGGCCTGGGATTTAAATAAAGTAAAAGATGCTGCCACTGCGGCCTGGAATAAAGCTTTAGGTTCGGTGCAGGTAAGGGATAATAATACCGAGAAGAAAACCATTTTTTACACGGCCCTGTACCACACCATGCTGCTGCCCCGCGTGTACAGCGATGTAAGCGGTACTTATCCGGCGTTTGCGCAGCAATATAAAACCGAAAGAACCAATGATTTTGAATTTCATGGTGATTTTTCGTTATGGGATACTTACCGCGCCGTGCACCCGCTTTACGTACTGCTGCAACCCGAACGCGCCCGGGCCATGGTAAGTACGTTAATTTCCATGTCGGAGAGCGGCGGCTGGCTACCTAACTTCCCGTGCTGGAACAGTTACACCTCAGCCATGATTGCCGACCACGGCGCCTCGGTTATTGCCGATGCTTATATAAAAGGTATTAGGGGTTTTGATGCCGAAAAAGCTTACCGGTACATGCGCAAAAATGCCCTGGAGCCGGCCGGACCGGAAGATTACGCCGATGGACGGGGGCGTCGGGCTTTGCCTTCTTATATAAAGTATGGCTATATTCCCATGGAGGATTCTGTTTGGCAGGCGTTTCATAAACGCGAGCAGGTATCGCGCACTTTAGAGTACGCTTACGACGACTTTGCAGTTAGTCAACTGGCCAAAGCCCTCGGCAAGGAGCAAGATTATCAGCTATTCTTAAAACGAAGTAATAACTACAAAAATATCTACGATAGTCAATCTGGTTTTATGCGGGGGCGGCACGCTGATGGCTCTTGGTACAAAGATATTAACCCCAATAAAAAAGAAATTTATATTACCGAAGGTACGCCCTGGCAATATACGTACTCGGTGCAGCAAGATGTCCCCGGCCTGGTAACCCTGATGGGTGGCAAAGAAAAGTTTGGGCAGCGGCTGGATGCTTTTTTCGACCAGAAACAATACTGGCACGGCAATGAGCCGGGGCATCACATCGCTTACCTGTTTAACTATGCCGATACCCCCTGGAAAACACAAAGAAGAGTAAACGAAATAATAACAACCGAATACGGCAGCGGCCCCGGCGGCATTAGCGGCAACGACGATACTGGCCAGACTTCGGCGTGGTACGTGTTTAGCGCCATGGGTTTTTACCCGGTTACGCCCGGTACACCATATTATATAATAGGTACTCCCCAGTTTAAAGAAATAAGCTTACCGGTTGGCCATAACCGCTCTTTCCGCATCCGGGCCGAGAACCTTTCGCCGGCGAATATTTACGTTCAAAGCGCCACTCTGAACGGGAAAACATATAATAATGCCTATTTACGGCATAATGATATTTTGACGGGTGGTGTGCTGGTTTTTAAAATGGGGAATGTACCTAATAAGCGTTGGGCAACAACCACTACCAGTATGCCAAAATAATTTTGATAAGTATTTTTGTGCGGAATGAACGCTTTTTGCTAGTAATAAGCCGTCTCTGGTTAAAAAACATCAAAATTATTTAGTTATAAATGTGTAAACGACACTAATAAACATATTTTTGAGCCTTTTTTTAGAAAATTAGCAATATTGTTAAATCAAAAGTCTAAAAAAGGAAACAGTTTTCAATTGGATTCACATCAATAAATCAAGTTTATTGTAAATTTTACAAAGACTATTGCTTTCTGTTGATAGTGTTGTAAATATACAATTGTACCTACAAAAAGTGTACTTCTGATTCTCTTATTTCTTATATTTATGAGTTAATATTCCAACACTCAAACAATTCAAAATCCAAAGTTAAAATGAAAAAAGTTACGCATCGTTGGCAACGTAAAAGTTGCCTATTGTTGATGCTGCTTGCTTTTGGAGGGATTTCTGCACCCCTTCAGGCAGCCGTGGAAACAAACAAAACTGTTGTCAAACCAGTGGTTTGGCAAATTACCGGCCGGGTTACTTCTTCTAGCGGAGACGCTCTTCCTGGTGTAACTGTATTATTGAAAGGAACAACTAACGGTACGGCTACCGATGTCGATGGCCGATACAGCTTAAGTGTACCCGAAACAGGTGGTACCCTGGTTTTCTCTTTTATTGGTTATACTACCTTAGAAAAATCGTTTTCGGGTCCGGGAACTGTAAACGTGACCATGGCCGACGATGCGAAAGCGCTGGAGGAAGTAGTAGTTACCGGTTATACCACTGAAAAAAAGCGGGACATTATTGGTTCGGTTTCGGTGGTTAAACCCACCGAATTATTGCAAACGCCCGCGGCTAACTTACAGGCGCAATTACAGGGTAGAGCATCCGGGGTTACGGTTAGTGGTAACGGACAGCCGGGTGCCGGCGCCAAAGTGCGTATCCGGGGTTTTGCTTCTTTCGGTAACAACGACCCGCTTTATGTAATTGACGGTGTACCTACCGAAAACCCATCTTCTTTAAACCCTCAGGATATTGAATCACTGCAAGTTTTAAAAGATGCTACTTCGGCGTCTATTTATGGTTCACGCGCGGCAAACGGGGTAATTATTGTTACCACCAAAAGAGGTAAAGCCGGTACCTCCAGCATTTCCATTGATTCTTACGCCGGTGTACAAATAATACCGGAAAGTTCGATGCCCAAAATGCTTAATACGCAGCAGTACGGCGAATATTTGTTTACTTCCCGGAGAAACGGTGGTGTACCTACTACCAGTCCAATATTTGGCAGCGGTACCACCCCGGTAGCTCCTGACTATATAGTGGTTAGTCCGGGTTTTTCAGGTGGTGTTCCGGCTGGTGATCCCCGGGCCGATGCGGCTAAGTATAATATAACACCAGGAGCTCCCTTTTACCAAATCATTAAAGCGAGTCCGGGTACTAATTGGTTCCAGGAAATTACCCGCCCTGCGCTTATTCAAAGCCATCAGATTAATGCCTCTGGCGGTACGGAGAAAGGTACTTACTCTTTAGGTGCAAACTATTTTAACCAGGAAGGAACAATTGTTAATACTGGTTATGATCGCGCTACTGTACGGGCAAATACCTTGTTTAATCCGGTTAAAAGAGTTCGGGTGGGCGAAAACCTGCAGTTAACTTACGAAACCAGACAGGGTGGTGGTGAAGCTGGCGAAGGCGGAGCCTGGGCGCAAGCTTACCGGATGGTGCCATATTTGCCGGTTTATGATATTAATGGTGGTTTTGCTGGTAACCGGGTAGGTGAATCAGGTAACGGTAGTAGCCCTATTGCTAACTTAACCCGGGGCAAGGATAATAAAAATAATGGGTATAAAATTTTTGGTAATGTGTTCGCTGAGGTAGATATAATGGAGGGTTTAACAGCCAGAACTTCGTTTGGTACCGATTACAGTAATAACTATAACAATAACTTTACTGCTATTACCTACGAGCGTTCTGAAAACCAAACCCAAAATTCATTCTCAGAGAGCTATGGTTACTTCAACACCTGGACCTGGACCAACACCCTGACTTTTAACCGCACATTTGCCGAAACCCACAATGTGAAATTATTGGCGGGTACTGAAGCGGTTAAAGGTTCTGGCCGTGGAATTACGGGTTCTAACCAGAATTATGACCTGTCAGACTTAGATTTCCGGACTATTCAATCCGGTACAGGCATTCGTAATACTTCTACTTTCAACACTGGCCGTTCTTCGCTGTACTCTTTGTTTGGCCGGGTAGATTACGGATTCCGGGATAAATATTTGATTAACGCTACGGTACGGCGGGATGCTTCTTCGAAATTCGGACCAGAGTCCAGAGTTGGTGTGTTCCCGGCATTCGGAGCCGCTTGGCGTATTTCTGATGAAGCTTTTCTGCAAGGAATTCCGTTTATTACCGAGTTAAAACTGCGTGGTGGTTGGGGACAAATGGGTAGTCAGCGTAACGTAGATGCCAACAACCAATTCTCAACATTTGCTTCTGGTGGAAGAGAGTCGTGGTATGCCATTAACGGCCAGAACAATGCTTCTACCGTAGGTTACCGGCAGTCACGTCAGGGCAACTTAACTACCAAGTGGGAAACTACCGAAACAACTAACCTAGGTATTGATGCCTCTTTATTCGATGGCCGTTTAACTGTTACTTTAGAAGGTTATAACGTTGAAACGAAAGACCTTTTAATTGACCAGGTACGGAATGGTTTAATGGCCGAAATTACACAGCCCAGAATTAATATTGGTAGCATGCGTAACCGTGGCTTTGACCTTAACCTGGGAACTACCGGTAGCTTTGCCGGCGAGTTTAATTACGATGCCAGCTTAAACTTTACCCGTTATACCAATGAACTGACTAAAATGGCCGAAGAAGGCCAGGTTATTTACCGGGGTGCTAGCCGTTTAGGTAACGTTATTGCAGTTCAGAAAGGATATCCTATTTCTTCTTACTTTGGTTACGAGGTAGATGGTATTTTCCAAAACCAGGCCGAATTAGATGCCGGTCCTGCTATGCCATACAAAACTATTGGCTCCTGGAGACTTAAAGACCAGAACGGTGACAACAAAATTGATGATGCCGACAGAACTATCATAGGTAATCCAATTCCTAAATTCCAGTTAGGTTCTAACTTATCTTTGGCTTACAGGAATTTCGATATCTCTACCTTCTTGTTCTGGAACTACGGCAACGACCTGTATAACTTTACCAGATGGTTTACCGATATGAGAGGTTTTGTGGGCGGTGTAAGTACCCGGGTATTAGAAAATTCCTGGTCTGAATCGAACCCGAATGGCACCTTGCCAATCATCAGCTCCAAAGACACTTACTCTTCTGGTATCTCTACCGATTATTTTGTTGAAAAAGGTTCTTATTTCAGAATGAGAACCCTGCAATTGGGTTATAAATTACCCACTAGTATTGCCAATAAAGTTCGGTTAAACAATTTAAGAGTTTATGTACAAGGTCAGAACTTGTTTACCATTACTGACTATACTGGTGCCGACCCTGATATCAGCATTGTGGGTGACAACAACAATACCGGTGATGACCAATTTATGGGCGTTGACCAGGCTAATTATCCGAATGCCAGACAATTTATATTTGGTATTAACTTAGGATTCTAATCCCTGGGAAACAGAATAAACAATATTATTAGACTATTATTAAAATGAAGAAGAATAAATTTTTTATAAAGTTATCCCTCAGTTCTTTACTACTCGCCGGCATTATGGGCGCTTGTAAAGAAGAGTTTCTGGAGCTAGGCCCGGTAGGGGTTTACTCCGAAGCTGCTTTAACGAATAAAAAGGGTATTGAAGGTATGCTGATTGCAGCTTATGCTGCCCTCGATGGTCGTCCGGAGACCCAAACCACTGGCTCTACTAACTGGGTTTGGGGCAGCGTTGCCGCCGATGATGCAAATAAAGGTACTGAGCCATCCGACTTTAACAGCATAAACCCAATAGAACTTTATCAGCAAACTGCTGGTGGTGAAATGGGAGCTAAGTGGAATGGGGTGGTAGATGGTATTGGTATGGCCAACCAGGTAATCAGAGCTTTAAAAGTTGCTACTGATTTATCTGAGGCGGATGCCAAGCGCATTGAAGGGGAAGCCCGCTTTTTAAGAGGTTTCTTCCACATGGAAGGAAGAAAAGTATTTGGCTTGGGTTTTCCTTGGATTCCAGAAACCGCTCTTACCACTGAGGATTACCGGGCTATCACCAACCAAGTAGAAATATGGCCTCAGATTGAAGCGGATTTTAAGTTTGCGCAGGATAATTTACCTGGTACCCTGACAGATAGAGGAAGAGCCAACAAATGGGCTGCCGCGTCTTTCCTGGCCAAAGCCATGATGTTTCAGAATAAATATAGCGCTGCTTTGCCAATTCTGAACGATGTAATGGCCAATGGTACTAATACCCAAGGTAATAAATACGCCTTAAATCCAAATTTTGGAGCTAATTTCCGGATAGCCACTAAAAATAGTGCCGAAACAATATTTGCTATTCAGTATGCTCATAACGATGGTGCCGGCGCTAATGCCAATGCGAACTGGGAGAATAATTTGAACTTCCCGCATAATGCTGGTGCCCCAGGAGGGTGCTGCGGTTTCTTCCAGCCGTCTCAGGCTCTGGTTAATTCTTATATGACCGATGCAGCAACTGGTTTGCCTACAATGACGCCTTATGCGGCGAATGGTGTAACCAGTGACTATAAGCAGCGGGCAACCGATCCGTTTACCCCTTACGCTGGTACGCTTGATCCACGTTTAGATCATACTGTAGGTCGGCGGGGTATTCAGTACCTGGATTATGGTCCGCACCCTGGCCGTGCCTGGATTCGTGATATTAACAATGGTGGCCCTTACAGTCCTAAGAAAAACGTGCATTCCCAGGCAGAACAATCTGGTGGTTCGGCTGGTACTGGTGCCTGGGGACAACCGGCTAATGCGCTTAGTTTTCCTTTAATGCGCTATTCCGATGTAATTCTGATGGCAGCTGAAGCAGAAGCCCAGGCCGGAAGCTTGAGTAAAGCCACTGACCATGTTAATATAGTACGTGCCCGTGCCGGTAGCCCTGAAACAATTGCGGGTATTACCAATGTGGGTACCAATACCACCGGGCCAGTAGGAAACTACAAAGTTGGTTTGTATGCTAATTTTGGTTCTAAAGCACAAGCCCTGGCAGCCATTATGGAAGAGCGGAAACTAGAACTGGCTATGGAAGGCCACCGCAAGTTTGACCTGGTACGCTGGGGTATTGCCGATGTAGTTTTAAATAATTATGCTGCTTTCGAAAAAACCTATGTTCCTAAATTTGTGAACGCGCAGTTTACAAAAAATCAGGACGAATATATGCCGGTTCCGGAACGCGTAATAGCTACCAGCCGCCTAGCTAATGGTACTTTCAACCTTAAACAGAACATCGGGTATTAATCTGGGGTGCTTACTTAACCAAATTTGTTAAATTAAAAGGCAGGGTTGTTTAATCCTGCCTTTTATTATTTAATCCTATTTAATATCTCTGGATATTTTGTTAATTTTAGAGATTAGCATTACTAAAATATTTCTTTTGTTCTCCTTTTCTTAATTATGTTTACAAGGCCCTCCCTGCTGGTTGTATTCTTAATCAGCTCCTTTTTCCTTAATAGTTGTGAAAAAGAACCCAATACCCTTTTTCAGCTACTTTCTCCCGAAGAAACCGGCATTACCTTCGCTAACCGGATATTTGAAAGCGACACCCTTAATATTTTAAACCAGGAATATATTTATAACGGGGGTGGCGTAGCCGTAGGCGATTTTAACAACGATGGCCTGTCCGATATTTACTTCACCGGTAATATGGTGCCGAACAAACTTTACCTGAACAAAGGCAATTTTAAGTTTGAAGACATAAGCCAGAAAGCTAAGGTAACTGGCGGCGGAAAATGGAGTTCGGGCGTAGCCCTGGCCGATATTAATAACGATGGCTGGCTGGATATGTATGTAACTGCTACCATGAAGAAGAACGCGGCCAGTAGGGCTAATTTGCTGTATATTAATAATGGTACTGGTAAAGATGGGGTGCCAACCTTTACCGAATCGGCGGCCGCTTACGGATTAGCCGACACCGGTTATTCTACCAATGCCGCTTTCCTGGATTATGACAAAGACGGCGACCTGGATTTGTATGTATTAACTAATACCATTACCAACGGCTTGCCTACCAGTTACCGCAAACAAATAAACAACGGCACCGCCGAGAACAACGATCGGCTTTACCGCAACAACGGCAATAATACGTTTACCAACATTACCCAAGAAGCCGGCATTCTTTACGAAGGCTACGGCTTAGGAGTAGCAATCAACGACATTAATCTGGATGGCTGGCCCGATATTTATGTTACCAACGATTACCTGTCTAATGACCTGCTTTACATCAACAACAAGAACGGTACCTTCTCAAATAAAATAACCGATTATATCAAACACACCAGTTTCTCGGCCATGGGAAACAGCGTAACCGATATTAACAACGACGGGCTGGTTGATATTATGGCGGTGGATATGCTGCCCGAAGATAACAAGCGGAAGAAGATGATGGTGAAATCGAACAATTATGTTACCTATTTCAACAACAATATTTACGGCTACCAGCACCAGTATGCCCGCAACACGTTGCAATTAAATAATGGTATTTCGCCCAAAGGTCATCCGGTATTCAGCGAGGTAGGGCAATTAACCGGCTTGTACCAAACCGATTGGAGTTGGACGCCCTTGGTAGCAGATTTCGACAACGACGGCTTACGCGATGTAATTATTACCAACGGGTTTCCGCGCGATATTACCGACCATGATTTTGCGGTTTACAACGCCGGTATGAATATGGTAGCCAACGAAATGAGCCTGGTTGATTCTATTCCGCAAATAAAACTGCCTAATTATGTTTTCAAAAATAACGGCAGCTTACAGTTTACCGATAAAACCCGCGATTGGGGGCTAAGTAAACCATCTTTCTCAAACGGGGCCGCTTACGCCGATTTAGATAACGACGGTGACCTGGATTTTGTAGTAAATAATATAAACGACAGTGCTTTTGTCTATCAGAATACCCTTTATACAGCTAAAACCAAAGAGAAAAGCAATAATTACCTGCGGGTAAAATTTGCCGGAGCGGCACCTAATACTGCGGGTTTGGGCGCCAAAGTAAAAGTGTTTCTGGCTGGTGGTCAGGAGCAATATTACGAACATTCTATCTATTCCGGTTACTTATCTACGGTAGAGCAGGCGGCGCACTTTGGGCTGGGGCAGCATAAGGTGGTAGATTCAATTAAAGTTACTTGGCCCGACGGTAAACAGCAGGTCTTAAAGCAGGTAAAAGCCAACCAGGTACTAACGCTGAACCAGAAAAACGCAGCCGGTAATGGGGTTTATCCCGATGCCAGTACAATGTTCGTAAATGCGCCTTTAAAGGAAGCTTCTGGGTTGTATAATATTCTGTTTAAGCACCAGGAAGACGACAAAATAGATTTTAATATCCAGAAAACCTTACCGCATAAATATACCCAGTATGGTCCCGGCATAGCTGTTGGCGATATTGATAATAATGGCCTGGACGATTTTTATATCGGAGGGGCCGCCGGCAAAAAAGGCACTTTCTTTTTGCAGCAGGAGAATGGCAAATTCAAATCTTCTACCCAAAATATGCAGCTAACCGGTACTAAAACGCAGGAAGAATTGGGCGTACTCTTTTTTGATGCCGATAACGATAATGACTTGGATTTATATGCCGTGAGTGGCAGCTATGAGTTTCAGGAGGGTACGCCAAACTTACAGGATAAGCTATATAAAAATAACGGCAAAGGAATATTTCAGTTAGATGAACAAGCCTTACCAGCTTTTCAAAGCAGCAAATCGTGCGTAAAAGCAGCCGATTACGACCAGGACGGCGACCTGGATTTATTTGTCGGGGGACGGGTAGTGAGTGGAAAATATCCGTTGGCGCCAGCCAGTTACTTGTTGCAGAACAATGGCGGTAAGTTTATTGATGTAACGGCGCAGGTATGCCCGGAACTAAGTAAATTTGGTATGATTACTGATGCCTTGTGGTCGGATTTTGACAATGATGGTAAAGTAGATTTGGTGCTGGCCGGTGAGTGGCTGCCTGTTTCTTTCTTTAAAAATACCGGTAGAAATTTAAAAAATATTACCACCGCTTCGGGTATTGCGGAGCAAACCGGCTGGTGGAACAGCCTGGTAGCCGGCGACTTTGACCAAGACGGCGATACCGATTACCTGGCCGGTAACTTAGGCCTAAATACCAACTATACCGCTTCTAAAGACAAGCCCCTCCGGGTTTACGCCAAAGATTTTGATAACAATGGCAGTATAGACCCGGTGCTGGCCTGCTACATGAAAGCCGAAGATGGTACCTTTAAACCGTTCCCGATGCATACCCGCGACGATTTAAACGCCCAGATGCCCCGCACCCGCAGTGTTTTTGCCCGCTACGTACAATACAGCCAAGCGCCGATCGATGAAGTTTTAAAACCGAAAGATTTAGAAAAGGCGCTAATATTGGAGGCCGTTCAGATGGGCAGCAGTTATATTCAGAATTTAGGTGGCGGAAAATTTAAGATGAGTTTACTGCCACGCCAGGCCCAGATAGCACCGGTTTATGGCATGCAAACCGCCGATGTAAACCAGGACGGCAACCTGGATGTATTGCTGGTAGGGAATGATTACGGTACCGAAGTATTTACCGGCCGCTACGATGCTTTTACGGGCTTGTACCTGCAAGGCAATGGCAAGGGAAATTTTATTCCGCGTAGTATACAGCATAGTGGCTTTATGGTTAATGGAGATGCCAAGGGATTAGCTACGCTCTATGGCCGTAAAGGAGAGAAAATAGTAATAGCCACCCAAAACCAAGATAGCCTGAAGGTTTACAATATTAAGAATACAGTTAGTCCGGGTACAAAACAACCAGCTCAATTAATAGCCCTACAGCCAGTTGATGCCTGGGCTGTGGTAACCTACGCCAATGGTAAAAAAGAGAAATTAGAATTTAATTACGGTTCCACTTATTTGTCGCAGTCGGCGCGCCGTTTTGAACGCTTGCCCACCATGACTTCGGTAGAAATATTTGATTTTAAAGGCCGCAGCCGTAAGCTTTAAATTTAACCCAACATGAATAAAGTGGCGGGAGCCCTGTGGGTGGTGGTCTGGCTTGTACTGGTAAGTTGTAGTGGCAAAACCAAACCTACTGCTAACCAGCCCCAATTCGAAAAACCTTTACCTACCGGCAATACAGCTAATTTAACCGGCCAACAATTAGCTCAGGGGTACTGCGGCAGTTGCCATTTATTTCCCGATCCAAATCTTTTAGATAAGCAAACCTGGAAAAATGGGGTTTTACCTAATATGGCGCTACGGTTGGGTTTGGATCTAAATGGGGCCAATCCCTACGCGGGTATGCATTTTGAAGAAATTCCAACGGTTAATCAGGCAAATGTATTTGCAAACAAACCATTAATCAGCCAGGTTGATTGGGAGAAAATAGTAAGCTATTACGATGCTGCTGCTCCGGAAAAGCCTTTGCCGCCAGCGGCTACGCCGGCCGTAAAGGCCTCTTTACCTTTATTTACCCCCAAGCCATTTTACTTTAAACACCGGAAGTTACCCCTTACTACCTTAACTAAATTTGATGCGGCAGGCGGCCGGTTATTCCTGGGAGACCAGGAAAATAATTTGTTTATCCTGGGTAAAGAATTAAAGCAGATTGATTCACTTCGTTTAGAAAGTCCGGCCGCAGATATTTACATTAACCCCGATGGTAGTTTTAAGGTGCTCACCCTGGGAGTGCTGCAGCCATCGGACCGGAACAAAGGTAGCTTAACGCAATATGCCCGTAATCCCGACGGTACTTACACCGCTCAACCTTTATTGCAGGCTCTTAACCGGCCGGTAGAGGCTTCTTACACCGATTTGAACCAGGACGGCTTAACCGATATTGTTGTGTGTAATTACGGAAATCATACGGGTAAACTGGTTTGGTTTTTAAATAAGGGTAATAACCATTACGAAGAAAAAATATTAACAAAAGTACCCGGCAGTCGTAACGTAGTCATTAAAGATTTTAACCGGGATGGCCGTCCGGATATAATGCTACTGGCAGCACAGGCCAGCGAAAGTATATCTCTTTTTTTCAACCAGGGTAAAGGCAATTTTGAAGAAAAACAGGTGCTGCGGTTCCCGCCGGTTTATGGCTCCAGTTATCTGGAAGTAGCCGATTTTAACCACGATGGTCATCCGGATATTTTGTATACCAACGGCGATAACGCTGATTATTCGGTTTCTCTTAAGCGTTATCACGGTATCCGGATTTTCCTGAACGATGGCCGCAATAATTTTAAAGAAAGTTGGTTTTATCCCTTGTACGGTGCCTCTAAAGCAATAGCCCGCGATTTTGATCAGGATGGTGATTTGGATATTGCCGCCATCGCCTTCTTTCCGGATTTTCAGCAGCAACCTTTAAATGGCTTTACTTACCTGGAAAACAAAGGAAATTTGCAGTTCGCCGCCGCTACTTTTCCGCAGGCTGTTGCCGGCCACTGGTTAACCCTCGAAGCCGGAGATCTGGACCAGGATGGAGACCAGGACCTTTATTTAGGCTCTTTTATTGCGGCACCTGCCCTGGTACCTGCTGAGATAAGACAAAAGTGGTTTTCAGACGGACCTAACATGATGGTGCTGTTGAATAAACTAAAAAATAAAAATAACACTCAAACTCAAAATAGGAAGCAGTAACTGTATCTATTTGCTGATAATACCCCTATTGTAATCTTGGAGTGATTGGAGGCAAAGCGATCCTGATCAAAGTGCCCTGAAGTGGCCAAACAAAGAGTTTTATTTACAGAGCGATAGATTGGTGCCACAGGGAAACTTGCTGGCACCTGGCGTGGTTCGTCCGTATGCGTTGTACTCGTGCCGCCCGGAAGTGAAACTTGGCCGCTGAATCGTAGTGGCCCCATACCCCTAACGGTTGTACCCAAAAGATAAGTAAAAAAATACCTGAACCCCTTTGCTTGGCGATTCAGGTATAAAATATTGCTGATATTATCCGGATTGCAGAAGGGCAATTTTTAAGGCCTAAAATTTAGCGATCTGGTTCGTTTTGCGGGTTTTAAGACGAGAAGTTACCAGGTTGCCTACCTCCCGGCCCTGCCGGGCACCATATTCATTAGCCGGCTGGAAGTGGATACCGCCGTACATCCGGCTCTTACCCGCTTCGTTAGAAGCATCGTAAAAAGATTTAAATTTCCGGACCGGCAACCCCAGCATCAACTGCGTAGAATCGGTAAAAGCATAATTATCGCCAAAAAGATTGGTAAGAGCGGTAGCCGCTGCAGCAGATATTACACTGTGACCACTCGGAAATTCCGGAAAAGGTGGCGTCTGAATAATGGGGTCCCAATCCGGATCAATATATTTTTCGATGTACGTTTCGGGCCGGATAGTTGCATGTTTGTATTTGGCATCCCAACAACTGATAAAGCCGTCGGCCAGCGAGGTCGAAACTAATACATAGGTTTCGGCGGCTTGCATCATATTTAGTTTTTTGTCTTTAATCACGCTGGTGGCAATAGAAAGCCAGTGCCCGCCGGGCGTTAACTTTTGCCTAAAGAAAGTAGCGTGCCCTTTCGTAAACGATACATTCGGGTTATCGTCCCAGAATCTGGCAATCAAAGTTTTTTCATCATCCGGCTCTTTGGAATACTTGTAAATTTCGTAAGCCTCCTTGTAAAACTTGGAAGCCGGTAATGAATCGAAAGGAGTAGGCTTTAGTGGCTTGCACTGCGCTGCCGAATCCATCACAAAAGGTCGGATGGTGTTCCAGTGCGGTTCTACGGCCGGCATGTAATCTGGTGGCGTAGGTTGCCAGGCTTCCGGTTTTTCGGATAGCATGTGGCGCGTCATTGCCCGCGATTCGAGGTAGTTATCTTTGCCGGCCCAGGCTAATACATGCTGGCCCACCTGTTCGCCGTAGGCCAACGAATTTTTGAGTACTTCTTTCCGGATACCAATTTTTTGTAGTTGTGCCAGGTATTCTTTTTCAAAAGCCTCGGTATTTTCAGATACCAAAGTTAATTTTTTGCAAACTGTTGAAAAAGCCTTGATACTGGCTACCGGATAGTAATATTCTTTACCGGCTTCAGGTTTGGGCACCTCATTAAATTTATGTAACTGACCTCCCAGCGATTGATAATTGGAATAAGCAGGTACCAAGGCCTCATAAGCGGCAATATTGGCATAAGCATAAATCCGGCTGGCAACCGGCGGCGAAAAAATATCTTTAATAATAATTTCGCTCAGATTATTATTCCATCGCTCCAACTGGGTGTTCGAAAAAGCATCCAGACCTGCCTGATTATGTTTTTCTTCGCAGGAGGTAACAAAAAAGAGTAAGCTTAGGAAAACGCAAGAAATAAGAAATCGCATGACATACTGATTAAAATAACCTAGTAAATATAATATAATTTGGGGTAAATTATATTACAAAAGATGGTCATTATTCTTCTATGTAATCATTATGTCCTCCAGAATAGCTGTAAACTGTTTTAAAAATATAGGGCTTGCGCAAAATATACTTACCCATTTGTTGGCTGCTGTTGCTGCGTGATTTTACCCGCAACCAGCCTTAATTAAGTAAACTTTGTAGATGTAATTCAAGTCTGATAAAAAGCAACCTTTGTTTCGGAGAATTGTTTCGTAATTTTGCAGGCTAAATTAAAAGGAGCTAAAACCATGAAGGTTATAAATATTACGTATAAGTTCGCCGACGGCCAGCCGGACCAAACCCATATTGCGGCGGAAGGAGAATCGGTACTGGATGTTGCGCTTAACAACGATATAAAACTACAGCATAATTGCGGCGGGGTTTGCGGCTGCAGCACGTGCCATATTTACGTAGAAGCCGGTATGGACGATTTGCCGGAGATTTCGGATAAAGAAGAAGATTTTATTGACCGTGCCGTTGACCCGCGCATTAATTCCCGTTTGGCTTGCCAGTGCGTTATCCAGGGCAACGAAGATGTAGTGGTTACCATACCCGAGCAAGATTTCCTGGGGCATTAACCAACTTACTTCCGTAAATATTGTTTTCGGCCGAAAAATATATCGGTCGGCGCGAAAAGAGCATTCAATAGAATATTTGTTAAAAGTATAGAACCACATAAAAGAGATAGAAAAGAGATGAGAAACAGCTATGAACCCCCTATGCATTGGAGCGACCATGAAGATATTGCCATGGCTTTGTACGAAAAATTCGGGGATGAATTTGATGAGTCTAAAATTTACCGGATCCGGTTTACCGATTTGCTGGAGTGGGTACTGGGCCTGGATAATTTTGATGGTAAACGCGAAGAAGCCAACGAAGGCCACTTGGAACAAATTCAGGCCAAGTGGGTATACGAGTGGCGCGATAACCAATAATTAACTTGGTGCTTGGGGATTTTAATAAATTGATGAGCGTACATTTTCCTGGATTTATTATTTTATTGGGCAACTGGCAACCTATTATAATTCTATATTATCAGTTCTATTTATCAAATAAACCATGCAGCATCATCCTTCGCTAGATTTAACCCGGGTAAAAGCTTTTATTTTTGATGTAGACGGCGTTTTAACTGATGGGAGTTTGCTGGCGCTGGCTTCCGGCGAACAGGTGCGAAGCTTTCATATTAAAGATGGTTTTGCTATTCGCCATGCTATACAGAAAGGCTACCGGGTTGCCATTATTTCGGCGCGGCAAGAAGAAGGGGTGCGCAAGCGCTTATTATCGCTCGATGTAGAAGATATTTACTTAGGTGTAAGCAACAAGCTGGAAGCGTTTGGACAATTTTTAACGAAATACAGCCTGCAACCTGCCGATATTGCCTATATGGGTGATGATATTCCGGATTTGGCGGTTATGCAGCAATGCGGCGTGGCCGCCTGCCCCGAAGATGCCGCCCCGGATGTAATGTGGGTAGCTAATTATATATCGGGTAAGCCCGGCGGAAAGGGGGCTGTAAGAGAGTTAATAGAAGCCGTCTTGAAAATGCAGGGAACTTGGTAAAATATACAAAACAAGCTATCTTTTAAAAAGTTCAAAAATATCTTGAAAAAGTTGCTTCGGAATAAAATACTCCTATATTTACAAGATAATTTAATTTCAAATTTTTTAATTTTTATGAAAACAGGAACAGTAAAATTCTTTAATGAATCAAAAGGCTACGGATTTATTACAGACGACATCAGCAAAGAAGACTTTTTTGTACACGTTACGGGTTTGAATGGCATCCAAATCCAGCAAAACGATAAAGTTGAATTTGATACCCAAGAGGGTAAAAAAGGCATTAATGCCGTTAACGTAAAAAAAGTTTAAGGCCTATCCCCATTACATCCCTTCTCATTAAAAGAAAAGCTCCTCCCCGGAGCTTTTTTTATGTAGCTTATTAAGGGCCTTTGTTCTAAATTTGTTTCCCGGATACTTTTGGCACAATCCCGTTTTTACATCTCCTTGAAAAAAGTTTTTAATTTAATCAGGTTACCTAATCTGGTAATCATTGCCTTTTGTCAGGTGTTGGTGCAGGTATGTCTGTTGCAGCCGCAGGTGCCCGTATTAGCAATATTCAGCGACGAACACTTATATTTATTGTTGCTTGCTACATTTTGCATAGCCGCAGCCGGCTATATTATTAATGATTATTACGATATTAAAATAGATGCCATTAATAAACCCAAGCGCCTGGTAGTAGGCAAAGGCGTTAACCGGCGGCAGGCCATGGTGGCACACCTGCTGTTGTCGGCTATTGGAGTAATAGTAGGTTTTACTTTGTCGTTGGCAGTAGGTTTTATTAATACCGGAGCGGTGTTGTTGCTCTGGGGGTATTCGGCCCAACTTAAAAAAATGCTGTTGCTGGGTAATATTACCATTGCTTTTTTGTCGGCTACCATGTTGCTGGTGGTTTCGGTAAACGTGGGCGTAGACAACAAAGCCGTTTGGGCCTACGCACTTTTTGCTTTTATTATATCGGTGATACGCGAAATAATAAAAGACATGGAAGATGTAAAAGGCGATGCCACTTTTGGCTGCCGCACCTTGCCCATTGTAGCCGGCATACCCGGATCTAAGTGGGTGTTGTACGGATTAATGACTGTTTTTTACCTAACGGTAGTTTCGGCCATTATTTACCGGTACAACGATTTACCGTTTGGCCTTTACATGCTGTTACTGGTGCTGGTGCCGTCCTTCTTCTTTCTAAGGTACATTGTTAAGGCAGATCGCAAAAGAGATTTTGCCCGGCTAAGCAACTGGTGCAAAGGTATCATGCTGCTGGGTATGCTGTCTATGTTTTTCTTTCGGTAATAATCCTTAAATAATTTCCTTCCAGGTAAAATAATCGAATACTATATTTTATGATTTTAATATTATTTTGAATGATTTGTTGTATTTTAACTGCTTATTATTTAAGCTGATATTTACCTGAATCCTTCCGCTTTTATTAACCCTGAAGCTTTCTCAAACCAGATTATATGAAATATACATGGGTGGTGCTTTGTTTTCTGTGTCTGCTGCAGGTAAATGGTTGGGCCGCCGGAGCACCTGTAGATAGCCTGCAACACCGCAAGAAGCTTAGTTTAACCCCTTTCCCGGCTTTGTTTTCTTCGCCCGAAACTGGGTTGGGCTACGGTGCCCTGGTGGTGCCGGTCTATAATTTTGGTAACGATTCTTTAACCCGTAGTTCTAACGGACAATTGCTGGCTTACCGGACCCAAAAAAAGCAATCCTCTGTTCAGCTTACTTATAATATTTATACCAACCACGAAAAGTTTATTGTTCTGGGCAATGCCAATTATTTTAATTTCCCCATTCAATATTACGGCACCG
This sequence comes from Adhaeribacter aerolatus, assembly GCF_007991635.1. Lineage (GTDB taxonomy): Bacteria > Bacteroidota > Bacteroidia > Cytophagales > Hymenobacteraceae > Adhaeribacter > Adhaeribacter aerolatus. The sequence continues at coordinate 92,817 of NZ_BJYS01000022.1, read as the reverse complement.
GTAACCAGAACAATCAGGTAGATGATTATACCATTTTGGATTATAAAATGCTGTATTCCCAGAACCGGGTGCTGCGGCAGGTAAAACGCTATTTTTTTGCCGGCGGATTGTATCACCTGAATAAAGTATACGATATTAAATCGGATGACCCGCTTAGCAAAATTTACGAACGGCCGGCGAACGAACTGGATGGCGTAATTACTTCGGGATTAGGACCAGCGCTGCTCTACGACAGCCGGGATAATCCGTTGAACAGCCGGACCGGCATTTATGCCGCTTACAGCACCATGTTTAGCAACAAAAGCCTGGGTTCTGAATTTAACTTTGTTCGACATGCTTTGGATGTTCGCAAATTTATTCCGTTGCGGGCGAGCCAGGTGCTTGCTTTGCAGGGTTTAGGTAAGTTTCACAGCGGACAAGTGCCGTTCCGGGAATTAGCCTTAATGGGCGGCGGTGGTGGCGGTGCTGAGATAGGCGGGATGCGGGGCTTTTACGAAGGCCGCTACCGCGACCGGCAAATGGTTGCGCTACAGGCTGAATTCCGGCAACAGGTGTTCTCGCGGGTTGGTTTTGTGGTATTTGCCGGGGCCGGTGAAGTAAGCAACAAGCTCAGTAATTTTAATACCAGTAACCTACGGAGTGCGGCCGGTGGCGGTATCCGGCTGATGCTGAATAAAAAAGAGAGGCTAAATATCCGGATAGATTATGCGGTAGGCTCCCACGGTGCCAGCGGGTTATACTTTGATATTGGCGAAGATTTTTAAAAGATGTAAAGACTAAATCTTGAAAATTACTACCGGTAAATATTGCCGGCGCAATATTCACCTGCGTAGTGGTGCAGATTTTTCCGGAAGAAATAGTCTTTGGGAATCCGCTTGTTACACAGAGTTTACGGTAAACTTAGCAGGGATTCAAGAGCCCGCCGGATTTTAGTACTTATTATACCAACTCGCATAATCTAGCTGCCATTGCTTAAAACCTCACAGGTTTTTAAGACATGTGAGGTTTGTGCAACTGGTATATCCATAGTTCTGTTAAGGAAGAGCGTTCAAGAGATTTGGTATTAAACGTCTTCTTCTATTTCATTTGGTGTTCGTGCTCATGATTCTATGTTCTGGGCAATGAATAAATATATTTCGGTAGAAAGAAGTAGATTAAACCCCAAATAGCTTATGTCTGTCTCTAATGCCCCTTTCTGGTTTAGGCTGTTGGTATTAATGTTGTTTGCCTGCTGGTTGCCGGGGGGTGTTGGTTTTGCCCAGGGCCAAGCTGCCGGGCAATTGGTATTGCAGACAACCGATGCCAGCACCGGTTTGGAAACGCCCGTTAGGGTACGCCTGACCCGGAACGGCTTCGCGGTAAAAAAACTGCCAAAAGAAGCAGTAGCGGTGATGTACGGCGTGTGGGATCATGCCGATGGCTATGGCTACCAGCCCGATAGTTCTTTTTACGTGAATGGCCGTTTTACTTTAGATTTAGCACCGGGCACTTACCGGTTAGCGCTTTCCAAAGGACCAGAATATATAGACCAGCAGCACGAACTGCAAATCCGTCCCGGGCAGATATACCGGGGAAATTATAAATTAGCCCGCTGGGTAGATATGCCCCAGAAGCGCTGGTATTCGGCCGACGACCATATTCATATCCGGCGTTCGCCGCGCGAAGATTCGTTGCTGCTGACCTGGACCCGGGCCGAAGATATTCATGTAGGGGTAATGCTGCGAATGGGCGATTTTTGGGAAACCTACTACCAGCAATATGCCTGGGGCGAAAAAGGCGTTTACCAGAAGGGCGGTTATTTATTAACCACCGGCCAGGAAGATCCGCGTACCCCCGAACTGGGCCACGTGGTGGGCATTGGCGCATCGGCTTCCGTCCGGTATAAAAATGAATATTACCTCTACGACAAAGTTTTTGATCGCTTGCGGGAATTAGGTGGCCTGGGCGGTTATGCCCACCAGGCCGAAACCTTCCACGGGTACCGCGGCCTGGTGCTGGACGGGTTAAGGGGTAAAGTAGATGTGCTGGAACTGCTGCAATTCTGCGCTTCTGATAACCCTTTGATTGTGGAACATTACTATCATTTGCTGGATTTAGGTATTCCGGTAACGGCCGTAGCAGGCTCCGATTTTCCGTGGTGCGGCAAAGACCACGATAAAGGCCGCCCGGAGCGCTCGGCCCGCATTGGGAACGCCCGTTTTTACACCTACGTACCCGATTCTTTAAACTATAACAACTGGAAAGCTGGTTTGACGGCCGGGCATACCTATGTTTCGAGCGGGCCGCAGTTATTATTAGAAGTAAACCAAAAGCTACCCGGCGACAAACTGGAGGTAAGTAAAGGCACTACCTTAAAAATTACCGCCCGCGCTTGGGGCCATGCTACCCAGGTGCCCTTACAAACGTTGGAAATAGTAGGACATGGTCAGGTCTTAGGACGGGTTACCGCCAATGCGGCAGGGCAATCTTCGGAGCAGCTCTCGTTAGAACTGAATTTACCTGCCGAAAAAGGTATCTGGCTGGCGGCCCGGGCTTACGGCGGAAAGCAGCAGGCGGCCCATACCACACCCGTGTATGTTTATGTAGACGGTAAAGGCTTTCATAACCCCGCCACGGCTCCGCAATATTTAAAGCTCAGCCAAAAATACCTGCAGGAGTTAAAAAAGGATATAAAGCATAAAAGCGATGATCCGCAGATGCGGGCCTGGCATTACCGCGCCGGCCTGAAAAGGAGGATTGCTGAAACCAGTATCGTTATCAAAGAATTAAAACAGAAACTCCGTTAAGGTTAAGGTAAAGTAGAAAACTCGTTACTATTCCAGCTTCAAATTGATTCCAGCCCGTTAATATTTATTAGCGTCAGGTTATTAGTTTTTTCACCTCATGGTAAAACCTGCTCAATATTTTGATGGCGCCGGGCAGAAATTCTCCGGGATTATGTTCTATATTTGCGCTTCTTTTAACCGGGTTCTATGGCTGATACCTTGTATAAACGCGTTGTAATATTTGCCTCCGGCTCCGGGAGCAATGCACAGCGCCTGATGGAGTACTTTCAAAACCATCCGCAGATTAGGGTAGTGGCTTTGTTCTCGAATAATCCAATGGCTTATGCCCTGCAACGAGCTGAAAATTTCAACCTGCCGGCCCACGTATTTAACCGCGAACAATTCCGGGATGGTACCGTGCTGCAAGAAGTAAAAGCTTACCAACCCGATTTAATTGTGTTAGCTGGTTTTTTATGGCTGGTACCGGTGCCTTTTATCCAGGCTTTCCCGCAAAAAATAATCAATATTCATCCGGGTTTACTGCCCAAATACGGGGGTAAAGGCATGCACGGCCAACATGTGCACCAGGCCGTGCTGGACAACAAAGAAACCGAAACGGGTATTACCATTCATTATGTAAACGAGTTTTACGACCAGGGCGCTACCATTTACCAGGAACTTTGCCCGGTACAGGAAAACGACACTGCCGAAATATTAGCCAACCGCGTGCTGCAACTGGAACACGAGCATTTTCCAAGGATTGTAGAAAAAATATTAATTGGCTAAAAATGCATTGTTACCGGTCGCTTACCAAAAAATTAATAAAGACCACTTGCTTAGAAAGCTTAATAACTTTTAACGTAATTTATTAACCGGGCTATACTTCATTAGCTAAAGGACTTATCGAACCATGAAAAAAATTCAATCTGCTTTAATCTCGGTTTATTATAAAGATAACCTGGAATCGTTGGTAGAACTGTTGAAAGAACAAGGCGTTACCATTTACTCTACGGGTGGTACCCAAAGTTTTCTGGAAGGTTTAGGCGCCCAGGTAACGGCCGTAGAAGACCTGACCCAATATCCGGCCATATTAGGCGGTCGCGTGAAAACCCTGCACCCGAAAGTTTTCGGTGGCATTCTGCACCGTCGCGACCATGAAACCGATAAAGCTGAAGTGCAGACTTACGAAATTCCGGCTATTGATTTAGTAATAGTAGATTTATATCCGTTTGAGGAAACGGTAAAATCAGGCGCCCCGGAAGCCGATGTAATTGAAAAAATTGATATTGGTGGCATTTCCCTGATTCGGGCGGCCGCTAAAAACTTTAACGATGTGCTGGTGGTATCGTCGCGGGAGCAATATACCGAAGTAGTAGAATTGCTGCGCCAAAACCAGGGTGGTACCGAACTGGCCGACCGCAAGCGTTTTGCCGCCAAAGCCTTCGATATTTCTTCGCACTACGATACGCAAATATTCACTTACCTGAACGGCGGCGAAGGACAATATTTTAAACACAGCCTTCGCGAGAGTACCCCCTTGCGTTACGGCGAGAACCCGCACCAGCAAGGTGTATTCTACGGCAACCTGAACGACTTATTCGACCAGATTCACGGCAAGCAGTTGTCTTACAATAATTTAGTAGACGTAGATGCGGCCGTAGCCCTGATAGATGAATTCCAGGACGAACCAACCGTGGCTATTTTAAAACATACCAATGCCTGCGGCGTGGCTGTAGCGCCATCTTTGCACGAAGCTTATCTCACGGCGCTGGCCTGCGACCCGGTATCGGCATTTGGCGGCGTAATCATCAGCAATAAACCCGTTGACAAAGCCACTGCCGAAGAACTGCACAAATTATTTTTCGAAGTTTTAATTGCGCCGGAATTTGACGCCGATGCTTTAGAAATTTTACAAGCTAAAAAGAACCGGATTTTGCTACGTCGTAAGCCGGTGGCTCTGCCCGAAAAATTATTTAAAACTTTGCTCAACGGCGTAATAGAGCAAGACAAAGACCTGAAAACCGAAACCGAAGCTGATTTTAGAGGCGTTACGGAGCGAGCTACCACGCCGGCAGAAAACAAAGCGCTGGTTTTTGCCGCTAAAGTTTGCAAGCACACCAAATCCAATACCATTGTGCTGGCCACCGAAAACCGTTTAATTTCCAGCGGCGTGGGCCAGACTTCCCGGGTAGATGCGTTGAACCAGGCCATCGAAAAAGCCCGGAATTTCGGGTTTGAACTACAAGGAGCGGTTATGGCTTCCGATGCTTTCTTCCCATTCCCGGACTGCGTAGAAATTGCGCATCAGGCCGGCATAACAGCCGTAGTGCAGCCAGGCGGCTCTATCAAAGATCAGGATTCTATCGACCTGTGTAATCAGTACAACATGGGCATGGTGTTTACCGGCGTACGCCACTTTAAACACTAAAATATTTTGAGTTTCCGTTTCATAGCCCGGCCTGCTAAGTAGTTAAAAGCAGCCGGGCTTTTTATCTTTTAGTTTGCGGTACTTACTTAAAAAAGTAAAAACAACCATCGCGGGCAGACCAGGTTCTTGGTACAATTGCGTCTCATTCGGAGGTTAATATAACTTAATGATTATCAGTAGCTATTAAAAACATAATTGGTTTAATACCTGGTTAACAAAAAATCTGCGAACCAATTTGGCTGAAACAGCATGTATGGAAGCTTATATTTTTTGTATCAGCGAGATAGTATAAAAATTGGAGTAAAATACGTAGTTTTGCAGCGAAATATTTAAATCAGTTTGATTTAAGTAAAAATATTTAAATCCGAGCGCCGCAGGGCCTGAGAACAGAATGGGATTATTTAGTTTTTTAACGAGCGATATAGCCATTGATTTGGGTACAGCCAATACCCTGATAATACATAACGATAAAATTGTAGTAGACGAACCTTCTATTATTGCCGTTGACCGCACCACCAACAAAGTAATAGCGGTGGGCCGGAGTGCTATGCAGATGCACGAGAAAACCCACGATAATATTAAAACCATTCGCCCTTTAAAAGACGGCGTAATTGCCGATTTCTACGCTGCCGAACAAATGATTCGGGGTTTAATTAAAATGATTGATACCGGTAGCCGTTTGTTTCAGCCTTCACACCGCATGGTTATTTGTATTCCGTCGGGTATTACTGAAGTAGAAAAACGGGCCGTGCGCGACTCCGCCGAGCACGCCGGCGCCAAAGAAGTTTGGATGATTCAGGAACCCATGGCCGCCGCGATTGGTATTGGTATAGACGTAGAGCAGCCCATTGGCTCTATGATTGTAGATATTGGGGGTGGTACCACCGAAATTGCCGTTATTGCGCTATCAGGTATTGTGTGCGATCAGTCTATTAAAGTGGCCGGCGATGTTTTTAGCCAGGATATTCTGGATTATATGCGCCGCCAGCATAATTTGCTCATTGGCGAACGTTCGGCCGAAAAAATTAAAATAGAAGTTGGTTCGGCTTTACCGGAACTGGAAAATCCGCCGGCTGATTACGAAATTCGCGGCCGCGACCTGATGACGGGTATTCCGAAAGTAATAAAAGTAACTTACACTGAGATTGCCGCTGCCATTGATAAATCGGTTTCTAAAATAGAAGAAGCAGTATTGAAAGCCCTGGAAATTTCGCCACCGGAATTATCGGCCGATATTTATGTGAACGGTATTCACCTGACCGGGGGCGGTGCGTTACTGCGGGGCTTGGACAGGCGCCTGGCCGTTAAAACCAAATTGCCGATTCATATTGCCGAAGATCCGCTCCGGGCCGTGGTAAGAGGCACGGGTGCCGCTATCAAGAATATTGAAGGCTTCCGGAATGTATTGCTGTCTTAAAAGCGTTCGATGCGCAATTTATTTGCCTTTATATACCGTTACCGGGGTTTTCTCGTTTTTCTGCTGCTGGAGATTCTATGCGCCTACCTCATAATTAAGAACAACAGCTACCAGGGAGCGGCCTTCTATAACTCGGCGAATGCTTATGCGGGACGCGTGCTGGAGTTTCAGCGCGAGGTGTTCGATTATTTCCGGTTGGTAGAGGTAAACCAGGCACTGGTAGCCGAAAACAAAGCTTTAAAAGAGTCGCTCACCAATATTATGCTCTCCGATAAACTGGATAGCATTCCGCCAACCCCCGATTCGGGTTATCGCGTTAAACCCGATAGCCTCGCCCTGGCCCAGCAAAAGATGGATACTAGCGGGGTAGTCCGTACTTTTAAGTTTGTACCGGGTAAAGTTATTAAAAACTCTGTAAGCCTGGTAAACAACCATTTGCTCCTGAATGTGGGCCGGGCCGATGGGATAGAACCCGGTATGGGCGTTGTTTCCGGCTCGGGCGTAATTGGCCGGGTAAAAGCAGTTTCGCAAAATTATTCTACTATTTATTCGATGCTGCATTCGCAGATGCTTGTATCAGCCAAGGTTAGGCGTACCAATACGGTAGGCACCATCCGGTGGGAGGGCGATAATTACCGGGTAGCCACGTTAGATTATATTCCCAGGCATATAAAATTAGCTAAAGGCGATACCGTTGTTACTTCGGGGTATAATGCGGTTTTTCCGGAAGGTATTATGATTGGCCGGGTATTATCGGTGCAACAGGAGCCAGATAAGATGTTTATGACGGTAAAAGTGAGGCTGGCCGTTGATTTTGATAATCTGAGCTATGTTTACGTAATTAAAAATACGCGGCAGGCTGAACGGGACTCCCTGGAAGCCAGAAGCGGTATAAAAGAAAATGAGTAAGCGCACGTTCGTCCATATTTTTCAGTTTTTTATTTTTATGGCTGTGCAAATATTGCTGGTCCGGAATGTAGTGCTTTTTAATACTGCCTTTTGTTACATCTATATTGCTTTCCTGCTTTTTCTGCCCATTCAAATGCCCAGAGTTGCCTTACTCTTAATGGCTTTTCTAACGGGCCTTACCGTCGATATTTTTTACGATACCGTAGGCATTAATGCAGCCGCTTGTGTGTTGTTGGCTTTTCTGCGGCCCTATGTTTTGCTGGTGCTTACCCCCCGCGACGATTACGAAAAAAATGATACCATTAACCTGCATGTAATGGGTTGGCGGTGGTTTACCGTGTATGCCCTCTTTTTGGTTTTTATACATCACCTGGCTTTGTTTTTTCTGGAACTGGGAAGTTTCCGGGAAGTTGGGTTTACCATGGCCAAAGTGGTGCTGAGTACGTTGCTTACCTACCTGGTCTTAATTATTATTCAGCTCCTTTTTTTCTCTGTCCGGCGCTCCGGCCGTTAAGGTATTGCAGCCAGAAATTATAAATTGTAAAGCGCTGGTTTTCTTTGTGGTAAAATTAGAATTAACTTTGCCTGCGAAAGAAAAAACATCATTTTGAACCAGAGAACCCTGGTCTTAGTTATTTCTTAAACCGGCGAATGCTTTTTCAAACTTGAAATATTTAGAGAACCGTAAATACATAGTGCAAACCATATTTTTTGTGGTAGCGGCCGTATTTGCTTTAAAATTATTTTTTATTCAGGTATTAAACACGGAGTATAAGCATGCCGCCGACGCTAATACTATTAAGCGCGTGGTAGAGTATCCGTTCCGGGGGCTTATTTACGACCGTAAGGGTAAATTGCTGGTACAGAATCTGCCGGTGTATGACCTGATGGTGGTACCGAAAGAAATAAAAGATATTGATACCCTGCGTTTTTGTAAACTTTTTAATATTCCCCTGGAAGAATTCCGGCTGAAAATAAAGACAGCCAAGGCGTATTCGTACGTAAAACCCTCGCCCTTTTTACAGAAGTTAAGCCCCGAAGAATTTGCTTCTTTGCAGGATAACCTGGTAGAGTTTCCGGGTTTTTATATTAATGCCCGTAACGTAAGAGGCTATCCGCACCAGAGTTTGGCCCATGCACTTGGTTATATTGGTGAAGTAAGCCCACAGAAACTGGAACAACCCGAATATGCCGCCTATGCCGTCGGCGATTATCTGGGCGTGAGTGGCATTGAACTGGAATACGAGAGAACCCTGATGGGCAAAAAAGGGGTAAAATACCGCATGGTAAACGTACGGGGTCTGGACAAAGGGCCCTTCAAAGAAGGACAGTACGATACGATGGCGGTAGCCGGTCAGGATTTAGTATCCTCCATCGACTTGGAACTGCAGCAGTACGGCGAGCGCATGCTGCAAGGGAAACGCGGCAGTATTGTGGCCATTGAACCCAGTACCGGCGAAATCCTGGCTTTTATTTCCGCACCTTTCTACGATCCTAATCTGTTAACCGGTAAAGACCTAGGCAAGAATTACCTCTCGCTATTACGCGACCCGGAAAAACCTTTGTATAACCGGCCTATTAAAGCTACGTATCCGCCGGGTTCAGTATTTAAGTTAGTGCAGGCCTTAATTGCGCTGGAAGAAGGGGTTATTACCCCCGAAACCGGTTACCCTTGCAACCAATCGCTGGTAAAATGCGCGCACGGACACCCTTATCCGTCTAACCTTAAAATTGCCATCGAGAACTCCTGTAATCCTTATTTTTACCAGGTTTTCCGGGCGGTGGTTAACCAGGGCCGGTCGCGGAATATTTACCAGGATACGCACCTGGGGCTCGATAGCTGGCGCGACCACGTACTTAGCTTTGGTTTTGCAGGTAACCTCGGGGTAGATTTGCCTTACGAGAATATGGGCATTATTGCTTCTTCGCGGTACTACGATAAACTTTACGGCAAAACCGGCTGGAAATATCCCACCTTTTACTCGATGAGTATCGGGCAAGGCGAAACCGGGGCAACGCCGTTGCAGATGGCTAACTTAATGGCCACTATTGCCAACCGGGGTTATTATGTTACGCCGCATTTAATAAAGGGAATTGGCCCAAATCAGCAACCTTTGCCCGATTACCAGAAAAAGCATTTTACTTCAGTTTCCTCCCGCCATTACGAGCCGGTAATTGAAGGCATGGCCGAAGTAGTGGCTTCGCGCCGGGGTACCGGGTGGTGGGCTAATCTAAGCCATCTGGGTATTGATATTTGCGGTAAAACCGGAACGGTGCAGAATCCGCACGGTAAAGACCACGCGGTGTTTGCAGCGTTTGCCCCCCGGGTAAATCCCAAAATTGCCATTGCGGTTTACATCGAGAATGCTGGTTTCGGGTCCATTTCATCGGCCCCACTGGCCAGTTTAATGATTGAAAAATACCTGACCGGTACTATTTCTAAACCTCGACAGCGTTGGGAAGGCTGGATTGAGAACGGCGAATTTTATAAGAGCAAGAACTAACATGGAACGGGCACCTAAAATATCGCGCAATATAGATTGGATAACCGTAGCCATTTACGCTGCTATGCTGTTGTTGGGCTGGATGAACGTATACGCGGCCGTTTACAGCCCCGACCTGAAACAAAGTATTTTTGATTTTAGCATCAATTCGGGTAAGCAGTTGATCTGGATTGGCACGGCGGTAATTATTATTATCGTGCTGCTGGTTATCGATTACAAAGCATACGAGTCGCTGGCCTATGTGGTATACGGCTTAATTATTCTGCTGCTTATTTTTACGTTAATATTTGCCCGGCCCATTGCGGGTTCACGGTCGTGGTTGGAGTTTGGTACCGTCCGGATTCAGCCGGCCGAGTTTGCCAAATTTGCAACGGCACTGGCCGCTTCAAAGTTTATGAGTACCATTAACCTGCGCCAGCAAAACTGGAAAGAACACGCTATTCTGGCCGGTATAACCGTGCTGCCGCCTGTGCTTATTTTGTTGTCGAACGAAACTGGTTCGGCGCTGGTATTCGGGGCTTTTCTGCTGGCTTTTTTCCGGGAAGGTATGTCGCCGTTGATTCTGATTCTGGGGTCTGTGTTTGTGGCAATATTTATCCTGACGCTGCTGGTACCGAAGCTTTACTTTGTGATTGCTATTACGCTGCTGTTTGCTTTGGCTATCTGGTTAAACCGGCGGTTACTGCGCAAGATTACGTCGGTCGTGCTTATTTATGCGGCCGTAGTGGGTATGGTTTTCAGTGTTGATTTTTTTGTAAATAATATTCTGCAGCAACACCAGCAAAACCGGATTAAAGCGCTTATCAACCCCGAGGCTGACCCGTTGGGTTTTGGTTGGAATGTAACCCAGTCTAAAATTGCGATCGGCTCGGGTGGCCTCTATGGCAAGGGGTTTCTGGAAGGTACGCAAACCAAGTTCGATTTTGTACCCGAGCAAAGTACCGATTTTATATTTTGTACCATTGGAGAGGAGCACGGCTGGATTGGCAGCCTGGTACTAATTGGGTTGTTTATGGCTTTGCTCTCTCGCATTATTTTTATCGCGGAGCGGCAGAAAACAGTTTTCGGTCGGTCGTACGGCTACTGCGTGGCTTCTATTATCTTCTTCCACTTTCTCGTAAATATCGGCATGACCATTGGGTTGGCGCCGGTGGTGGGTATTCCGCTGCCGTTTTTTAGCTACGGCGGTTCTTCGCTGTGGTCGTTTACAATTTTACTATTTATTCTGCTGGCTTTAGATACACACCGCAAACAGGATTTAACCCGAGCGTAAAAAGTAATAAGTTGTAAGTACTAAGTTTTAGGTGAATGCTCACACTAAAATTTTAGTACTTACGACTTATCACTTAATACTTAAACTTAGGCAAACTTGCGCTCTATTAACCGCAGCAGCTTATTTACGTGTTCTTCTTTTTTTGACCAGTCGTAGCGGCTGCTCAGGTCGTGTAATACGTAATTTTTTGCTGATTCGGCATCTTTAAACTCGTCGAGCACCTTAATAGCATTGTAATACTGGAGATTTTCGCCGTTAAATAATTCGTTTATAAAACCAAAACGCTGGTTAATAGAAATAGAATCTTTTAAGGATTCTATCTTCCGGCCCATCTGATTTTCGAGCAGGGTAGGGGCCGGTTTATGGGATAGCTTATCGTTTAAAGTGGCCGTTTCGGCCTTAAATTTATTATTTAAGCTGTTTTCCGAAGTTAAAGTTTTGTGCAGGGGCTCGGCGCTGACCGCAGGTCGGGGGGGAGCAGGTGGCGTAAAAGCGGCCGGTGCTGGTTGTGTTATTGTAGGGGGTAAAGGCACTGCCGGTGCTGGCTGCTGATCAAATAAATTGGCTTTCTGAATCGGCGCTAAGCGGTTAAATTCTTCTAAAATATGGTCTACCGAAGTCCATTCGGATCTTCTGGTGGCCAGGTAAGCGCCAAAATCATTTCGTACCGCTGCGTAATGCAAAGGACCTTCGCTTAAATGATCGAGAAAGTCTTGTACCAGCTCTTTGTTAATGCTAATGTATTTCAGGTTGCTTTGCAATTTGGCAACGGTTAAAGATTCCTGGTTCTGCAGAAATTTCTCTTCAAAGGCACCTACCGGTTCCAACACCCATCTAAACGTATCGGTAATGGCTTTGGCCAGCAGCGGCTCAAAGTGCGGGCGCTTGATCAATATTTTTCGCGATAACACATTCATAAATTGAATCAGCGCCTCTTTTACCTCCTCGTTCTCAAAATCAAAAAACGGACTCTTCAGATTGGCCATTTCCTGGTTCCAGCGCAACAGTAATTCTTTTATCATAAAAAGATTAACCTGTTTAACCGGCGTAAAACCGATGAGTTGCTGCCCATTAACGGTAGGCGCAATAGCAAAATACCGATCGCATAGCAGTTTAGCGAGGCTGTTGCTGTACCGCTCCAGGTTTAATTGATTATATTTGTGTTCCATTGCTAAAAGATATCTTGTAAAGGTAGTAAAATATGCCGAAACTGATCCTGCAAAACCTTTACCAGAAGGAGGTTTTGGTAGCGCCGGAGCAAAAAATATTAACGGCAATAGGCAATGCCGGCATAGATTGGATGCACGCTTGTGGCGGCAAGGGGCGCTGCACCACCTGCCGGATTATTGTTTTGGCAGGAATAGAAGGATTTGGAGAACTAACCCCGCCGGAAATTAAATACCGGGAACAAGGTCGGTTAAAAGAAAATGAGCGGCTTACCTGCCAGTGTACTTTGCAGGCCGATGCCCTTGGCCGGGTACCGGAAGGAACTAAATTTCCGCACCAAAGTTATTCCGATTAAAAACCAGGTAATTTAACCTAAAGAGCCTGGCTGCAGGTTAAAGGCAAATTGGCTTTAATTTAATTAAGGATTAACCGGTAATGCCCTTCTCTGGTTAAAGCAAATTTCCTTCGGGTTAGGAGCCTTAATGCGAATGCGCTGGTTTATGAGTGGCGGAATTAAAATTAAAATGATTAAAAGTGTTTATTGAACCACGGGTAGGAAATAAAAATTACGCATCGCGCCGCGGCTGGATTGAAGTAATTTGCGGTTCTATGTTTTCGGGTAAAACCGAAGAGTTGATTCGCCGGCTAAATCGTGCTAAAATTGCCAAACAACGGGTAGAAATATTTAAACCGGCTATCGATACGCGTTATCACGAAGAAAATGTGGTTTCCCATAATGCTAATGCCATCCGGTCTACACCCATCCAATTTGCCAGCGACATGTTGCTGCTGGCCAGCGGTTGTGATGTAGTAGGCATCGACGAAGCGCAGTTTTTCGACGAAGGCCTGGTAGATGTTTGCATGACACTGGCTAATAACGGCTCCCGGGTAATTGTAGCCGGCCTCGATCTAGACTACCAAGCTAAACCTTTTGGCTCTATGCCGGCGCTGATGGCCGTGGCCGAATACGTTACCAAGGTACATGCGGTTTGTATGAACTGCGGCGATATTGCCTCTTACTCGTTCCGGAAAGCCGCCTCCGCCCAGAAAGTATTACTCGGCGAAACCGATACCTACGAAGCCCGCTGCCGCCATTGTTTCCTGGAGGGAATGAAAGAGAAATAAAAAAGCTGATTCCGGAATATTTAGAAGAGCAGGTGATTATATTAGAATAAGAAATTTATTTAATCAGTGCTGCTCCGGTTTTATCTGAACCTGTTTCCTATAAAAAGCCCTTCGTGATGCCTGTAAAAGTAATTTTAATTTTGCTTTTAGGTGTGGCCGCCTGGCTAAGCAGCGGGTTGGCCCTTCTGGCCCAAAGCAGTAACCTGCTGCTGGGACACTGGCAAATGCACCAACCGAATCAGCAGGCAAAAGTAGTAGCGGCGGCCGAAGATAAAATTTACTGCGCTACCGAAGACGGATTCTTTTATTATGATAAAACTTACAACCAACTCAAAACGCTTTCCAAGGTTGATGGCTTCAGCGATGTAAATATTAGTACGCTGGCTTACGAGCCTCAAACCAAAACGCTGATTATTGCCTACCAAAATACAAATATTGATTTGCTGCAGGACGGTGAAATCATCAATATTAATGCTATTCTCCGGAAGCAACTACCCCAGGAAAAATATATTTACCACATAATGCTAGCCGATAAACAGGCTTACCTGTCGTGCAGTTTTGGGGTGGTTTTGCTCGATTTGGTAAAGCATGAAATAAATGAAACCTATAGTAACCTGGGGCCGAACGGTGCGCCCGTAGCGGTTTTTGCCAGTACTATTCTCCACGACAGCCTTTACCTGGCTACTGCTAATGGGATGATGGCCGCCCGGCGCAGCAACAATAATTTACTCGATTTCCATAACTGGAAAACTTTTACACCGGCCGATGGCCTGCCAGTTACGCACAACCCTGATTTCCGGCAGGTAACAACTTTTAATAATAAAATATTTGCGGCGGTAAATAACGATGCAGTTTACCTTTACAACGGTTCCCGGTGGCAGAAAACAATTATCAATTTGCAAAATAAACAGCTCCATCAGCTAACCGCTTATCCGGATTTTCTGCTCCTGGCAAACGGTGAGCAGCTGCTGTTGCTGGATAAAAATAATAACCTCACCACAAAAGCTGCTCCCGGACTGCAAAATCCTAGGTATGCGGTACCCGAAGCCGGCAATACTTTTTGGATAGCCGATTACCAGAAAGGTTTAGTAAAGTTAACAGGTGCGACTACCGAAATATTAATACCCAACGGCCCCCTATTTAGTACTGGTTTTCGGATGTATGCCGATAGTAAAAACGTGTATGTGGTAAACGGAGCCTATGACGAAACTTATAAGCCCCAGGAATCGCAGCAAGGTTTTGAGGTGTTAAATGCCAGGCAATGGAAAAGCTTTAATTCATTTATTTATCCGGATGTAAAGCAATACCCGTTGGTACAGGATTTGGTGGGCGTAGTGCGAAACCCGGTAAACCAGAAATTATACCTGGCTAGTTATGGCGATGGTTTGCTGGAGTGGGAAGACTTGGGAAAATATAAATTGTATCATTCGGCCAACAGCCCGCTGTTGCGTGCTTCGCCGGGTAATGAGCATTCAATCTTCTTAACGGATTTAACTTCGGATGCCGACGGTAATATCTGGGTTGTGAACCGGCACCAAAATGCTAATGCCCCTGGCCTGCACGTGCTGCGAATGGATGGCTCTTGGAATTCCTTTAGTTTTCCGGGCTTTCCGGATAGCGGCAACCTGGAAAGAATAATTATTGATAACAATGGTTATAAGTGGATGACGGTAAGTAAGAATAACCAAAACAGCGGGGGAATTCTGGTTTACGACGAAATAAAGAACGCATACCGCCATCTGATAACTGCCCCGGCGATGGGGAACCTGCCTGGTTCGGCTATTTATGCGTTGGTTAAAGATAAACACGGTTATGTCTGGGCTGGTACCGATAAGGGTGTGGCCGTTTTTTACGAGCCCGAAAATATTTTTACTGCTAATACCATAGCCGCCACCATTCCGGTTTTAAATCGACGGCCTTTACTCGTAAACCAATTAGTGCGGGCCATAGCGGTTGACGGTGGTAACCGCAAGTGGGTAGGCACCGATAATGGGTTATGGCTTCTTTCGGAAGCAGGAGAGACCGTTGTCGCCCATTATACCACCGAAAATAGCCCCTTGCCGGCAGATAAAATTCAGGATATTACGGTTAACCACAGCACCGGCGAAGTATTTATTTCTACCCCGAACGGGCTAATTTCTGTGCGCGGTACAGCCACAGAAACTACCGGCAAACCCGATTGTGCCAGTGTATATCCGAATCCGGTGCGGCCGGGCTATACCGGCTTGGTGGGTATCTCGGGTTTACCCAATAATGCTTTGGTAAAAATTACCGATACCGCCGGAAACCTGGTTTACCAAGCCCACGCTACCGGCGGTACGCTGGCCTGGGATTTACGTGATGGAAACGGAAAGAGAGTTAAATCGGGGGTATATTTGGCCTTCAGCGCCTCTGCCAATGGTAAACAAAGCTGCACGAGCAAAATTGCGGTTATCGGGCAATAAACTGGAACGGGCAAAAATATCTTTCTTTTGCCGGTAACGTTAAATCTTTAATCAATACCTGCAAACCAATTATCGCTTTATGTTAGTTAAAACCCGAGGCATTGTTTTAAGCTTTATTAAATACCGGGAAACCTCTATTATTGCCCGGGTTTATACCGAAGAACTGGGTTTGCAAACCTATATTGTAAATAGTGTCCGGCAAAAATCCACTACGCCCCGCATTGCGTTATTTCAGCCATTTACGTTGCTGGATATGGTGGTGTACACGTCGGCTAAAGGCGGCATTACCCGGATTTCCGAATACAAATGCAGCTACCCGTATATGTCTATTCCTTTTGATATTCGAAAGAGCAGTATGTTATTGTTTTTATCGGAAGTGGTTTCGTATACGATAAAAGAAGAAGAAGAAAACCGGCCTTTGTTCGATTACATTTACCAGGCCATGGTATATTTTGATCAGCAAACAGAAGGCTTCGAGAATTTTCACTTGATATTTTTGCTGCAGCTTTCCTTTTTTTTAGGCTTCGGGCCCACTTCCGGTGCCGACATCACCTCACAGGTAGCCTTTGCCGGTAGTCAGCAATTTATTAACGGCCGCCCCGGCATTCTGCATTTTCAGTTGTTTGAGGCGCATTTCGACAATTTGCTGCACCAGCCGGAGCAGGTACAAAACCTGAATGGTAAAGTGCGGCGGGAATTGCTGCACATCTTAATTAAATATTACCAGTTGCACGTAGAAAAGCTCGGCGAAATCCGTTCTTTAAATGTGTTGTCGGAGGTATTGGCCGAATAACAAAAGAGCCTCCTTTATACCAGGAGGCTCTTTTGTTATTCGGGACTTTATTTCTTTATATCTACCAGTTCTATCTCAAAAATAAGATCAGAACCCGGCGGTACGGTATAACCATCTTCATCCGAAAGCAGGCCTTTATCGCCGTAGCCCAGTTGGGCAGGTACAACCATTATCAGTTTAGTGCCGGTTTGCATCAGCGACAATATTTCTTCCCAAGCCGGTATTATTTCGCCACGACCCAGGCGTACTTTAAGGGGTTTTTTATCGAGCGCCGATGTATCAAAAATATGACCGTCTTTGAATTTACCGGTAAAGTTTACCCTTACCTGGGCATTTTTGGTTGGTTTAGCACCGGTACCTTGCTGCAATATTACGTATTTAATACCCGAAGCCGTTACAGTCGTATCGGTTTGGGCATAAGCAGCACTCAGGGCTAGCCACAGGCAGAAAAAAATATTCCCAATCCACTTGGCCATGCCTTCCTTATTTTACTTCCAATACCGTTATTTCGTACACCATTACATAACCATATTGGCCGTAATAGCTAACCGAACCTAACATCGAAGGAACAATAATCGTCGCTTTCTCTCCTTCTTTCAAAAGGAGTAATCCTTCGTTTAAGCCCTCGGTTAAGCCGTTGTTGCGGCCCGGGTTAGCCACCACCGTTAAGGGTTGGCCACTGTCATAGGTAGATTGTATTTTCTGCCCGTTCAGGTACCGACCAATGTAGTGAATTTTAATGGTGCTGCCTTTTTGTACCTGGGCGCCCGTACCGGGCGTTTGCGGTATGTAATAAATACCGGAGGGCTGCTTCTGCGCATTCTGGATTTTGTTTTCAGTTAAATATTCCTGAATAGAAGCTTCGTCCTGTTCTTTCTGCCGTTCTATCCGTTCGGCATACTCGTCTTTGCACGACGAGAGCAATACGCCGAACACCAACAGAAAGAGAAAATATTTGATACCGTTCATAAAAAACTTTTACCTCGCTTCGAGTAATTCAATTTCAAATATCAGGATAGTATTGGGCGCAATCTTAGGCGGGCTGCCGGTGGTGCCGTAAGCCAGGCCAGAAGGTAGGTAGAAGGTGCTTTTACCGCCCACTTTCAAAAGCGTAGTGGCAATCTGATAACCCAATATCGGGTTTCCGGGACCGGTTCTGCCGGTAATCTGAAATTGGTAGGGCGTTTTGCCATAGGATGTATCCAGCACATCGCCGGCTAAATTTAGCAGCTTGTAATCTGTTTTTACCACATGACCTGCCTGGGCCTGCACGCCGGTACCTACGTTTTGTTCTACATAGAATACGCCGGATTTTGTACTTTTGGCATTGGTAATACTATTGTCGGCCAGGTGCTGTTTTATCGCTAGCGTGTCAATTGCCAGTTGTTTATTATAAGCTTCCAACGCCTCTTGCCCCAGTTCATCAACGTTACTGTCTCCTTCCAGACAACCTGAAAGAAAAAAAGAAGAAAAGGCCAGCAGCAACCCTGTTAAAAACAAGGTGCTGCCGCGGTAGATTTTAGTTTTAGTTAAGTTGAGCATCGTTTATTATATAAAATTTATTGCGGCTGTACCGGGAATTGCGGCGCCTGCTGAGCCGGCATATCCTTCACGTCTACTAATTCTACATCGAAACGCAATACGGAATTAGCCGGAATGCCTGGACTTTCCTGTGGGCCGTAAGCCATGGTAGACGGAATCAGAAAAGTAGCTTTGCCACCTTCTTTTAACAAAGCAATACCTTCGTCCCAGCCCCGGATAACCGCGCCCTGACCTAACGGGAATTCAATTGGCTTACCATTCTTTTTAGAGGAGTCAAATTCTTTTCCGTCGAGGGTAGTGCCGGTATAATTTACCGCTACCAGTTTGCCCGGCTCAGCCTTGGTGCCATTGCCTTCCTGGGTTACAACGTAGTATAGACCCGAATTCGTCTTCTGAGGTTGCAAGCCCTTCTCTTTTATATATTTTTGAATAACCGCATCGTCGCTTTTATTCTGTTTTTCCATAAAAGACATCATGGCCGTTTGCTGATCCATCATGGCTTCCTGCTGGTCCATTACTTTCTCCGATTTAATAAAGAAAGTCAGGGTAGAGCCTTTTTCGATGAATTTAGGCAATGGTTGCTGGAAAGTTTTGGCAAAAAGCGAATCGGCATTAACTTTAAAAACACCGCTATCGCCGGGCGTAAGAGCGGCAAATGCTTCTTCTAAACCGCCTTTAAAAGACGGCTTCATTACCGGAATCCAGAAAGGCATACCTTTCTGACGGGAATCGAGCAATACCGAATCTTTAGCGGTAATGTATTTCATGTGCAGGCGCACAATCTGGCCTTCTTTGTTCAGTTTGGTAGAGTCTTTTAAACTAGGAAACTCTTTGGCCTCGTATTTACCATCTTTGGTTTGCGAAAATAGCTTGTATTCTAAGCCACTTTCCGATTTTTTAAAGCTACCGCCTTTATCGCAAGCCTGGAAAGCGAACAAGCCAGCCAGAACCGGCAATAAAAATTTAGTTTTTGTTAACATTGGGTTTTATTATTAGTTATTAGTTTTCTAAAAGTTGGTTTTTGTGTTCCGGCAGCAGACTAACAAATTTCCGCACGGTTTCGTCTAAGGGCAGGTAAGAAATACCACCGGCGGCATTGCGGTGGCCGCCGCCATCAAAATGCTGTCGGGCAAAATCGTTCACCGAGAAATTACCCACCGACCGGAAAGATATTTTTACCGCATTAACGCGGTCAATAATAACCGCGGCAAAAACTACCCCTTCCATCGATAAGGCAAAATTTACCAGACCCTCCGTATCGCCCGTTTTAGAATCGTATTCTTTCAGTTCATCGGCCGAAATAGCAATGTACGCCGTCCGGAATTCCCGTAGTACTGTCAGTTTATCTTTCAGCACGTAACCTAAAAACCGTAAACGCGATTCGGTGTGGCTATCGTATATCAGGCGGTGAATATTAGAGGTATTTACCCCAATATGAAGCAGTTCCGCTATAATCAGGTGCACGTTGCGCGAGGTGCTGGGGTGCCGGAAAGAGCCGGTGTCGGTCATAATGCCGGCGTATAAACACTCACCAATTTTAACGTCAATCAAATCCTGGTCACCCATCGCCCGGATTACCTCAAACACCAGCTCGGCCGTAGCGGCTGCCGAGGTATCCGAAAAAGAAATATCGGCAAAATCTTCGGGCTGCAGGTGGTGGTCGATGAGTACTTTGGTAGCTTGGGCCTGGCGGATATACTCGCCCATTTCGTTGATGCGGCTCAGGGCCGAAAAATCGAGGCAAAAAATAACATCTACCTGGTTAATAATTTTCTGCACCAAAGCATCACTTCCCGGCGAGTAGATAATCACATCTTCGTTGCCGGTCATCCAATTCAGAAAATCCGGATAATCGGAGGGGGTAATAACGGTTACCTGGTGTCCTTTCTTTTTCAGATAGCCAGCTAAACCAAGGGAAGAACCTAAAGCATCGGCATCGGGTTTGTGATGCGTGGTAATCAGGATCTGTTTCGGATTCTTAAGTAGCTCGGTTAGAGCAACAATATTCTGCATTTTTCGCTTAAAAAGTGCCTGTTTTATATCAGGAACAAGACACAAAATTCTGCATTATAAACTTCTAAAACAAAAAAATAATTCACTTATGGTTTTTGCTACGCCGGACCAGTGGCTTACAATTTTCTTCGGGCAGCGGTATATTATTAAAAGAATATTACTTTTGCACCGCTATTTACCGTACACAGGCTTAGCTTTTTAGCAGAAACCCTTAGCAGTTGTAATTTTTGAATAACTACTTTTGGTTTCTTTAAATAGTATATATTGCTGATACGTAGTAGTTTAATAAATAAGAAAACTTAAATAAATTTAAATCTAAACAATAGAAGCATTAAAAGATGGCTGAGAACAAAACATTTACCATGATAAAGCCCGATGCCGTGCAGGACAACCACATTGGCGGCATTATTCAAATGATGGAAGAAGGTGGTTTCCGGGTAGTAGCCCTGAAAAAAACACGCCTGACGCCCGAAAGAGCCGGTAAATTCTACGAAGTACATAAAGAGCGTCCGTTTTACAACGATTTAGTGCGCTACATGAGTTCCGGCCCGATTGTGGCTATGATTCTGGAAAAAGAAAATGCTGTAGCTGATTTCCGTAAACTAATTGGGGCTACCAACCCAGCCCAGGCCGAAGAAGGTACCATCCGGAAAAAATATGCCAAATCGGTAGAGGCCAATGCGGTACACGGTTCCGACTCTGACGAGAATGCGCAGATTGAAGGCGACTTCTTCTTTGGGGAAGACGAGCGTTTCTAAGCACAGCGAAACGTTTAAGAAGTTATAACAAGAGAGCCTGCTGGTTTAACACCGGCGGGCTCTCTTGTTTATGGTTGTGTGTAAAGCCTGCTTAGGCAGGAAAGCGCTAACCCAACTTAGCTTTGGAGGGTGCTCACTTTTTCTACATCTTCTTCTTTTTTACCCCTGAATACCCGGGCAATCCAGCGGGGCAGGAAGATAGAACCCAGCACCAGGTACAAATAATAAGTAACAATGCGGTAGAACAACAGAATTAACACCAGCAGCGATGGGCCAATAAAATCCTGGAAGAAAACCTTAAAAGTTGCCTCTACAATACCCGCCCCGCCGGGTGTAACGGCTACTAATAAAACCACTTTCCAGACAAAATTACGGGCAAAAATAAGCAGGTGCTCGTTAAACGAAAGCGGAATAAAGGCCGCAATAATGCAGCTTACCACATAATAGCGGGCTGTCCAGACGAAGGCCGTAGACACCGCCGCGTGAAACCAGTAGCGCCACGGTTTGCCTTTTATTTGCCGCGAGGCCCATACCAGTTCGTTGCCGTGTTTAAACGCTGATTGCCGCCAGCGGCGTAAAAACGGCATAGAGGTAATGCGCAGCAACAGCCGTTTTACCGACTGGGGCTTAAAGAACAAGGCATATACCATTACAAAGGCGTAAATGGCCATGAGCGCATAACTGATAATAAATACTACTTCCAGGCTGGAGCTAACCGAAAAACTAAGCCCTTCCACATCGGGAAAAATAGCGCCCTGGGTAGCTAACAGTACAATAGGAGCCACTATTAGGAAATACATATTATCGAGCATGGCCGTAACCATTACGTAGGCCAGCGACTTGCCCAGCGGAATACCTTCTTTGTTAATAATAAAAGTAGCTACGGTAGAGCCGCCCACCACCGACGGCATGACGCAGGAAGCAAATTCCCACAGCATAATTACATCAATGCTCTGGCGCCACGATAAAGCCTTTTCAGTAATGTGCCGGATGCGGTACATGTAACCGGCATCGCGCACAATTAACACGAGTACCGTAATAACTAACCAGTGTACTTTGGCATCTAAAAAGGCGCTCAGGTTAGACGCGGCCGGGTCGCGGTAAAACATATAACCCACCACCGATAACCCGATTACCACGGGTATCATAATGCGGCGGGTAGAAAAATTCTCTAAAAGCTTTTTGCGGTTCTGATCCATTTAAGCGGCTTGGTTCTCCTCAAATGGAGTAATACGGAAATTATTGAATCCATCGCTAACCCGAATGCTGATAATATTTAATTGCAGCATTTCCAGAATGGCCAGGAAGTTAAAAATAAGGCCTATTTTATCCGGAAAGGCCTCTACAATTTGTAAAAAGTCTACTTCCTGCTCGGTTGTTACGCGTTTTAAAATGTAGCCTTTCTGGTCTTCGATGGTGTAGGGGTACGTATAAACAGTGTGCTTGGGCCGGTTTTGCTCTTCTTCAAAGCGGTTCATGGCTTTTTCGTACACCCGCATTAATTTATACAGGTTTAAATCCTGGAGTTCGTAATCGAGGTTGCTTCGCTTGGCAATTAGTTGCAGCTCGTCCGGAATATTGCCCCGGGTTTCCATCATCAGCCTTCTGTCTTCCAGGCGGGCCAGATCACCTAAAACATTTTTGTATTTTTTATATTCGAGCAGGTGCTGCACCAGTTCTTTACGCGGGTCAATCTCGTTTCCCTGCTCATCTTTTTCGGTGCGGGGCAATAATAATTTGGCTTTAATGCGCATGAGCGTGGCCGCAATTAAAATAAATTCGCTGGCTACCTCAATATTTAGCTGCTCCAGTTCGGCAATATAGGCCATGAAATCGTTCGTAATTTTAAAAATTGGAATATCATGGATATCTAATTCGTCGCGCTCAATAAAAAAAAGCAGCAAATCAAAAGGTCCTTCAAAAAGCGGTAATTTTATCTCGAAACTCACAATATCAGCTTTTAGTAGGCAATGCTCCTGTTTAATCGTTCAAAATTAAGCAAAATATGCCGCAATCTTTAACTATTTATTCCGCCGGCTTCACTTACCCGGCCGGTATTCGGCTATTTTGCTTAAACCAACCGGGGCATTATTTACGACCGCTATCTATAACCAAACTATAAAACGAGCGTTTATCATATATTATAATGGCGTTAAATCTGAAAAATCTGAAAACAACCAGGGCAGGTGTAGAAAAATGGAAGTGCCGGAGACAGAAAGGAATTGGCATTTAAGCAAAGGCGCAATTGGGGTTTAACAATGATTAAATATTTTATTATTACCTTTGCC
Organism: Adhaeribacter aerolatus; assembly: GCF_007991635.1. Lineage (GTDB taxonomy): Bacteria > Bacteroidota > Bacteroidia > Cytophagales > Hymenobacteraceae > Adhaeribacter > Adhaeribacter aerolatus. The sequence continues at coordinate 69,391 of NZ_BJYS01000022.1, read as the reverse complement.
CGTTATTTCTTTAAAATATTTTATTGCATTTTTTGAACAAGGGCGAAAATTTCCTGTTCTTATTGTAAGATAACTTTCTGCTCATGATTATACAACCCGGAGAGCTTTTAGCCACCATTAACTCGCCCGCCGATTTACGCAAACTTAACCCCGAGCAATTGCTGCAGGTTTGCCAGGAACTACGGCAATATATTATTGATAATGTTTCTATTTACGGCGGTCATTTTGGAGCGAGCCTGGGGGTGGTAGAGCTTACCGTGGCGTTGCATTATATTTTTCAGACGCCCTACGACCAATTGGTTTGGGATGTGGGGCACCAGGCGTACGGACACAAAATATTGACCGGCCGGCGCGATCAGTTTCATACCAACCGCAAATACAAAGGCTTATCGGGGTTTCCTAAACGCAAAGAAAGCGAGTACGATACTTTTGGCGTAGGGCATTCTTCTACTTCTATATCGGCGGCGTTGGGTATGGCGGTGGCTTCGCAGTACAAAGGCGAGCAGGACCGGCAGCACATTGCGGTAATCGGCGATGGCGCCATGACGGGCGGTATGGCTTTTGAAGCCTTGAACCACGCCGGTGTTTCTAATGCCAATTTATTAGTAGTGCTCAACGATAATTGCATGAGCATCGACCCGAATGTGGGCGCCCTAAAAGAATATTTAACCGATATTACTACTTCCCGCACCTATAATAAGCTGCGCGACGAAGTGTGGAATGTGTTGGGTAAAATCAGTAAGTTCGGACCCAATGCCCAATTAATTGCTTCGAAAGTTGAGAGCGGCATTAAATCTGCGTTGCTGAAACAAAGCAATTTATTCGAATCGCTCAAATTCCGGTATTTTGGCCCCATTGATGGCCACGATATTAATCACCTGACTTCGGTACTGAACGATTTAAAAGGCATACCGGGACCGAAAATATTGCATTGCCTTACGGTAAAAGGTAAAGGTTTTGCCTTAGCCGAAAAAGACCAAACCAAATGGCATGCTCCCGGCACTTTCGATAAAATAACCGGCGAAATTTACAAAGTACACCACGATACGCCACAGCCACCCAAGTACCAGGATGTTTTTGGCCATACCATGGTGGAACTGGCACAACAGAACGATAAAATAATGGCCGTAACGCCGGCTATGCCGTCGGGGTGCTCTTTAAATATTATGATGGCGGCTATGCCCGACCGCGCGTTTGACGTAGGCATTGCGGAGCAGCATGCCGTTACGTTTTCAGCGGGTTTAGCTACGCAAGGGCTGATACCGTTCTGCAATATTTATTCTACGTTTATGCAGCGGGGCTACGACCAGGTAATTCACGATGTGTGTTTGCAGGATTTAAACGTGGTTTTCTGCCTCGACCGGGCCGGTTTTGCCGGTGCTGATGGGCCAACCCATCACGGTAATTACGACATTGCTTACATGCGCTGCATTCCGAATATGATTGTTTCGGCGCCTATGAACGAAGCCGAATTGCGGAATTTGATGTTTACGGCCAGCCAACCCGATATGGGACCGTTTACCATCCGGTACCCGCGCGGCGAAGGGGTGATGCCCGAATGGCGTACACCGCTGAAGCCGATAGCTGTGGGCACTGGGCGGGTGGTGCAGGAAGGCGAAGAAGTAGCTATTTTAAGCATTGGTCACATTGGCAACTACGCCGTAGAAGTCTGCAAAAACCTGAAGAAGGAAAATATTAAAATCGGCCACTACGATATGCGTTTTGCCAAACCCCTGGACGAGAAAATGCTGCACGAAATCTGCCGGAAGTACGATAAAATTATTACCCTGGAAGATGGCTGCTTGCCCGGTGGCTTTGGTAGCGCCGTATTAGAGTTTATGGCCGATAACCAATATACCAACCCGGTGAAACGCTTAGGTATTCCGGATGAAGTATTTGAACACGGTACCCAACTGGAACTACACCGCGAATGCGGCATCGACCCGAAAAGTATTGAGCTTACCGTGCGGCAATGGATTATGCAGCCTGTTAGCGTGTAAGCACAACCTCAATTTAAAAGATAAAGTAAAAAGAGCCGGTAGTTTAGCGTAACTGCCGGCTCTATTGTTTAAAACTACTATAAAGCGCATGGAAGATAAAATAAGTGCCTCGACTATTATTGATTCGGGTGGTAACGATAAAGTACTGGTATTTTTACACGGCTTTCTGGAAAGTAAAGAAATATGGCTGGAATATACTAAACCCTTGCAGCAAGATTACCGGGTAATATTATTGGATTTACCTGGCCACGGCGAGAATAATGCGCCACGCGAAAAATATTCGATGGATGACAATGCTGCTTTTGTTCAGCAAGCCTTACAGTCCTTAAATATTAAGCAGTGTATTTTAATCGGGCACTCAATGGGCGGCTACACCGCTATGGCTTTTGCTGAAAGATATCCTGAATTACTATCAGGGGTGGTTATGTTTCATTCGAGTGCGCTGCCCGATACAGAAGAGAAAAAGGAAAACCGGAATAAAACCATCGACTTTATTCAAAAGCACGGCGTAGAAAAGTTTATGGATACGTTTGTCGCGCCCTTGTTTTACGAAGGAAACCGGCAAAAGAATCAGGCGGCTATCCAGCAATTAACCGAAACCGGCAAGAAAGTAGCGCCGGAAGCTATCATCGGTACCGTTAAAGCCATGCGCGACCGCCCCGACCGGATAAAAGTACTCTCTACGATTAACTTCCCGTTCTTGTTTATCGCCGGAAAACAAGATACAGCTGTAACCCTGGAGCAGACTTTACAACAATGCCACCTACCCAAAACGGCTTACACGCTTTTCCTGGAGCAGACCGGCCACATGGGCATGTTTGAACGCCCGCACGAAACATTAGCGGCTATCAAGGGCTTTGTGTCCGGCTTATAAATTCGCATTTTGTAATTGAATAGAGTAGCTTTATTATAATGTTCTGAATAATACCAATTCCTTTTATCATTATTGCATAGGAAGGCTAAACAGGCATTATTTTAAAATTAAGGTTCTTTGTTGTCTATTCAGGACGCTTTGGTATGCTGTGGTACTTTTTCGTCCTCTTTAGCTTTCGCTGGTGCGATTTTTTCTTCTGGAAGTGTTTAACCCTTCCGCCCTCCGGGCACCTTCCCTAAATTAGGGAAGGAGTTCGGCCGAACCGGAACGTTGCGGATTAGCTTTGTTAATTAATTTTTAATAATGATTTATGCTTAGAAAACCAGCAGCTACGAAGCAGACTACAGCAGTTTGGGCAATGAGGGCCTTCTGGAAGATGCTCTTCTAAGGTTGTGGTGCTTTAGCATTCCGACGATAGGAGGAAAACAAGCTTAGACAGCCCGAATGACCAAACGGGCCCCCGCGGCCTGGAGCAAACTTAGGCTTTTAAATACAGTTAGCACCTCAGCCTTGAAAGATGCAATCTTTCAAAAGAAGAACAGAAAGAACAGGCTCTTTATATAATAACGTTTAGGAGATGTGGTATAATCCTACTATTATTTAAAGCAAAAGATCCGCAGAAAACCTATTTTGTTTAACAGGTTTTCTGCGGATTTATGTTTTAACTATTTTGCGGGAGCCAAACCCGCTAATAAGGTTATTTTGATTCCGGAACCGGGGATAATTGGTAATAATATTTTTTTAGATACTGTATAGACGCAATTATTAGTTCGTTGTCCATGCTGTTAACTTCTACGCCTTTGCCAATGCGATCCAGCAACGTAATGGTTAGTTTACCGCCCAAGTGTTCCCGGAATTCCTGTAAGCCGTGAAGCAAACTGTTCGGGTGCGAAGCATCTTCCAGGTGCTCATCCAGTTCGGGTACGTATAAATCGAAGCCCAGCGTGTGAATTACAGTTAATATTTGCTCCAGTTCATCGGCGGAAATCCGGTTGGTTAAATGCGAGTAAACCGAATCCAGGGCAATGCCCAGCGAAACAGCTTCGCCGTGCCGGATCTCGTAATTGCTTAGGGCTTCCATTTTATGCGCCGACCAATGGCCAAAATCCAATGGCCGGGAAGAACCTTGCTCAAATGGATCGCCGCCGGCAATGTGCTGCAGGTGCATTTCGGCGCAACGGTAAATTAAATATTGCATCGCCGACATGTCGCGTTGCGCCAATTTCCCGGCATTTTGCTGGATAAACCGGAAGAAAGTTTCGTCTTTGATTAAACTTACTTTAATGGCTTCGGAAATACCAGAGCGCCAATCGCGGTCATTTAGGGTGGTTAAGAAGTCAAAATCGTTTAGCACGGCATATGGCGGGGCAAAATTGCCGAGGAAGTTTTTCTTGCCGAAGGCATTTACACTGTTCTTAACGCCAATACCGGAATCGTTCTGCGACAAAACCGTGGTTGGGATGCGGATATGCCGGATGCCGCGGTGGGCAATAGAGGCCACGTAACCCACCATATCCAGCAGGGCGCCGCCGCCAATAGCTAACATATAAGAATGCCGGTCGATACCGTAATCGTTAACTGCTTCCAAAAGTTGTTGTACCAGTTCGGGCTGGTTTTTGCAACGCTCTCCGCCTGGCACCACCGTTAAATCGCCGTTCAGCGCTAATACGCCGGCGTGAGCCTGAATATAATTTTTAATATTGATTTGTAAATCCGGATGTGCCTCCTGCACCCCGCTGTCTATTACAAAAAAAAGCTTGCGGGGGCCTTCGCCGCCATCCTGAGCGATAACGTTGCGGAATAAAAGATTATCAGGATTAAACAAGCCTTCGGTAAAATGAACAATATAAGAGAACGGTACCTGAAATGTTTGTTGAATGGAGGATAATTGCATGATGAGTAATCGGCGCTAAAATATATTTCAACAGGCATGAATAACCTGCTTTTTTAGTTAACAAAATTGGGTATAAATTAAGTGCATTTATCCCTTTATATTAACTCGTAATTTAAATATTTTATTTTGAATATGCTGTATTATTTAAGTGACGGCAAATTGCTTGGCCAGAAACCGCGAAATGGGGAACAAAGCCAGAATTATTAAACCGTACCACCAGCCGGCAAAACCAGCCGCAATGGTGGCATCCAGCATGATTAAGGCAATTACCCCCGCTTTTACGGCTAACCGGATGTGGGGAGCTTCGAGGGTTTTTATAGCTTTAAGCAGGGGTGGAAAGATAAGGTAGGTAAATAAAAACAGGAAAGGCATGGCGTACAGAATTTGATATTGCTGCAGCCGCATCAGGCCCAGAATACTGCCTATCACTAAAAAGTACAAAAATAAAGCACCCAGTAATATTCTTTTATCACCACCGTGTACTTCGCCGCGGCTGATAATGGTAATGGCCGAAATATAGACGATCGGGATTAAAGCCAAATACCAGTAAACCGAAACCGCCGCCGGCACGGCACTGATACCTAAAAGCAAATTACCACCCCGGCAGGCACCCATATTAATAGGGCCCAGAATAGAATGATGCTTGCCAATGGCATCATACACCAAGGCCAGGATAGCTACCAAAACGGCCAGCGAACCGCTCAGAACGGATACCTGGAAAGCTGCCGCTATGCCGAATATTAACAAAGCCGCTCCCAGAACCGTAGCGCTTAACCGGGTGGCCGCGCCGCTGGGGATGGGCCGCTCCGGCCGTTCTACCCGGTCTAGGTCTGCATCGAAAACATCGTTAAAAACCACGCCGCCGCCGTACAAGCCTATGGTGGCGGCTATGAGCCAGTACAAAAGCTGTAGTTGGGGATGAGCTGCCGAAAATCCGCCTTGCTGCATCAGGAGGGTAACGGAGCCCGAGGCAGCAAAGCCCAGCATAATATCGGCGATGGCGGTTATAATATTAGCCGGCCGCATTAATACCAGGTGTGCGTAAATTCGGTTCATGTTAGGGGCTTTGCCAGTTAAGAGATATGCAAATTTGGCAAATATTACCCTATATTCCGCATTACTTACCCGAGTTGTTTAAAAGAATATTATGGCTGCTCAATATTCTTTTAAACACCCCAAGGCTGTAATATTAGCGGATAATGCGGGAGTCGTTTTCGTTTTCGCCGGTTTCTACGCGGGGCGTTTGGCCGCCGCGCAAAATAGAGTTGCCAGAGAATTTTAAGCTTTGGTCAATCGGGCTGGCTGCCAGCCAGTCGCTTTCCTGCATCTGCCCACTCTGGCCAAATGCGGCCAACGCATTCTGGTAGGTTACCATGCGCACCGATTCTTCCGAAATACCGCGTTCCAGCATCAGCTCGGCTGTTTTAGGAACGGCCAGCGGATCGCTGATGCCCCAATCGGCGGCACTGTTAATCATGATGCGCTCGTGGCCGTACTGGCGGACGATCTCGGTCATGCGCTCGTTGCCCATTTTGGTGTGGGGGTAAATGGTAAAAGCCGCCCAGAATCCCCGGTCGAGCACGTCTTTAACGGTTTCTTCGTTGTTGTGGTCTACAATAACCATGGCCGGGTCTAAGCCGTGTTCCAGTGCTACTTCCATGCTGCGCAGCGTACCTTTGCGTTTGTCGCGGTGCGGCGTATGAATTTGTACCGGCAGGTTTACTTCTTTAGCCAGGTCGAGTTGCAGGCGGTAATATTTATCTTCTGCGGGGGTTTGGTCGTCGTATCCGATTTCGCCTACGCCAACTACACCTTCTTTTAGCACGAACAACGGCAATAATTCCATTACCTCTTCGGCCAATGGTTCGTTGTTTGCCTCTTTGGAGTTCAGGCCTATGGTGCAATAATGTTTAATGCCAAACTGGCTCGCCCGGAATCGTTCGAAACCAATTAAATGGCTGTAATAATCTTTGAAAGTACCGGCTTCGGTGCGGGGCTGGCCCATCCAGAAAGCCGGTTCAATCATGGCCACAATACCGGCTTTACGCATGGCTTCGTAATCGTCGGTGGTGCGGGAGGTCATGTGTACGTGGGGATCTATAAACAACATAGCTATATACTTTTTAAATAAATTTTACTTTAAATTAATCCGGACCGAATATGATTTTTGGTTATTACGCATGATAAGCGCTTTCGCCGATGGTTTGCCAGGTAATATTTCCGGCCTGGATTGCTGCCGTCAGATTTGGTTGTTTGGCTAATAATTCCCGCGCCTCCGGCAAATTGCTCTCGGATAAAGCCAAAGCGGCGGCTTGGTGCTGTATTTCTTCCGGGCTTTGCAGCAATTTTTCGATGTTTTTAATATTTTCCGGGCTGAGGAATGGGCCCACCAAACGCCATAATTCGGGGGTGAGGGTGCGGCCGGCCGCCCAACGCTCGTGGGCATAATCAATGGCGATTTGCGCCAGTGCTTCGTTCCGCCGGTTATCCAGTCCGTAAATCTGGTACAGCGGCCGCACATTAAACACCGATTTTACAACTAACTGGTTCCAGGCTTCCTGTGGCAAATAATCGTGCGGGTAAGGATTATGCAAAGCAATGGCATCAAAAACCTGGGTCATGGTGGTGCGCACGCCTTCGGCGGCCCGTTTTACGTGGTGCTCCGGGTAAGGCAGCAGGGGCAGACTGGCGTACAAAGTGGCTAATTCGTTTAAATCGGCGGTACTGAAAACTCTGTTCAGGGTGGCCACATACGCTTCGGGCGTTTCGTGCGGAATAGCCAGCACCAGCAATGTCCGGGCAACCTGGTCGGCGGTCCAACTGGCAGGGTTAAAACCGGGACGCAGGGTTTCGGCTTCCAGTAAATCCGCTTCGGTTAGATTCAGTTTTTTTTTACCGGTAAAGCGGGACGCTACACTAAAGGCCAGGTAAAATTCTTTTTCGGCTTTGAGGTTATTTAATTGGTTTTGCAGCCAGGTAACGCCCGGCGCTGGTATCTGAGGCAGGAGTATTCTTAATAAATATTCACTTATAGGGGCGGTTGGCATCTTTTAAGTAAGAATAATTTAGGTTCAATAATCTTTTTTGCTGAAGAAAATACACCTGTAGCCTAAACTCTTGCAGCAGATTTCTTCAAGAAAACCGGCAAGCTAATAAATAGCTAGAACTGGCATCTCTTCAATACAAATATAGCTGCCTATAACAAAGCAGCTATATTAAAAAAGGCAAAGATGATAAGGATCATTAAAATAGATATTGGCTTTTACGGCTTAATGGCCGGCCAATCTGTTAGGGAACAAAAATGAGCTTTTATTTAATCGGCGAGTAATCGGTTGGTAGCATGTACACCGATTCTACCTTGGTGGTAAGCGAGCCGCCGCCTTTTACTTCGGAAGCTTTACGGGCTTCTACCCAAACCGGATCGGCCCGGAAAGCGGCAAAAGATGCTTCGCCGGCTGCTTTGTCTTTATGAGCCAGGATGTAAATCAGCATGTCCTTTTTTGTTTCTTTATCCCGATCGGTAGGGCGCCAGTAGCCAATATTGGTCATGCCGTGTTTTTCGAATAATTTAACCGTATGATTCCGGAAGCGCTCGTGCAGATTTTCGATATTACCGGGAGTGGCGGTATAGGTGCGCAGTTCGAAAGTACGGGGCGGGCTTTTCTTTTCGATTTGGACAGCCGGTGAATAATCGGTGAGTTCGAGGTAATAGGTCTCAACCTTGGCTACTATTTTGCCGTTGGCCTCCGAGGCTTTGGCAACGGCCTGCCATTCGGGGTCGGCGCTAAAATTTTTCCACGATGCATCGCGGGCTTGGCGGCTTGGGTAAGCTAAAATGTAAACAATTTTGTTTTCCGGATTATCAATTGGCATCCAGTAACCCACATTTACCATCCCGTGTTTGGCAAAAATACGCGTCGTATTATTCCGGAAGCGGGCATTCAGGTCGTCTAGTTTGCCGGGAGCAGCGTAGTAAATACGCATCTCGTAAAACGGATTTTCCGACAACGCAGCCGAAGTAACCGCGCCAGCGCCGGTGCTGGAGCTGGTATTGGCGCTACCGCTGGCATTTGTTTGGGAGTTGCTGGTAGTTGTAGTGGAGCTTGTTTTACAACCCAGCAGCAGCGAGCTTAAGAACAAGAAAGAAAAGAAAAAATTTTTCATGAACAGTAATTATTGGTTAAGGTGGATGTGATTGGGTTTATTTGTTGGGCGTTAAATATAAGAGGTATATTTTAAAGTAAATCTAAAAATTAGTATAGTCTATAAACAAAATGGTTCAAACTTTTTAGAGCGCTACTATTAAGCCGGTAGAATTTTAAAATCAGGTTAACAGGTAATGAGCAATACCGGCAGCCGCTACCTGGATGGTTAAATTATCGAGGCCATGGTTGCTGATGGCCTCTACCGCCGCGCCACCCATGCCGCAGGCCAAAGCTGTACCAATAGCAGTCGGCACCGGGTAGCCGGCCAGGTAGAGGCCGGCAAAAGCCACGCCGGTACTTACGAGTACCACGGCGGCCGAACCCTCCAGGCTTCTTTGGGCCGGCACCCCCATTAACGACGGCACGGCATAGCGGTGTTTGCCCCAGCGGGTACCAACCGGTTCGCCTACGGCATCGCCCCAGCCGCCTACCAGATACCCGATATAGGAAAACTGCGGAAAAAATAAGTTAATCAGCACCCCACCCAAAGCAGTGGTAAATAGCGGAATAAGTACAAACAACGTGCGGTGAGGACGATCAGTTTGGCGGGCCATGGCTTCGTAAAAAACAAATCCTTCGCCGGCTACTACGGCAGCCAGTACAAAAATACTGACAATTGCCCCAAACAAAACCACCAAAGAAAGGCCAAACCGAAACTGAAAAATACTAGCCGTGGTAAATATTAAAAAGTGGAATATTTTGCGCGTATAAGGTGTTTTTACCTGCCGGAACTTCTTCAGGTAGCAAACCAATAGCGCTACTAACAGCACGTAAATAAAAATGAAAGGGCTTAAAAGTAAGATCTCGGCCTTACTGGGAATAGCTCTAGCTAAAAAATCTTCAATTATACCCAATTTGCGGCAGCAGTAGCTTCTTTTAATGGTTAATATATAATATTTATTATATTAATAAATGAGTGTAGGTATCGGTTTAAAATAAACTTATATCTTTACCAACCAGCGGTTATACGGTAGTTTTAATTAGAAGTAGATTTAAGTATATAGTTAAGTTTTTCTTTTGTTCAGCTACGTGGTTCCAGGTATTATTGGGTGTTCCAGATGTTCAAAACAAGAGGCGATATCCTGCTGAAATCAGGCAAAATAGCAATACCAGAAACGAAATTAGACAAACAATCAACTGGAATATACCTGATAATACTAATTTTAGGAATTTTTATACTAAAAAAAGACGATTATTGAATATATAAATTAACTTTATTCTTGAAATAATTTGACCAGCTATGGTAAATAGCCTCAGAACGCAGCTTATTCTAATGAAATCATATTAGTATGCTTAAAATTTTACCCGGTACTTTTAAAGTTTATTTATTCCTAAGTTTCTTTACTCTACTATCCTTCTTTCATTCTACGCCGGTTTATTCGCAGAATTCTTCTAGCAAAGGAACCGATTTTTGGGTGGCTTATACCGGGCATATCGATAACGTATTGTCGCGTATGTTTTTATACCTGACGGCCGAGGAAGCTACCACGGCCAGCATTACCATTGGCGGCGGAGCGCCCCAGCAGGTAAATGTGGCGGCGAACACCGTTACAGTGGTGCCCATTGATGGTAACCGGGCTTATGTGGGTAGCTCGGAGGTAGTGGAGCGGAAAGGTATTCGGGTAACTGCCGAAAAAGATATTGTGGTTTATTCTCATATTTTCCGGATGGCCCGTTCGGCGGCTACGCTGGTGTTGCCTGCGGCCACCCTGGGCCGTGAATATTATACCCTTAATTTCGAACAGTCGGTACCCTTGTTAAACGATCCCAATCGTTTTTCGGAGTTTACTATTGTGGCCATCGAAGATAATACTACCATTCAGATTACCCCCACCCAGCAGACCCGCGGTAACCGGCAAGCCAATAAGCCATTTAAAGTTACCCTAAATACCGGCGAAGTGTACCAGGTGCAATCTACCATAGACCTGACCGGGAGCCATATTACCACCAATGTACCCGAAAACGTTACCTGTAAAAAAGTAGCCGTTTTCTCGGGCAGTACCTGGACGGCTTTTGGTTGTGTGGGCGCCAGTGGGGGCGATAACCTGTACCAGCAGCTTTATCCGCTAAGTTCCTGGGGCCAGAATTTTGTAACGGCCCCGCTTTATAACCGTCATTTTGAAGTTTACCGGATATTAGTAGGCGAAGATAATACTACTGTTCGCGTAAATGGCTCTACCACCAGTGCCAACGGAGCGCCACTCCTGAACCCCTACCGGAAAGGATCTATTATCGAATTTCAGAGTAACAAAGCCAATATTATTAATGCCGATAAAGGTATTTCGGTAGCGCAGTACCAGATTGCCCAAACCTGCGACCCGCGTAATGGACCGGATATAAATAACCCTACCATTCCCGGCGACCCCGATATGGTTATTTTAAACCCGGTAGAACAAACCGTTACCAGTACCACGCTTTACTCGGCGCTGCAGAACCAAACCAATCCGCCTACCCGCATTACCGAACATTACATTAACGTGGTTATGAAAACAGCCGATGTGGGCTCTTTCCGGATTGATGGTAAGCGGCCAACGGGCACTTTTGTGGCCATACCAAATTCGGATTATTCTTTTTTACAGGAAGATGTAACGGCTTCCTCGCAGAGCCAGCCCACGCACAACCTGGTCGCCGGTGCCGGTTTTAATGCTGTGGCTTATGGCTTTGGCCCCGTTGAATCGTACGCGTACTCGGCGGGCGCCAACGTAATAGACCTGACCAAAAGAATTATTCCGAACACGACCACCGGTACCGAAACCGGGTGCGCGGGGTTAGCCCTGAATTTTACCGGTAATTTCCCTTACCGGCCTATTCGAATATTATGGGATTATGGCGACGGTACGCCTGTGTACGAGGAAAAAGATTTAAATAGTATAGAGCAGATTTCAGAAAACCTTTTTGCTATAAAATCGCCGGAGCACATTTATCCGAATCCGGGTAAATACAAAGTGAAGTTAATTGTTACCCGCTCCAACGACATAGATTGCGATGCGCAAGACGAAATTACTTACGACTTTACCGTTAACCCAAACCCGGTAGCAGCCTTTACCTTTACTACGCCCTGCTACCTCGATGCGACCGTTTTTACCGATACTTCAGAGCCCAAGACCGGCAATACTTTAAAAAGCTGGAGCTGGGATTTTGGCGATCCGGCATCGGGTGCGAATAATACCTCGGCCGATAAAAGTCCGCAGCATTTATTTTCAGCACCGGGCAAATACCGGGTAAAACTTGCCATTACCAACGTGGGTGGCTGTACGGATACTACTTCGCAAAAAGTAATTATTTATCCGAAACCCAAAGCAATATTTAGTTTAACCTCCGTCTGCGAAGGTGCGGTAGCAACTTTTACGGAGAGCAGCACGATTCCGGAAGGGAATATTACCGCCTGGCAATGGAGTTTTGGCGATGGCGGTACGTCTGCGGCTCAGAACCCCTCGCATACCTACCAGCAGGCGGGCCGGTACCGGGTGCGCTTAACCGTAACTTCTAACCAAACCTGTACCGATACACTGTCGCAGGTTATTACCATTTTTCCAAAGCCTAAAGTTGCCTTTACCCTGCCCGATATTTGCGTGAACGACGCCGCACTTTTTACGAATACGTCGGCTGTACCAGGAGGCGGCAGCATGACTTATCAATGGGATTTCGGGGATGGCGGCACTTCTACGGACCAAAACCCAACCCACAAATATACCGCTGCCGGCCTTTATAAAGTAAAACTGGTGGTTACGTCGGCCAGCGGCTGCCAGGAAAGCCTTACCAGCGATGTTACCATTAATTCAGCGGTGCCCAAACCCGATTTTACTTCCCAGAATTATTGCCAGAAAGACGGAGTTAAATTTACCGATACCTCTACCATTCCTTTTGGTAAAATATTAAGCTGGCAGTGGGATTTTGGTGATGGCGCTACTTCTACCGAACAAAATCCTACGCACGTGTATGCCCGGGCCGGCGCTTATACGGTTAAACTAACTGTGGCTTCCGGTATTTCGTGTCAGGAAGTCATCAGCAAGAATATTACCATATTTGCCAGCCCGACCGCGGCTTTTACCACTGCAAATGTCTGCGTGGGCGAACCTATTGTATTGACAGAGGCTTCGACTAACGACGGGGGCAGCATTACGGCTTATACCTGGGATTTTGGCGATGGCAATACTGCTACCGGGCGGCAGCCTGCTTATACGTACCGCACGCCGGGTACCTACAACATAAAGCTAACCGTAGCCGGAGCTAATAATTGCAGCGACCAGATTACCCGGCAAATAGTAGTTAGCCCCAAACCGGTGGCCACCTTTAACACGGGCAACCTGTGCGAGAAAGAGGCCATTACTTTTACCGATGCTTCTACCGTGAGCAGTGGCAGCATTAATACATGGCGCTGGGAGTTTGGCGATGGCACCACCGCCAGTCAGCAAAGCCCTAATCATTCTTACAATGCCGCCGGTACTTATACCGTAAAACTGACCGTTATAACGGCCGCTGGTTGCCAGGATGTAATTTCTAAAACTTTAACCATTGCCGTAAGACCCCAGGCCGCTGCCGGACCCGATCAAATTAATTTATGCGGGGTAACCACTACCACCTTAGCCGCCACCGTGCCGCAGGTGGGTACCGGCCGCTGGAGCATTGTGAGTGGTACGGGCGGCAGTATTAGCAATGTAAGCCAAACCAATACTACTTTTTCGGGTCGGCCCGAGGAGTTGTATACCCTGCGCTGGACGGTGAGCAATGCCCCTTGCGCCGAAGTAACCGATGAAGTGCAGGTTAAATTTAATTCTATTCCGACGGTAGCCGCCGGGCCAGATGTGGAAATTATCGAAGGCCAGTCTTATACCATGAAAGGTACCGGCCAGGGTAATTTGTCCTGGTCGCCGGTTACCGGCCTGAACAACGCCAACACAGGTAATGCTGTGGTAACGCCGCTCGAAACCACGGTTTACCGCATAACCGCCACCACCGAGGCCGGCTGCACCAGTTTCGATGAGATGAAAGTAACCGTATTGCCCAAGTTAAAAGTACCCAATGCTTTTTCGCCGAACGATGACGGCACCAACGATACGTGGGTAATTGGCGGGATAGAGGAGTACCAGCGCGCCACTATTCAGGTGTTCGACCGGTGGGGCAGCCAGGTTTATGAAGGCAGCTACAATAAACGCTGGGATGGTATGCGCAACGGCAAATCCTTACCCATGGCTACCTATTATTATATTATTAACCCCAACAACGGCCATAAACCAGTGGTGGGCAATGTTTCCATAGTTAAATAAGGAGGAGCGGTTGTGAAAAAGCTTTACTTACTGTTTTTAATTTCTTTAAGCTTCGTTCCGGTAACCTGGGCCCAACAAAAGCCGCAGTACAGCCAATATATGCTCAACGGCTACCTGGTAAATCCGGCTTTGGCGGGCATCGAAAATTATACCGATTTAAAAATGAGCTACCGCAACCAATGGTCGGGATTGGCAGGAGCGCCTTCTTCTTTTTACCTGTCGGTGCACGGGCCTTTACGCAAAGACGATCGGAGCAGCTCTATTATTTCGTTACCGGCGCGGGGCAAAAGCAATATCATTAACAAGCTGCGCTACAAAGAAGAAAACGATTTTAAATTTCTGAAACCGCACCAGGGTTTGGGCGGCATGATCATTTCGGATAAGATGGGGCCGAACAAACGGCTGAGTGCGGCAGTATCGTACGCGTATCATTTGCCGGTGATGAATCGCCGGATGAAACTATCGACGGGCATTACCGCCGGCCTTACCCGCTACAGCCTGAATATTACGGAGCTGGATTTTGGCCCGCAGGCCGACCCGGTTATTAGCCAGTACGAAAATGCCCGCCTGCTGCCCGAGATTAGTTTGGGCACCACTCTGTACGGCAGTCATTTTTTTGTAGGCGCCTCGGTGGCCCAGTTGTTTCAGAATGCACTCGACCTGAGCGGCATGAACGAAGGGGTACAGCAACGGTTCTCGAATCATTATTTTTTATCGGGCGGTTACGAAATCCGGCTGGGCCGCGAATTAGCTTTAATGCCTTCGGTGCTGGTAAAATACGTACAACCCAGCCCGGTTTCGGTTGATTTTAACCTGAAAGCATCCTACCTGCGGCGGTTGTGGGGCGGCGTATCGTACCGGCACCAGAATGCGGTGGCCGCTTTGGCCGGTTTTAATTTAAATGCTGTTCTAAATGTGGGTTACGCCTACGAAATGGCCACTTCTAACCTGAATAATTATACCCACGGCAGCCACGAACTCATGATTGGGTTTGTAATGGGCAATACTTACCGGATTAAATCACCGATGTATTACCGTTGGTAGTTTTTGAACCGGTTAGTAAAGTAATATGCCGGAGTGGCTGATGGGGAAGGGCAGGATGAATATTTTTAGAGTTTTGTTAATCTTTTTATGCACCGGTTTGCTGTTTTTCAGCTTACCCGGAATAGCCTGGGCCCAGGGCAAAGCATTATCGGTGCCCAACCTTAATTCGGAATACGATGAGTTGATGCCCGTAATAGCGCCCGATGGCAAAACTTTGTATTTTGTCCGGACCAGCCATCCTGAAAACACCGGTGGCGAAAAGGCCGGGCAGGATATCTGGTTTAGCCAAAAAATTGAAGATGAATGGCAACCACCGGAAAATCCGGGGGCGCCCCTGAACAATATTTACAACAATGCCATTAGCAGCCTGAGCCCCGATGGAAAAGGAAACTGGTTAAATAATGTATACCTGGCCCGTAATCGCATGGCCCCCGGCTTATCGTTGGCGACCAGAACCAGTGCCGGGTGGTCTAAACCCGAAGCTATTACCATCCAAAATTTTACGCCCGAAGGTGGCTTTTTAAATTGTTTCCAGGCCAACGACAGTATTCTGTTTTTATCTGCGCAAACCGATACTACCCAAATGGAAGATATATTTATTTGCCGGCGGGTCGGGGAGAAAGAATGGTCGGCACCCGAACGAATAAAAAAGAATATTAACACCACTGGTTTTGAAATTGCGCCGGTGCTGGCGCCCGATGGCAGAACCTTGTATTTTACCAGCAATGGCCACGGCGGTTTAGGCGATGCCGATATCTTCATGAGCCGCCGGCTGGATAATACCTGGCTCAACTGGTCGGAGCCGGTGAATCTGGGCGCAGCGGTAAATACGGCGGGCTTCGATGGTTATTTTACATTAGATGCAACCAGCGGCCTGGCTTATTTTACCCGGGAGAATCAGGAAGGCAACACCGATATTTATTTTATAAGGCTGGACGATATTAAACCTACTGACAATATTACGGCGGAACTTCCACAAGCAGCCGAACCATTAACAGAAACAAAAGGGGCAGCGGAGATCAGCGTAAGTAAACCCATGCTGCCCATGTTGGTTTACTTCGAAGTAAATTCAGCCGAATTAAATGCGCCCGCCCAAAAAACTATACAGAACCTTGTAACGCAACTAAAGGATTCCAGCGGTTCGGTAATAATCCGGGGACATGCGGATGATACGGGTACTGAAACCAAGAATAAAATTTTATCGGAGAAAAGAGCGCAGGCGGTAGCTAATTATTTAAAATTATTTTACTCGCCGGCAGCATTCATAAAGATAGAAGGGTTTGGCAGTAGTCAGCCCCTGATGCCTAATCAATCGGCCGAGAACCGGGCGAGAAACCGGCGGGTAGAAATCAGGATTGAATAAAATTCTGAAAGGCCAGTACCAGCCCTCCGCCCCGCTATTTAACGGGTATATTTAAAGGGGAATTGGATATTCCTGAAATAATATCAGCGCCGGGCAGTACGGGTATGGTCATGTCTACTTTTCGGTTTATATCTATCCGCCGAATGCCAATGAACGGGAAGCGGCAATAAGCTTCTACGCGGGCTTCTAACTTTTCCCCTTCGGCCACCTGGCGCTTAACCAGTTCCCGGGCTTTTCCATGCGCCACCGTAACCGGAACAATAAGCCGCTGCAGGTTGCCACTTTTAGATGCGGGGGTAAATTTCTGGTGGCCCTTCGCTAAACTCTGATTATACAATAAAAAGTTGTAAGCCAGGCTATCTACAAAAACCGGCAGAATACGGGAGGTAACGTGCAGTTCTACATCCATAAAGGCCGTAGAATCGTTAATGACGGCGTTGGTAACGGTTACGTATTTAACTTCCGGCGTCACGTAAGCTATTATTTTTTCGCGCGGGATTAGCAGCAAAGCAGCCACCCCGGCCAGCAGTAATATTGCCAGCACGACACCTATTACTTTTAATGCTTTTTTCATTAGTCAGCTTAATTTTTCTTTTTGGTTATACGTAGGGATAAAAAGGGGTTTAATTACTTTGAATGCTAAGCAGATAAAACTATTTGGCATAAACCCGCTGACGCTGGTTTTATTTTATTTCCGGCCGCAGTAATTGCACCTTGGCCGAGTGCAGGAACTGGTTACCAGCCGAAGTAGCCCTTTTATCGACAGTCTGAAGCGTTATGGAATATCTCATTTTTGCAGAAAACAATATTCAAATTTATTACGACCAGCAAGAAGCGTGGCTGTATGTAAACTGGTTAGGATTTCAGACAACTACTTCGGTAATGGCCGGCTGCGAAAAAATACTGACATACTTAAAAGAATACAAGTGCAGCAAAGTACTGAACGATAATTCGTTGGTAGACGGTATTTGGTCGGGAGCAGCCCGCTGGGGCGCCGACAACTGGTTTCCGCGGATGCGCGACGCTGGCTTAGAATGGTTTGCTTGGGTGTATTCGCCCAGCAAACTAAGCCAATTATCTACAAATAAAACGCTGAGCTTAATGGAGCCGGATTATATCAAAACCTTTTATGATTTAGAGGAAGCCCGCATCTGGCTCCGGACGAGATAAACAATTGCGTGTGGGCGTTTTATCTGGCTGGTTTTATCTGGATGTTCAGAAATATAATTAAGTATAAAAACGGATAATCCGGAACGTAACTGCGTTGTTTACGTATGCGAAACAAACTTATTTATAATGCCAGTACTTTTATTTAGTGAATCTTTTATACAGATTAGTTACAACGCAGAAGAAAATTGGGTTTATGCTAATTGGATCGGTTTCCAGACGGTGAAATCGGTGAAAGAAGGTTGCGAACAAATATTACAGGCTTTAATTGATGAATCCTGCCACAAAGTTTTAAACGATAATACCCACGTAGAAGGCATCTGGTCGGGCGCAGCCGCGTGGGTAGGGACCGAGTGGTTTCCGCGCCTGAGCAACGCCGGAATAAAGTGTTTTGCCTGGGTATATTCGCCCAGTACTTTTAGCCAGTTATCGACCGACAAAGTCCTGAACCACACCAAAGAGAGCTTTGTGCGGGTTTTTTATAATATAGAAGAAGCCAAAACTTGGCTGCGTTCCTAAAGGTATTTCCCTGTTTTACCCACCAGTAAGTTCTTCTTGATTTTATTAGGCCACCGGAGCCATTCGCCGGAAAACAGTTCAGCCTCAGACTAACGCATTTTCCCGGAAAACGGATTCGATAAGCTCTTATTTTAATATTTCTTCTATCTTTTGTTTCGTTCAGTTAACGCCATAAAGTTAATGCAGCATCGCTTCAAAAATGGCTTTGGCTTTCTCTACCGAATTAACATTATCGAATATTACCTGTAGCTTGTCTTTGCTTTCTTTCAGGCGCGAAGTGCGGGAATGCTGTTGCACGTATTTTAATATTTTGCCAAAGGTTTCGCCCTGGAAATACCGGTCGTTGTTTTCGGCCGGCAAATAGCCCCGCATAATTTCCTTCTTTATCGATAGTTTTTCGAATCCTAACTTCTGAGCTTCCCAGCGGAGTTTTACAATATCAATCAATTGCACCACTTCCGGTGGCAAAGGTCCGAACCTATCGGTAATGCTGCTCTGGATTTTCTCTAAGCTTTCTTTGTCCTTTACACTGTCGAGTTTGCTGTACAGGTTTAAACGTTCCGAAATATTGCTCACGTAGGTATCCGGAATTAATATTTCCATATCGGTCTCGATGGAACATTCGCGCACCTGGTCTACCAAATCTTTTAAGTCAGGGCCTTTCAGGAATAAATCGCGGAATTCGGTTTCTTTCAGTTCCTTCACCGCATCATCTAATATTTGGTGGTACATTTCAAAACCGAGGTCATTGATAAAGCCGCTTTGCTCACCGCCCAATAAATTACCGGCACCTCTAATATCTAAATCCCGCATGGCCACTTTAAAGCCATCGCCCAAATCCGAGAACTCTTCTAAAGTACTCAGGCGCTTGCGGGCATCCGATGGCAAACCCGATACCGGCGGCGTCAGCAGCAGGCAATAAGCTTTTTTATTCGAGCGGCCTACGCGGCCCCGCATCTGGTGCAAATCGGAGAGGCCAAACATATGCGCCCGGTTAATAATAATGGTATTGGCATTCGGAATATCCAAACCCGATTCAATAATATTGGTGGATACTAGCACATCGTATTCGCCTTCCACAAATTTCATCATGCGCTTTTCCAGCTTTTCGCCGTCCATCTGGCCGTGAGCGTAGGTAACGCGGGCGTCGGGTACCAGTTTTAAAATGAGGTTGGCCATTTCTTCAATGTCGCTCACCCGATTGTGCACAAAAAATACCTGGCCGCCGCGCTTCAGTTCCTGCATTACCGCATCCCGGATAATACTCTGGTCAAAAACGTGCAGCTCCGTTTGTACGGGTTGGCGGTTGGGCGGTGGCGTGGCAATTACCGATAAATCGCGGGCACCCATCATCGAGAAGTGCAGCGTACGCGGAATAGGCGTAGCCGTAAGCGTGAGCGAATCGACGTTGACACGCATTTCTTTCAATCGCTCTTTGGTTTTAACGCCAAATTTCTGCTCCTCATCAATAATCATCAAACCCAAGTCTTTAAACTTGACGTCTTTGCTCACGATGCGGTGTGTGCCAATTAATATATCGGTTTTGCCTTCGGCTACGCGCTGTAGGGTTTCTTTTATATCCTTGGCCGTTTTAAAGCGGTTGATAAATTCTACATTCACCGGAAATTTTTCGAGGCGATCACGGAAGGTTTTGTAGTGCTGCATGGCCAGGATGGTAGTGGGCACCAGTACGGCTACCTGCTTGCCGTCGCAGGCAGCTTTAAACGCGGCCCGGATGGCTACTTCGGTTTTACCAAAACCCACGTCGCCGCACACCAGGCGGTCCATGGGGTGCGGTTGCTCCATGTCGGCTTTTACGTCTTCGGTGGCTTTGCCCTGGTCGGGAGTGTCTTCGTAAATAAACGACGATTCCAGTTCGGCCTGCAAAAAGCCGTCGCGGGTGTAGGCGTAGCCGGGCGCACTTTTGCGCTTGGCGTAAAGTTTAATCAGCTCCTCGGCAATATCTTTAACCTTTTTCTTTACGCGCGATTTTTTGTTTTCCCATTCCGGCGAACCCAGTTTGCTCATGGTGGGCGGGGTGCCTTCTTTGCCGGTATATTTGCTGATTTTGTGCAGCGCGTGGATACTCACGTACAGTAAATCGTCGTCGCGGTAAACTAAGCGGATGGCTTCCTGCATGCGGCCGCCTACATCTACTTTTTCGAGGCCCGCAAATCGCCCGATGCCGTAATCGACGTGCGTGACGTAATCGCCGGGGTGCAGGGCCCGCAGTTCTTTTAAAGTTAAGGCCTTGCTCTTTGAGAATTTTTCCTTGGTTTTGTATTTGTAATACCGCTCGAATAATTGGTGATCGGTGTACAACGCTACCTTGGCGTTTTCGTCGATAAAACCTTCGCGCAGCGAAATACCCAAATGCTGGAATTTTACGTCGTGGTCGAGTTCATCGAAAATAGTGGTAAGGCGATCAATCTGGCGCGGTGAATCGGCCGCAATAATATTGACGAGGTTATGCGACTGGTTTTCGTGGAGGTTGCTGACCAGCAAGCCAAAGTCTTTGTTAAAAGAAGGCTGCGGCTTTACTTCAAACTGAATTATTTCCGGGGTTTTAAAATGAAAGCGCTTGCCAAACTCCACCGTTACAAAATTATCGAGCAGCTTCTTAACCGATTTGGCATTTTCGAATAAATCTTCGGGCTTGGAAACTACCTGGGTGCCGCCACTGGTCAGCAATAAATATTCAAAGGCCTGTACGGCTTTATCGAATGATTCGTCGATAACATCAAAGGCCTGCCGCGCATCTTTAAACCAGATTTTGGTATTAGCCGGAATAAATTCCAGGAACGGTTCGCGGGTTTCCTGCAACAGCTTGGTTTGCACGTTGGGCACAATCGAAACCTGCGTTTTGGTTTCCACGGAAAGCTGCGTGTGCGGGTTAAACGTCCGGATACTTTCTATTTCGTCGCCGAATAATTCGATGCGGTAAGGCAGATCGTTGGCGTAAGAAAAAATATCGACAATGCCACCCCGGATAGCAAACTGGCCGGGCTCGTACACAAAATCAGTCCGTTCGAAGTCATACTCGGTTAAAACCTCGTTCAGAAAATTGGTGTCGAGTTTTTCGCCCACTTTGGCCCCAAAGGTATTGGCAACGAGCGATTTTTTATTTATTACTTTCTCGGTGAGGGCTTCGGGGTAGGTTACGATTACCAGGCCGTTGCCGGTTTTGCTGTTCAGCAAATTCAGCACCTCGGCCCGCATCAGAATATTTGCGTTCTCGGTCTCGTCGAAAGAATAAGGGCGCTTGTACGACGACGGAAACAGCAAAGTGTCCTTTTCGCCATCGAACAAGTTCTGTAAATCCGAATGGAAATAAGCGGCTTCTTCTTTGTCGTGGAGTACTACCAGGTGGTGGGTCTCGTCGAGCAGGCCGGCTACGGCCGCCGTTAAAACAGCATCGAGGCTGCCCACCAAACCTTTCAGTTGGATATGAAAAGCAGGAGCGGATTTTAACCGTTCGGCCACGGTATTTACCAGGGCGTCGCGGCGGTAAAGCTCCAGGAAATCTTTAATTTTCAAGGGTATTGGCGTTCGCTAAATAAAATGCAAAGATAAAGCTTTTTGTGCTTTACTACTTACTTTGCCTGCGGGTTATGGGGTAAAATCATTATCGGGTTTATTACGTACAAAACAGCAGTTTATTATGTAAATTAATCTATGTAAAAACTTTTACCAGCTGGTGGGCAGCCCCAACCCGATGAAACAACTTGTTCTGGCGCCGGATAAGCAAAGCTTTAAATCCGCCATCAATACAAAACTGGCATTATTCCTGGATGCTTTCAGGTCGGCTCTGTTCCTGACCGGGATGCTGGTGCTGGTGGGCTTACTGTTAAAATTTACGCACCTGCCCGGCGAGCAAGTGGTGTTTGTAGTGGCCATGAGTTTTCTGGCTTTTTTGTTTTTGCTGCAAACCGGTTTGTCGTTTGTATTTGTGTTTGCGCACGTTAAACTAGCCTTTTTGGGCGCTTTCAGTAGTTTAAGCGTAGCGCTCTCGTGCATGACGCTAGTGTTTGTGTACGAAGACTGGTGGGGCACTTACCTGATGGTGTTGCTGACGGGGCCGTTGCTGTTTATTTCTTTGTTAATTTTAGGAGGGTATTTTTTATCGGGTGAGCACCGGCATACCACCCATCGTAAGTTTATATACATTAATATTTTACTGCCTTACCTTTTTATTTTCCTTTTGTGGTTGGCTTTTATAATTCGGCACGAAGTTCGCGAGAATAGAGAAAGGCGGGTGGTCTGGCAGGCTCCCCTGGGATTTGCCGGTAACCCGGAAAAGTTTACCCGGTATTTTAATTTGTAACTGTGAAAAATATAGCTTTTATTATCGGTGCTGTCGTAATATTATTTTTAGGTTTACCACCGCTAAAATTACAGGCACAAACCAAACCCATGATGCACTCACTTATGCCCACGGCTAAATCGCAAAAGCGGGTGGTACTGGTTTTTGCCGCCACGGCGGCCGATGCCCGCTGGCAACGGCAGCAGGAATTATTATTGCAAGCCAACCAGGAATTAACTGCCCGCGATTTGGTGGTGCTGGGCGTGCTGGGCAACCAGGTAAATACCAGTAGTTCAAAAACAGTAAAGCTGCCCGGCCCCGAGATTTTACGCGAACAATATAATATAAAGCCGGACCAGTTTACGGTAATATTGGTGGGCAAGGACGGCACCGAAAAATACCGGGCCCAGGAAGTAATTAAACCCGGCACTATCTTTAATATTATAGATGCCATGCCCATGCGGCAACAGGAAATGCGCCGGCAGGAACCCTAGTAATTTTACTTAATCAAATCTTTTCGCATCTGGTAATGTTGGATTTCGCCGAATAACAGGTGCGTTTTAGCCACTACCCGGTAACCGGCCCGCTGGTAAAAAGGAACCGCCTGCTCGCGGGCCTGTAAGGTAATGTACTGGGCCCCTTGTTCCCGGGCTTTCTCTTCTACATAAGTTAATATTTTTTTACCTAACCCCTGACCCTGGTATTGCGGATGAATGGCCATAAACCGGATTTGCGCTTCGGCGGGTGTGGGCAGGTGCAGGCGGCAAACGCCAATGGGGTCGTCGGCTTCGTTCAGCATTAAAGCATGGGTGGCGGTGGCATCGTCCGGGGCTATTTCGCTGCCCCGAGGCTGTTGCCAGGGCGCCCGTAATACGTCGTAGCGTAAACGGTAATATTTATCAAAATCGGTTTCGGTAGCGGGGGTAATGATTTTCATACCTGCAAATAAAAATAAATTTACTCCGGCTAAACAATTTACCAGCTTCTATGCCGGGTAAAAAAGCAATCGAAAGATCATTTTTAATCCGTAGCAGAACCCTTCCGGTAGCAGTCCTAACCTTAAAACACCGTATATTTTTAGCCGGCAACCGGTCTCCTTCAATTTTGTGCTCCTAAAATATTAACTTTATGCCGTATTGCACGTGTATACATTTCTTATAAACTAAAGTTTTTAACTCAGTCATATGGCCTCTTTTGATATTGTAAGTAAAGTAGACCCGCAAACGCTGGAAAATGCCATTAATACGGTAAAGAAAGAAATTCAGAACCGTTACGATTTTAAGGATACCAAAGGCGGCGTGGAACTGGATAAGAAAACCAATATTATTCATGTTTCTTCCGAAAACTCCATGCGCGTGGGGCAAATAGAAGATATTATCTTAAGCAAAATGGTAAAACAGGGGCTGGATGCCACGGCCCTGGATTTTTCGGAAGCCGAATATCCGTCGGGACCCATGATTAAAAAAGATATTAAAGTGAAGGCCGGCATTGATAAAGAAAGCTCTAAAAAAATAGTAAAGCTGATTAAAGACAGCAAGCTGAAAGTGCAGGCGGCTATCATGGACGATCAGGTGCGGGTTACCGGCAAAAAAATAGATGACCTGCAAGACGTTATTGCGCTACTCCGGCGGGCAGACCTGGGGCTGCCGCTGCAATACGTAAACATGAAATCTTAGCCTGAAGGCTGCAGATTGATTTGCTTTTATTTTGAAAGTTTAAAATAGTTGTGTTCACGTTAATAAATTTTATTTACATAATTTATCTGTAACCCCCAACAATGATAGAAGCTTTTAATAGCATAGACTGGACCAGCCTGGACCTTTGGATTAGTTTACTAACCCTGACCTTCATGGAAATTGTGCTGGGCATTGATAACATTATATTTATTTCCATTGTGGCGGGTAAATTGCCTGCCTCGGAGCAAGGTCGAGCCCGTACCATTGGGTTAATGCTGGCGCTGGTTTTTCGCATTTTGCTGCTCCTTTCTATCTCCTGGATTGTAAGCTTGAAAGATCCTTTGTTTTCGGTGGTGCTGCCCTGGAACGGCGAAGATTTTGGTGTAACCGGCCGCGATTTGATTTTATTAGGCGGCGGCTTGTTTTTAATTGCTAAAAGTACTACCGAGATTCACCATAAACTGGAAGGCGAAGAAGAGCACACAGGCGCTATAAAAGCACCGCAGAGCCTGGTGAAAGTTATCGTTCAGATCATACTCGTTGATATTGTATTCTCATTCGACTCCATTTTAACGGCGGTAGGCTTAGTAGATAATGTAATTATTATGATTGTCGCGGTTATTATTTCGATGGGTATTATGCTGGCCTTTGCCAAATATATTGCCGATTTTGTGAACAAGCACCCAACCATCAAAATGCTGGCCCTGTCGTTCCTGATTATGATTGGCTTTATGCTGGTCCTGGAATCGTTGCACACGCACGTACCAAAAGGTTATATTTACTTTGCGATGTTCTTCTCGCTGCTGGTAGAAATGCTGAATATGCGCCTGCGTAAGAAAAGTGAGCCTGTACAGTTGCGCGATTCAACGTTGGATTAATATTCGGTCTGCTTAAGAAGCAAATGATGATAAGGAAAACGCCGGTTTAATTTAAACCGGCGTTTTTTATTTTGGAATAATACGCATTTGCATATCTTTTGAAAGATTCCATCTTTCAATGGTCTGGTGCTAACTGGCAGCATCTTCCTAAGTTTGCTCCCGGCCGCGGGGCTCGTTTGGGCAGTTATGTCTTCCTTTCCTCCTGCTTCAGAATGCTGCGCACCGGAATCCCTAAAGGCCCTCATCGCCCAAACTGCTGTCAGTTGCCAGTAGCTACTGCCTCTCCAGCTTTAGAATATTTCTTAATATTTTATAGCTTCTTATAAAGGTGTTTTCAATGTTGTTATGCGTAGAGTTAGCGCAGCGCTCTACGCATTATTAGGAAAACCAATCTCTGATTGGCCTATTGAATAAAACCAACTTATTACTAAAAACTGCTACTGAAGTTAACCAAGTCTTTGCAGCAGATGCAAAAGTTCTTCCAATTAAAAGGTTGGTTATTTTGCCTTATTTTAGAAACGGCATTATTGGCCTGGTATTTATTTAGTAGTAGCTGAAGCTGAATACGCCAATCAGAGATTGGCTGTCCATAAAATGCGTAGAGCGCTGCGCTAACTCTACGCATAACAAGGTGAAAATTGGTAATTCAAACGGCAGTAGCTACGCAGCAAACTACAGCAGTTTGGACAGCAAGGGCCTTCAAAGGTTGTGGTGCTTTAGCATTCCGACGAAGGAGGAAAACAAGCTTAGACAGCCCGAGTGGCCAAACGGGCCCGCCGGCCGGGAGGCTTCTTAGACTTACAAATATAATTAGCACCTCAGCCTTGAAAAATGGAATCTTTCAAAAGGAAGACGATTACTTTTCATTTATTAAATACATATTAAAATCAAATTGGTATCAACAGTAAGCCATTACTTCAACTCTGTTTTACACAAATAATCCCAAACCACTACCCCAACCGTTACCGAAATATTCAACGAATGCTTCGTGCCGAACTGCGGAATCTCTACCACCGTATCTACCAAGGACATCACCTCATCGGCTACCCCAAATACCTCATTCCCAAAAATAAAAGCGTATTTAGCCTCTGGGTCCGGTATAAAGTCCTGTAAAAGGGTAGTGCTTTCGGCCTGTTCCAACGCAATTAAGGTATAGCCATCAGCCTTTAGTTTTAGCGCCAGTTCAGCGGTATCAGCTATGTGCTCCCAGTTCACCGATTCGGTGGCGCCCAGAGCCGTTTTATTTATTTCTTTATTGGGCGGCGTACCGGTTATGCCACAGAGGTATATTTTTTCCACCCGGAACGCATCGCCGGTCCGGAAGGCCGAGCCTACGTTGTGCAAACTGCGCACGTTATCCAGCACCAACACCACCGGTAGCTTGGGTAATCCTTTAAATTCTTCCACTGATACCCGGTTCAGTTCTTCCATTTTAAGCTTGCGCATGGTTCCTGTGTTTAAGCGTGTTCTCTAAAAAATACGGTAAGGGGCTGCAAAATTATACAGATTGGCTGTATCTTGCCTTTATTATTTTGGAAAAGGGACGATTAGTGGAAATAACCAGAGAAGAACAGGATATACTGGATTTGCCAACCAGCAAGAAAGGCAAAGCGGTAAAAACCGGCAACGCCACCGAGGTAAGTGTGACGCCGCTCATGAAGCAGTACAACGCCATTAAAACCAAACATCCCGGCGCTTTGCTGCTTTTCCGGGTCGGTGACTTTTACGAAACCTTCGGCGAAGATGCCGTGAAAGCAGCCAAAATATTAGATATTGTTTTGACGAAACGGGGCAACGGTACCGCTTCCGAAGTAGCCCTGGCGGGTTTCCCGCACCACTCCCTCGATACGTATTTGCCCAAACTCGTGCGGGCCGGCCTGCGCGTAGCCATCTGCGACCAGCTCGAAGACCCCAAAATGGTGAAGGGAATTGTAAAGAGGGGGGTAACTGAACTGGTAACGCCGGGCGTGTCTTTTAACGACCAGGTACTCGAAAAGAAAAGCAATAATTACCTGGCGGCCCTGCACCTGGGCAAAGAACAAACCGGCATCTCTTTCCTGGATATTTCGACCGGCGAGTTTATTACGGCCCAAGGCGACCAGGAATATATCCGGAAACTACTCCAGAATTTTAACCCGGCGGAGGTGCTGTTCTGTAAGCGCAAAAAGGAAGAATTTCAGCTTTCGTTTGGCCAGGATTATTGTCATTATGCCCTTGACGAATGGGTATTCGGCTACGACTTTGCCTACGAATCGCTAACCCGGCAGTTTGGTACTACCTCGCTCAAAGGCTTTGGCATTGAAGGCATGCAAGAGGCCATTATTGCCGCCGGCTGCATTTTGCACTACCTCGCCGAAACCCAGCACCACGAGATAAGCCATATTAAAACAATTTCGCGGCTGGAAGAAGACCGCTACGTGTGGCTCGATAAATTTACGGTGCGCAACCTGGAACTGGTATTTCCGCAGCACGCCGAAGGGGTGCCGCTCATTAATATTCTGGATCAGACGGTAACCCCGATGGGCGCCCGCTTGCTTAAAAAATGGGTGCTGCTGCCCCTAAAGGAAGTTAGCCAGATTCAGCGTCGCCTGAACACGGTAGAAGCTTTAATCCAAAACTCGGAATTGCTACAGGACATTGTGCACTACCTGAAGCAAATAAATGACCTGGAAAGGCTGATTTCGAAAGTAGCGGTAAAACGGATTAACCCCCGCGAGTTGCTGCAACTGAGCCGGGCCCTGGAAGCCATGCTGCCTATTAAAGAGCTAATGGCTTACAGTAATATTCCGGCCTTGCAAAAGTTATCGGACCAGCTAACCTCCTGCGAAAGCATCCGGGAAGAAATAAAAACCAAGGTAAAGCCCGATGCGCCCATGCTTACCAACCTGGGTAATATTATTAATCCGGGTATTCACGCGGAACTGGACGAGCTGCGGAAAATTGCTTTTTCGGGTAAGGATTATTTGTTGCAACTACAGCAGCGCGAAGCTAAAAACACGGGTATTTCCTCGCTGAAAATTGCCTATAACAAAGTGTTTGGCTATTACCTGGAGGTAACCCACGCCCATAAAGATAAAGTACCCACCACCTGGATTCGGAAGCAAACCCTGGTAAACGCCGAGCGCTACATTACCGAAGAACTCAAAACCTACGAAGAAAAAATATTAAACGCCGAAGACCGCATCTACACCATCGAGCAGCAATTATTTAATGAGCTGGTGCTGTCGGTGGGTGATTACGTGGTGCAGATACAGCAGAACGCCAAGGTGTTGGGCATGATTGACTGTTTAGCCTCTTTTGCGACTACGGCTACCCAGTTTAACTACGTTAAACCGGCGGTAAACGACAGCAAGGCGCTGAATATTAAAAAAGGCCGGCACCCGGTTATCGAGCGCCAACTGCCCCTGGGTGAGAGCTACATTCCGAACGATATTTTCCTGGATACCGACGAGCAGCAACTAATGGTGATAACCGGTCCGAACATGGCCGGTAAAAGTGCCTTATTGCGCCAAACCGCTCTGATTGTGCTCATGGCCCAGATTGGTTCGTTTGTACCCGCCGAAGCCGCCGAAATTGGGATTATCGATAAAATATTTACCCGGGTAGGGGCTTCGGATAATTTAGCGCGTGGCGAAAGTACGTTTATGGTGGAAATGACCGAAACGGCCAGCATCCTGAATAATTTATCGGATAGGAGTTTGGTGCTGATGGATGAAATTGGCCGGGGTACGAGTACTTACGATGGTATTTCTATTGCCTGGGCCATTGTGGAGCATTTGCACAACCACCCCAAAGCGCGGGCTAAAACTTTGTTTGCTACCCACTACCACGAGCTCAACCAACTGGCCGACGATTTGCCGCGCGTGCGTAACTTTAACGTATCGGTAAAGGAAGCCGGCGACAAAATATTGTTTATGCGCAAGCTGGTGCCGGGCGGCAGCGAACACAGCTTCGGGATACACGTGGCGCAATTGGCGGGTATGCCCAACAACGTGGTAATCCGGGCGAACGAAATTATGCACCACCTGGAGCAGGACAAAATTCGGGAAGGCGATAAAAGATCGTTGCAGCAGGTGCCCAAGCAAAAGTTTCAACTCAACATGTTTGAGCTGAACGACCCACTGATGATGAAAATCCGGGACTTGTTCGATAAACTAGATATAAACACCATTACGCCCGTAGAAGCTTTGCTGAAGCTAAACGAGCTAAAAATGCTGGCCAACGAAGCGAAGAAATAGCGGTACGGTGATGGCCCAGTTAATGGCTATAAGTTATTTAATACCAAAGATTAATAAAAAGAGTTCTTATTAACCCATTGGTGTCATTCAGGAAGAAACTTTTTGGCTACCTGCTAAATAGGTCCCTCCTGGAGGACAGGCGTGGGCACCTTGGACGTATAATATAAACTGTTTTCAAGGAAGTATTACGTAGCTGCAGTTTATCCAAAAGCGTGGGCATAGAACTCGGTTTACTAGGAGGGAAGGATAAAAAATATTTCCTTGAAACTCAGGAAGAAAAGAAAAAGATAAAAATTTTTTGCTGCTAGTACTTGACAATAAACAGAAGTTGCGTACATTTGCATCATCAAAACACAGTAACACGGTGTGGCGATAACAAAACGCGAAAGTAGCTCAGTTGGTAGAGCGCGACCTTGCCAAGGTCGAGGTCGCGGGTTCGAACCCCGTCTTTCGCTCCACTAACGAGAAAAGACGTTGCACCCGCAACGTCTTTTCTTTATCTAAAATACTGAAGGCGCCAGCCTTCATGCCGGGGTGGTGAAACTGGTAGACACGCAAGACTTAAAATCTTGTTTCCATTAGGAAGTGCGGGTTCAAGTCCCGCCCCTGGTACTTAAAACCCTTGTAAATCCCTGATTTGCACGGGTTTTTGCTTTTTTAGGTGTCAAATTTTGTGTCATAATCATATATCTGTGAATATGGTATAGCTAAACCGTTTTTTCTTATAAGCTAGTGTTAGTCATCCTTTATTTTACCTGGTACGAACGGTGTATTCTAAGCGATATTCCCATTCGCCTCCAGGTTCTTGAAAAACACCTAAATCACCAAATTCTACGTATTTTTTTCTTAAGTAAAGTTCTTCTAAGGCTTGGGATATTCCGCTTTTCACAAAATCCCAATTTATTCCACTTTTTGTTGGTTCAATAATAGGGCCTTGAGGTTCTCCATCAGATGTTTTATGAATATAAATTGTAAAATAGTAGTCTCCTTGGAATAATTGAACTTCATTATACTGAGCAGTTGAAATTGGTCCTGCATTTTGAATTGCATATGAATAACCTATCTTTATTGGTTTACCATCAACAATCCAAGGAACAAATTTTATTTCTTCAGGGCTTTTTTGTACAAGTCCTGCATATGCTTTCTTTAATCCTTCATCAACCCTACCAAGCGCAATTCCTTTATTTCGTAAATATTTCGATGGATTATCTTTTACAACACTATCTTGAGACAAATTAGTAGATGACACAACTGCTCGTAATCCTCGAGGAAACATAATTCTAAAAGTATCTATACTAGTAGTGATTGGCTTTCGGGCGGTATTTTCATTCGTATCTACTGTTTGTGTGTTTTTTAATAAACCTTTTGGAGAATAGTTTGAAATGATTGCTGTTAATACTGTAGCAAGGAAAGGAAGAACAATTGCTAGCTTTTTCCATTTAGAAGATAGTTCTTTTGTGGTAAGTTCTTTAGTCAAAGTAATGGAAGCAAGAACTTTAGCAGGTGGGGTATTATCAGCCCATCTAATTATATGATGCTTTTTTAATATCTGATACTTACCATCATCTATCTTTTGTCCACCTGAAAAGATTGCGTCTATCTCTGCACCTGGAATCTTCAATGACGGACATCTCCAACCTCCTAAATTATTATCCCAATCATCAACATTTAATGATGTTGTAAAAGAAATATTTTCTTGTTCCATATGTATGGCTATTGTTAAAATTATATGTTACATTAATTAGTACTGGAGGAAGTATTTATCTATAATTATTATAGAAATTCAAACTTTTATCACCCTAAACTTAATAATAGTAAGCCACCAAAGGCTTGTTTTATGCCCTAAACAATTTAGTTATTATTTAAAAAATTCACCTTTAAAAACAAAAAAAAGTGTTGAAATAAGAACACCTTAATTGGTATCCATATCCCAACTCCTTGATTGTTGTAATTACTAATATTAACCCTTTGCTTGAAGGGAGTATTTTTCCTCTTACCTTATGTGTTCAAGGCAGATAAAAGCCATTTTAGTTTTATCCGACATCCGCCCTTTTATCTTTATTTTCTTTATCTCTTTAAGTCCTTCTTTTAGCTTAGAGCCAAAGACCCCGCTGTTTGAAGTCTTCCGCAGGATGACTGCAAACTTTTAATGAAACCGGAGGAACGCTGTTCTGGTAAATACCAGCAAAGATTACTACGTGCAAGGCGGTTGCCAAATCAGAGACCAGAACGGGATTTATTTTATCACCAAAGTTTTGTGATTGAATATTAAAATAATATTATGTTTTAAAATTGGTTTCTCCACTTAATTTATTTATAATTAAATACGTTCATATCCAAATCTAAAAGGCAGTATTACATAAAATAACGCCCATGAAAAAAATATATTTAATGTTAATATTACTTATAGTTGGCTTTTCCATACAGGCTCAAAAAATCACATATGAGGTTAAGACCCTCAATAGTATGTTGCACAAAAGTAGTAATATACCTAATGAAACCCTTGCCGAGTTAAAAAATGGAGAATCTGTGACCTTATTAGAAAAAGTTTCTGGAGATATTTATAAGGTTGATTATAAAGGACAAATTGGGTTTATGAGGGCTGCTCATTTAAAAGAATCTTACTCCTTACCTATTGACCAAGAAACCAGAAAGGTTGATTTTACAGAAGTAGTTGAGATTGCGGGTGCATTTAAACCTGAATTACATATCCGAGCTAAACAATGGATAGTAACCAATTTTAATTCTGCCAATGCTATTATCCAGATGGAAGATAAAGAAGAGGGTGTTATTATAGGGAAAGGTTTTTATGAAGTAAGAACAAACTTTGAAGCATTAGTTCCCACAATTCATACTTTTGGTTTTACTATAAAAATTTATGTCAAAGATAATAAATATAAATATTCTTTCACAAATATACTATACCAAGAACCAGCATTACAAGATAATAATATTGGGTCAAATGATGTGCCATTTGAAAGTTTGCTATCAAGCAAATTAGCTGGGTCAAGCTCTAAAAGAAGTATCTCAAACCAATTAATAAG
This sequence comes from Adhaeribacter aerolatus, assembly GCF_007991635.1. Lineage (GTDB taxonomy): Bacteria > Bacteroidota > Bacteroidia > Cytophagales > Hymenobacteraceae > Adhaeribacter > Adhaeribacter aerolatus. The sequence continues at coordinate 36,919 of NZ_BJYS01000022.1, read as the reverse complement.
AACTATTGAAGACTTAACCTTAAGTCTTAATAAAGATATGGCTAAACCAGTATCAGGTAAATCTGACTGGTAAAATATTTTAGTAATATAACACTATGTATCTGGAAAACGGCTAAAGTAAGCTCCAAAGATATTTCCCTCTGCTGTTTATAGTCTTCCGCAGGATGACGTCCCATTATGGCGCAAAAGTTACTTCAGTGCCTTTCAAATAATCTATAATAAATACTATTCCTCCTAATATTTTCGGTTAAGCCCTTAAAGCGCGAAAGAGACTTCCGCGCCTTTGTGGTATATATTTTATTTAGAAGCTGTTTTGGCCAGTTTTGGTTTACTTACGTTTTGATGGATTGCTTCAAATTCTTCTTTTTTGCCATCGGGCATGGTTACCGTCACATGGGAGAACATTTGATCCCCTTTTACCGTCGCGGTTACTTTTACTTTTTCTTTGCCCAAGGGCCAGGAAGCTATAATGCCATTGGGAGTAATTGTATTACCTTCTCTGGTATAAGAGGCTACTAATGCTTCTTTAAACTTGCCGGCAATTGTTTTGTGCACCCACATTAAATGCTGCGGGGTGATAATCATCAGTTCCTGCATATCCTTTTCAGGTGTTTTTTTTCCGTTACTTAAATCATTTCCCGACACAAAGTTCCAGGTTCCTGCTATATCTGCATTTTTACCTTTGGGTTCTGGTACGCGCTGGTATATTTCATGCAGTTCCAGTTTTTCCCCATCCGGATAGATGATGAAACCATCCTGGTAATATTTATCGCCGGCTACTTTTACAGTAAAATCAGTTTTAGCCCCATCCAGGGTTTCAATATATTTATTTCCTTTTAAGGTATAAACACCGCCATCTCCGCCGCCTTTCAGCGAATCGCTGTTATAACCTACATACATCCAATGAGTAGGGGTAATAATTTTATATTGGGTATTTTTAGTTAAATCAGTGGTAAAAGATTGGCCTTTGGGATCCTTAGCCGTTTGAGAGGTCATTTTCCAGGTACCGGCTATGGAACCTGAGAGATTGGTGGCTTTTGTTTGCGCCAGGAGCGGCAAATGCAAAGCCATTATTAATAAGCTTAACAGGATTTTTGTTTTCATAATTATTGGGATAAAAGGGTTTGAAAGCAGATGGATTAATAAATAATTCTTGCGCGGGGAAGCCATTGCCAGGCGAAAAGGGATTACTTAAAAAGAAAAGCTAGTGGCAATAACTATGATAGTCGAATAAAGCCGGGAGAGTGAAACAAGGGAAGCGGAATATTAGATGAATGTAGATAAATTATTGAATATTTACAACATATATTTTTACTTTATACTGTTGTAAAAATTCTTCTGGTGGATTGCCTGGGTTTTCGAAGGCTTTCCGGAGGGAAATTTAAAGCTTTAAATGAACGCATTTCGGGTTTGTACCAGCAAAAGCTACTACAGGCAACGGGCCGACAAAATCAGAACCCAGAAAGGCATTTATTTAATTGGGTTTGCGGTGGTGGCGTGGGTGGATGTGTTTACTTGGAAAGATTACGACCGCCTGATAACTAGTGGTGGAAAGTTTGCAGTACTGCCAGAAAGAAAAAGGATAGCATCCGCCGGAAAACTGGTGTTATTGGATGTGGTGGCATTTTAAAACAGCCGGCAAAAAGAGTAGCAAAACACGAAATACCAGTTGTGGCAGAGACGCAGGTGAGCATGGTGGATTACGTTTTATAAACGCGCACCAATCAGGACTTGCTCTTAGCTTTTCAGCTGTTTACCTATAAAGATAATTCTATTTTGATTACGAGGTTAGAATGAGGATTCCTTAACCAACGAAGAAAAGCCGCACTTACCAGGTGCGGCTTTTTCATCTTTTATTTTTTTGCAAAACTTACAGCACAGGTGGGTAAATTGGCCGGGTAACTGGTATTATAAATATTATCGCGCCAGCAGTTATGCGTACCGGAACCGTCCCAGAGTAAATCTACGCCGGGTATCGGAATGGGCAACGTTGGCGGGGCGGAACCATTATTTTTTACCACGTTCTTAATAACCTGGGTATAGTCGGGGTTGGGTTCTATCAGCGAAAAGGCTTCGGGCGGCAAACCCGCCAATCCGCCCAATAATCGGGTACTTACTACCGCAATTCCCAGGAAATTATTGTTCATTACGTGGTTTTGCACCACCCTGGTATTATCGGTTCCGACTATTAAAATACCGGAGCCGGTGGGTACAAAATTCTCGAACCCGCCGCCGGGTTCAGAAAAGTTTACGTGGTTGTTGTTATTAACCTGGTTATGAGAAAGCAAAATATCGGTAGAAGTGGTTACCCGTAATCCGGGCAGTAATACCACCAACAAACCCGCGGAATTGTTGTAACTCTGGTTAAAGCTGGCCACTACCTTCGAGCAATTTTCAATTTCGAGGCCAATAACATTTTCGTAAGTCTTGTTGTGGTACAGTTCGGTATCCTGGCACTGCCCAATGTAAATGCCGCTATCGGTGTGGCCGGAAGCTACGCAATGTTCTATAAGCCCCCCGTTAGAGGCAATAGGAAATAAGCCGTACTCGCCGCAGTTAATAGTGGTAACATGGCTAAACACATAGTCGTCGGCCCGAATCATGAATACACCATTTTCTTCAAAATCCCGAATAGTAACATGGTATAGTTTAAAACCATCGCCATTTGCGGTTACCCGGATGCCGTCGTCGGCGTCACCCGGATTTTGAATAATAACGCCTTCACTGCCTCTCAGCGTGATATTTGCTTTGTCTACTAAAATTGCTTCTTTGTACACGCCGGGTTTTATCATAATTATATCGCCGGGCTGTGCCGCATTTACAGCCGCCTGAATAGAACCACCCGCCGAAACAATTATATCGGGTTTCCCACCTTTCATATCGGCCTGGCTTTGGGCTTTGGCAAGTGCTGCGTCCGGGGCGGGTTGCAACGCTTCTTCGCAGGAAACAAATAAAAAAATGTAAGAAAAAAACAATGTACTTACCAAAGTGGTTCTGGCAAGCTTTTTACTTAAAGGAGTTAAGTAATTTTTCATACGCTTACTTTTTAAAGGTAAATTATGAATAATGGTTCCAGAATTTATAGGCCATCTACCGGCAATGTCTGACGGTTATGAAGCGGCTTGCCTGATGGGTTTGGCCCCTAAAAATTGGAGAAGTAAAAACGCCAGCCGCTAAAATGGCCGTTACGGGGGGCAAATAATTGCTTACAATTTAGTCCTAAATAGTTAAGAGAAAGCTGATAAACGGCAACCGGATAATGCGAACTACTATCCGGTCGGGCCAAAATAGGTAATTTTTTAAGCTTGCGTTATGGTACTAAAACAAAGCTGGTTTATTCCGGAAAATTATCCTTTATCCGGTTATGTAATCAGCATGTTCAGGTACTAAAAGTTCTGATTGTTAATGTTCGATTACCAATTGAAACAAGAGATATTTATTTAAATAATTTAGGCGGAGAATAGTAAATAAAACTATTCCTTAAATATATAAAATTATTTTTATAAAAGAATAGCAACAAGGACTAAAAGTTAAGAATTTTGTTTGGTATTGCTTGAAGATTCACCCTGAATAGTGGCGTGTAACAATTCTATAAGGTTTATTTTCTCAGAGTTAAATTTATTTGCATTAAAACCGCTTTTTCTATAACTTTCTATTATTAAATCCTAATTTCTTGCATTCTGCTTCTGTAATATTACGGTAAGTTCTAATCTTTAATAATGATAGCCATGACTGAGGGGCTGAAACAATTTTGTATAAAAGCCATTAACATGCCCGCGAAGAATCTGGCTTTAATTGATGTTTACTTTAAGCCGGTAAAACTCCGTAAAAAAGCCTTTCTATGGAAAGAAGGCGAAATTTGTAGTGTTATTGGCTTTCTAACCCAAGGCGCTATCCGCCATTTTTTCTGTAAAGACGGTGAAGAAAAAAAACTGCGGCATTTCGCTCGAAAACATGTTTTTCACCGATTATGAAAGTTTTTACACCAGCTGTTTTGAGTCTTCCGAAGGAGACTTAAAACTTTAGATGAAACTGGAGGAACTCTGTTTCGGTAAATACCAGCAAAGGTTAGTACAGGTAAGGAACCTTTGCGTACCCGCTTAAAAATTCGATTTAGCTTTTAATCAAACTTAACCGTTACACTCTTGCCGGCATAATCACCATCGGGCAAATATACTAAAATGGAGGTGCTGCCTTGTTCGGCTTGCGGCAACGAGGTAAAGAAATCGCCTTTGGCCTGATGGGTGCCGGACAAGGTTACCAATACGCTTTTAAGTTTCCGGGAAGGGTCGGAGAGGGTTAATTCCTGTATTTTATTGCCCTGCATTTTAAGCATGGCCATCCCCTGGCTGTCCAGGCTTATTTTTAAATCCTTCGAAATTTTAGCTTCGCCGGCCTGGTAAAACGCCATTTGGGTTATTCCTGATTTATTGTTTTTAACCGCCTGTAAAGCAGCGGTGTTGGCGATAATCTCGACTTGGCGATTGTTTTGGCTGGATGCAATAAAGGCCTGTTCACTTACGGCCGGCACTACCATGTAGGCATAAGAAGCATTGGCCGGGCTTTTACCGTGGTCGAACCAGAGTTTAAACACCTCTTTACGGACTACTTCTTTCGAAATATTTTTTTGGTCGGTAATATCGGACCAGCGGCCTTGTTCGGCTTGGTTGGAGAGATGCACCGTTGCTGGATTGGGTAAAATATAGCCAACTTTATCGTGGTACACGAGCTTTAAATCTTGCAGCTCGTGGTTGCCCGGCGGCAGCTTTTTAACCTGGTTATTTTGCATAACCGTAATGTCGCTGCGCAGCAGGGCCTGGTTAATGGTGGTGGCTACCGGCAGGTTCGGTTGCGATTTAATATCGGCGCCCAAACAAACGTATTCCTCATCAAAAAAGAACCAGGCTTTTTTAGCTTTTACCTGGTCGTGCGGGCTGATAAAGTCGAAGGCTACGGCGCCGTATAAGCCATCGGTTACGGCCCCTACAAAATCGGTGAGGCCATCCAGTTGAATATTTTCGGGGCCGTGCAGCCTGGGTTTTTGCAGAATGGTGGTACCGGATATTTTTTGCCAATCGTATACAGACCAGATATTGTGGTACTCGTCGCCTTTCAGCATTAAATAATTGGTGCCATCGGCGCGGTGGTGGGTGGTTTTGCCGGGGCCGTTGTAAGGCTCTTCCATGTTACGGTTGCGGGTAGAAAACATGCGTACCGTGGTGTAAAAGTTGGGCCGCTGAAATACAAAGTGTTCGGTTTGCCAAAAGAATTTACTGAAAGACTGCGAAGGCTTGGCTTCGCCCTTCCGTAGCTTCATTATTTCTTCCAATTCTGGGCGGCGGTAGTCGGTACTAATTAGTAGTCTTTCGATTTCGGTTACGCCGTGCGGCTTAAAGGGCCCTTCTTCCTGCGTAATACTCCGGTTTTTTACACTCACATCGGTGTAAATACCATATACCAGTTGCTTATAAATACCATCGAGGTAATAATCGACGAGTTGGTTTATTTTTTCCTTAGCGAAAGCATACTGGGTGTTCGCTACGTAATACGACCAATTGCCAAATTCATTCGCGTATTTGCCGTAGCCATACGACGTGGTGTTATTTACGCGGTCTTCGCGGTGGTGAAAACTGTAATCGCTTTGCATGCCGCGCTTACCGGTATTAAATTTTATTTCGCCCGCAATTATTTTAATTACCTCATCAAAACCCGGCTTATCGCCCACAAAAAGCATATTTTTAGCCAAAATGCCGGCAATTACAATCCGGTCGCCGCTGGGCCGGGCTCCCGAGGCATTCATGTTGGCCCGGCGGATAATGGGTTGCGCTTTCGCCACTAAATCTTTCGGTAATTCATCCCCGATTACCAGCATAAAATCGCCCAGGTTGGTAGGGGTCGTTATCTGACTATCGTGCCAGTTATCGCCCACAAAATCGTGGTTTACCCAATAGGTTAAAGAGGCAATAATGCGCTCTTTTAATTGTTTACTTTTATAATATTTCGATTTTTTGTTTTTATAGGCTTTTGCCAGATAGAGCAGATCAGATGTGTGAAAGCGATGCGGAAAACCGGCTGTTCGGCTCAGGTCGGCATAGTTAATATTTTTAAAGCTACCATCCGGTTTCATGCGGTCTAATATAGCTGTTACCCTGCCGGCATCAATTTTGGTTTCCATTAATTCCGCTACTACTTTTCCTTTGATGATTTCGAAATCCGTAGGTCGGGCCTTGAAGGACAGGGTTACGAAGCCTGCGATGAGGAGGCAGAATACTAATTTAATGGTGGAACTCATAGGTTTATCAGATGATGTTGTAATTAAAGAAGTAAAAATCTTGATGGAGTTGATAGCCCTGAAATGCAGTAAGATACTGAAAATATTAAATAACACACCGGGACGGTTGATAAATTCTGGCTTGTCCGGCAATAAGTTTTGTATAACCTCATTTTTAGGCAATACATCTTTAAAAATAAAAAAGCCGCTCATTTGTAAGAAGAACGGCTTTTTAGAAGTTTAGAAGTTTATAACCTTAAATCAATTTAACATTAAGTGCAAGTTCTTGCATTTCCTGTTGGGGTTGTCAGCGGAAGATCTGGACGCCTTTGGCTTTTTGTGTACCAGTTTGTTTTAACAGGTTTACTCAGGTACCGCTGCTGCATTTTTATTACAACATTTTGTAAGGCATATACCGCCAGGGCGTAATTGCTGTACCCGCCTGGTGTTAAGTAAATATTTGCCTTAGTAGCAGGTTCGGTTGGTCTGGTTATGGTTTCTGGTTCTCAACTATACTGCCTCAACATTGGCTTTGCTTAAAGCCGCTACCACAGTGGCGGTATCTTCGTAAATCTGAAACCGGTTTACTTTACCATCCCGTAGTTGAAATAAATGTATCCAGTCAATAGCCAATAGTTGCCCGGTAGCCTTTGCTTTAGCTTCATAATGGCCCAGCACAACTACTTTGTCGCCTTGCGGAATCATTTCCTGGGGCTGAAACGCGCTAAACTCAAAGTTAGCACCTACTTTACTGTAGAACTGTTTAACGGCTTCCTTTCCTACATAGCGCCCCGCAATCGGACTCAAACCGGAGGGGCCGGGCACAATGTACTCAACGTCTTCGGTATAATGTGGCATTAAATTTTCAATGTCGCCGGATAAAAAAAGGCGGTATCCTTCCTGTACTACTTTTACATTTTCCTGTTCATTCATAATAATGGCGTTTAAAAGGTAAGCGGTTGCAACTTAATTAGCTGTTGCCGCAACCACATAGGCAACAGAAACAAATAGAAATACCGATGAATCAGGAATAACTGCTTTCAGCTTTTAAAAGCAAAGGCCTAATACTCCTTCAATATTTTAAGAAAACTAAGCAATGCGGGCTCGACAGGTGTAGAATGCCAATTTGATTCTAAAAAACAGCCACCCCGAATAGTTAATATACGCTATAAAAGCCTGTTGCCAGACTTATTTGGTTGGTTTTAGGTAAGCGGGAAGATTAACGATAAATTACAGCTTTTTGGAATAGCCCTGATAATTATTTTTAAAGTTAATTTTTATAGCATTTTATCCAAATTTAATTAGATAAATTTATGAGCAGTTAAGTAAAATAAATCTCAGGGCTGTCTGGCGTGGGTGTAAGCAGTTTATATTTATTTATGCAAAGCTTCCTGGTTGGTAAATCTCCTTGGGTAAGGATAAGGGAAGTCTTAAGCTAAAATAATGCCGCTGGATTACGTCGGGGACAATATTTATCACCTGACGCTTAGCCAAAGTCTAGAGTGGCGAGGACAAAAGAGAGGCGCGACAGCTTAAATTTTAAGTAATATTATAAAGCCCAGGCAGACATTGGTTAGATTTACCAACCATAAACCAGATAATTCCGGCTAAAACCAAAACTTAACCCATGCGCTCAGCAGCAATTACCCCGCAAGCCTATTTAGATACCCTACCCGCTGACCGAAAGCACGCCATGAGCCAACTCCGGGAAATATTGCTGGAGAACCTGCCGGCCGGCTTCGCTGAGGTAATGAATTATGGCATGATTGGCTACGTGGTGCCACATACACTTTATGCGCCGGGCTACCACTGTAACCCGGAAGAACCTTTGCCTTTCATCAATATTGCTTCTCAGAAAAATTTTGTAGCCTTGTACCACATGGGATTGTATGCCGCGCCGGATTTGTTAGCCTGGTTTACGCAGGAATATCCCAAACATGTTAAAACCAAACCGGACATGGGTAAAAGCTGTATCCGGTTTAAGAAGATGGCTGGTATACCGTACGTATTAATCGGGCAATTAGCATCGAAGTTAAGCCCGCAACAATGGATTGCACTATACGAAAGCCAGCTTAAAAAATAATTCAATTTCCCTCCTGAAGTAAAGAGGAAACGGGTTGCTGCACTATTAGGAATTAGGGTTCTTTTTAGCCCTCCTTATACCCTTATAAAACCGGCCAGGGGCTTAAGCGTACTATAGCTTGGTCATCCTGGGTTTAATATTACCGTTATAAAACGTAGATTCAGCTATTTCGACGAGCGCAAAATGACGCCTTTAAAGGAAGCGCGTTTACACGCCATATCCGTATTAAATATCTTCAGGTAGTTTAGTAAGAGCGGGTCCTTTTATGTATTTCGAAATCTGCCCTTGGGGAGTTTTAGCTGATTTACAGCAAACTAACTTTTTTTTGCCTCGCTGCTAGGTTTCAAACACTTGAACGTCCCCCATTATTATTAAGTTGGTTTCAGCCAACATTTTGCTTTTTTATTACCATAACATCTAGTGCTTATTTCAGTATAATCCAGTACCAGAGCGGAGACTGTTATCTGGCAAAATCTTTTTAGGCGCTACCCAGTAAATAGACGCTGTTAACCAAAAGTAAAAGCTAAAAAGAACGCTTTCCCGGTGTGGAAAAGCGGTAAATGCAGTCCGGCAACCGATGTTAAAGTTATAAGAACACGTTTTTTAAATTACATGTTAAAGTTAGGATGGGTAGATTTTAATACATACTGCCCGATAATGCTGAAAAACAGCGACGAGTATTTTGTTTTTGATGTTGCCGGCAATGTTGATTTCGACAATGCTAAGCAGTTCGAGAAGTTTACCTGTTATCCGGTTAAGCAGAACGGGGAAATAGATTTAAGCACTGTTCGGGTTTTTATTAAAGAAGATCTTCAATCTATTCCGGTTCCGGTATAGCTTTTGCCGGTTGCTATTTATTCCTATTTTATTTTCGTCCGCGGTAGGTGGTTATTTCAGCTAATCTGCTATAAAGTTTTGGATATAACCGTTTCCTTAATTTCGCCTTCTATTATTGGAGTTCTCTTACCACAGATTTGGTTACTTGTAGCAATTAGCTGCTGTGGATGATATTATACCCGAAACCAAAGGGAAATATAGAAGCCAAAGGAATAGCCTGATATTTTTGCCTATCTTTAGGAGCTAAATATTCCGGAAATGCGCTACCTGTTATTTTGCTCTCTGTTCCTCTTTTTTTCCCTGGGCTGTTCGCCTGATAAAACCAATAGCCTGGCTTCCGACTCCCAAGCACAGGAAGTGGTAGATAAAGCCATTAGGGCCCACGGCGGTAAAAATTACGAGCATCTGAACCTGGCTTTCGACTTTCGCGATCGGCATTATACCGCAACCCGTAATAATGGCCTGTTTACCTACACCCGCGCTTTTACCGATTCTACGGGCCGCGTAAAAGATTTTTTAAACAACGATGGTTTTAAACGGGAAGTGAACGGACAACCGGTAAACCTGCCCGAAGAAAGAAAACAAGCCTTTACCAATTCGGTAAATTCGGTTATTTACTTTGCTTTGCTGCCGTTTGGCCTGAACGACCCAGCCGTACAAAAAGCGTATTTGGGAGAAGTTACGTTGCGGGGCCAGCCTTACCATAAAGTAAAAATTACGTTTGCCCCGGAAGGCGGCGGCGTTGATCACGAAGATGAATTTATTTATTACATTCACCAGAAAACATTTGTGGTAGATTATTTTGCTTACAGCTACCAAACCGAAGGCGGGGGCTTGCGTTTTCGGCAGGCGTATAATCCGCAGGTGATAGGCGGCATTCGTTTTCAGCAATACATCAATTTCGAGCCCCCCAATAAACAGGTACCGCTTACCGATTTAGACAAACTCTTCGAGGCTGGGCAGTTAAAAGAATTATCGCGCATAGAACTCGAAAATATTCAGGTTAATAACTAAAACTGATTGCCGGTAAAACCTTCCCAACAGAACATTCTTTCGGAATAACTGTGGCTGGAAGGCTTTAGAACTTCTGCTACAGCAGGTCTTTGGTACTATCTGGTATTAATAGTTTTACCGGGTTTTTAGTTTTACATGTTTAGGAAAAAAGCTAACATTGAAAAGGTATTTATCATTGGCATACTTTGGTTTTCTTAACCGCTAATAAATAAACCGCCTCATCGCTATGGAATATAAATCAGTATCCGGTAACCCGCTATCTTACCTAAAATATACCAGGCTTAAAGTTATTGCTTTTGGCTTTGGGCTTTTGCTATTGACGGGTAGTTGCGCTTCCTCCGGCAGTTCTACCCCGAAACAAGGTGGGAAAGCCATACCGGCTGCCGAAATATCTTTTACAAAGCAAGTATTGCACGAAGAATTTATTGCCGAAGGCGTAGCGGTAGGCGATGTAAACCGCGATGGAAAAATGGATGTACTGGCCGGGGCTTACTGGTTTGAGGCCCCTGACTGGCAGAAGCACGAAATTGCCCAACCCGAAAAGTTCTTTTACGATAAAGGCTACAGCAATGCTTTTGTAAGCCACGCCATGGATGTAAACTTTGATGGCTGGGTAGATTTTGTACGGATTGGTTTTCCGGGAAAAGAAGCCCTTTGGTTTGAGAACCCCCAAAAAAAAGGTGGGCACTGGCCGGTACATAAAATCCATGATGCAGTGGGTAACGAATCGGCCGGTTTTTACGATGTAGACGGCGACGGCAAAATGGATTTACTCGGAGGCAATTCCACCAACGGCCAGATGACCTGGTTTAAGGCACCCGTTTCTAAAAACGATTTAACCTGGCAAAAATATCCCATCAGTAAAGAGAAAAGCCCCGGTTCTGAACCCTTTTCGCACGGCTTAGGCCTAGGCGACATGAATAAAGATGGCCGCCCCGATGTGATTATAAAAGAAGGCTGGTGGGAAGCACCCGTTGATCGCACGCAGCCAGACTGGACATTTCACCCGGCCAATTTAGGCGAAGCCTGCGCGCAGATGTACGTCTACGATTTCGACCAGGATGGCGATCAGGACGTGGTTTCTTCTTCGGCCCATAACGTCGGTATCTGGTGGTACGAGCAAACCCAAAACGAGCAGGGCATCTCCCAATGGACCCGGCACCTGATATCGGATAAATTTACCCAAACCCACAGTTTAGCTTTGTTGGATATAAATCAGGATGGACACCCCGACCTTTTAACCGGCAAGCGCTATTTCGCCCACATGGGCAAAGACCCCGGCGAATACGAGCCGCCGGTGCTATATTGGTATGCGTTAAAACCCGGCAAAATCCCCACCTGGGAGCCGCACCTGATCGACGATAATTCCGGCGTAGGGGTGCACGTAGTTACCCAAGACATGAACCACGATAAGTTAACCGATATTATTGTAGCGAATAAAAAAGGGATTTTTGTTTTTACCCAAGCCAAAAAATAATACTGGTACTAATAGCTTAATCTTCCCTGAAATTTATTTCCATGCATCTGGCCTTATATAAAATGAAGGTTCCGGCAGATTTAACTTGGCCAGTAATGTTTGAGCCTTGCCCGCTGCCTATCGCGTCAGGATCTGGTTCCTAAAACCAGCCCGTTTACCTATTCTTTTAAATTACTCTATTCTTAAGCGGGCGAATAATTTTGAAAGTAGTGAAGAGATTGGCTGATGGATATTACGCTTAACAAGGGTGTAGACTAATCCTGGCAATACAGTAGCTCCTCACTTGCCTATTCACTCAAATTTCAAGCCTTTTAGTTATTATAGCATCGCTATAATTACTTCTGTATTGGGTTAAAATAGCCCGTTTTAAAATTAATCAGCCAGCATGGTTAAATAGCGTAAGTAAATAGTAAAGCTTTCTCTTTATTTACAAATCTCCTTTTACAAGCTCATCCAAAGATTAACTTAATAAAATTATACTCAATTCATTTTGATATTTTTAAGAACATTATTAAAAGATTAATATTTAGGGTGTAATGCTCTTTAAATTAAGTTTAAAAACAATGTTTAAAAGTTGCCTGTTTTTTTATTTTAAATAATTATGGGCCCAACTTATTCTAAATATTAAAGTAAGTATAAGTTTATTAAAAATTATTAAAGAATTAATAGGTGTTCATGCCTTCGGTGTCTGCCAACAACATTATCGGAGTAATTAAAGATAGTTCTGGGTAGTATAATAACTCACATTATTTACCGGATGCGGTAATATTTTTGAAACGCCCTAAACAAGCCGGTGTTTGTGTTGTTATAAATTAACTGCTTGTAAACCAATGGTGTAAATATGGGTTGTTCTAAATGGCATGCAGCATAATATGAGCGTGTCTTCAAGCTGAATTATGGTTGAAAATTTTTTAAAGAATATCGCAAAGAATATTTTGAAATTCTTCTCTAAAAAGCAAAATTGATTTGTAAAAAAATGAAATTTAACTGTTTTTATTTGAGATATGATAGAATAATACAATTTTAGACCTGCCGTTCAATAGTGCAAAAAGCATAGTGACTTTAAATTTTGACAAACAGACAAATAACAAGTTTTATGAAAAAATTTACCCATTGGAGGCAGCCAAAAACCTGCTTGTTTATTTTACTGATGATGGTTATGGGTACCAGTAGTGTAGCCTTTCCTTATCATCCTGCCAGCACCTTAAAAGTTAAAGCGGTTGTCTGGCCCATAACCGGTAAAGTTGTGGACGCCACTGGAAACCCGTTACCGGGTGTTACAGTGGTTTTAAAAGGAACAACTAATGGAACCTCAACTGGGGTAGATGGCTCATTTAGTTTAAGTGTGCCGGAAGCAGCCGGCGTGCTGGCTTTTTCTTTCATCGGTTACACTCCCCAGGAGAAGGCTTTTACCGGGCCAGGCACTATGAATATTACCCTGGCCGAAGACGCCAAAGCTTTGGAAGAAGTAGTGGTAGTAGGTTACGGTACCCAGCAGCGAAAAGATGTTACGGGTTCGGTAGCGCAGGTTACGGCTAAAGAATTTAACTCCGGTGTAAATCCTAATCCGCTCCAGGCGATACAAGGTAAGGTGGCCGGTTTGGTTATTACGCAACCCAACGGCGACCCCAATCAGAATCCTACCATTCGGCTGCGGGGTTATACCTCCCTGGCTGGTGGCAGCGACCCGCTTTATGTGGTAGACGGCATCATTGGCGTACCCATCAATAGCATTGCACCGGCAGATATTGAAACAATGGACGTTTTAAAAGATGCTTCGGCGGCGGCTATTTATGGTTCCCGGGCGGCTAATGGGGTAATTATTATTACTACCAAAAGAGGTAAGGCCGGTACTACCAGCGTAAGTTTCAATAATTATGTGGCCGCAGATGTAATCTCCAGCGAACTTGATTTATTAGATGCGGAAGGCTACCGGGCACAAGTTGCTAAAATAAAAGGCGATGCCTCTTTGAATGATGTAATCCGGTTTCCGAAAGACGCTAACGGGCAGGGGTACAACACCGATTGGTTTGATCAAATTACCAGAACCGGATTTACCAACAACCACGATTTATCTATCATGGGCGGCAGCGAAGCTTTCACCTACCGGGGCTCACTCAATTATATTAAGCGCGATGGTATTGTTAAAAATACAGGCTTTGGTCGATTGACCGGTCGGGTTAATTTAGATCAGAAAGCGCTCAATAACCGGTTAAATGTGCAGTATAGCCTGGCCTACACCCAAACAGACCAGCAAAACCGGAACGACGATGTTATTACCCGGGCTACTTTTTTCTTGCCAACGCTACCCATCCGTAATACCGACGGCAGTTATTATGAAATTCCCGGATCGAATGCCTTGTATAATCCGGTGGCCATGCTCGAAAACTACCAGAATGATGATTTAAAACGCGTAATGATTGGGGGCATAAACCTGAAATACGAGCTTCTGGATGGTTTTGTAATTGGGGTAAATGGTGCGCTCAAGAACGATAATACGGTAAATAGTCAGGCTTACAACCGTAATGTGTTGGCTTTCCGGTCTAACCAGGGCCGTACATCCCGTAACTTATACCAGACTAACAATAAATTATTAGAGATTACCGGTTCCTATACCCGCCAGTTAGGCGGAACCAATAATTTCAATATTTTAGGTGGTTACTCTTATCAGGATAACGTTGATGATGGTTTTGGCGCTTATAACAACAATTACATCAACGGGTTATACGAGCAGTTTGGCTATAATAACTTATCCGGTGGCCGGGGTACTTTATTATCCGGTGCGCAGGATTATGCTACTTCTTACCGCAACCGCACTACCCTGGTATCTTTCTTCGGTAGAGGTACTTTAAACCTGATGGACAAGTATAATCTTACCGCTACCGTACGGCAGGATGGTAGTTCAAAATTTGGAGCTAATAATAAATGGGCCATATTCCCTTCTTTTGCGGCCGGCTGGACTATTTCGAACGAAGGCTTTCTGCAAGGGAATAAACCCCTGAGTTATTTAAAACTACGTGCCGGCTGGGGGCAGACCGGTAACTCCGAAGGTATAAGTCCTTACCAGTCTTTATTCCTGTATGGCCGCCAGGGTACTTATTACGATGGGAGTATTGGTGATTTTGTACCCGGTTATGCCGTTATCCAGAATAGCAACCCGGACTTAAAATGGGAAATAATTCAGCAGGCGAATGTGGGTATCGACTTTACTTTGTTCGAGCAGTTAAACGGTACCATAGATGTGTATGATAAACGTACCAAAGACATGTTGTACAATTACAATGTGCCGGCTAACGGGCAATATTTTGTTAACACCATTACCGCTAATGTGGGCGAAATGAGTAATAAAGGTATTGAACTCTCTTTAAGTACCGATATTATTAAAACCGAAAACCTTACCTGGAATACCCGTTTAGTTGGTACTGCTTACAAAAATGAAATTGTAAGTCTTAAAAATGACCAGTTTGATGTTGGGGTTATCCGTTATAACGAATTTGGTGGTCGTGGTTTGTCTGATGTATTTGCTTCTCAATTACGGGAAGGACATCCGCTGGGCGAGTTTTTAATACCTCATTTCGCCGGGTTCGGTACCGATGGCAAAGTTTTGTTGGAGGGTGCCGACGGAACCACGACAACCGATTATACGAAAGCTAAATTATATGAAGCCGGCGTTGCCCAGCCGCGATTATCCGCTTCCTTTATCAACAGCTTCCAGTACGGCAACTTCGATTTAAACTTTCAGTTACGCGGTGTATTCGGTAATAAAATCCTGAATAACCTGCGCTCTAATTTCACCATACCCGGTAGTATCCTGGAAGGTAATCAGCTTACCGACATAGCTAACTACCAGACCAACTACAGCACAAACCAGTTATCTGATTTATGGCTAGAAGATGGCTCTTTTGTTCGGTTAGACAACTGGCAGATTGGGTATAATGTTCCTCCTATGGGCGTATTTAAGAACGCGCGCGTATACTTAGGCGGTAACAACTTATTTATTATCACTAAATACAAAGGTATCGACCCGGAACTGGAAGTACGCGGCGATCTGCGGACCAGTGGTGATGCGGCCAACCGCCAGCGCCCGAATACGCTTGGCCTAGACAACACCGGTATATATCCTAAAACCCGTTCCTTTCAGTTAGGCGTTAACTTAACTTTCTGATAAGGTTTAGAGAATCCTATTCCGGAATAAATTATTCAAACGAAATTATCACAACAACATGAATAAATACCTCAAAACTTTGCTCTTTGCTGGTTCAGCTATCGGATTATTATGGGTTCAATCCTGTACAGATCTGGATGAAGAAGTAAGCGATCAACTCTCCCAGGATGCATTTGGCAATAACCCGGAACAGCTCGATGCGCTCGTAGGGCCACTTTATGGTGGGTTGGGCGATTATTTTAACCGCTTTGTGGGACTTAATACCACCACCGACGAACAAATAATTCCGACCCGGGGCGGGGACTGGAAAGATGGGGACCGCTGGCGGCGTATGCAACAGCATACCTGGAACCCAACGCTGGACGACAGCCCGTTTAATAATTTATGGACCTGGATTTACAACAACATTACGGCCATTAACCGCCAGTTATTAAACCCAGCCATTACCGATAAAACGCTTATTGCGGAACTGAAAACGCTACGGGCTTTCTATCATTACCTGGCAATGGATAATTTTGGCAATGTAATTATTGCGGAAAAAATAAGTGCGGAAAGCCCCGAACAGAAGACCAGAACAGAAGTTTATAATTGGGTGGAGAAGGAGTTACTTGCGGCTTTACCCGATCTGTCTGAAACGGTAGGCGGTGTAAAGTACGGGCGGATGAACAAGTACGTTGCCCATATGATCCTGGCCAAACTTTATCTAAACGCCCAGGTGTATACCGGCACTCCCCAGTGGACCAAAGCCATTGAGCATGCAGATGTTATAATTAATTCGGGTAAATACCGGTTAGCGCCAGATTTCCTGTTCAATTTCAGCATCAATAACCAATCGTCCCCCGAAATTATTCTGGCCACGCCTATGGATAAAACAAAACGGACGGGTATGGATATTCAAACCAGGACGCTGCATTACTTAAATCAGCGCACGTATAATTTAGGTAGCCCGCCGAATAATGGTTATGCCACGGAAACTGATTTTTATAAATCTTTCGAGGATAAAGATGTACGTAAAAAAATGTGGCTGGTGGGCCAGCAATACGCCGCCGATGGCACGCCGCTGATTGACGGCGATCGGCCACTGGCTTTTACCCCCGAGATTCCGGCCTTTGAGATGCCCGCTGGCCCTGTTGCCCGGGCAGCGGGGGTAAGAAGTGCGAAATATGAAATTCAGCGCAACAACCCGAATTCGAGCCAGGACAATGATTTTGTTATCTTTCGTTTAGGTGATTTGTACCTGATGCGGGGCGAAGCCTATTTTCGCAACGGCAACCTGCCTAAAGCACTGGAAGATATAAATTTTATTCGCGCACAACGACAGGTAGATCCGTTTACAACGCTTACTTTGGATAATATTCTGGCAGAACGGGGCCGCGAAATGGCTTGGGAATACCACCGCAGACAGGATATGATTCGTTTCGGAAAGTTTACTGGTCCAGCCCAGTTTAAAGACCAATCCCCAGAATTTAGAAATCTGTACCCAATACCACAAAGTCAGTTAGCTTTAAATCCAAAATTAAAACAAAATCCGGGGTACTAATATTTAAAACCAGTTAGAAAAGCAAGTCCAGCAATGGGCTTGCTTTTTTAGCTAATTACCTGTTTAGGCAAGTGATGAAGATTAAAATATTGAAGCTGTTTAGCATTTTATAAATTGAACGAAACCACTGCCCTTGCTGCGTGTTTTCACCAGCAAGTAGTCGGGCAGAAGCTTTAGAATGGGCGGTGATAACACCCCCAACGGCAGTTTATTCTGTTCGAAACAGAAGTACTAACAATTCGGATTTTGCGCCGAATAATTTTCTTTTCTAATCTCACCTCCTTTAGACATCAATATCAATTTTACTGCCCAAGTAATAAAAAAAGGCTGGTCAATATTTAGCTGGTCCGAATTTTATAATTTGTTGGTGCTACTGCCTCTGGTAATTAACATCAATTATTTGATATTTCTCTTATCGCATTTGAGGCGGAAACTCCCGGAATTTAGTTATTTTACAAAAGAGCAGGTGCGGTAATCCACGGGTACATGAAAGTGCCGGCAGACTACCATTTATTAGTTTAGCGAAGAAAGATGTGCAAGTACAAATATTCGGTTATTAAAAGTAGTAAGCTTCTAAATATTTATAGTTTGATGCTGGTTTTGCTTTTCCTGGCTTCCGCGTGTTCGGGCCAAAAGGAAACTACAGCCGTCCGGAATCCGCTTTTCGAACAGACAAATTCTGCCCAGACAAATATTGCTTTCGTTAACAAGCTGCAGGCCACCAAAGATTTAAATATTCTGGATTACCTCTATTTTTACAATGGGGCAGGGATAGCGGCCGGCGATGTAAATAACGATGGCCTGGTGGATCTGTTCTTCGTTTCGAACCAGGGAAAGAATAAACTATACCTGAACACCGGCAAATTTCAGTTTCGGGATATTTCGGAAGCAGCCGGAATTCAGGGATTGGCCGACTGGAAAACAGGTGTAACCATGGCTGATGTAAACGGCGATGGTTTTCTGGATATTTATGTGTGCGCTGTAGGTAATTTCAAGGGCCTTAAGGGTTCAAATGAATTATATATAAATAATGGTCCCGGCGCCGACAGCAACATAACCTTTACCGAAAAAGCGGCGGATTATGGCCTGGATTTTACCGGTTTTGCCACCCAGGCTGCCTTTTTCGATTACGACCGCGATGGCGACCTGGATGTATACCTGCTGAACCACGCTGTGCATACTTCCCGCAGTTACGATCAGGTCTCTACGCGCAACCTGCGCAACAACGAAGCCGGGGATTATTTACTGGAAAATCAGCTTATAACCCCGAAGGGAGCCGCCCCTGAAGGTAAAGTTGTTAAATTTAAAGACGTGAGTAAGCAGGCCAAAATTTACCAGGCAGCCATGGGGTATGGCTTGGGAATAGCTATTGCGGATTTAAATAACGACGGCTGGGACGATATTTTCGTGTCGAATGATTTTCATGAGGATGATTATTATTACCTGAACAACGGGGACGGCACCTTTACTGAAAGTGTAAAAGAGCATTTCCGGCATTTAAGCCGTTTCTCCATGGGTAATGATGCCGCCGATATGAACAACGATGGCTACCCCGATATTATGACCCTGGATATGTATCCGGCCGATGAGAAGGTAGAAAAGGCCTCGCTGGGAGAAGATCCTTTTGATATTTACCAGTATAAATTGGCCTACGGGTATTTTTATCAATACAGCCGCAACTGTTTGCAGTTAAGTGTGGGCGGCCAGAAGTTTTCGGATATTGGCCTGATGGCCGGCGTAGCTGCCACGGATTGGAGCTGGGCCCCTTTACTGGCCGATTATGATAACGACGGCATTAAAGATATTTTTATTTCCAATGGTATCGTTCATCGGCCTAACAACCTGGATTACGTTAAATTCGCCGACGATGAAACCATGCGCCAGGCTATGGAAACGTCAAAGAACCTCGATAATAAAGCCATTAGCCTGATGCCGGAAGGCAAGGTGCCTAATTATATATTCCGGGGTACTAAAAGTTTGCAGTTCCAGGACAAATCCGTGGCCTGGGGTTTTAAAGAGCCTACTATTTCCAACGGAGCCGCTTACGCCGATTTAGATAATGACGGTGACCTGGATTTGATTACTAACAATATTAACCAGCCGGCGGGCATTTACCGCAACCAAAGCAACCAGCTCCTGAAAAATAATTACCTCAAAATTAAGCTCGAAGGTGATAAACTGAATAAATTTGGTTTGGGTGCCAAGGTGTATCTGAAGCACCAGGGGCAACTGCAAACCCAGCATTTAATGCCTACCCGGGGCTTTCTTTCGAGTGTAGAACCTACGCTAACTTTTGGCTTAGGCAAGCTTTCGGGAGTAGATACTTTAATTGTAATCTGGGGAAATCAGCAGGCCGAAGTAAAAACGAATCTCCAAGCCAATACCACGCTGGTCTTGAAGCAAGTCGATGCGCAAGCGAATAGCCAGCTATTTTACGCGCAATTATTCCCCTCCGCTCCGCACCTGTATACCGATGTTTCGACTACCACCGCTATCCCGTACAAACACGCCGAGAATAATTACCTGGATTATTACCGCGAGAGCCTGATGCCTTTCCAGGTATCTACCGAAGGTCCTAAACTGGCGGTGGGCGATGTAAACGGCGATGGCCTGGACGACTTTTACGTGGGCGGTGCCAAATGGCAGCCCGGTGCGTTGTTCGTGCAGGGGGCTAATGGCAAATTTTCCGCCACCAACAAAGATCTTTTCCAGGCCGATTCGACTTACGAAGACGTGGATGCCGTGTTTTTTGATGCTGATAATGACAAAGACCTGGATTTGTACGTGGTATCAGGCGGCAACGAGTTTTATGATAAAATGCCCGAGCAGTTTGATAGGCTATACCTGAACGATGGCCAAGGCAATTTTACCCGCAGCCCGAACCTGCCGGCCCTATATGCGAATAAAAGTTGCGTGCGGCCCGCTGATTTCGACGGCGACGGCGATTTGGATTTATTTGTCGGGGGGCGGGTAGTGGGCTACCAATACGGCATCAGCCCGCGGTCTTATTTATTACGCAACGACGGCCAAGGGCGCTTTACCGATGCTACCGCGCAAATGGCGCCGGCCCTGCAACAGGCCGGTATGGTTACCGACGGGCAGTGGGCCGATTATGACCAGGATGGTGATCTGGATTTATTGGTGGTGGGAGATTGGATGCCCGTGCAGGTGTTCCAAAACCAGAATAATAAACTGGTACCCGATAATAATACCGGCCTGCAGAGCGCAAAAGGATTCTGGCAGGTTATAAAAGGCGCCGATTTTGATAAAGACGGCGATATTGATTTTGTGGTGGGTAACCTGGGCACCAACACCAAATTGCGCAAACAGGAAAATGGAGCGCTTAAAATGTACGTGAAGGATATAGATGGCAATAATACCCTCGACCAAATCCTGACCTACCAGGCCGGGCAGAACTGGTATCCGGTTGCCTCCAAAGATGAACTGGGCAAGCAAATGCCTTTGATTAATAAAAGATTTACGAACTACCGCGATTTTGCCGGCAAAACCATTGAACAAATATTTGATAAAAGCCAGTTACAGGATGCCCGCTTATTAGAAGTAAATAATTTCCGGTCGGTATACCTCGAAAACCTGGGCAACAAAAAGTTTAAACCATACGCCCTGCCACGCGAGGCCCAGGTGTCCAAAATATTTGCGCTGCATATAACCGATACGGATAACGACGGTAACCTGGATGTTTTATTGGGCGGGAATTTTTATGGCGTAAGCACGTATCAGGGCCGCTACGATGCCAGTTACGGTTTAGTATTGCGGGGAAATGGTCAGGGGAAATTTACTCCGGTTTTGCCCACCGAAGCCGGCTTCCTGCTGGAAGGCCAGGTCCGGGATATAAAGCCGCTCAGAACCCCCGCCCAAGAATTATTATTGGTTGCCCGGAACGATTTGCCTCTGCAAATATTCCGGAAAGCTAAAAATGAAGATTTAAAACTGGTAGTAAAAAGTAAAAGTCCATCCGGCAAGCAGGCGCCTCTGTAAGGGCTGTTTCGGGGTTTAAAAATATTAGAGTATATTGTGGATAAGCATTGGTAATAGAAAGTGAAAAGTTATTTTAAAGTTGGTTTTTTGCTGTTGCTGTGGAGCTTGATGGTTGGCTGCGAGCAGCCGGCCAAAGATTATAAAGCCGCCGCCGCGAACCCGGAGTTTTTCCGCCAGTCGGTAAATAAATTAACGGCCGTTATTGTGCACGATATTTTTTCGCCGCCGGTAGCCAGCCGCATCTACGCTTATCCCCACATTGCGGCTTACGAAATATTAATTCATGATTATCCGCAGTACCAATCCCTGAAGGGGCAACTGAACGGCTTTACGGGCGTCCCGCAGCCGGCCAAAGACTCCGTTTACTGCTTTCCGCTGGCCAGCCTGCAGGCCTTTCTAGCCGTAGGCCGCAACCTAACCTTTTCCGGCGATATGCTGGATGAATACGAAAAGCAACTGCACGATAAATATTCCGGAATGGGGGTGCCCCGGGAGGTGCAGGTGCGTTCGTTGCGGTACGGGCAGGCAGTGGCAAATGCAATAATGGCCTACGCCAACGAAGACGGCTACAAGCAAACCCGCGGCTTCCGGCACCAGGTTAAAAAACAAGCTGGCCATTGGGTACCCACGCCCCCAGCTTATATGGATGCTATTGAGCCCAACTGGTTTAAAGTGCGCCCTTTTGTGATGGATTCCTGCAGCCAGTTTACCCCGGCTAAACCCGTGGCATTTAATCCGGTTAAAGGCAGCCCGTTTTACCAGGAAATGCTACAGGTTTACGAAACCACCAACCAGCTAACCGATGAGCAACGGGCCATTGCCAGTTTCTGGGATTGTAACCCTTTTGTGATGCATGTAACCGGCCACGTGATGTACGCGACCAAAAAAATAACCCCGGGTGGCCATTGGTTGGGTATTGCCAGTATTGCTTCCCGCCAGGCCGGCTCCGATATGATGCAAACCCTGGAAGCATTAACCCGCGTTTCCCTTTCGCTGGCCGATGGCTTTATTAGTTGCTGGGACGAAAAATACCGCAGCGACCGAATCAGGCCCGAAACCGCGATTAACGCGCACCTGGATAATAATTGGGTTCCCCTGCTGCAAACGCCGCCTTTCCCGGAATATCCCAGCGGGCATAGTGTTATTTCTAATGCGGCGGCGGTAGTCCTTACCGAATTATTTGGTCCGGCTTTTGCCTATACCGATTCTACGGAAGTGCCTTATGGCTTACCGGCCCGGCCTTTTAAATCTTTTCAGGCCGCCGCCGACGAAGCCGCCATTAGCCGGCTGTACGGCGGTATCCACTTTATGTCGGCGATCGAAAATGGCGCAACGGAAGGGGCACAGGTAGGTAAATATCTGGTAACAAAGCTTAAAACCCGCAAACCGGCTGGTGTGGTGGCTACGGTTACCCCATACCAGCAAAAGTAGAACAAGGTAGCTTCGGCTTAGAGAAGCGGTAAAATTTGCCGGTTAGGCTAAAATAAAACTGCCAAACGGCGGGGATCCGGCCGTACTTAAAAAATAAATTAATCAACCAGATTAAGATGGATAAATTAATAATTGCCAATTTTACAACGTAATAAACCACCTATAAATATTCCTAACCAACATGCAAAAATCTTCTTTAAACTTTAAGAAAGCCGCCTGCGCGGTTTTTGTATTCGGATGTTTAAGCTTTACCGCGGCCGTGGCCCAGGAAGTACCCACGCCGCCTAAAATGGTACCGGCCATGACCGAGTTTTGGGAGCCCGAAGTAAAAGTTATTACACCCGGCAGTACCAGTACAGCCCCGTCCGACGCTATTGTTCTGTTCGACGGAAAGAATTTAGACCAATGGGTGTCTACCAGCGATCCTGCGAAGCCAGCCCAGTGGACGGTTAATAAAGGCGTTTTTACCGTTAAAAAAGGAACCGGCAATATTCAAACCAAGCAAGCTTTTCAGGATTATCAACTGCACATAGAATGGCAGATTCCGGAAAAAATTAACGGCAAAGGCCAGGGTCGGGGCAACAGTGGATTGTTTCTGGCCTCAACCGGTAAAGGCGATGACGGCTACGAACTGCAGGTGCTCGACTCCTATAACAACCGCACTTATTCCAACGGACAAGCGGGCAGTATTTACAAGCAAACGCCGCCACTGGTAAATGCCATGCGCAAACCCGGCGAATGGAACGTGTATGATATTGTATTTACCGCGCCCCGGTTTAAAGAAAACGGTACTTTGTTTTCCCCGGCCCGCGTAACCGTCATACACAACGGCGTAATCGTACAGAACAATACCGAGCTAAAAGGACCTACCGTTTACATTGGCCTGCCGCAATACAAAGCCCACGGCAAATCGCCCATCAAACTCCAGGATCACGGCGACCCCAGCGAGCCCATCAGCTACCGCAACATCTGGATCCGGGAATTATAAGAATTTAGCCGGCTAACAAGAGTTTTAAGACAAAAAGAGCGGCAGCATTTTAATGCTGCCGCTCTTTTTGTCTTAGGCTATTATCCAAATAGGCCAACCATTTCAATATTCTTCCTTTAAACAAAGCCCTGAATGGGCGGAATCAGCCAGCCCTGGGTTAACAGTTTCAATCTTGTTAAGCCCTGAAAGGGCGAAATATTTCACGGATACAATTAGCCTGAAATATTTCGCCCTTTCAGGACTTTTATATTGCTAACCTTTTCGATGGGCTTCACCCATCGCTGATATATGGCGCCACTTCGGGGCTGCTCAGATAACCTAACCATTTGGGAGGAATAAAAACCTGGATTTTCGTTTCTGGAAATAAAAAACAGTTGTAAATATTGGTTCTACCTGGGTAATCAGGAATTTATTTCGGTGCTGACGTTCTGTCGTCCTTCAGCGACCATATTTCCGAAGGTGTCCGGACCTTACTAAGCATTGTTTCCAGTCGCGAGACAATTTCCGGGTGGGCCTCGGCTACATTATTCTTCTCCGCCAAGTCAGTTTTTAAATTATACAACTCCAGCGGGCCGGAAGGGCGGTGGCGAATACCTTTCCAATCGCCTTGCCGTACGGCTTGGTTAGAGGTTTTATTTTCGTGGAATTCCCAGTAAAGGTTGTCGTGTTGCTGTTGGTCTTGGGTGTTGCCCAGCAGGGTAGGCAGAAAAGAAATGCCATCGGTAGCGGGTGATGGGGTTCCGGCCAAAGCAGCAGCGGTCGGCATAAAATCCCAGAACGCCGAAATATGATTGCTCTCGGAGCCGGCTTTAATTTTGCCGGGCCAGCGCACGATCAGCGGCACCCGGATACCACCTTCGTACAAATCGCGTTTAAAGCCCCGCAAAGGACCGGAACTATTAAAGAAAACCGGGTCGGCTCCTGCCTCTTTGTGCGGCCCATTGTCGCTGCTGAATAATACAATAGTATTTTTATCCAGACCCAGTTTTTTCAGGTGCGTCAGAAGTTGCCCAACCTGGGCATCCAGGCGGGTAACCATAGCGGCGAAAGCGGCGTGGGGCATTTCCGACGAATTGTAAGTGCCCAAACTATCGTCGATGCGTTTGCCCTGGGTCTTTTTGACAAATGGTTTTTCGGGGAATTTACCTTTAAAGCGGGCCAGGTTTTCATCATCGGGGTGCAGCATTTCGGCGTGCGGCACGGTTAAGGCTAAATACAGAAAAAAAGGTGCTTGCCCGTTTTTGTTATTATCCAGGAATTGCAGCGCTTCCTGGTGAAATAAATCCTGGGCATATTGTTCGCGTTTGCCGTTCTGGTTGCCGGGTAGTTCTACTTTCTGGCCATTCCGGTACAAATATTCGGGGTAATGAAAATGCGCATGGCCCTGGTTCAGGAAACCAAACATGTAATCGAACCCTTTCTGTTGCGGTTCGCCGGTAGTGCCGGCTACTCCCAAGCCCCATTTGCCCACCAAACCGGTTTTATAGCCGGCTTTTTTCAAGACTTCGGCTACGGTAATATCTTCGGGCTTTAGTGCTACCCCGGCCCCAAAACCGTGCGGACCAACCTCGTAGTTGCCGCGTACCCGCGTGTGGCCGGTGTGTAAACCGGTCATGAGGGCAGCGCGGGAAGGTGCGCAAACCGGACTGCCGGCGTAGTGCTGCGTAAAACGCATGCCTTCGGCGGCCATTTTATCCAGGTGGGGGGTGGTAAATTTGGTTTGGCCGTAGCAGCTTAAGTCGCCGTAACCCAGGTCATCGGCTAAAATATAGATAATATTGGGTTTTGTGTTTTGCGCTTCCGCTTCCTCCCTGGACTGGGTTTTACCAGAGCAAGCCAATAGTAGGACTAAGAAGGGTAGCCAGCAGCCGCGCCGGAAAAAATATTTCATAGGGTTTATTTTCAGGTCTAAAAGTTAATATTTTAATATTATTAAATAGCGCTGTTTTTAAAGGTACTTCGCAATAGCCATATTTATGGAGTTGCCAGATCTAGCTTTTTTTGGGCGATGCGAAAATTAAATTGCTTATATAGTAGTAATAATGTGCAGCCAGCCGGATATTTTTGGCCGATAATTTAAATGCCGGAGTAATATTTAGTAGTTAACGATTTAGAAATGAAAACTTATCTCATCAAAAATGCCCAGTTGGTTAACGAAGGCCGGATTTTCCGGAGCGATGTGTACGTGAAAGAGGGCCGGATTAACCTGGTGGCAGAAAATATTACCTTACCGGCCGATGCAATAATCGAGGCCAATGGTAAATATTTATTGCCCGGCGTAATTGATGACCAGGTGCATTTCCGGGAGCCGGGCTTAACCCACAAAGCCGATATTTTTACGGAGTCCAGGGCAGCCGTGGCGGGCGGCGTAACCTCGTTTATGGAAATGCCGAATACGGTGCCCAACACCACCACCCAGGAATTACTCGCCCAGAAATACGAGATTGGTGCGCAAACCTCGCTGGCCAATTATTCATTTTTTATGGGCGCCACCAACGATAACCTGGAAGAAGTGTTGAAAACCGACCCGCAGAACGTCTGCGGCATTAAAATATTTATGGGCTCTTCTACGGGCAATATGCTGGTAGATAACCAGGCCGTGCTGGAAAAAATATTTAAAGAAGCGCCTATGCTCGTAGCGGTACACTGCGAAGACGAAGCCACCATTCGGGCCAATCAGCAAAAGTACGACGAACAGTACGGCGAAAATATTCCGATGCGGTGTCACCCCGAAATAAGAAGTGCCGAAGCCTGTTATAAATCGTCGGCGATGGCGGTAGCGCTCGCGCAAAAGCACAATACCCGCTTGCACATCCTTCACATTTCTACGGCCGATGAACTGGAATTATTCCGGAACGATATGCCGCTGGCCGAAAAAAGAATAACCGCCGAGGTGTGCGTGCACCATTTGTATTTCGATAAGGACGACTACGAAACGCTGGGCTCCCAGATTAAATGTAACCCCGCCATAAAAGAAAAGCACCACAAAGCTGCCTTGCTGCCAGCGCTGCTAAACGACCAACTGGATATTATTGCCACCGACCACGCACCGCATACCTGGGAAGAAAAGCAGAACCTGTACAAGAAAGCGCCTTCGGGCTTGCCCCTGGTGCAGCACTCGCTGGCCCTGATGCTCGATTTTTATAACCGCGGCGAAATTTCCCTGGAAAAAATAGTAGAAAAAATGAGCCATGCCCCGGCTATTTGCTTTAACGTAGAGGATCGCGGTTATATCCGGGAAGGCTACTGGGCCGATTTGGTGCTGGTAGATTTAAACCAGGAGCAGACTGTAAGCAAAGAAAATATTTTGTATAAATGTGGCTGGTCGCCGCTGGAAGGCAAAACCTTTACGGGCGTAATTACGCATACCTTTGTATCGGGACACCTGGCATATGCCGAAGGCCGCTTCGACGAAAGTAAAATGGGCGAGCGATTATTATTTACGCGATAAAAAATTAAAAAATTTGGCTCCGCTATTGAAAAACTAAAGATAGTATGTTACCTTTGCCTCACTAAAATAATACGGTGGTTGTAGCTCAGTTGGTTAGAGCACCAGATTGTGATTCTGGGGGTCGCGGGTTCGAGCCCCGTCTCCCACCCCAGAAAGCCTCTGTGAAAGCAGAGGCTTTTTTGTTTTATAACGTATCCTGGTTTCATTAATAAAATTTATTATCTTCTAATTATTAAAGACAACATTTTATTCCGGAGATATCGTATTAAACAGAAAAGCATTATGACAGATATTCAATTATTTTCCCAGATATCGTCCTTACCGCCTGCGCTCAAAAAGGAAGTTTCAGATTTCGTGGAATTCCTTAAACAAAAAGAAAAATCCAAGAAGAAAATTACAGAGCGCCAGTTCGGATATGCCAAGGGTTTTTTTAAAATGGCCCCTGATTTTGATGAACCATTAGAAGATTTTAAAGAATATATGTAATGGACTTATTGCTTGATACGCATACGTTCATATGGTTTATTAATGGCGATGGTTCTTTACCGGAGCAAGTTCGAAGCGATATAAAAAATATCAATAATAGATGCTTTATCAGTATTGCCAGTCTTTGGGAAATGGCTATAAAGCTAAGTCTCAATAAGCTCCAGCTCCAATCAGATTTTAATAAAATAGCAGGATTGCTGGCTGATAACGACATTGAAATCTTACCTATTACCTTTGCACATATTCAGGTACTATTAAAATTGGAATTTCACCATCGCGATCCATTCGACAGAATAATTATAGCCCAAGGAGCTACCGAAAATTTATTAATCCTGACAAGGGATGAGAACTTCAATAAATATCGGGTGAAAATAAAGTGGGATTAAGGGCTTAAAAGTCGCATTCAATTTTACTTAATTTCTTATCTTTCTTGCCGAAATATTAAGTAGGATAAAGCCTTAATGAGAATACTACCTGTAATTTTGATTTTCCTCTTCCTACTCGCTTGTAAGCCTTCCTACGCCCAAACTACCACCTTACCCCAAATAAGCGTACAAGGCAATAAATTTGTTACCAGCGACGGCAAAACCATTGTATTTCGGGGGCTAGACACCAGCGACCCGGATAAAGTCGATAGAGATAAACACTGGAACAAAGAATATTTTCAGGCCATGAAAAGCTGGGGTGCCAATGTGGTGCGGTTCCCGGTGCACCCGAATGCCTGGCGCAAACACGGGCCGGAAAATTACCTGAAACTGCTGGACCAGGGCGTGCAATGGGCCACCGAACTGGGCATGTACGTGATTATTGATTGGCACAGCATTGGCAACTTGCGTTCAGAACTTTACCAGCGAGGTAATTACGAGACCACTAAAAAGGAAACTTTCGAGTTTTGGCGCACCATGGCGCAATATTATAAAGGCAATACCACCGTAGCTATGTTCGAACTGTTTAACGAGCCAACCGTAATGGGCGGGGCAGCCGGCACCTGCACCTGGCCGCAATGGAAAGAAATAGTAGAAGAAATGATTGTAATCATCCGGGCAAACGGCTCGAAAGCGGTGCCACTGGTAGCGGGTTTTAACTGGGCTTACGACCTTACCCCGGTAGCCCAGGACCTGATTATGGCCGAAGGCATTGCCTACGTTAGCCACCCGTACCCCCAGAAGCGCGAAAAACCCTGGGAGCCCAAATGGACCGCCGACTGGGGCTTTGTCGCTAAAAAATACCCGGTAATCTTAACCGAAATTGGCTTCTGCGGCCCCGACGACAAAGGCGCCCACGTGCCGGTCATCAGCGACGAATCTTACGGCGACGCCATTACCAAATACGCCGACGAAAACGGCATTTCCTACACAGTTTGGGTTTTCGACCCGCAATGGTCGCCGATGCTCATCAGCGACTGGCAGTTTACGCCAACCCGGCAAGGCCGATATTTTAAAAGTGCTTTGCAGAAATACAGCCAAAAGGAGTCTACCCTTAGAAGTAAAAAATAGACCGGCAATTAGTCTGTCACCCAATTAAACAACAAACACAAAGCCTCCCTTCAGCACCGTACAGTTATCCGCACGAACAGCAATCTCCGGTACCCGACACCACCGCTGGTATTTTTCCGGCAATTCTGGTCAGGCAAGAAGAGTTCTGCGGACTAACCGGTGGAGAGGAATGAATATTATTTTCAGCTAACGCTGCTCTTTTATTCCCGGTGGTATAGCCTGTCTGTTAGAAGTGTTAAGATGAATATAACGTTTGCTTATCAAAAACTGCTGGTCTAACTGCTTCAACCACACGTAAGTTTCAACTTAAATATTCCTTCCGTTTAACCGGTTCTTGCCAGCGCCAGCAGCCGATTAATAAGCAAAAATCCGATCCGGGTTAATACCACCGCAAGCGCTTTAAACCTGTTTTTCTGTCATTCAGCAGGAAAAACCACCTGTTTACCGAATATCTTTTTGGTTTGCCGGTCACCACGAGCACCTTTGTGCTGCCTTTAATCACCAGAAAATTAGCCAACCTGCCTTATTGAAAATGTTAAAATGAAAATTAAAAATATTCTACCGGAAACTTTGGAAACAATAAAAGTTTCCTTTAGGTTTGTGCCCATTAGGCTAAACAGTGGAAGTAAAAAACAAGATTTTGACCGAAGCGTTCCGGCTATTTTGTCGCCGGGGAATAAAAAGTGTTTCGATGGATGATATTGCCCTGCAACTGGCAATGTCGAAAAAAACACTTTACAAATGGTTTGAGAACAAAGATGAACTGGTGCAAGCGGTAATCAGGCTGCATCTGCAGGCCAATGAATGCGGCTGCGAAGAAACCACTAAAGCGGCGACCAATGCGGTAGAGGAACTTTTTAGGATTATGACCCTGAATAAAAAATTGTTTTCGCAGCTGCATCCCTCCGTGTTTTATGACTTGCAAAAATATCACCCGGGTGCCTGGAACCTGTTTAACGCGCATAAAATGAACTTTATTTTGGCTACCGTAAAG
Organism: Adhaeribacter aerolatus; assembly: GCF_007991635.1. Classification (GTDB taxonomy): domain Bacteria; phylum Bacteroidota; class Bacteroidia; order Cytophagales; family Hymenobacteraceae; genus Adhaeribacter; species Adhaeribacter aerolatus. The sequence goes on along the minus strand of NZ_BJYS01000022.1, from coordinate 6,687 downwards.
GCCAATATCCGGCGCGGCATGGAAGAAGGCCTTTTTCGCGCAGATCTGGATGTAGAGGTGATGAGCCGATTACGGCTGGCCCAGATTGAACTCGTGTTTAACCCCAATATTTTCCCGCCTGATCAGTTTAACGTTGGCGAGGTGCAACTGAAATGCCTGGAGCATTTTATGCTGGGCATTGCCACCCTCAAAGGGCACAAGCTCATTAATGAATACAAACAAGTAACCGAGGAAGAATAAATAATAAAACAACTATGAAAGTAAAATTACTAATCCTGACCTGGGTATTAAGCGCGGCCGGTATTTACCCGGTAGCTGCCCAGGGAACAACCGGAACCCAGCCATTCAGCCTCCAGGAGGCCATCCAATATGCTTTAGAAAACCAGCCGGCCATGAAAAATGCCGAACTGCAAACCCAGGCCGCCAAAGCGCGGGTAGGCCAAATCCGGTCGATGGGCTTGCCCCAGGTTAACGCCGGCGTAGACGTAACCGATAACTTTAAAATACAGAAAAACCTGGTTGATGTTTCGGCTTTTGGGGGCGGTGGTCAGCAACAGGTTACCATTACGCCGCAGAATTTAGGGCAGTTAAATAACGGCCAGAACGTAGTGCTGGTACCGGAGTTTGTCCCCTCAACCGAGCCGGTGCAGCCCATTTATTCTGCTTTTGCTTTTGGTTTGCAGTATGCCGGTGCTGCCGCTATTTCGGGTAACCAGTTATTGTTCGATGGATCTTACCTGATTGGTTTAAAGGCCGCTAAAGTTTATACCGATTTGGCCCGAAAGCAGGTTGAGCAAACCGAACGCGATATAATCGAGAATGTTTCCAAAGCCTACTACGGCGTATTGGTTACCCGCGAACGCATTGGCTTGCTGGACCAGAACCTGGTGCGGTTGGAGCGGATTTTGCGCGAAACCACCGAGATAAATAAACAAGGCTTTGCCGAAAAGATAGATGTGGATCGCCTGCAGGTAAGCTACAACAACCTGAAAGTAGAGAAGGACAAAGCCAACCGCTTACTGGCTTTGAGCATCGATTTATTAAAATTCCAGATGAGCCTGGACCAGAACCAGGCCATAGAACTGACCGACAAGCTGGATAATGTGGTGGTAGATGCCAAACAGGTAGCCGTTACCAATTTCGACTACGGCCAGCGGGTTGAGTATGCCATACTCGAAACCCAGCGCGATTTAGCCTTGCTGGACGTGAAAAACAAAGTAGCCGGTTACTACCCCAAATTATTCCTCACCGGCCGCTACGGCATTAACGGCGGCAGCCGCAATTTCTCCGATTTAATGGAGCTGCGCACCAAAGATATGGGCCCTAATTACCGCGGACCCGATTTCCCGAACTGGTTCTCATTTGGGTCGGTAGGTTTAAGTTTGCAGGTACCCATATTTGATGGTCTGCGCAAGAAGTACGAAGTGCAGCAAGCCCGCATTGCGGTAGAAACAGCTAATAACGGTTTTAAAATATTAAAGCAAAGCATAGACCTGCAAATGCGGCAATCCAACACCATCCTGCAAAATGCCTTACAAGTGCTGGAATCGCAGAAACAAAGCCTGGAACTGGCTCAGGAAGTAGCCCGGGTAGCTAATATCAAGTTTCAGGAAGGCGTTGGCTCTAACCTGGAAGTAGTTACCGCCGAAACCGAATTGCGGCAGGCCCAGACCAATTATTACGGGGCCGTGTACGACGCTATTATTGCCAAGGTAGATTTACAAAAAGCGAACGGCACTTTAACTAAATAAAATTATTTCCCTATCCATTAGCTATAGAATTATGAAAAATAAAATAGGAGTACTCGTGCTGTCTTTGGCAATTGCGGTATCGGCCTGCAACAAAGAAGCCGGCACCAAAGAAGAACAATTAGCCGCCCTCAAAAAGCAGCAAACCGAAATCCAAAGCCAGATTGCCAGCCTGGAAGATCAGCTCCGGGCCGAAGGTAAATTAGCTGCCCCGGTAGCGGCGGCTGTGCCGGTAGCTACGGTAACCGTTACGCCCCAGAAATTCAGCAATTACTTAGAAGTACAGGGCCGGGTAGATTTTGACCAGAATGTAACCGTAAGCGCCAGGGTACCGGGCGTACTCACCAGCGTACGGGCTAAACGGGGTGACCGGGTAAGCAAGGGCCAGGTGCTGGCTACCATCGATGCCGCCATTCTGGAGCAAGGCGTAGCCGAATTACGCACCAGCCTGGATTTGGCCCGCACCGTGTACGAAAAACAAAAGAACCTCTGGGACCAGAAAATAGGCACCGAAATTCAATATTTACAGGCTAAGAACAACAAAGAGGCCCTGGAACGCCGGTTGTCTACGATGCGCGAACAACAAGCCCAGTATGTAATTAAAGCCCCTATTAGCGGCGTGGTAGATGAGTTTAACCCCAAAGTGGGCGAAGCGGTTAACCCGGCCTCGCCGCTGCCGGTGGCCCGCATTGTAAATACTACCAGCCTGAAAGTGGTGGCGGACATTCCGGAAGCCCATGCCGGTAAGTTGCACAAGGGCGTAGTGGCCAAGGTTTCTCTACCGGATATCGGGCAGGAATTTCCCGCTACCGTTACGGCCATTAGCCAGGGAATTAATTCTTCTAACCGTTCTTTCCCCATTGAGATTAGAATTAAAGGACAGGTAGATGCGCCCATCCGGCCCAACATGGTAGCAGTGGTAAAGGTGCAGGAGTACAACAACCCGAATGCGCTGGTGGTGCCGGTAAACGTCATCCAGAAAGACGAGGCCGGTGACTACGTGTACGTTATAGAAAAGGCCGGCAACGGCACCGTGGTAAAAAAACGCAAAGTTACGCTGGGCCAGACCTACGCCGGCAATACCGAAATAACCAACGGACTGAACCCCAACGACCAGGTTGTTACGGCCGGCCAGCAGAATCTGAACGAAGGTCAGGCCGTGGCTTTGAATAAGTAATATTTTATCAGCTTTCGGGCTAGCGGTGGCTGCCCGATAATAAAAGCTTCAATCATGAAAGAAACCAAAGGTAAAATCAAAGAGTTTTTCCTGACCAGCTTATCTATCGATAATAAAACCAGCATTTACGTGCTAACGGTCATTATCACGCTGGCAGGTATTATTACCTACAACCGGCTCCAGAAAGAAAACTTCCCCGATATTGTTATCCCCACCATTATGACCGGGGTAATTTATCCGGGTACGTCGCCTTCGGATATGGAGAACCTCGTTACCCGGCCCATCGAGAAAGAAATCAAATCTATTTCGGGGGTAAAGCGGGTTACTTCTAATTCCATGCAGGATTTCTGTATTATTTCGGTGGAGTTTATGACCGATGTAGACGTAGATGCGGCCAAACAGAAAATTAAAGATGCCGTAGACCGCGCCCGTTCGGATTTACCCAACGACCTGCCCAACGAGCCCCAGGTACAGGAAGTTAGCTTTTCGGAAATGCCGATTATGTACGTGAACCTGTCGGGTAACTACAGCGGCGATAAACTGAAGAATTACGCCGAAGCCGTGCAGGATCGCATTGAAACTTTGCCCGAAATTAACCGGGTAGATATTGTGGGAGCGCTGGAACAGGAAGTACAGATAGACGTGGACTTGTATAAAATGCAGGCCGCCCAGGTTACTTTTGGCGATATTCAACGGGCCATTCAGCTCGAGAACATGACCATTTCGGGTGGTTTGTTAAAAGTAGGCGAAATGCGCCGGGCGGTGCGCGTGGTGGGGCAGTATACCGACGCCAGCCAGATTGGCAACATTGTGGTTAAATCTTTGCCCGGCGGTAATATTCCGCTGCGCGATATTGCTACTGTAACCGATGGCTTTAAAGAACGCGAAAGCTACGCCCGCCTCGATAACCAGCCGGTAATTACCTTAAATATTATTAAGCGCAGCGGCCAGAACCTGATCGAAGCTTCAGATAAAATCAACAATATTCTGAAGGAGATGGAAGGAACGGCCTTACCCAAAGACTTAAAGGTAACCGTTACCGGCGACCAGTCGAACCGGACCCGCCATACCCTAAACGACCTGATTAATACCATTATTATCGGGTTTGTGCTGGTAACTTTTATTCTCATGTTCTTTATGGGAACCACCAACGCAATTTTCGTGGCTTTGTCGGTGCCTATCTCGGCGTTCCTGGCGTTTTTGGTAATGCCGGCGCTCGGGTTCTCTTTAAACATGATTGTGCTGTTCTCGTTTTTGCTGGCCCTGGGTATTGTGGTAGACGATGCCATTGTGGTAATCGAAAACACGCACCGCATTCACCATCAGTTTGGCTGGAATATTGTAAAATCGGCCAAAGCAGCGGCTGGCGAGGTGTTTGTACCGGTGCTGGCGGGTACCTTAACCACAGTGGCGCCTTTTGTGCCGTTGTTATTCTGGCCCGGCATTATTGGTAAGTTTATGTACTTTTTGCCCGTAACGCTTATTCTTACTTTAATGGCTTCGTTGCTGGTAGCCTTTATTATTAACCCGGTTTTTGCGGTGTCGTTTATGGGCAAAGATGAAAACCCCAATCCGGCAAAAGCCCGCAAAACTTTTCTGTACTGGATGATTGGCCTGGGCGTTTTTGCCGGCATCTGCTACCTGGCCGGCTGGACAGGACTGGCCAACCTGACTGTATTTATTATGCTGTTTATCGCTTTAAATAAATACGTGTTTACCCGCTGGATTCATAGTTTCCAGACAAAAGTATTGCCGCGGTTTATGAATGTTTACGAGCGGGTGCTGCGCAGCCTGTTAGTGGGCCGGCGTCCGTTTGGGGTGTTAGCCGCCGTGGTGGGTTTATTAGTATTATCGATATTTGCCACCATTTTGCGGCAGCCAAAAGTAGACTTTTTCCCGCAGGGCGATCCGAACTTTATTTATACCTATTTGGTAATGCCGGTGGGTACCGACCAGGCCGTTACCGATTCGGTTACCAAGCTGGTAGAAAAACGGGTGCACGATGTAGTGGGGGAGAATAATCCGGATGTGGAATCTATTATTTCGAACGTAGCGATTGGTGCCGGCGACCCCATGGAAGCTTCTTACCAGGCCGAATCGAACAAAGGTAAAGTAACCGTGGCTTTCCGGGAGTTCCAGTACCGCACCGGGCCGAGTTCGCGCACGTACCTGAATAAAATCCGGGAAAAAGTTAAAAATATTCCGGGTGTAGAAATTACCGTCGATCAGGAGCAAGGCGGCCCGCCGGTAGGCAAACCCGTACAGATTGAAGTAGCCGGCGAAGATTTTGGCACCCTGATTAAAGTGGCGCGCAAAGTAGAGCAGTTAATCGATTCGTTGCAGGTTGGTGGCATTGAAGATTTGCGTTCGGACTTGCAAGACAAAAATCCGCAGATAAGCGTGGAAATTGATCGGGTACGGGCTAACCGCGAAGGTATCAGCACCGCTCAAATTGGTTCGGAAATTCGAACGGCCATTTTTGGCTACGAAGCTTCTAAACTAAAGCGCGACGAGGACGAATACCCGATTCAGGTGCGTTACGCCGAGCCTTACCGCTCTAATATTGATGCCCTGATGGATATGCGTTTAACTTTCCGCGACATGGTTTCGGGCCAGATTAAGCAAATTCCATTGTCGTCGGTGGCTAAAATCGATTATTCTACTACGTACGGTGGTATTCGCCGCAAAAACGTGAAACGGGTAATTACCTTGTCGTCGAACGTGCTGGCGGGTTTTAACGCCAACGAAATAAACGAAACCATCCGGCAGAACCTGCAGCAATTTAAAGCGCCCGAAGGCTACGAAGTAAAAATTGGCGGCGCGCAGGAAGATCAGCAGGAAACCAGCGACTTCTTAAGTATTGCGCTGGTTGCATCGGTTGGTTTAATCTTTTTAATTCTGGTAACGCAGTTTAACTCTATCTCTAAACCATTAATTATTATGTCGGAGATTATATTCAGCTTAATTGGAGTATTGCTGGGTTTCTCCATTTTCGGCATGAATATTTCGGTGGTAATGACGGGCGTGGGGATTATTGCGCTGGCCGGTATTGTGGTGAAAAATGGTATATTACTCGTAGAATTTGCCGATGTACTGCGCGAACGTGAAGGCTATGAGTTGCACGAAGCCGTGGTAATGGCGGGTAAAACCCGTCTGACACCAGTGATATTGACGGCCACTGCCGCTATACTGGGCCTGATACCACTGGCCATTGGCTTAAATATTAACTTCTTTACTTTATTCTCCGAATTTGAACCTCATTTCTTCCTGGGCGGCGAAAGTGCCGTTTTCTGGGGGCCTTTAGCCTGGACCATTATTTTCGGCCTGGCTTTTGCTACGTTCTTAACTTTGCTGGTAGTACCAGCCATGTACCTGATTAGTGAAAGTATAAAATTAAAGTTAAAAGGTAACAAAGCCATGCAACCTTCTGGCCCAATTATGCATCCTACTTATGAAGAACAACCTGCCTAATTCAAAGAATACCATGAGAACACAACCTGCCTCCGCTATACAAAACGAAGTAATAAAAATAATCAGCCGTACCAAAGAAATTAAACCTTCGCGTTTACACACCAATGCCAACCTCAGCAAATTTGGCTTTGATACCGTAGACGTGGTAGATATTATTCTGGAGTTGGAGAAGAACTTTCATATCGTAATTCCCGACGAAGTAAAGATAGATACCGTAGGCGATTTTGTGAATTACGTATCGTCGCATACCCCGGAACCGGCCAGTTAGTTTAACTTCAATTTGTAAGCAAA
>NZ_BJYS01000021.1 GCF_007991635.1 Adhaeribacter aerolatus | reverse complement strand
ACCAGCAATACACCTTTTACCTTCAGCAACCGCTGAATTAGTTTTTCGAGGTGACTTGTGTCGTTTACGAAAATCATTATTTTACCATCAAAAACCCCATCCTGCGAATCTAAAGTAATGGAGCGCATATTTACTTTTAAGCTGTTAGAAATAACTTTGGTTAAATCATTTACCAACCCTACCCTATCAGTACCTTTTATGCGAATACCGGCCAGGAAAACCAATTCGTATTGGTCGGTCCATTTGGCTTTTACAATCCGGTTTCCGTAGTTCGACATTAGTTCTACCGCCTTCGGGCAGGAAGTCCGGTGAATCCGGATGCCATCTTTCTCGGTTTCAAAACCAAACACATCGTCGCCCGGAATCGGATTACAACAGGTAGCAATCTTGTAATCTATTTTGGAGGTCTTCTCTCCTATTACCAGCATATCCGAACTAACGCCCCGAATCTTTTGTACTTCCCGGTCGAAACTCCGAACTTCTTCCGGACCAATCCGCTGGTGTACTAATTCCGGATCAAAAACCTCTTCGTTTACTTCTTTAATATCAATTCTGCCAATTGCAATGCGGTAATAAAACTCCTGTGGGTGCTGCACATTAAAGTAATTCAGCAGCAGGTGCAAATTGGTCGAAGTATTTTCTACGTGCAGATGCGCTAACCGCTTTTCTACCATTTCCCGGCCTGCTTCGGCTTTTTGCTTTTTATCTTCCCGCAAATATTCTTTTATTTTCGAGCGGGCCCGGGAGGTAGTGGCATAACCCAGCCATTCTTCGGAAGGCCGTTGCTTTTTAGAGGTTAATATTTCTATCTGATCACCGTTGTGCAACTTATAACTTAGCGGCACTAGTTTCTGGTTTACTTTGGCGCCAATGCTGTGCATCCCAATCTGGGTGTGAATTTCAAAAGCAAAATCCAGCGCTGTGGCTCTATCGGGCAATATTTTTAGTTCGCCTTTGGGTGTAAACGCAAACACTTCCTCTACAAATAAGTTTTTTCGGAACTCATCCATAAACTCCAGGGCGTTGGAATCATTGGTTTCCAACATATCCCGGACTTTGTTAATCCATTGCTCCAAACCCGATTCCTGAGCGCTGCTGCCATCGCCTTTGTATTTCCAGTGTGCTGCGTAACCTTTTTCGGCAATCTCATCCATCCGCTTGCTCCGGATTTGCACCTCCACCCACGAACCAGTTTTACTCATAACGGTGGTATGCAGCGATTCGTAACCATTCGCGCGCGGCGTACTAATCCAGTCACGCAGCCGATCGGGGTTGGGCTGGTAAAAATCCGTTACAATTGAATACACCGACCAGCAGGCCGCCTTTTCAATTTCCTGGGGCACATCCAGAATAATCCGGATGGCAAACAAATCATACACCTCATCAAAGGTGATATTCTGTTTTTTAATTTTCTTGAGGATAGAATAAATAGATTTAGGCCGGCCTTTTATCTCAAATTTAAATCCCTGCTTCTTCAGTTCTTCTTCCAGCGGACTTACAAAATCACGAATAAATTTATTCCGGGCTGCCTTGGTTTGCCGGATTTTATTCGTGATGTCTTTATAGGTTTCAGAATCGGTATATTTTAAATATAAGTCTTCGAGCTCCGATTTAATAACGTATAAACCCAACCGATGCGCCAGCGGGGCATACAAATACATCGTTTCGGAAGCAATTTTTAACTGCTTGTCGCGGGGCATGCTCCCCAGGGTCCGCATATTGTGCAAGCGGTCGGCCAGCTTAATTAATATTACCCGTACGTCGTCGGATAACGTGAGTAGCATTTTCCGGAAGTTCTCGGCTTGCTGCGAAGTACCGTAATCGAAAACGCCGGAGATTTTGGTAAGTCCTTCAATAATTTTGGCTACGCTTTTACCAAAATCGCGCTCAATTTCGCTTAATTCTACTTCGGTATCTTCTACCACATCGTGCAGCAAAGCCGCCACAATAGAAGTAGTACCCAGGCCAATTTCCTCTACGGCAATTTGCGCTACGGCCAGCGGATGCAAAATATAAGGCTCGCCCGATTTACGACGCATGTTTTTATGCGCCTCGAGCGAGGTATTAAAGGCTTTTTTTATAATTTTCGCATCATTACCTTTCAAAAACGGCTTCGCATACCTGAGCAGGCGGCGGTAATGCTGCAATATTTCTTTTCGTTCTACTTCCGGATCTATTACCATGTGCTTACGAGCGCGCTTTTAGCTTAAATATTTAAACCACAAGAACGTTCCCCCTTAAACTTTTCTAGAATTATACATCAAAATTACGCAAGAGTTAGAGATAAACAATTATCAGGCTTGGTTATAACATGCACGCGCTCTATTGTATAAACAAACTTTGGCCCAGATTTATCTAAAAAGAAGAAACTTTTATTAAAGTAAAAGAAAATATTTAAAAAGGCTGTTTGCATTTATTCCGAAGTTTTATACCTTTGCCCCACCATTTCAAAAATGCCTGCGGATGTGGCGAAATTGGTAGACGCACCAGACTTAGGATCTGGCGCTTCACGGCATGGGGGTTCGAGTCCCTCCATCCGCACGCAAACCCTCAACATCACCCGTGTTGAGGGTTTATTTTTTTTAAGTAAAACTTTTAAAAATTTAAGGCCTTGAATATTACATTAAACCAAACCGATGCCACCAAAGCCCACCTGCACGTAGTGCTGGAAGAAGGCGACTACGCTCCGAAGGTAGACGAAAAAATTAAAGAGTATAGTAAGAAAGCGCAGATCAAAGGCTTCCGTCCGGGCAAAGTACCCCCTGGCATGATCCGGAAAATGTACGGCAAAGGCATTCTGGTTGAAGAAATTAACAGCCTGCTTTCTAAATCGGTTAACGATTATATTAAGCAGAACGACATTAAAATATTAGGCGAGCCCCTGCCCGACCAAACCAAACAACAAAGCATCGACTGGGATAACCAGAAAGAATTTGCTTTTGATTTTGAATTAGGTATTCTGCCCGATTTTAATTTAAACCTCGAAAATATTAGCGTAGACGGTTACAAAATAGAAGCCGACGACGACACCATTGCCCAGGTGTATGAGCACATGCAGCGGCAATACGGCGAAACCGCCAACCCCGAAACCTCAGAAGCCGACGATTATTTATCTGGCGAACTGAAACAAGTAGACGGTGAGTTTTCTACTACTACTTTACTACCGGTAAATAAAGTAAAGAAAAACCAGGAGCAGTTTGTAGGTGCTAAAGCCGGCGATGTACTGACTTTTAACTTACAGGAAATATTCGATAACGATGCGGCGGCTGTATCGCACGTTACCGGTGCAACCAAACAAAAAGCGGCTGAGTTAACCGGCGATTTCACGTTTACCGTTGATAAAATTAACCGCACTGCCCCTGCCGAGTTTAACCAGGAGTTTTTCGATAAAATATTTGGCAAAGATACCGTAACTACCCGCGAGGAGTTTGACGCCAAAGTAAAAGAAACCCTTACCGAGAACTACAACACCGAAGCCGAAAAACTGCTGCGCAACAACATTGTAGAGAAACTGGTAAACGAAACCGAAATTCAGATTCCGGAAGATTTCTTCAAAAAATGGTTATTAACGGCCAACGAAGGCAAGTTAACCCAGGAGCAAATCGACCAGAACATTGACAAATACAAAGAAGAACTGAAATGGTCGATGATCCGCAACAAAGTAGTGGAGGAAAACGACATTAAAATCAGCAACGAAGAAGTTGTAGATTCGGCCAAGAAAAAAATGCTGGCTCAGTTTGGTATGGCTACTGCCACCGAAGAAATGGAAGAAGCCATTAGCGGTTACGTAGACAGCTTCCTGAAGCAAAATAACGGCCGTAACTTCGTAAACGAGTACGAAGCCATTTTGGCAGATCGCGTTATCGATTTTATAAAAGATAAGATTACAGTGGTCGAAAAGTCAGTAACGGCCGAAGAATTCAGAGATATTGCCGGCGAATAGCCAATTTTCACAACCTTTTTATAAAAAAGTCCTTACAATAAGGACTTTTTTTATTTTCGCATGATTTGTGTAACATTGCTCTCACTACATTGTATTTATTCATCTAAACAACCAATAACAGATGTACAATAAAGAAGAATTCCGAAAATTTGCCGTAAAAGGCCAAGGCATGAGCGGCCTGGGCGTTGACCAATATATCAGCCACGTGGAAGCTTCCACTAATTTACACCGGATCGAGAGCATGACCCGCTCGGTGATTGAAGAACGTCCGACTAACTTCCGGGAGATCGACGTATTTTCCCGTTTAATCATGGACCGGATTATTTTCCTGGGTACCCAGGTAGATGATTTTATTGCCAATATTATTACGGCCCAATTACTGTTCCTGGAGTCTTCGGACGCCAAGAAAGATATTTTGTTATATATCAATAGCCCGGGTGGTTCGGTTTATGCCGGTTTAGGCATTTACGACACCATGCAATACGTGAAGCCCGATGTGGCTACTATTTGTACCGGTTTAGCGGCTTCTATGGGAGCGGTATTGCTTTGCGGTGGTGCTAAGGCCAAGCGTTCGGCGTTGCCTCACGCCCGTGTTATGATTCACCAGCCGATGGGTGGTGCACAAGGCCAGGCTTCTGATATTGAAATCACGGCCCGCGAAATATTGAAACTGAAAAAAGAACTGTACGAAATTATTGCCTCGCACAGCGGCAAAACCTACCAGGAAGTACACGATAACTCCGACCGTGACTACTGGATGAAAGCCGACGAAGCCAAAGAATACGGCTTAATCGACGAAGTTTTAACCCGTAGTGTGTAAGGTATAATTTTGCTTTAAATATTAAAACAAAAGCCCGGTCATGAGCCGGGCTTTTGTTTTTAATATAGCCTCTAAAAAATTTGAGAATGGACAGTAGTTGTTTAAAGTAAATCTTTATTTCGACTCCCATTTGAATTTATCCGGGTAAACAGTATAGGTTCTTAGATATATTGGTTTTAACCCTTTGGCATTGATAGTATCGAAGTGGCTCATTACATTATTGTTGCGGATAGGATGAACAACATGAAATGCAACTTCATTAACCTGATTCGGAATAACCATAAGTAAAATGGTTGAATCGGCATTTACACCGTAAATAATTGCTTTCTTTTCATGCGCCTGCGGTAATTGAACGGTTAAAGGCGGACGAGGATTGTCTTTAACAATTGCCCGCAGCCTGAGCGGATGTAATTCTATAACCTTAAAATCTATCTTATTCTCTTCCCCATTATATATTTGCACCCTTTGCCCTAAAGCATCATTCTTGAATTTTGCATTATTTAACCTGGCTAACAATTTAAGGGGCCTTTTATACTTTTCGCCCTTTAAGGTAATAGCGTAATTGCCGTTAGCATCTGTTTTTACTGAATCGAGAATATTTTTGTAAATCCATCCCGAGTTTCCAATTTCGTAGCGTTGGATATAAACCGTAGCGTTTGCTGCTGCTTGCTGCTTGTTTGTATCATATACATTCCCTCGCACAACTGTTTCCTGGGTTTCCTGTAGGTAGTCTTCGCAGGCAGAAAGGTTTAATATTAAACCAATTACTAAAGTCCATATAAAATATCTAGAAGATTTCATCTTAATCACCCATTATAGAAGCACGAGGAAAGTATTAGACCAGTAATAACTAATTTATAGCGTAATCTTATTGTAATATAATTTTATCTACTGAATAAATAGGTGAAGCATTCAAACAAAATATTGTTGGCTTTCTCGTTTGTAGTTAAGAAATCAGCCCCAATAAACCTTCTTTAATCTGTGGCCAGGGCTGCGCCAGGTTTATGGTGTTAATGCTGATTTTATGTCCGTGCAGTTGGTAGTTTAAACTAAGTTCCTGTTCTACTACGGGGTACAACAGCATCCCTTCAACAGGTAAATCTGAGTTAGATTCCGGGTGATTTTTGAGGTAAGCAAACAGCTGGTATAAGTGGCCTGAAATGAGTTTTTGCTTATCGTAGCGCTGCACCAATGCCTGCTGGTAAAATTTGGTATCAATAATTATTCTTCGAGCCTCAGACAACAACGAAATATCCGTTTTCATCTGGGGCAAATAATCCAAATTATTGGCTTCATCTGTATCTGTCTGCCAAGTTATTTTTTCGGATTTTACCTGGAATATTTGCTGTTCCTGCCGGTAAAAGTTGCGGACAAAATATTCGAACAGGCGACCCATCTGTTGTTCATCTTCCATAAAATCAGCTAAATAAAAATTGCTGCCACCTTTTTCAGGCAGCAGATTCTGTTGGATAAACTGGCAGAGAGGCAATACACGTCCGTAATATTTATTTAGCCCGTAAGTAGTTGGTAGTTTAGTAAAGTCAGCGTCTTTAGGCTGAATAAGGCTTACTTCTTCGAAATGGCGGTAAACGGACTGGAGAGAATGTTGTAATTCTGGGGCGAACGTAGGAGTTTTAAATAATTGCGCAAGGGTTGCTTTAATTAGCTGGTTAGGTAAAATATCCAAACTCAACCTTTCGTAGGTGCAGATAGCTTTACCTTCGCGGAATAAGTCTTTTTGCAACGTAGCCGTTACCGCTATTTTCCCTTTAATACCAGAAAGTACTTCCGTTTTTTGGGCATAACCCTGCGCTAAACCTTGCCGGAGCAAGCGTAAAGTATTCCGGTACAGCAACGCTGCCAATAAATTCAAGACTTTGTCGCCGGGAGCTGCTGTTACAGCATTTTCCTCTTTTTCCAAAGGCAGATCCCAGGCGTAACTGAGTAAGTAATAAATATTCTGAACCGGAATGGGCATGTTTTAATTATCCGTTAATATACGAATAGCGGCCCTCGACTTTGCCGGCTCGTCGAGCCAGTATTGTTCCAGCAATGGGGTTAATTCGTTTTCTACTACGGCTTCGTACCATTCCAGATTGCCACCATTTTTGGGCGGATTGCAGAAATAACTATGTCCAATTAAATAGCCTTCGCCCAACATGGGGTCGGCGGCAATTATTTCGTTCACTTTGGTTAGGCGGGTAGTAATAATATCTATCAGCGCATCGGGCGTGTTGCGGTATTCCAGAAAACGGCGGAAAGAAAGCCCGAATACCGGACTCATCTTTAAAAAGGCAAACCGCCGGCGTAACGCAAAATCCAGTGGTGCCAATGCTCGGTCGGCGGTATTCATAGTGGCAATTAGAAATACATTTTCCGGCACAAAAAAGCGTTCTTCCGCAGCACCGTAAGGTAAAGTTACGCCGTGTGCCGGACCGCGTTTATCAGCTTCCAGTAACAACAGCAACTCCCCGAGAATACTGCTCAGGTTGCCACGGTTAATCTCTTCAATAATAAAAAAATAAGGTTCTTCCGGATCAGCCTGCGCCCGCTGGCAAAATTCATAAAACACACCGTTACGCAACGTAAATTTACCCGCAGCATCCGGTCGGTAACCCTGTATAAAATCTTCGTAAGCAAAACCCGCATGAAACTGCACCGTCTGAATTTTGGAGGCATCTTCCAAGCCTATTTCCAGATATGCCAGGCGGCGAGCTAAAAATGTTTTCCCTGTACCCGGCGGACCGCTCAGTATTAAATTCTTTTTGTACCGGAGAGCCGCCAAGGTTTTATCCAGTTGGTTCTCGTCGAGAAATAATTCGGCTAAAGCTTTTTTGCGGGTATATTTTTCGGGCTTGTGCTTATTCTTTTGGTAAAACTGTACCGGTTCCTGCAACTGCACCGCTATTTGGGGCTTCGGTTTAGTTGCCGGCAAGTCCAGCGTGGCTGGTTCGCTTAGCACCAGCAATGCTTCGTCAGCGGGCGGGTTTTGTACCAGCGGCCGCTTCTGCACCACCGAAAAACCCAGTTTTTCTAAATAATTGTTTGTAGAGACGCCCGCCGCTACTGCCCAGCCGGCAGTACCGTTGGCCAACTTATGAGCCAGACGCATTAATTCCAGCGGCGGATAGCGCTTGCCCTGGTACACGACATCGTAAATAGTAGAGGCACGCAGTTCCGGCCGGCGAATATCTATTTCGCGGATTGCCTGTAAAATATGTTGTCGCGTTATACCGGAAAAATTCAATTTATCTACTGTTTACCTAATCCCAAATATGGTTTCACCGGAGCGAAGTTCCTACGTACGGCAATTTACCACCTTAAGCCGAAAAAAATATACAAAACTTACCAACAAATTATCCACAACTATTTACAAATTAAAATATTAACAATCAACCACATATACTATAGTACATTTTTTATTTTGTGGATATCCACCATATTAACCGGGCAAACAATTCCTGCTTGCTAAATAAGTTAGAGTACCACGTAATCTTTCTATTTTGTACCTTTGTAATCGGCAGACTAAATACCCTGCTAAAAACGTTAAAAATTTATATTCAAAACCTTTATGGCCGAAATTACCTGCTCCTTCTGTGGCAAAACAAAAAAAGAAGTATCCGTCATGATCTCGGGCATCAACGCCCACATTTGTGAGCGGTGCATCGGTCAGGCGCAACAAATCCTGAATGAGGAAAATAAAATCCGCGCCAACGGCAAAAGCCCGAAGTTTAATTTAATTAAACCCCGGGAAATGAAAGAATACCTCGACCAGTTTGTGGTGGGGCAGGAAGAAGCGAAAAAAGTAATGTGCGTGGCGGTTTACAATCACTACAAGCGGCTGATGCAGAAAACCAAGCCGGATGATGTAGTGATTGAAAAATCGAACATTATGATGGTGGGCGAAACTGGAACCGGTAAAACGTTTTTGGCCCGGATGCTGGCGGGTATTTTACAAGTACCGTTTTGTATTGCTGATGCAACCGTATTAACCGAAGCCGGTTACGTAGGCGAAGACGTGGAAAGTATTCTGACCCGCTTGTTACAAGCCGCTGATTACAACGTAGAAGCCGCCGAGCGGGGCATTGTATACATTGATGAGATTGATAAAATTGCCCGGAAAAGCGATAACCCATCCATTACCCGCGATGTGAGCGGGGAAGGCGTACAACAGGCTATGCTGAAATTACTGGAAGGCACTTCGGTAAATGTACCACCGCAAGGCGGACGCAAGCACCCTGAGCAAAAAATGATTTCGGTAAATACCGAAAATATTCTGTTTATCTGCGGCGGTGCATTTGTAGGTATTGAAAGAATAATCAAAAGCCGGTTAAATGCTAAACCAATCGGCTTCGCCAAATCATCTGCCGATTTAATAGCCGATCAGGAAAACTACCTTAAATATATCACTGCTCAGGATTTGAAATCTTTTGGTTTGATTCCGGAGTTAATTGGCCGCTTACCGGTACTTACGCACCTGAACCCGCTGGATAAAAAAACCCTGCGCCTAATATTAACCGAACCGAAAAATTCGATTCTGAAGCAATACAAGGCTTTATTTGAGATGGAAAATATTACCATTGCTTTTGAAGATGATGCCTTGGATTATATTGTGGAGAAAGCGGCCGAATATAAATTAGGCGCCCGTGGTTTACGTTCTATCTGCGAAAGCATTATGACCGAAGCCATGTTCGAAATGCCGTCGCAGGAAGGTATTACCGATCTATTAATTGATTTAGACTACGCCCGTACCCAATTCGAAAAGTCATCGCTGAAACAGCTTCGGGTTGCTTAGTTAATGATTAGTAATTAGCGATTAGTTGTTAGTAGTTAGTTTATAAATCAGAAGCGCCCCCGGAATTCCGGAGGCGCTTCTGATTTATAAGGAATGTTTGTAGCTGCTTCTTCTGTTAAATTAAAATCAGTCCGCTAACCTTTCCGGTTAAATATGAAAGTTAAAAATATTAACCCTTAACATCTGCGGAAATCGGATTCTGCAAATATTTAACCATTAGCTCGGCGGCTTTGGCTGCCGAATTGGCTTCGCCCAACTTTTCTCTTATTTCCTGGTAACCGGCTTTTTGCTGCTGAATAAAATGCTCATTGGTTAATATTTTTTTCAGCTCCGTAATAATATTCCGCCCGGTCAGTTCATTCTGAATTAACTCCGTTACAACGGGTTTACCCGCTATTAAATTAACCAAAGAAATATAAGGCACTTTAATTACGGCACGGCCAATCCAGTAAGAAATAAGACTGGTGGTATAGCACACAACCTGGGGCACGTTAAACAAAGCCGTTTCTAAAGTTGCGGTACCGGAGGTTACCAGCGCAGCCTGCGCGTTAGCCAGTAAATCGTAGGTTTGGTCGTAAACAATTTTAATATTGGCGTCGCGGTTGAAGTTTTCGTAGTAACTCTGGTTCAGGTTAGAAACGGCTGCCACCACGAACTGGTAATCGCGGAAGGCCGGCAGCACGCTGAGCATGATAAACAAAATACTCTCGATTTCCTGCTTTCGGCTGCCCGGCAGCACCGCAACTATGGGTTTGTTACTTAACTGATTCCGCTGAATAAAATCAGAACCAGGCTGGTGGTTCCGGACAGTATCTACAATAGGGTTACCAATATAATCTACCTTGTAATCGAACTTGCCGTAAAATTCCTCTTCAAAAGGCAGAATCACGAACATGCGATCTACCAGCTTTTTAATGGTATGCACGCGGCCCTGGTTCCAGGCCCAGATTTTAGGCGAAATATAGTAAAACACTTTCAGGCCCTGCTCCTTCGCAAACTTGGCAATGCGCAGGTTAAAGCCGGCATAATCTACTAATATTATTACATCGGGCCGGTACGCCAGAATATCGGCTTTACACTGGCGCAGAAACTGTACTATCTTAAAGGTATTGGCCGCTGCTTCCAGAAAGCCCATAAAGGCCATTTCTTTATAATGCCGCACCAGGTCGCCGCCGGCTGCCTGCATCATATCGCCGCCCCAGCACCGAAATTCTGCCGCCGGGTCCTGAATCTTCAACTCTTTCATCAGGTTAGCAGCGTGTAGGTCGCCGGACCGCTCGCCCGCGATGATATAATATTTCAATACTTTTAAATAAATTTTGAATTAGAAATTATGAATTGTTAATAGCTGATTGTTAGTGTTAAAATAGCGTTTAACCATTTAGCAATTCAACCATTTAATTTTCACTCCCCATAATATTCTACAAAGTTGCGGGGCGTTTCGTAAAGTTTCAGGCAATGCAACCTGGCCGATGACATTTGCGGAATAAGCGGCTCCAGAATTTCCCAGAAAGCTAACACCAAATTTTCGGTACTGGCCATTTTACCTTGCATAAAGGGCACATCCAGGTTTAAGTTCTTATGATCTACCACCTCTATAATGTGTTTGCGGATGAGCGTGCTTAATTGTTTCAGATCAATGATAAAACCGGTTTCAGGATCAGGTTCGCCTTTTACCGTTACTATCAGCTCGTAATTATGCCCATGCCAGTTGGTATTAGAGCAAGGCCCAAACACTTCCTTGTTCTTCTCATCCGACCAGTTAGGATTAGCTAGTTTGTGCGCCGCATTAAAATGCTCTAATCTGCTTAAGTAAACCATTAATTAAATTTATAGCTCTTTTTCAAAAGCAAATATACGAAGAAAGGCACACCAATGAACGAAGTTATAATACCAATTGGCAAACCGGCCGGCGGATAAATTAACCGGGATAGAATATCGCAGGCCACCAGGAACAAACCACCCAGCAAAGCGCATAGCAACAGGTTTAATTTATGCGTAAGCCCCAGCAGGCCCCGTGTTACGTGCGGCATAATTAAACCCACAAAACCCACCGAACCCGCCAGCGCCACACTAAAACCGGTTAACACCGATACGGTAGCCAGCATCAGCCAGCGGGTGCGGGCCACCGGTACGCCCAATGTTTCGGCCCGTTCGCTACCAAGTAATAAAATATTCAGTTCTTTCTGCATAAAGGAAAACAAAATCAGCGCTATTACCAACCCTACAGCCGGATACGGTAACAGATTCCAGTTGGCGCGGCCAAAATCGCCCATCGACCAGAATAAAATTGAACGCAATGCACTTTCGGAGCCCGATAGAAACGTAAACAATCCTACCAGAGCCGTTAAGAAAGAGCTAACAGCAATGCCGGCTAGTAATAATTGGGAAGGAATAATTTGCCCTTTGCGGTACCCCAGTGCAATAACCAGCAAAGTAACCAGGAATGCGCCCAGTAAGGCAAACAAGGGCGGCAAATACAAACCTCCCCAGGTAGTTAGAATAAAGCCCCCGATACTCATCGAAGCGCCCAGCGAAGCCCCGGATGCGGTGCCCAAAATATACGGGTCAGCAAGGGCATTATTCACCATGGCCTGCATGAGGTAACCCGAAAATGACAACGAACCACCCACCAGTAAAGCCAGCAATAAACGGGGCAGGCGCAACTGCACAATGGCAAAATGCTCTTGATTATCCGGGTTATAGTTTACCAGCGCCTGCCAGATTGTGGTATAATCTGCTTCGAAACTCCCGATAGATAAGCCCCAGAATATCAGTAAGCCGATAAGCAGCAGTACCAATAAAAAAACCACGCCTTGCCTCATTTTGCCAGGAAAGCTTTTAATTCCCGGATAGACGCAACAACCCGTGGGCCCGGGCGGGACATGAGATTATCGGTAGCTTTAAATATTCTTTTCTGCTGGTAAGCTTTAATTTTCTTTAATTCCGGGTACTGTGCAAAAAATGTTTTTTCCATTTCTTCGGGTGTACCACCTACCAATACATCGGGGTTTAATTTTAAAATATACTCCCGGGTTAAAGCCGGATAAGGCTGGGGGAAAACTTCGGTAACAGCGTTCTCAGCGCCCAGGTACCGCAACTTATCGGTAAACAAAGTATTCTGGCCGTACACGTAAATAGGGTCGTGCCAGGTTATGGCCAGTACGCGTAACTTAGGTCCAGAGGAGGTTACTTGTAGTTTGTCCAGTTCCTGTTGCAATGAATCTACTACCCTTTGGGCTTCTTTTTCGCGGTGCAGCAAGCGGCCCATGTCCTGCAAACCCCGGAAAACATCGGCTACTTTTTTAAAATCCTGGTAATAAACCGGAATATTCAAATCCTGGAGCTTAGCGGCTATTTCCAGCGAAATAATGCCGGCTACGGCAAAAACAATATCGGGCTTCAGCAGCACCAGGCGTTCGTAATCCATGGGGTAATTATTTACCACCGGTTTATCTTTTACCTGCGCCGGATAATCGCAGTTTTGGGTGCGGCCCACAATGGTCTTTTCGTCGGCTACGGCGTACAGCATTTCGGTGGCCGATGGTGCCAGGGCCATTACCCGTTTGGGATATTGCGGCACCCGTACTTTCCGGCCTAAATCATCGGTAACCGTAATAAAATTATTTTCCGGCTGCGTTGTCTTTTTGCTTTCGCAGGCCAGGAGCAGCAACAGCATACCCGGCAACCAAAAAGAACAAAACAAACGCGTATTAAAAACAGAGGTAATTGCTGACATGCGGTTAAAATAGACGGGGCAATTTATTTTGCGTAAAAGGCCGTACTGTTTTTTTCGTAAATTTAGCGCAATTATTTAGATCCGCTTATACAACAACCGCTATGATAGTAGTAACCGGTGCCGCTGGCTTTATTGGTTCTTGCCTTGTTTCCCGCTTAAATGCCGATAACTTTAACGATATAATTGTTGTCGATAATTTTACGGTAGCCCGCAAGGAGCCCAACCTGCAGGGGAAAAAAATAAAGTTGTTTGTAGACCGGATGGAATTTCCGGAGTGGCTGGATAAAAACTACGAAGAAGTAGAATTTATTTTTCATTTGGGCGCCCGCACCGATACCACGGAGTTTGACCCGGCTATTTTTAATTTATTAAACCTCGAATATTCTAAAAAAGTATGGCTGGCCTGTTGCGAGTACCAAATTCCGTTGGTGTATGCTTCTTCGGCAGCTACTTACGGGGCCGGTAAACTGGGCTACGACGATGACGAAAATATTGTTCCGTTGTTAAATCCGCTGAACCCTTACGGTGATTCGAAAAATGATTTTGATAAATGGGCGCTGGAGCAAACTGCCAAACCATTTTTCTGGGCCGGTCTTAAATTTTTTAACGTGTACGGGCCCAACGAATACCACAAGGGCCGCATGGCTTCGGTGGTACTGCACGCTTTTAAGCAAATAAACGACCGCGGCCGACTGGAGCTTTTCCGCTCGCACAACCCCGAATACGCTGATGGCGAGCAGAAGCGCGATTTTATTTACGTAAAAGATGTGGTAGAAATTTGTATGTTCCTGATGCATCACCGGCAAAACAGCGGTATTTACAACGTGGGCTCCGGTCAGGCGCGCACTTTCCTGGATTTAGCTTTTAATACTTTCGAGGCAATGGGCCGGGAAGTAAATATCGACTTTAAAGATACGCCTTCGGATATCCGCGACAACTACCAGTATTTTACCCAGGCTACTATGGATAAGCTGCGCCGGATTGGCTATACTAAACCTTTTTATACCCTCGAAGAAGGCATCCGGGATTACGTGCAGAGTTACTTAATTCCAAATACATATTATTAAAATCCAACACTATTTACGTATAAAGCACCGGTAAATACTTAATTTAAAATTTAATACTAAAAACCAGGTTTAACCGCAATCCAAAATGCTTAACGGCTAGTATACTTAATTATCAATGCATTAAGTGTACCTGCCATGTTCCGTTATTTTACTTATTTTGTTTTTTTATTTTTATTTGCTCTTTCGGCCTGTAACACCAACTCTATGCCGGCACCCGAAGCCCGACGCGAATATTTTTACTTAGCCCTCGGTGATTCTTATACCATAGGCGAAAGCGTAAGCGAAGACGAGCGCTGGAGCGTACAACTGGCCCAAATGCTCCGGGCCAAGGGTTTTAATATCCGCAACCCCAAAACCATTGCCCAAACCGGCTGGACTACCGGCGAACTCATCGAAACCCTTAACAAAACCTTTCAGCAACAAAGTTACGATTTGGTTACGTTGCTGATCGGCGTAAATAATCAGTATCGCGGACAAACCCTCGAAACGTACCGCGCAGAATTCCGGCAGCTATTACAAACGGCCATCCGGTACGGCAAGAATGATGCAAGCCGGGTAATCGTATTATCTATTCCGGATTGGGGCGTAACTCCTTTTGCCGAAGGCCGGGACCGCGCCAAAATAGCTACTGAAATAGATGCCTTTAATGCTGTTGCCCGCGAAGAAACCCAAAAAGTGGGTGTTACTTTCCTGGATATTACCCCACTGTCGCGGAAAGCCTTGGGCGACCAGACTTATGTAGCCGACGATAAGCTGCATTTTTCGGGTAAAATGTACCAGGAGTGGGCCAACCTGGTTTATCCCGTAGCCGAAAGCATTTTAAAATAATAACGAAACCTGCATCCGGCCCGTGTGCAATATTTCCTGTCCATTGGGTTTGCGCCCGTCGTAATTAACCGAAATATTCAGGCCATTGGCCAAACGTTGCTGCAAAATAAAATTCCAGGTCAGGTTATCTCCGGGGCGTAACGCGTTCAGCATTTCGTAGCCAATGGCCGAGTTTTCGTTGCCCTGGTAATTTACGTTAATGTATTTTAGGGTTCCGGTAAGAGTGCGTTTGCTTACCTGGCTCACCCGCGTTTCCAGCCCCAGTTCGTGAAATATTCCTTTTTCCTGCGTTTCGGATTGGTTCAGCCGGTTTTGCTTGCGCGTGTATAAGTAAGTACCAGTAAAGCGGGTGGCGTTCGTAGGCTGGTACGAAAACTCCGGCGAAACATCGTAGCCCACAATCCGGAAATTTTTGGTGCTTAAATAATTTGATAAACTTTCGCGGGTAAACTGGCTGATATTAAACTTAGCACTTACCGTTTTATTTAAATTATAGCGGGCAATAATGGTTTGGGTACCTATGTTGCGCACATCGGTACCGTTGGTGAGCAATATTTTCTGCTGATTTTGCTGCAGGGTATATTCCAGGCCAAAGGTAGGATCGCTGCGGTTATAAAAAACCGTATTGCGGAAAGTATTGGCCAGCGAAACCAGCAGACGGTCCTCAATATTCAGGCTAAAAGGATTAAACCGGTGCCAAACATCGTCGTCGGTCGTTTTCTTGTTGATGTTAATATAAGTAACGGCTGACAGGCGGGAAGCAAAATTCTGGATAGCAGATTTGCCGCGCCAGCTACGGGGCATGGCACTGTTGAGGCGGTAATTAAACTGGTTGGAATAAGCCCTGATGTATTCGTCGGTGGGCAGAAAAACTTTAATGTGCGTGCGGTAGCGGGCATCGGGTACCTGGGCTTCAAAATAATCGTTTAGTTCCTGCGGATTACCGCCTTCTATGAGGTAGTGGGTGCCTTGCCCAGGCCCTACCTGCACAAATTCGTAACGCCGGCGGGCTTCCTGCCCGGTAGCTACCGTATAACTCAACTCCGAGCGCAGATGCCGATCCAAAAAATCACCCAGCCAGTTTACCGTTGATAATATAGCCGATTCATTCAGGCTGTCTTTGTTATCTACCTGCCGGTAGGTTAGCAGCACGTTTAAATCCTGAGAAGAACCTATTTTAGTTTGCAGCATGCCCCGGTAAGTATGAGCCGTATTCCGGGGACCCAGACGCCCTTCTTCGGGGCGGCGGTCCTGGCGGTAAGCGTAGTCGAGGCTAAATTTGGTGGCGGCGGTATCCTGGCTGCGGATGTAAAACGTGTGTTCATCAAAATACATCGCCGACTGCAAAACCGAATCTGGCCGCGAAATGGCATTTACCCGGTTTTTATCGAAGCGGTAGGTATACCCCGGAATTATTTTGTAAGCAGGATAATTCACATCAATATTTCCCCGGGACCAATCGGATTGGCCGGTGCGGGCAGTGGCATCGAGTAAAAAGAAATCGCTCCGCAAGTTTATTCCCCGAAACTGGCGCGCAAAATCCAGGTAATGCTGCATCCCTTCTACCTCGTTTTGCCGGTAACGCTGAATCAGGCGGTAATTAACCAGGTTATTTACATCTTTCTGCGCCCCTACCGAGAAGTTAAAAATATTGTCGTTCACCCTGGTGTCGGCATTAATAGGCAAACTCCAGTTACGGTTAAACTCAATATCGCGGAAACGGTCGATGGGCTGAAAATTAGCATCCGTGTATTCGTAACTTAAGGCGCTCCGCAGTTTATAATTGCCCAGCAAGGCCACCGGCTTGTCTTCTATGGCATACCCGACGCGCATGGCTTTACCTTTATCGTCGCGGCTGTCCTGCTCCGAAAATTTATTCACGTCGTACTCGCTGGCAGCAGTTTCGAAGAAAATATTCGTTTGGTCGTCTATTTGGTAATTGCCGCCTACGGTGGCTAGTTGCTTTTTCTGAGGGGTGGGCAAAATACGAACTGGCGCATAACTACCCTGCCGTACCCCGTTTACCGGGGGCACGTACCGGAAAGTGCGCCCATTAACCGTACTGCCCGCCGGTACATAATCGCCCCGCATTGGTCCTACATCGGTAAAGCGCACCGTATAGTAGCGGTTCAGGTCGGGTTCGCGGGTGTACACGTAAATATTATCGGGCTGGCCATTTACTAAAATAGTAGAGTCTTTGTACAAAATAAGCTCCGGGTCGAAGTTGGCCAGTTCGGCGCCCGGCGTAAAAGCCTGGTTCAGGCTGTCGCCAATGGATTGCAGCAATAATTTTTCCTGGTTGTTCAAATTCAGGGTTAGTAAATTATTCTGGTTATCACCTTCGTTGTAAATATTAAAATTCAGGTGCAGCTTGTTTAAATCCTGGTAGTGGCTGGCGTGGTACACCGAGCGGTTATAGTTGCGTTCGGAATATTCAAAATCGACGCGGATGCGGGAGTACCGGGTTATCAGGCGGCGGGTCGTAAAGGTTATTTCGGCCTGGTTGTAGTCTATCACGTAATCAAAATCGAAGCCCCGCGTCAGCAACTGCCCGTCTAAAAACACCCGTTCGGAGTTAGCCAAGATAATGATAAACTTTTCGTTATTAGGCCCGGGTACCCGGTAAGGTCCCTGCACCCCTTCCTGCGGCGTTATGGCCACGGAGGCAAATTTACCTTTGGCTACCGAAGCGGCAATGGTGGTGCTGGAGGCGTTTTTAGTACCTTGTTTCCGGTTTACTTCCAATACCCCACCCTGCACGTTTTTGTAAAATCGTAAAAAATGGCTTGGCTTATTTTTTAGTACCACGTCGCCGCCGGTAATATTCCACAAGCGGTGGCGCAACGTAATATACACTTTATCGAACTCCTGCAACTGCTGGGTATTACCTTCGGGCTGAAACGGAATATTTTGGTCGGTGATGGCCGCTAGTATATCTATTTCGTCGGATAATTTGCCTTCGAGCTGCAGGTTGAGCGCCGAGTTAACAAACACGTTTTGCTTATTGCCAAAAGTGATACCGCGCGTTACGGTTCCGGTTTTGTTTAAGCCCGGCGTACTAAACAATTCTTCTTTCTGGCCCAGGCTTTCGGTGTAATAAACGCCCGGCAGCCGCACCGTATCCGCTGCCGTCAGTTTGCGCTTGTAGCGGGCCAGTGCCAAATTCAGCGGCAGCACCCGGTAACAAACCAGCACCGAATCCGGTTCTCCCGGCAATATCACTACTTTGGGGCTGATGACCGAATCAGCCGGAACACCATTGGTATTTACGGTATCTGCTGGCTGCATCTGCAGAGAATCCGGGGCAGAAAGGGAATCCAGAAAAATTCTAATGGGCTGGGGAACGGGTACGTTCGTAAAAGAAAATAAACTGGTGCCGGGATTATAGATAAAGCCCAGGCCTGGGTATTTGCCTTTACTAAAGGTAATGGAACCCGGCACTACCGTTAGTGAATCGAGTAGAACGGGTTTATCGGTTAATTTAAGCCACTGGCAGCGTTTACTGGTGGTTTGGGAAAAGGCCGGCCAGCTTAAAAAGCAAACCAGAAAACTTATAACCAGCCAACTCCTCATTCCTGTGCTAACGGTAATTCAATGTAAAAGGTAGTACCCTCCCCTTCCTGCGTTTCGAACCAGATGCGCCCACCCGCCGTTTCAATACCTTTTTTAGCCACGGCCAGTCCAATGCCCGAACCGGTGAATTTGGTGCTAAAATTCGGCACAAAAATTTTATGCTGAATTTCCGCGGGTATGCCAGACCCATTATCGTGGAAACTAATCAGGGCTTTATCATCGCATTTCTTTAAAGATACGCAAATTTCCGGGTGCCGACCCGTTGGGATGGCTTGCAGGGCATTTATCATTAAATTGTTAAAGGTCCGCATCAGAATATTCTCGTCGGCGATTACTTCAAAAAGTCCTTCTTCAAAGTTGCTGCGGATGGTTACGGCTCCGGGGTTGCTGTGCAAATCCAGGCTTTGCTTTAATATAGTAGCCAGGTTAATGCGCTCTAATTTTAAATCCGGCAGGGCCGTAAAGTTCGAAAACGAAGTAGCAATATCGCTCAGGATTTCTATTTGGGTAATTAAGGTGCCCGATATTTTATTAATGAGCACATCCAGGTTGTCGCGCTTTTCGGCAATGGCTTTCTGTAAATATTGCAACGACAGCTTCATCGGCGTGAGCGGGTTTTTTATTTCATGGGCTACCTGCCGGGCCATTTCGCGCCAGGCAGCCTCCTTTTCGCGTATGGCCAGTTCCTTTTTATTATCATCCAGCTTGCGCAACATCTGGTTGTATTCGCTAACCAGTAAACCAATCTCATCCGCCGATTCGTACACCAGTTCTTCGTTTTTGCCGGTAAGGGTAGTTTGTTTCAGTTTTTGGGTTACGAGTTTCAGCGGTACCGTTAAGGCCCGGCTTGCCCAGTTGGTAATAACCATAAACATGATAAACATGCCCACAAAAATATTCATAATAGTGGTGAGCAACTGAATCAGTTTCATATCCAACTCTTTTTCCGAGTCGAAAAAAGGTATACCAATAAAACCATCTACTCCGCCGGGCTGGTGCAGCGAAGGCAAAGGCAGATATAAAGCATTAAACGACAAGTTACCCGTCTTTTCGTCCAGCAAAATGCGGGGGGCATGATGCTCTTTAATATCGGCAAAAGCCTCTGGGTTAATGAGTTTCGACAATAAACCGGTTTCAAAAATTAAGGGCTGGCTGGAAGTGACTAACTGACCCTGCGCATCGTAAATTTCAATATCAGCCTCAGCCAAACCGGCTATTGAGCTTACCTCTTCGCGCAAGGCTTCGCGGTTGGTTTGGTAAGTGGGCCACGACCAGGAGTTTAAAATGCTTTGCTGTACCATTTTGCCCCGGTTTTCATACGTATCCTGCAAATCTTTTTTGTAAGAGGCCGTTACCAGACTGCCCGTGGCTACACTTACCACCAGCAGCGGAATAAGTACACCAAAATTAAGAAACAGCTGAATTTTGGTACTGAAAGCCGTATTGAGCGCCTTTTGCACCCCGCCTTTTAATAACAGAAATGAAAATATATAGAGCAGAAAAACAAACGTGTGCACCAGAAACAAAAAGGAGAAATTAGAGAGCACGTCGCGCAGCGCATACTGCTCAGTGGTAATTATTATCCGACGGTCGCCGCTGGTAAAGCCCCAGTGGTGGTGCCCCTGCAACCGGATGCCGTTCTGGTACAAACGCGGATCCTGCAACAATTTCTGGTTAAAAAAATGGACATACAGGAAATTGCCTTCGGTGTACTGAATCATGTTGCCCTGGTAAATAATATAGCTGAACGAGCGGCTGTACAAAGGCTCAAAGTTCCGTTGGTCTACAAGTAATTCCGGAATTACGCTGTAAGGCATTTGCCGGGTCTGGTTCAGTTCCACCGCAATAATTACCCGGCTGCCGTCCTGCCCATTAACCGGAATAAATTTAATATACCGCCGCGAAAAAGGCTGCGGCCCGGGCTTAATCAGGTACAAACCCGGCAGTTCGGTTTTTACGGCATCCCGTAAATAGCTATTGCGGTAATCATTCAGCGAGTACTGGTTACCTACAATATCGGTGGCCATACCATTTGCATCAAAAATTTTAATGTTGCTCTCGTACTTATCAAAATACTCCCGCAAGTAATATTTCTGAATTTTTATCCGTACGAAGTCTTTATTCGCAAAGGGGCTGGTGATTTTACTCCTGATAATTTTATCCCGCTGGATCAGCCGGCTGATATCTTCCAATATTAATTCACCCTGGATATCGCGCTCGAGTAAAATATTGCGGGCAAACCGTTGTTTCTGGCCAATCAGTTG
Organism: Adhaeribacter aerolatus; assembly: GCF_007991635.1. Taxonomy (GTDB): domain Bacteria; phylum Bacteroidota; class Bacteroidia; order Cytophagales; family Hymenobacteraceae; genus Adhaeribacter; species Adhaeribacter aerolatus. The sequence continues at coordinate 106,149 of NZ_BJYS01000021.1, read as the reverse complement.
CTGGTTGTAGTATTGGTACATGGCCAGGCTGCCGGTTAAAGCGCTGATGCTGATAATCCAGAAAATAAATAAATAATGCTGAAACGGGTTTGTGGAAAGATTCTTCCGGAACTGACTAAACAGAATGGCCAGGTAAAAAAGGAGGCTTAAGCCCAGTAACACTACCGCTATATTATCGCCCACAAAGCCGCCGATTAACAACAAAGCAGCTGCCAGCGCAATACTACCCAATAAAGTAGGGCTTTTCTGATTGCCTTCCATCTGGTAAAAAACCTGCATTAACAGATGCGAAAGCACCAGGAAAATAACTGTAAAAGAGACGAAAGCCGCGTAAATTAATATTTCGTAAATAGAAAAATGTAAACTCTGGGTAATATCCATTACCAGCGGCGAGTTACTGAAAGTGGTAAAATAAACAGAATACAACCACAACAGTAACAGGTAAAACCCAACAGCACAACCTATTTTTATCCAAAAATGCGCTTGGTTCGACACTTTCCGCAGGAAGGCTTTAATCTTTTTTTCCCGCAAAACCTGGTTCAGGTGGAAAGTAAAAATTAACAACATGAGGGCATTGAGCAGCATATCGCCGATTGACGGCGACCAGAACGATGCCGCAAATAACCGGGGGCTGAAAGCCTCCAGTTCCCATACTGCAAAAGGGAAATTAAAATAAAGCAGGATAATCCGCACCGCCAGTAAGGGGCCGAAAAGTAAAAGGGTACTTCGCCAGATTTGCTTCCCATGCTTTAGGTAGGCCTGACTAACCTGAATAAGCGCCCACACCAAAAATATAACGCCTAAACAAATAAGTGTAATAGCAACCTGGCTAATCTTTCGGGATGTGTTTTCTTCCAGGGGCTGAACCGAAAACAAATATTTGCCTTTATAATATATTTCCGGAAAATCAGCCTGTTGATCCAGTACAATCTTGACTTTGCGATTGCCAAATACCTGCTCGTTCAGACCCGACTGTAAATACCGGTTGCTGATGCCATATTGTTTTTCGAGGGGTATGTAAACCTGAATCTGATATTGGTTGTACTGGGTACCCGATACCAGATATTTACCAAATTTATTTTCGGCTATTTTAACTTCATCGGGTAATACTTTTGGAATATAGTCTACAATGAGCGTATGGTCGGTCCAGAAAACGGGCTGGTTGTCTTTATAAACAAAGGTGGCAAAATAAGGCTTTTCGTTTAGCAGGTCATGGAAGTTAAGCGTATCACCCGATAAATAGGGTTGTACCCGCTTCATGTCTAAGTTAGCCTGGCGTAGTGCCCTTCCCAGGTTTTCGGTAACGTCATTAAAGTCTGGTTTGGCGTTGGGATTGAGAATATAACTATAAATATTTAACCCGGCGGCAGCCACAAAACAAAGCAGCGCCAAAAGTAAAAATTTATAGGAGGCGTATTTGAGTTTCAAACGAATTGTATTTTACCCGAAATTAGTCAAAAATCATGCAAAACAGATTTTCGGGGTAAAATAATTGACGGTTACGATTTATCGTAAACCGGATCGTAATGAACACTGCCAAACAAGTATAGCATAACCACCCGGGCATAGCGGAAAAGGAAAGTAGTAAGAAGCACGGTAACCAGGGTAATGGCGGTGGTATATACCCATAAGGGCGGGTCATTAGCCAGGTAAAAAAGAGACACCCCTACTATCAGAACATTAATTACTGAAAAACCATAACTAATGTACATGGCACCCCAGTAAAAACCCAGTTCAATCTCGTACCGGAATTTACATACCGGGCAATGTTCGTACATATTATCGAACTTGCGCAGGTTAATGGCCGAGTGGGTAAACATATCACCCCGGTGGCAACGCGGGCACTTACATTTGAGGATAGCTTTTAAGGTTGAGCGGTGGCTCATTGTTGTTTGCGATTGTTCCGGTAATAAAGGAAGCCCACTGTGCCCACCAGAATGTAAGGAATAGCCATTAGGTACAAAATACCCTTATTCAGGCCGCGGCCCAAATTAGCTAACTTATCATCGCCATTCTGGTTAGATTCTACCGAGGCCCGGCACATCGCACATTGGGCATTGGTTTCGGTAGCTGTAAAACTAAGCACCAGCGTTAAGGCAACTAACGAAATATAATATTTTATAGCTTTCATAAAGATAAACCCTCCTCCTCTTGCTTAAACATTAATTATAATACGGGGCAATCATAAAATAGACCAACACACCGGTAACCGCCACATACAACCACAGCGGGAAGGTCCAACGAGATATACGACGATGACGTACCAACTGGTTGCTGATTCCAAAATAAACCGATAGTAATACAAAAGGCACAATTATCGCTGCCAGAATTATATGGGTTATCAGTACAAAGTAATAGATAGTACGCAGTACGCCTTCGCCGCCGTAACTGGTTGGCGCCGCCTGGTAATGGTAAGTTACGTAAGAAACCAGGAAAAAAGCCGACAGCACAAAAGCCGTAGTCATAGAAAACCGATGAAACCGGGCATTCCCCTTTTTAATAAACCGATACCCTGTAACCAAAGCCACCGCTGTTAAAGAATTAAGCAAGGCGTGTAACTTTGGTAAAAAGGTAACATCTACATCGCCCAATTTACCAGTTTGGGGTACAAACAAAAGCAAAGCCACTAATAACGGTACTGCTACTGAGAGTACTGCAATTAAAATTAAATATTTAGTATCGTTGGCTTTAAAGGTGTTAGTTGACATGCTGCTTTTCCTCCTGCAATAAAACGTGTATTTCGGTTATCAGCCGGTCTACATCTTCTTCGTTGGTACCATCGTAAATACCCCGCACATGCTTTTCTTCGTCAATTAATAGAAGCTTTTCGCTGTGAATAAAATCCGGAATAAGTGACGGCGCCTGCATGGCCGGAAGCCTATACCCTTCTTGCGCTAATTGGTAAATCTGCCTTTTCGGCCCGGTTAACAAGTACCATTTATCTGGTTTGGCACCGTAGGTTTCGGCATATTTACTTAAAACGGCTACCGAGTCGCGCTCCGGATCTACCGTGTAAGAAACTATTTTTACTTTGGGCTCCTTGGCAAAAGCTTCCTGCACCTGTCCTAAATTATTAGACATCTTTTTACAAACATCTTTACAGGAAGCGAAGAAAAAATTGGCCACGTAAATCTTACCTTGCAAATCCTGCTGCGAAACAGTTTTGCCGGTTTGAGAAGTTAAAGAAAAATCCGGAACGCGGTGGAAAACAGTATCCCCGTTCCGGACTAATGGTTCGCCGGTATCTTCTATTACCGGCATATAAGTTCTTAATGAATAGTGGTTAGTGCCAAATACTTTTAAAAACAAATAAACCAAGATAGGTACAATTAATAGTACGCCAAGTAAAAGTACCTTCTTTGGGGACATGGTTATTTAAAGTAGTTAAAAACGGCATCTGCATAGTAAGACCCTTCGGTTACTAATGCAATAATGAGCCATACCAATAATGCGGTTGGTACCAAAATTGTCCAGATCAGACTTTTGGTTTCATGCTTTAAGTGCATAAACTCAGCCACAATAAAGAAAGCTTTAAAAATAGTGAGAATAATAAAGATGATATTCCGTAAAGTTCCCGGCTCCATAAAGAAAGCAAATGCGAACTCGATGGCGGTAAGTACACATAATATTACAAAAACCCGCCAAATGCCTTTGGTCTGCGCCTTCGGTATTTCTCCGGTTAATTGTTCATCGTGGGCGTGATGCGAATGACTTGCCATAATATTTTCAGGTATGAAATGTTAGTTTTCAGGTGTTCTTTGCAAGTAAAACGACACAGAACACCTTTTTATTTAATTTTTATTATTTATTAAGCTTAAACCAGGTAGAAAAAGGTAAATACGAATACCCAAACCAAGTCTACAAAGTGCCAGTATAAACCTACTTTTTCCACCATTTCGTAATGTCCCCGCCGCTGGTAAGTACCATTTACGGTGTTGATAAACATAATGATTAAGAGAACTATACCGCTAAATACGTGCGTACCGTGAAAGCCGGTAATAAAGAAAAACAAATCGGCAAACAGTACCGGTCCATATTCATTCTGCACCAGAGTTGCCCCGAAAATTTTGGAACCATCGGCCAATGCTAAACCTTGGTCGGAGCCGTGGATAAAGTGAGACCATTCCCATGCCTGACAAGCCAGGAAAGTACTACCAAACAAAATAGTCCAAAGCAGCCATTTTTGTACATCATTCTTATCCATCCGATGGCCCGCCTCTACGGCCAGTACCATGGTTACAGACGAAAGAATCAGAATCATGGTCATTAAGGCCACAAAAGCCAGTGGCAAATCAACCCCGTGAAAACCTGGGAAAGCATTAAATACCTTTTCCGGAATGGGCCAGTAAGCGTTCGAAAAAACAAAGTCTTCGGATGTACCGGTATAGGCATTGTGCCGATGACGAATAAGACCGTAGGTAGTTAAAAAAGCCCCAAAGGTAAAAGTATCTGAAAGCAGGAAAAACCACATCATGAGTTTTCCGTACGACGCCTTCATGGGTTCATTGCCACCATCCCAGGTTCCGGTTTTTGGCTGCTCCAAGGTTGTTGTTGTTGACATAGTTTATTTAGGTAGAAGAAATTTAATGATTCAGCGATAAAAACAAATATAAGTATACCCATAAACCGCCTAAAAAGTGCCAGTAAACGGTGCAGAGTTCTATTCGTAACATTTTTTTAGAATGGACTTTAAAATTAAAGGCCGAAATTAATACAATTAACACATATAATAAACCCGTAATCAGGTGAAACCCGTGCACACCCGTTAAGACATACAGGAAAGAACCGGACGGGTTTGCATCCGATCCACCAAAGAATATTTTGCGACTAACCAAATCACCCCAGGCCTCCCACTGGCCGATTAAGAAAGCAACTCCCAACGCCAATGTTAAGGCAAGGTAAATTTTTAACTGGTTAATATTATCTTTTTTGGCGACAAAATACGCCAACTGCATAAACACACTGCTTAAAACCAACAAAACAGTATTGATTAACAAGTTATCTGGTAAGTCAAATTCTAACCAGTTTCCTTCTTCTTTGCGCACTATGTAAGCACTGGTAAAAGCGGCAAACATCATAATTATACTTATGATAATTAACCACAGCGCAAACTTCAGCGGATGTACCCCGGATGAAGTTTGTTTTTGTTGAATTACACCAGCCATATATCTAAACCTTATCTAAAACGAAAGCAATTTGTACAATTGGTAAATATAAAAAAGAGCCGAACATAATGCTCATAGCTGCCTTTTTAGAACAGGTATGCATGAGGTAAAATGTTTGCATTAAAAACAAAACCCCACAAATAACCGCTACAATAGCCGATGTTTTACCTGCCATGCCAAATTGCAAGGGCAACATACCCAAGGGTATCAATAATAAGGTATACATCATTATCTGTACAGCGGTTTTAAGATTTTTCCCGCCTTCCATCGGTAACATCCGGAAACCGGCCTTCTTGTAGTCATCGTCCAGTACCCAGGCAATGGCCCAAAAATGTGGAAACTGCCAAATAAATTGGATGCCGAATAAAATGCCGGCTTCCATGCCAAAAGTGCCGGTAGCGGCTATGTAACCAATCATGGGGGGTAAACCTCCCGGAATGGCACCAACTAACACACACAGTGGAGAAATGCGTTTTAGCGGGGTATAGATAAATCCGTAAATAATTAAGGATATTAAAGACAAAGCCGCCGCCATCATATTAAAATAAGCTCCCAATAGCACCAGGCCGCTTACTCCTAATATAAATGAATAAACCGCCGATTCGGTAACGGTAACAAACCCTTTCGGTAGTGGTCGGTTACTCGTCCGCTTCATCAACTTATCCAGATCTTTCTCAAATATTTGGTTGATGATATTAGCGGACCCTGTTACCAATAAACCACCCAGCATTACCAGCAATGGCTCGTACCAGAAAAAATCGCGGTTGCCCAGCATATAGCCCACCGCACTCGAAAATGCGACCGTTACGGAAAGCCGGAACTTTAATAATTGAAAATAATACTTTATCTTACTGGTTAAGGCCAGATTTCTGGCCAGATTATGCTTTACCTCTTCTGCTATCATCTCACGCTACCATTCGAGCCACCCCTTTAAAACGGGTAGCATATCCATAAATAATTAATATATAAAACTGCACACCAAAAATGAGGGCTGCCGCTAATAAGTGTAATGGCTGCAAAAAAGCCGGAATAGCCCAATTAACCATTATCACCCCAAAAATAATTTCTAACCCTATTAATGCTAACAGCGTTAAAAGAAGCTTATTTATTTGTCCGTCTTTTAAGCGGAATAAAAGATAAGCTAAATACAGGTTGACCAATAACACTAACCAGGAAAATGACCGGTGAATGTAAAAAGAAAAATCTAATTGGCTTATCCACTTCTCCCGTTGCAGGTAATTAAAATTGAAAGCAATCTGGTCTATCATTTCCCGTACCTGGGTACCTAACAAGGTCTGCCCAAAGGTTAGAAACACAACCAACCAGATTAGAAGATATATCTTCCGGGAAAAAAAGAACATTCGCTCCTGCAACACCACAACCTGCGACCGGGCAATGGCATAAATCAGAATGGCCACCATCAATAAAGCCAAGGCCATATGTATGGTAATCATTACCGGCAGCAGATTGGTTGAAACAACTAAAGAACCCAGCCAACCCTGAAAAATCACGAGTAAAACGGAGAATACCGATAAATAAACAATGGCTTTATCTTTCCGGTAATAAGCAAAAGAGTAGAGCATCGTCAGAATAATAAATATTCCGACCAGCACGCCTACTAAGCGGTTCAGGTATTCAATCCAGGTTTTTTGAACATTAAATTCGGTTTCCAGGTAAGCCGTTGGATGCTCCAGCAAATAGGTCGCTATCTCTTCAAAGCCCAAATTATTCACGTACCCGGCGACCCGCTGATTCTTTTGAATTCTCTTATCACGGTAAACCTCCAGGTAATTATCTGGTAACTGCTCAATACTGGTAGGAGGAACCCAGCTACCAAAGCACTTAGGCCAATCCGGACATCCCATGCCGGAACCCGTGCTGCGCACGATTCCTCCTACCAAGATTAAAAAATATACAGAAGCAATGGTTAGTACTCCTATATTTCTAAATCTTTTAAAACTAAAAGATTTATCTGTCATTTAATTTATTTTACCTAATCCTTATCGTGTGGCAGGTTAGAGGACTGCGTTTCTGAATAAGGAACAGTTTGTGGAATAAAATCGTCTTCAGCGCCCGGTTTGCTGTAATCGTATGGCCAACGATATACTGCCGGAATAGCTCCTGGCCAATTACCATGCCCTGGAAGAACTGGTGTAGTCCATTCTAAAGTATTAGAATGCCAAGGATTGGCAGATGCTCTTCTACCACGGAATATGCTGTAAACAAAGTTAAAGGCAAAGATAAACTGAGCTAACCAGGCAATAATAGCCGCTAAACTTATGTACATGTTTATATTGGCGAAACTCTGAAATAAATCGAAACTAGTCCAGGAATAATAGCGGCGCGGGAAACCGGCAATACCTACGTAGTGCATTGGCATAAACACCATGTACACGCCAATGAAAGTTAACCAGAAGTGAACATAGCCCAATTTCTCATCCATCATTCGCCCAAACATTTTTGGGAACCAATGATATACCCCGGCAAACATACCAAAGAAAGCTGCCGCCCCCATTACCAGGTGGAAGTGTGCTACCACAAAATAAGTGTTATGAACTTGAATATCTAGAGCCGAGTTACCCAGAATAATACCAGTCAGACCTCCCGAAATAAATAGTGAAACGAAACCAATAGCGAACATCATAGGTACGGTAAACACAATATTTCCGCGCCACAGTGTAGCAATCCAGTTAAATACTTTTACTGCTGATGGTACCGCAATAATCAGGGTAAGAAACATGAATACGGAGCCCAGAAACGGATTCATACCCGACACAAACATGTGGTGCGCCCATACAACAAAGGAAAGCAAGGATATACCCAACATGGAGCCAATCATGGCCCGGTAGCCGAAAATAGGTTTGCGCGCATTGGTAGCAATAATTTCAGAAACAATACCAAAGCCAGGCAAAATTACAATGTATACTTCCGGGTGACCGAGGAACCAGAACAAGTGCTGGAATAAAATCGGACTGCCACCTACGTTAGACAGCGCTTCACCGGCCACATAAATTTCTGATAAGTAGAAACTGGTACCAAAGCTCCGGTCGAATATTAACAACAATACGCAGGAGAGTAAAACCGGGAAAGATAATACCCCTAATATTGCCGTCAATAAAAAAGCCCAAATGGTTAGAGGCAGTTTTGTCATCGACATACCCGCTGTCCGGAGATTGATAATGGTGGTGATATAATTAATACCACCTAAAAGTTGCGAAACAATAAAAAATGCCATGGCTACAATCCACCAGGTCATACCGGCGCCTGAGCCCGGCATTGCTTGCGGCAGTGCGCTTAGGGGCGGATAAATGGTCCATCCGGCAGCGGCCGGCCCTGTTTCCAGGAACATGGAAAAGAACAGAATGATACTGGATATAAAGAAAAACCAGTAAGAAAGCATGTTCAGGAAGCCGGAAGCCATATCGCGGGCACCAATCTGCAAAGGAATTAAGAAGTTACTAAAGGTACCACTTAATCCGGCCGTTAGTACAAAGAATACCATGATGGTACCGTGCATGGTTACCAAACCAAGATAAAACTCCGGGCTCAGCTTTCCTCCCTCTATCCATTTTCCCAGCAATGGCTCCAGCCACTCCAGGGTTGCCTGGGGCCAACCGAGTTGTAGCCGGAAAATACTGGATAATGCTCCCCCAATAAACGCCCAGATAATACCGGTTATCAGGAATTGCTTCGCGATTACTTTATGATCCTGGCTAAATATATATTTGAAAATAAAATGCTGATCATGATGATCATGCTCATCATGTGCATCATGTTCGTGATGCACATCCTTATGTAAGGATATATCTGTACTTGCCATAAAAAGAATATTTTAATATTATAAAGCTGCTTTTTCTGCTACTGGTTTAGTCTCCTCTTTCGCAGGAATTACCGGAGCTGCGTTGGCTTGCATTTTTTCCAATAATTCCGGGTTCTGTTCTGCGAAGCTTTTTTGCTCCGACAACCATTTTTCATAATCTTCCGGCTCATCTACAACTAAAGTAGCCCGCATAGCAAAGTGGCCGCGGCCACAAATCTGGTTACAAACAATTTCGTATTTAAAATCAGGATTGCCCGTCTCCGTGGCCATTTCGGCAGTAGTCTTGGTAGGTACAAACCAGAACTTGGTTGGCATTCCTGGTACCGCGTGCATTTGAATCCGGAAATTAGGTTGGTAAACATCATGGGTTACATCGCGGGAACGTATGCGGAATAAAACCGGCTTTCCTTTAGGGATATGAATATCACCGCTGGAGAAGAATAAATCATCCTGCGCTTTGGGATCAGATAAATCAATTCCTAATTCGTTGGTGGCATCAATTAAAGTGTGTTTAGCTACTCCTAATATATTGTCTTTACCCGGATAACGATATAACCAGTTAAACTGTTTTCCAACAATTTCTACTACTACTGCGTCAGCCGGTGCCGGATTAGTAATTTTAGTCCAGGCCTTCCAGCCGGAAAAAACTAACAGCGCCATTACTACTGCCGGAATTATAGTCCAGACTACTTCCAACATGTTGTTATGAGGATAGTAATAGGCCTTTTTGTCGGCCTTGTACTGGTACCGGTAAGAATACCAAAATAAAAGAACATGGGTCAGTACAAATACGATTCCCAGAATTACCATCGTTGTCCAAAACATTTCTTCGATCCAGGCAGCATGTACCGAGGCAATCGGCACCATAAAATCGTCCATGGAGTCTGCAAAAGACCAGAAGAATGCAGTACCGCCTATTATCAGAAACGCCAGGAAGAGCATAGCGTTAATCCGGTTACTGGTGCCAACTCTTTTGGCGTAGCTTCCCCGGAATACCGAACTGAAAATCTGAATCCGGAAAAGTAAATAAAGGACAACTCCTAGAAGAGCAAGTACTAGTAATATTGCGAGTGTAATCATTATTTTTATATAATCAGGTTAAACGTGATGGTGAACAGCTTCTTCCAAAAACGGATGGTTTACCGGCACTAAAGAAGCACTCGCCAATTTTCTGGTAAAGACGGTTAAGAATATACCTGTAAAAAATAGTAAGGTACCTAATTCTATAAACCCAAAGCCGCTCTCACCTCGCAACGTACCCGGCATTACCATCTGGTAAAAGTCTAACCAATGACCAAACAACACTACAAAACAAACAATTTTTAACATGATCATTTGTCTTTTGGCATCCCGGGTCATCAGTAAAAGGATAGGGAAAACAAAATTCAGGAATAGTATGGCAAACATTATCCAGGTATAATGGCCATCATAACCATGGAAACGCTCCTGAAAATAGACAACCTCTTCGGGTAAGTTCGCATACCAGTAAAGCATGAATTGTGAGAACCACAGGTAAGTCCAGAAGATGCTGAAACCAAACACAAATTTACCTAAATCATGCAAGTGGTTCGAATTTAAAACTTTTAAATAACCGGCTTGCTTCAGGTAAATAGCAGTTAAGGTAGTAGCTGCTAACCCCGCCACAAACCAACTGGAGAATACATACCAGGCAAACAAAGTACTAAACCAATGGCTATCTATGGTCATAACCCAATCCCAAGCCGACATGGAGGAAGTTACACCAAAAACAACTAAAAATATAGCAGAAATACGAATGCTTTTGTGGTAATATTCCAATCCACCATTCAAATCCTCGCCAATAGATTGCTTGCGCAGCCACCAATCAAAAAAGATCCAGGCCCCCACAAAAATAACCATCCGGATCAGGTAAAAAGGCTCATTTAAAAAGGCCTGCTTGCCGGCCAGGATAGGATCGTAATTAGCATTATCTTTGATATAAAGGGTTTCATCGGTCCAGTGAAATAACTGGTGTTTCCCAATCAAAAATACAACCAATAATAATATACCTCCTATGGGTAAATATGCAGATAATGCCTCCAGAATACGTTTGATGGGAACCGACCAACCCGCATAAGCTACATACTGAACGGCCGTAAAAAACAAACCGATTACTGCTATACCGATAAAGTAAACATTATTCAGCCATAAATTGGAAAACAAGCGATTAACCCAGGTAATAGCATGGTGACCGCCTTCGGCCGCAGCGGCGGCTTCTTCGCCATGTCCGCCTCCATGGTGGCCGGTACTGTTCATGGTAATAAATATTCCCACAATCATCAATACCAGACCTAACCCTATCATAAATAAGAACCGGTTGCTGGTTCTTTTAGAGATACTTAGTCTTTCTTCTATCATTATCGGTTAAAATTATTCTTCCTGAGCGTTAGTTTGTTTTGTTGCACCGGCATTTTCGGTAGCACCTCCGGATGGATTATTGGTGCCGGTTACCGGGTTGGTATTTACATCAGTAGAGGCCCCTTGGGTGTCGATGTTTTTTACATCTTCTGTAGCCGGATCCGTTTCGGGTTGTCCTACTCCCTGCAAACCAGTACGTATGTACATAGATATTTTCCAGCGTTCTTCCGGGTTTAACTGGGTGCCGTGCGGCATCATCCGGCCCCGGCCGTTGGTAATCACATGATAAATATGCCCAAGCGGCACGGTTTTCAGCCGGTCCTGTGTCAGGTTGGCTACTCCTAAGAATTTTTTACCTACTAAACCATCTCCGGCTCCTTCTGCTCCGTGGCAAGGCGCGCAAAAGCGCACGTACAACACCTCACCATCGGCCAAGTTTGCTTCGGTTGCTCTTAACGGATTCTTTAATCTGACAGCTGCTAAATCTACACTATCCTTAGGGATGTGATTGTAGAAAGTTAATTTTCCCCTGGCTATGGACCCTTGCGCCGGAACCCGCATATTTAAACCACCTGGGTTTAATACATTCGATTCGTTTTGTTTTAAAGGATTGTAGGCCGGATCATCGTACATCTGCGGCGCGTATTCCGTTCCGGTATCATTTGGTCCGGGTGAACAGGAAAACATTAGGACCGAAGCAAAAAACAGAGAAGAAGTGGCTACGCCAATTTTTAATAAATTATTCATTATTTGGTTACCTCCTTCTCGTTAACTTCAATGGCACCATTGTTTCGCAGAAGGGTATTCAGTTGGTTTACATCTGTTACACCTTCTTTTACTTCAATTGCCATAATAAATTTATCATCCGTAGACCGCACATCCATAACCGGCACTTTTAGTTTAGGATAAAGGCCCGAAATAATCAGGAAAGTAATTACCATGCCGTGCGCGGTAAATAAAACCGTTAACTCAAAGCTTACCGGAATAAAAGCCGGCAAGGCAATGTGGGGTTTACCGCCAATAATCATTGGCCAGTCAAAGCCCAGCATGTAAATCTGCATCCAAAGGGCGAAAGCAAGCCCGGTTAATCCGTACAGGAAAGCGGCAATTGGCAAGCGGGAACGCTCTATTCCTAAAGCATCATCTATACCGTGCACCGGGTAAGGCGAAAAAACAGTATATATTTTCGTGCCGGCTGCCCGTATATTTTCAATGGCATGAAGCAGAACATCTTCATCCTCATAAACGCCGAGAATGTATTTCTTATTTGTCATGGTGCGCTTGATTGTTTGGTGAATGTGCGTGCATTGTTTCTGGCGCATGAGAATGCTGAACGCCTGATGAAGATTTCAGAATGGTTTTTACTTCAAACATGTTAATTACCGGGAAATATTTGGCAAATAGTAAGAACAAGGTGAAGAATAAGCCCAGGGTTCCCACGTAAATACCCACATCTATGATGGATGGAGTGAACATAGCCCAGCTTGATGGCAGGAAGTCGCGGTGCAGCGAAGTAACAATAATTACAAAACGCTCGAACCACATACCAATATTTACGAAGATGGAGATAATAAAAGTAGCGACAACGCTTCTTCTGATTTTGCGGAACCAGAAAAGTTGCGGGGTAATTACGTTACACGTCATCATAGACCAATAAGCCCACCAGTAAGGACCGGTTGCCCGGTTAATAAAAGCGTATTGCTCATACTCTACGCCGGAATACCAGGCAATAAAGAACTCAGTAATATAAGCCACCCCAACGATAGAACCAGTTAAGATAATAACCTTGTTCATCGACTCAATATGCTCCAAAGTAATATAATCTTTCAGGTAGAATACATCGCGGGTAATCAGCATCAGGGTTAGTACCATCGCAAATCCGGAGAAAATTGCCCCGGCCACAAAATAAGGAGGGAAGATGGTGGTGTGCCAACCCGGAATTACCGAAGTAGCAAAGTCCATAGATACAATGGTGTGTACTGAAAGTACGAGTGGCGTTGAAACACCAGCCAGGATTAAAGATACGGTTTCGTAACGTGACCAATGTTTGGCAGAACCGGTCCAGCCGAAGCTCAACAACGCATAAGCCCGGCGGGCAATTGGTCCGGTAGCCCGGTCGCGGATGGTTGCAAAATCCGGAATCAAACCTAAGTACCAGAATACTAACGATACCGAAAAATATGTACTAATCGCAAATACGTCCCATAACAGCGGGGAGTTAAAGTTCACCCACAGCGAACCAAAGGTATTTGGTAATGGCAGTACCCAATAGGCTAACCAGGGGCGGCCCATGTGCAATACCGGGAACATGGCCGCGCAGATTACCGCAAAAATCGTCATCGCTTCGGCCGCGCGGTTGATAGAGCTTCTCCATTTTTGGCGGAAAAGCAAAAGAATAGCCGAGATGAGGGTACCCGCGTGACCGATACCTACCCACCACACGAAATTGGTAATGTCCCAGGCCCAGTTTACGGTTTTATTTAAACCCCACTCCCCTATACCAAACCACAGGGTGCGGTAAACAGAATATATAAAAATGCCCAGAAAGAAAAGCGCAACCGCTAGCGCAATGGCCCACCGGATATTCGGCTTTGCCTCAACTTGCCGGCTGACATCATTGGTGATGTCGTGGTAGGTTTTCCCTCCTGTTACTAAAGGTTCTCTTACCGGAGATACATGTTGCATATTTTATTCTTAATTTAAATTTATATCAGCCTTTAAGCGTTAGTTGTCGTCAGGTTATTGTTTCTGATTTTGGTCAGATACGTTACATTCGGTTGCACATTGAGTTCTTCCAGTACGTGGAAAGCACGTTCGCCATCTTCCCGACGCAGTATTTGCGATACCTGGCTGTTCGGATCTTTCATATCTCCGAATATAATGGCGTTGGTTGGGCAAGACTGCGCACAGGCGGTTACGATCTCACCGTCTTTCGGACGACGCTTCTCTTTTTTCGCCTCCAGCTTACCGGCTTGGATCCGCTGCACACAGAAAGAACATTTTTCAATTACTCCCCGGGCGCGTACTGTTACATCCGGATTTAACACCATCCGGCCTAAATCCGAGTTCATCTGGTAGTTTTGGGCAGCAAACTTCTCATTATCGTAGTAAGCAAACCAGTTGAAACGACGCACTTTGTACGGACAGTTGTTGGCGCAATAACGGGTCCCTACGCACCGGTTGTAAGTCATTTGGTTTAAGCCCTCGCTGCTGTGGGTAGTAGCCAGTACCGGACAAACTGTTTCGCAAGGAGCGTGGTTACAGTGCTGGCACAGCATGGGCTGGAATATTACCTGCGGATTTTCGGAAGGCTCTTCCATGGCCTGGTAAGTTTCTATGGTACCCAGGTTAGAAGTATCTTTATGGGTATCGCTGCTATAATAGCGGTCGATGCGCATCCAGAACATTTCTCGACGGTTTAACACTTCCTGCTTACCCACAATTGGGGTATTATTTTCAGAAGCACAACCTACTACGCAGCTACCGCAACCAATACAAGAGTTCAGGTCAATAACCATTCCCCAATGGTGGTTCTTGTACTCGTAATCGTACCACAACGAAACCTTCGATGGCGATTGCGGCCCGTCCGGCGTAGCCACTTTTATGTATTCGGTTACTTCTTTCGGATTTTTCCGGTAAGCATCCAGAGAAGCCTCCTGCACTACATTACGGTCCATAATGGTGTGGTGCGTTTGGGTCTGGGCAATTACTTTCTCTGCGCCGGTTTTTTCTAACTTAACGCTGTTGATGTACAGCACACCATTCTGGTTAGTTGCTGCCAAAGGATAAACGTTAACACCAACCAGGTTCGCAACCGGTCCGGCATGGGTACGGCCATAACCCACCGCAATAGCAACGGTGCCACGGGCCTGCCCCGGCTGGATTAAAGCCGGCAGTTCTATAGTTTTACCGTTGCCGGCTGTTACACGTATTAGATCGTTCTGCTGAATATCCATTTCTTTAGCCAGAGAACGCGGAATAGCTAAATAGTTATCCCAGGTAGCTCTGGAAATGGGATCCGAAAGTTCCTGTAGCCAAGGGTTATTGGCTTCTACACCGGAACCAATAGAAGATTTCTGGTAAATAGCCAGTTCTATGCCTTTACTGTTGCGGGCGGTTTGGTTAATAGCCACTGCGGCCGCCGCCATAGTCATAGGAGCTACGGTAGCCGTGGTAGTTTGGCCGGCCGATGTTACGCCTTCTAAAACGCCATCGTGTACAGCTTTATCCCAAGCGGCATTAAAATCGCCACCTTTGGCAAAGTTGGCACGCCAGTGGTTACGCAGGTAATCATAATAAGAAGTATTATTACCGCTCCAGGCTAATAAGCTATCCTGCGCCTGACGGGTTTTGAACAGCGGCGATATGGTTGGCTGCGCTAAGCTCAGGTAACCTCTTCTCGGTTCAAAATCATTCCAGGATTCCAGGGGATGATGATCCGGAGTAATGTAATCGGCCAGCACAGCGGTTTCGTCAATCCGGTCGGCGAAAGATATTTTTACGCCTACTTTCTTCAGACCACTTACTACTTTATCGGCCAGCGGGTGGTTGTAAACCGGGTTAGCATTATAAAATATTACCGCGCCTACCGTTCCGGCATTCATTTCGTTAATGAAGCGGATCATTTGGGTATCATCACCCTGTTTGGTGTAGATAGGAGCGGCGGTGTTAATGGTAGTGCCTTCGCTACCCAACATGCGGTTTATATCGCGTACCAAAGTCTGTACCGCCACATCGTTAGAACCGGATACCACTAAGGCTGCACCCCGGTTAGCTAATAACTCTTTAGCCGCTGCATCTAGTTGTTTGGTTTGCGCAAAAGCTGGGGTATTTAATACCTGGCCGCCGGTTCCCTGGGCTATGCGGTTATATAAAGCGGCTACCGCTACTCCTTCCTCAGAAGGTTTAATGGGTACCCGTACATCGGCATTGGCGCCAGTTAAGCTTAAAGTAGCCTCAAACTGGTAATGCCGCGACATATTAGGATTATCTTTGGTTACCTTACGGTTGGTAATATATTGTTTGGCAAATTCTACCTGGCTTAACCATGCCCCTAAAAAGTCAGCACCGAAACTAACAATGGTTTTGGCTTTGCTGAAATCATAACCCGGAATAGTGCCGCCATTGGCTTTTAACAAGCCCGAAACCGAATACGGATCGTAAACAAAGTGCTCGAATGAAGGATATTTGGCACCGAACTCCCGGATTACCTGTTTGGTGGATGGGCTGATGATGGTAGTGGATACCAATGCCACTTTCCCATTTACCTGTCCTAATTTAGTTCTGATTTCCTGGTCTATCTGCTCCCACTCGGCATCAATGTGTTTTTCGCCTCTTTTGGTTACCGGGTTTGGCAGGCGGGTAGTATCGTAAAGGCTCAGCACCGTGGCCTGGCCTCTGGGGCTTAAACCGCCCCGGGTCAGGCTAGAAAGCGGATTGCCTTCAATTTTAATGGGCCGACCTTCCCGGGTTTTTACTAAAATACTGTTATAATCGCCGTCGGTGAAATAAGTAGAGGCATACCAGTTAGCAATACCCGGCTCTATTTCTTCAGGCTTGTTTAAATAAGGGATTGCTTTTCTGACCGGTGCCTCGCAAGATGCCAGCGTAGCCGCCGCCACACTAAATCCTAATAACTTAAGAAAATCGCGGCGCGGTGCAACTTCAGCATTTTTGCCTGAACTACTTTTATCTTTTACCGGCAGGAACTCCGCAAATTCATTTTGTGAATTTCTTACAAATTCCGGAGTGTTTTCGAGCTCTTCCAGCCCTTTCCAGTATTTAATTTTTTCTTGCATATTATGGATAGAAAACTCAGATGCTTTTGGAAAATAATATTAGTAATGGCACTTAGAGCACTCGGTACCGCCATTTGATGACACAGTAAAGGCTGCGCCTTTATTTACTTCGTCATGTATTTTTACCAGGTTATCGTAGTACTTATTACCTTCGGTATTTAGGGGTTGCTCCCGGTGGCAGTTAATACACCAGCCCATGGTTAATGGCGAGAATTGATAAACTACATCCATGGTTTCGATTGGGCCGTGGCAGGTCTGGCACTCAATGCCGCCCACTTTGGTGTGCTGCGAGTGGTTAAAGTAAGCTAAGTCAGGCAGGTTATGCACCCGCACCCATTCAATAGGGCGGTTTTTCTCAATGGCCGTATAAATTTTTCTGATTTCTGGAGATTCTTTCTTAATCTGGCTGTGGCAGTTCATACAGATGTTAGCCGACGGAATATTGGCGCTCCGGCTCTTGTAAACACTGGTATGGCAGTAGTTACAGTCAATCTGGTGTTCGCCGGCGTGTAATTTATGCGAGAAAGCAATGGGTTGGCGCGGCTGGTATCCTTGCTGCAAACCTACTCCGTACGTTTCTTCAATGGCAATATCGGTTAATACTACCACAAATATCAAACCCACAATTACCTGTACTGCTCTGGATTTATATACTTTAGAAAAATCGAAACGCTGATCTACTAATTCCAGGTCATTGCCATCTAAATCTTTTTTACCCCGCAGGTAATCTTTCATCAGGTTAGCAATAATCAGGAGCACAATTACCATTACAATTAATATCACAATCAGTGCTATTAATATAACGTGCAGGTAATTGCTGGCATCTCCCGCACCGGCTCCGCCCGGACCATCTGTGGCAGCAGGAGCTGCCTGATCATTGGCTGGCGTACCAGTAGGCGCGGTAGCAGCAGTAGCGCTTTCTACCTCAATATATTTAACAATAGAAGTAATTTCTTCATCAGACAAAGCAAAGCTTGGCATTTGCTGCTTGTCATATTCGTTGAATATAGCTACGGCTGCTTTATCGCCGCTCTGCACCATTTTGCTGGAATTCCGAATCCAACTGATTAGCCAGGGCAGCGGATGTTTTTTATGCACATCTTTCAGGGCAGGCCCTACCAGCTTTTCGTTTAATGCGTGGCAGCTGGCGCAATTGTTCTTAAACAAAGCCGCACCTGCCTGCACCTGGGCATCACCCGCACCGGAAGCAGCCCCGGCGGTAACACCATCCTTGCTAACGGAGGCTTCTTCGCCTTGCGCAAAAGAAGAAAAAACGGTAAAAAAAGAAAGGAGAAGAGTTAGTAAAAATGGGTATAGTTTGTTGGATTTACAGCTAATCATTGCTTAGATTGCTTTTTTAGTAAGGTGAAACTACATTTCGGGCACAAATCTACTATGCGATTTCTATTATTCAAACATAATATCTCATAATTTTGGAGTGCTAAAAGCCTTAGCACCAACTACTGGGGTAATTAGCTGATAATATGCGTTTTAAACGTTTAAAATGCCTTATTTAGAATATTTTTAAATTAGCATTATAGCTTTTCAGATGGTCCTTTGCTGCCTGGGCCCGGAATTATTCAAACTGAATTATATTCACTACTCTTTATTAATACAAAGGTTATAGAAAGGCCCTTTGCTACCATATAAATGATGTAAATACGGATAGGCACTCCGTATAAAAAAGTAGACAAAAACTATTCACTTTTTGATTTATCCTTATCGTTTTGTGTTCCAAATATTTATTATTATATTTGCACCCTCATTTAAAAAAATATTCGACAACCTAATGGAATTAAGAAATTATGAAACGGTCTTCATCCTGACCCCGTTGCTGAACGAGGTCCAGGTAGGAGAAACGGTCGAGAAGTTCAGACAGGTGCTTAAGGAAAATGGCGCCGAAATTATTCACGAAGAAAACTGGGGATTACGCAAACTGGCTTATCCAATCCAGAAAAAATCTACTGGTTTTTACGTGTTGGTAGAGTTTAAAGCGCCTACAACTATTGTTGACCCGCTGGAGATTGCTTATCGCCGCGACGAGAAAGTTATCCGGTTCTTAACCACTGTTCTGGACAAGCACGCTGTATCTTACAACGAGCGCCGCAGAAATGGTGAAATGAATCAGCAAAAGCAAGCTAGAAAAGAAAAGGAGGCCCAAGCATCATGAGTTTAGTTAACGAGAAAATCCACAAGCAGGATACCCGCAAAAAATACTGCCGCTTCAAGAAAAATGGTATTCAGTACATCGATTACAAAGATGGTAACTTCTTACTAAAATTTGTAAACGAGCAAGGCAAAGTTTTACCTCGCCGCTTAACCGGTACCAGCCTGAAATTTCAGCGCCGCGTATCACAGGCCGTGGCCCGTGCCCGTCATTTGGCTATTTTGCCTTATGTAACCGATTCATTAAAATAAGGAGGGATAGCAGATGGAAGTTATTTTAAAAGACGACGTTAAAGGCTTAGGCTTTAAAAACGATACTGTAACCGTTAAACCTGGTTATGGCCGTAATTATTTAATACCCCAGGGTATTGCGGTAATTGCCGATAAATCTAACAAGAAAATTGTAGCCGAAAATATCCGCCAGGCTTCGCACAAAGCCGAGAAGGTGAAAATGGATGCGCAAGCTGTTGCCGACCAGATTGGCGATATGGTTATTGACCTGCCGGCTAAAGTAGGTGAGAGCGGCAAAATATTTGGTGCTGTTACCACTACTCAGTTATCAGATGCATTGCGTGCCAAAGGCATTGAAGTAGACCGCAAGAAAATTTCTTTCGACCAGGAAGTAAAATCTGCCGGTGAATTTACGGCCTCTATTGCCCTGCACAAAGAAGTGAAGCACACCGTACGTTTTAACGTAGTAGCGGAGTAAGCTTAAATATCACTTTATTAAAAAGTCCTGCTGGTAACGGCAGGACTTTTTTATTTTGTACCCAGCCAAGGTTCAGCGGGCTTAATCCTGATTTGATTAAACCTACAGGCTACTTCTTGCGTGCATTTAAATCAGAAAGCAATGTAATTTCTTTACCAGATATAAAAATGACATCCTTTCGTACTGAAATCAATATTAAACCAATTAAGCAGCAGCTAGATTTAAATGCCCGGGTACTAACCGCCGGCTCCTGCTTTGCCGAAGTAATGGGAAATAAAGTAGCTGCTTACAAGATTAATAGCCTGGTTAATCCTTTTGGTACCATTTTTAACCCCTTATCGCTTATTAAATTATTAAGCGCGGCCTTAAAGCCCGAATCCGAATTTAACGGCGAGCTGCTGGAACGAGATGGGCTTTGGTATGCTTACGACCTCCACTCCTCTTTTACGGCTGCTTCCGCAGAAATATTAAAAGCGAATATTCAGGACCGCCTGGTGCAGACACATGAATTTTTGAAAAACACAAATTTACTTATTCTAACCCTGGGTACAGCGGTAGGTTATATTCATAAAGCTACTAATCTCTTAGTAGCCAATTGTCACAAAATACCGCAGCAGCAATTTCAGAAAGAATTAATAAGTACGGCGGCCATAACCAATGCTTTTGCCGATTTCTTTATGGAGTTAAAAGCTTTGAACCCGAATATTACCGTTTTGCTGACCGTAAGCCCGGTACGCCATTTAAAAGAAACGTTAGAACTGAACAGTGTCAGTAAATCGATTTTACGGGTAGCTACGCACGAAATCAACCGGCAATTTCCGGAAGTACAATATTTTCCGGCTTACGAACTAATGCTGGATGATTTACGGGATTACCGTTTTTACAAAGCCGATATGCTCCACCCCACCGAGGTGGCGGAAGCTTATATCTGGCAGAAATTTAGCCAGGCTTACTTTAACCAAAATTTTCAGAACTTTGTGGCTAAATGGAACAAAATCCAGCAGGCGCTGGCCCATAAACCCTTTCAGCCCGAATCGGCAGCCCATCAGCAGTTTTTGCAGAAATTATTAATCCAATTAGATGAACTGGCTAAAGTAACAGATTGTACAGCCGAAATACAACAGGTTAAAAGTATGTTATTGTAGAGCCTCTCCGGCTTATTTGCGTATGTAAAAAAAACCAAATACCCAAACCAACTGCCCTAGTCAAAATCCTAAACTATGAAAAAAGCTAATCGCCTGCTTCAGGAAACCAGCCCGTATTTATTGCAGCACGCCTACAACCCCGTAGATTGGCATCCCTGGGGCGAAGAAGCCTTAACCAAAGCCCGTACCGAAAACAAACCCATTCTGGTAAGCATTGGTTATGCTGCCTGCCATTGGTGCCACGTCATGGAGCATCAGTCGTTCGAGCACGAAAGCATTGCGCAGGTAATGAACGATAATTTCGTTTGCATTAAGGTAGACCGGGAAGAACGACCCGATGTAGACCAGATTTATATGGATGCTATTCACGCCATGGGGATTCAGGGCGGCTGGCCGCTAAACGTGTTCCTGAACCCGGAAGCCAAACCTTTTTACGGTGGTACTTACTTTGCGCCGCAACAATGGGTAAAAATATTACAAAATATTGCCGAAGCTTACCGCAACCACCGCGACGAACTGGATAATTCGGCCGAACAGTTTACCGAGCACCTGAACCTGAGCGAACTTCATAAATATGGTTTGCAGCAGTCTGAATCTGATTTTAACGAAGCTGATTTTCAGCAATTGTTTAACAGTTTAAGCGCCCGGTTCGATAAAGTACGGGGTGGAATGGGACAAGCGCCTAAGTTTCCGATGCCGGTAAATTACGCTTTTCTGCTGCGCTACTACCACCTTACCGGAGAACAAACTGCCCTGGACCAGGTGGTGCTTACTTTGCAGGAAATGGCTTACGGTGGCATTTACGACCAGGCTGGCGGAGGCTTCGCCCGGTATTCTGTCGATGCCGACTGGCTGGTGCCCCACTTCGAGAAAATGCTCTACGATAACGGGCAACTTGTTAGCCTATACGCCGAAGCCTTTGCGGTTACCCAGAATCCGTTGTTTAAAGAAGTCGTTTACGAAACCGTAGCATTTGCGCAGCGCGAGCTCATGAGCGCAGAAGGCGGCTTTTATTCCTCGTTAGATGCCGACAGCGAAGGAGAGGAAGGTAAATTCTACGTTTTCAAGAAAGAAGCACTACAGGAAATTCTGGGATCGGAAGAACCTTTGTTCTCGGAATATTATAATATAACCGAAGAAGGTAACTGGGAACACGGCGTAAATATTCTGCACCGCAAAACCAGCGATGAAGCATTTGCCCGTGACCATAAGCTGGAAGTAAACGAACTCAAACGCAAAGTAGCGGCCTGGAAAAGCAAAATAATGGCCGTACGGGAAAAGCGTGTCCGGCCTGGCTTGGATGATAAAATATTGCTTTCGTGGAATGCCTTAATGCTGAAAGGCCTGGCCGATGCGTACAAAGTTTTTGGCGAACCGGATTTTTTGACCCTGGCCCGACAAAACGCCCAATTTTTGCTGCAGCATTTACGCCTGGATAACGCTTTGTTCCACAACTACAAAAACGGCCGGACCACTATCAATGGTTTTTTAGAAGATTACGCCTTGCTTATTCAGGCTTTGCTGGCGCTTTACCAGATTACCTTTGAAGAGAACTGGCTAACAGAAGCTAAAAAATTGACCGATTATACCATTCGGAACTTCTACGACGAAACCGAAGAACTATTCTTTTTTACCGATCAGACCAGTGAAAAATTGATTGCCCGCAAAAAAGAAATTATGGATAATGTTGTGCCGGCATCCAACTCGGTAATGGCAACCAACCTGCATTTTTTAAGCTTGTTCTTCGACCAGGAACAATATTTCCAACTATCAGATGCCATGCTCGCCAAAGTAAAACCACTGGTGGTTAAAGAGCCTTCTTTCCTGGGCAACTGGGCTTCACTCTATTTCCTAAAAATAAAGCCAACCGCCGAAATTGCCTTAGTCGGCTCCGAAGCTGAAAGTATCCGGCAAGTCTTAGGCCGGCAATTCTTGCCCAATGCGGTATTAGTAGGTACCACCACCGATAGCAATTTACCTCTGCTCCAGGACCGGGAACCGGTTAATGGCCAGACTACTATTTTTGTCTGCTACAACAAAGCTTGTCAGTTGCCCGTGCATACGGTAGCTGAAGCGATGGAGCAGATAAACCAAATTGGCAATTAACTTTTGTAAACCTCCCACTTATAAAGCCCTGGGAAGTATAATAATGTGGTACCATCACCAAACAAGCAGTTTTCCGGTACGCGCTATTTTTTTTTCCTGGCCAGCTAAAATTATATAATAATATATACCGGCTCTAAGCCCGCTAGGCCGTTTAATATGAGTCTGTTTTAAGCGGAGGGCCTGCACCAGCACGAGCCGGCTGCTGGCATTATATAAAAGCAGTTTAGCCGGTAGTTTACTATTATTATCTACTTTGAAATCAGTATGTACCGGATTCGGATAAATATTAAAAACTAAAGACCCGGCATCATCTGGTTCCGGGCTACTGGTAAGAATATCTCTTTCCCCGCCTTCTGTGGTGTTCTGCTGATTAATTACCCGCTCCGGCCGGAAATATACGGCCAGGGTTAAATCCTGCTGGGCCGCAATATCCGCTGTAACCGTAGCCGATGTACCCCGGAAAGTAATAATATAGGGCAAACTACGCTGCAGCGCTGGCGTTGGTGTAATGGTATATTCAATTTCCGGCGGATTATCAGCCATAACTCTCGCAGTTATTACATTCTCGTTGCGGAATAATTCGGAATAAGCGGCCAAACTACCTGCCCGACTGGCAGTAATCCTAATTTTTACGGGGGTATTCATGGCTGTAATAAATAACTGGTTTTGGGTGATTACCGGCACCTGGTTCCGGTTCTGAATTTGCAAGACCGGGTTCATGCCACTTGGCCCGACAATCACCGAAAAATCGCGCATAACCGTACCAATTAATACTCCCTGCCGGTATTCCCGCACTTCTATTACTACCCCGTGCCGTCCTGCACGCTTGGGGTTAGGCCAGCTAAATTCACCCGTCCGGGTATTTATAGTAGCACCTTCGGGAAATTCGTATGATAAAACAGGTTGGTTCTTCTGCTGAAAAGCGGGCACCAACTTGTAAGCCACACTATCGCCATCGGGGTCGTACGCCGTAATATTGTGCCGGAAAGGTTGCCCTAAGATAGCAGTGGTAATGGGCGGAGCCAGGAAAACCGGCGAATGGTTGCCCGTTGCGGTTAAATCTACCTTAACGTTGGCCTGCAGGCCAAAAGCTATATTTTCCGAACCCGGAATATTCAAATAATCAATTAACCGGTTAATGTACCGGAAGGAAACCGTAAAATTACCCGGCGCTGAAAACTGGTGTTTAAAATAATATACATCCCGGTAAATATTAGCATTGGCACTTAACAGCGTTCGGCTAGTCCGGTCTACATGAGCAGTAGTGCCGTCACCAAAATTGAGACTGGCTGTAATGGCATCCGGTTCAGTCAGGCCTTTTTCTTTATACAGCACCAACTTAAAAAAATAAAGCATGGAGGAAGCATTGGTGGTATCGGCGTGAAAAGAAATTTCAGCGCTATGGAGGGCCTGGGCAGGCAATGCGCAAAAAAACAAAACTAAAAAGCTACTCAGCACAATCCAACGAAAAATAAGGGACGTTTTCATAGGCAACAGTGGTTTAAACAAATACTTTTTAATTATAATATAGCGGGTTTAAATGGTAAACACACAGGTTCTTGGCTATTTTATTTATATTATTCAGCTTATTCTCGGGGAAGCTAAAGCTTTAAATTATCTTTAAATTAAACAGGCACTTTTATTTATTAATAAATACCTTTTAACCTCCGGTTTTAATCTTTGGAAAATAGCTCCCCCGGACAAACCGGTTTAATCCGCCGAAAAACTAATTGTGAAATATCCGGCTTGTTTGCGAACTTTGTTTAGCCTTGTGTTTTTGGCCAAACCAGCTTACCCTTGAACAACCAGTTAGAATTTAACCCAGCCGAGTTACTGCCCGCCGAGCGAATAACTTTATTCGCCGACGTAATTCTGCCCTTGCCCCTGCCCAAATTATACACTTACCGCGTGCCATTTGAGATGAATGATGAGGTAATGGTAGGCGTGCGGGTAATTGTGCAATTTGGGGCGAAAAAGGTACTGAGCTGCATTGTAGCCGCGGTACATCAAAATCCGCCCCATAACTACCAGGCCAAATATATTCTGGAGGTAATCGATGAGAAGCCGGTAGTAACCAATGAGCAGCTCCGGATTTTTAACTGGATTGCCGAGTATTACATGTGCACCATTGGCGAGGTAATTAATGCCGCTTTGCCTTCGGCTTTAAAACTGAGTAGCGAATCGCGGATACAGTTGCACCCGCAGTTTAACCCCGAAGAAAGCACCTATCCTTTCTCGGCACACGAAGAAAAAATATTATTTGCCTTGCAGCAAAACGCCGCCCTTACCTTTACCGAAGTGGGCAATTTGCTGCAAATAACGCATTTTCACAAAATAATCAAGTCGCTCATCCAGAAGCAGGCCATTATTATTTTTGAAGAAATTGCCGAAAAATATACCCCCAAAATAGTTAAACGACTGAAGCTATCGCCGCACTTTATACACGAGGCCGAATTGTTGGAAGAACTAATGGCACAACTCGCCACCAAGCCGAAGCAGTTGGACGTGGTGATGTATTATTTGCAGCAGGTGCCGGTCTATCAAAATGTGCACCTGAACGAAAAAGGTCTGGATAAATCGGCGGTGATTAACAGCCCGCACCTTTCACCGAGCGCTGTAAATTCCCTGATTCGCAAAGGCATTCTGGAGCAGTTCGATGTGATTGTATCGCGGTTCCCGACGGATGATTCGCAAAAGAATATGCCCTCGGCTTTATCGGGCCACCAGGTTACCGCCCGCGACGAAATATTATCTTTGTTTACCCAGAAAGATATTGTTTTGCTGCACGGTATTACCGGTAGCGGGAAAACCGAGGTATATATTGATTTAATTAAGAAAGCCCTGGAAGGCGGCGGCCAGGTGTTATATCTTTTACCAGAAATCGCCCTCACGGCCCAGATTGTAATCCGGCTCATGAAGGTATTTGGCAACCGCTTGGGCGTTTACCATTCTAAGTTTTCGGATAACGAGCGAGCGGAGGTTTGGAACGGGATTTTGTCGGGCCGGTTTTCGGTGGTGGTGGGCGTACGTTCGGCTATTTTTCTACCTTTCCATAACCTCTCGCTCATTATTGTAGATGAAGAGCACGAGTCGTCTTACAAGCAATACGAGCCTTCGCCCCGCTACAATGCCCGCGAAGTAGCGCTGATGCTGGCCACTTACCACCGCGCTAAAACCTTATTGGGCTCTGCTACACCTTCGGTAGAAACCTATTACAACTGCCGCAACGGCAAGTGGGGATTGGTAACCATGAACCAGCGTTTCGGCGAAGCCGGCTTACCCGATATAGAACTGATTGATACCCGGCGTGAGAGCCTGAAGAAAAATATGTTCAGCCATTTTTCGCAGCAATTATTGGGCGCCATCGAAGAAAAGCTAAAAAAACAAGAACAGGTAATCTTATTCCAGAACCGCCGCGGTTATGCGCCTTACATTAGCTGCCACGATTGCGCCTGGATTCCGAAATGCCAAAACTGCGCGGTAAGCCTCTCGTATCACAAATTTAGCAACGAGCTGCGCTGCCATTACTGCGGCTACCACGAAAAAATGCCATCGGATTGCCCCGCTTGCGGCTCGACCGGCCTGAAAACCGTGGGCTTTGGTACCGAAAAAATAGAAGACGATCTGAAATATTTACTGCCGGATGCCAACGTGCAGCGCATGGATCTGGATACTACCAAGTCGAAGAACGCTTACAGCCAGATTATTTCGGATTTCGAGGCGAATAAAACCAATGTGCTGGTAGGTACCCAAATGGTAACCAAAGGCCTCGATTTCGAAAACGTAAGTTTGGTAGGAATTATCAACGCCGACAGCATTATTAATTATCCGGATTTCCGGGCACACGAGCGGGCTTACCAATTATTTGTACAGGTGAGCGGCCGGGCCGGCCGCAAGGGCAAGAAAGGCACCGTTATGATTCAGACGGCTAATCCCAATCAGCCCATCTTCCAGAAAATTATCGACAACGATTATTTGGCCTTGTACGAACATGAAATTAATGAACGGCACAAATATTTCTTCCCGCCGTTTGTGCGCGTTATTCGGGTTACCGTAAAGCACCTCGAAGAAAAAATCAGTCAGGCCGCCGCCGTAGAACTAGCCAAACTTCTTACCGACGGCCTGGGGCAAAATCACGTACTCGGCCCCGAAGTACCTTATATTTTCAAGATCCGCAATTTGTTTCTGAACGAAATTCACATCAAACTCGACCGGGAACACACCAGCCTGAAATCGGCTAAATTATTTATCTCAGAAGTTATTAGCCAAATAAGCCTGAAAAAAGAATATAAAGGATTGCGGGTAGTAGCCGATGTAGATCCGATGTAAGTTGTGGTCAGATACTGGGTAATAGTTTGATTGCAGCCAGGTAATACCGCCATAGTCTGTGTTCTCATAAACCTTAAAAATGTATTTGACAACTGGCTTTCTCTCGGTCTGTGGGGCACAAACTGAGGTGCAACCTGTTTCTGGTTGGAGTGGTGGTTTCTCCGAACTCTTTCCGAAAGTAGAAAAATCTTCTTGTTAACCTTCAACTGAATTTTCTGGAAAAGAGCGAACAAAAAAGCGCTGCTTTGTTATATTTGTAAATAAATGTTAAAACTACATTTATTTACAAACCAGATTAGGCCATTAGTTCGTTATAAATATATTAGCCAAAATAAACCGTATGAATCCCACAAGACACTTAAAAATTACCCTGGTCATAATGCTCTTACTCAGCGGATTGGCAGTAAACGCCCAAAAGCTGCAGAAGAACCAATTCAATAACCCATTAGCTCTTCAACGCGCCGATCCGCATGTTTGGAAAGCGGCCGATGGTACCTATTACTTTATTGCCACTGTGCCGGAATACGACCGCATTGAAATGCGCAGTTCCAAAACCATTAACGGCATAAAAGAAGCCAAACCAGTGGTAGTATGGCGCAAGCACGAGAAAGGCCCCATGGGCAATCACATCTGGGCACCGGAAATTCACCGGATAGATGGAAAATGGTATATCTATTTTGCTGCCGGCTCGGCCGAGGACAAATGGAAAATCCGGAAATACGCGCTATCCAACCCATCGGTAGACCCGACCAAAGGCGAGTGGAAAGAAGAAGGTGAGATAGTGAGTAAACGGAATGAATTCACGCTGGATGAAACAACCTTCGTGCACAAAGGTCAACGGTACATGGTTTGGGTAGACCGGGCCGGCGAAAAGGTAATAAACACTGGCTTGTATATTGCCAAAATGACCAGCCCCACTACCCTCGGCGACAAGCAGGTAGTTATTTCGCAACCGGAATTACCTTGGGAAATTAAAGGGCACCGGGTAAACGAAGCGCCGGCGATTATTATCCGCAACGGCAAGGTGTTTATGACCTTCTCGGCCAGCGCTACCGATGCCAACTACTGCCTGGGTTTATTGTGGGCCGATGAAAATGCCGACCTGCTCGACCCGGCCTCCTGGCACAAATTACCCGAGCCGGTTTTTTACACCAACGAAGCCCTGAAGCGTTTTGGTCCAGGCCACAACAGCTTTATTAAAGCAGAAGATGGCAAAACCGATATTATGATTTACCACGCCCGCGACTACAAAGAAATTAAAGGCGAACCCTTGTACGACCCTAACCGGAATACCCGGGCCCGGGTATTAAGATGGACCAAAGACGGCATGCCTGATTTTGGTCAGGATTTAAGCGACAACGAAATGGCATTACAACCGGCTGTCAAGGCCAAGAAGAAGTAATATTTTACACCATTATATTCTCCAATTAAGGTTTATGCCTTCACAGATACTCTAGAATAGCTCAAGCTAAAGGCTATGGATTTGTGAAGGCATAAACTGAATACAGGGAGTTTTTATGTAAATTCTTACTAAAACCAGTCTATCAATAGAAATAAATTGGCTATTCTATACAACAAATTTAACAAAGCAGTTAAAAAAATATAGTATTAATTTCCTCTACATAATTCTATAACTGAAGTTAAAAAAACTCTGTTTAGAACCATTTAAACGTACTTTCTCCGACGACAACTTATTACGTTAAGTAAGCTTAAGCTTCTGAATTCTGTCATATTTAGCAGCAATAAGAAATATTAATAAATTTTAAACCGCTTATTGTTAAAACGCATAGATTAACTTTTTTCAACCTAGTCTTGAAATGCAATTATCATCCTATTGCAGGATAAAACATCTTAGGGTTGTTTTACCAATTTATCAAAAAGTCAACCATGTAGTTAAAATCAGGTTTCTTTTATACCTTTACATTCGCAAGCATTAATTCTTAACCCTCAGGCAAATTTGGTTCAGCGTATCTGCAATAAAAACTTTACCGCCCTCCTGCTCACGTTTGCCTATATATTTTTATTGGTGCATAATGTGGTGCCCCACCACCACCATGATGAGACTGCTAACAATTCCCAATACCCGGAAGGACACCATCATGCGCATGAACACAAACACGGTCATCCGGCGCCGGATGCAAATCAACCCGAAGAACCTATTGCGGACCCGGACCACCTATTAAGCAATCACCAACATCCCTTTGCCGATAATATTACATTTCATACTCAGGAAAGTAATGAAGCAAAATTTTCTAAAAGACAAGCTGTTCCGGTCTTAATCTGTCTTCTTAACTTCCAACATTCTTTATTCCATTTGCCGGATAAGAAGCCACCCGCTTCGGCTAATCCGTTCTATATTCCCTCTTCCTTTGGCCCATCCCACGCGCTACGTGGCCCCCCTGTGTCCTAATCACACGTCCTTTTTGGCATTCATAAACGCTTAAACAAGCCTTAATCAAGGTATAGCAGCTTTTATGCATCTCACCGCCAGCTATTGTCTCAATTTTATTTATTGATTATTAAACTTTTTAAAGATGAAAAAGCTATTAGTAGCCATAGCCGTTATAGCCTTTATGGGAGCAGGTTGTTCCTCGAACACGAACCAGGAAGCCACGCACGAACATGGAGCGGATACGCACGTGCATGAAGGAGAAGCCGCGCACGATGAATCCGTGCCCCACGAGCACCCGGAATATGATGAAACAGCAGCACCAAATCAGGAAGAATTTACGGTAGGAGAAGATTCTGCCGCAGTAAAAGAAACCCCTGCAAAACACTCCCACGACGGAAAAACGGAACACGTGCATTAACCCATAAGTAACGGTTAAGAAAATTATCCGGGGAGTATTTCGCTTTTGCTAGAATACTCCCCGATTACCAGCGTGCGCTTACCTATTATTTTAACCAAGAGCATTTACGCTTATCCATGCAGAAATGAAACAATCCAAAATATATTATTTGGTAGTGGCAACTTTGTTTTTAATCCTGGCCGGCTGCCATAATACAAAAGAACATAGCCACAACGAAGCAACCGAAGAGAGCCACGGGCACCCGCACCCAAGCGAAGGAACCGAGTTAGCGTCTACGAGTCATACCATTTATACCGATAAAACCGAACTGTTTGTAGAATTTAAACCTTTGGTGGTGGGTCAGACAACTTCTTTTGCCGCCCACCTAACCCGCTTGGGTTCTAACTTTAAGCCCTTGACAGCCGGGCAGCTAACAGTAAGTTTAGTAAAAGGTAAGCAAGGTATCCGGACCACGGTAGATGCCCCCAAGTCACCGGGTATTTTTGGCCCAAAATTACAACCCAAAACTGCCGGCAGTGGCTACCAGTTGCTATTCGATATCAAAACGGCTGATTATACTGACCGCATCATCCTGGACCAGGTTACTGTTTACCCGGACGAAAAAACGGCCATTGCCCAGCAGCCCCAAGAGGAGGCAAATGGCAATGAGGTCAGTTATCTGAAAGAACAGGCCTGGAAAACAGAATTCGCCAATGCACCGGTTAAAAAGCAGCCTTTTTACAATATCATCAAAACCACCGGCCAAATCATGCCGGCCCAGGGCGATGAGGTAATCCTGACTGCCCCGGCGAGCGGTGTTGTTTCGTTTAGCAGCAGTGGCCTGGTAGCCGGGAAAGCGGTAGTCGCCGGAAGAGGCTTATTTACCATTAAAGGAGGAGGCTTAACCGAAGGAAATATTAACGTACGACTGGGCGAAGCCAGGGGACGGCAGCAGAAAGCAAAACTGGATTATGACCGGGCAACTGAATTGGTAAAAGACCAGATTATTCCCCGCAAGGAATATGAAGCCATCCGATTAGAATACCACAACGCGCAACGGGAGTACCAAGCCTTAGCTGCTAATTTTAGCGGAGGAGGCATTCAGGTGAAAGCACCCCGCAAAGGGTTTATCCGGGAAATCCAGGTAACGGCCGGTCAGTTCGTCGAAGCAGGTCAGCCATTGGCAACGATTACCCAAAACCAGAAATTAATGTTGCGGGCCGATGTTCCCCAGCAATATTTTAATCAACTGAAAACCATTACTTCAGCCAACTTCCGGACACCGTCTGATAACCAGGTTTACCAACTTTCTGAACTAGGAGGCCGCCTGGTTTCTTATGGACGCAGTACCGGTACCGGTTCTTATTATACCCCGGTTTTCTTCCAAATTAATAACCAACCGCAATTTATACCAGGTGCTTTTATAGAAGTGTTTCTGCAAGCCAATGCTATTGGTGAGGCTTTGGTGGTACCTATGAGTGCTATTCTGGAAGAACAAGGTATCTGTTACGTGTACGTGCAAACGGGCGGTGAATCTTTTGAGAAAAGGGAGGTTAAACTGGGGGCTAGTGATGCAGCCCAGGTGCAGCTGCTTAGCGGCGTACAGGAAGGCGAGCGGGTGGTTACCAAAGGAGCTTATCAAATTAAACTGGCAACCTTGTCCGGCACCATGCCGGCCCATGGCCACGAACACTAAATCAGCTCCTGAAACATGCTTAACAGAATTATACATTTTGCGCTCCATAACCGCTTGCTGGTAATGGTAGCTACCACGCTGCTGCTGGTGATGGGCTCTTCTACGGCTGCCCGGATGGAAGTAGATGTGTTCCCTGATTTAACAGCGCCAACGGTAGTTATTTTAACCGAGGCCCACGGCATGGCCCCGGAAGAAACCGAACGTCTGGTTACTTTCCCGATTGAAACGGCCGTGAATGGCGCGACCAATGTGCGGCGGGTGCGGTCTTCATCTTCGGCGGGTATTTCTATTGTCTGGGTGGAATTTGAATGGGGAATTGATATTTTCCGGGCCCGCCAGATAGTAAGCGAACGCATGATTAGCGTAGCCGAACGCCTGCCGACCGGGGTGGGTAATCCCACGCTAGCCCCTAATTCTTCCATCATGGGCGAAATTATGCTGGTGAGCGTTACGGCCGATAAAACCAGTTTAATGGATCTGCGCACCCTGGCTGATTGGAATATCCGGCCGAGACTGCTGGCTATTGGTGGGGTGTCGCAGGTAGTGGTTATTGGCGGCGAATACAAACAATACCAGGTGCAAGCCTCCCCGCAGCGGATGCAATATTATAAAGTTTCTCTAAAGGAGCTACTCGAAGCCACCCAAAAAGCCAATACCAATGCGGCCGGGGGTTTTATGAATGAGTTCGGCAACGAATACATTATTCGGGGTATGGGCCGCACGAACGATTTAACGGAACTTGGCAATTCAGTTATCAAAGTCGTAAATGACTTACCGGTTAAAGTTAATGATGTGGCCGATATAAAAATTGGGTCAGCGATTAAAATCGGGGATGCTTCGCTTAAAGGAAATCCGGCGGTGATTTTAACGGTAATGAAGCAGCCGAACACCAATACCCTGAAATTAACCGATGAAATTGATGCGGCCCTAGAGGATTTAGACAAAACTTTGCCCCCGGATATTCATCTGAACACGCAGGTATTCCGGCAGGCAGATTTCATCAATGCCTCCATCAGCAACATTCAGAAAACCTTACTGGAAGGCTCCATTTTTGTGGTCATCATCCTGTTTTTATTTCTGATGAACTGGCGGGCCACTATTATTTCGTTGCTGGCCATTCCGGTTTCACTCCTAACGGCCGTACTAACCTTAAAATATCTGGGCTTCACCATTAATACGATGAGCCTAGGCGGTATGGCCATTGCCATTGGGGATTTGGTGGATGATGCTATTATTGACGTAGAAAATGTATTCCGGCGTCTAAAGGAAAATGCCCATTTACCGGTAGCCGAAAGACGGGATAAACTTACCGTTATCTACGAAGCTTCGACGGAAATCAGAAGCTCGGTTATCAATGCCACCTTTATCATTATTGTGGCTTTTGTGCCGCTGTTTTTCCTTTCGGGCATGGAAGGCCGGTTATTGGCCCCGCTGGGTATTGCCTTTATCGTTTCTTTATTCGCTTCTCTGATTGTGGCCATTACCCTAACCCCCGTGTTATGCAGTTTACTCCTGACGAAAGACAGTATGCTGCTGCGGCAGCACCGGGAAAGCTGGTTGGTACGCCAGCTGAACAACTGGTACGAAAAAGCGCTGGTTCGGGCTTTGCGGTTTAAAAAGCTAATTATTGGCGCTACCCTTGTGTTATTCGCGGTTACTTTGCTGGTTCTCTCCGGCTTAGGTCGCAGCTTCCTACCCGAATTTAATGAAGGCTCCCTAGTGGTAAGCGCCGTTAGTTTACCCGGCATTTCTTTGGAAGAATCGAACCGCATTGGTACCGCCATTGAAAAAACCTTACTAACGGTACCCGAAATAAAACTGACTACCCGCCGCACCGGCCGGGCCGAACTGGATGAACACGCGCAAGGTGTGAATGCTTCCGAAATTGATGCGCCTTTTACTTTGGAGGAAAGGAGCCGCGAGGAATTTATGGCCGATGTACGGGAAAAACTGGCCACCGTAGGCGGTGCTAATATTACCATTGGGCAGCCCATCGGTCACCGCATCGACCACATGCTTTCCGGTACGCGCGCCAATATTGCGATCAAAATATTCGGACCAGATTTACCCAGGCTCTTTGCATTATCCAAACAAATTCAAACCAGCATTGCGGGCACCAAAGGTTTGGTAGATTTGAGCGTAGAGCAGCAGGTAGAAATTCCCCAGATTCAGATAAAGGCCAAACGGGAAGTGCTGGCCAAATACGGTATTCCCATCGGCGAGTTTACCGAGTTTATTGATGTGGCTTTAGCCGGGGAGAAAGTATCGGAAGTGTACGAAGGCAACCGGAGCTTTGATTTGATTTTACGCTTTAACGACGAAAACCGGGGACGCATCGAGCATATCCGCAATACCTTAATTGATACCCACGAAGGCGACAAGGTACCGCTGCACCTGGTGGCCGAGGTAGTTTCTACTTCCGGCCCCAATACTATTAACCGGGAAAA
This sequence comes from Adhaeribacter aerolatus, assembly GCF_007991635.1. Lineage (GTDB taxonomy): Bacteria > Bacteroidota > Bacteroidia > Cytophagales > Hymenobacteraceae > Adhaeribacter > Adhaeribacter aerolatus. The sequence continues at coordinate 71,603 of NZ_BJYS01000021.1, read as the reverse complement.
TGTACAGCGCAAAACGGTGGTATCGGCGAACGTAACCGGCCGGGACCAGAAAAGCGTGGTAGCCGAAATTCAGCAGAAGATAAACGCAGCCGTAAAGCTGCCGGAAGGCTACCGCATTGAGTACAGCGGCCAGTTTGAGAGTGAGGCCGAAGCTTCCCAAACGTTGTTGTATGCGTCCTTGCTGGCGCTCCTGGTTATTTTTCTGTTACTCTACGGGGAGTTTAAAGAAGTTAAGCTGTCGAGCTTAATTCTGGTGAATTTACCATTGGCCTTAATTGGCGGGGTGTTCTCCATTTACCTCACTTCAGGAATCATCAGCATTCCGGCCATCATTGGCTTTATTACCCTTTTTGGAATTGCCACCCGCAATGGTATTTTGCTCGTGTCGCATTACCAAACTTTGGAACAGGAAGGATATTCTTTAGCAGACACGATTATACAGGGTTCCCGCGACCGGCTCAGTCCAATTCTCATGACGGCCTTAACGGCGGCCTTAGCGCTTATACCCTTAGCCATGGCCGGGGATTTACCGGGCAATGAAATTCAAAGCCCCATGGCCAAAGTTATTTTGGGCGGCCTCCTCACTTCTACACTGCTCAATATTTTTATTGTACCCATTGTTTATTCCTGGATACACGCTAAGAAACAAACGCATGAAAATCTTAATTAAAGTAATAATTACGGCGCTGCTGGTAACCGGCATTTCGGAATTGAGCCGCCGGTATACCACGTTGGCAGCCATTCTGGCTTCTTTGCCTTTAACTTCTATCCTGGCCATGATTTGGCTGTACCTGGATACAAAGGATACCCAAAAGGTAAGTGATTTGTCTTATGGCATCTTTTGGGCGGTTTTACCCTCCCTGTTATTTTTCGTCGCCTTACCATTGTTACTGAAGGCCGGATTAAAATTCCCTTTAGCCTTGCTGGTATCTTGCGCTTTGATGGCGGGGTTTTACTTCGGCTACCTGGCTATTTTAAGAAAGCTGGGCATTACAGCCTTATAATTATATTATTGCATCCGATGAAAATAAAAATAATATTGGTTCTGGCTTGTTTATGGGGCGGTAGTTTCCCAATAAGCGCGCAAAGCTCCCTGGAAGAAGTACTGACGGCCGTTGGAAAAAATAACCGAGCCCTGGCCGCGAACAAACATTATCTGGAAGCGAAAAAACAAAGTTTCCGGACCGGTTTAAATCCGGCCAACCCGGTGGTAAATTATGATTACCTGAAAGGCAGTCCGGCCGAAGCCGGTAACCAGACGGATTTTGAGGTAATGCAAGCACTCGATTTCCCAACTACTTATTTCCGGAAACGCGATTTAGCTACCGAGCAGAGCAGGCAGGCGGAAGCGGAATGGCAGGTAAACCGGCAGCAAATTTTATTAGAGGCCAAACTGACTTACCTGGAATTAATTTACCAGAATAAAAGAGCCTTGGAGTTAGCCCGGCGCACCCGCCATCTGGAACGGCTGGCCGCCGATTTTCAGAAGCGTATACAACAAGGAGATATTGGTATTCTGGAGGTTAACAAAGCCAAATTACAGCTTATCCAAGTGCAAAACGAGCAACGGGTTCAGGCAGCAGATAGAGCGCTGCAAAATCAGAAACTAGCTGAGTTGAATGGGGGTACTCCCCTACCAGTTCAGGATACCACGTATCAGACCATACCGGCTTTGCCTCGCTTTGAAACCCTGGATAGCCTGATTGAAGCCAATGACCCCATTGTAAAAACGTTTGAGCAGCAAAAAGTAGTCAGCGAAAAGCAGGTCGCTGTGACCCGTGCGCTGACATTACCGAAACTGGAAACTGGGTACCATTACCAGGCTATTCTGGGACAGCGATACCAAGGGTTGCACCTGGGGGTTAGCATTCCGTTATGGGAAAATAAAAATACAGTACAGGCCCAATTAGCTGAGGTCAAATGGCGGGAAGCGCAATTGCAGGAGCATCGCCTGGAGCATCAATCGGTTAACCGCCAATGGTACACCCAGTACGAAAGCTTAGGGGAAACGCTCAAGGCTTATCGCGCCATTTTTACCTCGGCAAACAATCTGGCGTTGCTGCAGAAAGCATTACGGTTAGGTCAGATTTCAACTATCGTTTATTTCCAAGAGCTAGGTTATTTTTACAGCAGTTATGATACTTTCCAGAGAGCCGAAAAGGAATACCAGCAGGCAATTGCCCGGCTCTATAAGTTTCAATTATAAAAAATCAAAGATTCAGAATTTCTTTTGGAAATTATTGCTCTTAATTTATCATTGGAGGTGGCAACGCTTGTAAATTGCCTTAAGAAAAGACTTCCCTGTTGTGCCCAGAGTTGGCAAATCACTCTACGCACTTTTCGGATAGCTATTCTCTGATTAGCGTATAAAACAGATTATTTACTAATACTCAGCTACTGCTCATTCTTAAACATAACCGGCGCATTGCCATACAGCGGGGTCCGGCCATCCTATTTCCAAGTTCTGTGTCGTAAGACATATAATGATGTAGTAGGGTTATTTGTTATTCCTATAAGTTTGCGCTTAATAGTAGCTGCATCATTGCCTTATAATTATAAGAAAATGATGCTATATTTACCTTCACCCATGACTGGAATAAACATGGTGTTGGTGTCAGGCCTTTACAACTTTACTTTCTGCCCATATAGCCAATCACTGTTGTCAATCGGGACATACTCTCCGGCTAATACTTTTTTTATTCTGGCAACCCGCTCCTGGTTAACTTCTTTATCCTTAAGGTAGTGAAGGTTATTCGGAGAACGAATCATGGCTACCAAACCTAAATATTCATTCCAGGTTAGCTCCTTAAACGATTTGCTTAAATAAGCATTAGCGGCATTCTCAAACCCTTTAACTTCTTTGCCATTGTGTTGTCCCAGGTAAACTTCATTAATAAACAATTTTAAAATGGTGTCTTTAGGTGTCATGGGGTCAAAGGCAAACCGGGCAATCAAGGACTGTTTGATTTTTCCAATTCCGGGTTTAAACTTATCGAAATAATAAAATTTTACTAAGCCCTGACTAATAGTAGTTACGCCTGTCCCGGGGGTAGAGATATCGAAACCTTTATGGTTGTAAAAATTCTGGTCTTGAACTTTTAACAGCGCTTGTAATTGTTCATCCGTTAAATCATTCAGTTCCAGTTTCATTCTTCCGGAATTCAATGCCTCTTGCACGATGGCAGGAGTTTTCGTCCGGGCGTTTAAAACTACTGCCGTATAATAAACTAAAATTGCTATTAATAGGAGCCCAATAAATAATAAGATTCTTTTGGTTAGCTTCATATGAATTCTTTTCAATTTTAAAGACGGTTTACCTGTTGTGCGTAGCGTGAGCAAAGCGCTCTACGCCCTTTTCGGATTGTGGCAGCCAAAGCACTTCCTTTGATACCGGTGCTGTATTTCCCACTACTGCTACAAGTGACGGTAAGAATGTGTACTTATTTGTATCCCCACTTGAACCAGCTTCCTAGTGGGCAGAATCAAAATACTTTTACGATACAACAGGTGTCTTTGAAAGAAAGGAACCCGTTTTAGAATGGCTTGGTTCTAAAAGAGCATGCTTAACCTTTCTACCTGCTGGCCTCCTTACATTCTTATAAGTAAGAAAGCCGCACCTACAATATTTTCCTTAAGATTAATTTTTAAAAACAATAACATCTTGATTACCAGCATTATATTTATAAAAATAGTAGGAAAATACTGGATTTTTTCTTAAATTAAAAGAAAAAGCTATGAAAAAGGATATTCTACTTTTATTGATTTTGCTTTTCTTTTTCAGCTGCAAAGATGACAGTGAAAAAGACGCTAATCCTAATTTGGTTATAAATGAAAAAGGCATCGCAGGAATATGGGATTCAGAAATGGGTACACTAATTTATTATGACTCTCTAAAATCGAATGTTTATGAAGTACCCGTCGTTGTTGGATTAAGTGATTATAAGTTTACCGAAAACACAGTACAAGCTATGGATGGTTCGGGTTCAGTATACTCGGGTACATTCAAACTCTCAAATCCTGATAATAAAAATTACATCATAATATCTTTTAAAGAAAAGGGTGATGTAACTTTTGAAATAACTTTTCTATCGAAAAAAACGATGGTTTGGCAGCAGCCTTATCCGGTTTTAAAATATTCACGAACTGAAAACGAGGACGAGAATCGAAATGGGGATGCATATGAAATGCTTACTCTTTATGCTAAAAGCGTAACATTCCGGCAGCAATTTATTAAAAGGTAATTTTTCAGCTTTTGAAACAGTACCTGATAAATAAATAATTGCTCGTTAAATAGCGAGCCAATCCTGTTTTCGTTTATTTCTTTTCAATCCTAAGTAATACTTTTATAGATGGCTTAGCCCTCCCGTTAGCTGTTTTCTTTTAAGCTTTATTAACTCCTCTGTTGTGCGTAGCGTGAGCAAAGCACTCTACGCACAACAGAGGATAGCTAATCTCTGATTAGCGTATAAAACAAATTATTCCTAAACCGTACTTACTGCACATTCTTAAACATAACCGGCGCATTGCCATACAGCGGGGTCCGGCCATCCCATTTCTCAATAAACTGCTGCTGAATGAGTAAAGGCGTTAAAGCCTGCTGTTTTAATTCGTTAGCTTTCTTTTCGGCTTCGGCCTGGATGATTAATTTTTTAGCTTGAGCTTCGGCTACTTTTAATTCGTTTTCTACCTGCATGGCTTCCTGCACGGCTTTGTTTTTGGCATCAATGGCGCGTACAATGGCATCGGGGTATTGCAGACCACTGGTTAGCTGCTCCAGTTTAAAACCGTCGTTTTCCAGGGTAGCTGCCAGGGTGGCTTGTACATCGGCCTCAAACTTTTGCCGGTTACTGATGAGCTCATCCGTCGAATATTTGTTCATCTGGTTCCGGAAAGCGTCTTTTACGTAGTTGTAAAGCGTGGTGCGGGTAATTTCGTCAATGGTTTTCCGGTACTTCGAGAAGATATGCGGCGATTTACCCGGCGTAACGGCAAAAGAAATGGTAGGGTCGACGGTGAACACCGAACCATCTTTGGCATTTACATTAAAGGCATCGTAATCGGCTGTCTGAATAAAAATCGGAAATTCAAAAACATCTTCGGACAAAGGGTTGTAGAAAACGCGCCCGGTTACCAGCGACACATCCTGCACACCTTTGTCGGAGCCGTACATTTTTACCAGGATACCTTCGTGACCGGCATCGATGCGGGTACAACTAAAGGAAAGGCCGGTAATGATAAGTAGGAAGATAAATATGATAGGTATTAGCTTTTTCATGAGGTTTAGTGATTAAAGGTTAATTAGATTGGCTTAAATTAATTAAACCTTTGCTATATAACACAACCTCGCCCCTGATGCAAGGGTTAAAACCTCCTTTTATTTATCGGTAAATTTATTATCAACGTAAAAAGCCAGGTAACTGAAATATAAAGCAGTAATTTTCCGGTTTGCTTATACCTAGCCAACAATAAACCTTTTCACAACAGCAATTAAAAGAGCAATATTTAACTTCTTTTCGTATGAGTACTTCTAAATACCGGTATGCAACCTAAATTTATTCATGGCCTGGCATAAACTATTTAATTCTTCGGCAGAAGCAAAGGCTGCCATTCCGTTAACCAAAGCAAAATTATTTATTATAGATGGGCAGCGCATTTGTTTGGCGCAAACGGCGGCTGGCTTTTTTGCCGTAGATGATGAATGTCCGCATTTGGGTGAATCGTTGAGCAAAGGCACCACCAATTATTTAAACGAAGTGGTTTGCCCGTGGCACAACTACCGGTACAACCTGAACAATGGCGCCGAGTGCAAATACCGCACCCGATCCGTAAAAACGTATTCCATTAAAGAGGAAGCAGCAGGCTTGTATATTGAGGTTTAGAATATTTAAACCTTTATACAAGCCTTCTGCACATTATCAGATTATCACACTATCTCATATCCAAATTAGCACATTTTCAAATCAGCATATTAGCTCATTAACCTAATTACCCACCATAAACACAGCATTGCCAAAAAGCAGCTTACTGTTGTGCCAGAAAGCCCGAAACAAAGGATTATCGGCCATATATACCACCTGGCCGCGCCCCATGGTTTGGTGGCCGAGTACCAGGGTATCCTGCAACTTTTTGCGGGCCCGCACCCCGACAAACCCACTGGTGTAAATATCTTTTTTTAATACGCCTACATTCCAGCCATCTTTCATAAAACTAAAATTAATTACATCCTGAACCAGGGCAAAGTAAGTATCGCCGTAGCCAAAAGCCAGTGGGTGGGTATTATCCAGGCTTACCCGGTACACGCTGCCCTGCACCGCGTCCGAAATAGTCTGGCGTTCGCTTTCGCCGTAGGTTTTTAATAACGCATAAGGGTTTTTCCGGACTTCGGCCGAATCAGTGTCTTTTTTGCGGGTGAGCGCAAACCCGTGTTTACCGGCCAGAAAACCCGTAGCACTCTCCAGCGAAATTAATTTACCGCCGGCATTTACCCAATCTCTTACCTGGCTTAAGGTTTTGTCGGTTAAAATATCGGCGTAACTACCGCCGGGCAAAACCAGCACATCGAAATTACTCAGGGGCACCCGGTTAAAATATTCGGCATCTAATACCGTAACGGGATATTTAATCTGCTGCTCAAAAAAATGCCACACCTCGCCGAAAGCGGGCGGCGAAATGCCCTGGCCCGCCATTACCGCCACTTTGGGTTTGCGCAGGTAACGCACGCTGCCCGAACCAAAATCGACGCCGGTACTCACAAAGCCGGTTGGTGTAGGCGTTATTTGAATGCCCGCTTTCTCCGCTTCGGATTTTATAATGTTATCAAAGCTGGCGCCCAAGGCTTCGTTACCCGCCCGCGTAATAATTAAAGTACCGGGCGCATACGTTTCATCGTCGGTCTGGAAGGCTTTTTCGGAATACCTTATTTTAATATTATGGCGCAGCAAGGCACTCAAAAGTTGAATATCCGACAGGCTGTTCCAGCGGGCCAAATAAGCATAAGGCTGCGGAATGGCCGGCTTGGTAATGGTTTGGTTTAAAGCGATGGGCTGGGCCTGGGTTTGGTTTATTTTACCCGGTAAGGCGTAGGCCTGCAAACCAAAAGCGTAAGGAATAGCCCAGGCCGTTACATCGTAAGTTAAAGAATCTTCCAGCTTGGCAAAGGGCTCAAACAAAACTTTAATCAGCGTAGCTTTGGGCTGGTACAGGCTAATGGCCAAATCGTTTGTTTCAATTTTTACGCTCTCGTGTTTGCCGGTGGTATAATTAAACGCCCGCTGCGCCGAACTGCCCGACACAAAGCCGTATTTAATCTGCTGCCGGTCGAGGTAAGTGGTTAAGGCTTTTATTTTAGCTTCCTGGTTTCTGGTTTTCAGCACGTAGGTTTTATACGGCCCCGGTGGATTGGTGCGGTTGCGCTGGTAATATTTATCGAACTCCTGCAATACTTTGTCTTTGCGCTGGGCCACCGTTTCGATGGTGGCCAGACTGGCCGTGTAATGATGTGCTATCCGTTCGCCCAGGGTTAGCGTATCGCCATCGGCGCGGGCAAAAGCCAGGCCGGCCCTCCCCGACCCGCCTTGCTCATAGGTCATGGCAATAGCCCCGTTAAAGGTAGGCCAGGTGTCGCCGTAACTCGGGTAAAACAAGTCGTAAGTCTCACGGGTAAAGTACAGCCAGTTATTCTGGTCGAAATATTTGCGGTTGTTCTCGCCGATAATCTGCTGGAACTCGCGCTGCCAGGGCGTAATATCCTCGTGAAATGGTTTAGCCGCCGGCGAAAAATAATAAGTAGCCTCTCCGCTCATCTCATGAAAATCGGCGTGTAACTGCGGCATCCACTGGTTATACAAAGCAATGCGCTGCTGCGATTCCTGCTGGGTTTGCCAGGCCAAATCGCGGTTTAAATCAAATAAATAATGGTTAAAACGGCCACCGGGCCAGGGCTCCTGGTGCTCACGCGCCCAGGGGTTAGCATTGGGTACGGCATTGGCTACCCCGTTGTACCACTGCACGTAGCGCTCGCGCCCATCGGGGTTTACACACGGGTCTATTAACACCACTGTATTTTTTAACCAGCCTTGGGTACGCTCGTTGGCCGGATTAAGTAAATCGTATAAAACTTGTAATACCGCTTCCGACGATACGGCTTCGTTGCCGTGCACATTATAACTTAGCCAAATAATGGCCGGCTGGTTGGCTGTAGGCTGACCATTTTGCAAACCAATTCGTTTTAAATTATTCTGCCGGATTTCTTCTAAGCGGTTAATACGTTCTTCAGCAGAGATGGCTGCCAGGTACAAAGGCCGGCCTTCGTAAGTAGTACCGTAAGTTTGCAGCTTCAGGCGACTGGGGGCTTGGCGGCTTAAATATTCGAGGTAGCGTACCAAATCGCTGTGGCGGGTAAAACGGGTGCCGGGTTTATAACCCAGAAACTGCTCCGGATTTTGCAGCAGTGTTTGGCCGTAGCCGGGCAACATAAAAATCGTAAAAAAAAATATAAGTAATAACTTAACCTTCGCGTACATACTAGGAATTAACGGTTATTTAAAATTACTTTGAAAGCCGGTTAAAGTTGCTTTATAAATTTCATACTACCAAGTTTAGCCCGGCAAACCAATTTATTCAGATTTGGCCGGAAAAGTTAAGGCACTGTGGAATTAATACTTTCTAGTAATGTACAATTATATTTATGTCGGAAATAAAATTTGAAACCCTGGTAAAAAAGGCTTTGGATGCGGACACCCCAGGCTTGTTTGATAAAAGTGAAGCCGTGGTTTACAAAGAATTTGAACTGGCTGAGGCTCGGCAGCGTGCCCAGCGCGGCCAAACCGTACCCGGCGACAACTTACATTATAAATTTGAAAAGGTGCGTTTAGGCGTAGCCATTGCCTTAATGCAGGTTTTTTCGGACATGGCCGACGATGACGAAAGCAAGAAAGTACTGGATATTCTTAAACGAGCGGCCAAAGGCAGCAGCATTGCTCAGATTGATGCCATTATTACGAAAGAAGCCAAGGCTTTCGACAGCCTCTATCAGGATTTATTTATAAACGATGACGGCGAAATGCTCCTGGATTTATTTCAGCGTACGTTGCACGCCGACTCAAAATCTGAAATGGATGGCATTATAAACGAGAGCCTTAAGTTGCTGGACATAATTAAAGAATAAATATATTCAAGAACTCTAATTTTTTCATGTAATCTTCATCTTGACTTTATACTTTGGTACCCTAAACTCAAACCAAAGCAAACCCAGATGAAAAAAATAATCGCCACTTTAGGTGTTGCCTTTATTTTTAGTACGGTGCAGGCCCAGACTACCAAATCAGTTCCAGCCCAAACCCGCCCCGAAAAAAACAACCACGGCACCGTGGTTAGCACCGCCGCCCACCAGACTTATCCGCAATCGGAAAAAGGTAAATTTATTAGCCGCATTGCCCGGTCTAAAAGCAGAATAGTTGGCGCCAAAAAACAACCTACGGTTAATCCTAAAAAGCTAAGCACCAGCAAGCCCCAAAACCCGAAAGCCAAAGGCCTGCAAATAAATCGTCCTGCCCGCCCGGTGCCGGCCCAGCGGCGCATACTGGTACAAAGGCCAACCAGCAAAGGGCAGAGCGTACGACTAAACCGGCCCAATCCGGTGCGCCGCCCGGTTGGGAATGGCCGTTTTACCCAAGTCGGGCGAGGCTAATTCATCTGCCTAAGTAAGCAGACAAAATTACTTTGGCATACAAACTAAGGCAAAACGCTTTATTTCAACACCATACATACTTAAAACTTATTACTTAAAACTTTCTACGTGCTTAACTTTTTACCGCAACGCTCCGGAGCGCGGGATAAATATTGTATAACCAAGGAATAATAAGAGCAGTAGATCGGTCAGTATTAAATAATCTGCTAAGTTAATATTTGCAAACCGCTATTTAGCCAACCCCATCGCAACATTATGTGCTTATTTCTGTTGATGGCATAGACTCAAAATATTATCTGCAAAAATTCATGTATTCTTCATCTTTGCTTAATAACTTAGTATAATTATTTATATAAATAAATATCAGAATAGTCGAAACCCAGATAAATGAAAATATTTTTTGCTGCAGTAGCTTTTATTCTTTTGGCTGCAGCGGCGGATGCCCGGCACATGGTGTCCGATAACCCTAATCTTTACCCCGTTACCGAAATCATTGATAGCGGTTCGGAAAGAAGTTTGCTTGCCCCGGATGCCGAACCGAATAATATGCCGGAAGAGGTTATGGTGGCCAATAGCCATAAAAGTTTGTTTAAAAGCTTAAAAGCTAAAATAACCCAACAGAAACCAGAGGCTGCGGCCGATAATACGCCGCAGCAAGACCAGAACCCGGCTAACCGGGAAACCAGCCTGGACCAGGCCAAAAATCCGCAGGAAGTTAAGGCTATACCCAAGGCGCGTCGGGTAGAAAAACCGGCGAAAGTAGAGGGCAGCAGCGCCAAGCGGCCATCGATGGGTAGCGCCAAACGCGGCAATACCAGTGCAGCCCGGCCAAATGCCGCGTCTGCTAAACCAGACCGGGGAGCTAACCCTAACCAGGTTAACCGCCCCGCCCGGGCAGGCAGGCCTACGGGTGGGGGCCGTCCGGATCATGCCGGAAATCCGAATAGGGGCAAAGGCAAAGATTAATTTTTTTGCAGATTTAACAAAAACACCTGCCTCTCGTGTAGGTGTTTTTGTATATTTACAAATACGATGGTGGGCTGGAGATACATGAAACATCTTATTTGCATTATTTTAATCCTCTTTTGTTACCGGGCCGGGGCCGGTACAAACCAGGTGGTACAGGACAATAACGATACTACCACCGTAGAGACGGCCGATAGTACCCGGAATTCTTTTTCTGTGGGTTTGCTGGCGGGTAATAATTCTTACTTTTTCGGCCGGAGCACGGATGTGGCCTACCCGTACCTGGCAGCTAACTTTAGCTACAAGCTTAAATCCGGCTTTTGGGTGGGTACTACTCTGTATCACATCAAAGGCGTTAAAAACTACATCGACGAAACCAACCTTTCGGCCGGCTGGGATTTTACCCTATCCGACCGGCTGGATGGCAGCTTAAGCTATACCCGTTATATTTACGGCTCCGATAACCCGCTGCTGCAATCGGTGGCTTCAAACCTGGCTACGGCTACCTTGAGCTACGACTGGTCTTTTCTTTACACCAGCCTGACGGCCAATTACCTTTTCGGCGAGTTTAACGATGCTTTCCTGTCGCTGAATAATTCCCGATATTTTGAGAAGAAGGGTATTTTCAGCCAAACCGATTACCTGGGCGTAGATCCAGCTATTAACTTACTCGCCGGCACCCAATTTTTTACCCAGAGTTACACTACTAAAATTGAGGAAGCCAATACCGGCAACAACGGAAACGGTAATGGAAATAACGGGAATGGAAATGGTAATTCCGGCAATAATGGTAATAACGGTAACGGAAACAATGGTAATGGCAACGGCAATAATGGAAACGGGAACGGCAATGGGAATAATGGCAATGGCAATGGTAATAACGGGAACGGCAATGGCAACGGCGGCAACAACGGTAATGGAAACAATGGAAATTCCGGTAACAATGGCAACACCGGCAATGGCAACAGTGGCACCGGAACTGGTACCGGCACTACCACTACTATAACCACCACCATCATCCAGGAGTCTAAATTCACCCTCCTGAACTACGGATTTACGTTACCGGTTATTTACGGCTTTGGCAATAACTCTTTTGAATTATCGTGGCGTTATCTAATTCCTACCAACGTGCCGACCGAATTTAGTTCTAAACCCCGCTCCTTTCTTACATTCAGTTACTACCACACCTTCTAAATTGTTTAACAAAGGTTACTTTCGGATATGCACGTATTAATTGTTGAAGATGAAATAAACCTGGCAAAAGAACTGCAGCACTTCTTAACGAAAGCCAATTACAACTGCGACCTTTCCCTGACCGGCAAAGATGCCTCCGAGAAAATTGCGGTTAACCTTTATGATTTTGTTCTACTGGATTTAACCCTGCCCGATTACGAAGGGTTAGACTTACTCGCCGAAGCCCGGCAGGTAGGCCAGGAAGCTGCTTTTATTATATTAACGGCCCGCGGCGAACTCGACGACCGCCTGAAAGGCCTGGAATTGGGCGCCGATGATTACCTACCCAAACCTTTTTCGCTGCTGGAACTGCAAGCCCGCATGCAGGCTATTATCCGCCGTAAATTCGGCCTGAAGAAAACCAAACTCACCATTGGCCAATTTGAAGTAGATACTAATAATTATACGGTTAAACACGACCAGCACAATATTAACTTAACCAAGAAAGAACTCGATATTTTAACTTACTTGCTATTGCACAAAAACCGCGTACTTACCCGGCTGCAGCTAAGCGAACACATCTGGGGCAATATTCTGGAAGACGACTACGACTCTAACTACATTGATGTGCATATTAAAAATATCCGCAAAAAGCTGGGCGCTTACGGCGAAACCAGTTGGCTCGAAACTGTACGGGGTATGGGTTACCGCATTAATGTAGCCAATAGTTAAGTTGTAATAGCTTTAGCCTTTCAAATTTTATCAGGATTGCCTGCCATCTCTTGCTTATTTAATACCTGCTCAACGACTATTTACCACCCGAAATAAATTGTTTACGCCAATACCTTCGGATTCTGCCAAATCGGAATAATCAGTGAAATTACAAAACAAGTTAGCTTCCTATAATGCGCTCTCCAAGCTCATTATTATCTTAATATTTGTGCTGCTGCTTCCGCGTATTGTTGATTACCAGGCCAGACGTCAGACGGATGTGCGGCTGCGGCAACAGCGCGATAAGGTATTAAATAGCATTAGCACCGGTGGTATTGCGCAGTACCTGGTACCGGGCCAGGATTCTGTGTTTAGCAGTTATAATATTTTCTCTAAAGAAGACTACATTACCCTGGAGCAGATTGCGCCGCCGCAAAAAAGTATTTATTTTATCGAAACCGCTAAACGCGAAGTAGAGGGTATTCAGATAGACTTCCGGATTTTAACCAACACCTTTCGGGTAGGCCGCAACTGGTACCTGATGGAATTAGGTTATAGCCTGGCCTCAGTTTCCGAAAATAATGTAGTTATTCAGCGGTTTGCCTTAATCTTGCTCATCAGTATGGTATTGCTAACCATTGCTTCGGATATTTATTTTACCAAATACCTGCTCTCGCCGCTGAATATTATTGTCCGGACCAAATTACAGAACCTGCGCTCACCGGCCGATTTTAAGTTTCCGCGAATAAAAACCACTACCTCCGACTTTAAGCACCTCGACAACAGCATCCACGAAATGATGGAACGCATCGAGCAGGCCTTTCAGCAGGAACGGGAATTTATTGCCAATGCCTCCCACGAGTTGCTCACGCCGGTTTCCATTCTGCAGCATAAACTCGAAAATCTGAACGACCACGCCGATACTTCGCCGGAAATGCAGGTAAAGTTTTACGAGATGCAGAAAACCATCAGCCGGTTAAAAAATATTATTAAAACGCTCCTGCTCATTTCCCGCATCGAAAACGAGCAGTTTATCAAAGAAGAATCGGTATCGGTAAAGGCGCTGCTCGACGAAGTAAACGACGAAATATCTTACCGCCTGGAAGACAAAGAGATTTCCCTGGAAATGAATCTGAAGGAGAACTTTATCTGCCAGCCGTGTAATAAATCCTTGCTCTTTAATATGTTTTTTAACCTGATTAACAACGCTATTAAGTATAATAAAACCGGGGGTAAAATTTGCATAAACGGCCAGTTACAGAACGGGCATTACCAACTGGAATTTACCGATACCGGCGTTGGCATTTCTCCCGAGCGGTTACCTACTATCTTTTACCGGTTCAAAAAAATCAGCCGGGGCACCGCCGAAAGCTTTGGCCTGGGCCTACCCATTGTGCAAACCATCGCCAATTACCACCAGATTAAAATAGAAGTACATTCGGTAGTAGACCAGGGCAGCACTTTCCGGCTGTTGTTTCCGCGTTAAATCTTAAAGCAATTAGCTTCTCCACTACAGAATCAGATAATAATTCTGTTATCAAACTACAATTCTGTATTAAATCCTGCTCCTACAATTATTAAAGTTAGGTAAGAGCTGGTAAATTCACGCCTCAGAACTTGAGGTACTTTGTATGGAAATTACCCTTACCACCCCGGCATTGTTATTTCCGGCTATTTCGTTGCTGCTGCTGGCTTTTACCAACCGGTTTATTGCCCTGGCCTCGCTGGTGCGCAACCTGAAAGAGCAATACGTGCGTACCCATAGCACTTTGCTGATGAGCCAGATTAGCAACCTGCGCGAGCGGCTTATATTAATCCGGAACATGCAAACCCTGGGCATTAGTAGCATGTTTATGTGCGTACTGTGTATGTTCGTGCTTTTTGCCGGCGAGCTCACTATTGGCAAATATTTGTTTGCCTTTAGCCTGGTTTTGTTAATGGCCTCACTCGCCCTTTCTATCCGGGAAATCCAGATTTCGGTAAATGCCTTAAAAATTGAGTTAAGTGATATGGAAGATAGGGAAAATCAGAAGCACCAGGCACTATAAAAATACCCGGTAAGAAAGAAAGAAACCTTTTTTCTGCAGGTTAAACTTTGCAAAGCAGGGGTATTATGGTAGTTATCAGGTAATGTTATTGCGTATTTAAAGGGTAATTGAAATGCACCACTTTCTCAGCTATCCCGCCCGTTGAACGATAAAATTCCAGGGCGTAGTCATCTACTTCATCGGCTTGTACAAAGACTTCTTCTACTCCAATTTGCTTACAGTAATCATTTATTTCAGCTATTAACCTGCTCCCGATTCCTTTCCGCTGAAATTCCGTTTTTACCGCGAGGTCGAAGATATAAACCAGCGGCCTGGTGGAATAATATTGGTCCAAGGTATAGGCCGTTAGGCCACCTACCACTTTATTATCGGATATAGCGACAAAAACGTAAAACCTATCTTTTTCTAACAGTTGCTGCAGGTAAGCTCGCACCGGCATCTTCCAATTTTTCATCTGGAAAACATCCTCAAATACCCGAATAAGTGCTACAAATTCGTCAATATCTGTCTTTCCTAGTCTCTTTATTTCAGGTTGCATTTTTGTTACAGGTTACTGCTCCAGGGAGTACACGGCTTACAAATCAGAAAAACATTCGGAAAGTTGAGCAGCTAAAGTACAGCTATATTGCTGATAGTATGATGCATCTGAGAAAGCTGGAAATTAAGCCTTAATCCGGTGCTTTAGCCTATCCACGAGTACAGCGCCCACGATAATTACGCCAATGATAATTTCCTGCACGTAATTAGGTAAGCCCAACATATTACAACCATTGCGCAACACCGCCATAATTAAAGCGCCAATAATAGAACCCAGGGCACTGCCTTCTCCCCCGCTTAGGGAGCCGCCCCCAATTACCACAGCCGCAATAATATCCAGTTCCATCCCATTAGCAGCGGTGGGGTCGCCTACCGTTAGGTTGCTGTACTGCATAATTGAGGCAACGCCGGTAAAAAAGGCGCTAAAGGTGTAAATGGCTGTTTTGTAATATTTCACCGGAATGCCGCACAGGCGGGCGGTTTGTTCGTTGGAGCCAATGGCAAATATGTAGCGGCCAAAAACCGTGTACCGCAGCAGCACCGTCATCAGAATAAACAAGATTAAGGTAATCCAAACGCCCGGACCGAAAAAGAGCCACTCGGGTTGGGGGTCGAGCAGCATTAAATCCTGTAGCCAGTTCGGAGGCGTTGTAACGGTTTGTTCTTTGGCAATCCATTTGGCAACGCCGCGGGCAATCTGCATCATGCCCAGGGTAACAATAAAAGGCACAATATTAAACCCCGAAATAAAGCGCCCAATAATAAAACCGCACACGGCACAGGCAGCAATGGCCGCTAAGGCCGCCAGCAAAGGCCACATAAATCCCATTTCGGCCCCGGTATCGCCCATATTCAGCACCGTAGCTACGACTACCGTACCCAAAGCAATCTGCGAGCCGACACTTAAATCTATGCCGCCCGAAATAATAATCATGGTCATGCCAAAAGCCGCAATCCCTACAATCACACTCTGGGTTAGTATGGTTTTAATATTATAAACCGAGGTAAATGCCGGCGGGCACAGAATAGAAAATAAAACAAAAACAAAAATTAAACCCAGAAAAGGGCCAAACTGGGACAATACTTTTTTACCGGTAATATTCATGTGGTGGAGAGCGGTAAGCGATTAATTATTGTGGTGTATATTTTAGAACTTACTTTTAAATTTTCAAGGAATAATACTCTCTAAATAGAGAAGCACAGATTAAAGTAATTAGTATTTAAATTGGATATTTCAACTGAACCAGATTAGCATTATTTTATCTGGCTCCTTCCTGTACTTAACTTTCAGCCTCAACACCTGAAGTAGCAAAGTGCATAATGTCGTCTTCGGTCCAGTCTTTTATTGGTTTAATATTAGATAACTGCCCCCGGTACATTACCCCCAGGGTATCGCAAATACCTAATAACTCGGGCAGGTACGAACTAACTACCACAATGGCTTTGCCTTGCCCGGCCAGCGTTTGGATGAGGCGGTAAATTTCGGCCTTGCTACCCACATCAATGCCCCGGGTGGGCTCGTCTAAAAACAAAATATCGCTGTTGTGGTGCAGCAGGCGGGCAATGCAAACTTTTTGCTGGTTGCCACCCGATAAACTGCTGATAGGCGCCAGCGGATCTTGGCTTTTTACCTGTAACTGCTGCATCCAGTCGGCGGCGCCCGCCTGCTCCCGCTGTAGATTTAACAAACCATTTTTAGCATATTTGTTTAAAGCCGATAAAGTTAAATTAGTAGCAATAGATAAATTTAAAGCCAGCCCTTCTTCTTTGCGGTTTTCGCTGAGCAAATCCAAATCAGCATTCAGGGCCTGGTTTGGGTTTAGGTAGATGGCCTGTAAATCGGGTTTTCCTTTAATTTTTACCTGACCTTGCCGGACCTTTTCCAGCCCAAAAATACTCCGGATAACTTCGGAGCGGCCAGCACCTACCAAACCCGAAATGCCTAATATTTCGCCGCGGCGCAAAGTAAAAGAAACGGTTTTGTGGTAAGGTTGGGTAACCAGGCTATCTACCTGCAGCACGGTTTCGCCGAGTTGGTGGGGTATGGCCGGGTACAACTCATCAACGGAGCGCCCAATCATGTGACGGATTAAACCCGGCGTAGAAATTTCGGTGAGGTTACCAGTAGCTACCGTTTCGCCGTCGCGCAACACGGTATAGCGGTCGCAAACAGCAAAAACTTCTTCCAGAAAATGGCTGATGTAAATAACCGAAATACCTTTTTCTTTTAACCGCCGGATTACCCCGAATAAAGCCTGGGCATCGGCCGCCGTTAAAGAACTGGTTGGTTCATCCATAATTACCACGCGGGCATCGGTAACCAAAGCCCGGGCAATTTCTACTAGTTGCTGTTTGCCAATGCTTAATCTGTTTACGGCCATGTTCGGGCGCAAATTTTCCTGCCCCAGCCAGGTCAGCGCTTCGTGTACTTTTTGCTTCTGGTTTTGCAAAAACCCGAATTTTGTTTTCTCCAGACCCAGCAGAATATTTTCTTCTACGGTCAGGTGCGGCGCCAGCATGAGTTCCTGGTAAATCATAGCAATACCGGCCAGCCGCCCTGCCGCCGGCGAATGGGGTTTATACTCCCGGCCATCCAGGTACATGTTGCCGCTATCGGGCTGGTGGGCCCCACTAAGTACTTTCATTAAAGTACTTTTGCCGGCACCGTTTTCGCCCACCAGCGCGTGTACTTCGCCGGCTTTTACCTGTAGGTTTACCTGCCGCAACGCTTTTACCGGGCCAAAACTTTTGGCCATATTCTCCAGACGCAAGAGCCAATTGCCGGCTACTGCCGATTCCTGCTGCATGTTGTATATATTTTTAACTTTTAGTTAAGTTTTTAGAAGAAGTAAAGCAGGCGCTATTATACAAAATAAAAACCTGTTCAGAATTTTGGCCTGAATCCACTGACCGGCTTAATATACCCCAAACAACCCTGCTCCTGGTCAACTGCAAGCTAATATTAATCCGGCATAATTGGCTACATCGTTACTAAAACACTTTAGCAAACTACGTTCGTCAAACCCAGCCTATTTTTGGCTTAAAAGATATAGCCACGGCCATTTACCAGCCGGCAACTCAGTTATAGCCGCCTGCTTTTAACCAGGCAACGCTTTTCAGGCCATTAATTTAAATAATAATCAGGAAAACTGGCCATTATGAGAATTAAAAACAGGGATATAGAATTAAATATTTGCCGGACCTAATTTCAACCTCGCCCTGATTTTAATTTTTATTACTGACTGCTACATTTTCGAAACGTGCTGGTTGCTAACCAGCAACAGGCAAAAGTTAAACCTGTTTTATAATTTTTAGTAGAAGAGATAAATCTGGAAAATAATAATATTTATGAACCCACATTATTCGGACGAAAGCTTAAACTCTTATTTTATAAAACAAATAAAGGATTACGCCATTTTTGCTACGGATACAAACGGCATTATTTCTACCTGGAACAAAGGCTGTGAACGCATTAAAGGGTATACTCCAGAAGAGACAATAGGCCAATATTACGGTATGTTGCACCCTGACGAATACCAGCAAGCCGGCAAACCCCAAGAAGAATTAGATAAAGCTTTAGAAAATGGTGTTTACGATGTAGAAGACTGGCGCAAGCGCAAAGATGGTTCCTTGTTCTGGGCCAGTGTAACGCTTACGCCTATCTATTCGGCCGAAGGGGAGCATGTAGGTTATACTAAAATTACCGGCGATATAACCAAGCAAAAAGAATTGCAGGACAAACTGGCCGAACGCCAGCAAGGTGCATTGGAACATAAAAACGACCAGCTGCATAAAATAAACCTGGATCTGGATAACTTTATATATACGGCATCCCACGACCTGCGGTCGCCGATTACCAACATAGAAGCCCTGGTGCAGGTATTACAAGAGGAGTTAACGCAGGCAGGCAATTTAAACCAAGACACAGAAGAGATTGTGCAGCGCATTACAGCCTCTATTAACCGCCTGAAGCGCACCATTGATGACCTCACCGAAATTAACCGCCTGCACAAAGATTTCAGTGAAAATCCGTCCGCCGAAATAATTAATATAAAGGAAGTTTACGAAGATATTATTGCGGATTTAGGTTTTGTTCCGAAACAAGAGCATTATTTTGTTAAAACCGACTTTCAGGTTCATCAGCTTAAGTTTTCTCGGAAAAATTTCCGGAGCATCTTATACAACCTGATTAGTAATGCCATTAAATACCAATCGCCGGAACGGGATTGTATCATCAATATTAATACCCGGCTGGAAGAACCTTTTGTACTATTAAGTGTAGAAGATAATGGCCTGGGCATGAATGCCCGGCAGCAAGAACAGCTTTATACCATGTTTAAGCGTTTTCACGATCATGTAGAGGGCACCGGCGTAGGACTTTTTATGGTAAAACGTATTTTGGATAATGCCGGGGGTAAAATAGAAGTAAAAAGCGAAGAAGATAAAGGCACCGAATTTAAGGTATATTTTAAAGCAGAAATGTAAATTTGATTTTTAAACATTGCCGCAAATTCCCGACCGACCTAAACGTAAAATAAACAGTGGAAGAACCGAGTACAAAAAAGAATAAACCAGAAAAGCCAATGCTGATGAACACGGTATTATTGGTAGATGATGATGATAACTGGTGTTTTCTGTCGAAAAAAATTTTAAAAAAAGCTGGTATCGGAGAAGAGATTTTAACAGCGCATAACGGCCGGGAAGCCTTAAAGAAGCTGCAAGACCTGACAGCCAACGGAGAAAAACTACCGGATCTTATTTTTTTAGACATTAAGATGCCGGTAATGGATGGTTTTGAATTTTTGGAAGCACTCACCAAAACTCCCGAGCTTAACCTGGACCAAACCCGGATTTACATGTGTACCAGTTCTTTTCATCCCAAAGACCGGGAAAGGGCAGAACTTTATCCTATTGCCGGTTTTCTTACCAAACCTTTAACCCCCGAGGTATTAAAGGAGCTTTAACGCTAACACGAACTTATTAATAGAAGGCTGGCTTGCTGCCAAGGTTGCCAAACAACGGGTAAAAACCAGCCCCATCTCACCATAACCGAAAACCGGGAATGCTCAAGATGGGGCCAGACAGAAAGGAATAAAAACCGAAATTACCGGAGATAAAAATCGGCCTTATTATTCATCCAGCCACTTATCCATTTCGGGATTAAGCAATATTTTGTTTTCCGGGGTATCCATATTTTCTTTCGTTATCATGGTTACGCCGGTATCAATACGCTTTTCGAAAGGCTTTTTCTGGATTATGGCTACAGCAGTTTTAACGCCCTCGTAGCCCATCCGGAAAGGATCTTGCACGGCTAGTCCGTGGATATGCCCATCCTGGATAGCCTTTAACAACGTTTCATTTGAATCGAAGCCAATTAATTTTACTTTGCCGGCTTTGCCCGAGGTTTGCAGGGCGCGGTACATGCCTTGGGTAGATGATTCGTTGGCGCAGAAAATACCATCTACCTGCCCAAACCGGTTTAAGAGGTTTTGTGAAGCCTGGTACGCTTTTTCCATGGTAGCGCCGGCGTATTGGTTCGACGAAATAATTTCGATTTGCGGTGCGTATTCTTTTAAGCCATCTAAAAAGCCATTTTCGCGGGCGGTAGTACTGGCCGAACCTTCGGCATAGCGCAGCAATATAACTTTACCTTTGCCATTCAGTACTTCGGCCATGCGTTTAGCTGCCAGTTTACCGCCGGCGTAATTATCGGTAGCCACAAAGCTATCGTATTCCTTTGCGCCTAAATCCGAGTCGAAAATAACTACCGGTATGTTCCGGTTACGGGCCGCTTTTACAGGCGGCACCAGGCTACGCTCATCCAGTGGCGCCAGCACAATGCCATCTACCTGGCGGCTTACAAAATTCTGTACTACCTGAATCTGTAGTTGCCGGTCGTCTTCTTTCTGCGGACCTTGCCAAATTATTTCTACCCCTAGTTCTTTGGCCGCTTTGGCTGCTCCTGCGTGCACATATTTCCAAAAAATGTGGGTAGTTCCTTTGGGTATAACCGCAATGCGCAATTTTTCGCCAGAACCCTCGCCCCCTTCCGTATTCCCTGATTCGGAACGATTACAGGCGGTGGTAAAAACAGTTCCGGCCATTAGCAGCAGAACCATTAAATAAGTAAAGCGGGCTTGCAGGTATTTAATCATTAGTTGGAGGGTTTGTAGTGAACAGTATCTTTCAGTTTGTAAAATAGGAAAACATATACTTCTTACAATTTTTAATTTAAAAATTTATTTCTGAATGTTCATCTGCGCGCGCTATTTCCCCACCGGCAGTTACCTGATTTGCAGCCGCTATATGCTTTAAAATATCACCAGATGTCGCGAGGCTCAGCCTCATGTCTTTTTATTCTCCAGCCTCTGCTGATATATTATTTATTCCTTCACTGCCAGTCAACATTAGCTGCCATAAGAAAACCATTAACCTTCCCCTGCAAACTATTAAGGAGTTAAATGCTCTTAAATTAACTGTAAAGGCAAAAAAGATGCGGGATAAAGATTAATTTGTTTATTTAGCAGTTGTGGTAAATAAAAAATGGGAACAGAAGGAAAACACATTTTTACAATAGCAGAAATGAGCAAAAGCGCAATTTTTCCGCCGGAACAAGTTTTTAAATGTAAAGATTTTGATTTCCTACTAACGATTGGAGGTCATTTGGTAGAAGGACATGCCGAATATAGCATACTTATGGATGTTCTGAAGGAGCTAGGCGAACGAGAATTTACAATTAAGGAAAACCTTGAGCCTGCAACCGAACGAACTGTACCATTTAAAGCAACTTTTTCGGTAGAAAGCAACTTGGATGAATTTAACGAAAAAATAAAAGAGCATGACCCTTATTTTGGCATGATGCCTTATCACTTTTTTGTCTTTGGTAAACTCAATACCTGGGGAATTTACATTGCCGAATTTCCAACCGTCAATATAATTGGTTGTAAACCTCACTTAGTTGATAAATTCCGAGGTGTTTTTAAAATAAAAGGCAATGGGTATGATGAATTAGAAGCGTTTTTAGACCAAGAATTTACATCAGCAAAAGGACCTGAAATGAAGGAAAATTTTTTATTCAATTATAGATTGATAAAAACTCACCACAACAACTAAAGCACCTTAAAACGTACCTCATCAAAACCTTACAAATAAATAAAACCACCCTACAGAAATTGGAAATATTAGATTTAAACCACGTAGCCTTGCATGTGCAGGATGTAGAAGAAAGCTGCCGTTTTTACGGTGAAATATTAGACCTACCCCGCATGGCCCGCCCGGCTTTTACTTTTCCGGGAGCCTGGTTCCAGATAGGCCCGGTACAGCAACTGCACTTAATTGGCGAGCGAACCGCCCCGGTGATAGTCGAACCGCGCGGCAACCACTTTGCGGTGCGGGTTAAATCTATCCGGGCCGCCGAAGCCGACCTGCAAGACAAGCAGGTAAATTTTTCCGGACCTAAACAGCGCCCCGATGGGATGTGGCAAATATTTTTAAGAGATCCGGATGGGCACGTGGTAGAACTAACCGAATTACCCGATTAGGCCCAAGTGCCTTTTAATATTTTGCCTGACAATATCCGAATTTCCGGAGGCGCATTCTTCCTGAAAATTTAATAACTTTAAATTTTAAGCCTATTCTTTTGCCTTGTTTTATATATCTTTACTTAGTTCTTTTTTCGTTAAAGACATATATTTCATTTGATTAGCAGATTATGAATTTACTTCGGCCGCTGGCGTTTATACTTCTTTTTACTTTTTTATTAAACCCGGTTTTTGCCCTCGATAAAGGTTTAAAAGCTTTAAGCCAAAAAAATTACGATAAAGCCTATGCCTATTTTTCGGACCGGCTGGCTGATAACCCCAACGACGTAGTAGCCTCTTATGGCCTGAGCAAAATATTGGCCCAGAAAAACTTTGCGCAATATGATATTGAACGGGCCTACGTGCACGTGGTAAATGCCCGCGAGCTATATAAAACGCTGGGCGAGAAAGACCGGAAAAAATTGCGTAAAACCGAAGTGCAGGAAGATAGAATTCTGGCTTTGCAGCAGCACATCGATTCGGTGGCTTTTCAGAATGCCGTTCTGGCCAACGACCCGGTAGCGCTGGAGCAATTTATTAAAACCCACGTTACCTCGCCCCAACTGGAAAGCGCCGAAATCCTGAAAAGCCAGTTGGAATACCTGATTGTGCAGAAAGTAAATACGTACGAGGCTTACGCCAACTACATGAAAAAGTATCCTAAATCTAAAAAGATACCCGAAGCCCGGAAAAAGTACGATTTATTGCTATACAAAACTTTGACCGCCGATGGTACTTTACAATCCTACAAAAACTTTATTTCTAATTTTCAGGAGAGCCCCTACCTGGAAGAGGCCATCGTAAAAATGGAGCACCTGGAGTTTAAATCGCTGTTAACCGAAAACTCCCTGGAAGGCTACGAGAAGTTTGTGAATGAAAATCCCGACAGCAAGTACCGCCGCTGGGCCGAAGACAGTATTTACGCCCGTTTTACTTCGTTTCCGTCGATAAAAGATTACGAAACGTTTATTTCGAAATACCCGAATAACCGCAATGTGCGCAACGCCTGGGATAAACTGTATGTATTATTTAACGACAGCGGTACGCCCGAGTCGTATGAGGCCTTTAAAGCCCGCTACCCCAACTACCGCGAACCTTACCAGTTAGATAATGATATTGAACTATCGCAGTTCGGGGCCAAAATGCTGAATACTAATTTCCTGGGTTTCGAAGAAGACCAGGTAGATGCCTATATTGCCCTGGCTGCCCCAACCGAACAGGCCATAACCGTGCTGAAACTCCGGTTAAAACCCTGGCTGGATGCCCATCAGTACCAGAAATGCATTAATTATCTCACCAAATACCAGTCTTACTTTCACCAGAAATCTTACCGGCTAACGTCTTGGATTGATACCCTGGTAAAAGCCCGCGACAGTTACGAGAAGAATAAAAAAGTAATGGCATTTACGCTTAACTAATTCCGGAACTTAGCTGCCCTTATTCTTTACTTGCCTAAGATTGTCGCTGATTGTATGCCAAAAGAATTTTATTACCTGATTGCTTTGCTGGCCGGTTTAGCCGTAACCATTCAGGCGGGCGCCAATTCCCAGTTGCGGCTGGCCGTAGGAAACCCGGTAGTTACCGCCATGATTTCTTTTCTGGTGGGTACGGTTATTTTGGTAACCTATGTGTTACTCACGTCTACGCACCTTTTACCGTCTTTTAAAACTGTTGCGGATATTAGCTGGTGGAAATGGATTGGCGGTGCCCTGGGCGTTTTCTATATTATTTCGGTGATTGTGGTAGCCCCGCGCATTGGGGCAGCCAGCACCTTTGGTTTTATTGTGGGCGGGCAGTTAATATTTGCGGTTATTTTCGACCATTTCGGCATAATCGGCTTTCCGCACCACCCGATTACCTGGTTACGCATACTGGGTGTGTTGTTATTGTTGGCCGGTGTTTACCTCATCCAGAAATTTTAATCCGGCGATAAACGCCAATATAGCTTTTGCTGCCAGGTTGTTGTAAACCAATGTTAGGCAATATTTGCCTTGGTAACGTTTATCAGGCTATGTTGTTCAAGCTTGTCATTCTGGGAATCCGAAGATTCAGGAGAAACCTATTTGGCTACCTGCCGCATAGTTTCTTCCTGATTGATAAGTGTAAGCTCAACAGACAAAATCTTGCATCTGATAGTTGCTGTAGAATAATTAGTAAAAACCAAATTGGCGGTGAAAACACCGCCAATAGAAGAATTGAAACAAATTCTACCTCATTTAAGATTTACAACTCTTTAATTTTAATATTTTTAAAGTAAGCTTTGTTGCCATGGTCTTGTAAGGCAATGCCCCCAGTCTTGGCCGAACCATAATCCGGATAATCTTTCCATTTGCCTTCGGCTTTTTCTTTATTCCATTCGTCGGTCCAGGCCTGGAACTCTACTATTTTTTCGCCGTTCAACCAATGCTCCACGTGGCCATTGTTAAAAATAATTTTACTTGAATTCCACTCGCCAACCGGTTTCAGTTTCTTTTTATCGTTAGCTACATGCATGGCATAATCGGCACCGGCCTGCTGCCAGTCTTCCAGCTTTTCCGGGAAACCGATGTCATCAATAATTTGGTACTCCGGGCCGGTTTCGTAAGGCGCCTTATATTTAGAGTCTTCTACTACATGGTACATAACCCCGCTATTGCTGCCTTTGTCAACTTTCCAGTCCCATACCAATTCAAAATTATCGAATTGCTTATCAGTAATAATGTCGCCGCCGCTGGCATCTTTGGCTACACCCAAACAAACCAGTGCCCCATCTTCAATCGTCCAGTTGGTTACGGTACCGGTTTTGTTAAAGCCATGCCAGCCGTTCAGGGTTTTACCATCAAATAATTCAATCCACTCGCCCTGGTTTTCCGCGGCCGCCGTTTCGGTTTGGGCAGCATCGCTATTGGTGGTAGCATCTGTGTTGCTGTTATTGGTATTATTGCAGGCGAACAAGGATGCTGTCAGGAGCACCAGACTAATTTTTTTAATTTCTGATTTCATGTTTTATTTTTTCGATTAAATAAATAAAAAATTTAGAGTTCTGAATAAAATTGAGGTTTCCGACAAGGCAAAGTAAAAAAGTAGAATATTAAAACAAAAACGATTTTAATAAGGGTTTCTGTTTTCGTGAAGCTGAAAAAGCTTTTTGATGCTTAATTATCCGCAGCTGTAAATTATTCTTCTCTATCAACATTCTATAGGAAGGACAGGTAGCACAAATCTAAACAGTTAGCAGGTAAAGGTTAATGGTTATAAAGAAAACCCCTGCCTGAGCTATTTAATATAACTGAGGCAGGGGTTTTAACTTCGTTGCCGGTAACCGCTTAGTTCTGGTCCGTTTTCAGGGTTAGCAGATAGGTAGATAAGTTGGCTAAATCTTTCTCGTTTAAACCCAGAGCGGTCGGCTCCGGCATAATGCTGGTTGAGAACTGTTTACGCGAGGCAATATCGGAGGCTTTAATGTTATATATCTGGCCACCCATGCCTTTCAGCACTACGGTTTCGCCATCGGCTTGTAAAAAGCCGGAGGCAGTGGTACCGTCTTTCTTCGTAATCAGCCACGATTCGTAGCCAAAAGCCATACCGGCACTTGGGTTTACAATGGCATCGAGCAAGCCGTTCTTTTCGAACTTTTTACCAATTACCGTTAACTCAGGCCCAATGTCGTTGCCATCTTTACCTACCCGGTGACAGGCCGTACATTTGCTTTGGAACACAGCTTTACCTTTAACTACTTCGCCGGGCATTTTCGCAATCTTCGGAATAGACAAAGCCGCATTGCCACCGGGCTTTTTAAAGTAATCGCTGGCCAGAACCCGCACCGTCTGGTCGGGGTTTGTAAATATTACTTTGCTTACCTCAGCTATCATTTCGGGCGATAATTTCTTTTCGGCGGCTAAACCAATCAGCATTTCGCCACCCACTTTATCTTTGGCCATGGCAGTAGCCGCCGTAATTTTATCGGCTGCCGAAGTTTCATTGCTCAGTAACCGGCTTTTCATACCCAGCATACGGCGTTGCATTTCCGGGCTGATTACCACCGGCGGGGCCGGCAGGTTAGCCGGCATGTTAAAGTCACTCCAATCGTTGGCTTTGCGGTAGTTCAACCACCAAATGGCCTGGTCTTTTACGCCTTTTACATCGCTGGCCATTAAATCGGCCATGGCATCTACGGCACCCTGGTCTTTAATAAACCCTAAAGCTACAAATGCTTTCTTGCGCTGATCTTCGGTTAACCCGGCAGCGCCGGCGCGTTGCTTTAAGGCCGGTATAGCGGCTTTGGGATGCAAACGCCAGGTCAGGTCGGCAAAGCGCGGACTCCAGCTAAGCGGCTGGCCGCCCAGTTGTGCCTGCAATACCGGGTAAATTTTCTCTTCTTTACCCATCAGGGCCAGACCCAAAGCCTCCAGGTAATATCTATCCTGGCCATCGTACTGGCTGGCCAACTCAACGGCAATATTTTGGATTTTCTCCAAGGGCATATCGCGCAGGGCCACGGCTACTTCGCGGCGCACGATGGCCGATGGGTCTTTGCTGAGTTGCTGGGCATACGGTAAAATATCGGGTTTAACCTGGCGCAAAGCCCGGAAAGCAGTCATCCGGATATTCGGGTCGCTGTCTTTCAGCATATTTTCTACTTCGGCAACCCCTTTAGGGCCCAGGTTTGCTAGCAACCAGGTAGCGCGGGCGCGGTGGTAAGGGTTGCTATCTGATAAAAGCTTCTTTACATCTTTCACCACTTTATCGCCTTTAGCTTGCAGTAATACAAAACCAGCATTGCGCACGTTTACCGCCGGGTTTAATAAAGCCGCTAGCTGGCCTTTGGTATTTTTAAGGTTTATTTTGGGCGAAGTTAATTTTTTTCCTTTTGGGGCAATGCGGTAGATGCGGCCGGTGCCAGTTGTATCGGTCATGCGGTGACCGCCTACCATGCTGTCGTACCAGTCGGCTACGTAAATAGCGCCATCGGTACCAATCACCACATCGCTGGGGCGGAACCACTTGGTTTTTTCGTTTTCGTCCGCCCGGCTCTTGGCGTCTTCTACTTCACCTTCTTTTAAGGAGGTAATAAAGTTAAGCCGGTTTAACGCATAGCCCGCACCTTTGGCTTCGGGGCGGTAGCCCAGCACCACGTTGCGGCCGGCTTCGCAGGCCAGCAACATGCCCCGGTATTTTTCGCCGAGTAAATCGCTTTCATTAAAGGCTACGCCGGTTGGCGAACCCGCGCCGGTATTATCGCCCAAAGGCAACACGCCCGGATCTTCCTGGTGCCAGTGCGCGGTGATGGTTTCCTGATCGGGCCGACGGTCGGCCTGCCAGCGGCGGGTACCATCGGCGCTCGCGTAACCCATATTGCCGCCTTCCATCAGGTACGACACGCGCACGCCTTTATTTCCGTCGTCGTCGTTGTCGTTCTGCCACATATTACCAAACGAATCCAGGGTCAGTTCGTAAGAATTCCGGAAATTGTGGCCCAATACGGTTAAGCCGGTACCATCGGGGTTGATGCGCAAAGCGATGCCGCCCACCCAAACTTTACCGTCGTCGCTTACCATATTACCTTTGTTCTCTTTATTATAAGGCGAGCCCCCGGTGTAGTTACTACCGGCGCGCAGCGTCCAGCCGGCTTTATCGGTTACCACGTGCGGGCCGGCATTTCCCGCGTTGAAATAATATTTGCCATCGGGTCCGGCAAACATCGCGTGCAAGCTGTGGTCGTGGTCCAAACCACCAAATCCGGTCAGGAAAACTTCTTTTTTGTCGGGTTTATCATCGCCGTTTTCGTCGGTGTACACAATAACCGAAGGTGCGCATGATACAATGGTTTTATTGCCAATCACCGAAATACCCAGCGGCGCTACTAAATCTTTATCCTGCACAAATACTTTAGAAGTTTCGGCTTTGCCATCGCCGTCTTTATCTTCCAGAATTACCACGCGGTCACCCTCGGGGTGCGTTAAACGGCCTTTTGGTTTGTTGTTATAGAGGCGGTAATTGACGGCTTCGGTTATCCAGATGCGGCCCTTGGCGTCCACATCCATGTTGGTGGGGTTAAAAAACTGCGGCGACTCAGCCCACAAAGTAGCCTCCAGATCTTCGGGTAAATACAAATTGGTTTCTGCCGACAGGTATTTATCCTCCAGTTTTAACCTATAATCGTTTTTTAGCGTGAATGCCGTGATGCCCGTAAACACCAACCCGGCCGCTAACCATTTTACATTCATTTGTTTTTATTTAGTTGTGGTGGATTATTCTTTAATGATATCTCTGCTATGGGTAAAGATAAAAAGTTTATTTGTTAATATATCTGTAAATCAACCGTATGTTAGCACCTCATCCCCCAGCCCCTTCTCCTCTGGGAGAAGGGGTGCCCGCCTAACGGTTATTTTATTACAACTCTTCTTACTAAAACAGATAATAGATTATTTGAAAAACAATTTATTTGAAAGGTAATGTAAGTCCCTCGCCTCAAAGGTGGTGTCCACCCGGGAGAGGGATTTAGGGTGAGGTTCTGCCCAGCCGCTGCTTTCCCTACACCAGGGTTATCTTCACCCCCACACCTTCCAGAAATTTAATTACATGGTCCGACGTGCCTTTATCTGTAATCACCTCGTCAATATCCTCGAACCCGCAAATGCGGCCAAAACCCCGTTTACCAAATTTAGTAGAATCGGCCAGCACAATGGTTTTCTGGCACACCTTAATCATTTGCCGGTTTAAATGGGCCTCCATTACATTGGTGGTGGTTAATCCAAACTCCAGGTCAATGCCGTCTACACCCAAAAACAATTTACTGCACGAAAAATCGGCCAGTATACTTTCGGAATAAGGCCCCGTTACCGAAGAAGAATTTTTCCGCAACAAGCCGCCCAGTTGCAATACTTCTATGCCGGGCTGCCTAACCAGTTCCAGCGATACGGGCAAGGCCGAGGTAATAACCGTTAAACTATCCTTGGGCTTAATATTTTTAGCCAGTGCAAGCACCGTGGTACCGGAGGCAATCATGATAGAATCGTTGGGGGTTACAAGTTTAGCCGCCGCCGCCCCAATGCGGGTTTTTTCGCCAGCCTGAATATTTTCTTTTTCATTAACCGATTTATCAATGGTATAAGGATTGTGCTGGGTAGCGCCCCCGTGGGTACGGAAAAGCAGCCCTTTATCTTCCAGCAGTTTCAAGTCCTTTCTTATAGTTACCGACGAAACGCTCAGTTCATCACATAAATCCAGCACATTTACTTGTCCTTCCTGCTGTAATATATTCAGGATATGTTGGTGCCTTTCTGTTAAGTTGATCATAAAGAGCTGTTTAGACCTAAATTTACCTTAAATGAAATAAATATTCTTTATATCTGAAAAGATAATTTTACTGGTCCGGCTAGTAAACCCCGAACTACATAAAATCTCATCTATTTTCCGGCAGAATCGCCAAAATTTAAATAAAACGCAAATTAAACAACTTTCATTTTGTTCTTAAATATTAAACCGTTTATTTTAAAACGAAATAAAAAGAAATAAAATTTGCGGCTAAATAGCTATTAAATGAAAGCAGCAAGAGCAGGTAGAAAAGAATTCAAGCGTGAGGCATCTCTACAGGAAATAAAAAACACCCCGGCTTGGGATATAATTGTAGTTGGCGGCGGCGCCACCGGGTTGGGAGTGGCAGTAGATGCGGCAGCCCGCGGCTTCAAAACGTTGCTGCTGGAACAATCCGATTTTGCGAAGGGCACTTCCAGCCGCAGCACCAAACTGGTACACGGCGGCGTGCGTTACCTGGCGCAAGGCGATGTAAAACTGGTGTACGAAGCGTTGTACGAGCGTGGCCTGCTGCTGCAAAATGCGCCGCACCTGGTAAATATTCAGGCGTTTGTTATTCCGAATTATTCCTGGTGGAACGAAATGCTGTACGGCGTAGGCCTGACGGTGTACGATTTAATGGCCGGTAAATACCGGTTAAACAAAACGGGTTTACTCTCGGGAAAAATGGTAAAAAAACTCTTACCTAATATTAGTACCGAGGGCCTTAAGGGCGGGGTGCGCTATTACGATGGGCAGTTTGACGATGCCCGCCTGGCCATAAATTTGGCCCAAACCTGCGCCGAGCAAGGTGGCGTGGTTTTGAACTATACCAAAGTAACGGGTTTAACGAAAGATAATACTGGCAAAATAACCGGCGTACAGGCCCAGGATCTGGAATCGGGAGAAACCTATTATTTACCAGCCAAAGTGGTGGTAAATGCAACCGGGGTGTTTGTAAACGATATTTTGCAAATGAATGCCCCGGCTACCAAACCGCTGGTC
This sequence comes from Adhaeribacter aerolatus, assembly GCF_007991635.1. Lineage (GTDB taxonomy): Bacteria > Bacteroidota > Bacteroidia > Cytophagales > Hymenobacteraceae > Adhaeribacter > Adhaeribacter aerolatus. The sequence continues at coordinate 40,620 of NZ_BJYS01000021.1, read as the reverse complement.
CGGCCCAGCCAGGGCGTACACGTGGTGCTGGATAGCTCTTTTCTGCCCGGCGAAAATGCCCTGATGATACCGAAAACCCCGGATGGGCGGGTATTATTTGTGGTGCCCTGGCACCAGCATTTATTAGTGGGCACCACCGATACGCCCCTGAACCAGAACAGCCTGGAACCCACCGCCCTCGAAACCGAAATAGATTTTATACTGGATACCGCCGGTAAATACCTGGTGCGGAAACCCACCCGCGCCGACGTAAAAAGTGTTTTTGCCGGCCTCCGGCCCCTGGCCGCTCCTACCAAAAACACCGGCAGCACCAAAGAAATATCGCGCAGCCATAAATTAATAGTAGCAGACTCCGGACTCATTACCATTACGGGCGGTAAATGGACGACTTACCGCAAAATGGCCGAAGAAACCGTAGACGAAGCAATTGCGGTGGCCCACCTGCCCGAAGTTGCCTGCCCGACAGCTAACCTCAAAATTCACGGGTATTTTACGGAGAAAGTAAAAAATGATTCTTTAAATATTTACGGCAGCGATAGGGCTTTTATCCGGGAATTAATAAATTACGAACCGGCATTGGGTAAGCCCCTGCACCCGGATTTTCCGCAGGTGCAGGCCGAAGTAGTTTGGGCGGTGCGCCACGAGATGGCCCGGACCGTGGAAGATGTGCTGGCCCGCCGGCTGCGCATATTGTTTTTAGATGCCCGGGCCGCTATGCAAATGGCACCGCAGGTAGCTGCTCTTATGGCCGCCGAATTAGATTATGATCTAGCCTGGCAAGAAAAACAATTGCTGGAATTTACCCAATTGGCCGAAAATTATTTACTTCAACCCCAAATACCCATACAACCGCTATCTACCACTTACTAAATTAAAATACTTAAAAACTTAAGCAGCATGAGCAAATATATTTTGGCTTTTGACCAGGGCACCACCAGTTCCCGGGCTATTGTTTTCGACCGGCAAGGTGCCATTGTTTCGATGGCCCAAAAAGAATTTACCCAGATTTATCCGCAACCAGGCTGGGTAGAGCACGATGCCAACGAAATCTGGTCGACGCAGGTAGGCGTTGCCGCCGAAGCGATTCTGAAAGCTAATTTACACGCCAGCGATATACAAGCCATTGGCATTACCAACCAGCGCGAAACCACCGTAGTTTGGGACCGGCGCACCGGCGAGGCCATTTGTAATGCCATTGTGTGGCAAGACCGTCGCACCGCCGAATTTTGCGACAGCCTGCGGGCGCAAGGCTTGGATACCATGATTCAGGAAAAAACCGGCCTGGTAATAGATGCTTATTTTTCGGCTACCAAAGTAAAGTGGATGCTGGAAAATATACCGGGTGCCCGCGAAAAATCCGAAGCCGGTCACCTGGCCTTTGGCACCATCGATTCCTGGCTTATCTGGAAAATGACCGATGGCAAAACCCACGTAACCGATGTAACCAACGCCTCCCGCACCTTAATATTCAATATTCATACCCTAGCCTGGGACGAGGAATTATTAGCACTGTTCGGGATACCGGTTAATATGCTGCCGGAGGTTAAATCATCAAGCGAAGTAGTGGCCGAAACCTCCACCAATCTGTTCTCTACCCGCATTCCCATTGCGGGTATTGCCGGCGACCAGCAGGCCGCTTTGTTCGGGCAAATGTGTACCAAACCCGGTATGGTTAAAAATACCTACGGCACCGGCTGCTTTATGCTGATGAATATTGGCGACAAACCTATTTTATCGAATAACCAATTGGTAACTACCGTAGCCTGGAAAATAAACGGGCAGGTGCAATATGCTTTGGAGGGCAGTATTTTTATTGCCGGGGCCGTGGTACAATGGCTGCGCGATGGGTTGGGTATTATTTCGCATTCGGCGGAAGTAGAAGAACTGGCACAGAAAGTAAAAAGCAGCGACGGCGTATATTTGGTACCGGCTTTTGCTGGTTTGGGCGCTCCGTACTGGGATCAGCACGCCCGCGGCACCATGGTGGGCTTAACCCGCGGCACTACAGCAGCCCACATTGCCCGCGCCTCTTTAGAAAGTATTGCCTACCAAACCATGGAAGTTTTAAAAGCCATGGAAGCCGATGCGGGCGTAGAAATTGAAGAATTGCGGGTAGACGGCGGCGCTACCGCTAATAATTTATTGATGCAGTTCCAGGCGGATTTATTGCAGACCCGGGTGGTAAAACCAGCTATTACCGAAGTAACCGCTATTGGCGCGGCTTACCTGGCTGGGCTGGCAACGGGTTTCTGGCAAAGCACCGAGGAAATTCAGGAGCAATGGCAAATAAGTAAGCAATATGAGCCGGACAAAAATTTTCCGAAAGAAACCTATACCAAAGGCTGGCTTAAAGCCGTGAAAGCCGCCCGCGCCTGGGCCCGCGACAACGAACCAGAATTGGAATCTTCATCCGCCACCATCAGCTAAGAAACAGACATGTCCGCATTTACAGCCGAATTTATAGGAACGTTTATTTTAGTATTATTAGGTAATGGGGTGGTCGCGAATGTGGTACTCAAAGGCACCAAAGGCAATAATGCCGGCTGGATGGTTATTACCACCGGCTGGGCTCTAGCGGTTTTTGCCGGGGTGGTTATTGCCGGACCTTACAGTGGTGCTCATTTAAACCCGGCCGTTACCCTGGGTTTGGCCTTTACCGGGAAATTTGAGTGGGCTCAGGTACCATTATTTATATTGGCCCAAATGGGCGGTGCCATTCTGGGGGGGCTCATTGTTTGGTTGTTATATAAGCCACATTTCGATACTACCGATGACTCCTCGTTGCAGTTGGCGGTTTTTTGTACCAGTCCGGCCATTCGCCACCCGTATGCCAATTTATTCAGCGAGATGGTAGGCACCTTCGTGCTTATTTTTGCTATTTATTATGTTACTACCCCCGAAATGGGCGACCAAAAAACCCCAATTGGCATGGGTTCGCTGGGAGCGTTACCAGTTACGTTTATTGTCTGGGCCATTGGCTTGTCGCTGGGTGGCACAACCGGTTACGCCATTAACCCGGCCCGCGATATAGGTCCAAGACTCGTGCATACACTTATCCCGATTAAAAATAAATGCCACAGCGATTGGCAATACGCCTGGGTACCCATTTTTGGTCCCATTTTAGGTGCCGGTATGGCAGCGGTGCTGTATCTAATGTTAAGAGCTTAACGGATATTACACAGGTTGACGTTGCGGCAAGCCAAACTTAAACGAATATTTTGCAGGAGCATTTATTGGCACCTAAAAGGGAGAGAAAGAATGAAATATTCTTTCTCTTCTTCTATACTTCATTTATACATAGTAAATTCGTTAGTCCAGTTCCGGTTATCATTTAATTTTCGATAGCTATACAGAATGTATTTTGTATACCCAGTTGTTGGCTTAATCTAAGAAGCTATAATTTTAAGGGATGAATATTCCAGAAATTAGAAATGATAAATTAGTTATTTTCAAGCCTGAAAATGGTAACACTGAATTTCAAGTTATTCTTGATAGTGAACACGTTACTGTTTGGGCTACAGAACAGCAGATTGTGGATTTATTTGGAAAATCTAGAAGAACAATTGGTGAACACATTAAGAATATCTATGCTGAAGGAGAACTTGACAAGGAATCAACTTGGCGAGAATTCCGCCAAGTTCAAAAAGAAGGCGACAGGGAAGTTTCTAGCAATGCAGCCGCATAGCCACGGACTGTTAGACGGAACTTTCTATATAAAGAAGGTTCATCAATCGCTTAACCTAAAAATTAGCAAAATTAAATTCATACCTGTGTAATCCCCGTTCCTAAAAATATTATGAAAAAATATTGCCTTACATTACTTGTAGCTTGTTTATTTCTGCTTATAAATACTGGTTGTAAAACCCAATCGCCGGCCGTAGTTATGCAAAAAAGCTTTCCTGATTTTTACAAAGAAGGCCACCGGGGCGCCCGGGGCTTAATGCCCGAGAACACTATTCCGGGTATGTACAAAGCTGTAGATGCCGGGGCTAATATTCTGGAAGTTGATGTTTACATTACTAAAGACCAGCAGGTAGTAATCACCCACGACCCGTATGTGAACCCAAATTATATGCTGCTGCCGACCGGCGAAGAGATTCCGAAGGAAGAGGCCAAAAAATACGTGCTGCACCAGATGAATTACGCCGACATCCGGCAGTTCGACGTGGGTTCTAAACCCTACCCGGCTTTTCCACAACAGCAGAAATTAAAAACCTACATGCCGTTGCTCGGTGAGTTAATCGATTCGGTGGATAATTATACAGCGGCTAAAAAATTAAAGCCGGTTATTTACAACATCGAAATAAAAGCTAATCCGCAGTACGACGGGGTTTACCAGCCGGAGCCGGCTACCCTGGTAAGAAAGGTAATGGAAGTAGTAAACAGCCGCAAATTACCCAACAGCCGTTTTTACATTCAGTCTTTCGATATCCGGCAAATTCAGGAAGTACACCGCAGTTACCCGGAGGTAATTATTGGCTTCCTGACCGATAAAAAAGAAATGACGTTTGAGCAGAACCTGGAGCAAATCGGGTTTCAGCCGCACATTTACAGCCCGCATTACAAACTGGTAACCGCCGAACTAGTTCAAAAATGCCATGCCCGCGGCATCAAGTGCGTACCCTGGACGGTAAACGACTTAGCCGAAATGAAAACCCTGCAGGCTTTGGGCGTAGATGGCATTATTACCGATTACCCCAATTATTTCAGCCAGTTAAATTATTAGATTTTTTTGTATTAGATTCTTTTGTCATTCAGGAGGAACCTATTTAACTGATTCAAGGCCAGTAGCTCTGGGGAATTTAGATTGAGAGGTTGGAATAAAATAAAAGGCAAACTAATATTTTATCAAATTATCAGGTAGCTAAAGCCATTGAATCCGCCAAATAGGTTCCTCCTGAATGACAAATATGGATTTCTTTAACCTTAATATTTTCACTTTAGGGTAGCAGCAGTTTAGGTATTTAACTCATTCTCTATTAATAATTTTCAACAAGTATTAGCAGGTAGAAACCGGTTTTTTCCTCTCAAAAATTTAGAAACTTTATTTCGGTATTCTATCTCAAGGTTAACTCAGGTTACCTTTAACCCAACTCAGAATTTACAACATGTACAAAATAGTAAGTCTTGGCCTGATTATTTTATTTATGGCCGCTTGCAAAAGCGGCCCCAGTGCCTCTAAGCATCAATCTCCCCTGCCCCAGTTCAGTACCGAAGGCCACCGGGGCGCCCGCGGCTTGATGCCCGAAAATACCATTCCGGCCATGCGCAAAGCCATTGACCTGGGCGTTACTACCCTCGAAATGGATGCCCACATTACCCGCGACAAAGAAGTAGTATTGGCTCACGACGATTATATAAACCACTTGTTTATGCTCAGTCCCGAGGGTAAAGAAATTAGTAAAGAAGAGGCCGAAAACATGGCCCTTTATCAAATGGATTACGCCGAAGTTCGCCGGTTCGATGTAGGTTCGAAATTTCATACGGGCTTTCCGCAACAGCAAAAGCTGAAAACCTATATTCCGCGGCTGGCCGAAGTAATTGATTCAGTGCAAACTTACCTGAAAGCGAAAAACAAGCCGCCGGTTTTTTACAACATCGAAACCAAATCTAAACCAGCCGGCGATAATCGGCTGCACCCCGACCCGGAAAATTTTGTAAACCTGCTGATGGGGGTTATCCAGGAAAAAAAGATTACGCCCTGGGTAATTATTCAATCTTTCGATTTGCGGACGCTCCAAGTGCTGCATCAAAAATACCCCCAGGTCAGAACCTCGTTTCTGGTGCAGAATAATAAACCGGTAGCCGAAAATTTGCAGGAACTAGGTTTTACGCCAACAGTTTACAGCCCCAATCTAAAAATGGTAACTCCCAGCCTGGTAAAAGATTCACACGACCGGGGCATGAAAGTAGTGCCGTGGACGGCTAACACCGCCGAGGAAATTGCCAAACTAAAAGCACTGGGCGTAGACGGCATTATTTCGGATTACCCGAATTTATTGGTGGCTGCGCCATAAAATGAATAACTGCAAGCCGGCAGTATATTTTTATTGCCGGTTTGCATTTATTTATTTTACCCACTTTCTTCCCGCTTTTATTTGCATAATAAGCTAAGCCCGTTTACGCCACGCCCAACCTGGCTCCCGCTGATAATAACTAATCATATAGCAGCCGCCTTTATCAGCCCCAACTTGACGTACCCACCGGGATAGGTGAGAATTCTAAAAGATTAATTTTTAGAACATTACGAACAATAATGTTTTAAAAAGCTTATATTTAAAATGAATAAATATAAAAATTATTTCCGGTGGAGCAGCTGCAACAGGCACATAGCGAATCGTTTATCTGGGAGGAATTCCGAAATGGCAGCGAAGCAGCTTACACCACTATTTATAACCGGTATGCCGCTAATTTATTTAATTATGGCTATAAACTGGCCCACGACCGCGACTTAACCAAAGATTGCATTCAGGAGGTTTTTGTGAATTTATGGCGCTCCCGCGAAAACCTCTCGCCTACTTCTTCTATTAAATATTACCTGTTTAAAGCCTTGCGCCACGAAATCATGCGCAAGCTAAACCCCAGAAATTTTACCAGCGATTTACCCGATAACTATCATTTTGAAGTGGTGCTCTCGGCAGAGCAGCTTTTAATATTGGACCAAACCACGGCGGTAAAACACGAAAGATTATTACAGGAATTAGAAAAATTGCCGGCCCGGCAAAAAGAAGCTATTTTTTTACGGTTTTACGATAACCTTTCTTTTGAAGAAATTGCGGCTATCATGCAAATTGAGCAACGCTCGGTATATAAAATGATTTACAAAGCCATCGAAAACCTGCAAAATAACCTGGTAAACATCAAGGTCTTATTGGTTTTACTCTTCATTTCCGAAGCAAGGTCAGCGTAATTTTTTTTGCAAATATTCAATTTCAGGCCAAACCATCTTACCAGATTTTCAACAAAACCAACTAAGCATTCTGATTATCATAAATATTATAAAATTTTAAATTTCTGAAGGGTCATTTTTACTTATTCCTGACTTATTATAAGTGAATGCCTGGTTTGGGTTATTCGCTACACCAATAGGTTATGGAATATCTCGACTTTACAGCCGAAGATTTTATTCTCGACTCTTCTTTCATTAAATGGGTGCGTAATCCGGATTCGAAAACCAAGGCGTTTTGGGAATCCTGGCAGACCGCGCACCCGGAAAAAGCCGAAGAGATATCCCAGGCCCAGTCTTTTTTGCAGCGTTTACAATTCCGGCAAGATGCGCTCTCCGCCCAGGAGCAGGCGCAACTCTGGCAGCAAATAACAATTGCCCGCCAGCAGTCAACCGTAACCCGTCAATTGCCTACACCGGCACCGTACCGGGTTTGGTTGCAGGCCGCGGCGGTGGCATTGCTGCTGCTAACCAGCTGGTTAATTTATGCAGTTAACCAACCGCCGGAAATGGTACACGTGCAGACTGCTTTTGGCCAGACCAAATCCATTAATTTACCAGATGGCTCGGTGGTAAAATTAAACGCCAATTCCAAACTGAGCTATCCCAAAGAATGGCAGCATCGGGATAAGCGCGAGGTGTGGTTACAGGGCGAGGCTTATTTTGTAATTTTTAAAAAGCCCGGGGCTCCTTTTATTACCCATACCTTATTAATAAATATAGAAGTAACGGGTACGCAGTATAACTTAAAAGCCCGTCGCAATGCGGCCCAGGTAGTGCTTACCGAAGGCCGGATTAAAGTAGCCAATGCTGCTGTACCAACCGATACCAGCCGCTTACGCTTATTACCCGGCGATTTGGCCGAAATAAAAGCCGGAGAAACAGTTATCCGGAAACAGACGGTTGATCCGGCCTTGTATGCTTCGTGGCACCAGCAAAAGTACGTTTTTTATAAAACCCCGCTGGCCGAAATAGCCCGGATGCTGGAAGATACTTACGGCTTGTCGGTTCAGTTTAAAGATCCGGCTTTGGCGCAACGCCAGCTAACCGGTGAGCTGCCCGGCCTGAATTTAAATATTTTACTCGCTGCTATCGCCGAATCGATGGATATAAAAGTGACGAAAACCCGCGATACGGTTTTCCTGGCTAGCAATACCCCTGAATAAGCTTAAAAAATAAACCTTCTCTTTATCCACCATTATTTAATTAAATGAGAAATGACTACTTATTTAAAGAAAATCAGCCTATTGTGGCTGAGCCTGCAGCTCCTGCTGCTGCCTCACACTACGCCTGCTCAAAAAATAGTTTTAGCCCAGGAATTCAAAACAACTCCTAAATCCGAAAAGGCTAAACAACTGGTACATGTTTTAAACGAAATAAAAGCCCGGTACAAAATCAGCTTTTTGTTCGAGGATAAAATTCTGGAAGGAAAAGTTATTCAGTCGGAAATAAAATATTCCGAAAATGTGGAAGACCTGCTGAATAAGCTGCTTCCGCCGCTAAACCTGAAATACAAAAAAATTGCCGCGGGTATTTTTATTATTTCGGGAAATAATGCGCTGAATGGCCACCTGGAAAACAGGGTAATTAATTATTTAAAATTAGCCGATATTACTTTAACCGGTAAGGTAACAGATGCCGTTGGGGGTGCCAATCTGCCGGGCGTAACGGTGGTTTTAAAAGGCACCACTACCGGCACGGTTACCAATAGCGAGGGCAATTATAGCCTGGAAATTCCGGAAAATGCCGCTAATGGCACCCTGGTATTTTCTTTCATTGGTTTTAATGCCCAGGAAGTAGCCATTGGTAATCGTTCGGTCATCAATGTTTCGCTGGCCGCCGATACCAAGGCTTTGGATGAGGTGGTGGTAATTGGCTACGGCACCCTGCGTTCGCAGGATGTAACCGGCGCAGTAGCCACCGTAGATCAGAAAACTCTCAAAACCTTACCCGTAGCCACCATTGATCAGAAACTGATTGGCCAGGTAGCGGGGGTGCAGATTCAGCAACTCTCGGGGACGCCGGGTGGCGGCACTTCGGTTAAAATACGGGGTAATGGTTCGCTGGGGGCCGGTAACGAACCTTTATACGTGGTAGATGGCATGCCTTATTCGGCGGGGATGAACCAAAACACTAATCCGCTGGTCTTTTTAAACCCAAATGATATTGAATCGGTTACGGTGCTGAAAGATGCATCTTCCACGGCTATTTATGGTTCCAGAGGAGCCAACGGGGTTATCTTAATCACCACCAAAAAAGGCGCTACTGACCGTACCGAAGTAAGTGTTTCGTCGATGCAGGGCGTGCAGCAGGTGCCGCATAAAGGCCGCCCCGAATTGCTTAACCTCCGGGAATTTGCCGAACTGCAGCGCGACAAAATAGACGTAACAGTTCGCCGGCTCGAAAACCGCACCGCTACCGTTGCCGATTATCCCGCCGAATACCAGAACCTGGATAACCTTAGCGGTAATGGTACCGACTGGTACGATTTACTGTTGCAAACTGCTGCCATTCAGGATCACAACGTCAGCTTACTGCGGGGCACCAAAGATTCGCGGCTTAATTTTAGTTTAGGTTATTTTAAGCAGGAAGGTACCTTGCGCTACACCGGGGTAGAGCGTTTCAGCGGCAAAATGGGCATCGAGTCTAACATTGGGAAGGCCATATTGGTGGGCGCCTCTTTACAACCCAGTTATATCCAACAGGACCGCACCGCCACCAATACGAACCGGGAAGATGTGTTGGGCACAGCTATCTGGGCCAATCCTTTTACCACCCCTTACGACGAAAATGGGCAATTGAAACCTTATATTACCTCGCCGCAAAGTAAATACCACTCGGCCTGGAGTTTTGCCAATCCGCTGTTTGTATTAAAGGAAACCGTGCAGCAACAGGCTAACTTCCAGAATCTGGGTTCGGCTTTTGTTCAGTTTACCATCCGGAAAGATTTTAAAGCCAAAACCTCTTTATTCACCAACTGGTCTACGTCTAAATTTTTTCAATATGTGCCTAGCACAGTTGGCGCCGCGAATAAACCGCCCGTGGCCGGTACCGGCCGGTCCGTAAATAACCGCGGCGAAAGCTTCGACTGGCTCGTGGAAAACACCCTTACGTACGATAAAGCCTTCGGCAAACACCAGGTAACGGCGCTGCTGGGTTACACCACACAGAAACTTTCAGCCAGCTCCATTAACCTGAATGCCGACCCGTTTGCCAATGATTTAATTCAAACCATTAACGCCGCCCAGAGCATTAAAACCTGGGGCCAGGGCACCAACGAATGGAGCATGATATCTTACCTGGGCCGGGTAAATTACGGCTTCAACGAACGCTATTTATTAACGGCCACTTTCCGCTCCGACGGCTCTTCGCGCTTCGGGATAAACAACCGCTATGCATTATTTCCTTCGGTGGCCGCCGCCTGGCGGATTTCGGAGGAAAGCTTTCTACAAGATAACGCCTTTATCGAAAATTTGAAACTCCGGGCGAGCTACGGCAAGAGCGGTAATAATAATATTGGCAATTACGCGCACTTGGCTGCTATTACACCGGGCGCTTACATCTTCGGCAATACCCAAGTAACAGCCTCCAGCGTGGGCTTGCCTAACCCTAATTTAACCTGGGAAGAATCGAAGCAGTTAGATGCAGGTTTAGATTTGGATGTGTTAGATGGCCGCTTATCGGTGGTAGTGGATTTGTATACCCGGGAAAGCCAGAATATGCTGCTCGATGATATTATACCGGCCATTACCGGTTTTAATACCCAAACGGTAAACAAAGGCAGTGTCCGGAACCGGGGCCTGGAATTAGGCATTGGCGGTATGCCTTTAGATGGCGCGCTGGCCTGGACCACAAATTTTAACCTGGCTTTTAACCGCAACAAGGTTCTTTCTTTAAATGATAACGGCGACCGCATACTGGCCGGCAGTAACGATAACAATCCCACGCACATCTCGGTGGTAGGCAAGCCCATCGGGCAATTCTTTGGTTATATTTATGATGGCTTGTATACTCCTGAAGATATGGCCAACCCGGATATTATTAAAACCGCCCAGGTTTACGAAGGCAACGTAAAGTACCGCGATATTAACGGCGACGGCATTATTACCGATCTGCTCGATTATACCATTATTGGTAATCCCCACCCCAATTTTACCTTTGGCTTTACCAACAACTTTTCTTACAAAGGGCTAAGCCTGGGAGTAGTCGTAAACGGGCAATCGGGCGGCCAGGTAATGAACGGGCTGCGCCAAACCGTAGATAATTTGCAGGGATTTTTTAACGTAAATAAAGAATGGGCCAACCGCTGGCGCAACCCCGATATACCCGGCGATGGCATGCATTACGGCGTACCGAAACTGACCCCTAGCCTGGGCCACCGGGTTTCTAATTTGTGGGTGGAAGATGCCTCTTACCTGCGCATTGCCAACGTAACGCTGGGTTATAGTTTGCCGGAAAAATGGGTGGAATATACCCGGGTAGTAAAAAATTGCCGCTTGTATGCCACCATCCAAAACCTGGCCATGTTTACCCGCTACGGCGGCGCTAATCCCGAAGGGCAATCGGTTAATATAAACAATACGCTGGCACCCGGCTTCGATATGACGTCTTATCCCTTAGCCCGCACCACCTCGGTGGGTATTAACCTTACTTTTTAATTGGTAGCTGCTCTGAATCTGAAAACTTCTTTCTGCGGAAAATAAATATTTTATAAAGATAAAATTTACAAAGGTGAAAAAGATTCTATATATCCTGTCTTTGCTGGCGCTAACTGCCTGCTCCGACGATTTCCTGGAACTCTATCCGGATACCACGCTAAACGAAAGCAATTTTTACCAGTCCGAAAAAGAATTTATTCTTTTGGCCAATGGCTGCTACGTGCCTATGCGGAATTATGAGAAAGTAGAGCATTGGGTAATGGCCGAACTGGCCTCGGACAATGCCAGTTTCCAGTACAATACCGCTACCGGCGAGGCTTCTAAAGGCGTTATCGATCAGTTTATCCTGGCCTCGAACAATGTGGCCTACGCCAACTTCTGGAATTTTTCTTACAACGGCATTACCCGCTGCAATAAATTACTCAGCGAAATCGACCGCCCGGGCGTAACCTGGTCTAAAATCACTTACCAGGACCGCAGTGCCGCCGAAGCCCATTTTCTACGCGCCTTGTATTATTTTAATCTGGTACGGCAATTTGGCGGCGTGCCCCTGGTAACCAAGCCGATTACTTCGCAAGAGGCAGTTGATATTAAAAGATCAGCGGCAGAACAGGTTTATGAGCTAATTATTACCGATTTAAAAGAAGCCGCTACCCGGTTTGCCAAAGCCAAAGATGTAGAAGAAAATGGCCGGGCCAATGAGGCAGCGGCGCTAGCTCTGTTGGGTAAGGTATACATAACAAACCAGCGTTTTGCCGAAGCCGAAGCCCCTTTAAAAGCCGTCATCAGTTCGGGCAAATATTCGCTGCTGAACAATTACGTCGATGTATTTAACCCCACGAACAAAGATTTTAAAGAAACTATTTTTGCCATTCAGTTCTCGGAAAACAGCGTAGAGCTCGCCAATAGGTTCATCTTCTTTTTTGCCCCCTGGACCTCCGCCGGCGCTATTACCAACCGCCCCGCCATCAGTTTAATAGGCGGCGGCTGGAACCAACCCACCGACGACCTGATCAATGCCTTTGAAGCGGGAGATAAACGCAAAGATGTTTCGATAAAATATTGGACGGGCAAGGACTGGGATGGTCAGGTGCGGCCTATTCCGTACTGCGGCAAATACAAGCCTCCCGTAACTGCCCCTGACGACCGGACCGGCGATAATCTGCCCATTTTGCGGTATTCTGATGTGTTATTATTGTATGCCGAAGCCCTCAATGCCCTGGGACGCACCGGCGAAGCCATTCCTTTTGTGCAGCAAGTGCGCAACCGCGCCGGCTTAACCAAAGCCCTCACCGGATTAAACAAAACAGAATTGGAAAACTTAATTGCCAATGAACGGCAGGTAGAATTCTGCTTCGAAAACCAGCGCTGGTATGACCTGAAACGCACCGGCAAAGCCCTGGAGGTAATGACTGCCCACGGCGCACGGGAAAAAGCCAAAAAAACGTTTTTGTATGCCTCAGCCTTTGCCATGGCGCCTTATATGTTACTGGCGCCCTTACCGGAAGAACAAGTGCTGGTAAATAAATTAGATCAGAATACAGGCTATTAATAGCAGCCTGATTTAAACAGGATTTGACAATCTCTTATAGCTATCACTATGCATAAATTAAAAGTAATTGTAGCCGTACTCGGAATATTTTTAAGTTATCTCACGCCGCTTTACCCCAGCGTGGCCCAGCAGCCAGCCAAACCCAATATTGTTTATATTATTGTGGACCAATGGCGGGCGCAGGCCACCGGTTATGCCGGCGATAAAAATGTACTAACCCCTAACCTCGATAAACTGGCGGCCAGGAGTATTAATGTAAAAAATGCAGTATCGGGTATGCCGGTGTGCACGCCCCACCGGGCCTCTTTGCTCTCGGGCCAATATCCGTTAACTACCGGGGTATTTATGAACGACGTGATGCTGGACACCGCCAAAACCACCCTGGCTAAAGTTTATAAAAAAAATGGTTACACCACCGGCTTTATCGGAAAATGGCACATAGACGGGCACGGCCGCACCAGTTATATTCCGGAAAACCGGCGCCAGGGTTTTGAATACTGGAAGGCTTTAGAATGTACCCATAATTATAACAACTCGCCTTACTACGCCGGCAATTCGCCGCAGCAGCTTTTCTGGGAGGGCTACGATGCCATTGCCCAGGCTACCGATGCCAGCCGTTTTATTACGGATCACGCCAAAAAAACCAATCCGTTTGTGTTATTTGTTTCGATGGGACCTCCCCACGATCCTTACCAAACCGCGCCGGAAGCTTATAAAAAACTGTACGAAAACAAAGAGCTGCAGCTAAACCCCAATGTACCCGCCGAACACCGGGAGAAGGTAATAAAAGACCTGAAAGGATATTATGCCCACATGACTGCCCTAGACGAGAGTATTGGCAAACTATGGCAAACCATTCGGGCAGCCGGTATCGAAAAAAATACCATCCTGGTTTTTACCGCCGACCACGGCGATTTATTAGGCGCGCATGGTTCCTGGAACAAGCAACAGCCCTACGCTGAAAGTATTAAGGTACCATTCCTGCTGCATTATCCGGCTGCTTTTGGTACCACCGGCAAAACATCGCCCATTCTCCTCAATACCCCCGATATTATGCCTACTTTACTAGGCTTATCTAATATTCCGATTCCTGCCTCTGTAGAAGGAGTCGATTTTTCCCGGGTTTTAAAAGGTACGCAAAAAGATAAGGTAACGCATACGTTAATTTCCTGCGTGCAGCCTTTCGGGCAATGGCACCGGGGCAAAGGTGGCCGGGAATACCGGGGTTTGGTAACTACCCAATATACTTACGTGAAAGACTTGCAAGGTCCCTGGCTGTTATTTGATAATACCAAAGATCCGTTTCAACTAAATAACCTCGCTGGTAAGGCGCCTTACGCCGAAACGCAAAAGAAACTGGACAACCTGTTAATCGCCAGTTTAAAACAACGCAAAGACGATTTCCGGCCCGGCATGGAATATGTTCGGAAATGGAATTACGTGGTAGATGAAACCGAAACGGTACCTTACCACAAAATTAACTATGAAGGTAAACCCATAGTGGAGCAGTAAACAGAGTCAATATATTATTATATTTAATATAGATCCTGATGAGCTTTAGCTTTAAATTAAGTTTATAAGTATGAAAAAATTAAGAAACTGGATTTCCATTATTCTTCTTTGCCTCGTGGTTTCAAGCCCTTTTTTTGCCTTCGGAGAAAAAAAAGCCGGACAGCCTAATATTATTGTGGTTGTTACGGATGATCACCGGTGGGATGCGTTGGGAGCCATGGGCAACAAAATAATTCAAACCCCCAACCTGGATAAGTTGGCTAATAAGGGTTTGCTATTTAAGAACGCTTATGTTACCACCGCTATTTGCATGGTAAGCCGGGCCAGTATCTTAAGCGGGCAATATTTATCCCGGCACCAGATCAATGATTTTACGACTGCTTTCAGCCCTGAAGCACTCGCGCAGACCTACCCGCTGTTGTTAAAAAATGCCGGGTACAAAATCGGCTTCATCAATAAATATGGAGTGGGTGTAGGGTCAAAAAATCAACCCGACGAGCATTTTGATTATTGGAGTTGTACCGAAAAAGGGCAGCCCGATTATGAAATGAAAGACGAAGCCGGTAATTTTATTCATAACACCGATAAATCCGGCAACGATATTCAGGACTTTCTGGATAAATTCGGCAAACAAGGCCCATTTTGCTTATCGGTAAGCTTTAAGGCACCCCACGAGCAAGACGGTAATCCGCCCCGGTTTATTGTGCAGGAACGCTTTAAAAGCTTATACCAGAATGTTACCATCCCCACCCCCGAAACCGCCGCCCCGCAATATTGGAACAGCTTCCCTGAGTTTTTCCGCAACGAGCAAAATATTGCCCGCGTCCGCTGGAAGCCTTTATTTTCGACGCCCGAATTAGCCCAGGAAACCACCAAAAATTATTACCGCCTGATTACCGGCGTAGATGAGGTAATGGGCAACATGGTAGCCAAGCTGGAAAAATTAGGCATAGCCGATAACACCATCATTATTTTCATCGGCGATAACGGATTTTATTTAGGCGAGCACGGCATGGAAGGAAAGTGGTACGGTCACGAAGAATCTATCCGGGTGCCCTTGATCGTTTATGATCCCCGCGCCAACAGCCAGGAAAAAAGAAAGGTGGTAACTGACATAGCCCTCAATGTAGATGTTGCGCCGACGCTCCTGGGCTTGGCCAAGGTTCCGGTGCCGGCAGGCATGCAGGGCATAGATTTAATGCAGTTAGCCGCCGGCCGCAATAAAAAACCTGCCCGGACAGACTTTTTCTACGAACACACCTATCTCGGCAGCCCGCGCTTACCCAAAGTAGAAGGCGTAGTGAGCCGGGAAATGAAATACATGAATTTTATTGAGCATGGCTACGAAGAATTGTACGACCTAAAAAAAGACCCCCACGAAAAGACCAACCTGGCGAAAGACCCGAAATACAAAGCCAAACTGGAAGCCTTGCGCCAGCGTTATAAAACCTTAAAGGCTCAGGCAGCTTAATTAGGAAGGCTGAATAATAGCCATTAGGTGTACGCTAACAGGATGTTATTTTGTAGTTGTTTCCTATTTACATTTCGGGCAGCATCCGACGCCATGGACGGTGATAACACTATAGTCGTCCGGCTAAAGAATATATTAGAATATTTTACATATGCTCGCGCCAGCTTTTAGCTGGTGTGTACGGATGAAAGGAAGTTTTTAACTTCCTGCCAGTTGAAAACTGGCCCTTATAAGTAGCCACAAGCTGCGCTTTGCTAAACTTGCGCCAGCGCTAGTAGCTTAGCCTGACGAGTATAGTGTTATCGCCAGTTCTAAACCTTTACCAGGTGGTATTAGAGCAGTTCTTTAATTTACTGTTACGTTAGATTTATAACTTAAAATAAAGTAAAAAGGTCGGATGAATAACATTCATCCGACCTTAATTATTTAGGAGCTATAGTAGAAACCTGATACTCTGGTATATTTAAAGGCGACAGCAATTAAATGATTATCAGGATACTGAAATTTTTTACATGTTGCGCAATTCCGAAAGAATTACTTACCGTAACCAGGGTTTTGCTCCAACGCCGGGTTTTCCTGAATAGAAACAGAAGGTATTGGCCATAACATATCTCTGACAGGATTAAAACTACGGGTATCTACCCGCTGACCTTTATCATTCTTAACATCGGCATTTAAAACCTGAGGTGCAATTCCCCAGCGGCGCACATCATAATAATATAGGCCTTCCCCTGCCAGCTCTATCCGGCGTTCATGACGAATCTCGGACCGCATCCGGTCTTTCGATAAGCCGGCGGGCACCTCCGGCATATTTACACCAGGGCGGCGGCGTACGGCGTTAATAGCGTTATATACCGAAATATCTGGTCCTACCGCTTCATTCTGCGCTTCGGCATACATTAATAAAACATCGGCGTAGCGCATTAAAATAACATTGATTTCCGATTCGTTGTCCGGCAGTGTTCTGGCCGGCACTTCCGTATCGCGGTAAATGGTATATTTTTTCTGACCAAAGCCGGTTCTGGGGTACTGGGTGGCCGTTACGGTTTTACCTTTGTACTGGCTACCCGGCACTATAACCGTAGCTTGTAAACGCGGATCGCGATTGTCATAGGGTTTTGCCGGATTGTATAAAGGTGATTGCGTAATGGGCAAGCCATCTTTCGCATAATAATCATTTACCAGGTCAGGAGTTGGGGCAATGGTATTAAATTGATCTAAAGTAATGTCTAAACCATGGCCTGATTCGGGATATTTATATTGAATATCAAAAATAACTTCTGCGTTGCCTTCATTTTCCAGGTAAAACAAAGCACGGTAATCGGGAAAAAGCGAATAAGCCGGGCTGGCCCCTACCTTTAAATCCATCACCGCCTTGGCCGCCGCCGCCGCTTCGGCCCAACGCGAAGCATACAATAAAAAGCGTGCTTTAAAAGCTAAAGCAGCGCCCTTGGTAGCTCTGCCTTTATCAACGCCACTATACGAAACCGGCAAATCCACCGCGGCTTCGTCCAGATCTTTCAGCATTTGGGTTAGAATGTCCTCGGCTGAATTGCGGGGCAAGGTGGCCTGCGTTTCGAAACTAGGCGCATCCAGAATAAGCGGTGCGCCCCCAAATAAATTCCAAAGCGGGAAATAATACAGGGCCCGCAAGAACTTGGCCTCGGCTTTAAAACGCTTCTTCAGGCTTTCATCCATATCAACCTTATCAATATTCTGGATAACATTGTTGGCCCGGCCAATTCCGCGGTAACTGGCGTTCCATGCACTGTTAAATATGGCGGTGTTGGCATCGAAATTACCCGTTAATACCAGGTTATAAACCGCATTATAGGAATAGGTATTGGGCGATAAGTTTTCGCGGGCAATGGTGGCAGTTCCGCCGTAAAACCCGCCGTTTTGCAACACGGCATAAGTAGCATTAACAGCAGCTT
Organism: Adhaeribacter aerolatus; assembly: GCF_007991635.1. Classification (GTDB taxonomy): domain Bacteria; phylum Bacteroidota; class Bacteroidia; order Cytophagales; family Hymenobacteraceae; genus Adhaeribacter; species Adhaeribacter aerolatus. The sequence continues at coordinate 22,547 of NZ_BJYS01000021.1, read as the reverse complement.
GTACCTGTTCCCGGTTCTGGAAAAAGGTATCCTGCACGTACCGGTCCCTCGGATTAATGTCCAGCACATCTTTGCAACCAGTTATTAAACCCAAGGTTAGTGCACTTAGTAATATATATATTTTCATAAAATACTTCTTTAAAAACTTAGAAGGAAATATTTAAACCACCCGTTATCATTTTATTATTCGGATATTCAATAAGGCCGGCCCGGGTAATATTCCGTTCCGGATCGCCTAATTTGAAATCCGAAATAGTTAAATAATTTTGGGCGTTTACATACACTTTTATCATTTGTACCCAGCGCTGCGGAATGGTATAACCTAACTGGATATTTTTCAGACGCAGATAAGAAGCATCCTGAATCCAGAAACTGGAAGTCTGGAAGTTTTGCGGATAACCGGTGGAGGTGGTTAACCGGGGTAAACGGGCATTGGGATTTTCCGGCGTCCAGGAATCAGTTAACCATTCTTGGGTTACCCCGGCACCGTTCCGGTAAGGCTGAGCCAAATTCCCATTAACGTACGTATCAACATCCTGCACCCCCTGAATAATAGCGCTAAAATCGAAGCCTTTAAATGCGGCACCCAGGTTTAAGCTATAGTTATACTTGGGCACACTGTTGCCAATGACCACCCGGTCGCCGTTATCAATAATTTTGTCGCCGTTTATATCGCGGTATTTTATATCACCGGGTTTCGTAGCGCCGGTTCCTTGCTTCGCGTGGGCTGTTATTTCATCCTGGTTCTGGAAAATACCTTCGGCTTGTAACCCGTAGAACGACCGGAATGGATAACCGGTGGTAGTAATGGTCTGCTCGAAGAAGATAGGTGCTACATTCGTTTTCTCAACTATATTTTTAACATAAGTAGCATTGGCCCCAATATTATAGCTAAAATCACCCACTTTATCGCGGAAACCTAGTGTAATTTCGATACCATTATTAGAAACACTACCAATATTACGAATCGGTCCGGTTAAATCGCCTACCTGGCCCGGCACCGGAATTTGCAATAAAATATCTTCGGTCTTTTTGTCGAAATATTCCAACTCGGCGGTTAAACGGTTGTTCAGGAAGCCAAAATCCAAACCAATATTAGTCATGATAGTGGTTTCCCAGGAAATATTCGGGTCGGCTACAGCACTGAGCGCCGCACCACTAACCACGTTGGTGCCAAACGAATAAGGATAGAAACTAATTGGCGCCACGTAAGAAAACAAAGCGATGCGCTGGTTACCTAATTTACCCCACGAAGCTCTTAACTTCAGGTTATTCAGGAAACCAATATCTTGCATAAAGTCTTCTTCTTTAATATTCCAGCCGGCAGAAAAGGAAGGGAATAAACCCCATTGATTGCCAACCCGGAAACGGGAAGAACCATCGTAACGCACATTGGCTTCCGCTAAATATTTTCCTTTAAAATTATAGTTAACCCGGCCGAAGTAAGACATTAAAGCCGATCGGGAAGAAGTACCATTAACCACCGGAGAAGAAGAACCGGCATTAATTTCGGTTAACTGATTATCTAAAAAGCCCTGAATAGCGGCACTAAAGCTTTTATCTTCAAAGGTTTCGATACTAAAACCAGCTAAAGCAGACACTTCGTTTTCACCAAATTTCTGGTTCCAGGTCAGCGTATGGAAATTGGTTAAGTTTAAATCACTGATGCTAAACTCTCTTACCATGCGGGCCGGCACATTACCCATGGGCGTTATAACGCCATCTTTCGGGTTTTTAAGCATAATCTGGGGATTGGCATATTTACGCAGATTATAACCCACGTTAACCGCCCCGGTTATTTTATAAGTAAGATTATGAGGCAGCGATATTTCGGCAAATAAATTAGAAAGCCCCCGGAACGCGGCATCCCGCTTATAGCCTTCGTAAGCCAAGGCATAGGTATTCCGGAATACGTTATGGCCCGGCACCCGAAACCATTGGTCAGCATAAGAACCATCTTCATTCACCGGTACCTGCATGGGTAGCCCCCGGTAGAGCAAACCCATTAAACCGCCTTCGCCATTTTCGTCGTTAGAGGTATAAGAGCTTTCCTGGTTATTCCACAACGTACCGCTGATGGTTCCGCCAACTTTAAGCCACTTCTTAATTTCAGAAGATAAATTGGTGTTAACGGTATATCTTTTAGCCCCGGAATTAAGTAAAATGCCTTCCTGATCTAGGTAGCCTAAAGATAGCGAGAAAAGGCCTTTTTCGGTACCACCGGAGAACCGCAGCGCATGTTCCTGAATTTGCGCATCCTGGTACATCACATCGAACCAGTTGGTATTAGCATAAACATAGGGGTCACCGTTTGCTATCCCGTTCCGGTACTCCTCTATAAAAGCTGCCGTATATTCAAGTGGTCGACCTTCGTTGGTTAAAGCCCGGTTTTTACCTTCCATGTAATCAATGGAATTCGAAACCACATCGGGTACGAAAGTAGGGTTTTGTACCCCGTGGTAAAAATTATAACTAACCTGCGATTTACCTTTAACGCCTTTTTTAGTTGTTACCAGAACCACCCCGTTAGCGGCGCGCGAGCCATAAATAGCAGCAGAAGCGGCATCTTTTAATACGGTAATACTTTCAATATCATTCGGATTTACCGAACCTAAAGGAAACTCTACGCCGTCTACTAAAACCAACGGGTTACTATCGTTAAGCGTGCCAATGCCCCGGATCCGGATAGCAGCAGCATCGGCGCCCGGCCGGCCACTTGCCTGGTTTACATAAATGCCGGGTGTGCCTTGTAAGGCCTGGGTAGAGTTCGTAATGGGCCGGTTAGCCAAAGCTTCGGCATTAATAGTACTAACCGCACCCGTTAAATTACTTTTCTTTTGGGTACCGTAGCCTACCACCACCACTTCTTCCAATGTTTTGGCATCGGGCACCAGCGAAATATTTACGGTGGTACGGTTATTTAAAGGCACTTCCTGTGTCTGATAACCAATAAAAGAAACTACCAGCGTATTAGCTTCCGCAGGGACATTCAGTGAAAAATTACCGCTAGGGTCGGTAGCAGTTCCGATATTGGTTCCTTTTACCATTACAGTTACACCCGGCAAAGCTACGTTAGCCTCGCCGGAAACTTTTCCTTTTACCGTAAGACTTTGGGCTTGGGCAACAGATAACACGTGCCAGGTAATCAGCATCAGGTATAAATACCGCTGCTTTTTAAGTAAAATGTGTAGCATAGTTTAGTATTTGTAGTGAAGTTAAAAATATAGTAATAGAAAATCTTTCCTGGAGCTTCCCCCTGCTGGCCGGTTTAAAGCTGTTAAATCCGGAATTTGCTTTTGCTCCCTGTCTTTGCTTTCCAACCACTTTCATCTAAGCATCCAAAAATTAACTTTTGTTTCTTTTTATTTCGTTTCAAAATAAATTAATATCAACATCAAAACAAAGAGAAATAAATATTATATAAAATTTAAACTCAGCAACCTAAAACCTTAAATATTCTTAACTTATATAATAAATATTTTAAACGTATTCAAAAAAATCAATCGAAATAGCAACTGATGCTCGCTATTAATCTTAAAAGAAAGTCTTTAAAATCTAATAGAATATCAACTCCTTACTAAACATGTATAAAAGCATAAACTTAATTCCTTTTTCTTTCCTTTATTACTTGTAAATATTAGGAACAAAACTTTCTGTAAACTATTAAAATTACCCAAATGAATCTAGCCGAATATTTAATGCAGCCAGCGGTTAACACGTACTTGGCTTTAACTAAAAGCAAAAATTTTATTACCCAGTTATTTATTTATATTTCTCTCTTAAAATATTTATTTATTGAAAAATTTGCATTTTATAAAAAAATTATACTATCTTGAACTAACCGTTTTCTACACCCTGATTTTGTACCGCAGAAATATGCAACCTCAATAATATTTATACTTTAAGCTCTCGAGGAGGAGAGGCAGCATGAGTAAGGTTAGAAATATTTTACAAAAAAAAGGAAATCTGGTATTTTCCATCAGCCCCAACGACACCGTATTTAATGGGCTGGAACTCATGGTTGAAAATAACCTGGGAGCCCTCCTGGTAGTAGATAACGGCCATTTTATTGGTATTTTTACCGAACGCGATTATGCCCGCAAAGTTATATTACGGGGAAAAGCCTCCAAAGAGACCCTGGTAAGAGAAATCATGAGCGAGCACCCGGCCACGGTTACGCCCGATACCACCATAGAAGATTGTATGAAAATAATGACCAGCACCAGCGGCGGCACCATCCGGCATTTACCGGTATTAGAAAAAGGTGAATTGGCCGGCCTGATTTCGATGGGCGATGTGGTGCGGTTTATTATGGACGAACAAAGAATCATTATCGAAGATTTAGAACATTATATTTCCGGTCGCTGATTATTTTATATAAATCAGTGTGTCTTAATATATTACCACTTTTATGATATAACCAAAATCCAAACGATTCCCGGGAGGGGAATCTGTTTTGAGCACCACCACAAGCAGTCCTTTATTTTGGCCTTTATTATTTTACGCGGCTATTGTCTTTAGCCTGGTAGGCGTTATTTTGATCGTTTCTTATGTGTTGGGCGGCCGGCATAACGAACGAGCTACCAACGAACCTTACGAAGGCGGCATTGTCAGTACCGGCTCGGCACGTCTCCGCTTTTCCTCGCAGTTTTACCTCATAGCCATGCTCTTCGTCATCTTCGATGTCGAAACGGTTTTTATCTTGTCCTGGGCCATTGCTTTTCAGGAACTGGGCTGGTACGGCTACATTGGGGTGCTGGTATTTATTGCTATTTTGGTAGTGGTGCTAATATACGAATGGCGCAACGGAGCCCTGGATTTTGGCCCGGACGGCCAGAAAATATTGCAAGCCTACAAGAAGCTAACCCTTAAAGACAAACCGCATGAAATGGTGGCTAAGTAAACCCGATACTCCGGCCAATACGGTAAAAGGTACCGGGTCTTTTGAGGAAACCGTACAACAAAGCATCATGCTGAGTTCGGTACAAAGCTTGGTAGCCTGGGGCCGGAAAAATTCGATGTGGCCCTTTCACTTTGGGTTATCCTGCTGCTTTGTGGAAATGGCCACCAGCATGACGCCTAAATACGATTTGGCCCGTTTTGGCGCCGAAGTAATCCGGGGTACTCCCCGCGAAGCCGACGTGATGATTATTGCGGGTACGGTATTTATAAAAATGGCGCCCATTATTAAAAGGCTGCACGAGCAAATGATGGAGCCCCGCTGGGTTATTTCGATGGGTTCCTGCGCCAACTCCGGCGGCATGTACGATATATATAGTGTGGTGCAGGGTGTTGATAAATTTTTACCCGTTGATTTGTATGTACCGGGCTGCCCACCCCGCCCCGATGCTTTTATGGAAGGTTTGGTACTGTTGTCGGAATCGGTGGGTAAAGAAAAAAGGCCGCTTAGTTGGACCGTAGGGGAACAGGGGATTATTAGGCCGGAGAAAATAGATGTAAAAGCCCGAAAAGAGGAATACAGGCAGCAAATGACCGAATTCCGCTCACCTGATGAAGTATAACAGATTCATATTGAACTTTAAAGTTGTGACATAGAACTAACTGTAAACATTTTTCAACATAAAGATTATTTATGGAAAAACATGTAGAAACCACAACTTTCGGTTCACGATTCAGTCAAATTGCTTGGGTAGTAAAAGATATTCTAGCTTCAGAAAAGTTTTTTAGAGAAGTTTTAGGAGTATTAAACTTTGCGAAGATGGAAAACATCCGAGCAGAAGAAACAGAAGGTACTTATAAAGGGAAACCGGGAAACTATACTTTTCATCTTTATATGGCATATTCAGGTGATACTCTTCTGGAGTTAATTCAACCGGTTTCTGGTCAAAGTATTTACCAGGATTTCCTCGAAAAACATCCGGAAGGGGGCGTACAGCATATTGCTTTTACAGTATTAGAAGAGGGATTCAATAAAGCTGTTTCGGAATTAAGTAATAAAGGCTATTCTGTAATTCAAGGTTTAACCCTGCCGGTGGCTAAAGTAGCCTACTTTGACACTTATAAAGAAATTGGGGTTGCTACTGAAATAATTGGCGTTACCAATGCCGGAGTTGAGTTTGTAAGGCAATTAAAGGATGGAGTAGTTCAGGTTTAATCAAGGCTTACACCAGATTTTAATATAAATATTCTTTTAAAATATTAGCGCCGAAATATTACAGCGGCGAGCTTCCTGGTTATGTCCAAGATTCAACTGGTTTTAACCGGGTAGACCAATATATTTTCCTAATAAAATAATTAATTCTTGCATTAACTATCACGAGCGGAACGCTTGCGATAGCCTGTACAAAAATAAAATTAGAAGCTGGGAATAATAATTCTGCCACGGCAACATAGAAAGACAAATTATAGCTAATTAAAAGCTATTGGAACCAACGGAAATACCTCAAACCGCCACATGACTTTATAGAAAAATCAGAGAAAAGATAAAGCCCGAAAGGACTCCGGAACATGAAAAGTAACCGTGTTATATTGGAGCAATTGCAGTCGCGTTTTAGTGATGCTACTTTCACCGAACAGACCACCAAGGATGAAATCCTCACCCTCTGGATTCCTTTGGGCCAGGTGCAAAAAATTCTCCGGTACCTGAAATACGAAATATTCAGTCCTTTTACTTTTCTCTACGATTTAACCGCGGTAGATGAAAGAACCCGTAACCGGAGCACCAACCACGTACCGCAGGCGGACTTTACCTTGGTTTACCACCTTTTTTCTTACACCGGCAATTGCTTTATCCGAATTAAAGTTGGTTTGTTCGGGGAATATCCGTCGGCTCCCAGTATTACCAGTTTATGGGCTAATGCCAACTGGTACGAGCGCGAAGTATTCGATTTATTCGGTATTAAATTCGAAGGGCACCCGCACCTGGCCCGCATCCTAATGCCCCGCACCTGGGAAGGCCACCCGCTCCGCAAAGAACACCCTGCCCGCGCTACTGAAATGGGACCATTCCGGTTGTGGGATGAAAAAGAAGACCGCGAACAGGAAGCTTTATTATTTAAGCCCGAAGAGTGGGGTTTGGAGCGCCAGAGCGAAGACAGCGATTTCATGTTTATGAATATTGGGCCGCAGCACCCCGGCACCCACGGCGTACTGCGCATTATTCTGCAGCTAGACGGCGAAGATATTGTGGATGCGGTACCGGAAATTGGCTTCCACCACCGGGGTGCCGAAAAAATGGGCGAACGTCAATCCTGGCATACCTACATTCCTTACACCGACCGGGTAGATTATCTGGGTGGCGTCATGAACAACCTGGCTTATTTATTGGCCGTGGAGAAACTGGCCGGCATTGAAGTGCCGGAACGGGTAAAAGTAATCCGGGTAATGATGTGCGAATTCTTCCGGATTGCCAGTCACCTGGTTTGGTACGGTACCTTTGCCCAGGATTTAGGCCAGCTCTCCCCCGTTTTCTACATGTTCTCCGACCGCGAAAAAGTATTTCAGGTAGTAGAAGCGGTTTGCGGCGGGCGCATGCACCCCAACTGGTTCCGGATTGGCGGCCTGTCGCAAGATTTGCCCAAAGGCTGGGAAACTTTGGTGCAAAGCTTCCTGGATTATTTCCCGAAACGGCTGAAAGAGTACGATGCCATGGTATTAAAAAACAGCCTGTTTAAAGCCCGCACCAAAGGCATTGGCATTTTTACCCTGGAGGAAGCCATTGAATGGGGCGTAACCGGCGCTAACCTGCGGGCCTGCGGCTCCGACTGGGATTTCCGTAAAAAACGCCCTTACTCCGGTTACGAATTCTTCGATTTTGATATTCCTACCGGCCAGAACGGCGATTGCTATGATAGAGCGCTGGTGCGGGTAGAAGAAATGCGGCAAAGCCTGCGCATCATCGAGCAATGCCTGAAACACATGCCCGAAGGTCCTTATAAAGCCGACCATCCGCTTACTACCCCCCCCCTGAAAAAACACACGATGCAGGATATTGAAACCCTCATTACCCACTTTTTAAATGTAAGCTGGGGGCCGGTTATTCCGGCCGGGGAAGCCATGAGTTGCATCGAAGCTACCAAAGGCGCCAACAGTTATTATTTAATCAGCGATGGCAATACCTCGCCTTACCGGGCCCGGATTCGCACCCCATCCTTCCCGCACATGCAAATGCTGCCCTATATCACCCGCGGCTATACCGTGGCCGATTTACTATCCATACTCGGTGCCATGGACTACGTGCTAGCCGATATCGACCGATAATTTAATTGATATAAAAAGCACTCTTAAACCAAAAATAAAAAGGACTGCTAAAAAGAACAATTCAACAATTCAACAATTCAACAATTCAACAATTCAACAATTCAACAATTCAACAATAAAAAAATGTTAACCGCCGAAGAAGTATCCCAGATAGAGCATGAAATCAGTTTGGTGCCGGTCCGGAAGGCAGCTGGTATTGAAGCCCTGAAAATTGTGCAGCAGCACCGGGGCTGGGTATCCGACGAGTCCTTGAAAGATACTGCCGCTTTCCTGGGTGTTTCGGCGGAGGAACTGGACAGCGTGGCAACCTTTTATAACCTTATTTTCCGGCAACCGGTGGGCCGGCACGTGATTCTGCTCTGCGACAGCATCAGCTGCTGGGTAATGGGTTACGAAAAAATACGGGAGCACCTGATGCAAAAGCTGGGCATTAAATACGGCCAAACCACGCCCGACGGCCGCTTCACGCTGCTGCCCAATGTATGCCTGGGCACCTGCGATTGCGCCCCGGCCCTGATGGTGGGCCCCGATTTGTACCAGAATGTTACGCCCGAGGAATTAGACGAAATATTAAGCAGATATAATTAGAACGAGAATAAATAAAGCCCAGGCTCCTGACCTATGGAAAAGCCCCTGACCCAACATATTACCCCCGACCGAAAACCGCTCAGCTTAAAAGAGTATGAGCAGGTGGGTGGCTACCGGGCGGTACATAAAATATTAAAAGAACTAACCCCGGAAGGTGTAACCAACCTGGTGAAGGACTCTAATTTGCGGGGGCGCGGCGGGGCGGGCTTTAATACGGGGTTAAAATGGAGCTTTGTACCCATGGGGCCGGAGGTACCGCGGCCGAAATATTTAGTAGCCAATGCCGACGAAATGGAGCCCGGCACATTTAAAGACCGCATTTTATTAGAAGGCAATCCGCACCAGTTAATCGAGGGCATGATTGTAGCCTCTTACGCCATTCAGGCCGATATTTCCTACGTTTTTCTGCGCTGGGCCTACAAGAAGGCTGCCCAGGAAATTACGAAAGCCATAAACGAAGCTTATGCGGCCGGTTACCTGGGCCAGAATATTCTGGGATCGGGCTACAGCCTGGAAATGCACCTGCATACCGGTGTTGGCCGTTACATGTGCGGCGAAGAAACTGCTTTGTTAAATGCCCTGGAAGGCAAACGGGCCACGCCCCGGGCCAAACCACCCTTTCCGCAGGTAAGCGGTTTATTTGGCAAACCCACTATTGTAAACAATGTAGAAACCCTTTGCTGTTTGCCCCACATTGTAAATAACGGCGCGGCCTGGTTTAAAGGCTTAAGCCGCACCGGCGATGCGGGCACCAAAATTTACGGCGTCAGCGGCAAAGTAAATAAACCGGGTGCCTGGGAATTACCCATGGGTGTTACGGTGCGGGAACTGATAGAAGAATACGCCGGCGGCATGAAGAATGGCTACCGTTTTAAAGGTGCCTTGCCGGGCGGCGCCTCCACCGATTTCCTTGTGGAAGAGCACCTCGATACGCCGATGGATTATCCGTCCATTGCCGCCGTCGGCAGCCGCATGGGTACCGGCACCATGATTATCCTCGACGATCACACCTGCCCCGTGGGCTTTGTGCACAACCTGCAGCACTTTTTCGCGCAGGAATCCTGCGGCTTTTGTACCCCGTGCCGCGAAGGACTGCCCTGGGTAGAAAAAATATTGCTTTCGCTGGACCGCGGCGAAGGTAAACCCGAAGACATACAGTTACTTAATTTTCATACCAAAGCTTTAGGCCCCGGCAACACATTTTGTGCGCTGGCCCCCGGAGCAATGGAACCCCTGCAGAGCGCCCTGAAATATTTCGGGGAGGATTTTGAACGGCACATCAACGAAAAACAATGTCCCTGGAAGTAGGCAATGGCTACTATTTATATTGATAATGTACCCTACGAGGTAAAACCTGGCAAAAATTTACTGGAGGCCTGCCTCACGCTGGGCATTAATCTTCCCTATTTCTGCTGGCACCCGGCCATGGGCTCGGTGGGAGCTTGCCGCCAGTGCGCGGTAAAAGTTTTTAAAGACGAAGACGATACCAAAGGCCGGCTGATTATGTCGTGCATGGAACCGGTGCGGGATAATATCCGGCTCTCCGTGGATGAGCCGGAGGCGAAGGAGTTCCGGGAGCACGTTATCGAGTGGCTCATGACCAACCATCCGCACGATTGCGCCGTTTGCGACGAAGGTGGTTCTTGCCATTTACAGGACATGACCGTAATGACCGGCCACAATTACCGGCGCTACGAGTACAAAAAACGCACCTACCAGAATCAATATTTAGGACCGTTCCTGAACCACGAAATGAACCGCTGCATCCAGTGCTACCGGTGCGTGCGGTTTTATAAAGATTATGCCGGCGGCCACGACCTGGACGTGTTTGCCGCCCATAACCACGTGTACTTTGGCCGCCACGAAAACGGCGTTTTGGAAAATGAGTTCAGCGGCAACCTGGCCGAGGTCTGCCCCACCGGAGTGTTCACCGATAAAACCCTGAAACAGCATTATACCCGCAAGTGGGATTTAACTATGGCTCCCTCGGTGTGCCAGCATTGTAGCCTGGGTTGTAATATTTCGGCTGGTGAGCGTTACGGTTCGCTGCGGCAAATAACCAGCCGGTACAACGGCGAAGTAAACGGGTATTTTATTTGCGACCGCGGGCGTTTTGGTTATGAATTTGTAAACAGCCCAGCGCGCATCCGGAAAGCGCTAGTACGCACCCACCTCCCCGAAGCAGTTACCAAAGATGTTGCGCTACAGGAAATATGGGGTGAATTAAGGCAGGCACGGATAATTGGCATTGGCTCTCCGCGGGCTTCCCTCGAATCGAACTTTGCCCTGAAAGCTTTGGTGGGCGAAGAAAACTTTCACGTGGGCGAATCGGAGAACGATCATGACTTGGTTGATTTAAGTCTGAAAATATTACAGGACACCCCGGCACGGGTAATTAGCATGCGGGAAGCGGAATCGGCCGATGCTGTTTTTATTCTGGGCGAAGACCTGACCAATACCGCACCCATGCTGGCCCTATTCGTCAGGCAGTCGGTACGGCAAAAGCCCCTGGAACAGGTGGTGCAGGCTTCCATTCCGCTGTGGCAGGATGCTGCCGCCCGGGAGTTGGTGCAGGATCAGACCGGTCCCTTGTTTATTGCCTCCATAGCGGCTACCAAGCTCGATGAAGTAGCCACCGCTATCTGCCACGCTTCGCCGGATGCGATTGCCCGCCTGGGTTTTTCCGTTGCCAGTTTAATCAGCCAGCAATCGCCGGCGGTACTGCATCTTTTGGAAGAGGAACAGGCCATGGCTCATCAGATAAGCCAGGCTTTGCTGGCGGCCAAAAAACCATTAATTATTTCGGGTTGCTCCAGTGGCAGCGAAGCCGTACTCAAAGCTGCTGCCAACATAGCCGCTGCTTTAGCCGAAAAAAATGGCGGAACCGGCATTATGTTAACGGTACCCGAGTGCAACAGCCTGGGATTAGCCATGCTGGGCGGCCACAAACTGGAGTCGGCTTTCGAAGCCATTCAGAACAACTATGCCGATGCGGTCATCATCCTGGAAAATAATCTTTACCGGGTTGCCGATAAAAGCGTAGTGGAAAATTTTCTGGCTAAAGCCAAACAGGTAATTGTACTGGACCACCTGCACCAAGCCACCACCGATAAAGCCACCATTGTTTTACCGGCCGGTACCTTTGCCGAGGCCGATGGCACGCTGGTAAACAATGAAGGCCGGGCCCAGCGGTTTTACCAGGTATATCCTAATCCTGAAGATATTCAGGAAAGCTGGCGCTGGTTAATTCAGATAGGCAAAGCTTTGCGTAATCCCAGCCTGACCAACTGGGAAAACCTGGATGATATAACGGCAGCCCTGGCAGAAGCCGACCAGCAATTTAAAGGCCTGGAAGCAGTAGCGCCACCCGCCGGATTCCGGATTGCCGGGCAGAAAATACCCCGTGAGTCGCACCGTTACAGCGGCCGCACCGCCATGCTGGCCAACCATAACGTAAGCGAACCCAAACCACCCGAAGATCCGGATGCTCCCTTATCGTTTACCATGGAAGGCTACCGCGGACAGCCCCCTTCCTCTATTATTCCTTTTTTCTGGTCGCCGGGTTGGAACTCCATGCAGTCGGTTCATAAATACCAGGAAGAAGTAGGCGGGCACCTGCGCCACGGCGACCCCGGTGTCCGGTTAATAAATCAGCCTGGGGCAAGTTTCCATTATTATGCCGAAGTGCCGGAAGATTTTAAACCGCTGCACCATCATTTATTTCTGGTGCCCCTTTACCATATTTTTGGCAGCGAAGAACTGAGTATTATCTCGCCGGGTATTGCCGAAAGAGCGCCGGATCCTTATGTGGCCATTTGCACCGAGGATGCTAGAGCATTCCAGCTGGAAGCAGGTAAGGTTCTGGAGTTTGCGGTGAATAAGCAGATTTTCCGGTTGCCGGTAAAAATTAATGATGATATAACCAAAGGCACCGCCGGTTTACCCCTGGGTTTACCGGGCGTGCCCTACGAAGAAATACCCGCCTGGGCCCAAATCTTTAAACAAGAAACAACATGGAAGCATCAGCCCCAAATTATTTCCTGATTGTAGGTGGTGTACTGTTCGTGATGATGAACGTAGCCGCCGGACTCATCTGGGTAGAGCGCCGCATGCTGGCGCTGTGGCAGGACCGCTACGGTCCTAACCGGGCCGGACCTTTCGGGCTGTTTATTGTGCTGGCCGATACGCTGAAGCTTTTGTTTAAAGAAGATTGGATACCACCTTTTGCCGACAAAGTGGTTTTTGTGCTGGCTCCGGCTATTGTAATGGTAACCGTGCTGCTGAGCTTTGTAATTATTCCGTTTGCTCCGGGTATTGTGGTGGCCGACCTGAATATTGGCATCTTATTCTTCCTGGCCATGTCGTCGATGGGCGCATACAGTATTATTCTGGGTGGCTGGGCATCTAATAATAAATATGCCTTGCTGGGGGCCATGCGCGGGGCTGCCCAAATGATTTCCTACGAAGTTTTCATGGGTTTGGCCTTAATGGGCGTGGTGCTGTTATCCGGCTCTTTTAACATACGGGAGATTGTGGAAGCCCAGCGGGGCATGTGGTTTGTGGTGCCCCAAGTAATCGGTTTTGTTATTTTCTTTATTGCCGGCGTAGCCGAAACTCACCGCCTGCCCTTCGATATACCCGAAGCCGAAAGCGAACTGATTGCGGGTTTCCACTCCGAATATTCAGGCATGAAATTCGGGATTTTCTTTGTGGGGGAATATTTGGGCATTACGCTTATATCGTGCATGGTAGTAGCGCTATACTTTGGCGGCTGGCTGGGTCCGGCTTTCCTGCCCCCGGTGGTTTGGTTTGCCTTAAAAACTTTTGTTTTCATCAGCATATTTATTCTGTTGCGGGCATCTTTACCCCGCCCCCGCTACGACCAGTTAATGGAATTCGGCTGGAAAATATTACTGCCCTTAACCCTGGTAAACCTGCTGGTAACTGCGGCTATTGTGTTATTGCAGAATGGTAATTAATATAGGGTAGTTAGTAGCAAGACAGTATTCAAAAGAAATAAACAATAAAATATCAGATACCTGATACTTACTACCAGATACCTGATACTAAATAAAAAAGAAAGGAGCTGATATGTTTAGTATTTTACGTAGTATGGGCCTCACGTTTCTGCACGCGTTTCATAAGCGCGATACCATCCAGTACCCGGAAGAGAAAGCCAAATTATTTCCGCGCTGGCGGGGTCGCATTGTACTTACCCGAGACCCCGATATGGGCGAACGCTGCGTAGGTTGTTACCTTTGTGCGGCTGCCTGCCCCGTAGATTGTATTTCGCTGCAAGCTACCGAGGACGAAACCGGCCGCCGCTACCCCGAATTTTTCCGGATTAATTTTTCGCGCTGCATTTTCTGTGGTTTCTGTGAAGAAGCTTGTCCTACCTATGCCATTCAACTCATACCTGACTTCGAAATGGCTGAATATAACCGCCAGAACCTGGTTTATGAGAAAAAGGATTTACTCATCGATAGCCAGGGCAAATATCCTGGTTACAATTATTATAAAGTAGCGGGCATGGCTATTGGGGGCAAAGGAAAAGGCGAAGCCATTAATGAGAACCCGCCGGTAGATGTAAAAAGCTTAATTCCTTAATCCGATGGAACTGACTTTCTACCTGGCCGCTGCTGTTGCCATTATCGCTACTATCCTGGTAGTAACCCAATACAACCTTATTCATGCCCTGCTTTACCTGGTGGTTTCTTTTATGGCCATTGCCGTCGTTTTCTTTACGCTGGGAGCACCCTTTATGGCTGCGCTCGAAATTATTATTTACGCCGGGGCCATTGTGGTACTTATCATTTTCGTGATTATGATGCTGAACCTGACCCACGAAGATGTGCAGCACGAAAAAGAATGGCTGAAGCCCAGCGTCTGGATTGGGCCGGCCGTGCTGTCGTTAATATTGCTCGCTGAGTTGGCCTATATTTTTATGGCGTCCGAAACATCTGCAGTTGCCACGCAACCAGTAGAAGCCAAAGCCGTGGGTATGGCCCTTTTCGGGCCTTATATTCTGGGGGTTGAATTAAGTGGTATGCTTTTGATGGCAGGTATTGTGGGAGCTTATCACCTGGGCCGGCAAAAGAAAAAAATTGTTCACCGCTTTTTAGAAAGGACCGAAGCATGAATACCATACCCATGGAACAAGGTTTATTACTGGCCGGCATCCTTTTCATTATTGGTTTAATTAGTGTGCTCATCCGGCGCAATATTATTTTCATGCTGATATCCGTGGAAATAATGCTGAATGCGGCCGGGCTGGCCTTTATTGTAGCCGGTGCCCGTTGGATACAACCCGAAGGCCAGGTTATGTTCATCTTCATCATCACGATGGCCGCCGCCGAAGTTTCGGTTGGGCTGGCTTTAATCCTGCAGCTCTATCATAATTTAAAAACCCTCGACAGCGATGCGGCTAATGTAATGAACGGATAATTATGGAAAATCTACTCTGGTTAGTTCCTGCTTTGCCCTTTGCCGGTGCCCTTATCCTGATTCTTACCGGCACCCGCCTCTCCCGCGCCCTGGTATCGGTGGTAGGCGTAGGCAGTTTAGGCGTATCCGCATTAATTACCTTAATTCTGGGTAGTCAGTTTTTGTCGTCGGGCCCTACCGAGCCGGTGTACCATCAGGTAGTCTGGCAATGGTTTAGTGTGGCTGGTTTTAGTCCGGGCATTGCTTTCCACCTCGATGCATTATCGATGGTTTTCATTTTCGTAATCACCTTTGTTGGCTTTCTCATTCACCTGTACTCCACGGCTTACATGGCCGATGACGATGGATTTGCCCGCTTTTTTGCCTACATGAATTTGTTTGTAGGCTCTATGCTGGTGCTGGTGCTGGCCGATAATCTTTTATTGTTATACCTGGGCTGGGAAGGCGTGGGCTTGTGCAGTTACCTGCTGATTGGCTTCTGGTACAAAGAACCGGCTAATGGCTATGCGGCCCGCAAAGCTTTTATTATTACCCGGGTCGGCGATACGGCTATGGCTATCGGGTTGTTTATGCTCTTTCAGCTATTTGGTACGCTGCACATCCAAACCATTGCGGCCGAAGCGCCCCAAACCTGGGCGGTAGGTTCCCAGGCAGCCGTCATTATCTCCTTTTTATTACTTGGCGGCGCCGTAGGTAAATCTGGGCAGTTACCGCTGCAAACCTGGTTGCCGGACGCTATGGCCGGCCCCACCCCCGTGAGTGCGCTTATCCACGCGGCTACCATGGTTACGGCGGGCGTTTACCTGATTACCCGCATGCATGTAATATTTGAGTTAGCGCCGGTAGCGATGCTTACAGTAGCCATAATCGGCGCCATAACTTTATTATTGGCCGGTTGCGCTGCCCTTACCCAATCGGACCTAAAACGAGTATTGGCTTACTCCACCATCAGCCAGATTGGCTACATGTTTCTGGCTTTGGGTGTAGGTGCCTGGTCGGCCGGTATCTTTCATTTTATGATTCATGCCTTTTTCAAAGCCCTGCTTTTCTTAAGTGCAGGCGCCATTATTATTTCGCTGCACCACGAGCAGAATATGTTCCGAATGGGCGGCCTGCACAAATTATTGCCAGCCGTTTTCTGGACCTTCCTGATTGGCTCCGCCTCGCTGGCGGCCTTACCTTTAATAACGGCCGGTTTCTACAGCAAAGACCAAATATTATGGTATGCCCTGGCCGGGGAGCGGGGGAACACCTGGTTGTACGCCGCTGGGCTCGCGGGTGCTTTTATTACCTCTATTTATACTTTCCGGATGGTTTTTATTACGTTCTACGGCGATCCCAAGACCCACGTGGCGCATCCACCCGGCCCAATCATTACGGTGCCGCTAATAATTTTGGCGGTGCTCTCGCTGGTTGGGGGTTTTATAGAATTACCGCATAATTTCGGGCACGTGGTATTATTCTCCGACTTCCTGACGCCCATGCTGCCGGCCATTCATGCCAATGAAGCTATAGTTAACTCGGAGTGGATGTTTCAGTTAGTAGCGGCAGTAGTTTCACTGAGCGGTGTTTACCTGGCGTACGTATTTTACCTCCAAAAACCAGCATTGCAAACCAATCTGGAGCAATCGGGTTTAGCCATGGCTATTCACCGGTTCTGGTATTCCGGCTGGGGCTTTGATAAATTATATGATACCCTTTTTGTGCGACCATTTGTATTCCTGGCTACTGTTAACAAAAACGATTTTATAGATAAAATATACGCGGCGCTGGCAGCACTCGCGCGCGGCCTTAACCAGGGCTTAGCCCGAACCCAAAGCGGCATTTTGCGCTGGTACATGATGGGCGTGGTAGTGGGGGCGCTTCTAATAATCACCTTAAGTTTACTGCCATGATACTAGCCTTGCTCATTGTTTTGCTGATGGTTGGGGGTATATTAGCCTGGGTAGCCGGACGGTTTAACGCTAACTTTTCCCGGTGGATTGCCTTGCTCACTACGCTGGCGAGTTTTTTGCTTACTATTTCACTTTGGCTAAATAACCCAACTACCACGGTTAAAGCCACCAACTGGATGATGCGCTACGAGGTGCCCTGGGTGCCGCAATGGGGTGTTAGTTTTTCGCTGGCGCTCGATGGTTTGAGTTTACTCATGCTGCTGCTCACCTTCTTCCTAGGTTTATTGGCAATCCTGGTTTCGTGGCGCGAAATAAAAACCAAAGTGGGCTTTTTTCATTTTAATATTTTGTGGGTGCTGGCGGGTATCTCAGGGGTATTCCTCACCATGGATTTATTTTTGTTTTACTTTTTCTGGGAAGTTATGCTGATACCCATGTACTTCCTGATTGGTATCTGGGGCCACGCCAATCGGATGTACGCGGCTTATAAATTTTTCATCTTTACCCAGGCTAGCGGGCTTTTAATGCTACTTTCTATTCTGGGCTTGTACTTTATTCACGGGGCAAACACTGGCACATACACCTTTAATTATTTCGATTTATTAGGCACTACTTTTCCCCCGAATATTGGTCCGTGGTTGATGGCAGGTTTCCTGATGGCTTTCCTGGTAAAACTGCCCGTAGTGCCGTTCCACTCCTGGCTACCCGATGCCCACTCCGAAGCGCCCACGGCCGGTAGCGTTATCTTGGCC
This sequence comes from Adhaeribacter aerolatus, assembly GCF_007991635.1. Lineage (GTDB taxonomy): Bacteria > Bacteroidota > Bacteroidia > Cytophagales > Hymenobacteraceae > Adhaeribacter > Adhaeribacter aerolatus. The sequence goes on along the minus strand of NZ_BJYS01000021.1, from coordinate 4,648 downwards.
GGTTTGCTGTTAAAAACGGGGGCTTACGGCTTGCTGCGCTTTGTTATTCCTTTATTTCCGGATGCCGCCCAGTCTTTCGCTCCTTGGGCTATGCTGCTGGGTGTGGTGGGCATTTTATACGGCGCTATCCTGGCTTTCTCCCAAACCGACCTGAAACGGCTGATTGCCTACACCAGCGTCAGCCACATGGGTTTTGTAATATTAGGTGTGTTTTCTTTTAACGAATGGGCTTTTCAGGGAGTGGTGATGCAAATGATTACCCATGGCATCAGCACCGGTGCTTTATTTATAATGGCCGGCTTCCTCTACGAGCGCCTGCACACCCGCGACATCCGGCAAATGGGTGGCTTCTGGCCGGCTATTCCGAAGATGGGCGTTTTTGCTTTAGTTTTTGCGATGGCCTCTTTGGGCTTACCCGGTTTAGGCAATTTTATTGCGGAGTTCTTAACGCTGGTAGGTAGTTGGCAGGCCAACAATCTCCTGACCATTTTTGCTACGATTGGTTTGGTGGCAGCCACGGTTTATTCGCTCCGGATTTTGCAAAAAGTATTCCTGGGCAAAAATAAAACGGAACACCCATTAACCGATTTTTCTTTCCGGGAAGTGCTTATTGCTTTGCCTTTGGTTCTGGCTATTCTTTGGCTGGGCTTATATCCCCAACCCGTGCTGGACCGGGCCAAACCTTCGGTAGATGAGCAACTGGAAGCTTATAAAAAACCGACCATTAAACCCGAAACACCGGCCCAAGTGACGATGCAAACCCTACCCGCTGATACAGTAAGTTTACTCAATACGAAAGGAGGAATTCATGCGCTTAAGTGATTTATATTTTCTGATGCCGCTGCTCATTTTGGTAGGAGCTGCTACCCTGAACATGCTGGTAGTGGCGGTAAAACGAAACCACAAAATTATCTTCGGCATCACCATCGTGGCGCACCTGGTAGCCGTTTTCACGCTTTTGCAGCTTAATGGCAGTTCTTATCAGATTCCGCCTTTTTTTGTAATGGATGGCTGGGGAATATTTAACCTGGGTCTGATATTACTTACCTCCTTGTTTGTCACCCTGCTGTCGTATGCTTATTTTGAGCAGCGCGAAGAACGCAAAGAAGAGTATTACCTGTTGCTAATTCTAGCTACCCTTGGCGCTTGCGTATTGGTTATCAGCCAGCATTTTATGGCGCTTTTCCTGGGGCTTGAAGTATTAAGCGTAGCCCTGTATTCGCTTATTGCTTACCTGCGTACCCGCGAACGCTCCGACGAAGCCGGCATTAAATATTTAATTTTGGCAGCCTTGTCCTCGGCGTTTTTATTATTCGGGATGGCCTTGGTTTATGCCGTTACCGGCACCATGTCTTTCCCCGAAATTGGCGTTTATCTGAAATCTGTTACGGAATTGCCGCTGCTGCTGCTTACCGGTTTTGGGCTGATGATAGTAGGCATTGGGTTTAAGCTGGGCATTGTACCTTTTCACATGTGGGCTCCCGATGTGTACGAAGGCGCGCCCGCACCCGTAACGGCTTTTATTGCCACCGTTTCCAAAGGCGGTATGATGGGCCTCTTGATTCGGTTCTTCTCCCAGGCCGATGCTTACCGCTACGCAAACCTGATGCTGATATTTACCATTATTGCCATTGCCTCCATGCTGGCGGGCAATTTACTGGCCCTCCGGCAGCACAATATTAAACGGCTGCTGGCTTATTCTTCCATTGCCCATTTGGGTTATATACTGGTAGCCTTCTTAGCCGGTAATCGCTTGGGTGTGGAGGCGGTTAGTTTTTACCTGGTAGCCTATTTTATTACCAGTATGGGTGCATTTGGGGTGGTAGCACTCTTATCCGATACCGAACGCGACGCTGACCAGCTGGAAGATTATCGCGGATTATTCTGGCGTCGGCCGGCTACGGCGGCCATATTCACCGCTATGCTGCTTTCTTTAGCCGGCATTCCGCTCACGGCGGGCTTCGTGGGTAAGTTTTATATTCTGGCTTCCGGCGTAAATACCCAGCAGTGGCTATTAGTGTTGATGCTCGTGCTGAACAGTGTGATAGGTTTATATTATTATATAAAAGTAATTGCGGCTATGTTTGCCCAAACCGAAGCTACTACAGAACGGCGCAAAGTATTGCATCCGGCTTTATCCTTCGCCAGTGGTGCCACCATGGCTATTCTGGCTTTGCTAATGGTTTGGATTGGCGTTTATCCTACCAGTCTGGTCCAACTTATCCGGGGCTTGCTGGCTACTTTTATGACTACTTTTTAGCTTAGAGTTAGCTTCTTTGCGCTGAGATAGGATTAAGGCCTCCTTTGAATAATCAAATCAGTTAAACACATTGATTATTTTTCAAGCCATATAACATATATTCTTTATTCCACAAAAAATTTCAGTAATGGCTTTTCCCAGAAGGAGAAACATTTGGGGTACTATTATCTCTCTTTTCAGGCAGCCCACCACGCCTCCTGCACCTAGCAATTCAATGACCATTAAAGAATTAAAGGAATATAAAGCCCGCCTTTACAATTCTTTATCAAGGGATTTAGCCGAATTTGAGAAGAACTTTCTTTTTATTTCGACTGGTACCCTGGCTTTTTCTATAACCTTTATCAAAGATATTGTTAAAATAGAAACTGCTATTTATTTACAATTGCTTTTTACCAGTTGGGGATTTATTACACTTGCAACGGGTATTATGATGTTTACCTTTATCAGATCTGCTTATGCCAGTGATAAATTGTGGTTTGCCGTTGATACTTTTCAGATTCAGCAAAATAAATTTAACGATGCTGATACCATAACCCAGGCAGAAGCGACAACTATCAAATCGCAGACAAATACCATTTTAAAAAGCAGCAAAGTTATATTAAGGAGACTTCGATACTTGGCAATTGCCTGTTTTATTTTAGGGCTTATATTTTTCGGGTATTTTACCGGAGTAAATATTTACCAGGAGAATCAAAAGTCCCCGAATAAAAAGAAGAATGGGCTTATTATAAACTTCAACTCAAAAACAAAGCAATTTAACATAAACGATATAAAATTTACCATAAAGGATAGTTCTATAATAATTCAATAATTATAATAATTCTATAAAAAGATGGTGACTCCGGACAATTCTAACGAAGAAAATAAAGCATTAAAGCTAGTACAAGAAGCAGCGGAAAGGGCGGCCAGAGAAGCTCAAGAAGCTGCTGAAAAGGCGTCTGAAGCGGCTAGAGCAGCGGAAAAAGCCGCTGAAAGCGCCTCAAGAATTGCTAAAGAATTAGACAATTTCGATACCGGTTCTTTAGAACAAGGTAGCGCTGTTGAAGATGCACCAGCCGGTGACCCAGATGGGCTATGGTAATTCAATTTTTAATTATGTGCGAAATAACAGACAATTTAAATTGAAATGAAAATAGGTATTCTGGGGACCGGAATGGTTGGAACAACCATTGGTTCTAAGCTTATAAAATTAAATCACGAGGTTAAATTAGGCAGCCGTGCCGCCGATAACCCTAAGGCCATTGAATGGGTAAAGCAAGCCGGGGCAAACGCCTCGCAAGGTACATTTACCGATGCTGCCGCTTTTGGCGAAATAATTTTTAACTGCACCAAAGGCGATGCTTCGCTGGCCGCTTTGCAACAAGCCGGCGCCGCAAACCTGGCCGGTAAAATATTGCTTGATGTAGCAAATCCGCTGGATTTTTCCAGAGGCATGCCCCCCACGCTCATTCCGGAGTTTGCCAATACTACTTCGCTGGGCGAAGAAATTCAGAAAGCTTTTCCGGAAACCAAAGTAGTTAAAACGCTGAATACCGTAAACTGCAATTTAATGGTAGATGCCTCTTTAGTAGCCGGAGAGCACGATTTGTTTATTTGCGGCAACGATAAAGCTGCTAAGGAGCGCGTAATACAAATGTTACAGCAAGATTTTAACTGGACTTCTATTATTGATTTAGGCGATATTACCAATGCGCGGGCCACCGAAATGATATTACCCTTGTGGGTGCGCTTGTACGGCTATTTACAAACGCCGAACTTTAATTTAAAAGTGGTTTCCTGACCTAGATGGCAGACAAACTGCTGCGGGTAAAATCAGGGAAGGATTAGATATAGAAAGTTAATGCTTGCTCCGAGAAATCATATATCTTTCAGAGAGTAAATATTCCTGGAACAAGCCGACTTTCTATTCAAACATCATGTAGTTGATCCGGCGCTCGGCCCGATCAGCAATCTTTTGGTAGTCCTGATCTTTTACTTTATTGGCTTCTACCGATTCCAGGTATCTTAAAATTGCTGAGCAATCGGTTATTTCGTACTGATCAAAATTCTCGATTCTGATAGGAAAGGCAGGGGCTTCTTTTTCTTTCTTCATGGTTCCTATTCTCCTTAATTTTATCCTATAAATTTAATCAAATCAGGCCAGAAAGAGTGCCTGTTATGCCCTTAAATCAGTATTGAACGAATCAAATTAAGTATCTACTTCAATTTTCTCTTTAAGTAGTTTCACCTTCATTACGTAGTAATTCTGAGAAATTATAGAATTTAATTAAGGAAATACATTTTTTTACAGGAACAATAGAGAAATTAAGCTAATGACTTCGTTGGCTTTGAAACAGGTCGGTCTAAACTAAATTTCATGTCGTCTCTCTACTAGTGCTTCACCAAACT
>NZ_BJYS01000020.1 GCF_007991635.1 Adhaeribacter aerolatus | reverse complement strand
GCTCTTAGGATAAAATAATAAATGGAAGGCAAAAACACCGATGGATGATGAATATTCTATTCTTATTCTATATTTTTCGCCTACATTCATTTTAACTGCCAACCGGTATGTTCCTAAAGATTAGGCTTTTCGCCGCCCTATTTTACGTTACGCTTCTGGTTGGTTGCTCTACCAGCACTTTAGCGCCCGAAGCCAAGCGTAGTAATAAAGCGGAGCAACAGCCCGCCGATGCTTATTTTACCAACCCCATTGCCGATGGCGCCGACCCTTGGGTAATTAAAGTAAACGGCGCTTATTATTCCTGTGGCTCGGGCAAAGGGGGGATTTATGTTTCCAAATCCGATGGTTTAACGAAATTAGGCGAGCGGGTAGTAGTGTGGCGGCCGCCTACTTCGGGCTGGAACCAAAGCAATATTTGGGCACCCGAAATTCATTTTATGAACGGCCGGTGGTATATTTATTACGCCGCCGGCAGCAAGCCCGGTGGCCCTTTTATTTACCAACGGTCGGGCGTGCTAGAGTCGGTGAGTGCAGATCCGTTTGGGCCTTACGAAGACAAAGGCATGTTGTACACCGGCGATAATATCCAGGATGCCGCTTCGGTGAAGTGGGCCATTGATTTAAGCCCGTTCCGGATGAACGGACAATTATACGCCGTGTGGTCGGGGTGGGAAGAAAACGCCGATACCGATAGAACTAAACAGCATTTGTATATTGCCCGCATGAGCAACCCTTACACCATCAGCAGTAACCGGGTTAAAATATCTTCGCCAACCGAAGAATGGGAGACCGGCGGCGAACTGGATTTAAACGAAGGACCCGAATTACTCCGGAAAAAAGAAAAGGCTTTTATTATTTATTCCTGCCGCGAATCGTGGCTGAAAGAATACCGGCTGGCGCAATTAATGCTGGCGGATACGACACTGAATCCGATGGAGCCGGCTAACTGGCAAAAATCCGGACCGGTTTTTCAGAGCACCGAAGATGTTTTTGGCGTAGGCCATTGCAGTTTTACCAAATCGCCGGATAATACCGAAGACTGGATTTATTACCATGCCAAGAAATCAACCACGCCGGGCTGGCAACGCGAAATCCGGCTACAGCCGTTTACCTGGAAAAAAGACGGCTCCCCGGATTTTGGTAAACCTATTTCTTCGGGCGTTCCTATTAAACTTCCGGCTGGTGAAAAGTTGGCTGAACTGATAAGTAAGTAACCGGCGGAAAGAAATAATACTACTATCAAATGGAATTTCGCTTCAAAAAGAGTTTTGTCATCCTGAGCTTGTCGAAGGATCTATTACAGTTTAATAAAAGTAGATTCAGCTGTTTCGATAGGCTCAACATAACTCTTGTAGATTGCGCATTTACTAGTTAATATTGGTATAATTAGGAAGATTCTCTGGCGTAATCAGAATCATAAATAGTGCCTTTGTGGCTTAGAGAGTGGCTTAAAACATTCTCTTTCTTTTGTGAGTAACATTAAAATTTCCAATTTTAAAATTCACCACTTAATTACTAATGTTACGCAGCAATTTGGGAAAGATAAAATTTTGGTATCTTGAGCCCAAACCTGTCATTCAGGAGGAAACTATTTGGCTGCTTGCTAAATAGTTTCCTCCTGAATGACAGCAGTGGGGTTCTTAAACCTGCTTATTTAAACTTTTGCGTAACATCACTTAATTATTCTATGAAAAAAATATTCCTGCCGCTGGTTTGTTACGTGCTCTTTTCCTGTGGGTCAAACAAACAGCCAAATACGCAACAGTCAGAAACAGCTACTGCCCAAACTGAGACTGGAACAGCTAACCCGGAAAGCGCGGAGGCGGCGGCCGTAACGTTTACCAACCCGGTGCTGCCCGGCGATTATGCCGACCCGTCGGTAGTGCGCGTCGGTGACGATTATTGGGCAACGGCTACTTCATCGGAGTGGGCACCGCTGTTTCCGATATTGCATTCTAAAAACCTGGTAGATTGGGAAACGGTGGGGCACGTATTCCCGGATAAACTACCCGGCTGGGCCGATGCGCATTTCTGGGCACCCGAAATTTCCTACGACAAAGGCAAATATTACATTTATTATACGGCCGGTAAAAAGGGCGGCAATTTATGCGTGGGCGTGGCCAGCGCCACCAACCCTACAGGCCCCTACACCGACCACGGCCCGCTGGTTTGCCAGGAAGCAGGCTCTATTGATGGTTACCCCATCCGGGACGAGAAAGGCGAATTATACCTGATTTGGAAAGAAGATGGCAACAGCGTGAAGAAGCCGACGCCGCTCTGGGGCCAGCGTATGAGCGAAGAACGTACGGCTTTGCTGGGCGAAAAATTTGAATTGTTCCGCAACGACCCCAACACCTGGGAAGGCGGCCTGGTAGAAGGCCCGGCGCTAATGAAGCGGAACGATTATTATTACATGTTTTATGCCGGCGATGCCTGCTGCGGCCGGGGCTGTACGTATGGCGTGGGGGTAGCCCGGGCTAAAAATATTCGCGGACCCTGGGAAAAATACAGTGGCAACCCCATTATGAAAGCCAATGCTACCTGGAAATGCGCTGGTCACGGCTCCGTAGTTACGGATGCGCAGGGCAAAGATTATTTTATGTACCACGCTTACAGCACCGACGGTTTTGTTTACCCGGGCCGCCAGGGCTTGTTAGACCCGATTACCTGGGGTGCTGATAACTGGCCGCGGTTTAATGCCAATGCTCCGAGTGTTACGGCGGCTGCCCCGCATAACCAGAATGCCCCCGATGAACTGGATGTGCAGGATGAATTTAGCACCAAAACTTTAACACCCAGTTGGCAATGGTCGGTTACGGCTGTGCCGCGCTTTACTTTGCAAAACAATGATAATGGCCGGCTGTTACTACAGGCTGCGCCGCAGAAAATTGGCAGCCTCTTAGGCCAGCGCACTAAAACTGCCGATTATACTGCCACCACTGTTTTAGATGCACAAGCTTTACCCAAAGGAACCGTGGCCAGCTTAAGCGCCATTGGCGACCCGGATAATGCGATGGGTATTGGCCTGAGTGGTAACGAAATTTTGCTCTGGACGACCAAAGGAAATAAAACCAGCACCGTGGCCCGGGCTGCGGCACCTAAAACGGGCTTAATCTATTTCCGGTTGGCTACGCAGGACGGTGACAAAATGCAGTTTTCCTGGAGTCCCGACGGTCAGAACTGGCAATCGCTAAACAACAACCAGGCGTTGGATGCCGCTTACTTACCGCCCTGGGACCGGGGCATCCGCGTCGGCCTGACGGCTAAAGGCGCCGCCGGCACAGCCGCCACTTTTGATTGGTTCCGGATTGATTACAGCAGCTAGGAGCACTTACCTGGTTGGGATGATATAAAAAAGGAGGCACTTATCTAAATGCCTCCTTTTTATTAATATTTATGTTAGACCAATTCAAATAATGATTATTCGATAGAAAATAACCCTTCCGCCCTCCGGGCACCTTCCCTGAATCAGGGAAGGAGTTCGGCCGAACCGGCACCGATTAGCTAGTGGCGGAGGCTTAATAATTGATGATTGAACCTAGAAAGGCATCAGCTAAGCGCATACTACAGCAGTTTGGGCAGCGAGGGCCTTTTGGAAGATGCTCTTCTGGGTTTCCGGTGCTTTAGCATTGCGAGGTACGAGCAAAGAAAAGATGAGCAGCCCGAGTGGCCAAACGGGGCCCGCCGGCCCTGAGGCTTCTTAGACTCATAAACTTAATTAGCACCTCTACCTTGAAAGATGGAATCTTTCAAAAGATAAACAGATGAAACAGACCATTTATAGATTACCATTTAGCAGAAGTGGTATTACACTTAGTAAGCAGCTGTAAACCGCTGCCGGATATGTTTGGGGTTTTCCAGTTCATCTACAATCGCAACAGCGGTATCTTCTACGGAGGCAATGCTGCGGCCATTTTGGTCAAAAACCGGGTTCTCTAAACCGGTGCGGTAAGTGCCTTTGCGCTCGCCGGAGGTTCCCTGGTGCATTTCGATGGCCGGGCTCAGAAAGGTCCAATCCAGTTCCTGCTCTTTTTTTAAAATATTCAGGTAATCGCGGGCAGCGAGGGCACCGGTTTTATAATCGGCCGGAAATTGCGGGGTATCTACTAACTGGGTATCCGGGCCCACGTATAAACTGCCGGCGCCGCCCACGGTTATAAATCTTTTTACACCCGATTTTTTAACGCCCTCCTGAATGGCTTTGGAGCCGGCTAAAAAGTCGTTATACAGGTTAGGGTTGGTCCAGCCGGCGTTGTAAGTGCTGATAACGGCATCTGCGCCTTTCACCTGTTCGGCTACTTGGTCGGGCTGTGTGGCATCAGTTGCCACTACGGATACTTTGCCGTTAGGGGCTTTTACTTTTTCCGGGTGGCGTACCAGTACTTTTACTTCGTGGCCACGGTCGGTTAATTCTTTTAAAACGGCGGAACCAACAAAACCGGCTCCAATTAAGGCTACTTTCATCTTTTTTGGGTTAAGATTTAAAATATTTAAATAATTTATTTCTGTAATATTTATTGTTACAGTTAATGGTAAAAAAATTAGCTGAACCGGTTAACGAAATCAGCTAAGGTTTGTTTACCTAACTTCTGCACCAAAGCTTCTTCGGCATCGAGGTACAATTCCCCAATGTGATTGTTTATCTGTTTACCTACCGGGCATTTTGGATTCGGGTCGTTAGAACGGCCTAATAAAGGTACTTGCCGGACGGCATTATAAACTTCCGAAAGTAAAATCTGGTCTGCGGGTTTGGCCAACGTACTACCGCCATTTTTACCTTCTTTACTCGTAACCAAACCCAGGTTACGCAGGTTACTCAGCTCCTTGCGCACCAAAACCGGGTTAATATTAATACTACCGGCCATATACTCCGACGATAGCAATTCCGGTTCCTGTTTGGCCAGCAGGGTCAGAATGTGTAAAGCCGTAGCAAATCGTCCGTTGTTCATACTGTAATAATATTTATTACAGTACAAAGTAAATACACTTTTGGTTCAAATGCAACGGCCTGTATTTAAAATATATTATTGATTATTAAGGACAATCCATCCGCTTCAGGCCAGATTAAGTCTCTATCAATATCCCTGACTCCCTGTTTTGCCGGTTTCAGACTGAATGTTTTCCTGTTTTTAGCGGGTTATTTAAAGCTTAGTTTAAGCCATTCAGCCGCCTTAATGCGGGCTTTAGCCAATATTATTTTACAAACGCTCTACCTCCCTGCATATTTGTATCATCACCGGGTAAAAGGCTTAAACCTCAATAAGTTAAAGCGAATGTAAGCCCGGGCTATTTTGTACAGGCTGGTTACAGGATGCCAAGCTTAGGTTACGAAAGCCAGAATATTACTCAACCCAATAGAAAAACGCTAAAAAGATAAAACTATGAAAACCAAAAAAATATTATTCGCCAATTTCCCTGCCGACGGCCACTTTAACCCGCTAACCGGCTTGGCAGTTCATTTAAAAAATATCGGCTACGATGTGCGTTGGTACACGGGCCGGAAGTATGAAGAAAAAATTACAAACCTGGGCATTCCATATTACCCATTGGTAAATGCCATTGATTTTTCGGCGGGTAACCCGGAGGAGATGTTTCCGGAGCGGGAAAAATGTAAAAGCCAGGTTAGCAAATTACAATTCGACATCAAAAATGTTTTCCTGCTGCGCGGTCCGGAGTTTTATCAGGACATTAAAAAGATAAACGAAGAGTTTGATTTCGATTTGCTGATTGCGGATATCACATTTACGGGTATTCCGTGGGTGCGGGAAAAGCTGAAGAAAAAAGTTATTTCCATAGGCATCATGCCGCTGAGCGAAACCTCCAAAGATTTAGCCCCGAATGGTTTAGCCATTACGCCCCGCACGAGTTTCTGGAGCCGCCGTAAACAAGACGTAATGCGGGTTTTTGCTGATAAAATATTATTTGGCGAATCGAGCAAACTCATTAAAAATATGTTTAATCAATACGGTATTAAGCAGGAGAAAGGAAATTTATTTGATGTGCTGTACCGGAAATCTGATTTGGTTTTGCAGAGCGGTACGCCCGGTTTCGAATACAAAAGAAGCGATTTGGGCCGCAATATCCGGTTTATTGGTCCGCTGCTGCCTACCCTGAAAAACACCAAAGTAACCTTTAAGCACCACGCCAAAGCGCTGGCCTACGAAAAAGTAATATTGGTTACCCAGGGTACCGTCGAAACCGATCCCGAGAAAATTATTGTACCCACCCTGGAAGCTTTTAAAGATTCGGACCGGCTGGTAATTGTTACCACGGGTGGGTCCGGCACGGCCGAACTAAGAGCCCGTTACCCGCAGCCTAACATTATTATCGAAGATTTTATCCCTTTTTCTGAGGTAATGCCGCTGGCCGATGTTTATGTAACCAACGGTGGTTATGGTGGCGTGATGCTGGGCATCCAGCACAAACTGCCGCTGGTAGTGGCGGGTGTACACGAAGGTAAAAACGAAATTTGCGCCCGCATTGGCTATTTTAAATTAGGTATTAACCTGAAAACCGAGACGCCTACCCCGCAGCAAATGCGCCTGAACGTAGAGCAGGTACTGGCAAACCCAGTTTACAAGAAAAATGTGACGCAACTAAGCGAAGAGTTTAACCTCTACAACCCGGCTGCACTGTGTGCCAAATACGTAGCCGACCTGATTGGCAAACCCGTTGCCACGGGTACTACCCCAGAAAGTAAAATGCCAAATAAAGCGGCAACTGAAGTTGAAAAAATGGCTGTAGTGGAATAGAGTTTAGCTTCAGTTATTTCTGATTACCTTTTAACTAAACTTGCCTGGTTTAAACTGATTTCTCATAATAGAGTTAAATAAGTACAGGTAAACCCCACAGGCTTTTCAGAACTGTGGGGTTTTCCTTTCTCAGTAGTTTAACAATTTATATACACTCCAATTAAGTTCACACGATAGCTTAAGATCAGGCGATAGAAAATCTGGTCAAGCATTAATTCTGAATAAGATTTTTATTATCCTTCCGCGCTTTTTCTATTCGCCGGCTTTTGCCACGGCGGCGGATGATTGTTTTTTTCCCTGGATAAGATTAACCCTTCCGCCATCCGGGCACCTTTCCTGAATCAGGGAAGGAGTTCGGCCGAACCGGAACATTATGGAAAAGCTTTGTTGCGGAGGCTTATTATTCAATAAAGATTGAACTTGGTAAGGCAGCAGCTAAGCACATACTACAGCAGTTTGGACAGCGAGGGCCTTTCAGGTTTCCGGTGCCGAGGGACGAGGCATTCCGACGGAGGAGGAAAGGAAAGATGAAAGGCCCGAGCGGCCAAACGGGGCCCGCCGGCCAGGAGGCTTCTTAGGCTTCTGAAAACAGTTAGCACCTTAACATTGAAAGATGGAATCTTTCAAAAAAAGTACATATTTGTGTAATACCATTTAGAAGTGGCGGTATTTTACCCTACTAATATAAGACCTTAAAAAGTGCTATTTATCAGAAGTAGATTTGATTTTAAAACTTAGTCCTGCCAGACTTTATATTCTCCATCTATTACCTACAACTTTAAAAGGCAAAAATCTTAACCAACAGCAAAACCTGTATTATAGCCGCCTCACGGCAAAATCTCCATTTTGCAGGTAACCGGAAAATGATCTGAGAATTTTTGATTGACGGTCCGGAACTCGGCGCTTCTAATTTGGGGCGCGTGTAAAATATAATCAATCCGAAGTAAAGGAATGAGCCCGTTATAAGTATTACCAAAGCCGGTGCCGCTCTCTACAAAGGCGTCTTTTAAGTTACCGCTGATTTTATTGTAAGTATAGGAAGAAGGCGGGTCGTTAAAATCACCGCAAATAATAACGGGGTAAGGCGATTGCTCGATGTGGTTGGCCACCGCATCTACCTGCTTCGACCGTTTGATGGAAGCGGTTTTAAGTTTGTTTAAAATATTCCGGGAAGCCGAAAGTTTATCTTTCTGTTCGTCGGGCTTGTTTAGAAATTCGTAATCTTCTTTCCGGAACCGGTTCGACTGAAAATGAATATTGTATACCCGGATGGTATCCTGGTTAACTTTGATATCCGAATAAATACAAATATTATTCGTGATTTCATTAAAAAGAATATTGCCTTTCTTAACAATCGGGAAGGAACTGAAGGTAGCAATACCCCAATGGTCGGTGCCCCATTTGGTGGCCGTGTAAGCCACGTGCACGTACGGCGATTGCTGCAAGGCCTTTATGCTGTCGAGGCTGTTAAAGCCCGAGCGGCTGGTAGAAGTATAAAACTCCTGGATGCACAAAATCTGGGGAGCTTCCTGTTTAATAAAATTAAAAATCCGGGTGCGGGTGTCAATCCGGTCGGTCCAGCCATACACATCAAAAAGCCGGGTGTTAAAGCTTATAAACTTAAACGCCTTCTCCTGGTTCAGCGGCGGGGGCGAAGACCAGGTAAACTGAAAATGATTGCGCAAAACCGGGTACCCGGCCAGAACCATCCCGATGGAGATAAAAATGGCGCGGTCAAATAAAAGCAACCAGTACAAAACAAAAAGCAGGTTAACAACCAGAATGTACGGGTAGGCAATACCAATCAGAGCAATCATCCAGGCAAACGACGGGTTAATATAAGATGCCAGAATGGAAACCAGCAATAGCAAGGCCGCCAGGCAGTTCAGGAAAACTATAAACTTGTAAAGTAAAGTCTTCTTTTTTGCCCGGATGGTTATATGCCGCAACCGCTTTTCGCCTGGATGTATTAATTGCACCGTTTTAGGATACTAGCTGAAAAAATTAAAAATAATAGTTTACCGCGACAAACGGTAATAAGAAAACGAGAAACCAACTAATTTAACACACCTGCCTCCGAAAATATTCGTTTACGTTTTCCATTGCTATTGGTACGGCAGCCACATAAGCCGGCGGGGCGATATTCTTCGGTTTTTTGATTATATTTCAGCCATCAAACCCCAATTTTAGCTTCAGCCTGAATTACCTATTGCAAATGTCTGCACTTCTCCGATTTAAAATTTCCTTTTTTGTTTTGGTTTTACTCGCATTGGCCGTTTCAATGGCTTACAAAAGAATAGATAACGAAACGCCGGTCGGGCTGGGATGGTCTAAAAATGCCGTCAATGCCGTAATTTTCCGGAAAAACGCGGTGGTAAGCCATGCGGGCATGCAGTATACCGCTTATTACGATACCGCCGGGTATATGGTGCTGGCCAGACGCGCGCTAAAAAGTAAGCGGTGGGAAGTAAAAAGAACCAGTTACCAGGGAAATGTAAAAGATGCCCATAACGCTATTAGCATTATGGTGGACGGCGACGGTTTTTTGCATGTTTCCTGGGATCATCACAACAATCCGTTGCGCTACAGCCGCAGCGTAAGCCCGGGATCGTTGGAGTTATCACCCAAAATGGCTATGGTAGGTCAAGACGAAGCACGGGTTACTTATCCGGAGTTTTACCGCTTACCTACCGGCGACCTGCTGTTTATTTACCGCAATGGCGCTTCGGGTAACGGCGATTTGGTGTTGAACCGGTATAGCCGGAGCGAAAAGAAATGGAGCCGTTTACACGATGTTCTCATTGATGGTGAAAAGCTTCGCAATGCTTACTGGCAAGCATTTGTAGATAGTAAAGGTACCATTCATGTGTCGTGGGTGTGGCGCGAAAGCCCCGATGTAGCATCAAACCACGATATGGCTTATGCCCGCTCCGTAGATGGCGGCAAAACCTGGCAAAAATCTACCGGCGAAAAATACGAGTTGCCCATTAAAGAAGCCACAGCCGAATACGCTTTAAAAATTCCCCAGAAAAGCGAGCTTATCAACTCAACCTCGATGTACGCCGATGCGCAAGGCCGACCGTATATCGCCACTTATTTCCGTCCGGCGGGTTCGCCGGTACCGCAGTACCACCTGGTTTTCCACGATGGTACCCAATGGCAGGTGCAGCAGATATCTAACCGCCAAACGCCTTTTTCTTTGAGCGGAGGGGGTACCAAAAAGATACCTATTGCCCGGCCGCAGATTATGGTTAACCAAACCGGCGGTAAAATTGGGGCCTACATGTTGTTCCGCGACGAGGAACGGGGCAGCAAAGTATCGGTGAGCATTTGTAAAGATCTGGCCACTAAAAAGTGGGAGGTAAAAGATCTAACAGCGGATGCTGTTGGGCACTGGGAACCCAGTTACGATACCGAACTCTGGCGCAACAGCGGCTTGCTGCACGTGTTCGTGCAAAACGTAGGACAGGGCGACGGTGAAAAACTGGAAAATATTAAACCCCAGATGGTACGCATACTGGAGTGGAAACCCTGAATAATAATGCCAACTATTTAAGGTAGTAACTACGAAAGTCCCCCTTGAGAGGGGGTAGGGGGAGGAGGTCCATTTGCTGACACCTACTAGAATAATAATTTTTGATGCGAACAATTAAATTAAAGCTAAACCTTCCAGCATATTTCTTAACTAAGCAGAACATCGGGGGAATATTTTTTCTGCTTTTCTGCTGCTCCGCCTGTACTTTTTCGCAGCGGGCGAGCCAAAAAGCTGCTGCGGAGAGGCTGTTTTACGTAGATGCCGTTAAAGGAGATGATGCCCACACCGGCCGCTCGCCGGCACAAGCCTGGAAAACCTTAGCCAAAGTAAACAGCCAGGTTTTTGCACCCGGTGATAAATTGCTGTTTAAAGCTGGTACTACTTATGAAGGTCAACTGAAAATACAGGGCGCCGGCGCAAAGGACAAGTTAATTATTATCGACCAGTACGGAAAAGGAGCCAAACCCCAAATAAGGGCGAATGGAAAATATCAAGCGGCGGTGCTGCTGTACAATACCCAGTACATCCAGGTGGATAATTTAGCTATTTCTAACCAGGGCAAAGAGCGGGAGGCCAAAAGGTACGGCGTACAAGTAGAAATAGCGGATTTCGGTACGGCCCATAACATTGCGCTGCGCAACCTGGAGGTACACGAGGTAAACGGCAGCCTGGTAAAACAGCAGGGCGGCGGGGCCGGCATTATTTTCATAAACGGCGGTCGCCAAACGCCTTCTCGGTTCGATGGGTTACTGGTAGAAAACTGTAGTATAAAAAACTGCGGTCGCAATGGTATTTTGATTAACGGTAACTGGCGCCGTAGCCAGTGGTATCCGAATTTAAACGTAGTTATCCGTAAAAACCTGCTGGAAGGCGTACCCGGCGATGGCATTGTGCCCACCGGCTGCGACGGTGCTTTAATAGAATACAACGTGATGCGCGATTGCCCGCGGCTGTTACCCCGCGGCGAAGCGGCTGCCGGCATCTGGCCCTGGAGTTGCGACAACACCCTTATTCAGTACAACGAAGTAAGCGACCACAAAGCGCCTTGGGACGGACAAGGTTTCGACTCCGACTGGAACTGCCGCAATACCATTATTCAGTACAATTACAGCCACGATAACGAAGGCGGCTTTTTGCTGGTTTGCAACGATGGCAGCTCCCCGGCGAGTAATAATGCCGGCAACGTGGGCAGCATTATCCGGTACAATGTTAGCATCAACGACGGGCACCGCACGCAAGGCCAGCACGCCGGTTTTTCGCCGGTAATTCATGTGGCCGGACCTACCCGCAACACGCGCATTTACAACAACCTGATTTATGTTACCCAGCGGCGTGCCGGCATGGACAGCACCCTGATAAACCTGGATACCTGGCACGGCTACGCCGACAGTACGCTTTTTGCGAATAATATTTTTTACGTAGAAGGAGGCGTTAAATATTTGTACGGCCAAAGCAGCCGCAACTTTTTTAGAAATAACTTATATTACGGGCGGCATCACCAGCAACCCGCCGACTCCGCCGGTATGACAGCAGCTCCGGGCTTTAAAATAGTAAGGCTAAAAAAAGCGGACGGTCTGGCCGCTCTAAAAACATTTCAGGTGGAGGTGGGCTCGCCGGTTGTGGGCAAAGGCTTACCCCTGGTAACAGCACCAATAAAAGATTTTTTCGGCAATTTGGTAGTGCCGGGCCAGCACCCCAGCATTGGTATTCATGAACCGGCCCGGTAAAGGATGGTGCTTGTGCGCATTAACCGCGTGGGATTAATTTAGAAAATAAAATAGCTTCCGATGAAAAGTATTTTTTTGATAGTGATTTTGGCCGGACTAGGTTGGTGGAAACCGGTTTTTCCAGCTTTAAATACTTCCTTTAAACCTGGGGAAATCTGGCTCGATACGGATGGCGAGCATATTAACGCGCACGGGGGCGGTATTCTTTTTCATAAAGGTAAATATTACTGGTTCGGAGAGCACAAAACAGCCGGTAAAGGCGGTAACCGCGCCAATGTTGGGGTTAGCTGTTATTCCTCCACCGATTTGTATAACTGGCAGAACGAAGGTATTGCGCTACCGGTGGCGCCCGAAAACAGCGGCTCCGAAATAGAAAAAGGCTGCGTGATAGAACGCCCCAAAGTGGTGTATAATGCCCGCACCAAAAAGTTTGTGATGTGGTTTCATCTGGAGCTGAAAGGGCAAGGATACAATGCTGCCCGCACCGCCGTAGCCGTAAGCGATTCCCCCGCCGGACCTTATACCTACCTGAAATCGCACCGGCCGAATGCCGGGGTGTGGCCCATTAATTTCAACCCGGCCTGGAAAGCCAAAACCATAACCGAAAAAGATTTAAAAGCCTGGGGCGACGAATGGAAGCACGAAGTAGCCGAAGGTTTGTTTATCCGGCGCGATTTCGAGAAAGGGCAGATGGCCCGGGACATGACCGTGTATGTAGATGACAATGGCAAAGCCTATCACCTGCACGCCGCCGAAGAAAACCTGACGCTGCATATTTCGGAACTGACGGATGATTATTTGAATTTTACCGGTAAGTGGCTGGCGGTAGCGCCGGCCGGTCACAACGAGGCGCCGGCTATATGTAAATACAAAGACAAATATTACCTGATAACCTCCGGTTGTACCGGTTGGGACCCCAATGCCGCCCGCTCCTTTGTTTCCGAGTCTATGTGGGGACCCTGGCAACCTCTAGGTAACCCGGCCGTAGGCCAAGGCGCGGACTTAACGTTTGAATCGCAGGGTACTTTTATTTTGCCGGTAGCCGGTAAAAAAGATGCCTTCATCTTTATGGCCGACCGCTGGCGACCCAATAACCCCATCGATGGCCGTTACATCTGGCTGCCCCTGGTTTTCGAGAATGGTAAACCGGTACTACGCTGGCAAGATGAGTGGAAGCTGAACACTTTTGCTACCGCTAAACGATAATCAAAGGTATCGGGAATGCTGTTTACAAAAGACAAGGGCCAGTAGAAATTTCGCGCGGGCCGCTTGGCAGTTGGCAGGAAAAATCAAGCTCCTACGGGCAAGCATTATCCGTTTTGCCCTGTTAGGTTAGCTTTTGAATTTGAAAGGCAGCGCCGGTAATTTAGATATAAAAATTAAGGCTGTAAGTACCCCAAAATTCCTGAAAATAGATTTTCATGTACGAAGTACTGGCTAAAAGCATTCGTGAAAAAGTTTTTCTGAACGAAGACGAGATGCAATTGTGTGCCAGTTTTTTTACTCTGAAGAAATTGCGCAGAAAGCAATATTTGTTGCAGGAAGGCGTACTGCGTTCGTACCACGTCGATAAAAAAGATCAGGAGCACGTGATTCAGTTTGCTTTTGAAGGCTGGTGGATTGCCGATTCTTACAGTTTTTTAACCGAAGAACCTTCGGCCTACAACATAGATGCGCTGGAAGATGCCGAACTATTGCTGTTAACCCGCGAGGCGCAGAAAGAATTGCTGCTAAAGGTGCCCAAAATGGAACGTTATTTCCGCATTCTGTTGCAGAAAAGCTTAATTGCCATGCAGCGCCGGGTGTTAAGTTCTTTAAGCTATTCGGCCGAAGAAAAATATACCAAGCTCCTGGAATCTTACCCCAATATTGCCCAGCGCATATCCCAGCAGCAGATTGCCTCCTACCTGGGTGTTACGCCCGAAACGCTGAGCCGCATTCGCAAACAACTTGCCTCCGGAAAATAAAGGCTGCCTGGGAAACAAACCAGTTGATTTAGATCAAGGCTATTTCTTAACCCACATCAATAGAGCCCTGCTCCAGGCATTGTAACTTTGCATTATCAAAATAAA
This sequence comes from Adhaeribacter aerolatus, assembly GCF_007991635.1. Classification (GTDB taxonomy): domain Bacteria; phylum Bacteroidota; class Bacteroidia; order Cytophagales; family Hymenobacteraceae; genus Adhaeribacter; species Adhaeribacter aerolatus. Next base: position 116,459 of record NZ_BJYS01000020.1, on the reverse strand, counting down.
AGAAAATTGCCGCAAGCTTTTGGTTTGCGGGCAGGTGATAACCATGCAGCGAAAGAATTTTATAAAAACCCTTGTAGCAGGAGCAGTAGGAATGACAGGTTTAAGCGCATTTAATAAGTTTACCTCCGATTTAAAAGAAGACGGATATCTGATGCCGGTACTTTTTGTGGGCCACGGTTCGCCCATGAACGGCATTGAAGACAATGAGTTTAGCAGGCACTGGACAAAAATGGCACAGGAAATTCCCACGCCCAAAGCGGTGCTGGTAGTTTCGGCGCATTGGTTTAGCAAAGGCACCAAAATTACTGCCATGGATTTCCCCCAGACGATTCACGATTTTGGCGGCTTTCCGCAGGCTTTGTTCGATGTGCAATACCCGGCGCCCGGTAATCCGGCTCTAGCCCGGGAAACTGTTGCGCTGCTGCAGAGCGCTCACGTAGAACTGGACCACGATTGGGGCCTGGACCATGGTACCTGGACCATTGTGCGCCACATGTATCCCGGAGCAGATATTCCAGTACTGCAACTAAGCATCGACTACACCAAAGGGCCGCAATACCATTTTGATTTGGCCAAAGAGCTCTATGCCCTCCGCAAAAAAGGCGTGCTGATTATGGGCAGTGGTAATATGGTGCACAACCTGCGCATGGTGGCCTGGGATAAATTAAACCAGGATGCCTACGGTTACGATTGGGCCCTGCAACTCAATACCAAGTTTAAGGAATTAATAGCCGGCGGCGACTACACCAACCTGATTCATTACGACCGGTTGGGTCCTGAAGCGCGTTTGGCCATCCCGACACCGGAACATTATTTGCCGCTATTATATACCCTGGGCTTAAAAGGAGAAAAAGATGCGGTTTCGTTCTTCAACGACAAAGCCGTGGCTGGTTCGCTCACCATGACCTCCGTTAAACTCGGCTAAATTTTTCGGAATAAATTATAGCAGGAGCGAACCTTTTACTAAAAATACATGTATGTACATTAATTGTAAATACATTAATATAATAATTTTACTTAAATATTTACATAATTAAAACTTAGAACTGAAAATTAATTAAAAATGAAAAAATTAACCTTTTCCGCTTTATTCTCTGCCGCCCTGTTCTTATCGGCCGGTACCTTTGCTACGGCTCAAACCAAAACTGCCACTGCCGTAAATAATACCAAAGTTAACAAAGCCACTACCTACCAGGTAGATGCCGCTAAAAGCCAGTTAACCTGGAATGGTAAAAAAGTAACCGGCGAACACTCCGGTACTATTAATGTAGCCAACGGTCAGTTAGCTGTAAACGGCAACAAACTAACCGGCGGTGCTTTCGATATCGACATGACCAGCATTAAGAACACCGACCTAACCGATCCGGAGTACAACGGCAAATTAGTAGGGCACTTAAAGTCGGATGATTTCTTTTCGGTAGAAAAACACCCGAAAGCAACTTTTAAGATCACGAGTGTAACTCCTATTAAAGGCGCCAAATCTGGTCAGGCCAACTACACCGTTAAAGGTAACTTAACCATTAAAGGTATTACCAACGCTGTTTCTTTTCCGGCTACTGTGGCGGTTAACAACGGCACAGCTACTGCCAAAGGCGTAGCTACCCTAGACCGTACCAAGTGGGATGTTCGTTACGGCTCTAAATCTTTCTTCGCTAACATCGGCGACAAAGCCATTAACGATGATTTTACTTTGGATTTCAACATTGTAGCTAAACAAAACGATTTAGCTCGTTTATAATCTAAAATATTAAAGTAATAAAAAGCCCCGGTTCTGCTAGAGCCGGGGCTTTTTGTTGAGTAAAGAGCCAAGCATGGTTCTTGCTTTTATACTGGCAGCCCGCTAGTCCCGGTTCATCCAAGTTGTTTCAGTGTACATCCACCGGTATATTTTGCGTCTTTATTTAGGTTTAGCACCTAATTTTAATTTTGTCCCGGACACTTCAAGTGCGTATTCTATCTGAACAAACCGGCGAATATTGCCGGCCTATATTTTAAAGTACAAGCTCAAAGTATTCTGTAGTTAACTTTTAGTTAGCGATTTAAGTATTTTGTAGATCTGCACCAGCCACCTGCATAAATCATTCAAAAGCTATTATGGTGTAAGACCTTAAACTTTCCGGTGCAAAATATTGTGGGCCAGTTTTAAGTGGTTAGGCGCTGGCTTATATGAAAACCTTCACCTAAACTTCCAAATTGGGTCGTGAAAATTAATTTCTCAAGTGCAAAACGTATTCTGGTTTCTAGGAATGCACTTTAATTAAATTAAACAAATAAAATATTAGACTTTTCCGTAATTATTGTTACCTTCATTCTGCTTACTACTCTCTCTTTCACTATTTAAATTAAAAGGAAAGAATGGAAAAGGAACAATCAAACAATTCTGATGCATTTGAAACCCTGGCGCAACTTACCAGTGGCTACTGTGTAGCGCGTTGCCTGCATGTAATTACAGAGTTAGGCGTGGCCGATGTACTGGAGAGTTCGCCGCGCACGGCCCCGGATTTAGCAAATGCGGTAGGTGTAAGTCCGGATGCGTTGGGCCGCATGATGCGCCTGCTGGCAACCTTCGGGGTGTTTCAGCAGGAGGGTGAAGCGTTTAAACATTCACCGGTTTCCGAATTATTGCGCAGCAGCCACCCGCAGTCGATGCAGCCCTTTGTCCGGCTGTTCGGATTGCCGGTATACTGGAATATTTACGAAAAGCTGACATATAGTCTACAAACCGGTCGCCCCGCCGCCGAAAAAGTTGTTCCGGAGGGTTTATGGGATTATTTTGGTGCGCACCCGGAAGATAATAAAATTTTTAACGCTGCCATGGCTACCAAAGCAGTTGGTCAGGTAGCCGGGGTGATGGCAGCTTATGATTTTTCTGGTTTTAAAACAATTGCAGACATAGGCGGCGGCAGAGGTCATTTGCTAAAAGCCGTATTAGCGGCAACCCCTACAGCTAAAGGCCTATTATTCGATTTACCCCATGTAGTGGCAGAAGCGGCCGGTCTGGCTTCGGAGCGGCTGAGCCTGCAGGCAGGCGATTTCTTTAAAGATCCGCTTCCGGTTGCTGATGCCTACCTGGTAATGGAAATAATTCATGACTGGGCAGACGAAGAGGCCCTGATGATTTTACAGGCCATCCGGCAGGCGGCTCCGGCGCATGCAAAGTTGTTGCTGGTTGAGCAATTAATCCCCGACGCACCAGGGCCGCACTGGTCTAAAATGCTGGATATTCACATGTTAACCTTGTTGGGTGGCCGCCAGCGCAACCTCCAGGAATACCAAAATTTATTAGCCCAAGCGGGTTTTCAGCTGGAACGCGAAATTCAGACTTTTGCGGGGGTGTCAATATTAGAAGCTGTTTGTGTGTAAAATATGGAAACGACAACCCCTCCATTCGACCCGGTAAAATATAAAAATACTACCCGCGACCAATGGCAGGTGGCCGCAGCAGCCTGGTACCGCTGGAGCCCTACGTTAAACTAATGGTTGGGTAAAGCCACCGGCAAAATGTTAGCAATGGCCAATATTGCGGAGGGGCAGCGGGTGCTCGATGTAGCAGCCGCTGCCAGGGAGCAATCTGAAGTAATATTCAGGTAAATTCTCTTCGCTTATATTTCCTCCTATTTTAATCAGGCGTTCTTATGTAGGTTTTACTTTTCTGTACCCCAAACAACCGCTTCCATGCCAGATACCAGAACAAGTTTACCGCACCAATCCAATAACTTATTTTTAACCGATGGCGGGCTGGAAACTACTTTGGTTTTTCTGCAAGGTTTTGAGCTGCCTTATTTTGCGGCTTGCCATTTATTAAACGACGAAGCTGGCTACCGAGCCATGCAGGATTATTACCGGCGGTATTTAAATATTGCCCAGCAGCAGAACACCGGATTTATACTGGAAAGCCCGACGTGGCGCGCCAACCCCGATTGGCTTAAACTAATGAATTTACCCGAATCGGCTTTAATGGATATTAATACCAAAGCCGTTCAATTATTAACCGACCTGAAAGCAGAATTTGCCGGTAGAATAAATAATTTGCTTATCAGCGGCTGCATAGGACCACGGGGCGATGGCTACAAACCCGGAAAACTGATGTCCGCCGAAGAAGCCCAGCACTACCACTCGGCCCAAATAGAAGTCTTCAGCCAATTACCGGTAGACCTGATTTCGGCCATGACCATAAATTATGCTGCAGAAGCGATTGGCATTGTGCGGGCGGCCAATACGGTAAACCTACCGGTAGCTATTTCTTTTACCCTGGAAACCGACGGAAAACTGCCAACGGGCATGACCTTACAAGAAGCAATTACTTTGGTAGATAGCAGGGTAGCCGAACGGCCTGTTTATTACATGATTAATTGTGCCCACCCTTCGCATTTTATACCGGAACTGCAGAAGAGTGCCGGGGAACCCTGGCTTAACCGGATTAAAGGGATACGGGCCAATGCCTCCTGTAAAAGCCACGCCGAACTGGACGAAGCAACCGAACTGGATAGCGGTAACCCCGAAGAACTAGCGCGGGAAAACAAGCGATTAAAGGACTTGTTGCCGGCCTTAACAGTTTTTGGCGGCTGTTGCGGTACCGATGAACGGCATGTACAGGCCATTGCCGAACAGGTAGCAACAGCAGCAAATTGTTGAAAAACAAGATTCCTTATTTGGTATTTCACGCATAACCCAACTATTATGGAAACCTTACAAATATCAACCGACACCATTCTGGACCATCATTTAAAGGCTTTTAGAAACAATGATTTAGCGGAATTAATGAAAGATTATTCCGCAGAATCGGAAGTATGGACACCTGATGGTGCCGTAGTTGGCTTGGAAGCCATAGCTGCTTTCTATACGTATATTTTTTCTCTTCTACCCAAAGAACAGTTTAACCTGGATATAAAGCAACGAATTGTAAAAGAGCATAAAGCCTACTTGGTTTGGTCTACTGAAAGTCCATTTATTAATATTCCGGTTGGGACAGATAGTTTCCAAATCAGCGGCGATAAAATTATATGGCAAAGTTTGGCTGCTCATATCATTCCAAAATAATCCACTATAACCCACTATAACCAATACAGCTTATCTGCTACTGTTGGTGATTTCGGTTACCGCCCCCATGTAAGCCACTGGAATAGTTGCCGTATTATTTGGTTACTGCTGTCCTTTTACCACCTTAAATAAATTTATTATAAATCTTTAACTTCCTTAGCCATGAAAGTATTAAAATGCCGCGAGGTCGGTTTCGATTGCAATGCCGTTATCCGGGCCGAAAATGAAAATGAAATATTACAGCAGGCTGCTCAACATGCCCGTAACGTACACGGCGTAGAGGTAACACCAGAAATGGCCCAGCAAGTGAAAACACTTATCCGGGAAGAGAAGGGATGATCTGAAGGTTATTTGATTAAAGGTTTGCTGTTTTAAACCCGCCGGATAAGGCTGGTGATTACTGCCGGTTTTGGCCGCTATAATAAGCTTAAATAATATTCACTGACAATAGCCGCCGGCGGCCGGTAAAAGAGGCAGTGCTTACTTAACATGCAATAGCAGAAAATGGGGCTTGTTGCTTTTTGGTAAAGATTAAGCTATTGGCAGTGATGGTGTTTTAAGCGTGTAAGGCTGAACAGAATAGTAATAGGAATAACCTTTTAGCCTGTTATTGGTTTATGATAGAACTAATAATTCTACGAACATGGACAGCATTAATCAGCAGCAACCCGAGAAAAACCACGAAGACTTGCAAGGGCAATCGGCCGGTCAGAAAATAAAAGCGTTGGCCGAAAAGGCTGATACCTGCTTTTTCTGTACCAGAATAACCACCGGATTGCCCCTGAAAGTGCGACCCATGGCCGTACGGGAAGTAGATGAGCAGGGTAATTTTTGGTTTTTAAGTGCCGCCGACAGCCACAAAAATGCCGATATCGCCACCGACCGGCTGGTACATCTTTTATTTCAGGGCTCTACCCACAGCGATTTTCTCAGCGTAGCCGGTATTGCTACCATTAGCAAAGACCCGGAAAAAATAAAAGCGCTCTGGAACCCGATCTTAAAAACCTGGTTTACCGAAGGCATCGATGATCCGCGCATAACCGTCATTCAGGTAGCCACCAAAGAAGGCTATTACTGGGACAACAAGCACGGCAATGCCATTGCGTTTGTCAAAACCCTGGCCGGAGCTGCAACCGGCATTACCCTCGACGACTCCATTGAAGGTAAACTGCGGGTATAAACGCGGGTTAAATAGTACCATTAATATGCCCAAAACTAGTTGCAGTACTAAGAGCAGGGTGAGTCTAAAATATTAACAATTCTAAACAGTTATTGGCTGCGAAATCAGGAAGGAACTGCAAGCAAGTATATATTAGTTTGAGTATTAATAATGTTCAGGTCATAAATATAAGGCGGCAAGAAGAACCAATTTCGCTTAAAACCGGCTACAGTTTATTTTTTAGTAACTTACACCGGAAGCATTTTAATGTAGAATGAGAAATTACCTCCTGGTTTTTTTACTGCTTTGTACTTTTCGGGTTTACAGCCAAACCACCACCGGGCTGACCGGCAAAAGGGATACTTCTTACACCAGTTACTCCGATTACCAGAAAACCAGGAAACAGCACCCCGACATTAAATTAGTCCGGGAATTTAAACGGCCCGATGTCCGGGAAAAGCGTAACCTGGTATATTGCCAACGCAGCGACCGGAAATTAATGCTGGATGCTTTCTATCCGCAGCCCAAAAACAACCAAAAAACACCGGCTGTATTAATTATTCATGGCGGCGGCTGGCGCAGCGGCGACCGGTCGCAGCATTACCCGCTGGCGCAACGGTTGGCCGCGCTGGGTTACGCTTGCTTTACTGCCGAATACCGCCTTTCTACCGAAGCCCTTTACCCGGCTGCCGTTTACGACCTGAAAGCGGCTCTGCGCTGGCTGCGCGCCAACGCCAAAATATTTAATATTGATACTACCAAAATAGCGGCCTTGGGCTTTTCGGCAGGCGGCGAACTGGCGGCCTTTATGGGCACTACCAACAACAACCCCAAGTACGAAGGCGAAAACTGTTCTCTTAAGTATTCGAGCCAGGTACAAGCCATTGTGGATATGGATGGTACCCTTTCTTTTGTGCACCCGGAATCCGGCGAAGGCGACGACAGCCGCTCCACCTCGGCCGCAACGCATTGGTTTGGTTACCCGAAAAAAGATAATCCGGCACTGTGGGCCGAAGCCTCGCCGCTGGCGCACGTGGGCAAAAATACCCCGCCTACACTGTTCCTGAACAGCTCGGTAGCCAGAATGCACGCCGGCCGCGACGATTTTCGGAAAGAATTAGCTAAATATAATATTTATTCGGAAGTGCATGATTTCCCGAATGCACCGCATTCCTTCTGCCTGTACGAACCTTGGTTTGAGCCAACCGTTAATTATATCGCTTCTTTTTTAGAAAAAGTATTCCGGTAATAAAACCTGGTATTCATTTAATTGTTTGGTAGGTAAGCGGCTTAAAACTAATTACCAATTGATTACCGGGACCGATAACCCGGATCGTTACGTGGTTTTTACTTAACTTCATGCCCCGGAAACAGACAGCAGCTTTATACTATTTCCAGTTCTTTTATTTTTTTGCAGATTTATCCGGATTTACCGAAGCTCTTAAATTTTAGACCAGATGACGCCTTACGAAGAAATATTCCAAAACAACCGCCAGTGGATTGAACAAAAAACAGGGACGGATAAAGACTTTTTCGCCCGGTTAGCCAAAGAGCAAAACCCCGATTATTTATACATTGGTTGCAGCGATAGCCGGGTAACGGCCGAAGAAATAATGGGCGTAGGGCCGGGCGAAGTGTTTGTGCACCGCAACGTAGCTAACCTGGTAAATAATGTAGACCTGAACGTAATGGCTGTTATTAACTACGCCATCCGGTACCTGAAAGTAAAACATATAATTGTGTGCGGGCATTATAACTGCGGCGGGGTAAAGGCGGCTATGATTCCGGAAGATATGGGCCTGCTGAACCCCTGGCTGCGGAATATCCGGGATGTGTATCGTCTGCATAAAGCCGAACTGAACGCCATCACCGACGAACCCAAGCGCTATGACCGCCTGGTAGAGCTGAATGTGCAGGAACAATGCGTAAATATTATTAAAACGGCCGCGCTGCAGCTAAGTTATTTAAAAGAAGGCTTCCCCGAAGTACACGGCTGGGTTTTTGATATTCATACCGGCCGGATTATAGACCTGCACATTGATTTCGATCATATCCTGGCCGACATAAAAGCTATCTACGACCTAACCAACCAATAATAATTTAAAGCTGATCAAGCGGGGCTGGAGCAGGTGCCGGTAAGTTATTTTTACCGGTTTGTAACAGGATTGCCACTATTAAAGTAAGCAATATTCAGTTTTACGCCAATATTTTAATGCCGCAGGATAAAAATGCAGTTGTGCCGGAAAATGCTTTAAACCTATTTCGAGGTGGGGGTGAAATGGGAGCTTTAATGGCTGCTTATAACTGGGAGAATCATCCGCTGGGCCACCCCGATACCTGGCCGCAAAGCTTACAGCAAAATATCCGGCTAATGCTTAATTCCGGATTTCCCATGTTTATCTGGTGGTCCCAGGATTTATATATGTTTCATAACGATGCTTATTTGCCGGCTCTGGGCAATAAGCATCCGGCAGCTTTGGGCGCGCGGGCGCGGGTTATGTGGTCCGAAATCTGGGATGATTTAGGGGTAGTAGTAGATAATATTATGCAGGGCGGCGCGCCGTTTTTTGCCGATGCTTTGCTGCTCTTGCTCGAACGTAAGGGCTTTGCCGAAGAAACGTACTGGACTTTTTCTTACAGCCCGGCTTTCAACGACCAGGGCGAGGTGAATGGTATATTTTGCGCCTGTCAGGAGGTTACCAATACCGTGCTGAGCCAGCGGCGCCTGAAGTCTCTAAAAGATGTTTCTGAGCGGATGACGCAAATTCAGACCTTGGAACAAGCCAGTCAGCTTACCTGCGATATTCTTTACCAGAATAAAGAAGATATTCCGTTTTGTATGACTTACCTGCTGGACGACACGGGCACCGCTACTACCCTGATTGGCCATACCGGTAATATACCCAATAAAGCCCTATTGCCCACGATAGACTTAACAGAAAACAACTCGGAGTGGGGGTTTGCCGCGGTAATGGCTTCTCAGCAAATGATACTGTGCGACTGCTCGGGCCTTGACCTGGAGAGTAGTCAGGAAAAAGGATCGCCGGATACAGTAAAGCAAGCGGCAGTGCTGCCCATCATGCGGCCCGGGCAAAATCAGATAATTGGGTTTTTTATAGCCGGTATTAGTCCGCGGTTGGTTTACAATGCCGATTACAGTGGGTACCATACTTTGCTGGCCGCCCAGATTGCTACATCTATTACCAGTGTGCAGGCCCGGGAAGAGCTGGCCCGGCAACAACTATATTTGCAGGAAATTTTTCAGCAGGCACCCGTTGGTATTACTATTTTAAGAAGTCCTCATCACATCATAGACCTGGCTAACCCGGGAGTATGCGAAATATGGGGCCGAAAACCGGAAGAAGTGCTGGGCAAGCCGGTAATAGAAGCTTTGCCCGAAGTAGCCGACCAAGGTATTATTCAGTTGCTGGATAACGTAGTAAATACCGGCGAGTCTTTTATTGCCAACGAATTACCGTTGCAACTGGAGCGTAACGGCCAACTAGAAGAGGTTTTTCTTAACTTTATTTATCAACCGTTGCGCGATTCATTGGGCTTTATCCGGGGCGTTATTGCCATTGCCATTGACATTAGCGAGCAGGTAAAATTCAGACGGTCGGTAGAAGCCCTGAACGAAGAGTTGCTGGCTACTAATGCCGATTTAGATAATTTTGTTTACGCCGCCTCGCACGACCTGAAAACCCCTATTCTGAATATTGATGGTCTGATTCAAGCCCTGGTAGAAGACTTGCCTCCGGAAGTTCTAAAAGTAGAGGACATTAGCCGGGTAATTAGCTTAATTAAAGCTTCGGTAAGCCGGTTTAAGAACACCGTAACCGATTTATCGGAAGTAGCCAAAACCCAACGGCAAGCCGGCGAAGATGTAAGCCCGATTAATGTAGCAGAGGTGTTAGAAGAAGTGCGCCTGGATTTTGAAGCCCAGATTACGGAATCGGGCGCGCAGATTGAAACGGATTTGTCAACGGCGGCGGTCATTCAATTCTCGGCCAAAAATATCCGTAGTATTATCTACAATTTGTTGAGCAACGCTTTAAAGTACCGTTCGCCGGACCGGCAGCCCTATATCCGAATTACCACCGAAAATACCCCGGAACACGTACTGCTAACCGTGCAGGATAACGGTTTGGGAATCGATATGACTCAGGAAAGTAAAATATTCTCGATGTTTACCCGCCTGCACGACCATGTAGAGGGCTCCGGTATTGGGTTGTACATTGTAAAAAGGATTGTAGAAAATGCCGGTGGTTTAATTCAGGTAGAAAGTGAAGTAGGTACCGGTTCCACTTTCCGGATATTTTTTAAGCGTTAATTTCTAAACGGCTAAGAGCAAATTTTTAACCGAAGCAACCTCCTAATTCTTTATTATACCAAATCTCATGAACGCTCTTTCTTCCCTAACAGAACAATGGTTATACCGGTTGTACAACATGAATCATCCCGAACTTTAAAAAGCTGCAATTGGGAGCTGGAGGGGGCATTTTTGTTGTAAAAAGGTGCTTCTTTGCTCTATTTTCTTAGGCTTTATAAGCCTACTGTGTGGGAAATAACGATTCAGATGATTCATTTACTGGGAAGAATAAGCCCAATAGCCTCCATTTAGAAGACCTTACGGGTAAGTGTTAGCATGAGAAAAGCGCTCTGGAAGTAACTCAGGGCGCTTTTCTGTTTTTTCTTCCCTTTACAAAAATTCGGGATGATTCAGGTTTAATCTATCGCAGCTGGTTTATACGATTTGGTGTTAAACGCCAGATGCAACCCTTCTGAATTTCCGCGCGGAAAAACTTCACCTTGTTATCGGTTGCCGTTTTTTTCAAGCCACCCATACGGTAAGCCAGGTAGCCCGGGTTTATTCAGAATCAGCGAAATTAACTTCTGATTTGAACCATAATAAACATCTTATCAAATCACAAAGTCCTGCTATTGTTTGGTAACGTTACCGGTAACGTTATCGATAAAAATATTCTTATTTCTTATTGTTATTTACTTAGTTTTCAGTTAAGTTAGTAGGTAATACTTGGAAATATTCTAATTCAGAAGATATCATTCACCAATGTTTTATGGAATCACTCAAGGTTAAGTTTTAGACTGGCTGTCTGCACCTAAACCGACTTGTTTCGAACGAGTACCGCAATCATAATAAATATCCACCACAAATAATTTTAATCAACCTGTATGAAAAATTCTACCCGAACAAGGCCAGGCAAGGTTTATATCTTGCTATTGGCATGTTGTTTTTCCGGAGGAGCCTTTGCCGGCTCAGTCGGTAAAAGCAATTTAATTACTGTTAAAACTTCTGCTACCAAGCATCTCCTCAGTAAGCCGGTTAACTGGCCGATTACTGGTAAAGTGAGTTCAGCCAAAGGCGAGGCCTTGCCAGGCGTTACGGTTTTACTAAAAGGCACTACTATTGGCGCTACCACCGGAGTGGATGGCACTTACGCCATTAGTGTACCCGAGCAGGGCGGCACGCTGGTATTTTCCTTTATTGGTTTTGCCACCACCGAGAAAACCTTCTCTGGCCCCGGGGCAGTTAATATAACCATGTCCGAAGATGCCAAAGCCCTGCAGGAAGTGGTGGTAGTAGGTTACGGTACCCAGAAAAAAGCGGATTTAACCGGGGCAGTAGCTACCGTGTCGGCCGAAAAATTCAAGAACAAGGCGGCCGTATCTTACGGCGAGGCTTTGGTGGGGCAAATGGCCGGGGTGCAGGTGCAGCAAACCAGCGGTGCGCCGGGCGGCGAAGGCTTAAGCATCCGGGTACGGGGTACGGGCTCTATTACCGCGGGTATGTCGCCGCTGTATGTAATCGACGGTTACCCCATGGAAAGCAGCGCCTTTTCCCTGATTAACCCCTCGGATATTGAAAGCATTCAGGTATTAAAAGATGCCTCTTCTACGGCTATTTACGGTTCGCGGGGCTCTAACGGGGTAGTAATTATTACCACCAAGAAAGGCCAGAAAGGTGCGCCTACCATTGCTTTCAATACCTATTTTGGCATGCAGCAGGCAGCTAAAAAAATCGACATGATGAACCGGGAGGAATATCTCCAGTTCTTCAAAGACGGCCACAACCAGGCTTGGCTCGACCGTGCGCCGATGGCCGGCGACCCTGCCCATACCATCAACGATCCCAACTCGATGCGGCAGAAATATTCTAACTCCAGCTTCTATGTTATTCCGGAAAGTTTTAACGACCCCAATAACTTTGTAGACACCGACTGGCAGGATGTAATGTTGCGCAACGCCATGATGCAGCGGCACGAATTATCGATTATGGGCGGTAGCGAAAACACCCGCTATTCGGTTTCGGGCGGTTACACCGACCAGGACGGTATTGAGATTCACAGCGATTACAAACGCTATAACTTAAGAACCAGCGTAACTTCTAATATTGGCAAAAAGCTGGAAATAGGGTTAAATATTGCCGGCTACTTCTCTGAGAGCAATAACCTGGACAACGGTAAAGACAGCCCACTTTCTTATGCCATTTACCTGCCGCCGATTTACCCGGTGCGGAATGCCGATGGCACCTACGGCTCGCAGGTGCGTAACCCCGAAATCTGGGCCGGCGACGTAGCTAACCCGCTGGGCATCGCCGAAAATGTGACCAACTTCACCAACAAGAACGGCATTATTGCTTCTACTTACGCGCAGTACCAAATTATAGAAGGACTGAACTATAAAATCAGCCTGAACGGTACGCTGGATAACCGCCGTTTAAAATATTACCGGCCTTCTTTTGTGGATACCGACGGCTCCCGCGCGCCCAAAACGGCTGATGCCCGTAACGAAACCTGGCTCGACCGTGACTGGCTAATTGAGCAAACCCTGACGTACAACAAGAACTTCGGCGAGAAACACAGTTTTAATGCCTTGGTTGGTTACACCACCCAAAAAGTTTACGGCGAGTACGCCCGCGTAAATGCGCAAAATTTCCCGAACGATGTGGTGCGCACCATCAACGCCGGGCAGATTGTAGGCGGTAGCAATACCGAGTACCAGAATTCCATGATTTCTTACCTCGGACGGATTAATTATGCTTACGACAGCAAATATTTATTAACGGCTAATTTCCGGACGGATGGTTCTTCTAGGTTTGGCGCCAATAACAAATGGGGTACTTTTCCTTCCGTGTCGGTAGGCTGGCGCGTTAACAGCGAAAGCTTCCTGAGCGACGTTAGCCAAATCAGCGACCTGAAACTGCGGGCCAGCTGGGGTTTGGTAGGTAACAACCGCATTGGTAATTACGATGCCATTGCCCGTACCGGCACCGGTTATTATGTTTTAAATAATGCGCTCGTTAATACGGTTAACCCGATTAATTACCCGAACCCCGATTTAGGTTGGGAAAAAACCCGGCAGTGGAACTTAGGCTTTGACTTTGGCCTCCTGAACGACCGCATCCGATTAGAAGCCGATTTTTATAACAGTACTTCGGTAGATTTATTACTGAATGTGCCGGTGCCAACGCTTACCGGTTATGCTTCGCAGCTGCAAAATATTGGTCAGGTGGAGAACAAGGGCATGGAATATTTGCTGCGTACCCGCAACTTAACCGGCGACTTTAAATGGTCTACCGATTTCAATATTTCCTTCAACCGCAACAAAGTATTGGCTTTAGGTCCGGATGCACGGCCCATCTACGCCGGTGCCGCTAACGCTGCCAATACTTTCATAACCACCATTGGCCAACCGGTAGCTACCTTTTACGGCTACAAATATGATGGCGTATTTAAAAACCAGGCTGAGTTAGATGCCGCACCGCATTTGCCCAACGATCGCCCGGGTGACCCCAGATATATAGATGTAAACGGAGACGGCTCCATTACGGCTGCCGATAAAACCTTCCTCGGCAATAATCAGCCTAAATTTATCTATGGCTTTAACAACGATTTTTCCTTTAAGAACTTCGATTTTAATGTACAGTTAACCGGTTCGCAGGGCGCTAAAATATTCAGCTTCTTTAACCGGATGGTGGGCATTTACCACGGCGACCGTAACGGCCGGGATAAATTAAACGACCGCTGGCGTTCCGAAACCGAAGTGGGCAGTGGCGATATTTTGCGGGCCAACCGCGACCCCAAAGGTTTACAAAAAGAGCCTTCGAGCTACTGGGTGGAGAATGGTTCTTACCTGCGTATCCGCAACGTTACCTTGGGTTATAACTTCGATAATGCTTTGCTGCAGCGCATCCGCATGAAAGGTTTACGCCTGTACGTAACCGGCCAGAACCTGTACACCTTCACCAAATATCCCGGCTACGATCCCGAAACCAGCAGCGAAGGCTCCGGCTTATCGCGGGGCGGCGATTACCTGGGATACCCGGCTGCCCGCTCCTTCATCGCGGGTCTTAATGTAAGTTTTTAATTTTTTAGCATCAGGTTTAAGAAAATGAAGAAAATATATTTATTAGGTTTAATAAGTCTTTTTACTTTTTCTTGTAAAGAAGATTTTATTGATCTGCAGCCCATTTCGGATATGAATGCGGGCATTTTTTACAAGACCGAAAAAGACATGAACCAGGCGGTTTTGTCGCCTTACGCCTCCTTACGTTCGCTGTACAACCAGAATTTTATCTATGTCAGCGAGATTCGGTCCGATAATACCACTTTTTCGTGGGTGCCCGGCAACTCCAAAGACATGACCTCCATCGATAATTTCGGTGACCCGCTGCTGTCGGATAATACCTTCATCACCAACGTCTGGAACGATAGCTACAATACCATTCTGCGGAGCAATATTGTGCTGGATAAGATAGATGCTGTTACGTTTACCGATAATAAACTGAAGGAGCAATACAAAGCCGAAGCCAGGTTTATCCGGGCACTGGTATATTTCTGGCTGGTGCGGGTGTACGGCGATGTGCCCAAAGTAGACCACCAACTGAGTGTGCAGGAAGCTTATACCATTGGGCGGTCCTCAACCGAAGAAATCTATAATTTTATTGTAGAAGACCTGAAGTTTGCCGAAGCCAATTTGCCGACCAGTTATGCCGCCGTAGATAAAGGCCGCGTTACCGTGGGTGGAGCCAAAGGTTTACTGGCCAAAGTTTACATGACCATGGCTGGTTACCCGCTTAAAAAAGGTGCACCCTATTACGCCCTGGCCGAAGCAAAAGCTTTGGAAGTAATTAACATGCCGCAATATTCGCTGGTACCCGATTATAAAGCCTTGTTTGATGTTACAAAGAAAAACAGTTCCGAATCGCTGTTCGAAATTCAATACAAAAAAGGTGGCACCAGTACCGGCAGCCCCTGGAACAACGATTTTGCCCCGCGTTTTTCGAACAAAGAAGTAGTGCAGGTAGGTGATAAGAGCGGCTTTAATGCCCCAACGCCCGATATGTCGAAGGCTTACGAGCCCGGTGACCCGCGTAAATCGATCTCGATGAGCGATGGTTACGTGGCAGTACCCGGCGGCCAAACCGTAAACGAGAAATATGTGAAAAAATATTACGACGTATCTTTTAGTGGTTCGGATAACGACAATAACTGGATAGAACTGCGTTTGGCCGATATTTACTTAATATACGCCGAGGCTTTGGTACGTCAGGGTAAACAACAAGCCGTAGCACTTACTTACCTGAACAAAATCCGGCAGCGGGCCCGCAACAGCACCGGCGGCAGTGCCAATATTTTGCCGGATTATGCCCCCTTTAGTTCTGATGCGGAATTTTTACTGGCCATTGAAAAAGAGCGCCGCGTAGAACTGGCCTTCGAGAACCACCGCTGGTTTGATTTAGTCCGGACCGAAAGGGCCAAAGCCGTGATGACGGCCGAGCAAAAAGAACAGAATGGTTTTAACCCGACGGCCTGGAAAGACAACATGCTGTTGTTCCCGATTCCTTTGCAGGTAATTCAGTCTAACCCCGAAAAAATAAATCAGAATCCTGGTTATTAATCAGCAGGGTGGCCTTCCGGTCACGGCTAAAATATCCGCAGGAAGGCCACCAGCTTTTTTAGTTACAAAACAACATATATGAACAATAGAAAAATAATTTTTAACCAGCCCGGTTCGGGATATTCTTTAGGGGTATTATTGCTGCTTTTAGCGGTAATGTTGAGCAGTTCCGTTACCGCATTTGGCCAGAAAACCAGCGCGGCAAAAGGAGCCAGTGGAACCAACAACTTAACGGCAAAAGAAAAAAGTGACGGCTGGAAATTACTCTTCGATGGCAAATCGACCGAAGCCTGGACGGGTACCAAGGGCAACGGTTTCCCGGCGCAAGGCTGGCAAGTAGAAAACGGTATTTTGACGGTGTTAGGCGCTACCGGCGATAGCCATGCCAGCGGCGGCGATATTATCACGAAAGAACAATACGGCAATTTTGAATTAGCCCTGGAATTCAAAATCCCGAAGGGCGCCAACAGCGGCATTAAATATTTTGTGGTTAATAATTTTCCGAACCAGAAAGGTAATTACCTGGGCCTGGAGTACCAGATAATAGACGACGCCAACCACGCCGATGCCAAATTAGGCGTGAACGGCAATCGTACTTTAGCGTCGTTATACGACTTAATTCCGGCTAAAAACAAAAAAGCGAACCCCGTGGGCCAATGGAACCAGGTTAAGATTGTGGTTAAGGGTAACCACGTGGAACACTGGTTAAACGGCAGCAAAGTTTTGGCGTTTGAGCGGAGTAGCGACGAATTCCGCAAATTGGTAGCCGCCAGTAAATACAAAGATTTGCAAGGCTTCGGCGAAATGCCTAAAGGCCATATTTTATTGCAGGGCCACGGCGATACCGTACATTACCGCAATATCAAAATCCGGAACCTGGAGAATATTTAGCACCAGGTACAAAAATATTCCACCATCAAAAAATTAGAGCATCCGAAATTTAATTAACAGTAGCATGAATAACGAACAGAATAATTCTCGCCGGGAGTTTATGAAAAAAGCCGGTTTAGGAACGGTTGGCTTAGCCCTGAGTAGCACCTTTGGCTTTAGTGCCAAGAGTTATAACCGCATTATTGGCGCCAATGAATTGGTGCGCATTGCCACTATTGGGGTGAATAGCCGGGGCAATAGTATGGGGCGCACCATTGCGCAGCAGAAAAATGCGGAGGTTGCCACCGTATGCGATGTGGATGAAAGAGCCATTCCCAAGGCCATTAAAAGCATTATGGATGCGAAGGCGAAGAGCACCCCTAAATCTGAAAAAGATTGCCGCAAAGTATTGGCCGATAAATCTATTGATGCTATTTATATTGCTACGCCCGATCACTGGCATTCGCCTTTAACTATTATGGGTTGCCAGGCTGGCAAACACGTGTACGTGGAGAAACCACTGAGCCACAACCCCCGGGAAGGTGAATTGGCCATTGCTGCTGCCCGCAAGTATAATAAGGTGGTGCAGATGGGAGCCCAGCGCCGCTCAGCCCCTATCCTGACGCAAGGAATTAAGAAATTGCACGAAGGTATTATTGGCCGGGTGTATATGGCTAAAACCTGGTACACCAATAATCGCAAAGCTACTAATCTGAAGCCGGGCACAGTACCTTCCTGGCTGGATTATGAGTTATGGCAAGGACCCGCCCCCCGAAGAGCTTATAAAGAAGGGTTAATTCATTACGACTGGCATTGGTTTTGGCATTATGGTACCGGCGAAGCGCTCAACAATGGAACGCATGAGGTAGACGTGGCCCGCTGGGGCTTAGGGGTAGATTATCCCATTCGGGTGAGCTCCGTGGGAGGGCGCTACCAGTTCCAGGATGATTGGGAGACGCCTGACACGCAAGTAGTGATAATGGATTATCCGGGTCGCATATCGCTGATGTGGGAAAGCCGCAGTTCCAACGGCAGGAAGATAGAAGGCCAGGACCGGGGCATTATTTTTTATGGCGATAAAGGCAGCCTGGATACCGGTCATGACGGTTACCGGATTTACGATCAGGAAGGAAAACTTTTACAGGATGTTAAAGCGAATGAAACAGCCAGTCTGGAAGGCCGTAATACCGCCAGCCCGAGCCTGGGCATGGACAGCCTGCACGTAGCCGATTTCCTCGATGCCATTAAAAATAACCGGCGGCCGAACTGCGATGTGGAACTGGGCCATAAGAGTACCGTGGCCATGCAGCTCGGGAATATCTCCTGGCGGGTAGGTCGCGACTTGAAAATCGATCCTAAGAATGGCCACATCATCGGCGATAAAGAAGCCGAGAAATTATGGAGCCGGGAGTATGAAAAAGGCTGGGAGCCCAAGATTGCTTAATTTCTGATATTGTAAGGCTTGTCCCGTTTTAGTTTGCCAAACTGGTAAGCTAATTTGGGGCAAGCCAATATTTATACCTGCATATTTCAAAAACTCTAAATATTTAGTGATGATAACCCGGAGAGATATTGGCATAGCTTTATTTACCATGAGCGCTACTTTAGCAACCGTGGCGGTTACGTATTCGCAGGGCAATGTCATGCAATCCTCTATCTTCGACTGGCAACAAATAGAAGCAAAAGAAACACCCACTGGTTTTTCGCGGCGGTTTTTCCGGGGAGCAACCGCTACCCTGGATGAGCTCGAATGCCATGTAACCACCCTCAAACCTGGCGAGGCATCTCATCCACCACATAAACATCCGGAAGAAGAAATATTGATTATAAAAGAAGGAATGGTGGAATCGCTGGTTAATGGACAAATGAAACGGGTAGGGCCGGGCTCGGTTATTTTTCAAGCCTCCAATCAAATGCACAATATTAAAAATGTAGGCAATGTGCCGGCTACCTATCATGTTTTTAGCTGGCATTCGCCGGGGATGTTAAAAAATAAAGCCAAGAATTAAATAGTCTAATTATCTAAAGTTTGCTTAATTACCATTTTGCTAAACTAAGAAGCTGGTTAGCATTTTAATATTTAGCTAGTCAGTAGCCCTTACCGTAGAGGCACCGGCAAGTAGCCGGGTAAAAGCTTTAAAATTGGCGGTGATAACACCACCAATGGCGACCATTATTTGGTTTTAGTTTTAAATACCAAACAGCTTCTAAATATTACGAGTCTTCGCTCAAGTCGGAGTTGTTTTTATAATCTTCAAAATAATTATGTCTAAAATTTATCACCTACTAAGTTTTGTTACCCTGCTGTTTTTGGGCCTGGATAATAGTTTCGCCCAATCGGGCAAACCCCTGTTTCCGCAAAAGCCTGGTTTGGTATCGTATACCCACCGTCAGAGTTTTGCCAAAGATGTGGCAGCTACCCTGGATACCATTAAGGCACTTGGCATTACCGATATGGAGTTTTCCAACTTGTTTGGCAAAACACCGGAAGAGATGCGGAAATTACTGGACGAGCGCAATATTAAATGTTCTTCTTTTGGCGTGGGCTACGAAGAACTGGTGAATAAAACCGAGGAAGTAGCCCGTAAAGCCAAAGTATTGGGTGCCTCTTTCGTACGGGTTGCCTGGATTCCGCACAAAGCACCTTTTAAACTCGAAGATGCCCAGAAAGCCGTAGCCGATTTTAATAAGGCCGGCAAAATATTGAAAGAACAACACGGCTTAACCTTTTGCTACCATAACCACGGCTATGAATTTCAGCCTTACCAAAAAGGTACTTTCTTCGATTACATTGTGCAGAATACCGACCCCAAATACGTATCGTTTGAACTGGATATATTGTGGGCCTTTCATCCGGGCCAGAACCCGGCCAAATTGCTGAATAAATACCCCAAGCGCTTTAAATTAATGCACCTGAAAGATTTACGCAAAGGCGTGAAAGGCGACTTTACGGGCCAGACTTCTACCGAAAATGATGTGGCCTTGGGTACCGGCCAGCTAAATATTCCGGCAATATTAAAAGCCGCTAAAAAAGCCGGTGTGCAGCATTATTATATTGAGGATGAGAGTAAAGCAAAAAGTGTGCAGGTGCCCCAGACCATGGCTTACCTGAAATCGCTGAAAGAATAAATTTTTGCCGGATAGCTTACTCTTTGCCAGAGAAGTTATCCGGCTGATTTCTTTTGTGCGCTCATCTGGATTATTTCTTTTTAATTTTCGAAGCGGCTCTTCTGGTTAAAATGATAAAAAAACGGTGCTGGTTGTTTTTTGGAATTTTTGCCTTGTGGCTGGGGTCTAGTATGGGAGCATGGGTTTGGGCACAACCTACCCCAAGGCCGGCTATTCTGGGGATTAGCCATGTTGCCTTTCAGGTAAAAGATTTATCTAAGGCCATTAACTTCTACCACGGCTTGCTGGGCTACAAACCTACCCGGATGCGCCAAAAAAATACTGCTCCGGAGCAGGTTACTTTTAAAGTAAACGGCCGTCAGCACCTTAAAATATTTTCGGGTTTGCCAGATGGGCAGGATGAACGAATGCTGGAAATTGCACTGGAGGTAACCAATGCCGAGGCAATGCGGCAATATCTGCTTAGTAAAGGATTGAAAGTTCCCCCTAAATTAGATCAGGAGCCGACTGGTATCTTATCGTTTACAGTAGAAGACCCGGAAAAGCATCTGATAAAATTTATTCAATTAAAGCAAAAAAATACTTCTAAAAGCTTCCGGGAAGAGCAGTTATCAGATGCTGTTTCGGATAGAATTTTGCACGTGGGCATAACCGTAGCGGATGTAAAAAAGATGGATGCTTTTTACCTGAATTTACTGGACTTCTCGGAAATTTGGCGCGGGGGCCGGCCCGATACCGTTATTAATTGGATTAACATGCGGGTGCCGGATGGTACTGATTATTTTGAATATATGTTGGTTTCGGGCCCGGTAAGCCGGCAGCAATTAGGCGTTTTGCACCATGTAGCGCTACAGGTACCCAGTATGCAAAAAGCGTTGGATGTACTTCGCACCCGTTTAAATGACCCTCAACCGTATAAATTAGAATCTCCCCGGATTGGCCGCAATAACCGTTGGCAACTTAACTTATACGACCCGGACGGAACCCGGATTGAACTGATGGAGCCTTTTCCTATGCGCTGAGTACAGGCAGGTTCACACTGGTTTTATCTAATAATGTAACTCTTTTCTTCTGTCCGCAAGAATTTTAATAAGTTACCTTCTATAGTACTCTATAAAGGTTTATTCGTGGGTAGCCTGCCCGTCACAGAGCCATTTGGCAAGCGTTTTAATATAGGTAAAGTCTGTTACCTATGTCTGGTATTTTTAGATAAAAGCGGAAGAGCACTGTTCCTATTACGGCAGTACGCCATTTTAATTATTGGTTTATCATCTGTAAAGAATAATTTCGGAAATGCTCGTAAGCTCAAAAAGTAAAGAGCCCGCCAATTACTTTTAAATAATTAGCGGGCTCTTACCAAAATAAAGTGGCAAGAAATGCCTTAACTTACAGGCAAAAAATACTGACCAGGGTTAAAGCTTAATATTTAAACTTGAGGCCGGTAGTGTTTACCGTTTATCCCACCAAACTTTAGAAGTATACGAATCGCCGTTAGGCATTCTGGCAACGGCGGCTTTGTAGTTTTCTTCGTTCAGCAGGGCTTCCTGCGATGAATAAATGGTTCGGCGCGGAATGGTGCCATTGGTGGAGCCGGCATTAGGGCCTGGTTGCAGTTTGGGGTAACCCATGCGGCGCCATTCAATATAGGCTTCGTAAGACCGGCCAAATAACTGTATCCATTTCTGAGTTCCTATTCTTTCCAGCTTTTGTTCTTTGGTTAAGCCGGTAAAGGAAAGCTGACTGGCAAAATTGGTGGGCACGGTAGTAATATTATACGGTTCCTGCGCCAGGGCTGCTCTTACACCCGCCTGGTAAAAACCTTCGGCCTGTTCCGGCGTAGCGCCCCAGCCTTCCAGGGCGGCTTCGGCTTTATAAAACGACACATCCGAAAACGAATAAACGATACACGGAATGGCTGGGCTATAAGATCGGTTAAAGAATGTTTGCGTAGAAGCCGTTGAATAATCGTCCCGGACAATTGTTTTTAACAGTGCATCGGTAAGGGCTACGCCAATACCGCGGTATGCCGGGGTACCAGCCTTAACCGAATTAACCGTAGGCTGGGCAATGCGGGGCAAACGCGGATCGTTGGTGGTAACCAGCTGCGCCACAAAAGGTGCGGCCAAATATTTCAGGTCGGGGCTGCCGGCCAAAAAATGGTTTAAAATGGGGTGCACGTTGGCATTGGTGGCGTTGTTGTACGTCGGAATAGCGGCATTGTCGCTGTTGCTTTCGAGTAAAGGCTGCCCCATGGCCTCGGTTACAGTTTTTTGCGCCAAAGCCGGGTCGGCGTAACGAATACGCATACCCAACCTTAGTTTAAGCGAATTGGCGTATTTTTTCCACTTGTTTACATCGCCTTTGTAATAAAAATCGGCGTTGCCGTAGCTGGCATCGGTTGGGGTGAGTTGGGCCATGGCCGCATCAATATCCGCAATTAATGATTTGTAAATTGATTCCTGGGTATCGAAAGCCGGTTTGGTTTTTATATCGGCAATGCCCAAAGCTGATTCGGAATAAGGAACATCGCCGAACAAATCGGTAAGGCGTTGCCAAAGTGAAATTTCCACAATTCTGGCAATGGCCAGTTTGGTCCGGCCGGTTGGGCTATCTTCCTGGCCTTTCAATATCTCGTTCCGGATTTGGGCCAGGTTACGAATTAAAGTATAGTGGCTACTCCAGGCGGCGTTATCGCTTTGTTCGATGTAACGCGAACTGGATATTAAAACCCCGCCGCCCCAGTGCTGAATCCAGGAGCCGTATTGATTATTCGGGTATTCTACGCCTTCGGCAAAGGCCGCGTCTTTCTGTACTTTACTTAAAACCAAACCCGGATCGATGGTGGTTACAGAAGTGGGTGGGGTGTTTATTTTCTCAAAGTCTTTGGTACAGGCCTGCGTAAAAAGAACCACGCCGGTTAATAATATTGATTTAAATATATTTTTCATGGAGGTAAATAAAAGCGGATGATAAAATTATAATTCTACATTCAGGCTCACCCCAAAATAACGTAACAAAGGCAGGGCCGTAGATTCTAAGCCCAGAGAAGAGTTATTTACGTTAAATGAAGAAGCCTCCGGGGCAAAACCTTCGGTTTTGCGTTGTAAGTAAAACAAGTTACGGCCATAAATACCGGCCCGTATACCTTTAAACGGCGTGCGGTTTACCAGTACCGAAGGCAAAGCGTAATTGAGGGTTAACTCCCGGAACATCACGTAGCTGGCATCGTTCAGCATTTCTTCGGGTACCACATTGTCTTTATCCGGTGCTACCACGTTCCAGTAATCCTGCGCCCGCACTTGCTTGGTATTAACCTGCCCGGTACTGGTCCAGGTGCCATCGGCCGATTTGTTGGCTACTACCCCCTCGGCTACATACGTTCCATCGCGGCCGGGTAAGGTTTTTTTAATGGTACCGTAAACCAGCTCTTCGCGCAAACTTTGGGAATAAATTTTACCGCCCTGGCTAATATCAATTAATGCCGACAGCGCTATGCCTTTGTACCGGAAACTGTTGTTAAAACCGCCTAACCAATTAGGCAACGCATTGCCAATTTCGTATAATATTTTGCCGTTGGTTTTTAAAGGCAAGCCGGTATCCGGATCAATCAGGCGGTTGCCGTTCTCGTCGCGCAGCCACTGAAAACCGTTGCCGATAATGGTGCCGAAAGGTTTACCGGGTTCGGCTACTACGTTAACGCCGCGGTCCGAGCCTAAAATATAGGTATCTACGCCTTCTGCCAGCGAAACAACCTGGTTGCGGTTACGGGAAAAATTAAAGGTAGCGTCCCAGGTAAAGCCTGACGCGGTTTTTACCGGTGTTCCGTTTAAAGTTAATTCAATACCGCGGTTACGAATTTCGCCGGCATTAATGCGGCGCGAACCAAAAGTGCTGGAAGGCGGCAAAGGCACATCTAATATTTGGTTTTCGGTACGGGCATTGTAATAGGCAAACGCCAAACCAGCCCGGTTCTGGAAAACACGTGTTTCCAAACCTACTTCAACGGAGGTAGTAAGCTCGTTCTTTAGATTAGGATCTGGTATGGTAGACGAAAAAGAAGCCAAAGGCACACCGCCGTGGGCATTCTGATCCAAAGAGTAAGTGCCGGTTAACTGGTACGGCGAACCGGAACTACCCGCCTGCGCAACGGAGCCTCTTAATTTGAGAAAGCTTAACGTATTGCTCTGGATATTTAAAGCATCGGACAGGACCAAACTGGTGCTGATAGCCGGGTAGAAAAAGGAATTGTTTTCCGGCGAAAGGGTAGAAGACCAGTCGTTGCGGGCCGAAAAATCGAGGAATAAATATTCTCTAAAACCTACCTGGCCGGATAAATAAACCGAATTGATAGAGCTCTCGGTTAGCCGGTAAATATAGGAGTTGATGAGCGTGTTGTTAATGGCATATAATCTAGGCACAATAAATTCGGTACCGGTATTGCCGGTGGTGCGGGAATAAAATTTCTGGTGGCTGGCCCCCAGGTTTAAGCCCACCGAAAAATTATCGGAAAATTCGGGCGTTAACGATAAAAGCACATCGCTGTTGTCTTCGCGGTTACGGGTTACTTGCTCCGAAATATCGCCGTTGCGGTTAGTACTCTGGTAAGTGCCTATTTCGCGGTGCCGGTAACGCTGGTCGGTATAAAGGTCAGTACCGGTTTTGGCCGTTAGTCTGGTCCAGTCGTTAAACTGGTAGCTCAGCCGGATTAAACCAATCAAACGT
This sequence comes from Adhaeribacter aerolatus, assembly GCF_007991635.1. Lineage (GTDB taxonomy): Bacteria > Bacteroidota > Bacteroidia > Cytophagales > Hymenobacteraceae > Adhaeribacter > Adhaeribacter aerolatus. The sequence continues at coordinate 91,618 of NZ_BJYS01000020.1, read as the reverse complement.
TGCCGGTCATCAGAGTTGAAAGTATGGTCGCGGGTCCAGTAAGGATTGGCCGTAGAAGAGTTGGTGGCGTAGGTTTTTTCCATACCCACAAACGGCACGGTACCATAACCCAATTGCCTGCTCACATCTTCGGCGGTCCAGGCCGAGTTAGCCAGAATATCCATGCCCATGCTGCGCGGCTGACTGATGAAAATATAGGCTGGATTATCGCTGGCATCAGAAACAGTGGGCCGGTTGGCACCTCTTTGGTCGATGTAGTTGGCTTTGGCGTCTAGCTCCAGTTTAGAAGTTATTTTGGCTATTGTTCGCAGGTTAATATTGTGGCGGTCTAACGTATTGCCGGGGGTATAGCCGTTAATATGGGTATTGCCATATGACAGCCGGTAATTTATTTTATCGGTACCGCCCTCTAAGCTTACATTATTTACCATTTGCGTTTCGGTGTTAAAAAATTTCTGAAACGTATTGGGCTGCGGCGTAAAGTTTAACACGTTACCCCACTGGTCTTCGTATTGTTGTCCTTCCATTCTGGGGCCCCAGCTGCTGCGGGTAAACCGGTCGCGGCCGCCGCTGGTCTTGGGCATGCCTGGTATATTGCCGGCTTGCGCCGTGGCCCAGGTGTAAATTTTGCCATCGTTGCCTCTAAAATGGGTAAAATTGCCGTCCAGTCCCTGGCCGTACTCGTCCTGGAAATCCGGCAAAACCAAGGCATCGCCTACTGAATAATCGATACCATATTTTACGCCAATACCTTTTTGCGCTTTACCCGATTTGGTGGTAATTAAAACCACCCCGTTACTGCCACGCTGCCCGTAAAGGGCGGCCGCATTGGGTCCTTTTAAAACCGAAATAGATTCAACGTCTTCGGGGTTGATGTTGGAAATACCATCGCCGTAATCGATACCGCCGCTGCTGCCCGGTGAATTAGGGTTGCTGTTATCCATAGGTATACCGTCGATTACATACAGGGGCTGGCTGTTACCTACCAATGAATTATTACCCCGGATTACTACTTTTGACGAGCCGCCTGCCCCATTGGCCGAGCGGGTTACCTGCACCCCGGCCATTTTACCAGCCAGGGTAGTGGCCAGGTTTGCTTCTTTGGCGGTAGAAATGGCTTCGCCACCAATTTCCTGCACCGAGTAGCCCAAAGCTTTTTTCTCCCGCTTAATACCCAGGGCCGTAACCACTACTTCCGATAAAACCTGGGTATCGTTTTCTAAGGTTACCGTTATATCGGTTTGATTACCCACTTCTATTTCTTTGCGCACATAGCCCACGTACGAAAATATCAGGGTAGCACCCACATCTTCTACCGCAATTTCAAATCGGCCGGATACATCGGTAGCAGTACCGCGGGAGGTACCCTTTACCAGTACGCTCACGCCAATCAGGGATTCGCCTTTTTGGTCTACCACTCTGCCTTTCACCATTTTATCAATGTTAGTCGGCAAAGCCCGGGAACTGGCCATTAAGGTTTGCACAACTGGCTTCCTGACTAATGGATTATTGAGACTAATAACAGGTAATGCCTGCGCAAATGCCAGGCTGGGCAAAGCAGTGAGCATTAAATTAATGCCAATTGCCCTTACAGAAGGTAATTTTAAATTCATAGATTATTCTGATAAAAAATATTATGGGTAAAATGGTGAAATTTGCAGGTAAACGTAATCTGCCGGTAACTTCAATTTCTTTGATTCTTGTTTAATACCCTTAGGAATCATTTACTAAAAATTATTCCGTATGAACTGGTTTTTACTATAGCAGTATGTTTTGTGCTTTGTATTCTAAACCAAAATTCAGCAGAGGTGAAATGGCCTTTTAACCACAATTTTAATGGCTTGCCATATTAGGTATATATAAAGTCTGAATATACATTATGGTTAATAAATAAACTAATCTTCAAAATTTTAAAGCTTCTTTAACTTGGTGCTCATTAAAATATTAAAGTGTAAAGAGATAATTACTAAAGTGGTAAGCCGCTGGGGTTATTTAGCAGGTGTACAGTAAGTGGTTTAGGGCTGTAACGTTGGATGTATCAGGTCTTTAATGGCAGGGTTTAGTTATATAGAATCATCTAAAAGTTAGTATTTTTTTAGTGATTTTCAAATAGGAAAATCAGATTTCTACATTACCTTCGGTGAGTTTTGGTTGTTTCTTGTGACAAAGCATTTAGTTATTTATTACCGCTTAACCCAATTTACACTCAAAGCTCGAAACTCCTGTTTGTTTGGCAAAATAGTAGTGGTTTATCTGCCAAAATCCTTTTTATATATTCGACGCACATTTTAGAGCTTTCATGGCGTAGGATGCATTTTGTCTATTATAGACTGTTAAGAATAAAGATGTTTAGCTCCTAATCCTGGCATATCCTTCCTGCCAGTTAATGGCGTATCCTTCTTGTTTGCAATTATAGCCTTTCTGATAAAGAAATTAAGAGTAATATTTCGATCTTCAAGGTTCGTGTATTTAAGCTGTAATAAAGCATTAAACGACTGGATTTTTTCGCAAACGTTCCCGGCATCGATTGCGGGAATTAATTTGTATTTATGGGTATAAATACCTATGCTTGTTAAATTTAAATAACAAATATTTCAAAAATTTGTATTTTGTTTTTCCGTAAATTAGAACTTATATAATGAAAAATTTAAAAGTTGATTATATTGCTTTATTGTTGAACAAAATAAGTAAACACTATCGACCACAGCTAAGAAGAATTTGCTTTAAATAAAGCGCCCCTGATACTAGTACCTCCGCTCTTCTAATCTTACTCCGGGTTTTTCCGGACCACCAGACCCAATTTAATATCCACTCAAATAATTTTAATTAACCTGTATGAGAAACTTTACCCGTTTAAAGCCTGGCAAGGTTTGTGTCTTGCTATTGGCATGTTGTTTATCCGATGGGGCTTTTGCCAGCCCTTCTGCCCGCAGCAGTTTAACTACTGCAAATTTTACTTCGGCTAAGCTTTATCTCAGCAAACCCGTTAACTGGCCCATTACCGGTAAAGTAAGTTCGGCCAAAGGCGAGCCACTGCCGGGCGTTACGGTGCTTTTGAAAGGCACCACTATTGGCGCTACCACCGGATTAGATGGGACTTATGCAATTAGTGTACCCGAACAAGGCGGTACGCTGGTGTTTTCCTTTATTGGTTTTACTACCACCGAAAAAACCTTCTCTGGTCCTGGGGCGGTTAATATTACCATGTCCGAAGATGCCAAAGCGCTGCAGGAAGTTGTAGTGGTGGGTTATGGTACCCAAAAGAAAAGTCAGGTAACAGGTGCCATTTCCTCGGTATCTTCCAAAGAAATCTCTGAACTACCGGTTACCAATGCCCAACAGGCCTTACAGGGTAGAGCAGCCGGGGTTGAAGTTTTAAGCCAGGGCAACAGCCCGGGTGGCGGGGTAAATGTTCGGATACGGGGCCGGCGGTCCTTTAACGCCGGGAATGATCCACTTTTCGTAGTAGACGGCATTCCGCTTTCGGGTGATATCAGTGATATCAACCCACAGGACATTGAATCTATGGAAGTGCTGAAAGATGCCTCTTCTACCGCTATCTACGGATCCAGGGGTGCCAATGGGGTAGTTATTATTACCACCAAACGGGGTACCCCTGGTAAGGTAAGTGTTACTTACGACGGGTATTACGGAGTTAATAAAATAATTAATCAGTACGATGTAATGAACGGGCCCGAGTTTGCCGAATACAAACGCGAGTCGCGCCGGGCCATTGGTAAATACAATGATGCCGACCCGGTTGCGGCGGATAAAGCCATCTTTGATGCCGTTGAATTAGAGGGCATAGCCTCCGGCCGGTCGACTAATTACCAGGATTATATAACCCGGACGGGTTCCCAGCAAAGCCACCAGCTAGGTATTTCGGGAGGTGGTGAGAAAACCCGCTATTCGGTTTCTTTTAATCATTTCTACGAAAAAGGGGTAACTATTGGGCAGGACTTTACCCGCGACAATATTCGTATATCGCTGGACCAGCAGATAACCGATCGCTTAAAATTTGGGGTAACCATGCTGGGTAGTTTAGGAAAGCTGAATATTGGTCCCAACCCTTATGGCGTTACGTTGCGTGAAAATCCTTTGGGCTCGCCGTACGATAAAGATGGTAAGCTTCTTTTCCGGAATACAACGGATGGGGCGCAGACTAACCCCTTATTAGAGGTAGTGCCCAATGCGGTTGTAAATGAAAACCGCCGGGCCCGGATTTTTACCAGTTTATTTGCCGAATACCAGATTGCACAAGGGTTAACTTACCGCTTAAATTTTGGTCCGGATTATTCTGCCCGTCGTAGTGGTCAGTTTCAGGCCAGCCTGACCAATGCCCGGTCGGGTGGTACCCCTTTTGCCCGGAACGATAACAATTATTTGTTCTCCTACACCGTGGAAAACATCCTGAACTATAGTAAAACGTTCAAGGAAATGCATGATATTAATATAACCGGCCTCTTTTCAATCCAAAAGGAACAGCGGGAATTCTATAGTATACGGGCCAGCGGTTTAACTTCTGAAAGACAATTATTTTATAAATTATCACATGCGCCAAATATTGAAGGCATAGACAGTGATTTGAACGAAAGTGGCCTACTTTCTTACATGGGCCGGATAAACTATGGCTTTAAAGATAAATATTTATTGACGCTGACCACCCGGATAGATGGATCTTCTAAATTTGCCGGTGAAACAGGTTTATTCGGGGATACTAAAAAATATGGTTTCTTCCCTTCTGCGGCCATTGGCTGGCGCCTGAGTGAAGAATCTTTCATAAAAGATATTGCCTTTATTGATAATCTGAAACTCCGGGCCAGTTACGGCTTAACCGGTAATCAGGGTATTAATGCCTATGCTACGCAAGGTTCTTTAAACCGCACTACCTATGCATTTGGCAATTCAGGTGCTTTTGGTTATTCACCTAATACCTTGGTTAATCCGAATTTACGCTGGGAAACCACAGCCACTACCAACGTAGGGTTAGATTATGGATTCCTGGATAACCGTATTTCAGGATCCTTAGAAGTGTACCAGCAAGATACCTACGACTTGCTAATGCCCAGAAACCTGCCTTTCACCAGCGGCTACGGCAGTGTCTTGCAAAACGTAGGTAAAAGCAAGAACACCGGTGTCGAATTTGCTATTTCAACAGTTAACGTAGACATGGGCGGCGATGGCTTTAAATGGACCACCGATTTAAACTTTAACTCGAACAAAGAACAAATTGTAGAAATTTATAACGGTAAAAACAACGATGTCGGTAGTCTGTACTTTATAGGCCAGCCCCTAACCGTATATTATGATTACGACAAGCTAGGCATCTGGCAAACCAGCGAAGCCGATGAAGCCAAGAAATACAAGCAGAACCCAGGCGAAATTAAAGTAAAAGACCAGAACAACGATGGCGCTATTAATGCGCTGGACCGGGTAATATTAGGCTCTGATATTCCGGATTGGTCGGGTGGTATTACCAATAGGTTTAGCTACAAAGGAATAGATTTCTCGTTCTTTATTTTTACCCGCCAGGGAAGCCTTATCCAAAGCGACTTGTATAATAATCTAAACTTCCTGGCTGGCCGGTACAACAATATGGATGTTGACTACTGGACACCGAATAACCCAACCAACGCCTTCCCACGGCCTAATCAAAACCAGGAGCGCCCGCTGTATAATACCACCATGTCTTATTTCGATGGTTCATTTACCAAAGTGAGAAATATTAGCCTGGGGTATAATATTCCGGCTGCCATTAGCAGTAAAGTAAAAATGTCGTCGCTGCGGGTTTATGCCAGTGCACAGAATCCGTTCATTTTTTCTAATTACGGCAAAAACCTGGATCCGGAACAAGCCCGGGGCCGGAACAACGACCGCGAACAATCAAACCTAATCTCGATTGGCACCCCATCTGCGCGGCTGATTATGTTTGGTATTAACGCAAAATTTTAATTAAAGAAAGCATCAATTTTATGAAGAAGATATTAATACTTACCTGCTGCCTGGCCTTTTTCAGCCAAGCGTGTAAGGATACCCTCGAAGAAGAAGTTGTATCGGTGGTTACGCCGGAATATTTTAAAACACCAACTGGTTTCGAAGATGCTGTAAAGGCCTCGTACGAGCCATTGCGTTCGTGGTACGGCACCCAGCGCGGCTTTACCCTTACCGTATTTGGTACCGATACCTATACCAAAGGTGCCGATGGTGATTATAAGTTTGTGAACGATTATACGCCTAATCTAAATGCCCAGGTAGATTATATCCGGGATCTGTGGAATGATTTTTACCGCGCTATTAACACTACAAATACCGTTATCGATCGCGCCCCCACGGTTGAAGTAGATGAGGCCCGAAAAGCCATTCGGGTAGGGGAAGCTAAGTTTTTGCGGGCACATTACTACTTTGTATTGGTTCAAACTTTTGGGCCTATACACCTGGCCTTACACGAAACCACCGAAGTCCAGACTACCGCCAGCCGTTCATCGGTTAAAGATGTTTACGACGTAATTGTTCAGGATTTGGAAGAGGCTATTAAAGTATTGCCGACAAAGCAAACCGAATATGGCCGGGCCACCAAACCGGCTGCCGAACACATGCTGGCCAAAGTGCTTTTAACCCGGGCGAGTAATGCAGGTGCCGCCAAACCAGATGATTATCAGCGGGCAGCAGAACTGGCCAAAGGTGTAATAAACAACCCTAGTTATGGTTTTAGGCTGTTGCCTAATTTTGCTGATGTTTTTGATCAGTCTAACCAGGAACATGCCGAAGTAGTCTGGTCGGTACAGTACACCAATAGCTTATTAACGAATGGTAACGGCAACAGTGGCCATCTTTATTTTATTATGGAGTACGATGCGGGCCATAAAGGAACCATGCGTGATGTAGCTAATGGCCGGCCCTTTAAACGTTTTAAGCCTACCATGTATACACTCGATTTGTTCGACCGTACGAAAGATTCCCGGTACAACGGTTCTTTTAAACAGGTATTTTATGCAAATAATCCGGCTACGTTGGCTCCCGGCATGAAAATTGGCGATACCGCTATCTGGGTAGCGCCTACCAATATTTCGGCCGAGTTTAAAGCCAAAAAGAACTACCGGATTATAGACCGGGCAGAAGTTTTATCAGCCGGGAATTATCGTTATTTTCCTAGTTTAAGTAAATTTTTAGACCCACAGCGGCTTTCGGTGCAGGAAGAAAGAGGTTCCCGTGATTTTATGGTGGCTCGTTTAGCCGAAACTTACTTAATTGCGGCCGAAGCTTTACTTAAATCCGGTAAACCCGAAGAAGCAGTTACTTATATTAACACCCTGCGGCGGCGTGCGGCGCTGCCGGGCAAAGAAAAGGAAATGGAAATAACCGCAGGTCAGTTAAACCTGGACTTTATTCTGGACGAAAGAGCCCGTGAATTATTGGGTGAAATGGAACGCTGGTTTGATTTGGTAAGAACCGGTACTTTGGTAGAGCGGGTTAAAAAGTATAATCCCGATGGCGGGCCCAATATTCAACCATTTCATACGCTGCGTCCGATACCTAACGACCAGATTGACCGGACTACCGGTGGGAAAGAAGCTTTCCCGCAAAACCAAGGTTATTAATGGTTTAACTCGAAAAATTATTCCCTGGTGGTAAACAAATTTTTATCACTGGGGAATATTTTATATCTTATTCGCTTAATCAACTAAAAACTTACTATGTCTACAGAAATATCGCGTAGAACGTTTCTTGCGCAATTAGGCCTCACGGCACTTTCTTTACCGGTGTTAACTGGTTTTCAGGCCGGTGGAACGGGGCGCATTTCGGTTCCCGGTTTAAAATTAGGCTATTCGGCCATAACCTGGGGCGGTAATGATGTGCAGGCCATTAAAGATATTGCGGCGCTGGGCTTTAAAGGTGTGCAGTTGCGCTCCAATGTTTTAAAAGAATATAGTGCCAAACCCGCCGAATTAAAGGCTGTGCTCACCCAGTATAAACTGGAATTGCCCATGTTTTCGAGCGGCAATGCCAATATTAACACTGGCGACGACGAAAAAGTAATTCAGACGCACTTAGATAATGCTAAATTTGTAAAAGCTCTGGGTGGCCGGAATATTCAGATAACCAACTCTTCCCGTCCTAAAGACGGCGCCGCCCCTACCACCGAGGATTTGCAAAAATACGGCCGCTTGCTAAACGAAATAGGCCGTCGCAGCCGCGACATGGGCGTAATAACCAATTACCACAACCACATGCACCAGTTAGGCGAAACTCCGGAAGAAGTAGATATTATTCTGAGCAGTTGCGATCCGCAAAATGTAAAACTGGAACTCGATACTGCCCATTATCACCAGGGTGGCGGCGATCCGGTGGCGGCTATAAAAAAATACCAAAGCCGTTTAAATGCCTTGCATTTAAAAGATGTGCGGCCCAAAACCGGCGATTCAAATCCAAAGGCTTATACTTTTGTGGAACTGGGTCAGGGGAATGTAAACCTGCCGGGCGTGTTTAAAGCTCTGGCCGATGTGAAGTTTAAAGGCTGGGGAATTGTGGAACTGGACTCGGTGCCGGATAAAGCTAAAACCCCGGCACAATGCGCCGAGATAACCCGTAGTTATCTTAATACGCTGGGTTTTAAGGTTCAATCTTAATGCATTTGCGGAAGCAGATTGCTTGCTGCTGAATAATATTTGGCGATGGAGGTAGCTAATTTAAATATTTATATGTAAATTGTTAATTTATAAATATAAAATAATTTAAATAGAACATTGTACAATATCTTTTAGCCAAATTAAGAAAATAACATGCACCTGATTAAAGGCTACTTGTTTATTTATGCCTTTGTTTTAGCTGGTTTAGCAGGCGCTTGTCGGCCTGCGGAACAGGTTTCGGATACTCATCTGGGTGGAGGCGCGGCTTTGCAGCTAAACGCCGATTCGGAGAACCAGAACCAGCTTACACCGGCGGAAGAAAGCGCCGGCTGGAAATTATTGTTTGATGGTAAAACAGCCACGGGGTGGCGCGGTGTGGGCAAAGATGCTTTTCCGGCTGGGGGCTGGAAAATAGAAAACGGCGAACTAATAATTTTAAAAACCAATAGCGGCGACTCGCGGAAGGGCGGTGACATTGTTACAACCAGCCAGTTTGATAATTTTGAACTGACCCTGGAAGCAAAGTTAACTCCCGGTGCCAATAGCGGATTGAAATATTTTGTAACCGAACGGAAAGGATCCGGTTCGGCCATCGGGCTGGAATTCCAAATTTTGGACGACGACCGGCACCCGGATGCTAAAATGGGCAAAAACGGCAACCGCACCATTGGCTCACTTTATGACCTGATACCAGCCCAAAGCAAGCAAGCCAAACCTATTGGCGAGTGGAACCAGATACGGGTAATATCTAAAAACAGACACGTGGAACATTGGCTGAACGGTACCAAAGTAGTGGAATACGAAAGAGGCGGTCCGGAATTCCGGAAACTGGTGGCCGAAAGCAAATACCAGAAATTCGAAAACTTTGGCGAAGCCGCCCAGGGGCCATTATTATTACAAGACCACAGCGATGAAGTGCATTTCCGGAATATTAAAATCCGGACGCTTTAATTAAACTTAACTGCAGAATTATTCACCAATTAAATTAAAATCATACAGTACACATGGAAAACAATAATAATAACCCGCGTCGCGCATTTTTGAAGAAAGCTGCGATGGGAACGGTAGGCTTAGCCGCCATGAACATGGGCTTTAGTGCAAAAAGCTATGGCCGTATTTTAGGAGCCAACGATCGGGTACAAGTAGGTATAGTAGGCTTCTCCAATCGTTTCAGAAGTTCGCTGGTGCCTTCTTTTATGAACCATGCCAAAGATTTAAATTTTGAATTTGCCGCCGTGTCGGACATCTGGAACCGCCGCCGCGATGCCGCCGAGGCTTATATAAAATCCAAAGCAGGCGTTAAAATTAAAAAGCACCGGAACAACGATGAGTTGTACGACAATAAAGATATTGATGCGGTAATTATTTCTACTGCCGATTTTCAGCACGCTTTAATGGGCGTGGAAGCCGTTCGGGCCGGCCGCGATGCCTATATTGAAAAACCAATGGCCGAAACCATGGAAGATGCGCGGGCCCTGCTGAAAGCCGTGGAAGAAACGAAGAAAATTGTACAGATTGGTTCGCAGCGCCGCAGTGCCCCTAACTATATTGCCGCTAACGACTACATCCGCTCGGGTAAATTCGGCGATATTACCATGGTAGAAATGTGCTGGAACGTAAACCAGCCCGGCCGCTGGCGGGTACCGGAAGTAAAAGATCTCCGTCAGGAAGATACCGATTGGGACCGTTACTTAATGAACCGCCCGAAAGTAGCCTGGGATCCGCGTAAATATTTAGAATTCCGTTTATTCTGGCCTTATTCTTCGGGTATACCTGGTCAGTGGATGGCACACCAGATTGATACCGTACACTGGTTTACCGGCCTGGATCATCCGCGTAGTGTAGCCGCCAACGGTGGTATTTACGTGTGGAAAGACGGCCGCACCAACGCCGATACGTTAACTGCCGTGATGGATTACGGTCCGCAAAACGACATGACCAAAGGTTTTCAGGTAATATTCACGTCTCGGTTCCACAACTCGGCCGGCGGTACCAAAGAGCTGTATTTCTCCAATGGCGGTATGATAAACCTGGATACAAATAAAATTTCGTCCGAAGGCGGTTTAACCAAAAAAATGGCCGACGAAATGGGCATGAAACCAAACTTGCTGGAATCTGCTACCTTGCCAAACGCGGCTAAAATGGAAACTGGTGCCAACACCGGCGGCGACCCGATGACTTCGCTGCACATGCGTAACTGGATGGAATGCGTGCGGAGCCGCAAAACGCCTAATGCTTCGGTAAAAGCTGGTTATAACCATTCTATTGCAAATATTATGACCCGCACCGCCATGGAAACCGGTAAGAAGGTAACCTTCGACGATACCAAACAGGATGTTGTAGTTAGCTAAGGAGAAGAAATCAAGAGAATGCTGAGAAATATGAAACGGGTAAGCCTGGGAATGCTTACCCTGGCTGTAGTTTGCCTGGCCATGAGCTTTGTACCAAAAGAGCCGCGGCAAGGTAAACCTGCCAAAACCCAACGCTTTGCTATAACCGAAAATAAAGCCGCCAAGCGCGTAGATATTACGGTAGACGGCAAACCTTTTACCTCTTATATTTACCCCAACGAGCTGATGAAGCCGGTTTTATACCCGCTGCGTACTGCCAAAGGTACCCTCGTAACCCGGGGCTGGCCCATGGACCCGCGGCCGGGCGAGCGGGTAGACCATCCGCACCACGTAGGTATGTGGTTTAACTACGGCGACGTAAACGGTCTCGATTTCTGGAATAACTCTACCGCTATTCCGGCCGAAAAGAAAAAGGATTTCGGTACCATTAAGCACCGGGCTGTTACCAAAATGACCGGCGGCAACGATAAAGCCGAACTGGTAGTAACCGCCGATTGGCAAAAACCAGATGGCACGAACCTGCTGCTGGAAGAAACCCGGTTTATTTTTAACGGCCAGGGCAATGACCGCACCATCGAGCGTATTACTAAACTAACCGCTTTAAAAGAAGAGGTATTGTTTAAAGATAACAAAGAAGGTATGCTGGGGATCCGCTTGTCCCGCGAACTGGAACACCCCTCTAACAAGCCCGAAGTTTTCACCGATGCGAGCGGTGTGGCTACTGCGGTACCTAAGCTTAACAACGAAGGCGTAACCGGCAAATACATCAGCAGCGAAGGTAAAACCGGCGACGATGTTTGGGGAACCCGGGGTAAATGGGTAAACCTGGTAGGTACTATTGGGCAAGAGCCCGTTTCGTTGGTAATACTGGATAATCCGCAGAATGTTGGTTACCCTACTTACTGGCACGCCCGTGGTTACGGCTTATACGCCGCTAATCCGCTAGGCCAGAAAGCCATGAGCAACGGCAAAGAAGAGCTTAACTATAAGCTGGCACCCGGCAAATCGGTTACTTTCCGGCATAAAGTAATTATTCATTCGGGCAGCAACTTAACCAACGACCAGGTAAACGCTGAGTTTCAGAAATTTTCGGCGGTTAAGTAATAAGAGTTTACGCTTATTTTAGAAAGGTCGCCACGTAAGTGGCGGCCTTTTTGCTTTAAAAAAGAATTTCTACCTAAGCCGGTAAATCCCTTTCATATTACCGCTTTCAGTTTTTATCGCGCCTCATTTTCCGGTAGGTTGTTGCGCTTGCCCAAATGGCTCAATCAGATTTTATACCGCTGATGAAGTAAGCGGAGGATGGCCCGTCGGGCACGTTCAAACTTCAGGCCTGTTATATAAAAATATAATATTTATTCACTAATAATACAGCTAACCGGCTTCAGTGTCAGTGTTACCACTTACTTAGGTAATTGACTGTTTAAAAGGATTTTAAAAAGAATATTAGCCGGAATATTTAATATTTATTCTTATATTTCTTTTCCATTTTGATTTTATATTTATCATTCCCGGATACCCAAAATTACTTTTAAATTTATGATAAACACCCAAGTTGCTGATGCCAGCATATTGCTATTGACAGTAGTCTCAGCCTGGCTAATCGGTAATTATTTTTACCGCACCCGGAAATCAGAAATTAAAAAAATACCACTGTTGCTGCTGGTTTTTATGGCTATGTGGTGTGCGTTAAACATGGTGGGGCATCTGGTAGCGGTAATATGGGTTAATATCCAAAGAATGCAGGCGGGCACGTTTTCTTATAACCTGCACTTTTATAATTTGCTGCTAATGGGCGTTGTGTTTCTGAGCTTAAGCTTATTGCAGTTAAGGTGTATTAAGTTTTTGAGCCGGGGCAAATATTATATGCGCAAACCGCTTGCCATTTTTTGCCTGAGTTTGGCCCTGCTGAGTTTTCCGCTTTTCCCTTTTAACCCAATTGGTTTGCTGCCGGTTATATCTTCGCTTATAATACTAGGTACCGTTGCTGCCACCAAAAAACAATGGCAGAGAACCACGCACAAGAAAAGCCGCCGGGCCGTTTCCGCTTAATCTTTACAGCGCCACACAACCTTACCAGATTTTACAGCCGGATGAACAAAATAAAACCAGCTTGCTAAATAAATACGAGAGTATTTACGACTTAGTAGGTATGCTGCTGGTCCGGAAATAAAGATGCTGTTGCCGCTGCCAGAATATTTGAATACGCTTTTTATAGAGTAACTTTGAGATTCTCAAAAATAAATGAGAATATCAGGCGTTTATTTGCGAAACAGCACAATTTTGCTTAAATCTGTACCCGAAATTTCAAAGAAGGCATAGTTATTGAATTAAACCAGCCGGTTGTTGTTGTACAGCCAGGGAATCAGTTATAAATATTTAATTTTAGTAAAAGTAAAAATCAATGAAAAGGAGTTTAACAAACTGTTTTAAGGCGGCCGGCGTACTGGCAATTGTTATGGGGTCGTTTGCATTTACCGGTAAAATGGTAAATCCTACAACCGAGGTGTATCAGGCCGGCGGTGCAGCTGCTTTAAAAGGCAAAGCCCTGATGGATAAAAGCGACTGTAATGCTTGCCACTCGGTAGATAATAAAATTGTTGGTCCGTCTTTTAAAGAAATTGCCCAAAAATACAAAAGCGATAAAACGGCCGTAGCCAAGTTATCCGAAAAAATTATTCAGGGTGGTGCAGGTAACTGGGGCCAAATTCCAATGAGCCCGCACCCGCAAATTTCGCAAGCCGATGCTGGCGAAATGGTAAAATATATTTTGTCGTTAGCCCCTGGCGCTACACCGGCAAAACCAGCTACTCCAGCCAAACCAGCCACTAAGGCTCCGGTTAAAAAAGGCTAATTAAATATTTTTATTAAACTGATTTAAAGGCCGGCACAAAAGTGTCGGCCTTTTTTTGACCGTCTTAGTCTGTTTTTCCGTTTCAGGAACTTAAAATCTAACCTTATGAAAGCAATTATTCTGACCGAACCCGGCGAGCCTGACAATTTACAGTTGCAGGAAATAGAAAAGCCCACGCTAAAGCCAAATGAAGTATTAATAAAAACAAAAGCTTTAAGCATTAATCCGGTAGATATTAAAACCCGGAAGGGTAAAGCGCAATATGGCCAGCTACGAACCGAGCCGCCCGTTATTTTGGGTTGGGATGTTTCCGGCGAAGTAGTAGAAGTGGGAAAGGAGGTTAGTAAATTTAAGGTAGGCGATGCGGTATTTGGCATGGTAAATTTTCCGGGTCATGGCAAAGCTTACGCCGAATATGTGGCAGCCCCCGAAATACATCTGGCATTAAAACCCGAATCTATCTCGCACCAGGAAGCGGCAGCGGCTACTTTGGCGGCCTTAACGGCCTGGCAGGTTTTGGTACACCAGGCCAAAATAAAACCGGGGCAACGGGTATTTATTCAGGCCGCCGCCGGTGGGGTGGGCCATTTTGCGGTCCAAATTGCCAAACATATCGGGGCTTATGTAATTGGAGTAGCCTCCGGCGCCAATGCCGATTTCTTAAAAGATTTGGGAGTAAACCAGCACATTGATTATACCCAAGAGCAGTTTGAAGAATTACCCGTTGTTGATTTTGTACTGGACAGCTTGGGAGCCGATATGGTGCCGCGTTATTTTAAAATTCTGAAAAACGATGCACAACTGATTAGCATTGTGGGCGGCGTAAACGAGGAAATGAAAAAAAGAGCCGATGCCTTACATATTAAAGGCGCTAATTACCTGGTGCACTCCAGCGGCGACGATATGCAAAAGCTAGCTGAGCTACTCCAGGCCGGCATTCTGAAAGCTCATGTGTCGCAGGAATTTTCGTTTGATAAAATTGCCGATGCCCACCGGCAAATTGAAACCGGCAAAACCCGTGGCAAGGTGGTTATTAATATGGATTGATTCTCCACCTATATTTATATTATTTATAACTGATGTTACGCAGCAACCACCTCATCCCCCAACCCCTTCTCCTCTGGGCGAAGGGGAGTTCCGTTAACGCTATTTTCAAGTTAAACGCTTTTAGCAGCAGGAGAAATATTGTAGTGTAATGTATTACAAAGAGCATATAGAAGATATAGTAAATTCCTTTAAAACTACTTTGTCATTTATGATTGCCATCGGAGTACCATGATTAGTTATTCAATGCCGTTTATAAACTTATTTTACTAATCATTAAACAGCATTACCATACGGTTATAAAACTAATCAAAGTCCCTCTCCTTTTTCAGGAGAGGGATTTAGGGTGAGGTCCTCGCGTGCCATCAGGAAATTAATTACCTGTAATCTTTTCTAAACAGAAGATTGCCTCCACGAATGACGTGATAAACAGTTTTTTGCTGAACAGGAATATATTATTTTAGTATCATTCTGCCAGCCATTCCTCCCCAGCAAGAATTAGCGCTACAATTTGTCTTATTTAAAATAAGCCGGTACTTTATTGGTGAAGTTGATTATAAATTAATAGTCCGTTTTTCTGCGTTACTCCGGATTGCTGCTTCAATGATCTGAATACCCAGCATGGCCTCTTCGGGCTTCACGGCCAGCTCTTTCCCTTCGCGGATGGCCGCGTACATGCTGTTGTAAAATTGCAGATAGTTGCCTGGTGAAGTTTCAATGGTACCCTGGAAATGGAGGCCGTTTAGCTGCGTATTGAGGAGACCCCAGGTACTTTTATCTTCCAGGCCCCAGCTGGGTTCGGAGGGAAGTTTACCGGCTTTCAGGGCGTCCTCCTGCGGGTCGAGGCCGTATTTTAAAAACGAGCCTTCGGTGCCGTGTAAAATATACCGTGGTCCCGGTTCCCGTACCAGGTAACTCGATTTTAAAGTAACCCGCAGGTTTAGAGCAGGGTAGAAGAGCGTAATGTGGTAGTAATCGTTTACCTGCCCGCCCGGCCGCTGAATGCCTAACTCGGCCGTAACGGTAGCGGGTTTACCAAAAAGCGCCAGTGCCTGGTCTATCATATGCGAACCCAAATTATACAATAATCCGGAACCCGGACCCGCTTCTTCTTTCCAGGTATTCGCCTCAATGTAATTCCGGTAACGGTCGTAATGCGCTTCGTAATCTACGAGTTGGCCCAGTAAATTTTGCCTGACAACCTGCTGTACCGTCAGAAAATCGCCGTCCCAGCGCCGGTTCTGAAACACGCTTAACACCCGGTTATTGGCCTTGGCAATATTTATCAGGGTTTGGGCATCCTGGCTGGTAACAGTAAACGGTTTTTCCAGAATTACGTGTTTGCCGGCTTCCAAAGCCTGTTGCGCCATGCTTAAATGCAGCGCATTAGGCGTGTTTATTACCAAAAGTTCCAGCGAGTTATCTTGTAAGAGTTCCTCAAACGTTTTAACCACTTTAACTGCCGGGTAGCGCTCCTGCGATTTATTAGCCGAGCGTTCGAGTACCGTCTGCAGTTTAAAACCGGGGTGGCTCGAAACCAGCGGGGCGTGAAAAACTAAGCCGGACATGCCATAGGAGGCCAGGCCAACGGTAATAGGAGCAGCAATTTCGTTCACAGCGGAAAGGTTTTTGATTGAACGGTTAAAAATAAAGAAGTCTTTTCTATTTTTACAGAATAAAATGATTTGCTGTTTATTCTTTAAAGTTTTAGGTAAAAGCATCTGGTTTTAAACCGGAAGTTTTGCTTATCTTTAATTAGATTAACCTCTCTTAATCCTCATGTTCAGATTTACTTTATTACTGGTGCTGGCGGTGAGTCAGGCTTTTTTAGGGGTAGCCCAGTCGTTGCCCAAGCCCACACCGCGCCAGCTGGCCTGGCAGCAACTCGAAACCACGGCTTTTCTGCATTTTACCGTTAATACCTACACCGATAAAGAATGGGGCGATGGTACCGAAAGTCCCCAAATATTTAATCCGGTAAATTTTGACGCAAATAAACTGGTGGGTACCTTAAAAGAAACCGGTTTTAAAATGGTTATCATCACGGCGAAGCACCACGATGGCTTTTGTTTATGGCCCTCCAAAGTAACCAAACATACCGTAGCCAGCAGCCCCTGGAAAAATGGTAAAGGTGATGTGGTAAAAGAAATCGCCGATGCCTGTAAACAACAAGGGGTAAAGTTTGGGTTTTATTTATCGCCCTGGGATCAGCACGAACCCACTTACGGTACCGCCAAGTACAACGACTTTTACAAAACGCAACTCCGGGAACTCCTGACGAATTATGGCGAAGTATCGGAAGTTTGGTTCGATGGCGCTAAAGGCAAAAATGCCAAAGATATGGAGTACGATTTTAATGGTTACTGGGCTTTGGTGCGCCAGCTACAGCCAAATGCAGTGCTGTTTTCGGATGTGGGGCCGGATGTACGCTGGGTTGGGAACGAGGCGGGCAATGCCGGCGAAACCTGCTGGTCTACGATAAATATTACCGGCATGGCACCCGGCAAAGCCGATCCTAAATATTTAAACACCGGCGATCCTAACGGCAAGCTATGGATTCCGGCCGAAACCGATGTTTCTATCCGGCCGGGTTGGTTTTACCATGCCGCCGAAGACAGCAAAGTTAAAACCGGTAAGCAACTTGTTAACCTGTATTACCAATCGGTAGGCCGCAACAGTTTACTCTTACTAAATATTCCGCCAAACCGCGAAGGGCTTTTTGCCGATGCCGATGTAGCCAGTTTACGCGAGTTCCGGGCAGCCCTGAACGAGACGTTTAAAACCAACTTGCTGGCTACCCAGAAAAGCAATAAAAGCCTGACTGATACTAAACTAAATACGTTTGTATCCCTGCCCCAGGGCCAATCAATTGTTTTTAATTTAGGCAAAGCCACCTCTTTTGATCGGGCCATGTTCCAGGAAAATATTGCCGATGGGCAGCACAACGAAACTGCTTTACTCGAATACTGGGATGGCAGCAAATGGCAGAAAATAAATCAGTTTACTACCATTGGCTACAAACGCTTACTCCGCTTTCCGGCCGTGCACACCG
Source organism: Adhaeribacter aerolatus (assembly GCF_007991635.1). Lineage (GTDB taxonomy): Bacteria > Bacteroidota > Bacteroidia > Cytophagales > Hymenobacteraceae > Adhaeribacter > Adhaeribacter aerolatus. The sequence continues at coordinate 73,690 of NZ_BJYS01000020.1, read as the reverse complement.
ATAAAATCCGGTTAACCGTACTTAAAGCCAAAGGCCCGGTGCAGCTGGCCGAGGTTGGTTTATTCAAAGCTTCAGCCAAAGAATAATTTAGATTATTTATTGCTGATTAAACAAAAACGCCGGGCTTTCACTTGGCGTTTTTTATTAAAAAAGCTGTTTAGCATTATAATAACTCGCTAGTCAGTAGCCATTGACGTGTTTTTACCATAGGCATCAGGTTAAGCGCAGCCTTGCATTGCCCTGCTGCTTTAGCCCCGGTTTTTGGCACCCCTGACTGAAGTCAGGGGCAATTCAAAGTTAAGCGATTGGAAAAAGGTGTTTGTAGTGAATCTTTTCTCTTCGCTATCAGGCTAAGGAATATTTTAGAACAATGTTTGCTCGCGCCAGCTTGTAGTTGGTGTGTACCAAGAGCGGAAGTTTTTAAATTCCGGCCAGTTGAAAACTAACCTTTATCAATAGGCACCAATTACGCTTCGCTAAAAAACTTCTAAGTATATACCAAGATTAACCTTTCTGTGGCAGCGACCACTCGGCCAGCCAATCCACCAATAAGGTCGTCCAGCTTTTTAGGGCGGGGTTATCCAGCGCCATGCCTACGCCGTGCCGGCCGTGCGGATAAACGTGCAGGGCAAACGGTACTTTGTGTTTAGAGCAGGCGGCTGCAAAACGCAAACTATTTTCTACGGGTACCCCGGCGTCGTCGGCGGTATGAAACAGAAACGCCGGCGGATTTTGCGCGGTTACCTGCTGATCGTTGGAGAATTGTTGCAATAATTTTTCGTCGGCATTTTTTCCTAATAAAGCTTCGGCGGAGCCTTTGTGGGCAAATTCCTGGAAAGAAATTACAGGATAGCCCAGTATCACCCTATCGGGCCGGGCCGAGACCTTTCCAGCTAAATTATCCTGCGGGTCTTTAAATAATTCGGGTTGGGTGGCAACGGTGGCTGCCAAATGGCCGCCGGCGCTAAAGCCCATAATGCCCACGCGGGTAGCATCAATATTTAACTCAGCGGCCTGGTTGCGCAGCAGCCGAATGGCCCTACAGGCATCGGCGTAAGGCAACGTGTGTTTTTCCGGCGAAATATGATACGTTAATACCGCCCCTACTATGCCCTGCGCAGCAAATAATTCGGCTAGCGGTTGCCCTTCGTGTGGAGCCAGGTTGCGGTAGCCGCCGCCGGGACACACCACAATGGCCGCCCGCTTTTGTGTAGCTGTTCCTTCAGGTATATACAATTCCAGGCGGGGGCGGCCAAATTTTTCGTGTACCTGGTTGTTCGGCGATTTATCGGCCCACAGGTTAATGGTTTTGCGCACAATTTTAGGTTTAGGGTTTTGCGTTCTGGAGGCAGCAACAGCGGCAGGCACCGAAGCCAGTCCTAATGCGCCCACCAAAAGTGTACTGTCTTTCAAAAATTGCCGGCGGTTTTTAGAAGCCATATATCTGTATTATTTAGCGTGAAGTTTCTTCCGGGGCTTAATTTAATTTTTTTTGTTTATTACACCTACAATTAAAATTTATTACTTACGCTGGAGTAAACTGGGTATATCAACTATTAGGGTTGGGTTTTTAAAGATATTATTTTTAAGTTAAAGCAATATTATATGCTGGTGCTGGTAGTATTGGCATTTGCAAGTTTGTTCAGTCGAATGAAAACCCCGGTTGAAGAAGTAATATTTCAAATCGGCTTGATTTATAGCTTTCGCTAATTCCGAAAATGTTGTTAATTAGTTTACCAGGTAATATTTATAAAAACTAAATCTTAATTCTTCACTACCACAAATACCCTTCGTTAAAATAATGGATAATTCTACTTATACCCGTCGTCACTTCCTCACTACTTTAGCTGCTGCCAGTGCAGCTTTGCCTTTTAGCAGTTTGGCCGCCAATATACCAGCTCAAAGCACTGCGGCTAATAACCTTACTTTATGTGTATTTTCGAAGCACTTGCATTGGCTGCCTTATGCCGAAATGGCTAAAGCCGTTAAAAAAATGGGATTCGATGGCGTGGATTTATCGGTGAGGCCGGATGGCCACGTAGTGCCGGAAAGGGTAGCCGAAGATTTGCCCCGGGCGGTAGATATTATCCGGAAAGCCGGCCTGGAGGTGCCCATGATTACCACGGCTATTACTGACCCTACTGATAAATATACCGAACCCATTGTAAAAGCAGCCAGCAAAGCCGGTATAAAATATTACCGTACCGGTTGGTTGAAATATGATGAACGCCTGGGCGTTGCCAAAAGCCTCGAAAAATATAAGCAACAGCTAGCCGCACTGGCTGCTTTAAACCAGAAATACAACATCCACGGAGCTTACCAAAACCATACTGGTACAGGAGTAGGCGGCCCGGTGTGGGATATCTGGCATCTAATAAAAGATCTGGACCCAAAATATTTTGGCTGCCAGTACGATTTAAAACATGCTACCGTAGAAGGCGCCAACTCCTGGATTCACGGGTATGATTTACTTAAAAATTATATAAAAACAGTAGATATTAAAGACGTAGCCTGGCAGAAGAAAGGCGAAAAGTGGGTACCTGTAATTGTACCGTTGGGCGAGGGTATGGCCGATTACAAAACTTTTCTGGGTTTGCTCCGCCGCGATAATTATGCCGGTCCGATGTCTATTCATTACGAATACCCGTTGGGCGGGGCCGAATCGGGTAAAAAGCAGATAACTGTTGCGCCCGAGGTGGTATTTACGGCTATGAAACGCGATTTGGAAACCCTGCGGGGCATGCTAAAACAAGCCAATTTATAATTCTTTTATTAATTGCCTGTTAGATAATCTTCTGCAATAATTCAATTGTGAAAATACTTTCCCGATTATTTAAATCAGCCTGTTACGGTAGAATAGGCACTGCTGCTTTGGCTTTGCTGGTGCCGCTGCTGGAAGCCTGTACGGTAAGCCCCAAGGGCAGTACCCAATATGCCGGTCCGGATTGGACGAGTTACGCCGGCGACGATAGCAAAAGCCGTTATTCTACTTTAAGTCAGATTAACCGACAGAATGTTAAGCAACTTAAATTAGCCTGGACTTATCGTTCCGGCGATATTTCTGAAAAGCCAGTTTCTACGCTAGAGTGTAACCCGCTGGCTGTAGGGGGTGTTTTGTACGCTACTACCCCCACGTTGCATTTAGTAGCCTTAGATGCCGTTTCCGGTAAAGAATTATGGCGTTTTAATCCCTTGCCTGCTGCTTTGTTAAAAGAACTGCGCGAAAAAGAAAAGATAAATATTCAACCGGGCTTTAATTATTGGGTAAACCGGGGGGTAACGTACTGGGCTAAGGGAAAAGATAAACGAATTTACTACAGCGCCGGCATCTATTTATTTTGTGTTGATGCCCAAACCGGTCAATTAGTAACCCGCTTCGGCAACCAGGGTCGCATTGACTTACGGCAAGGCCTGGACCGGGATATTACCGGTATGCATTACAACAGCACCACCCCGGGCGTTATTTACCAAAACCACCTGATTATGGGCTCCACGGTTGGCGAAGGCCCGGATGCAGCCGCTCCCGGTTTCGTACGGGCTTTCGATATTCATACGGGTAAACTGAACTGGGTTTTCCGGACCATTCCGCGGGCCGGCGAGTTTGGGGCAGAAACTTGGGAGAATAATTCCTGGAAAACCGCGGGCGGGGTAAATGCCTGGGGCGGCATGAGCCTGGACCAGAAGCGGGGTATGGTATTTTTAGCGACCGGTTCGCCCGCCTGGGATTTTTACGGTGCCGATCGCCCCGGCCAGAATTTGTTTGGTAATTGTGTAATCGCTTTAAATGCGGCTACCGGTGCGCGAATCTGGCATTACCAGGTTATTCACCACGACATCTGGGATAAAGATTTGCCCTGTCCGCCCAACCTGGTTACGGTAACGCACAACGGCCACCAAATAGATGCGGTGGCCCAGGTGGCCAAAACCGGCTATGTGTATGTGTTTAACCGCGACACCGGTGAGCCCTTATTCCCGATTGAAGAAAAACCGGTACCGGCTTCGGACGTTCCCGGCGAAAAAGCCTGGCCAACGCAACCCATACCTACCAAACCGGCGCCCTTTGCCCGGCAAGGATTAACCGAAAAGGATATAACCAATTTGAACCCCGAAGCGCGGCAATATGCCTTAGAGGTATTCCGAAAGTCTACCAGTGGCGGACAGTTTACGCCCATCAGTCCGCAGGGTACTTTAATCATGCCGGGGCTTTTAGGCGGGGCTAACTGGAGCGGCGCGTCCTTCGACCCGGAAACCAGTTTGTTGTACATAAATGCGAATGAACTGCCAAGCCTTATTACTTTGGCCCCGAACGAGCGAGGCAAGCCTTACCCGTACCGGCATATGGGTTATAACCGTTTCTGGGATCCGGCAGGCTACCCGGCTGTTACGCCACCCTGGGGTACGCTTACAGCCATTAACCTCAACACCGGCGATTTTGCCTGGCAGGTACCTCTGGGCGAATTTGACGAACTGACGAAAAAGGGCATACCACCAACCGGTGCCCCTAATCTGGGCGGTACCCTGGTAACCAAGGGTGGGCTGGTATTTATTGCCTCTACCAAAGACGAAAAATTCCGGGCATTTGATAAAACTACCGGTAAAGTTTTGTGGGAGGTAACCCTACCAGCCGGCGGTTACGCTTCGCCGAGTACCTATGCGGTAAACGGTAAACAATACGTGGTAATAGCGGCCGGCGGCGGTGGTAAAATGGCTACCAAGCCCGGCGATTATTACCTGGCGTTTGCCTTGCCGTAAGTGACTTTCTCTTGCCTATTTTTGGTTAAAGTTCGTTTGCTTACTTTATAAAGTCCTTCCAGGGGTATAATATTAACCGGGCTTCGGTTTTACTTCAACTTTAACCCCTTAGAAAGTAGGAGAGACGCTTTCCAGAAAATTGGGATTGCAAAAGAAATCTATTATGCTTTAAACAAAAAAGCCGGCAGGTGTGATTAACCGCCGACTTTTTTGTTTAAATAGTTCTGTACCAGTTTAGGCTGATTCAGATTTTCCGGTACTTGCTAATCGCAGTGGCCTGGGCCAGTTACGCCATTGTTATAAGCATCCAGAATTCCTGCTAATTGAGTAGCCGTTGCTTGTAAAGTTTTGCTGGCTGCCACTGCTGCTGGTGTATTGTTCGTAAAGAAAGTAGTAGCACTGTTATAAGCAGTCATTACAGATGTTGGGGCGGTAGCGCCAGTAGCCAGGTTTAGTTTAGTGGCAATGTACTGATGCGCTAAACTGTAATAGGAATTACCTCTTGGTTGCACGCCAAATATTGAGTAATAGGTTTCGCCGCTAGTGAAGAAAGGCGTATCTTCTCCCACCTTTTTCCAAGTATCATCATATTTTTTAGCACCATCATATTTGGAGTGCGTTTTCCAGTAACCTTGGGTTTTGGTGCAGCCGGTTTCCGGAATTTCCCGGTCAAAAGTTATATTATCGATAGCACCGGAGCCGGTTACGGAAGTGGTGCCCAAATGAACTTCCATTCTGGCTACTCCGGGCGTATTTCCTAAATTAACAACCTGGGAGCTGGCATTACCTAGGTTGGCTACCGGAATGTTAGCGCCTATTTGCATATTGCTGGCATTAAATAACTTAATATAGGTGCCATTTTCTTCATTATCTAAAAATACCAGGTTTTTCAAGGTAACCGTTCCCAGCGCAGAAAAATCTACGTACATGGCACCGCCCCAAGCCCAATCGTCGGGCACATCATATCTGCTGTTGTGGTTTATAATGAAAGCATTGCCTGTATTAGAAGCAGCATCCAAATCGCCGTCATCGCTTATTCTACTGCCCCCCGGAATAGTGGCATCCGGTACAGAAACCGGAGTATTATTGGTGTTGAAAAGGTTGGCCCGGTTTTCAGCTGAATATTCACCAGGGTTTGCCGGAGACCAGTTGGGAACAAACGATCGCTGAATTCCCCGGATACCAATAATAGCTCCTCCGTCGGTGGTGGCAGTTGTTACAAAATTGCTTGTTCGGGTTACACCATTGTCAAAACTAAGCATGTCGGTGGTCATGGCTTTTTCCGAAGACGAAATTTTATCAAGTTCTTTTACGCTCTGTTCTTCGGGGCTACAAGCATAAAACAAGGAAACAGCGGCTGCTAAATAGCAGGATTTTAAGAGTGTTGCTTTCATAAAATAGATGTATGGTTAAGATTGAAAAAATACAAAGCTTAAAGCCCTTAATAGAGCGCCTAAATAGCAGTTGCCTAAAATATTAAGTTTCTTTGCCCGTCATTGCTAAATGGCAGATTTATACCCATTTGAAGTGACAAAAATCGATATTTAAATATATAGATTTCCTTACGCTTGCATGCGAAAATGGTTATATAAAAACTTAGTAAAATTTTGTTTATGACTTTGGTATTAGGATTATGATAAATTAATTTATCATTATTTTTAAGAATATGCCCTGCTATACTCCGCTAGCGTATGGAGTGGTATAAATTATTTTATACGGTAAAATAGTTAAGCCTTGGAATAAAAATTTTAGTTAAGATGGGGATTGGACAAGGCAATGGTTTTTGGCAGCTTAACTTTATTTTTTATAATTCGGGAGCAGTTGGCTAAATGACCTTCAGGTTATCTTTTAAACCCTGATGTAAAAAAAAATAAAATAAAAAACGGCGGATATCAAACCCGCCGTTTTTTATTTTAAAAATAAATTTTGCTTTAATCCAGATCAGTCCGCGCAATGGCCAGGGCCGGTAACTCCATTGTTATAAGCATCCAGAATACCGGCTAACTGAGTAGCCTGAGTTTCCAGTGCTTTGTTGGCAGCCACTTGGGCAGGGGTATAGGCATTAAAGAAAGTAGTAGCCTGGGTATAAGCTGCAAGTACTGCTGCCGGAGCAGAAGCGACTTTCAGGTTCAGGGTAGTGGCTACATACTGATGGGCTAAAATGTAATAGGCATTGCCTCTTGGCTGAATATCTAATATAGAGCGGTAAGTTGCGCCACTTTTGAAGAAAGCGGTAGATTCACCTACTTTGGCCCAGGTAGCATCATAATGCTTAGAATCAGAGGCATGATTTTTCCAATAGCCTTGTGTTCTGGTACAGCCGGTTTTAGGTGGTTCAGGGCAGAACACGATATTATCGATGGCGCCGGAGCCAGTAGCGCCGCTTCCCAAAACAACTTCCATTCTAACCACACCGGCAGTATTGCCCAGGTTCACTGTTTGTACGCTGCCGTCGCCAGCTGCCGGAACCGAGATGGTATTTAATAATACCCCACCAACGCCGTACAGGTAAATTTTAGTACCTGCTTCTTCATTGTCCAGGTAGGTGAGCGAGCTTAGCCTTACCGTGCCCAAAGATGAAAAATCAACCACTAATTTAGAGCCACGCGCGAAATCATCTGGTATAGACGCATTATCTGGGTTCTTTACTTCATTTACAATCAGAACATTACCGGTCTCGGCCATCATCAGGTCTGTATCATCGCTGCCGCCGGGGTTCGTGCCGGTAGTGTTAAAGAGGTTAGCGTAGCTGGTAGTGGTGTAAGTGCTGCCACCGTTAATTCTTCTAAAACCTTGTATGCCAATATTGGCATTGTAAAGGCTTTTTACACTGGTAACAAAACCGGAAGCATTGCGTGAAACGGCTTGCTCAAAGGTAATTATATCGCAGGGAGGCTGCACTTGTGGGCAGAATTGAATATTATCGATGGCACCGGAACCGGTATTGCCGCTGCCTAAGATAACTTCCATTCTTACCACACCTGCAGTATTGCCTAAGTTTACCGTCTGAACACTGCCATCGCCCATTGCTGGTACAGGTATGGTGTTCACCACCATATTAGCGGCGTTGTATAACCTGATAGTTGTACCTGTTTCTTCATTATCCAGGTAAGTAAGCGAGTTTAAGGTTACTGAACCCATAGAAGAGAAATCCAGCATCAGTTTAGAACCATTCGCAAAATCATCCGGTGTACCAGAATTATCTGTTCCGTTTACAATCAGTACTTTGCCGGTTTCAGCCATCATCAGGTCAGTATCATCGCTGCCGCCGGGGTTCGTGCCGGTAGTATTAAACAGGTTAGCGTAGTTGGTAGTACCATAGCTAGGGCCACCAGAAGTCCTTCTAAATCCTTGCACCCCAATGGTTTGACCGCCGGTACTTGCTACGTTGGTTATAAATCCGGAGGCGTTACGTGTGGTAGCATTCTCAAAGGTTATCATATCACACGCCACAACATCCTCCGATTTATTAATCGAGTCAATTTTAGGGGCAACCTGTTCATCCGGACTACAAGCATAAATAACCGATAAGGCAGCTGCCATTAAGCTGGTTTTAAATAATTTTTTGTACATAATAGTTAAAAGTTAAAGAGTGGAAAATAAATGACTGTTCACCATAAAAATGGTGTTGATTTTTCTGTAAGTTGTACTCTTACAGGAGTAAAGTTTAGGATTGATGATATACAATAATAAATTAATATTATTATAAAAGCAATAGTTTAGTCAACTTTTTTCGTAATAATTTTATAATATAAGTTGAAATTATTATATGTATAGATTCATTTGAAGTGTCTAATCTTTTTTAATAAATTATAAACAGGAATACCAACTTTAATTGTAAATTTTTCGTGTACTATATCCTTTTTAAGTAAAATATTAAGTTTTGAATTACATTATTTGCTGAAATAGCAAAATATAAGGACGAAACAGCATGAATCACAACTATCTTGTTTAACTTCTTCCTAAATAATACCTCACACCTTATTCTGTAAAAAGCCCGCAGCGTAGGTAAATAGATATATTTAAGCGTTTAACACCCGTTTATCAGAGATGAAAAAGCAGGAACGGCAGTTTAAATCGGGGTAAAATCTGACTAATAACAACCTGTTAATTCCTAAATTAACCTATTTGCATCTTCAGCCTTTAGGGCCTGTAAAAAGACGCCTACCAACTCAGGAAACTTTGGGCAGTTTTAATTAAACTTTGTCCGTTTTAATAAAACCTATATCTTACCGGGCAGAATATCCTGACTTTAAAAAAATATAGCAGGATTCATTTTTCTTTAAAATATTCTGATTTAAAAAGTCAGGATATTGAAGGCATGTAAATTCAGGTATGATATTAAAAATGGCTCATTCCTTATCACGCGTAAAAGACTTAGCAGCTTATATATTTTTAATTTTTATTTTGGGTAATCTTTTCTCCTGCGTAATTGCTAAAAAAGTTGCCTGTTTTGCCGGGAAATTGGTCCGGATGCGGAAACCGCGGTGTTTGCAGGGCCTAAACATACGATGAGAAAAATCTGGCTAAACAACCCGGCAACTGCCGATGGCCTTATTTTGTGGCTGATAATACAGGTTATTCCAAATACGATTGCATTACCGAAGCCATTAGTACCCTGAATAACCCAGCTGGAGCCGGTAAATAATTAAGAGTAGCCTATTAAGGAGGATGTTAAAGAGGTTTTTCCAGAATGACAGTTATGGGTTACTGAACTTTTTTATTTTAAATTTTATGCGACTTGAGTACATAACCAATAGCAGACTAAATATTAATTAGCATTAAACAGAAAATAAAACTAAGAAAACATATAAATCGCTTCTATCACCACAGATGATTTCAATCAACACCACGCTACAACCCACCGATTTACAAAGTTCCCTGCAAAATTTCTGGGAGTTATCGGGTCAGAAAGTAAAACTGATTCAACAACAATACGATGTGAGCAAAGGCTCGCCGGTTTTTACGGTACAGGGCCGCTACACCACCCGCGGCTGGACCGAATGGACCCAAGGTTTCCAGTTTGGGTCGGCTATTTTGCAGTTTGATGCTACCGGCGAGGAAGAGTTCCTGAATTACGGCCGCCAGAATACCTTAAACCTGATGGCCCCGCACGTCAGCCACATTGGGGTACACGACCACGGTTTTAACAACGTAAGCACTTACGGTAACCTGCTCCGGTTGATGCACGAAGGCAAAACGCCCTTTAACGAGTGGGAGAAAAATTTTTACGAACTAGCCCTGAAAATATCCGGCGCCGTACAGGCCAGCCGCTGGACGACCACCAAAAACGGCGGCTTTATTCATTCCTTTAACGGGCCACATTCTTTGTTTGTCGATACTATTCGTTCCTGCCGGGCCCTGATGGTTAGTTACCGCCTGGGGCACCAGTTTCAGGGGGAAAACGATGTAAAGATTAACCTGCTCGAACGGGCTTTGCAGCATTGCCACGCTACAGTGCAATATTCGGTTTTCTACGGTGAGGGCCGCGACCGCTACGATATTTGGGGCCGTACCGCCCACGAAAGCATCTTCAATACCAAAGACGGTAATTTCCGCTGCCCCGGTACCCAGCAGGGTTATTCCGGCTTCAGTACCTGGACCCGCGGTTTGGCCTGGGCCATGTGCGGCTTCGCCGAAGAACTGGAATTTTTGCAAACCATACCCGACCAGGATTTAACCCATTTAGGAGATAGGCAAGTAATAGAAGAATTTATGCTGAAAGCTGCCCAGGCTACTTGCGATTTTTATATAGAGCAAACCCCCACCAATGGCGTGCCTTACTGGGATACCGGTGCCCCTAACCTACATAAATTGGGCGATTATTTAAACCGGCCGGCCAACCCTTATAATAACCAGGAGCCCGTAGATAGCTCGGCGGCGGCAATTGCAGCGCAGGGCTTGTTAAGATTGGGGCGCTATCTGCAGCAAACGGGCCAGACAGAGGCCGGTAATAAATATTGGCAGGCCGGCCTTACCGTTTTGCAAACGCTTTTGCAGGAGCCATACCTCAGTATCGACCCCGCCCATCAGGGTTTGTTGTTGCATTCGGTATACCATTGGCCCAACGGCTGGGATTACGTGCCCGATGGCAGTACCATTCCGTATGGCGAATCGAGTATGTGGGGTGATTATCATATCCGTGAAGTGGCGCTTTACCTGCAAAAGCTAATCAACCAGGAGCCTTATTATACATTCTTTAACTGCGTAAAATAATGGCCCAGGCGTTAACTGATTTTTCGCGGTTATGTGTGCACACCATTACCACCAAGCCCTGGCCCCTGGAGAAAGCGGCTAAAGAATTTTCGGCAGCCGGTGTAAGCGGTATTACCGTTTGGCGCGATACTTTAGCCGGTAAAAATATTAACCACGCCCGGCAGATGCTTCTGGATTTAAACCTGGAAGTAGTATCGTTGTGCCGGGGCGGTTTCTTACCGGCTTTGGAACCCGCCAAAAGACAAGCCGCCATCGACGATAATTTAAAAGCCATCGACGAAGCAGCAGCTTTGGGCGCACCCCACGTGGTTTTGGTTTGCGGAGCCGTGCCGGGGCAACCCTTAACCGAATCGCGGAAACAGATTCAGGAGGGTATTGCCGCTTGCCTGGACCATGCTGCTGCCGCTGGCGTAAAACTGGCCATCGAACCCTTGCACCCCATGTACGCCGACGACCGCTCGGCTGTAAACACCCTGGCCCAGGCCAACGATATGGCCGAAGCGCTAAATTCCCCGTGGGTAGGCATAGCGGTAGATGTTTACCATTTGTGGTGGGACCCGGACCTGGAAAATCAGATAAAGCGTTGCGGCCAGAATGGTAACTTAATGGCTTTTCATATCTGCGACTGGAATACCCCTACCACCGATTTGTTGAACGACCGGGGCCTGATGGGCGAAGGCTGTATCAACCTGAAAGAAATTCGCGGCTGGGTAGAAGCTACCGGCTTTACCGGTTACAACGAAGTAGAAATATTCTCGCATAAATTCTGGGCCCAAGACCAACACGAGTTTCTGAATAAAATAAAAGAAGCTTATATAAAATACTCATAGGGGAAAGAACCTCTGTAGTTGCTGGCGCGAGCGTCTCGCTCGTGACGATTTTCAACCGGCATCTAGCGGCAGAAGAAGTAAGCAAATAATGGAATGCCGGCCAGAGTCCGGAGAATAAAAGGACACGAGGCAGAGCCTCGCTCCAGCTAAAGTGTATTTAAAGACAAACTATTATATGTCATTCAGAAGGAAACTTGCTGGTAGAATGAGTAAAGGCTATTATTACAGATGAAAGGAAATTACTTCGTGTATATTACTACAATCCAGGAAGGACAGTTTTGTACACTAGAGTAACCAACAACTTGGTAACGCGCATGCAACAGCATTATGAAAATCGTGGTAACTCTAATTCTTTTGCTGGAAAGTATTACTGCTACAGGCTTTTATTCTTTGAAAGATATACTGATATAAATCACGCTATTGAAAGAGAAAAGGAATTAAAACAGATGAGCAGAAAGGCGAAGGAAGAAATTATTAGCCAATTCAACCCAAACTGGAATTTTCTTGTAGCAATTCTTAATTGCCGGATTTTAACAAGTTTCCTTCTGAATGACATCTTTATATAGGCCAATTTAAATTATAAGTAAAATTCAATGAATATACCTTAGACCTGAATTCATACAGGTTTTGAGCATTAACTTTTAACACTAAACTCTTAACTATTTACATGACCCCAACCATCCACCACGTAGGCATTATCATGAATGGCGTAACGGGCCGCATGGGCACCAACCAGCACCTGCTGCGCTCCATCGTAGAAATTATTAAACAAGGCGGCGTAAAAGTCAGCCCTTCCGAATTTATTATGCCCGACCCGGTGCTGGTCGGCCGCGATGCTATTAAGCTGCAAAAGCTGGCTGATATTTCGGGTGTGAAGAAATTTACCACCGACTTGGACAGCGTGATGAACGACCCCAACTACCAGATTTATTTCGATGCCCAAACCACCGGCCGCCGGGCTGAAGGTGTGCGGCAGGCGGTTAAGGCCGGCAAGCACGTTTACTGCGAAAAACCAACTGCCGTCAGTACCGAAACTGCTATGGAACTGTACCAGTTATGTAAAGAAGCCGGTATTAAAAATGGCGTGGTGCAGGATAAATTGTGGCTACCAGGTATGTTAAAGCTGAAGCGCTTAATTCAGAACGGCTTTTTTGGTGAGATTTTATCAGTGCGGGGCGAGTTTGGGTACTGGGTGTTCGAAGGGCATACCATACCGGCCCAGCGGCCCTCGTGGAATTACCGCCAGGAAGATGATGGCGGAATTATCGTGGATATGCTTTGCCACTGGCGCTACGTGCTCGATCATATTTTTGGTAAGGTAAAAGCCGTTTCGTGCCTCGGCGCTACCCATATTCCGGAGCGGATTGATGAGCAGGGCAAACCTTACAAAGCCACCGCCGATGATGCTGCCTATGCCACTTTTGAATTAGAGAACGGCGTAATTGCGCAGTTTAACTCTTCCTGGACCGTGCGCGTACGCCGCGATGATTTACTGACGTTACAAGTGGATGGCACCAAAGGTTCGGCCGTAGCCGGGTTGCGCGAGTGTTACATTCAGCATTACGGCAATACGCCCAAACCAACCTGGAACCCCGATATTCCGCAGCCGATAAATTTCTTTGAGGGCTGGGCCAAAGTACCGGAGCAGGAAACTTTTGAAAATGCTTTTAAAGTACAGTGGGAATTATTCCTGAAGCACGTGGTAAAAGACGAACCGTTTCCGTGGGATTTACGCGAAGGCGCCAAAGGCGTGCAACTCGCCGAAAAAGGCCTGGAAAGCTGGGCGAAACGCTGCTGGGTAGATATTCCAGAGTTGTAAGCCATTTCTCTTACCTTAAAAATTATTCTGTTCTATTTATATTTTCTCCAGCTTCTGGTAACCTTACCAGAAGCTGGAGAAAAATATTCAGCTTAAAAATATTACATGAAGCGAGTAGCATTTATTACCGGTGGCAGCCGGGGTATTGGTTATGGCATTGCCGTGCAACTGGCCCTGGCCGGGTTTGATTTAGCCATTAATGGGGTGCGGCCACTTGAGGCCGTTACGGAAGCTATTGAAGGATTGAAATCCAGAGGGAGTGATGTGATTTATGTGCAGGGCGATGTAGCTTCGCCGGAAGCCCGAACCCGGATGTTGAACGAGATAAAGGAATATTACGGCCGTTTGCACGTGCTGGTAAATAATGCCGGCATTGCCCCGCGGGAGCGAAAAGATATTCTGGAAGCCACCGAAGAAAGTTTTACCCATTTGATTACGACTAACCTGCAAGGGCCTTACTTTTTAACCCAGGCCGTGGCCAACTGGATGCTGCAGCAACAAGGCCAGTACGCCAACTTTTCCGGCTGTATTGTAAATGTATCGTCTATTTCGGCTACGGTGGCTTCGGTAAATCGTGGCGAATATTGCATAGCTAAAGCCGGCCTGAGCATGGCTACTCAATTGTGGGCTACCCGCCTGGGCGAGTTTAATATTCCGGTGTACGAAGTGCGCCCCGGTATTATCCGCACCGACATGACCGCCGGCGTAACCGATAAATACGACAAACTTATTGCCGAAGGCTTAACGGTACAAAAACGGTGGGGCACCCCCGAAGATGTGGGCAAAGCCGTGGCTGCTTTGGCCAAAGGCGATTTTCCTTATTCCACCGGTCAGGTAATTATGGTAGATGGCGGCCTTACCTTATCGCGCTTGTAAAATATTAGTGCCCGAAACCCGAATCTGACAGCAATAGCTTGCGCCTGGCAAATATTAATTAATAGATCAGAAGTAAAGAAAACAGCCGAAATAGTTAACCCAATATTCCTTTTTACCCGAAATCCGGCTAAAGTTACCCTAATCCTTTTGCCAGGCTTAGAAATTTACTTAAATTATTGGGGCTTAATTGCGCCAACCGAAAACGTAACCACCACCACTTAAATTAAAATTTGTATGACAGCCAACGCTCCCCTCCGGCACCTTCTGAAAATACCCGTAATTGTAGCGGCGCTCGGGTATATGGTAGATATGTACGACTTATTTCTGTTTAATATTGTGCGGGTGCCCAGCCTGCGAGATTTAGGTTTAACCCAGGAGGAATTGTTTACCAAAGGCGCTTTTATCTTAAATGTGCAGATGGCCGGCATGTTGCTGGGCGGTATTTTATGGGGCGTGTTGGGCGATAAAAGAGGCCGCCTCTCGGTGCTGTTTGGTTCTATCTTGCTGTACTCGCTGGCTAATATTGCCAACGGCTTTGTAGCCACTTTCGACCAATATTTATTTCTGCGTTTTATTGCCGGAATTGGTTTGGCCGGTGAGCTCGGAGCCGGAATAACCCTGGTTGCCGAAATATTGCCCAAAGAAATCCGGGGTTACGGTACCACACTGGTAGCTACCGTGGGCGTATTGGGTGCTATTCTGGCTTATTTTGTGGCCGATATTTTTAGCTGGCGAACTTCTTACTTTGTGGGTGGTGGTTTAGGATTGGTATTGCTTTTAATGCGGGTAAGCGTATTTGAGTCGGGCATATTTCTGCATTTGAAAAACAAACACGTTAAGCGCGGTAATTTCCTGATGCTGTTTTCGAGTTGGGCGCGGTTCTCTAAATATATGAGTTCTATTCTGGTGGGTATGCCCATCTGGTTTGTGTCGGGAGTATTAATATTTTTCTCGCCGGAATTTGGACAGGCGCTGGGCGTAACCGAACCCGTAGTGGCCGGTAAGGCCGTGATGCTGGCTTTTGCGGGGCAGGTACTCGGCGATATAATCAGCGGTTACTTGAGCCAGGTGTTCCAAAGCCGTAAAAAAGGGATGCTGGTATTTATGCTGGGCTCTTACGCCATGATGCTTGTATATTTACTCACCACCACCCAAAGCCTGACCACTTTTTATATTATTTGTGCCTGCCTCGGTTTCTTCAACGGATTCTGGACTTTGTTTGTAACCATTGCCGCCGAATTATTCGGCACCAACCTGCGGGCTACGGTAGCTACCACCGTTCCTAATTTTGTCCGGGCTTCGGTTATTCCTATTTCAACTTTGTTTTTATTGGCCAAAGGCGAGTGGGGCATTACCAACGGCGCTATTGCGGTCGGCACACTGGTAATGGCTATCTCCTTGCTGGCCCTGTGGCGCCTGGAAGAAACCTTTACCAAAGACCTAAATTACGCCGAAGAAGATGCCCCAGCGTTGGAATTGGCCGTGCCGGAAGTAAGCAGCCCGAAGGCCTTATCGGAGAAATAATATATTGACGGAAAAGCAGCAATATTTCTATCAGATAAATTTGCCTGGTTTATTTATTCTGTTTGTTAGCTAAGAACCTGTTTCGTATATCTGTTTCGAACAGAATCAATAGCCATTGGTGTTGTCACCGCCAATTCTAATACTTTTGCCCAACTATTTGCCGGTGATAACACCATACCCGTCAGGCTAAGCTACTAGCGCTGGCGCAAGTTTAGCAAAGCGTAACTTGTGCCTACTTATAAGGGCCAGTTTTCAACTGGCCGGAAGTTGAAAACTTCCTTTCATCCATACACACCAGCTACAAGCTGGCGCGAGCAGATGTAAAATATTCTAAAATATTTCTTTGCCTGACGGCTGTGGTGATAACACCCGGAAGGGTAGTGATTTCATTTAACTTATAAAATGCTAAACAGCTTCTGCGAATAAAGACTGGTGGTTAGTATAGCTTCCTTGGCATAAACAGGGTAATTGAATGCAGCCGATGGTAGCGGGCATTTCCAGGTTTCTTCTTGAACAGGCTTGTGAAGTTAAACCTGATCAGCCTATCAGTTCATAACTTTTAAGTAGATTTTGGGGTATTATTATGCAAAGAAATATTTAAATGTTATGAATACACAAGGAAATGATACCGGAAGACTAATACTTCGCCTGGCGGTAGGCGGCCTTCTATTGCTGCATGGTATTAGTAAACTCATAAACGGCATAGGTTGGCTGGTGGGCATGCTGGACGGTAAAGGCTTGCCGGGCGTATTGGCCTACGGTGTTTATGTAGGCGAAGTAATAGCACCCATTCTGCTGCTTATTGGTTTCCGAACCCGCATTGCGGCTATAATAATAGTCATTAACATGCTGGTCGCCATTTTTACTGCTCACGCAGCCGAGATCACAACGATGGGCCAAAGTGGCGGTTGGGCCATCGAACTACCCATGATGTTTCTGTTAGGCGCTTTAGCGTTATTCTTCCTGGGCGGTGGCCGTTATGCAGCTTCTACCCGCGATCGCTGGGACTAAGCCGTTTAAAATTCCTGTAAACGTTGCGGAATATTCCAGCGGAAAGATACCGAGGTAAAAGAAGCATTGTTGTTTAGGGTGGCCAGTTCGCTTTCTCGTTTCCGGATAATTTGTTTTACATCAATAAACATGTTGTGCCGGAGTTGCCAGGAGGCGGTTAAATCCAGGTGCAGCAGGTTTGTTGCATTCCGGCCGGCCACAGTATGACCGTACTCTTGCAGGTTTGGCGATGGATAGGGGTGCTGGTTATAAGATTTAAGAACGTTAGAACCCCAGTTGGCGCTGTCGGCATCTACGCCTTGCTTGGTGTAAAAAGCCTTGCCCGTCAGGAAGAGGCGGCCGGTAGGCTGGTACCGCAAAATGCCGATAAACTCGTAAAGGTTAGCGCCCATGGGGTGAGCCAGCGGCTGCCGGTAGTGCTGGTAGTTCGTAAACTGGTCTTCGTGCTGGTACGTATACGGCCGGATAAAATTAAACTCGCCCTGGGCATCGAGGTTCGGAATGCCGGCCACATCAAAATATTTCGCACCTAATTGGAAGGATTGTTTATTGGCCCACCAGCCATTGCCCGCCCGTACTTCGCTCAGCAAAAATTCATCCAGCATAAACTGGCCGTACACCTGGGCAGTGCGGAGAATATTGGCCTTAAAATCAAAACCCAGTAAAGAGTTATCGTTGGAGCCCAGTTGTTGCTCTACCGAGCGGTAAAAAATAATGGGGTTGAGGTATTGCAACTCAAAGCGGCCTTTGCCCCGCGCAAATATCACTGACTCAAATAAACCTACATTAATATTGGGGGTAATATTCAGGCTCAGGTGATGGTAAGCAAAATACTTTTTCGGAAATAACTGGTCGCGAAATTCAAAATCCGAACTCATTTCGGAAAACAAATTCATGTAATGCAGCCGCCAGATTTTGGTGTTCAGCTTCAGGAAAAAATAAGGTGCGGAGTAATCTGACAGCACCAGCGAACGGTAACCGTTGCCGATAAAGTTTTTGTCGTGGCCAAACTGCACGTTAATATTTTTGCTGAGGCCGTAATTAATGTAGCCGCGGGCGGTAATAAAATCATAGCCAGTTGTTTTAAAAGGCTTGAAATAGCCTTCGTTGGGTACAATGGTATCGCGGGCAACCCGCTCTTCTACGTAACCCGGAAAACGGGCCTGGTTGTCGGCCAGGAAAGTGTAAAAGCCTAAGCGGTTGTTAATATTACCTTCTACCTGCACGCCCCGCGTGTTGATGTAGCGAGAACCCTCCGTGTCGGAGTCTTTGCCTACCTGGAATTGCAGGACCGGGTTAACCCGCAGGCTATAATCCTGGTCATCTACATGAAAAAGGTCGGCTTTGTTCCGGAAGAAATAATTGAGCAGCGGTTTACCGGTATGGCGGGCTTCGCGGGTGGTATAATCCCAATTATCGTTGAGTAAATATTCTTTATTAAACTTATCAGCCTCAGATAAATCGTTCTGGTTCCAGTGTGCTTCTTCGGCCAGTTTGGCTACATCCAGGCGGCGGTAAGGCCGGATGCCGGTATGCAACTCGGGTACTTTGTTGCCATATTTTACCTGAAAACGCTCTATGATGTGGTAAATCTCGCGGTCGAGGGGTACGTATGTTCCCTGCGCCAGGGAGCAAAACGGTAAAAGCAGCAAGATAAAAATGAAGTAGTTTTCTTTCTGGTTCATAGGCGGTAGTAGTCCGTAAAATCGGCTAAAGTAACGAGATATATCTCTAAATCACAATTTGTACTCGAACGGGCAAAATTTGTTTAGGGTAGCATGTATAACTGGGCTGGAGCTAATTACCAGACTGTAGCGGAATGTTAGCGGAATGAGTTATTTACAGGATCCTTTTTCTCCTTTTTAAACGCTGTATTAACCGCAGTTTTTTTAGAATAGCAAAATTTTAAGCGAACGTTGGGGCAAAGCCGACGGGTTATGTATCTTTAGCCCGCCAATACATTTGCCGGTATTATAAATGGCGCTGCCCATGATCTATATTTTAAACCAGGAACCTTCTGTTGCCAATCATTTTATTGCCGAGTTACGCGATATTCACATTCAGAAAGACAGTCTGCGTTTCCGGCGCAACATGGAGCGCATCGGCGAAATTCTGGCTTACAAAATATCAACCCAGCTCAACTACGTGCCCCGGCAAATCCGGACGTCGCTGGCGCTAACGGAGGAGCAAACCTTAACGGATTTTCCAGTGCTGGCTACGGTTTTGCGGGCAGGCTTGCCTTTTCACCAAGGTTTTTTAAATTATTTCGACCAGGCCGGCAGCGCCTTTGTGGCAGCTTACCGCCTGGAGGACTCTACCGAAATAAACGTGAATGTAGATTACCTGGTGGCACCATCGCTCTCCGGAAAAGTACTAATTCTGGTAGATCCCATGCTGGCTACGGGCAAATCGCTGGTGCTTACTTATAAAGCCATGTTGCGCTTCGGTGAGCCGCGCCAGGTGCACATTGCTTCGGTTATTGCCAGTCCGGAGGGCGTTGAGTATGTACAAAATGAGTTGCCCAATGTAAATTTGTGGCTGGGCGCCCTGGATGAGAAGCTAAATGAGCGCGCTTACATTGTTCCGGGCTTGGGCGATGCTGGCGATCTGGCTTTTGGTAATAAGTTGTAAATCCGGCAATATTACAATTTCTTTATCCGGTATATTCTTTTCAAGAACTTTCGGTTTAGCGTAAAAATTCTTAGCCTCCTGTATAATAATTGTCGTATGTTTAACGATTATTATAAACAAGTGTTAGATTAAGAAGGTGGTAGCAGCCGAAATTTTAAAATACGTTTCTGTTTTTTTACTGAGCATGGTTAAGTTCTTCGGCGGGCCTTTGGCCGGGGTATCCATGGGTTTGCCTTTTGGCGCCACCTTGGCCCTAACCGTAGCCGGCATGATGACCAGCGTATTTATTTTTTCGGGCATTGGTACCCTTTTCTCTAAATGGTACGCCCAGCAGCAACGCCAGAAGCAGAAACCAATCTTCACAAAGAAAAACCGCCGGATTGTGCGGGTTTGGCAACGCTTTGGTATGGGCGGCATTGCTTTCTTAACGCCTATTCTTTTAACGCCTATTATTGGTACGGTAGTGGCCACGGTATTAGGTGCACCCCAGCGTCATATACTGGTGCACATGCTTTGGAGCGCAGTTTTCTGGGGGATAGCTTTAACCTTATTGGTATCGCAGGTAGGTAATTTAAATCTGCCCTTTTTGCACCGGTAGTGTTTTGCTATAAAAGGTAGCCGATAGTTATGCCAGTATTCCTGTTGTCTCGCCAGAACCTGGTTGTGGGGGTATGGGAGTAGTTATTTAATTTATTTGGGTAGCCGAAATATATTAGCCTTATTTCTTGAAAATAAAAAGTGGTTGGCCGGCTACTCCACCACAGATAGCCACCAACCACAGAGAAAATAAGTAAAACTTATTTATTTCTTACCAACCGCAGCGGAATGTGCGGCGGGTTATACCCAATTACCGATGGACCAAACGAAGCAAAGGTATCGCTCGGGAGCTGAATAATTTTAAAGACTACCGGATTGTCTTCGTTGTCTTTATCGGAAGTCCAGAGCAGGCAGTTAGAGCCTTCGCCATGCGGATTGCCGTTGGTTACCTGCAGATTGCCCGGCACCGCATTAAACCCGGATTTATTATTAGCGTAACCATCTTGTTTCAGCCAGCCTGATATTGCCATTAACTGACCTAACAGTCTTTTCGATTGCACATCAGAGCCGTTGGTGGTTTCCCAAACTTCGTCAAATGCGATGCCTTGCGACCTTAATAATTTGAGATAATATTGTTTGGTTGGAATCCGCCAGCCGGCCGGCACCGGAATATCTTTTAAATCCATGTATTTAATAAAAGTACCGTACTCTGGTTTTGAGTTTAATTTAATGCCGCCATTACCAGCGTAATTCACCGACATCCATTCCAAATCGCCGATGGTTACGGTAGGGTAATATTGTTCCCGGATTTTTACGTAAGAGCCCGTAGCGGGCGGGGTGCCGTAAGGGTCAGAAGGATTTGGATTGCCGCCGGGATTAGAGGTGCCTTCTACTTTCTTATATTTTACGGAGATCTGCATGCTGCCGTCCAAACGTTTGGCTGTAAGATAGTTGGTAGATGAAGTAAACGTAGTAGCTTCGGGATTCAATAATACCGTAGCATACGATTCCAGATCTTTCCGGAGGATGTTAGATTCCTGGTAACCCGAATATTTGTTGCTAAAAATTCGCATTTTACCAGATTGGGCATGAAAAGTTATGGAGGCTGGATTGGTTTTGTACTCCAGTGTGCCGGTTATTTTGTAGAGCCGTTGCCGTACTTCGTCGTTTACATTAAAAACTTCCGAAGTATATTCAACTGCGTTTTTGCCATCTTTGGTAAAAACCAAAGTTCTGAATTCGCGGAATCCGGACTCACCCTGAAAGGTGCCTTGTTCCCAGTTTGCGGTTAACGGCCCGGTGTTATGGTCGGCAAACCAGGTGCCCACCATTTCATCCGGAATGGCGGTAAATGGTCGTTCTATTGGTGTTTCGCCCGACGGCTCGGGGTCGGGTGCAGGGGCCGGATTGGGTGTTTCTTCGCAGCTCGAAATAAATAGCATTAAAATGGCGTTCAGCATTAATTTAGTGAGCGAACTCGAAATTATTTTCATAGTTATCAGCAGATGGTCGGGTTGAGGATAAAGGAATCAGGTAAAATAAATTTATTTCTTAGCAAACATTCTAACCATCTGTGGTTTGGTCTGGGTTAGTTCAGAAGTAAGCATATAACCCACCTGGCCGTTGCTAGTCACAATAGCCCAGTTGTTGTTATACTTGCGCACCACTACGACTTCGTCGGTGCGGGTTAATGCTTTTAATACCTCGGTAGAAGTGCCGGGCTGGCGATACATTTTAACATTTTCATAACGGGCAGCCACCAATAGCCCGGTTTTATCAGCGCTAAATACAAATGCAGTTTGTAGGGAAAGCGCCAAAACAAAGAGTAACTTTTTCATAGTGTTTTTTAGGTTTAGTGATCGGGGTATTATTTATATCAGGTTTTTTTGTTCCCTGATGATCAAAGGTGCAACGCCACGCAGGCGAATAAAAATAATACTAAGCGAAGGGCAGAAGTAGCGGGTTGAATGCCGAAAATACAGGGTTTACTGTTTTCAGTTGACAGTAAATAGTAAAATATGGAATGATTAGAGACTCAAATCTAGTGCGGGTAAGGAAAGAAGAAATATATGGCTGCGGAAGTAAATATTTATTTCCGCAGTTTTTTTTATTTCTATTCTGTTTGCCAGTTATTTAATTAGTAAGCCGATTACCAAAGGGCATTTGCCCCAATCTGCTAACTAATAACTGTTAACTGCTGACTGTAGTTAAGATTTATTCCGGCGGAAGCTGCGAATTTTGGTTGGCTTCTTTTCCTGAAAGGGGCGGCCGGTACGCTTGTCAATTGCGCCTTCATGAAATCTTTCTTTTTTCTCATGGAAAGCGCCTTTAAAATCCGGATCAGTTTTGCGTTTTTGCTTATCCAGGTCGCGGGCTATTTCCTGTTGCTCTTCAAATCCCGTATCCGTTACTTCTATGTCGGGCGGTAAAGGCGCTTCCGGAATCTGCATTTTAATCAGCTTCTCAATTTCGTGGATGTGGTGCATTTCGGCCTCATTGGCAAACGTAATAGAACTGCCGGTTTGCAGAGCCCGGCCCGTGCGGCCAATGCGGTGCACGTAATCTTCGTATATAACGGGCACATCAAAATTAATAACATGGCTCACATCGCTGATATCTATGCCTCGCGAGGCCACATCGGTAGCCACTAAAAACCGCACCCCGCCGTTTCTAAAAGCCTCCATGGCGTTAATGCGCGCATTCTGACCTTTGTTGCCGTGAATCACGCGGGTTGCACCCGCAATTTTCCGGTCCAGAAATTTCGAAACATTTTCCGCATTTTTCTTGCTTCGGGTAAAAATCATCACACGCGTAAATTCTTCTTCGTTCCGGAATAAATATTCGAGCATATTTATTTTGGTAGGCAGATTGGGCACCTGGTACAATACCTGCGATACGGTTTCGACGGGTGTGGCCGATGGCGTTACTTCCACCTTCATCGGGAATTCCAGAAACTCTTCCGAAAGTTTTTCGACGCGTTCGTGCATGGTAGCCGAAAAAAGCAGGTTCTGGCGTTTGCGCGGAATTATTTCCAGTAGCCGCCTGATTTGGGGCATAAAGCCCATATCCATCATTTTATCGGCTTCGTCCAGCACCAAAGTTTTTAGTTCTTTCAGGATTAAATCGCCTTTCAGGTAAATTTCCATCAGGCGGCCCGGCGTAGCAATTAAAATATCGAGGCCGGCTTTTATTTTTTCAATCTGGGTTTTAGGGCCAACACCGCCATAAATAGCCAGGTAGCGGAGGTCGGTGTATTTACCTAATATTTTTATGTGGTCTTCTATCTGCATGGCCAGTTCGCGGGTAGGCGCCACAATTAAAGCCCGGGGGTGGGTACCCTGCGCATACTTTACCTTCATGAGCAACGGCAACACAAAAGCCGCCGTTTTGCCGGTGCCGGTTTGGGCAATTCCCATTACATCGTGGCCGGCCAAAACTAACGGAATAGTTTTTTCCTGCACCGGAGTGGGAATAGTGTAACCGGCCTCGGTAATTGCCGTCAGCAGTTGTTTGTTTAATTTAAAATCTTCGAAAGTAGTAGCCATAGCAAAAGTATTTATACAAAGGTACGGTAAAATAGCCGTTAGTGATTAGTTATTAAGGGTTAGCTTATTGTTGGAAGTTTCTCAAGGCTACAAAAAAATTGAGTAACTAAAATTTAAGTACTTCCTGCAATATTATTTCTGGTTACCCGCCGGTAAAATTAATTACTTTAGCATTAATCAGAAACCCGCTGATAAGGGGGCTACTACCCTACAATCGAACCTTTAAGCTAATAAAACGTTTTACAAATTATCTTTATCTAAGATAGGTAAAATGGTTGAGTGGTGTTAATTAAGTGCTGAACTGTTGATTATAAGTATTTTGTGTTATTTTGGATTTTTAGATAAAATATTAATAAATATTAAAGGTTGCTTCTATGAATGGCGAAAGATTTAAGCAGAAGATAGCAGCGCTGGAAAAGGAACGGGAAGATTTTATCGCTCGCTTAACGCCTGAAGAACAACAGGCGTTTAAACAAAAATTGAAGGAATTCGACCAGCGTGAAGATATAGGTAAATTAAGTTCTACCTTAACCTGGGGCAAAAACAATACTTCTAAAAATAAATAGAATTTCATTTTTACGGGCATTGTAAAATCATATTTGCTTACCCAGAATAAACCGGAAATAGCCAAGGCTATTTCCGGTTTTGTTTTTTCGGAGCCAGGTGTTTTTGTTTGATTTTAAAGAAGTTGCAGGTAGTAAAAATGGTTGGCAGCTAAAAGGCTTATTTGAAACTCTTACCTCTTATTTTTTGTACCTTTGTAGTATGATTGCGACAGAGATTAAAAAAGATATAAGAAAGCTTTCGTTCGACGAACTGAAGAACTGGTTTGTAGAAAACGGCGAGAAGCCTTTCCGGGCCAAACAGGTGTACGAGTGGCTTTGGAAACATGCGGCTAAGTCTTTTGCTGAAATGAACAACGTTTCGTTGCCGCTGCGCGAAAAGCTGCACGCGCATTTTGCTATTAATCTGGTAACAGTTGCCAACCAGCAAATCAGCAAAGACGGCACCATTAAATCGGCTTTCCGGTTGTATGACGGCAATATTGTAGAAGGAGTTTTAATTCCGCACGAAGAACGGATGACGGCCTGTGTGTCGAGCCAGGTGGGTTGCTCGCTTACCTGTAAGTTTTGCGCTACCGGTTACATGGAGCGCAAACGTAACCTCGATGCCGCCGAAATATACGACCAGGTGGTGCTGATAAACGAGCAGTGTATGGCCCAGTACGGTACGCCGCTGACCAATATTGTGTATATGGGTATGGGCGAGCCGCTGCTGAATTATGCCAACGTGGTAAAAAGCGTAGAGCGCATTACCGCCCCCGACGGCCTGAATATGGCCGCCCGGCGCATTACCATTAGTACCGCCGGCATTGCCAAAATGATTAAAAAATTGGCTGATGATGGCGTTAAAGCCAATCTGGCGTTGTCGTTGCACGCCGCTAACGATACCAAGCGGAACGAAATAATGCCGATTAACGAAACCAACTCGCAGGAAACATTAACCGAAGCTTTAAAATATTACCACGAGGTTACCGGGCGCAAGGTTACTTACGAGTACATTGTGTTCGAAAACTTTAATGATACCCTGCAGGATGCCGAAGAACTGTTAAGATTTACGAAGCTGATTCCGTGTAAGGTAAACCTGATTGAGTATAACCCGATAGCTGCCGCGCTTTTCCGGAATACCGATGAAGACCACTTATCTAAGTTTGTGTATTACCTCGCCGACAGAGGGGTGCAGGTAAATGTGCGGCGGAGCCGCGGTAAGGATATTGATGCCGCTTGCGGACAG
Organism: Adhaeribacter aerolatus; assembly: GCF_007991635.1. Classification (GTDB taxonomy): domain Bacteria; phylum Bacteroidota; class Bacteroidia; order Cytophagales; family Hymenobacteraceae; genus Adhaeribacter; species Adhaeribacter aerolatus. Next base: position 48,155 of record NZ_BJYS01000020.1, on the reverse strand, counting down.
TTAGCTACGAAAGAAAAAAAACAGCTTGCCTAAGGCAAGCTGTTTTCTAAGTTTTTAATTATCCACCACAAATAATTAAAATCACCCAAACTTAATCAGGAGCTCTTTATATATTGCTGGTTGGTTGGCATTTTCAGGCGCCGAACGCTAAACCAGCATTTATTTCTTATAACCTTTTTCTATCCGGTCGGTTTACAAGATGCGCACTTTCTGCATCATCCCATTTCAGTAACCAAACTCCTAACGCGAATCGTTTAATAATATTGCTGAGGCAATAGAGATTATCAACTGATTCGATACAAATATACGGATATTTTCAATAAAGTTGCAAATTCGTTGTAAAAATCATAAAATATTTTTTCAATCCCTATTCGCCGGGACTAAAAACTAATGCCCATCCGGAACAGAATGCGCTGAAAATGATTGCGTTGCGTGGTGAGCATATTGCCTTGGCGGGTTTCGGCGGTGGCTCGCTGGTTGCGGTAGCCCAGGTTTAAAATAAAGGCGTGGGTCTTATGAGAATTAAATTTTAAGCCGAAGGTAGGGCTCCATACAAAACCACCATCCTGGTTGGCTGCTAAATTGGGGTTACTAAGCCAATCCAGGGCGTAGCCGGCATCGAAACCATAATAAGGGCGCACCTTGGTTTTGGTAATATCACCGCGGATGCCCAACGCGACTGGCAATAAAGTAATACTGCCGTAGGTATCAATAGCGGTAGTCAGGCCCACCGCCAGGGCCGGTAAAAACTGATAACCGTTAAAGGTTTGTAAAGTAAAGTTTACGCTGCGGCCAGGGTCAGAAAATGCGTTTACGGTTGGCCGGTAACCCACACTCATACCAGCCTCCGTTATATTCTGGTAGCCCTGCGTATAAGGGTATTTAAAATCAGTTCTGGTATATTCCTTGGCTACCCGCTCCACTTCTTCCGGTTTAAAAACAAATAAATTCTGGCCTACTGTTTCTATCCGGATTATTGCCGGCGAGGAGTCTTCCTGCAAATGCCCCCGGATAATGCTGCCATTTTTTAAATACACTACATCCTGCCAGCCCCTTTTCTGGGCCAGCAAAGATGCAGGTAAAAACAAAAACAGGAAAACAGGTAAAAAAAAGGAACGGATAAGCGGCATCAAAAAAAATTTAAGCTATGGAGTGGATTTACGCACTAATATTACTGGGCTTTCGTAACCGGTATTTTGCTCAGGAACTTCATGTTTTTCGGGTCGGAATAGTCGTACTGGTATAAGCCGTCGTTGCCAACCGCCAGTAAAGTATTTCCTAACGGAATTACATCAAAAGCATGAATATCTTTAAAGTGGGCTAACTTATGCTGATCGATGGTAAGCACATTTTGCGCATCAAAAACCTTTAAACCGTAATCGCCTTCGCACAAAAACAAAGTCTCTCTATCAATGCCTAAGCCGTGTGGATTTTGCATGGTATAAGTTTTAATTCTTCTGGGGTTCTGAATAGTAGAAATATCGATTACTTCCAGTTGGTTAATGTTGTTGCCCGTGCGGCATTCGGTACCGTTCCGGACGGTTACATAGGCAAAATTGCCATCTACTACCACCGGGTCGCACCCAAAGAAATGACTGATAGCCGAAATAAATTTGGGTTGCTGGGGTTGGCTGTTGTCGTAAATGAGCATGCCGGAGCTGGTGCCCAGAAATAACTTATCCTGGTAAGGGAAAATGGTTTCGGTATTCCAACTGGTAGGAATATTGCTGCCGCGCACCGGACTGGCCGGCTGGGTAATATTTACTACCTGTATGCTGGAGGTGTTTACCGCGTATAAATAATCGCCGGTAATGGTAAAACGCGCCATGGAGCCACCTGTGCCGGTAGAGCCGGCGCTTTTATTAAGACTGGCCGCACTAGCAAAATTTCTGGTATCGTTTTGTACAAAGTCGATGAACCCGCCGGAGCCCGAACTGCCACAATCTGCCGGACGGCTTTCGGTAACAATGCGGGTAGTGTAGCCAACTGTTAGCAAATCGGAGGCCTGCGGGTTACCAGCTGTGCCGGTAAAGGTAAAAGTCGGGAACAGGTTGAGCGTATGATTTTTTACGGTTACCCGGGCTGGGTCCGAAATATCCAGTGCTAATAAATCAGGTCCCGCATCGGCGTACAAAATATTATCCCGGATGGCCATATCTACGTTGCCCGGAATATTAATGAAAGCAATATTTTTAGGAGCGGCCGGGTTGCTGTTATTTATTACGTGAATGCCTTTGTATAACTCATTTACAAAAACGTACTGGTCTTTCGCGTAAATTTTTCCGGTAGTGGCCAAAGCCTTCCCCGGCTCCGATTTGACGGCTGCTACCAAATCGCTCCGTTTTAATAAAACAGGCTCCTGGGTGGTATAGGTAACGGTGGTTTCACATTCGTCGGTGCAGGAGGACAGGCTCAGCATGCCCAGTAAGTAAAGCACAAGGGTAATTACATGCAGGTGCCCGGTTTTAAAATCAGGGGCGTTAGTGGGTAGAAGTTTCTTTTCCATTATTTATTATTTGTAAAATTTTTCAGAATCAGCACCAGTCCCAATGGTTAGGCTTACCTGACTTGGAGACTTCTACTACCGGATATCGAATTAAAACGCAACTAATTGGGTAGCCCGGATATTTACGCGTTAAAAATTTAATTATTCCCGCCAGGAACCGTCACGGTTTCGAGGCAGGTAATTTCGGCAATGGACCCGGCCATGCAAATAGAACCTACATCTTGCCGTACCTGGTAAGTAATAGATACTCGTTGCCCGTCGGCCAGCGGAAAATTCTTTAAAGGCGATTGCTGTCCGTCGGTGGTGTTCTGGGCCGGAATATAAGGTTCCAGTTTGGTACCATTATCTAATTCAAAAACAAAGCCGCAACCATCTAATCCGGTTAAATTCCTGACGGTGGCTAAAGTGCCGCAATTAGCCTCGGGTACATCTTCGGCCTGGGTACAGGAGTTAAGGGTTAAAAGTAAAATAACAAAAATAGCCAGGTGAAAAATCAGGTTCGATACGGAATAAACTTCGCGTTTTTGCCTGGCAGATAATTTTAACATAAGCGTAAAAAATTTAATGGTATAGGTTTATCAGGGTTTTCAATCAGTAGACCCAGTCCCTAATAGGATGGTTGCATAGGCCAAAATATTTTCCCGAAAAATAAGCCAGAACTTAAAAGAAAAGCCTAGTCAGTTTTAAGCCCAATATTAGCTGGAAAAGAAAGTAAAAGTGTGGAAATGGACTAGATGCTGCTCTCCGGATAAGATATATCGCCAAATTATCTGGCAGCCCCGAAGGGGCGTTATAAGTCAGCGATGGGTGAAGCCCATCGTTAATGGCCAATATTGTTTATTAGCCCAGAAAAGGCTTTTTTAGCAGGATTATTCCAGAGTTCAATAAAATATTGCGCCCTTTGGGTTATAAGGCTACAGTTGTGGATCCTGGATTTTACCGGTTTTAAAGTTGTAGTCCAACGCCTGGTAGGAAGTGGTTGCGCCGGCTTTTACCTGCACATTACCGCTGAAATGGCCAATCTCTTTCCTCTCGTTATAGGTGAATTTATCAGCCGAAATAACCTGACCCGGTCCGGTTTTGAGTACCACAAATTCTTCGGCCAGCAAAGTTTTGTTTTTAATGTAAAAGGCAATGTGACTGCTAAGCTCTTTGCCTTTTACATTAAAGGTAACGCCTTCGCTGAATTTAATGGCCTTTTGGCCCTGCAGTTCGGTATCTTCCTGCAAGCCGGCACTCGTGAGTTTTATAGCAGAAGATAAATCGGTAAAAGCACTGCACCAAACAAACACCAGCACCGCCAATAATATTTTTTTCATGGAACCCTTCGGGATTGAATTATTGCCAAAATATAATAAAAAATAAGGGCTTTGGCAATTAAGCCGGTCGGAAACGGCCTTGGGCAGGTGGACGGCCGGATTTCTGATCGTCGGAGCTTTCGAAAGGTACCTCCCGGATTTCTATTTCCACGGCATGGCTTTTCGGCCGGATGCGTTCGCCGAATTGGTTGGCGTACTGCTGGGTAAACTCCGACCCGAAGAAAATAATAAGTGAGGAATAATATATCCAGACCAGGATAATAATAATGGAGCCCGCCGCGCCGTAAGCCGAGCCAATATCGCCCTGGCCCAGATACCAGCTAATGAGGGAGCGACCCAATACAAACAGCAAAGCAGTTAAAAAAGAACCAACCCACACATCTTTCCAGCGAATAATAGCATCGGGTAAATATTTATAAATCAGGGCAAATAGTAAAGTAATAAATGCCAGCGAAACAGATATATTAAGAATATGAATAAACACCACGGCACCGGCGGGAAAAATACTCTCCAGATAACCGGTAAAAAAAGAAAGTACCGCGCTAATTACAAAAGAAATAAGCATCAGAAAGGCAATACTTAATATCAGGCCAAAGGAAAGAAAGCGGTCTTTGGCTACTTTTATAATATTATTCTTGGGCTTGGCTTTTACGTTCCAAATGCTGTTGAGGGAATCCTGCAGGGTCACAAAAAAAGTAGTGGCTGCAAAAACCAAGGTAGCAATACCAATGGCCGAAGCTATGCCGCCGGCCTGCGTTTTATTAACATTTTTGATCATCTCCTGAATAGACAAGGCGGCCTCTTTGCCCACCATACCTTCCATTTCGTGGGCTAAACTATTGGTGGCCGCTTCTTCGCCCCAGATAGCGCCGGCCGCTGCAATAACAATAAGCAGGAGCGGCGGCAGGGAAAATATAGTATTATAAGCCAGGGCAGCCGCTAGCCGGAAAGAATTATTCTCCATAAATTGCCCAAAGGTGTTCTTGGAAAGCGTAAGTACGTCTTTGAATGAAACTTTTATCTTCATGATGTTCTCTCAGCCTGTTTGCTATTATTTTCAGAAGCTGACTTAGTTACGGCTAATTTTTGGGTTTGGTTAAAAATATATGCGGCTGTAGTGCCAGGCAATATTTTTTTGCTCCTGGAAATTATTATAAACTAACTTTAAGCAAGAACAATTTAGTACATTTATAGGACTGGCTTTGGCCGGTAAACCGGACGATAATCTTCTTTAAAATCATGCAAACGATCAATATTAATTTTAACCGTTTTCCGCTGATAATAATATTGGCGCTGTGCCTGCTGCCTTTGTTTAGCCAGGCGCAGAAGAAAAATAAAATGGCAGCCGACGGGTTTAATGCGGCCGGCTCCGATGCCAAAGCCATTGCTTTGGTCGATAAGGTTATAAAAAATATGGGCGGCTACGATGCCTGGAACAAAACCCACTACATTGCCTGGACCTGGCGCAACCAATACCACATCTGGGATAAATTTCAGAACCGCTACCGCCTGGAGCGCGGCGACTCTCTGGTGGTAATAGCCGATTTAAATACCAAAGAAGGCGTAGCTTACCGCAATGGAGAAGAAATAAAAGACCCCGCCCGCCGGCAGAAGTTGGTTAGCGGTATGTACCCTTCCTGGGCCAACGATTCTTACTGGCTGGCCATGCCCTTTAAACTGAAGGACAGCGGTGTTACGCTTAAATATAAAGGCGAAGGCAAAACCCAGACCGGAGCCGACGCCGATTTAATAGAAGTTACTTTTAAAGGTGTAGGCGTAACGCCCGATAACCGGTATGTGCTGGCCATTGATAAAGCTTCGGGCTTAATTACGGAGTGGTCATTCTTTCGGAACTACGCCGATGAAAAACCTTCTTTTACCCGCACCTGGACCGATTATCAGCCATACGGTAAAATTAAGCTGGCCGCCAGCCGGGGCGATGCAGCCGTGAACATGAGCAATATTGCCGTAACGCAAAATATTCCGGCCGAGGTGTTTAACAGTCCTACACCGGTTAATAAAGCTTTAATCAAATAATTTTACTTACCGGTAGCAATACTTTTGCTTTTTAGAGGGTATTTGAATTTTATTCAGGAATTATTTTTTTGAAATCCATGCGTGTCATTTACTAGCGACCTATTTAGCTGGTAACGAAATAAGTACCTCCTGGATAATACGAGTAAGTTATCAAAAGGAAATAATTAAAACCCAACAATCTGGGCGCTGAGGTTGCCTTTGGCATTTACCACGGCTTTTATCGAAGTAGGCGTCAGGTAAATGGCATCCGGTACCAGTTCGGTAATCTGGCCGGTAAGCTTTATAGATTCGTTCAGGCCAGCGGCATGATCCAGGTTTTGCTGCAACAACTTGTGGCCTTCTGCCAACTGCGATTTAAAAGGCAGGCTTAACTGGCTTTCAATGGTTTGGGTAAAACGATTTTTAGCCAGCCAATTGGCGGCTTTTAGTAACTGGTCTTTGGTGTCGAGGTCATAATCTACGTCGCGCACCCGGATACTATTGGTTTCGGCATCGAGGTAAGGCACGGCTTTCAGGAATATTTTGCCAGCCATATTTTTCGTGAAAAAGCCTTTTTTTGTCTGGCCGGTTACATTCAGCATTACTACTAATTTATCGCCGCTACCCGAAAGCGCCACATCGTGCACCGTTAACTGGTCTCGACCGTCTGAAAAAGAAAATTGTTTGCCGGTGAGCTGTTGTTTCAGAATTTTAGTAGCGTGGTCGTAGGAAATTTCGCCCATCAAGCCAATCTGAACATTATTAACCAAATGATTATCGGTTACCAAAGGCGGTAAAATGGGATTTAGTTGTACTTTAGGCTTGCCGTTGGTTATGGTTTGCAGGTAAGAACTCAAGCCAATTTGCAAATTAAAATTCCCATTATTAGCCATTAATGGCGATACTTTAATAGCCTGGGGCATAATGGTTAACCAGGCATCCAGGTCTTTGTTTAAAGGTATAGGTTGCTGCACCTGCGCCCAGGCCTGCTGCACATAATCTTTTATTTTAAGGCGGTTTTGTACTTCCCGGTCGAGCTGGCCGGCCAAAGTTTGCATCTGGGAGCGGAGCGAAGGCTCAATAAACCGGGCTAAACCAATTTTTAGCGGCCCCAGGGTTAGCACCGGTTTGGTACTGCCCCACTCGAAATCGCTGATGCTGGTAGATTTTACCTGGTAATCTTCCGTTAGGCTGAGCTGACTCTCGCTTTTAACAACTAAGTCGAAGTTGGTACTTTCTGTCTTTTCCAGTCGCGGACAACTTTTGCACGCTTCCCACCGCCAGCGACCGGTAGCCGATACGTGCAGGGGTATCGTTATATAAATTTTATCTCCGTTGGCCTGTAGTGCCAAGTTGCCGGCCTTTACTACGGTTACCTTCAGGTTATCATCTTCCAGGTTATCGTCTTTATACAAAATGCCGGTTATCTGCTGGTTTAGTTTTTCTTCCAGGGTGCTGATGCGGAAAGATACCGGAATGGTAATGGTAGAAAGCTTGGGCGCAAAAACCGCGGGTGCCGGCGCAGTTACTTCCTGGGTAGGTGCTTGCGGATTTAACTGGCTGGATTGCGTACAACTGACTAAAAATAGAATTAGCCAGCAGTAAAAAACGCGTATAATATTTCTTTTCAAAATATTCATCTCTTGTTAGTCCGGTCGCCTTACAGCTTAATATGAGTTACTTGCTGAACAGGGGTTCAAAAGTTATAGTTCGGACTGGCTTAGTAGAAAATTAATTATCCGGGCCAGCGTGGCGCTATTAGCGGCAAATTTCCCAACTTTTAGTACGAATAGGGGCTTTTATTAAGGCACTGGTTAGCTCAGCCTCATCGGTAAACTGCAACTGCGTTAAGTACGAAACCTCCACCGAAACAATAAAACGCTTGGGTTCGAACGGCCAGGGATTTACCCGGATTAAACCGTCTTTTTGCTGAATAACGTGGTACTGCACACCGTCGGGGCCTTTGCTTACCTCCAGGGTACGTTCGGCTTCGGGTAACTGGCTGCGGCATAATATCAGCGAAAAGCGGTCGCACCATTGCATGAGATCGTAAGCCTGCTGCGCTTTCTTTTTATTAACTTTTAGTTCCTGGCGCCAGTGTTTCTGATTTTCCAATTGTTCATCTAAGAAGGCATCGGTAGTGGCGTTCTGGCCCCGTAGTTCTTCGTATAGAAAAGAAAGGTGCATGGAGGTGAGCATGGCCCGCCAGCGGCCCTGGTAACGGGCTTCGGTCATTACCTGGGTGGCCTGTTCCAGCGAAAAAGGCAGCATGGTAAAGTTAGCCGGTGCTCCGGCTGGTGTCAGGCCGATGTTGCCGGCCCAGAATCTCTGGCCATCATCGTGCTGAGCAATCGCCGCCAACGTATCAACCCAGCGTTCAGGTCGGTCGGCGGTGCGCCAGGCAAAAGCTACCTGCATGGCCAGCAAAGCGTGCGCCTGCTGGTAAATTACTTCCCAGCCTTCGGGTATCATATTCACAATCATACACTACAAACCTTTCAGCCGGCGTAAATTCTCCAGCATATCTGCGGTCATACTGTCGAGGTCGTATTGGGGTTGCCATTGCCAGTCCTGGCGGGCCGGTGTATCGTCTATGCTCTGGGGCCATGAGTCGGCAATTTGCTGCCGAAAATCCGGAACGTAAGTAACCTGGAAATCTGGCAAGTGCTTTTGAATGGAAGCGGTTATTTCGGCGGGAGAAAAGCTCATAGCGGCCAGGTTATACGACGACCGGATGGTAATATTTTCGGCGGGAGCGTGCATTAAATCCAGCGTCGCTTTCAGGGCATCGGGCATATACATCATAGGCATGTAAGCGTCTTCCTGTAAGTAGCAGGTGAAGGGCTGGCCTTCTACAGCTTTGTGGTAGATATCCACGGCATAATCGGTGGTGCCGCCGCCCGGCATGGCTTTGTAGCCAATGAGGCCCGGGTAACGCAAACTGCGTACATCCAGTTTATACCGCCGGGCATAATATTCGCAAAAACGTTCGCCGGTTTGCTTGCTGATGCCATATACTGTATTGGGATCCATAATGGTATGCTGCGGTGTATTGTGACAGGGCGTATTAGGGCCAAACACGGCTATAGAACTGGGCCAGTAAACTTTACTAATACCTTTATCCAGCGCTAAGTCCAGAATATTCTCCAGCCCTTTCATGTTTACTTTCCAGGTAAATTTAGGACGGCTTTCGCCGGTAGCCGAAAGAACTGCTGCCAAGTGGTATATTTGGGTAATATGATGCCGGTAAGCTTTTTCGGCGAGATTATGGCGGGTTAGAACATCCAAAATCTCGAACGGACCTGATTCGGTTAATTCGCCTTTGGGCGGCATAGCAATATCGGAGGCAATGACGTTAGCCTCGCCGTAAATCTTACGCAATTCCAGAGTAAGTTCTGAGCCTAATTGGCCGCAGGCACCAGTAACGAGTATTTTTTCTTGAAAGAAGGTCATAGGAGCAGGATTTCCCGAAAAATAAAGCTAAAAACGTCACTTTACTAAATATCGGATTAAAGAAGTCGTGGTTTTGTATATTTGCCCGCGATTCAGCCAGATAAGCTGATACAAAATAATGTTCCGGCAACGTCCGGGGCAATTACCCGTTCATATTTCGAGTAGCCTCTCGCCAAATGACCTTTGAGGAAGACCTGACCAAACGAAGAATTGATGTAGCGGCTTTTGCAGCCGGCGACCCGGAACGCTTTGCGGAGTGGCAGCGCATGTACGCCCAAATGCATCCCAACAGCTTTTACATGGCCGTAAAAATGGTACTGAACGATGTACGTCGCCGTTTCTGGCTGGCCGAAGCCGTAAAATCAGTTGCGGCTCCGGTTACCGAAGCACCCGCTAAACCGGCTGTGCGCCGGGCAGCCATACCAGGTGCTGCAAAACCTGTTGTTACTCCAACTACCGAGCCTGCTCCAAAGGAATCTGCTGCGGAAACACCAACTGCTCCGGCTCCGCCAAAAGCCCGACCCGTTATTCGCCGGCCGGCCATTACCACCAGCACCGAAACGCCACCGCCGGTAGTACCGGAAAATATTGTTCCGGCAGCAGCACCGGCTACTACTCCGGAGACGGATGCGGAAGCACCCAAAGCACCGCGGCCTCGTCCGGTTTTCCGGAAGCCGGCGACGCCAGCAAATAATACTGTGGAGCCTGCTGCCGATACAACTAAAATAGCACAAGAGGGCACTAATTCTGAATTGCCTTTTCATACCAATCCTGATCCGGAAGCCACGGCACCGAAACCGCCGCGCCCGCGTCCGGTAATTAAAAGGCCAACGGCACTGCAAAATCCAACGGAACAACCAGATATTCAAACGCCGGCGGAGCCTGTAACTGGAGGAGATATTAGTGCTACTCCGGTTCAGTCGGAAACTACTGGTACAGATGCAGCACCAACCGCACCAAAGCCCTCACGGCCCAGACCAATATTTAAGCGGCCGGCGGCACCAGTACCAACTGGTACAGAAGAAAACAACTCCGGCGTACCCAGCAGCGAGGTGGTGAGTGCCCCTGCAACACCGCCACCTTCCGAAACTGCCCCGACTTTAGAATCATCTGGCGAGGCACCTCCTCCAGGAGAACAGGAAGCAGAGCCAGTTGCGGTTAAGCCACCACGGCCACGACCAATCATACGCCGGCCCATGCCACCTGTTGCGCAATCATCTGAAATGGCCGAAACAATTTCGGAAAATCCGGTATCGCCAGCACCCGAAACACCTCCGGCAATAGAACCAACAACTTTGGAACCAACCGAAGAGCCCCGGAAGCCGCCGCGTCCCAGGCCTATTTTCAAACGTCCGACCAAGCCGGAAGAGCCAGGTGAATCGGCGTAGATTTAAAAACATTAGAGTAATACTAATATTATTATAAGTAGGAAGCGTTGGCTTAAAAATTAGCTTTAAAATTCGAACAATGTACGATACTTTAAAACCAGACCTGGAAAAACAACTGGCCGAAATACAGGAAGCCGGTCTTTTTAAGCGTGAACGTGTGATAACCACCCCGCAAGGAGCCGCAATAAGAACCACCGAAGGCAAAGAAGTACTCAACTTTTGCGCAAATAATTATTTGGGTTTATCGTCGCACCCGCGGGTAATTGAAGCTGCCAAACGCACCATCGATAGCCACGGCTTTGGCATGTCGTCGGTGCGCTTTATTTGCGGCACGCAAGATATTCACAAAGAACTGGAGCGAAAATTAGCCGAATTTCTGGGTACCGAAGATACCATTCTGTATGCAGCGGCTTTCGATGCGAACGGCGGCGTGTTTGAACCTTTGCTGGGCGAAGATTCCGGTATTATTTCTGACGCGCTGAATCATGCTTCAATTATTGATGGGGTGCGGTTGAGCAAGGCCAAACGCTTCCGCTACAACCACAACGACATGGCTGACCTGGAAGCGAAACTACAGGAAGCCCAGGATTTAAAGCACCGCATTATAGTTACCGACGGTTCTTTCTCAATGGACGGCACCATTGCCCAACTCGATAAAATCTGTGACTTGGCTGATAAATACCGGGCGCTGGTGATGGTAGACGAAAGCCATTCCTCGGGCTTTATTGGCAAAACCGGCCGGGGTACCCACGAATACCGCAACGTAATGGGCCGCATCGATATCATTACGGGTACGCTGGGCAAAGCTTTGGGTGGGGCCATGGGTGGCTTTACTTCGGGTCGGAAAGAAATAATCGAAATGCTGCGCCAGCGTTCGCGCCCGTATTTGTTCTCCAACTCGCTGGCCCCGGTTATTGTGGGCGCTTCTATCGCGGTGCTAGAAATGCTTTCCGAAACGACTGAGTTACGCGACCAACTGGAGTGGAATACGGAATATTTCCGGGAACACATGACGGCGGCCGGCTTTCAGATTACGCCCGGCGAACACCCGATTGTGCCCATCATGCTCTACGAGGCCAAACTTTCGCAGGATTTTGCCGCTAGGCTGCTGGAAAAAGGTATTTACGTCATTGGCTTTTACTACCCGGTAGTACCGCAGGGCAAAGCCCGTATCCGGGTGCAGCTTTCGGCCTCGCACACCCAGGAGCACCTGGATAAAGCCATCCGGGCTTTTACCGAAGTAGGGCAGGAGTTAGGCGTCTTGAAGTAATAATTTTGCCTTTTATTAAATCAGGATTTACAAACAAGGTTTTGGTAACGTTCTGACCGTGTATTATGACCGACTAACTGCTTTAAATAGCCTCTAAAGGAAATCCTAACTCAATATTTATTGTTTAATATCCGTCCTTCGTTTATTAAGGAAGCTGTTCCGGTAACGGAATGGCTTTTTCTTTTTGGCGGGTATCGTATCAAAATTTTCACCAATCCAGACTTTTGTGGAAGGGAATAGCACCCGGAGTATTAATATCTTGATGGTTATTGGTGGCTTTGTCCTGTATTGATAACGGTGCGATGGGCGGGTATAATTAAATTTTAAGATTTATATTTTACTGGTGATCATGTGATTCAAAAATATAGGCGGCGCCCTAACCAAATCCGATAAAATAAGTAAGCTAGAGATGAGCAACCGGAATGGCTGAGGTTTAGCAAAATATTCCCTTAAACTCCAAACGAATAGATATTTGGCTATGACCCAAACCGACCCCTTTTATAAGAAAAGCACCGTTATTTTATTTGGATTTATCCTGCTGGTATATGTGCTTTTCACGCTGGCCGATATTTTAGTGCCCATCGCATTTTCGGTGCTGATAGCCATTTTGCTTAACCCCCTGAACAGTCGGTTTCAACGGGTCCGGATTCCGAAGGTATTATCTATTCTGCTAACCTTGCTAGTTGCTTTAACGGCATTGGGCTTGCTCTTGTATTTCCTTTCTTCCCAGATTGCCCAATTCGGCGAAATGGTGCCCATTCTGAAACAAAAGTTTACCCAAATATTAACAGATTTGCAGCATTGGGCTGAGCGTACTTTTGGCATTGGTATTCAGAAACAAACCCAAATATTAAAAGACGCGGCCAACAGTAGCAAAGCGGTGGTCGGCAGAACCGTTAGCAGCGCTTTGGGTATTTTCAGCCTGTTGTTTTTAATTCCGGTCTATATTTTTTTACTTCTTTATTACAAGCCTTTAATTCTGAATTTTCTTTTCGAGGTTTTCTCTCATAAAAATACCCAATCGGTAGCCGATATCCTGCACGAAACCAAATCGGCCATTCAGAGTTATATTGTAGGTTTGCTCATCGAAGCCTCTATTGTTGCGGTGCTGAATTCGGTGGCTTTAACGTTACTAGGCGTAAAATACGGTATTTTATTAGGCGTCATCGGGGCCATCCTCAATATGATTCCGTATATCGGCGGCCTGATTGCTATTATATTGCCTGTGTTAATGGCAACGGTTACCAAAGAAGGCTACACTACCCAACTGGCTATTATCGGAGCTTACGCCGTTATTCAGTTTATTGATAATAATATATTGGTGCCGCGTATTGTTTCTTCTAAAGTACAGCTCAACGCACTGGTTTCTATTCTGGCCGTATTACTGGGTGGGGCCTTGTGGGGGTTTGCAGGTATGTTCTTATCCATTCCGTTTGTTGCGGTAATAAAAATAATCTGCGACCGGATTGAGGAACTGCAACCCTGGGGCAAGTTACTCGGCGACCAGGTACCAGCCAATTATCCCGGCCAGATTTCTCCCAGCCAGAATAGTCCGTCTAAAACTGATAAAACCGAAATTAATATTGTCCGGCAGGAATAGGCTACTTCTGGTAAATCCGATTTGTCTTAAAAAACAGATTTCCCTAGCTCTTTTGGGCCTTAAGTCCCAGCATGATTATTGGCTTGCCAGAAAAAGGAATTTATCCCAAAGCACCCCATTCCTGCCTAACCAAATGAAACCCGCCTGATTTTGGCTGTATGTGCTGAACTATCCATCAGCACTTAGCCCCGGTAATGGATATTGCTTAAACCATTCGGCTAGTCTTGCTCTGAAAGATTCTGGTTTTACTATATTAATTTCCACCATAACAAAATAGCTACATCTTTGTTTCTAATAAAGGGGATTTTGTTATGTGATTATTCTAATAATATTTTGAATATTTATTTAGATTAATCCGGATGATTTACGTTATACATATTATTTCTATACGTATATTGTATTTACATAAAGTCGAAAAAGAATGCAGACGAATTACGTAGATCGGCAGCTGGGCGCTTTGGTGGCGATCTTCGACGACTTTATGAAGCCGGAGGAGTTTAAGCGACGCTGTAACAAAACCCTGGAATTAGTAAAAGAAACCGGCATAACCAAAGCCCTGATAGATACCCGCGATTTGAAAGTAATGGTACAGGAAAATCAACGCTGGATTGATGATGTTTGGTACCCGGAAGCCAAGCGGGTTGGACTCCGGCACATGGCCTTTATTATACCCGAAGATTTCTTTGGTAAGTTAAGCGTAGAAACCGCTAATCGCCGGGTAGTGCGCGAGGGTGTTATCCAGGTGCATTATTTCGACGAAGAAGAAGCGGCCCGCAACTGGCTAAAATTAATTCGGCCGGACTAAAGCTAGGCCGCCGAAACGGATTTTTCGGTGTGTACCTTCGGTTCGATATCGAAAAGAAAATGGTTTAACCGCGAACGCAAATCGGCGGCTGCCAGATTGCGGAAAACCTGCCCGTTCCGCACCAGCGATATTTGCCCGGTTTCTTCCGAAACTACCAATACCACACTATCGGTTACTTCCGTCAGGCCAATAGCGGCGCGGTGCCGCAGACCCATCGAGGCTGGCACGTCTTTGCTGTCGGTAACGGGTAAAATACAGCGGGCGGCTTTAATCCGGCCATCCGCAATAATAACGGCGCCATCGTGCAGCGGGCTGTTCTTGTTAAAAATTGAAAGCAGCAAGCGCTTAGAAATAACTGCATCAATTAAATCGCCCGATTCGGCGTACATTTTTAATTCGGAGCTAAGCGCAAATACAATAAGCGCCCCCGTGTTTTTACCGGCCAGCGATTTAGCCGCTTCGATAAAAGGCGTTAAGTTAAGCCGATTGCCATTGTCGTTTTTGCGCCACGGAAAACCTTTAAAAAACTTGTCGTTGTCGAAAGCCGTGGTTTTACCAATCATCAGCAAAAAGCGCCTGATTTCCTGCTGAAACAAAATAATGGCGGCCAGCACACCCACGCCCATAAACTGCCCCAGAATAATGGTGAGCAGTTCCATGCCCAAGGCTTTTACTACCAGGTAGAGCAGGTAAATAGAAAGGAAGCCGACAAATATTTTTAACGCAACACTGCCGGTTAATACTTTGTACAATTGATACAATAGGATGGTAACCAGCAAAACGTCTACTACGTCCAGCCAGTCTATATCCAAAAAACCTATGGTAAACAACAGCGTCAAAGGGTCACACTTTTTTTAATTAACTTAATGGTCTGCACAGCTTCCTTAACGTCGTGCACCCGCAGAATATTGGCGCCATGCATTAAAGCAATAGTATTTAAGGCAATGGTGCCGGCCAAAGCTTCCGAGGCGGGTATGTTCAACGTTTTATAGGTCATCGACTTACGCGACAAACCTGCCAGAATGGGCAAGCCCATTATTTTCAGATCATCCAGGCGGCGCAGTACTTCAAAATTCTGATCGATGGTTTTGGCAAAACCAAAGCCTGGGTCTAATATTATATTGGTCAGGCCCAATGCATACAGGGCGGCTGTTTTCTGTTCAAAGTAATGGACCAACTCCTGTATTATATCTTCATACTGGGTAAGTTGGTTCATGGTTTGCGGATTTCCGCGCATGTGCATTAAAATATACGGAACCCGCAGCCGGCCGGCTGTTTCGAACATGGCCGCATCCAATTCACCCCCCGAAATATCGTTTATAATATCGGCCCCGGCATTTACGGCCGCTTCGGCTACCTGCGCCCGGAACGTATCAATCGAAATCAGACAATCCGGAAAAGCCTGCTTAATGGCTTTTATGGCCGGTACTACCCGCGCTTGTTCTTCGTCCGGCGCAATATCAACTGCCCCCGGCCGGCTCGAATACCCCCCAATATCGAGAATGGTAGCCCCTTCTTCCAGCATTTTTTCGGCCCGCGCCAGATAGTTTTCGAAGGTGGTATATTGGCCTCCGTCAAAAAAAGAATCCGGCGTAATATTTAAGATTCCCATTACTACCGGGCTGGCCAGCGAAACTATTTTTCCGCCGGCATTAAGCGTACTCTTTTTATAAAAAACTGTATCTTTCGCTTTCAAAACAGGGTACAATTCGCATTTTCCTTTAAAATAACGCCAAAAAATTGATTAATCAAACTCTCCAGGAATATAATCGGGTTATAAAAGCGTGTAAAGAAATTTTTATCAAAAAAACCCGTGACTACGGAACGGCCTGGCGTATTTTGCGCCTGCCCTCCATCACTGACCAGATTTTTATCAAAGCCCAGCGCATCCGATCCATCCAGGAAAAGGGCGTACAGAAAGTAGACGAAGACATTACTTCGGAGTTTGTGGGTATTGTAAACTACTGCGTAATTGCTTTGATGCAACTTAAATTGCAGGGCCGGGAAGAGCTGGAAATTCCGGCTTCGGAAGTGGAAAATATGTACGACCGGGAAATTGCGGAGAATATTGAACTGCTACTGAATAAAAATCACGATTACGGCGAAGCCTGGCGCGACATGCGCATTAGCTCTATTACCGATATTATTTTAATGAAACTGTACCGGACCAAACAGATAGAAGATAACCAGGGACAAACCCTGATCTCGGAAGGGGTGGAAGCCAATTACCGCGATATGATTAACTACGCTGTTTTTGTTCTGATAAAATTAAATTTCGCAACAAATGAAACTCATTAGCAGAATTTGCTGGCTGTTGGTAGGAGGTCTGTTTATTTTTTCGGGCCTGATAAAAATAAATGACCCGGTGGGTACGGCCATTAAGCTCGAAGAATATTTTGAAGTTTTTGCTACCGATTTCTCGCCAATATTCTTAGCGCTGGAGCCGTATGCGTTATATTTATCTATTTTTCTGAGCGCGCTCGAAATAATATTGGGCGTAGCTTTGCTGCTCCGGTGGCGCTTGCGGCAGGTGTTGGTAAGTCTGCTCGTGATTATTGTGTTCTTTACTTTCCTTACGTTCTACTCCGCTTACTTTAACAAAGTAACCGATTGCGGTTGCTTTGGCGATGCCATTAAGCTTACCCCGTGGCAGTCGTTTACGAAAGACGTGGTGCTGCTGGTCATGATCCTGATTTTACTGGTTACGCAGCGTTACCTGCCCAAACCCGGCCGCGAAGCTACGGCTGGCTGGGCCGTAGCCATAACAGCTATTATTGCGTTTGGCATTGGTATTTACGCTTACCTGCACGAGCCTTTTATCGATTTCCGGGCGTATAAAGTAGGCAATAATATTCCGGCACTGATGAAGCCTTCGGCGCAACTGAAGTACAAATACATTATGGAAAAAAATGGGGAAACCCAGGAGTTTACCACCTACCCAACCGATACTACCTTTAAGTTTAAACAAATGGTAGCCCTGAATCCTGAGGCCGGACCCAAAATAACCGATTTTAACGTCTGGAACGACAGTGGCGATTTTACCCAGCAGGTATTCCAGGGGAATAAATTACTCATTATTGTGCAGGATGTACGAAAGTCGCACCCCGAAAGCTTTAACGAAATTAGTAACCTGATTAACGGAGCTGAAAAAGTTACGGCCAAGAAAATAGAACCCATGGTACTAACCTCCAGCAGCGGTCACGATTTTGATGTGTTCCGGCACGAAGTAAACCTGGCCGCGCCGTACTATTTTGCCGATGGTACTGTGCTTAAAACCATGATTCGGGCTAATCCGGGCATTATGCTCCTGAAAAACGGCGTAGTAGTAGGCAAGTGGCACCACAACGACGTGCCCGATCTGCAAACCGTACAGGCATTGTTATGAGAATAATTGGCTTTCTGCTCAACCGCTTGGGGCACGGTGTGCTCATTTTGCTGGGGGTAGTAGTAGCCATTTTCTTTCTGTTTAACGTATTGCCCGGCGACCCAGTAGCCTTGCTCGCCGGGCAGCGCAGCGATTTAGCTACCCGCGAAGCCATCTCGGCTGAACTGGGCCTGGATAAACCCTTACCCGAACAATTATCTTTTTACCTGAATGATATTTCGCCGGTTTCGGTGCACGAAGCCACACCTGCCAACCAAGAGAAATACAACTACACGCCGCTGCTGCAGGTAGGAGAGAATGTGCTGGTGCTCAAAACGCCTTATTTGCGTCGGTCCTTCCAGAGCAATAAAAAAGTAACCGCTATTCTGCTCGATCACCTGACCGGTACTTTGTGGCTGGCCGGGGCGGCTATGCTTATAGCTACCGGGTTAGGCATTTCGTTTGGCGTAATCGCGGCGCTAAAGCCCCATGGCTTCCTCGACCATCTGCTTATTTCTACTTCAGTACTGGGTATTTCGGTGCCTTCGTTTGTGGCCGCTATAATAATTGCCATCACCTTTGGTTTTTACTGGAGCCACTTAACCGGCCTGAGTTTAACCGGTCAGTTGTACGAAATAGATGCTTTTACGGGCAAGCACCTGGTGTTGCGTAATTTAATTTTGCCGGCGGTGGCCTTGGGTATCCGGCCCCTGGCGGTAATTACCCAGCTTACCCGGAGCTCTATGATCGAGGTGCTTTCACAGGATTATATACGTACGGCTAGGGCCAAGGGCTTGCCGGGTTATCGGGTGGTAATGGGGCACGGCCTCAAAAATGCGTTAAACCCGGTAATAACGGCCGTTTCGGGTTGGCTGGCTTCGCTCATGGCCGGGGCTTTTTTTATTGAGTATATTTTTAATTGGAAGGGCATTGGTGCGGTTACCATTCACGCCGTCGAGAACCT
This sequence comes from Adhaeribacter aerolatus, assembly GCF_007991635.1. Classification (GTDB taxonomy): domain Bacteria; phylum Bacteroidota; class Bacteroidia; order Cytophagales; family Hymenobacteraceae; genus Adhaeribacter; species Adhaeribacter aerolatus. The sequence goes on along the minus strand of NZ_BJYS01000020.1, from coordinate 29,470 downwards.
GGATTTTCCGGTAGTAATGGGCGCAACTTTATTTATTGCATTTTTATTTGTGCTGATTAATATCCTGGTAGATGTATTATATGCCCTGATAGACCCACGGGTAAAATTGTAAAACCGGCTTGGGCTTTTAGCCCGTTAAATATTACCTCTTCCGGCAAACCTGCTGATAATTCTTCCGCATAAATACCTAGTAATCAGTGTTTCTTACTTAAATTATAATTTTTAAAATCTAAATACTACAAATATTCGTTTAACTGTACATAAAATGAGCCGACCCATATTTTTAGTAGGTATGCCGGGTGCCGGTAAGTCAACTATTGGCCGAAAATTGGCTGCTACTTTAGAGGTGCCTTTTCATGATCTGGACGATTACCTGGAAGAAAAAGAAGGTGTACCCATACGCGAAATATTCGCTACACGAGGCGAAGTATATTTCCGACAGGCCGAGGCAAGCGCTCTGCGGGCATTAACCGAAGAAGCTCCGGGTAGTGTAATAGCCACCGGGGGCGGTGCGCCCTGTTTCCATGGCAGCATGGATTTTATGAACCGGCAGGGCACAACCGTTTACCTAAAGGTGCCCGTGGATGTGTTGCTGGAGCGCCTTACAGGGCACGGCCGGGAGCACCGGCCTTTGGTAGCCGGTAAAAGCAACGAAGAGGTAAAAGAATTTTTAACTGTAACCCTGGCTAACCGAATTCAGTTTTATGGAGCGGCTCACATAACCTATCAGAACCTGACCCGGGAGCGTGATGTAACCGACCTTTGCCGCCTGATTGCGCGGTTAGAGACCATGTGTTGAAACCAGAGAAGGCGGGCAGAACGGGTTATAGCAGCATAGCGGCAGGCTATTTATGAATAATGTGTTAAGTTTGCCGAAAATTTAATGACCTAAAAAAAACAACTATGAAACCTAATCACAAAGGCACCGCCCAACTTTTCCAGAACCCGCTTTTGGAAAAACTAACGCGTACGCACATTGCAGTACCTATTTCCATCTTTATTATTATTGCCATCGGTCTTATTACTTATGGCTACATTCACGGCTTTATCACTGTTTTATCAGCTATCGGGTTATTCTTTCTGGGCTGGTTTATTTTTACATTTATAGAGTACATCGCCCACCGGTACCTGTTTCACATGGATACGAATACGGACCTGAAGAAAAATATTCAGTATACCTTTCATGGCAATCACCACGAGTACCCCAAAGACAAAGAGCGTTTGGCCATGCCACCTATCATGAGCCTGTTTATTGCCTCTATGTTTTTCTTTGTTTTTAAGCTGATATTCGGGCAGTTTGTGTTTGGTATTGTATCGGGGCTTTTATTTGGTTATGCCGTTTACCTGTTTGTGCATTACGCGGTACATGCGTTCGCGCCACCTAAAAACTTCCTGAAAATTCTATGGGTTCACCATAGCATCCATCATTACAAAGACGATGAACGCGCCTTTGGCGTATCTTCGCCTCTGTGGGATTGGCTGCTGGGCACCATGCCGGAACGGAACAAGTAATAACAGATAAGTTAGTGATAATAGAAAAGGGTAGCTCTGTATAAGCTACCCTTTTTTATTTAATTATTTGGCTATTAATAATCTTGCCTGGCTTAATACCGATTGCGCGGTCCGCGTATTTTCCGCACTATCCACATAATTAGCAATATTACTATACCCACCACAATTAGGGTAGTCCACATGGTAAACTCCATTACATCGCCAAGCAGTTCGCAACTGCTCATGGTAAAGGAAATTAATACGATTAGAAGCGATAAAATTGGCTTTAGATTTTTCATAATTTTATAATAATAGCTATACATGTTTTTTCCAGCGGCCGGCCTTTATCCTTAAAGCTGAATATATAATTTTTAATACTGCTTTCAACAGAAAAGGTTAGCTTTTAATAATTTAAGCCTCTTTACTTCCCCACCCAAAGGCCCAAGATATTGGTAAGTATATGGGTTATAACAATTTGTAAATTTTAGCCGTCACATCCAGAAATTTGGTTCTTCCTAAATCATGATGCAAGGGCCAATCAGAAATAAAATAAGCCTATTTAACCATTTCGGAGGATTATGGCTGCTGTTACAACCCGGAAAGCTAATATTTGTAATTAAGATTACTGCGAAGAAACCAGGCAAAAGCGCGGGACAACACCAATCCGGAATAAACTAATCTGCTTGCCGGATATTTGCAAAATATCTATATATTAGCTATCCTATAAAAAGTTAAGAAGAAATCTGAAATGTGCCCGTTTTTGCCGGAAATATAGCAGAACTTATGCCAGCCATATTGCAAATAAACCTAATATTTCTGTTTAGCTATTAGTTGGCAGTAAGATAAAATGAAAGAAGAATCCGCTCAGTCATATAATTTCATCTGTTTTACAGACTTAGCTTACGAATTTGACTTTTCTGATAAGAAAGAAGCTGAGAAGAAAATTAAAAGACGACTCAAATATTATGAATTGGGTGAATATAACCAGGAAAGAGTTAAATACATTAGAGAATTAAAGAATGACTTATATTCTGAAATATCTAAAACTACAAAATCAAAATATTTCAACAAGAGTAAATCAAACTATGCTGACTTAGCTGATTTCGATATTAATGGAATGACTGAAAATTATTTCCTTAAATATAATAAGCTAGATAAGGATGAATTAAGAGGTATGATAAATTTTGCTATTTACTTGTACCATTTGAGGTAAAAAAGGATAAAAACCCATCTGCAAACAAAACCTAAAGCACATTAAAGCGTGCCATAGCCCAGCCGCTGGAGGTAATCTTCAGTTCATCTTAACAGCATTAAAAAATTGGTTTTCCTTCATGTATTAAATTATATCTATTATGAAGCCGTACATACTCACATTTTTAATGCTGTTGTTTTCTTATCCCGTGGCTTTTGGACAGGGAAATAATGCACTCAAACAGAAAATTGAAAAGCTTGATCTCGCTCACGCAGAAGCTATTTATAAAGGTGATGCGATAGCATTAGACAAATTAATGGACCAAGAGGTAACTGTTAATCATCCCACCAATAAAATAGTGAATGAAAAGGCGGAACTGCTTCGTCTTATAAAAAGCGGGGTTATTCGATACACCTCCTTTAAAAGGTATCCAGAAAAATTTTTATTCTTTAAGGACATGGTGATAGTAATGGGAAGCGAAGAAGTTACGCCGGCCAAAGGAGCCCCAAATGCCGGGAAAAAGCTGAAACGGAGATATACAAATGTGTGGATGAATAAAAATGACTCGTGGAAGTTAACGGTTCGACACGCTAATAATGTATGTTCAGATTAATAGTAATAATCTGTAAAATAATTAAGCCTGCTGCCAACAAAGCCTGTACGGCAGCTGTTCGGCTGCCTGGCCCAATAAGTTAGTGGTTATGGTAACGCGGCACCGCAAGTAATTTAAAGGATTGAAAAATAAAAAAATGAGAAAGATAATTGCAGCAATCAATATGACCCTTGACGGATTCTGCGACCATACAGCAGGAATTCCCGACGATGAAATACATCAACATTACGCTGACCTGTTAGATAACGCAGACGTGATTCTATATGGAAGGATAACCTATCAATTGATGCAATTCTGGCAAAAGCTGTTAAAAAATCCTTCTGGTGAAAAGTCAATGGACGACTTTGCTATGGCCATAGACAGAGTCCCTAAAATTGTTTTTTCCCACACCCTTACTAATACAGAATGGGACAGTGCAAAACTGGCTAACCGAGATATTGAAGAAGAAGTTTTAGAACTGAAACAACAATCGGGTAAAGATATTTTAGTTGGCAGTCGGAGCTTAATTATACAGCTAATGAAACTTAATTTAATTGATGAATACCAACTTTGTGTTCACCCTGTTGTTGCTGGAAGCGGTTTGCCATTATTTGAAAAAATAACCGACAGGACTATTCTTAAATTCATAAAGACTAAAACTTTTAGTGGTGGTGCAGTAACGCTGTACTATGAACCAACCAACGGAAAAACAACCAACCGCTAACAAGGTATTGCCAAAAAGGGGCTTACCCAATACTATGGAGCAGATGAAAGTAGTTCAACGTTTGTAAATTGCATCAGAGGCAGGGCTGAAAAGCCCCGCCTTTGGCAATAACCGCACCGCCAGGCTGCCAACGCTTCTGAATATTAAATGAAAATAAAATCCAATAACTATGCTACAAATATTTTCAATTTTCCTATTTACCTTCTGGCATTTTGCTTTAGAAACTGACCGCGAACCAAAATTATCAGAAACTGAGAAATGGAAGCTTGGCTGGCGAATGGTTATTTCTTCTATGGAGAAGGATTATGATTTAGGAGAACTTCAGTTAGATTCTTTGTTGGCTACAAAATCTAAAATAGATAAGCGGTTTGTTCTGACGGGTTTAGAAATATTGAAGCATAAAAATAAAGATGAAAAGTTCAAACAAGTGCTTCAGAACCTGGATAATGAAACATTAGAATTCTTGTGTAACAAGCCTGTTCTCAGCAGCGCGGCAACTAAACTTGAACGTTGTAAGTCTTTTAATTATGAAGCAGATAATCCTGCGTTGCAATTACAATTAATAAAAATGTACATAAACGACCAAATTTCCAGAAGCGGGAACATGGATGCCATAATTACGACGTACAAATTAACAAAGGAAGAGGTTGTGTATGGCAAAGATAACATGAGCACCGATGCCGAGAATAGGAAGCAGTTAAAAGAGATTTTTGCAAAGTATGGCTTTCCGACCAGGAAGATGGTTGGGGAGGATGCCATGCAGGGAATATTTTTTATAATTCAGCATGCCGATGCGGATAAAGAATGGCAGCAAGCGCAATTGCCGAAGGTTGAGAATGCGGTAAAGAAAGGAGATATGGATGGCCAACGCTATGCCTACCTGTACGACCGCATTAAGATTAATAGCGGGGAAAAGCAGTTATATGGTACCCAATTTGCCAAAGTAGATCCGGTAAACAAAGTTGCTGAATTAGCTTTAACAGAAGATTTGGAGAACTTGGATAAGAGAAGAATGGGAATGGGCATGATGCCCATTGAAACTTATAAAGTTATTATGCTAAAATCAGTAAGTAAATAATGTAAACCCTCCGAGCCGTAAAGAATTTATACTAATATGCCGCGCGATTAATTATTTAACTACTCGCTTAACCTAATTCACATTCTGTTTATGCCTGTCCGAACTTGTTTAAGAAATATTCATTAAATATTCCCGGCTGACTTATTAGAATACTTCTATGCCTACCCTGGTGCACCTGGCCGACGAAAAGAATAGTCTGAAGATTATTAAAAACGGAATTAAAACTGGCAAATACGGGAATGGTGTTTATTGTATGCCCGTTTTACAAAACTTTTATGTCAGCCATCAGTGGTTGCGGGAGTTAAAAAGGAGCGGCGCGAAATCTTATGTAGGCGTATATTTTAAGGTGCCTTCGGCTGAAATGGTGTTTGCCGGTAAATATGGGCAAAAGCACCGGCACATTACGCTGGGCGAAGCTATAAAGGAAATATTAAGCTTAGCAGACCCGCTGGGTTATGAACTCATCCTGGACCGGAAAATAGCTCCGGAAGAAATCACCAAAATAAGGCATTTGCCGCAAACTCTGGGTTGGCGTTATTTTCCGGGCAGTCATAATAAAAAGCCTTGTAATTGCGAATATTGTCTGCGCGGCACCATAAAAGGCAAAAAGACCCAGAAAAGACTTAACCAGGAAACAGAAGATGAATAAGGCAACAAGAGCAACCAGCTCAGGCTATCTAAAATAGCTGCTGCCCGCCGGTTACCGCAAATACCCGAAAGTTCGTATAGGTATAAAGAAAAAGGTAAACTTTAACTACTTTATACGATGGGCTTTTACTACCGATTAGGAGAAATTCCAGCAAAACGGCACACCCAGTTCAGGCAGCCGGACGGCACGCTTTACGCCGAACAACTGGTGGGTACGCTAGGCTTCCACGGAGTTTCTTCGCTGTTGTACCACCTGCATCCGCCTACCCGCATTGCCCGCCTGGGCGAGCCGGTACCCTACGGAGCCAAACCGCTAAAGGACTGGCCGCTGGCACCTACGCACCTGAAAACGCTGGCGCAAAAAACTACCGGTCCCGATTACCTGGCCGCTCGCCAAACCCTGCTTTTGAACAATGATGTAAGTATCAGCATCTGTAACCCTTCGGCGCAAAACACGGATTATTATTACAAAAATGCTCAGGCCGATGAGGTAGTTTTTGTGCACGAAGGTAGCGGGGAACTGCGTTCCCAAATGGGCAGCCTTGCTTTTGGGCCCGGCGATTACCTCGTTATTCCCCGCACAATTATTCACCAGTTCCGGTTCAGAGAAGCGCCCGTACGTTTGCTGATAATCGAATCTTTTAGCCCCGTAGAAACCCCGCGCCGTTACCGCAACCAATACGGACAATTATTAGAGCACGCCCCGTACTGCGAGCGCGATCTCCGCCCACCGGCCACTTTAATTACCGAGCGCGAAACCGGTGAGTACCGCGTGCAAATTAAAAAAGAAGGCTTTTTGCATCAGTTTTTTTATAACCATAGTCCTTTTGATGTGGCGGGCTGGGATGGCTATTTTTATCCCTACGCTTTCTCTATTCATGATTTTGAACCCATCACCGGCCGCATTCACCAACCGCCGCCGGTACACCAAACTTTTGAAGGCCACAATTTTGTCATCTGCTCGTTCGTGCCGCGTTTATTCGATTACCACCCGCTGGCTATTCCGGCACCCTACAACCATTCTAACGTAGACTCCGACGAGGTACTGTACTACGTGGCGGGTAATTTTATGAGCCGGAAAGGCGTAGACCTGGCTTCGTTTACCGTGCACCCGGGTGGTATTCCGCACGGCCCGCACCCTGGTACGGTAGAGGCCAGCATTGGTAAAAAAGAAACCCACGAACTGGCCGTAATGGTTGATACTTTCCGGCCTTTGTACCTCACCGAGGACGCATTGCCGTATATAGACGAAAATTATCCGATGAGCTGGCAGTAACCGGCAGGTCTGGCAGCATATTTGACCGATATTGACAATTGCTGTCGGGATAGTTTTTATTTAAATATAATTTTTTTAAGTTTGCTTCAGGGTTATAGATTATGAATAGAACTGTTTTTGTATTTTTTATCGGGGTTTTTCTGGCTTTTTCGGGTTGTAAGCAAATAGATAAGCTTTTGACTTTTAACATTAACCGGTCGCAGACCATTACGGTACCCAAAGAAGCAGTTATTCCTAATTTGGGTGTTCTGGGGCCGCCGGTAGTTATTTCGGCCGATACCAAAGAGGAATTCAGAAGGCAAAATACGGCTGCCGAGTTGGTAAAAGATGTAGTTGTTACCAAAATTGTGATGAACGTGGAAAGCCCGGCAAACGAGGATTTTGGTTTTTTAAAAGAAGTTGAGCTTTTATTGGCGGCTGATAATTTGCCGGAAGTAAGTATCGCGTATCTGAAGAATATTCCGGCCGATGCCGGCAAAACACTGGAGTTAACCTCGAACAATGTAAAGCTGGATAAATATATTAAAGCACCGAGTATTACGCTGCGCACCCGCGGCACCGCCGATGAAGTAGTGCTGAACGATGTAACCGTTAAAGTAGATATTACCTTTAGAGTAACCGCCGATCCGCTGTAAATTGCCTGTACTTTGGTTACTTCTGCTAGCGTGGAAGCTACTTCTATGCTAGAGGCGCTACTTAGGGAAGACACGGAAGTTACTTCCGAGGCATAGAGCGGGTACAAATAGGTTTATAGCCGATAATTAAGCTGAAGCACCTTATACTTTTGCCTTTAAAATTTTTAATATTTCCGGTCTGGTTTTAGTCTTGGCTGCTTGTTATTGTTTTGCCAGCCCACCCGATAAAGTTTGCGCGGATAATCTACAAACCTAAGTTTATATGTATATTTGCGCCCTGTTTAAAATAATGCATGCGAGTTTTGGAAACGAATAAACTGGAAAGCGTAATAATAGTTGGCGACCGGGTATTAATTAAGCCGAAAACGGCGAAAGAACAAACCAAAAGCGGGTTGTTTTTGCCGCCGGGGGTGCAGGAAAAAGAAAAAGTACAGGAAGGTTACATCATGAAGGTTGGTCCGGGTTACCCCATTCCGGCCGATTATGGTTTAGACGACGAAATCTGGAACCAGGAAGACCAGGAGCCGGTACGGTATATTCCGTTACAGGCCAAAGAAGGCGATTTAGCCATTTACCTGCAGCGTGACGCCGTTGAAATTATTTACCACGGTGAAAAATATTTTATTGTACCGCAATCGGCCATTCTGATGCTGGTACGCGAAGAAGACTTAGTTTAGCCTTATACCTAAGCCTGGATATTGTAAATCCCATTGCCGTTAATGGCAATGGGATTTTTGCATTTAAGATAGAAGCCGGCCATATTTAAGCGCAAATTATTAGGGGCTTAACTAATTACTCAACCAGGCGTTTAATATTACAATTATTTTTAACGAGTGGTTTCCAGCGAAAAGTATTTGTGTTTAATCTGTAGCAGCCTGCTGGTACTGGCGGCTTGCGGCAGTAAGAATCCGCCTGCTGCTACCCAAGCCGCACCCGAAACTACCAGGCAAAAACCGGTTATGGCGCCCAAAAAATCATCCCCGAAACAGGCTGTTTCGTTGCCTGCCCAGGCAAGTGCTCCGGAGCGCCTGGCACCCGGCAGCTGCCGGGTGGTAGGTAGAGTAATTTCGGTTTTACCCGACCTGGAGCCGGCTAAAAATACTCCCTGCGGTCAGGTACCTTGCCGGGCAGTGGTAAAGGTAGAACGTATACTGGGTTACGGTTCGGCTTTTGGGAAACCTTTAGCCCAAGATCAGGAAATAAAAGTTTATTTTGTTTTTACCTTAAGCCCTAGTCAGCGCTACTTTCCCGAGCTTACTACACCGCTTCCCGGCCTGCAGGCGGGTGATGTTTTTCAGGCTGATGTTACCCGGGCAGTTGATGGTGCGGAAGAGAAAGAAGGGGCCTTGCAAGTTTATAGCTATACGCTTAAAAAATAAAATCTAATTTTAATTTTGCCTTAACCATACCGGCCCGAACGGGTTATCATAAATATTAATAATTTAGCACAATAGCCTGAGTAGATTACAGTTTAAGTTTTGAAAATAGCGCTTTGCGGATAATCTAAAAATTCACCCTTTTGATGAACCAACCTTTAATAAATAATAGAATAGCGGCCGTGGTATTATGCTTGTTGCTGCTATTTTGTAGTACTTTTTATTTTTATGCGCTTTTGCCCGGCCGCTCTACCGCAAGCAAAAAAGATTTGCAGGCCGCCGTGATGGCCATGAAAAAAATCCGGAAAAAATTAAAGTCCAGCATCCGCACACCCGAAGATCCGCAGGCCCGCTACGAATTCCAGGTAAAGCGGCTCCGCGACCCCAAAACCGGCAGGATTCCCGACAATATCCGGCAGAAAGAATTAATATTTTCGGCCAGCATCCCTACGGCCCAAGTAATCAACCTGAATAAATACGGCCGTAATGCCCGTGGTATGGTGCAGGACTGGGATAGCCGGGGCCCTTACAACTTAGGTGGCCGTACCCGGGCCCTGGCGATAGATGTAGCTAATGAAAATATTATTCTGGCCGGGGGCGTTTCGGGTGGCATGTGGCGCTCTGCTAATAACGGCAGTACTTGGACCAAAACCACCGATCCGGCCATTATCCAAAGTGTAACTACCGTTGATCAGGACCGCCGCGCCGGCAAAACCAATATCTGGTATTATGGTACCGGTGAACTGGAAGGTAATTCGGCTTCGGTGACCGGGGCGCCTTACCGGGGCAACGGTATCTACAAATCTACGAACAACGGCTTAACCTGGACCGCTCTGCCAGCCACTGTAACCAGCGATGTCAGCACTTTTAATAATATATTTCAGTGGGTTTGGCGGGTAAGAACCAATCCGGCCAATACAACCCATGACGAAGTATTAGCCGCTACCATTGGGGGTATTCAGCGCTCGGTAAACGGCGGCAATACCTGGGCCAATGTGCTGGGTACCGGCAATGTGGCTCAGGCCAATAACCAAACCCGTTATACCGATATCGAAATAGCACCTAATGGCGTAATGTATGCCACTTTGAGCCAAGCCACTAATACGGGTACCGGCTCTGCCTCCCGGCGCGGCATTTACCGCTCCACCGATGGCGTTAACTGGGCCGATATAACCCCGGATAACTGGCCCCAGGTGTACCGGCGCGTAGTGCTGGATATTGCGCCGAGTAACCCCAATGTGGTTTACTTTCTGGCAGATACGCCGGGCTCCGGACGGTTTGATACGAACTTGTGGAAATATACCTATGTGTCGGGAAATGGCAGCGGTGCGGGCGGCGTTTGGGAAAACCGTTCGGCCAACGTGCCGGCTTTTGGCGGGTTAGTGGGTAATTACGATCACCAGGACAGTTACAACATGATGGTGGAGGTTCGGCCCGATAACCCCAATATCGTTTTCATCGGCGGCACTAATTTGTACCGGTCTACCGATGGTTTTGCTACCCGCAATAATATTAAATGGGTTGGCGGTTATACCTTACAAAATACGGCTGCCATGTATCCGGCGCATCACCCGGACCAGCATGCCCTGGCTTTTTATCCTTCTAATCCGGCACGGGTGGTGTCGGCGCACGACGGCGGATTGAGCCGCACCCAAAACAGCATGGCTACCGATACCGTGCGTTGGGAAAGCCTGAACCGGGGCTACTTAACCACCCAGTTTACTTCGGTGGCCATGGATTTAGATAATCGCGACGAATTTGTGATGGGAGGGATGCAGGATAACGGCACCTTTGCGGCGGATGAAGCGGATCCCAAGAGCGAGTGGTATTCTTTATTAACGGGCGATGGTGCTTATGGCGCGGCCGTGGCTAACTCTTTAATTGTATCGGCGCAGAATGGCTTTATTTACCGGTATGCTTTTACCAATACAGGACAATTCCAGGGTTATGCCCGCATCGACCCAAGAGGTGGCACCGGATATATTTTTGTTAACCCCTACGTAATAGATCCCAATAACCAGTATGTGATGTACTTGCCCGCCGGCGATTCTTTGTGGCGCAACAACAATATTGAGGCTATTCCGGTAGGTACCGGCGACAATTTTGAAGAACAGCAAACCACCAACTGGAAAATAATTTCCAACACCAACACCGACGAAGATATCAGTGCCATTGCGGTAAGCAAAACCCCGGCTAATATTGTTTATTTTGGTACCAGCGGAGGTAAGCTTTATAAACTAACCAATGCTCTGGCCAGCGATAACCCGCCCCGCACCGAAATAACCGGCACCAATTTCCCGGCCGACGGTTATATTAATTGCATTGCAGTGGACCCCACGAATGCCAATCACGCCGTTGTCGTTTTCTCTAATTACAACGTGATGAGCCTGTTCGCAACCACGGATGGCGGTACTTCCTGGACAGCTGTGGGCGGCAACCTGGAACAAAATACCGATGGTACAGGCAACGGGCCTTCGGTGCGGTGGGCAACCATTTTACCCTCTATCCGCGGCGATACTAAATATTTTGTAGGTACCAGCACCGGTTTATATGCCAGTCCGGCCTTAAGCGACAATAATACTATTTGGGTAAAAGAAGGCGGCGCTACCATTGGCAACGCACCCGTAGAAATGGTAATCAGCCGCGCTACAGATAATACAGTACTGGTAGGAACGCACGGCAACGGGGTATATAGTCTCAAATACACAGCAGCCATTACGTTGCCGGACCCTGAAGAAAATGGGAACTTTACGGTAAAACAAAATAAGCCAAATCCATTCGGAAGAGATAGACCAGGCTCCAGCACTATAACCACAATCCTTTATACTTTAATAAAATCCGGACAGGTATCGGTTAAAGTTTATGATTTGGCCGGGCGTGTGGTTGCTAATCTGGTAGATGCGAACCAGCCGGCCGGCGATTATCGGGTAACCTGGAACGGAATAAGCCAGCGTGGCGATTATTTAGCTAATGGCATTTATATCTACAGCGTTCAGGTAGATAAAGAACAAATATCGAAACAGATGCTGCTGCTGCGATAAGCCTTATAATAAATTAATAGAGATAAAAAATCCCGGTCATAAAAGTAGCCGGGATTTTAATTTATATACGCAGCAAAATCCTTTATACCAGTTCGTCTAAAGGATACTTCAAAAATGGTCAGTTATATCGGTCTTCTTTTGAAAGATTACATCTTTCAATGGCAGGTGCTAACTGTTATTCTCTGCCTAAGTTGCCTCGCGGCCGGCGGGGCCCGTTTGGTCATTCGGGCTGCTCATCTTTCCTTTGCTCGTACCTCGCAATGCTGCGCACCGGAAACCCAGAAGAGCATCTTCCAAAAGGCCCTCATCGCCCAAACTGATGTAGTTTGCTGCGTAGCTGATGCCTTGCCAGGTTCAATTACAATATAAACAAAGCCTCTTTCAACAAAGCTAATCCATAATGTTCCGGTTCGGCCGAACTCCTTCCCTAATTTAGGGAAGGTGCCCGGAGGGCGGAAGGGTTAATATGTCCAGGAGATAGCAAGTGCCCGCCGCACTAGTATAAACAAATGAACAGGATAGCTAAGCTAATGTTTAAACAGATTCCTTCGGAATAATTATTGGAGTTGATATTAGGTTTAATCACCTCAGAAAAATCCTTTGGGTTAGCTATTCCAATTTGGGTAGTCAATATTTTTCTAAACCAATGGCTACTAATTGCCGGACAAAACTTAATCGGGTTGGTTTGGCTTCCGTAAAAAGCAGCTATGAATAACGCAGATGTGATTATTATTGGGGCCGGAGCTTGCGGCTTAATGGCGGCGCGGGAATTAAGCCGGGCCGGGAGAAAAGTATTGGTGCTGGAAGCCCGGAACCGCTTGGGAGGACGCATTTTTACCTCCCCGCTAAGCCAATTTACCGGGCCGGTAGAGGCCGGAGCCGAGTTTGTGCACGGCGATTTACCACTTACCCAAGCCGTGCTGGCCGAAGCTGGCGTGGCGTGCCAGCTCATGACCGGTATCTCGTACGAAGTAAAAAACGGTTACTTACACGAATCCGGCGAGTTTATAGAGGATTTTCCGTTGCTGCTGGAGAAACTGGAACTATTGGCAGACGACCTTCCATTGGCAGACTTTCTGGATGAATATTTAGGTGAGGAAAAATACCAGGAATTGCGCCGTACCGTAATTAGGTTTGCCGAAGGTTACGATGCCGCCGATACGCGGAAAGTAAGTACTTTGGCTTTGCGGGAAGAGTGGAGTGCCGGCGGGGCGGCTACATCTTATCATCCGCAGGGCGGCTACAGCCAACTGATAGATTACTTGGCTGCTACTGCGAAAGCCAGTGATGTAAACATTATGCTTCAAACACCGGTGCGGGAAGTCCGGTGGGAGCCGGGCCAGGCAAACGTTATCGCCCAAGGAGGCCAGACCTACGTAAGTCCGCAAGTATTAATAACCGTGCCTATTGGTGTACTGCAATCAAAACCGGATAACCCCGGGTATATTCATTTAACGCCGGCGCTGCCCGAAAAACAACAGGCCTTGGCACAATTGGGTTTTGGAGCCGTTATCAAGGTTTGCTTTGAGTTTAATTTCGCTTTCTGGGAAGAGTCCGCTTTTGCCAAGCAAAACGGAAATCTAGCGCCCGAACTGGCTTTTCTGTTTTCCGATTCGCACCTTTTTACCGCCTGGTGGACCCAATTACCCAGTAAAACGCCCTTGCTTACCGCCTGGCTGGCCGGCCCACCCGCCGAAAAATATAAAGATTTACCCGATAATGCTCTGATTACCGAAGCCCTGACCAACCTGGCCGATATTTTTAACACTTCGGTAGCTTATTTGCGGGAAATATTAAAAGCCAGCGTGGTTTTTAACTGGGCCGCCGACCCCTTTGCCCGTGGCGCCTACGCCTATGCCACTGTTTCGGCTGCCGAAGCCCAGGCCATCGTAGCCAAACCTGTAAATAATACCTTGTTTTTTGCCGGCGAAGGTTTGTACCGGGGGCACGCCATGGGAACTGTAGAGGCTGCCCTCGCGAGCGGCCTCGAAGCGGCTCAGGAAATGCTGCGCTAGAGAAGAATGAGAACTTTGGAGAAGATTCCACTCCTCGGTTGGTGCCCTCACCAACCGAAAGAAAGTCAGTTGTCAGCGGTATTCCTAAGGGCTGTGTGGGCGCAGACCTTGGTAGAGAACACTATTCTTCTCAATTTCTTGGATATTCAACAATAAATACCCTGTTGTAAGAGTCGGACTGGTGAAACTGACTTGTAGTTATACTTCCCGTTATTGCTTTCCATTGTATGCCAATATCGTATTTGCCTGCTGCTACATTCTCAATTAAAAATTCGGCGTGTGGTTTCTCAAGGGCATTATAAGTTACCCACTTCACCAGAGAAGGATTGGAATATTGAGTTCCTACTTTGGCTCTAAAAGCAATTTCCGGCGTTCCTTCTACCCCAGTAGCAGACATATCAAGACTTATGTGTACTGATTTATTACCTTTAACAATCTGGATTTCCTTAGTTAAATAATCTGTCCAATTATTATCCATTTTAGTTATTTGTTCATTGCTTTCAATTAAATAGGTTTTAATCGGATAAACTTTGTCGTCCTTCTTGCAGGCGACAAGTAGATACATAAAAGAAATTAATAGGAAAACTTGTTTCATATTGGATGGTTTGGTTTTTTTAATGTTTTCTGGTTATAAATGGGTTACCCTGATTCTAATTGAACAAGCTAAACCTACTAGGAGCATTTTGCCAGTATAGGCAGATAAATATATTAGCCGACAATGTTTAATCCTAAAAAGTAATCATGCTAAAACAAAAAAGCCACAGCTAATTGCCGTGGCTCTTTTGTTTTAACTGATTAATACCTTACACCAAATTGTGTTTAATTAAATATTCGGCAATTTGTACAGCGTTGGTGGCAGCACCTTTGCGGAGGTTGTCGGCCACAATCCACATGTTAATGGTGCGGGGTTGGGTTTCGTCCCAGCGTACGCGGCCAACGAGTACTTCGTCTTTCTGGTGCGCATCCATCGGCATGGGATATTTCAGGTTTTTAACGTCGTCCACTACCAGTACACCTTCGGTTTGCTCCAGTATTCGGTATACTTCATCCAAAGAAAAATCTTTTTCGAACTCCACGTTTACCGATTCGGAGTGGCCACCCATAACCGGAATCCGAACAGTAGTAGCGGTTACTTTTACGCTATCGTCGCTGAGGATTTTTTTGGTTTCATTCACCATTTTCATTTCCTCTTTGGTGTAGCCATTTTCGGTAAACACATCAATGTGTGGCAGCACGTTCAGGTCGATGCGGTACGGGTAAGCCATTTCGCCTTCTTTGCCGGCACGTTCGTTCATGAGCTGGTCCACGGCTTTTTTACCGGTACCGGTTACCGATTGATACGTCGAAACCACCACCCGCTTCATTTTAAAAGCATCGTGCAGCTTGTGCAAAGCCACCACCATCTGAATGGTAGAACAGTTGGGGTTGGCAATAATTTTATCTTCTTTGGTTAATTCTTTCGCGTTAATTTCCGGTACTACCAGTTTCTTGGTCGGGTCCATGCGCCAGGCCGAAGAATTATCGATTACGGTGATACCAGCTTCGGCAAAACGAGGGGCTTCTTTTGTAGAAGTGCTGCCACCCGCCGAAAAAATAGCAATCTGGGGTTTGGCCGCAATGGCCTCGTCTACACCAATAACAGTAATTTCCTGGCCCTTAAAAGTTTTCTTGGTACCCTTAGATTTCTCGGAGGCAACCAATAATAATTCATCTACGGGGAAGTTTCTCTCCTCCAGTACTTTTAAGATTTCACCGCCTACCAGGCCGGTGGCTCCTACTACTGCTACTTTCATTTTTTTAGTGGATAAAAATTTAAAAAATTATATATTACCTGCTGACCCGGTCCGATACCAATTACACGATTTTTGTATGGCGTAACCCGTACGCAGTTCGGGTTCAGCAATTTGGGCCGCAAATTAAAGACTTTTTCAACAGCTATAACTATGTATGGGAAAAATTTTGCTCCTGTGGTTCTTTTTATGTCATTTTTACACTTATGCGCAACTGCAGGAAAGTTTTTCGGACGGCGACTTTACCCGGAACCCTACCTGGCTGGGCGATACTGATTTTTTTACCGTAAATGCTGCCGGGCAATTACAAAGCAACGGCCCGGCCATAACCGGTACCGAGTTGCAACTGGCTGCCAATTGCCAGGCCGTAACCGGTACCACCTGGGAATTTTATGCCCGGTTAAACCTGGCCACTTCTTTGGGAAATTACGCCGATGTTTACCTGGTTTCGGATTCGGCTAATTTTAAAGGGCGTAACAGCGGGTATTTTGTGCGGATTGGCGGTACCCCCGACGAAGTAAGCCTGTTCCGGAAGGATGCCGGTGCCAGCCCGGTGTATTTAATTAACGGCCGCGATGGTACCATTGGTGCAAGTACGAACAACGTGGTTCGGGTAAAAATTAGCCGCGATATTAATTCCCGCTGGATTTTGGCGCTCGATTTTTCCGGCACCGGTCAGGATTACTGGGAAGAAGGCCAAGCCCTGGATGCCACCTACCAGCAGTCGAACTTCTTTGGGGTGCAGGTAAAATATTCCGCGGCCAATGGCCAGCGTTTTTTATTCGATGATTTCACGGTAACCGATAATGCGCCACCGTTGCTCCGGCAGGTGCAGGTAATAAATAACCGAACTATTTCTGTTTTATTCAACGAGCCGGTAGCTTTGCCGCAAGCCCAGGAAACCGGTAATTACCACCTGCAACAGGTGGGCTCGCCGGTAGCCGCCGTGCGGGATTTATCTAATCCGGCTCTGGTACACCTTACTTTTAACCAAACTTTTTCGGCCGGCACGCATACGCTTTCCCTTTCGGGCTTAACTGATTTATACGGGAACCGGATGGTAACTTCGTCCGCCAGTTCGTTCTCTTACACGCCGCCCGTAGAAGTAAATTATCGCGAAGTCCGGATTAACGAAGTACTGGCCGATGTTAGTCCTGGAGTTGGTTTGCCCGCCGCGGAGTTTATCGAATTATACAACAGTAGCCAGAAAACCATAAACCTCCAGGGCTGGCAATTCACCGATGCTTCCAACGCGCGGGGTACTTTGCCGGCTTTTGTCTTAACGCCCGGCAGTTATGTGTTGCTTTGCCGGGCCGCTGATACGGCCGTTTTCCGGCCCTACGGTAAGGTGCTGGGCTTAACTGTTTTCCCGGCGCTGAACGACAGCGGAGACGAGGTAAAGCTATTTGATAATACCGGTAAATTAATCGATAAAATCAGCTATACCACCGCCTGGTACCGGGACACCCGCAAAGCCGAAGGCGGCTGGAGCCTGGAACTTATTAACCCAATACTTACCTGTGCCGAAGCATCTAACTGGACTGTCTCCACCGACCCCAGCGGCGGTACCCCCGGCAAGCAAAATGCTGTATTCAACAACACGCCCGATACGCAGCCGCCCGCATTGCTTAAAGCCGATTTAATTTCTTCTGGCCGTATAAAGCTCACCTTCTCTGAAAGCCTGGATAGTTTAAGTGCCCGGAATATTTCCAGTTATACTGTTTCTCCGGGCCTGAACGTAACGGCGGCAACTTTTACAGGTACGGCTTACCAGGAGGTGGTACTTTCCTTAGCGGGTAATCTGCAGCCCCGTCATGTTTATGAAATTACCGTGCGCCAGGTGCGCGATTGTGCCGGCAATATTTTAAACGAGGCCAAAGCTACGGTTGTGTTGCCCGAACCGGCTGTTACCGGCGACGTGATTATTAACGAAGTACTCTTTAATCCGCGCAGTGGCGGTGTTGATTTTCTTGAGATTGTAAACCGCTCAATAAAATATATCGATTTAAATGGCTGGCAGTTAGGCAATATCAGGCCCGACTCCGTTGCGGATGTTAGTGCCATAACGGGCGAACCCCTGGTAATAGCGCCGCAACAGTACCTGGTGCTGACTACCCGCCCCGACCTGGTGCAAGCCCACTATCCGGCAGCTAACCAATTGGCTTTTGTAAAAATGAACCGGCTGCCCGGTTTTTCCGACGACCAGGGCACCGTACTTTTGTTTGACAACAGCCGGAAACTTATAGACCGCTTCGCCTACCACGAGGAAATGCATTATAAATTGCTGCGCGACCGCAATGGCGTGTCGCTGGAGCGTATCCGGTTGCATGGCGATAGCAGCGCCGTTAACTGGCATTCGGCGGCCAGCACAGTGGGTTATGCTACACCGGGTTACAAAAACTCGCAGTACCACGAGCAAACGCCCGCCAGCCAATTTTTTACCATCGACCCCGAAATATTTACCCCGGACGAGGATGGGGACAAAGATTTTACCACCATTAATTACCGCACCGAAGCCGCCGGTTATATTACAAATATTACCATTTTTGATGCCGCCGGCCGGGAAGTAAGGCGCCTGGTTAAAAACGAACTACTGGGCCAGAATGGCTTCTTCCGGTGGGATGGCCTCGACGAACGCGGCCGCAAAGTGCCGGTGGGTTATTACGTTTTGTATATTGAACTGTTTAGCTTGCAGGGCCAGGTAAGAACTTATAAGGAAACGGTAGTAGTAGGCGCTAAATTCTGATATATTATTCTATTCTCTACAGGTTATTTACTGAATTAGAGGCTTCAAGCTGCCGCCTAAACCTATTAAAATAGTAAAATAAATCTGCTTTTATTTCAAAATTGCTTTAATCCTGGCTGAAGTGATTAAGCCTCGGGTGGTACATAGCGTGGGCGTCTTCGTCCGTGTCTTCTTTTTCCGGCCGCTGGACGCTGTTGTAGTTATTAATAATTAACTCGCTCATTATAGCGGCCAGAGGTCGGCAGAAATCATCATCAGCGGGACGCTGGCGATAACAATAGAGAAAGCGCACCAGTAATTTTATTTTGGTATTAATTATCCCGCATTCCCGAAATCGCTAAGAAATATACCGGCCAGGGCTTAAAAAAATTTTTATGAGGCAACGGTTCCGCCTTACCGCTTGTCTACTCCTCAGAACCCCGATCCTAAACACCATGATGTGAGCTATGATGAATAAGATTTGTTGTATTAAGCTGTTCTGGCTGTTAGCCGGAAGCTTATTAATTTTTTTGCCTGGGTGCGACACCTACGAAGCCGATGTGGTACCTATCTCTTTTCAGCAGTTTGAACTGAAGCGCGATTCTGCGTTCACCTACGTCCGGAAACAATCCACCGACTGGCCACTCTTGATAAATCCGCTGGTAAATGATAGCCTAAAAGTACATGCTACGGTAACTTACGGCGAGCCCCGCCACGGCCGCGTATTTCAGG
The DNA here is from genome assembly GCF_007991635.1 of Adhaeribacter aerolatus. Taxonomy (GTDB): domain Bacteria; phylum Bacteroidota; class Bacteroidia; order Cytophagales; family Hymenobacteraceae; genus Adhaeribacter; species Adhaeribacter aerolatus. Next base: position 10,155 of record NZ_BJYS01000020.1, on the reverse strand, counting down.
AAGGTAATTATTTGTACTACGAACACGAACTGAATTATGTAGGGCTGGATAGCATGACCTACGAGGTATGCACCGAAAATATTTGTAAAACAGAAAAAATGATTTTTGTAATAGAAAACCGGCTCGACCCCAATAACTGCACTACCCGTTTAACCTCTTTCACCGTTGAAACCCTAAAAAACAGCCCGATAGATATCCGGATTCACCGGAAGGATATTATTTGTCCGACAGCTGGTAACCGGTCTTACTTTAAGCCTCAACTGGGTAATTACAGCGATTACCGTTATTCAGGTAGTCCCAAAGCCACCGTAATGGTGTATTATCCGCCCAAAGATTTTGTAGGCGACGATTTTCTGAGATACCGCATTTATACCGACAATACCAATTACCTCGAAAATATGATTACCATCCGGGTGAAGGCCACGCCTTAATTTACCTTCATAAGAATTTACCTTAAAATGGCTGTTCAGGTATGAAATTAATAATTGACAGTACAGGGTAAAATCATAAAACGAATTTTGCTATATTATTAAAGAGCAGGAAGAATTTAAATTACATACCTAATCGTACCTACGCTACGTGCACGCAGAAGACGAAATAATTGCCGGGTGCAAACAAGGGAAACCGCATTTCCAGGAAAAGCTTTACCAGCTTTATTCCCGGCGAATGATGGCGATTTGCGTGCGTTATACCAACAGTCGTTTTGAGGCGGAAGATATTTTTCATGAGGCTTTTGTAAAGGTATTTAAATACATTAGTACGCACGAGGGCGGCTCTTTTGAAGGCTGGATGAAGCGCATTTTTGTAAATACGGCTATTAACCATTATCACAAAAACCGCAAATACCAAGCGCAACTCGATTATAGTGCCATGGAAGAAAGCGTACCGGCCGCTGACGATGTTTTAAGTACTATCTCGGCCCAGGAGTTGCTGGTGCTGATTAACCAGCTACCCGAAGGTTACCGGCTGGTTTTTAACCTGTACGTGATAGAAGGATACAACCACCGCGAGATTGGCGAAATTTTAAATATTGCCGAAGGCACTTCCAAATCGCAGTTAGCCAAAGGCAAGAGCCTGTTAAAGAAATTGCTGCAACAATATTCAATTTCCGACCATGTTACCAGATAAAGAATTTGAAGACTTAATCCGCCAAAAAATGGCGGCGCTCGACGAAGCGCCGCCGGCTGATGGCTGGAAAAAAATTGCTGCCGACATTAAGCCGCCTAAAAAGCCCCGTGCTATTTGGTGGTGGATTGGGCCTTTGCTGCTGCTCCTTACCGGTGCCGGCATTTATTACTATACAAACAAATCTTCAGTTAAAAAACCTGATGAAACTTTAACGATTACTGAAAACAAAAAGAATACGCCGGTAGCTGCTAGTGTTAACCCAGATGTTCAAAAAGAGAACAGCACCATTGCTAAAAGAAATAATAAAATAGCTCCAAAATCATCCAAGCTAAGCCAACCACCTGCATTATCTATCAAAACAAATAAGTCTGCGATCACTTCTTTAAAGGATAAAACTATTCAGGTAAAGGTAAGCCCAGGCGATAAGTTAAATGCTGGAAGAACTGCGGGAGAAGGAGGTACCCGGCGAACTGTGCCGGTAAAAGCCGACAACAGCATTACTTTAATACTAGCAGATACGATGAACCAGCCGGAGAGGCAACCTGCACTGGCCCAACCGGGTGATATCGCTAAGAATAAGCCTGCCGAATCGGCGGGAGCCGATTCGGCAGGCAATCTGGTAAAGCCCATTCAACCGGACTCGGTGCTGGTAGCCGCCAAAAAAGATTCGGTGGTACCGGAGAACAAGGCCTTGGACCAGGAACAAAAAACCGAAGAAGCGGAAAAGAAGAACAAACCCAACGTTTGGGAAGCCGGATTCTCTTTTGCTTCCCGTTATGCTTTCCGGCAGTTTACGCCCAATGCTTCAGATAATATTTTTATTACGCAGGTTAATACCCGTAACAAGTCTAATCCGGAGCGGTTGGGTTATGAGTTTGGCTTTAATTTAGCCCGCGCTTTAACCCAAAACCTGTATGTAGAAACCGGACTTGCCTGGCTGCAGCTAAAAGAAAATTTAACTTATACCTACACCAACGGTACCATCGATACCATTGTGGTTACGGCAACTACCAACCAGACCCGCATTAACCCGGTTTACAAAATGGAAGAACGACGGCTCGCCAGTTCTTACGCCTACGGCGGCTGGCGTTTGGGTGCTAGTTATTATTTCTGGAATAACGGCCGGCGGCGCTTTAACTTTAGTGTGGCGGGCGGCATAAATCTGCTTATTAAAGGCGAAACCCAGGAGTACCAGAACGGGCAATATGTAAGAAAAGTAGTGTTCCCGTCGCGGGCCAATATATTGGAACAGGCAAACTATAACTTGTTGGTAGGTGCGGGCTATAATACCCGGTTGGGGCAGCACTTTGAACTGATGCTGATGCCTTCGCTCAATTATTTTATGGGTTCTACCTTTAAAGAGCGGGAGCCTTTGGGCTTACGGCCGTATTCGCTGGGTTTAAATATTGCCTTAAAGCGCCGTTTTAGCCGGCAGAACTAATATCTTTGCCGAAATTTTATTTCGGGTAATTGGACGCTGTTTTAACCACCGACCTGGTTTTTTTGTGCTTTTTTGCCTTCCTGGCCGGTTTTATCGATTCTATTGTGGGTGGCGGTGGCCTGATTCAGACGCCCGCTATGCTGGTGTTTTTACCCCACGTGCCTATTCCTACCTTATTTGGTACCGGTAAAGTGTCGGGCATTGCGGGTACTACCTCGGCGTTGCTGCAATACGGCCGGTCGGTAAAAATTAACTGGCGCTCTATTCTGCCGGCGGCCGTAGCGGCTTTTATTTTTTCTTTTATCGGGGCACGAGCCGTTAGCCATATTCCTTCGGAGGCGTTGCGGCCGGTGGTGTTGGTTTTGCTCGTAAGCGTAGCAATTTATACTTTCATTAAAAAAGATTTAGGTTCGCTGCACGCGCCCCGGCTAACGCCGGCCAAAGAAAAATTGTATGCGGTTTTACTGGGCGTAGGTATTGGTTTTTACGACGGCTTTTTTGGCCCGGGTACCGGTAGCTTTCTCATCTTTGCGTTTGTGGGTATTTTTGGATTTAGCTTTCTGGCGGCTTCGGCTTCGGCTAAATTGGTAAATGTGGCTACTAATTTATCGGCCCTGGCTTATTTCGCGTACACCGGGCAAATATTATATCACATCGGCATTCCTATGGCCGTTTGCAATATTCTGGGTTCGCAGGTAGGCGCCCGGTTGGCCATTGCCAAAGGCAGCGGTTTTGTACGCATCTTTTTCCTGATTATTGTCAGTGCCATTATTTTTAAATTTGCCTACGATTCTTTCCTGAAGTAATTCTCTACTTTCTTTCACCACCAATTAAGCTGCCGGTAAAGCAAAGCCGGCGTAATTCCGCCGGTGCCGGGCGGTCTGTTCTGGTTAAATCGGGCTATATAAAAGTTCGGTTAAGCAGCCGGGCAACCTCCTCGTCAAACTTTATTTTTAGTAACCCAATCCAAAGCAGCCGGTTACTTCGTAGGTCTGGCCTTAACAGATATTTTAAAACTCCAATAATTATGAAAAAACTAATTTTAACCGTGGCGTTAGCCGGAATTACCGGTTTCGGTTCTTTTACGGCTATTGCCCAAACAGCCGCCAAAACCAAAATGGCCAAAACCACTGGTATCGAAAAAAAGGAGGGTGTAATGGTAGGTGGCGCCATGATGGTGCCTTCTAAAAATATTGTCGAGAATGCGGTTGGTTCCAGCGAGCATACCACCCTGGTAGCGGCTGTTAAAGCGGCAGGCCTGGCCGAAACTTTAATGGGTAGCGGTCCTTTTACCGTTTTTGCCCCTACCAACGCAGCTTTCGAAAAATTACCGGCTGGCACAGTCGAAACTTTACTAAAACCCGAAAATAAAGCAAAGCTGGCATCCGTCCTGACTTATCACGTTGTACCTGGCCGTTTACAGGCCAAAGATTTAAAAAATGGTCAGAAACTGACTACGGTAAATGGTGCTGCCTTAACTGTTACCCGCCAAGGCAATATGGTAATGATAAATGGCGCTAACGTAACTACTGCCGATGTTATTTCCAGCAATGGCGTTACCCATGTACTTGATGGCGTCGTGCTGCCTCCTCAATAAACCCATAGTTATATTTATATTTGCCAAAAAGCCTGCTGCTAGCAGGTTTTTTTGTTTCTTATTATTTTAAAGAAAGTGTAGTAGTTTTATGATTTAAGCTGGTGCAGATTAATAAATCATTGAGGATGGCAAAGAGCTGTCTTTTAAGAACAGTTAAAATTTTCCTGGTAATACAATCGTTAAGTAACATATAGCTGGTAAACGCCGAATTTACCGGTTGCTGCCCCGGTTTAATATGAAAATAATCCTCGCTACGTTTTGTTTGTTTTTTGTCTGGACCTGGCTGGTTGGCCAGGCCGAGAAAATAACGGCTTTTTCCTATGAAACTTTTACGAGAGGGTATCGGAAAACCATTGTTATCCGGGCCGATAGTACTTTTATAAAAGAGCTGAATCAACCGGATAAATCAGTTAAAAGAAAAACCAAAGCAGAGGACTGGGCTAATTTGCTGCAAGCGGTTGCGGGCTATAAACTGGCCGCCTTAACTAATTTGCCGGCGCCTACGAATAACCGCGAACGCGATGCGGCCCGATATTCTTCTATTACGATTAAAACCACCAGTAATTCTTACAACAGCGGGTATTTTGATGGCCAGCAACCAAATTCCAAACTGGCAAAACTAATGGCGGAAATCAGCCAGGTAGAAGAAGCCAAACCTTAGCGGGTGGTTCAGCGAGAAAAAAAACTTGTTGTCCGTAAAAAAGTTATTCTGCCGGAAAACACCAGACAATTCTCGTTTGAATTAATTGAATTTTGGGCATCTTAGCGTGGTAGTAATTTAATTTACCGCCTTATTTTGTATAAAAAGAAGATATGCTGCAAAAAGAAGAACTTAAACGCTATAACCGGCACCTGATATTACCCGAAATAGGCTATGCCGGCCAGGAAAAACTGAAGGCTGCAAAAGTGCTGGTAATTGGAGCGGGTGGCCTGGGTTGCCCGGTGCTGCAATATTTAGCGGCGGCTGGGGTGGGTACCTTGGGCGTGGTAGATGATGATGTGGTGGATTACAGCAATTTGCAGCGCCAGATTTTATTCTCTACCGCCGATGCAGGCCGTAAAAAAGCCGAAGTAGCCGCCGAAAAACTAGCTGCGCTAAACCCTTTCGTCTCATTCCAGGTGCAGCCGGTGCGGCTTACCCCGGATAATGCTGCAGCGCTTTTCCAGCCGTACGATTTGATTGTAGATGGCTCTGATAATTTCCCGACGCGTTATTTGGTAAACGATACCTGCGTAGCCCTGAACAAACCGCTGGTGTTTGGATCGGTGTTTAAGTTCGACGGGCAGGTAGCAGTGTTTAATTACCAGGGCGGCCCCACGTACCGCTGTTTGTATCCCACGCCGCCCGCTGCCGACGAATCGCCGAACTGCGCCGACATTGGCGTAGTGGGTGTGCTGCCCGGCCTCATCGGTTTGTACATGGCCAACGAAGTAATTAAACTTATTTGTGGTATTGGAACTCCGCTCTCGGGTAAGTTATTGTTGCTGGATGCCCTGGAAGCCCGCACGAGTATTTTTACGGTCCGGCGGAGTGCGGCGGCCGACCAGCCATTGCCACAAACTGCCGCTCCGGAAAGCTGCCAGGTAACCAAACCCCCCGTAGCCCAGGTTTCTTTAATGGAGCTAACCGAGTGGCTGGAGCAGGAAGAAGATCAGCCTTACCTGGTAGATGTGCGGGAACCCCAGGAGTTTACCTCTTATAACCTGGGTGGCGTCAATATTCCGTTCGCTGATTTACCGGAGCAGTTAACGCAATTGCCCGCCGACAAAACCATTGTATTTTGTTGCGGCACGGGCCAGCGCAGTTTGGCCGCGGCCACTTTGGTGCAGGAAGCCGGTTTTACCGGCGAGGTGTACAACCTGCGGGGCGGCGTTTTGGGTAATTAGTTTATTAACTGTTGTTAATTAAGGTTAAGCGTAAGCTTGCTAACTCTTAGCTCTTGAAGCCGTACCAAGTCTGTTTTTTTTATACTTTATTGAGCGTTTGTTGTTTTTTCTTTGTCACCTTATAAACCTTTCCTGATGCGTCATAGGTGGTCCATTCACCAATCGGCTCTCCCTGGTTAAAATGCCCTGAGCGCTTTATCGTGCCGTCAATTCTATACCATTCCCAATAGCCGTCCGGTCGGCCATCTATAATCTTGCCCTTAGACCATATGGTTTCGCCGTTTGCGTGATATTTGATAGTATAACCCTCTATAACTTCTGATATCTTCGGTTTCATTTTTGGGTTGATTTACAGTGATTAAGAACTTACATATTTTTTAATACCAACTAACGTACCGCGTGTATGCGAAACCCGTAGCGAAGCAGGGGTTTAGTATACACGGTGTTGGGCGATGGCTTATTTTTCTTTATACTTTTTAAGTATATTTTCGATTATTCTGTCAAAATTATCTTCGTTTTCGAACCTGCTGGATATATCAATCATTTCGGCTAATGCTGAGCCTGCCTCTGCTCTCCAAGCTGAAAGTTCTTCTTCAAGAATAAATTCTTTACTTTCAATTTGTTTTATTGTTAAAGGATTTCCGAAATATGCCTTTGCCTCTCTTACAAAATCATTAATCAATACTTGATTAAAAGTTGGCCAATCTCTCATCGCTGAAATCAAAAGAACGGCCAACTCTTTTATTCTACTCGTTTCAGTATCTCTTTCGACAGCATCTTCTAGTTCACTAATAGTCAGCATTTTTTTTCTTTTACTACCGCCCAACTTGTGTATAAACACCATAATGGTGTTTAGATATCCATTTTCTACGGTATATATGCACTACTAGTGTTAATATAGACAATAAGATTGTATAAACGCACCTGAACCAACGAATATACCATATAAACTTTTATATATAGAAAATAAAGTATTTCCTTACTGGTGGCACTCACTTCTGGGCATCAATTAATAGTTTAGCATTAAGGCTCCTGTTGCGGGTAACCAGGCCGCAACAGGAGCCTGGCGAAACGTCCGCTAACAAAGCCATGCGGTACTACCCGCTTTAGAAAAATATTATCCTCTTTATTATTTCTATAAATTAAGTATCTTGAATCCGCTATAAACTTAAATTATGAAGTGGTTTCGGGCAGTTCTCTCCTTAATTGTTCTTTTGGCTTTAATATTTGTGCTCGATACCAAAATTGGCAGTGTTCCGCCGGTTGGTAAATTTTTGAGTCCGTTTACAGGTTTCTGGCAGCAGGCCGAAAGCAAGCAACTGATGGCCGAAACAGAATTAACACTGACTGGCGTACAAGGAAATATTACTATCCTGTTCGACCAGAGTCGTATTCCGCACGTTTTTGCCCAGAATGACCACGACCTATATTTTGCCCAGGGCTACATAACGGCCCGCGACCGCTTGTGGCAAATGGAATTCCAGACCCATGCGGCGGCCGGGCGCATCTCCGAAATTATTGGCAGCCAGGCCATCGACTTCGACCGGTTTCAGCGGCGGATGGGCATGGTATACGGCGCGCAGCAATCGCTGACCGGCATGATGGCCGACCCGACTACCCGAGCTATGCTGGAAAGTTATACGGCCGGGGTAAACGCCTACATCGCCCAGCTTACGCATAAAACGTACCCCCTGGAATATAAATTACTGGATTACGGCCCCGAACCCTGGACGCCGTTAAAATGCGCTTTGCTGCTAAAAGTTATGGCGTACGATTTGGCCGGCCGCTCCAACGATTTGCGCATGACCAATATTCTGCGAAAGTACGGTCCGGAAGTGGTGCACGATTTATTTCCGGATTATCCGTTCCGCGAAGAACCCATTGTGCCGGTAGGTACCCCATTAGATTTTACCCCGTTGCAGATACCGGCCGCCCCGGAGAATTTTACTGCGGCGTTCTCCAATAAGGTGCTGGAGCAGGAGCCACCCGCTGAGCTAGGTAGTAATAACTGGGCCGTAGCCGGAACCAGAACCACCACGGGTTATCCCATGCTGGCCAACGACCCCCATTTGCAATTAAATTTACCTTCTATCTGGTACCAGTTGCAACTGGTGGCACCGGGCGTAAACGTGTACGGCGTTTCTATTCCGGGCGCACCCGGCGTTATTATTGGGTTTAACAAAGAGGTAAGCTGGGGCGTAACCAACGTAGATGCCGACGTGATGGATTGGTACCAGATTAAGTTTAAAGATGCTGCCAAAAAACTTTACTGGCACGATAACCAGTGGAAACCGGTGCGACGGGTAATTGAAAAATTTAAAATAAGAGGCGGCGCTACCCGCTCCGATACGGTTTATTATACCCACCACGGCCCGGTAGTATACGACCGGCCGGAAAAAGCCTTTAATGAGCAAACCCCGGTAAGCCACGCCATGCGCTGGATAGCCCACGACAAATCGAACGAGCTCCGCACTTTTTACTTACTTAACCGCGCCCGCAATTACCAAGATTACCAGCAGGCCTTGCAATATTACGTAGCGCCAGCCCAGAATTTTGTTTACGCCGATGTGCACCAGGATATTGCTTTGTGGCCCAACGGCCGGTATCCGCTGAAATGGAAGAACCAGGGCAAGTTTACCTTGGATGGCACCGATACGAAACACGACTGGCAAGGCTGGGTACCGCCGGCCCACCATCCGCACGTGAAAAATCCGGCGCAGGGATTTGTTTCCTCGGCCAACCAGTTTTCGGCCGGTCCCGATTACCCGTATTACATTAACTGGGAGTTTGCTCCGGCTGACCGGGCAATCCGGATAAACCAGCGACTGAGCGCTATGCAGAAAATATCGCCGGATAGTATGCGCCAGTTGCAGAACGACAATTTTAATATTAATGCCCAAACCGTGCTGCCTGCGCTGCTCGCTCAGTTAGATAAAAATAAACTGAACAAAACCCAGCTAATGGCATTGCGGGAGCTTTCGGATTGGGAATATTATAACCACCCCCACCTGATTAGTCCGACCTTATTTGAAGTATGGTGGCAAGCGCTAAGCAAAGCCATCTGGGATGATGAATTTGGCAGCAAAACAGGCTTGCAAATGCGTTACCCCAACCGCGACCGCACCTGGCATTTGATTTTGCAGGATCCGCAGGCCAAATGGTACGATAATATTAACACCCCGGCCAAAGAAACGCTGCCGCTGTTGGCGCAACAAACCTTTATCTCTACCATCGATTCGTTAGCGGAACAGCACGGACCGATGGGTAAAAAATGGCAATGGGCCAACCACAAAGGCACTTCGGTGCAGCATTTGGCTAAGTTGCCCGGCTTTGGTCACGAAAACATATTTATAGGCGGAGGACGCAATATTGTTAATGCCACTTCGGAGCGGAATGGGCCATCGTGGCGCATGGTAGTGGCTTTGGGGCCGCAGGTAAAAGGTTACGGTATTTACCCCGGTGGCCAATCGGGCAACCCCGGTAGCTTTTATTACGATAACCTGCTGGAAACCTGGCGTCAGGGCAAACTGCGCGAACTGGTATATTTACAATCGCCGGCCGAAGCATCTGCCCAAATTATTTCTAAATTAAGTTTGCAGAAAAAATAGGGGATTTAATTTAATTATTGATCGCTTGTATTACATCGCTTACATTTCAAACCTTCAACCATTAACCTTTAATTTCTAACCTTTTACAGCCAAGTTCATGCGATTATTTCTGTTGCTTTTAGTTCTGGGTTTTGCTTTGCAGTGGGTATTACCCTGGTGGATACTGGCCATAGCAGCTTTTGTGCTGGCCTTTTGGCTGGCGCAACGGGCGGGCGACGCTTTCTGGGCAGGTTTTGGAGGAATAGGTTTAGGGTGGCTCGGTTTAAGCTTGTTTTTTCATCTGCGTAACGATGGCCTCCTCACAAGCCGGGTAGCAACGCTGTTTACTTTGCCTCAGTCCTGGCTGCTCCTGGTAGTTACTGCTCTACTAGGTGGGCTGGTAGGCGGCTTGGCTGCCTTATCCGGTTATTTTTGCCGGCGCGCTCTAACCTAAAACCATGTCCCGATCTCAGATGTTTTCATAAACGCCACCCACTTAAACCGATAAAGCAACT
>NZ_BJYS01000019.1 GCF_007991635.1 Adhaeribacter aerolatus | reverse complement strand
TTTATATTCATGCAATTAACCATGAATTTCAATAGAAATTGATAGTTATAAATTTTTAAAGTTTGTGAATACAAAGCTTAACGAAGCTTTACAAAAGTAAAACATCAACCTGATGGCCATGAACCATTCTTTCGCACGGCGACCAGGCGAAAATAGTAAAACGGCCGTCCTGGGATGCCACTAAGGCAATAGCATCTTGCTGATCGTAGACAAACTGGGCAGCCGACAAATGCCGGGTGCCGCCATTGGAAGCCGGATGAATAATATTCGGTTTACTGCCTATGACTGGTTCAGTTATTACAATTCTTTCCACCGGATTATTTCCTTCGGGGCGGCCGATTTTGGCGCCAAATGCCAATAATTCGTACTGATCACTGATAATAGTAGCTCCGTCTACGGCGGTTAAGCCGGCTACAACTTCTATGGACTGGCGAATAGCGCCTTGCCAAGGCCCTTGACTTCTTTCGTCCGCATTTTTCTTCATTAAATCCGATATACCTAAAAATGCGGGTTCTACGGCATACGGGATGGGCTTAATGATGGACTGCCGCCAAGCCGATGTGCCGGCGGGTACCACCAACAGAGAGCCGCCTCGCCCGTGCGCCCGCATTGAAATAGCCAGTTGCACCAGTACGTTCGTAGATGGGTTCCAGGAAAACGGCGAAGGAAAACCGAGTAAAGAAGAAACAAGCACCGGACAATCAGCCAATTTACCGCTATGCTCATCCACTACTTTTATTTGATCCCCCTTGAGCACGGCCACGTTGGCAAATTTTCCGAAACCATCCAGGTGGCGGTGTTTTACTACCAATAATCCCGGTTCCACCACTTCCAGCACAAAGCACAGACCCGGAATATTGCGGGTAGCTCCCCAGATAAATAACTCATCACCTTCGGGCCAGATTCCTAAATGAATGCCGGGACGTTCTACCGCCGGCGCCAGTTTAGTCAGAACATGAGGAGTTAGCCGCAGACGCTGCTCAAATACCATGGCTTGACCGGCTAACTCGGGTGGTAAATAAGCGAGCGAAATTTTAGGGGAATGACCTTCTTCCCGGCGCAGGCTCGCCCAAAATGTGGTATCTATAATCGATTGAATATGGCTGGCAGGTGTTTCCGGTGCTAAACTGCCATGCGCCAATTTGCGGGCTTCGGCGTGGTGTCGGGCAAAGCTTTGTTCGATGGCGGCAGCTACTTTCCGGGCAGCCTGGTAAGTAATTTTATGTTGCATGCTTTTTTACTTGAAGCAGGTTACGTAGTGCCGGCCCCATTTAGCGCGAATATTAGAAAGAAATTTATCGATAGAAAACATTTGACAGATCAAACTTGCTGGAATCTTTATTATGAGGTGAATATTGGTGGAAAAATATCTAATTATAAAATCAGCTATTTAACATAATAACCAAGCTATTTTATTATTATACCTTCCTCCTTAAATTCATTTTATTAAAAGATAAAATAAAAATGCCTCCAGATAAATTACCTGCAGGCATCTTTCATCGACTTTTAAGCCGTTTTATTTTTTAGTATACACGTACGTGTCTTTTATTTCGCCGTTGGGTGTGGTAGTAGTATAATTAATAGATAATTCCCCGGGGTTTTTGGCAGTATCCCAGATTTCGGTAGCGTTCATGGTTACTTCGTTGCCATCGCGGTTAAATGTAAGCGCCGAAGTTATTGTTAAGGCCTTTTCATCAGCCGACCACTTAGCCGTTGATTTCTTTTTTACCATGCCGTCAAAGAACTTGTTTTCTGACTCCTTCCCATCCAGGGTTATTTTTTCGTCCATTGTAAATTCCTGCCCATCCGGGGTTTGGCCGGTCCTCGAAATAGTAAAGTCGTTGCCGTTTTGGGTAACCTTTAACTGGCTGAAAATAATTCGCATCTGCCCTGCGGTTAGTTTGCTCTTCTCTTTGCTCAGAGCCCAGTCGCCGGCAAAATTGGTTTTGTCAAAGCGCGCAGAGGTAAGGATTAAACAAAGCAACAGGGCTGTGAGGCAAAAGCCAGTATAATGTTGCAAATTCCAGCATTGATTTCTTGGGTTCATCTTCATGTGGTAGGTTATATTAATTAACTCAGAAAATGTAAGAATAAATTTATTAATCACATAATTATATTAATTTTATTTAATTAGACTATAAAGTATTTTTGACTTGTACCGCACCTGCTTCTATTATTGGTATTTACAACTTCAATTCTAACACAACTCCCCTACTGCTTCTTTAACCAGATTATTCTGTTGTGTTGAACTGCTTCTTTCTTTGTTAGACTCACAAAATAACCCATAATATAAATTCTGGTTTGTATTTTTACCCGGATGTATTTTTCAAAAAAGAATATTTTAGTTTTAGTATTTGGAATAATTATGTGGAGTTGCGGCCGAAACAACCGGCCGGGCATTGATAATGGATTTACCCTTTCGAAAAGCATTTCGGCTGCGGATTTGAAGGCCGGGCGGCATTTGGCCGAACAACGTTGCCAAAGTTGCCATGCTTTTCCGGAACCAGATTTACTGGATAAAGAGAGTTGGGAGCGCTATGTTTTGCCTACCATGGGTTACCGCCTGGGTTTATACCACCGCGATTCCGGGAAAGCCGAGGGTATTAGAAGTGAGTTTATCGAAAGCGGCCGGGCGGGTGAACTGGTGCTGCAGGCCAATGTATTTCCGGCAGCACCCACCATCAGCGCTACTGATTTCCAAAAAATTACGGATTATTACCTCTCCACCGCGCCCGCCTCTCCCCTCGCTCCTGCTACAAAACCTCTTATTTCGCCGGTGCTGCCTTTATTCCAGCCGTATTTCCCGGATTTGCCGTTCCGGCCGGCCAGTACTACCCTGGTTAAGATAGATCCGGCGACGCAGCAGTTGTACGTTGGTTCTGCCCAGCAGAATAATTTAATGGTGTTAGATAGCCAGGGAAAATTAAAAAGTACCTTAGCCTTAAACCAGGTACCTTCGGATTTTTTGGTGCAACCAGCGGGCAGTTATGTTTTAAATATCGGGAGTTTTTTCCCGTCAGATTCCCCGGCCGGCACATTAACTTTTTACCCAACCGATCAGCAGGAACCCCAGACAATATTAAAAGGATTGCAGCGACCGGTACAAGCGCAGTTTGCCGATTTAAACGAAGATAATAATCCGGATATACTGGTTTGTGAATTTGGTAACCAGACCGGCAGCCTGAGCTGGTACGAAACCCCAAAGAATCAGCCCGCTAAAAAGCACATTTTAAAAAATGCCCCCGGTGCGGCGCGGGCTTATGTGCAGGACTTAAACGACGATAGGCAGCCCGATATTATTGCCTTAATGGCCCAGGGAAACGAAGGCATCTTTATTTTTTACAACGAAGGCCAGGGACGTTTTCGCGAGGAGCAGGTACTCAGGTTTGCCCCGTCCATGGGGTCGAGTTATTTTGAGTTAATAGACTTTAACCAGGACGGCTACTCCGATATTTTATACACTGCCGGCGACAATGCCGATTTTGCTCCAATTCAAAAGCGATATCACGGCATCCGGCTTTACCTGAACAATGGTCGGAACAGTTTTACCGAAGCTTTCTTTTTCCCGCAGAACGGCGCCTATAAAGCTACTGCCGCCGATTTTGATAAAGATGGCGACTTAGATATTGCTTCTATTGCTTTTTTTGCCCGCTTCAAAGAAAACCCCGCCGAAAGTTTTATTTACCTCGAAAACAAAGGTAATTATAGCTTTACTGCCTCTACCTTCCGGGGAAGTAACCGGGGGCGTTGGTTAACCCTGGACAAAGGCGATATAGACGCAGATGGCGATATAGATTTGATTTTAGGTTCTTTCGTGTTAAAAACGAAACTAGCAACCGACCAGCAAAACCAAGATTGGGCAGCAAATGGCCCCGTAGCGGTAATCCTGGAAAACAAAATCCGCTGATATTGTTTAACTAATCTTTAGAGATAAAATACACAAAATACCTGTATTTTACCCCGGTTCGTATTCCCAAAGGCCGGAACAAGAACCTTGATTGCACCTCCTATAATTCAAGGTTAATTGTTGGCTTGCCAGGAGACAAGCCAGAAATAAATATACCCAAAATACCCATTTTTAAGTATTGATTTCCAGGTACTTCATTCCTTATTTTTGTAAATATCCGCGCTTCTTTAATTTTTGTTTTTATCACTAAAATTAATGCAGCCGGAAATATTTACCTAAAATTATAAGCCCTAATCCTCTAAACACCTATTTATCTAAACTATGAAGATTTTAAAAAATGCCTTGTTGGTGGGCGTACTGGCCACCTTCTCTTCTCAGGTTTCGGCCCAGATGGTAAACTCCACCGAACCCATTGTTTTATCCGTAGACGGCTATGTGGTTACCCCGGCCCAGGATACCCTTAAAGGTCAGGTTGCTGCCCGGGTGGTAAATAATTACGTAACCCAGATTGTTTTTAAAGACGCAAAAGGAACAAAGACCAAATACAGCGCCGATGATGTAATCGGTTATGGCCAAAAGAGACCCAAACTGTTGCGCGATTATAATGATTTAACTTCGGTAGATAAAAACCACCTGCATTACGAGAGCATTGACCATCCGACGAAAGCCGGAAAGAAGGTTTTTGCCGAACGCCTGATGAATGGCAGCCGCATTAAACTATTTGATAATCCGACCGGTTCCGAAAGCTCCACCAACGTAGCCGGTTTTAAGCTGAAAGAAAATGAATCGAGCTATGTGGTTTATAAGCAAGGCAGCAAACCCTTTATTCTGAAGAAAAGAAAATACGAAGAAGAATTTGCGGCCTTATTTGGCGACTGTCCGGAGTTTATGAACTACGCCAACAGCCAACCCGATTTAAAGAAATTTAACAAATTAGGAACGGTAGTAGAAAATTACAACAGCCGTTGCCGCTAAAAAAACGAAATCCAAGAGAGTCTGTTATTTCGGAATAACAGACTCTTTTCGTTTATAGAAGCGTATAAAATAATAGAAGCCTTTCAGAATCTTTTTCTATCCGGCAAGTTTTTGCGGCGTGGCTAGGTAACGCCTTAATCTATCCATTCTCTTTAATGAAGCGGCTTGTTTGTTGTTTTTAACCATTATAGGCAGTTTATTTGAGCCTTCGCCTAAAACCCTGTACTTACCAGACAAGTTTAATAGGGTTAAAAACATGCCGTACGATGAGCGTTATCATCCCGGGCAGAAATGTTGCGGGGTAATTTCGCGCCAAAATCAGTGTTTCTATGACCAAAAATATCTTTATTGCTACCGCCGAGCCTTACAGCGGCAAATCTATTGTAGCCCTTGGATTGGTAAATATGCTTTTGGGTAAAGCCCAGAAAGTTGGTTATTTTAAACCCATTATTAATTTCAATCCCCTCCAAAAGCGGGATGTTCATATCGATACCATTCTGAGCTATTTTAATTTACCGATGGCTTACGAAGATACGTATGCCTTTACCGGCCAGGAAGTAATAAGCCTGCTGGAAACAGACCACGAGGGTGAAATTATAGACCGGGTAATCACTAAATACAAACAACTCGAAGAAAGCTATGATTTCATGATTGTGGAGGGCAGCGATTTTCTGGGGCAGGGAATTGCCTTTGAGTTTGACGCCAACGTAGCCATTGCCAAAAACCTCGGGGCACCCGCAATTATTGTGGTTTCCGGCGAGAATAAAACCACTGCTCAGATCATTAACGATGCCCTGGCGGTGCTGCGAAATTTCGAAGCCCGCGAAGTGCAAGTCCTGCTGATAGTAGCGAATAAAGTAAAGCTCGAACAGGTAGATGATGTACGCGAATTATTACACGCGCAATTACCGCCGGATTTAACGCTGGCCATAATTCCGGAGGATAAAAATTTGCTGAACCCCACCATGAAAGAAATTTACGAAAGCCTGGGCGGTAAATTACTTTTCGGGGAGCAACATCTTAACAACCAGGTCGATAATTTTGTGACGGGCGCCATGCAGGTGCCTAACTTCCTGAATTACTTAAAAGACAATTTATTAATTGTTACCCCCGGCGACCGCGGCGATATTATTGTATGCGCGCTAGTAGCCAATATTTCGGCAAACTACCCCCGGATAGCGGGCATTGTGCTGACGGCCGGCGTTGAACCTGAAGAACCGGTATTGCGCCTCCTCGAAGGGTTGCAAACGGTAGTGCCGATTATTGCCGTAGGAACCGGCACTTTCCACACCACCACCCAGATTGGCGCCATTAAGTCGCGGATAACACCGGATAATATCAAAAAAATAGAATTGGCTATAAATACCTTCGAGCGCTATGTAGATATTCCGGTGCTTGATGAAAAATTAATTACTTTCAAAGCCGAAGGCATTACTCCCCACATGTTTCAGTACCAACTGGTAAAGTGGGCCAAAAGTCAGCGGAAACACATTGTGCTGCCCGAAGGCAACGACGAACGCATTCTGAAAGCTGCTGCCCGTCTCGTAGATCAGGATGTGGTTGATTTAACCATTCTGGGTGATCCGGCCCAGGTGGCTGCCTCGGTGAGACAACTGGGGTTAAACCTGAATTTAGAGCGCGTGCGGGTAATTGATCCGGCCCATTCGGAATATTACGAAGATTATGTGCATACCTTTTACGAGCTCCGGAAAAACAAAAATGTTGAACTCGAAATGGCTTACGACCTGATGACAGATGTTTCGTATTTTGGCACCATGATGGTGTACAAAGGCCATGCCGATGGGATGGTTTCGGGCGCCGTACACACTACCATGCACACGATTCGGCCAGCTTTGCAGTTTATCAAAACAAAGCCCGGCGTATCTATTGTTTCTTCCGTATTTTTTATGTGCCTGCCCGACCGGGTTTCGGTATTCGGCGATTGCGCAGTTAACCCCAACCCTACCGCCGAGCAACTGGCCGAAATTGCCATTTCTTCGGCCGAGAGCAGCCAACGCTTCGGCATCGAGCCCCGGGTAGCCATGTTGTCGTATTCGTCGGGCACCTCTGGTGAGGGCGAAGAAGTAGAGAAAGTGCGACGCGCTACCGAAATTGTAAAGCAAAAAAGGCCCGATTTGGCAGTAGAAGGCCCTATTCAGTACGATGCCGCCGTGGATCCAATTGTGGGTCGCCAAAAAATGCCTAACTCTAAAGTGGCTGGTCAGGCCAGCGTACTGATATTTCCTGATTTAAATACCGGTAACAACACTTATAAAGCCGTACAGCGCGAAACTGGTGCTCTGGCCATCGGCCCTATGCTGCAAGGCTTGAATAAACCGGTAAACGATCTGAGCCGGGGATGCACGGTAGACGATATATTTAATACCGTAATCATTACCGCCATTCAAAGCCAGGAATAATTACTTGATATTTACGCAAATTGCTTCGATCAATGGCTGCCCTTGCTGTTTTTTTAACCAACCAGGTGCAGGTGAAAACCCGCCGTAACGCCAACTTATCCTTTTATGCGTAAGCCCAATTTTTGCCTATTTCACCTTAAATTAAATTCTCTACCAATGGTGGAGAAAAGAGTAAATAAAAATTTCCATGAATATATTTGTCGTTAACTCGGGCAGCAGCTCCATTAAATACCAGTTGTTTAAATTACCTTCGCCCGACCCAATTTGCAGCGGCTTAATTGAACGCATCGGACTGGAAAACTCTATTATTACGCACAAAATATTTAGCCAGGCAGAAGAGCAGGTAGTTAAACGCACCCTGGATTTGCCCGACCACGAAGCCGGTTTGCAGGAGGTGAAAGAATTATTAACCGATCCGGAAATTGGGGTTATTCAGAATCCGGAAGAAATTCAGGTAGTTGGTCACCGGGTAGTACACGGCGGCGAAAGCTTTGCCAAAACGGCTATCATAAACAAAGCGGTTAAAGACGAAATCAGGAAATTATTTCCGCTGGCCCCGTTGCACAATCCGGCTAACTTTTTAGGAATAGAAGTAGCCGAAAAAATATTTACCCAAGCCCGGCAGGTAGCGGTTTTCGATACGGCTTTCCACCAAACCATGCCGCCGGTGGCCTTCCGGTATGCTTTGCCCGAAACATTTTATACCGAATTAGGCATCCGGGTATATGGTTTTCATGGTACCAGCCATAAATATGTTGCCGAGCAAGCTGCGAAATATTTAAACAAATCCGAGAACAAAATAATAACCGTTCATTTGGGCAATGGCTGCAGCATGGCCGCGGTACGCAACGGCCAATCCGTAGATACCAGTATGGGTTTCGGGCCTTTAAGTGGCTTAATTATGGGTACCCGTTCCGGCGATATCGATCCTTCGGTGGTTTTTCATTTAATTAACCAACTTGGCTACGATCCCGAACAGGTAAATATGCTTTTGAACAAGCGCAGCGGCATGCTGGGGCTTACGGGCCACAGCGATATGCGCGATATCTCTAAGGCTATTGCGGCCGGAGATGAGCAAGCAGCCCTGGCTTACGATTTATATGCCTACCGCATCAGGAAATATTTAGGTGCTTATGCGACAGTGCTCAACGGCCTCGATGCCCTGGTTTTTACGGCCGGCGTCGGCGAAAATGATGCTAAAATCCGGGAACTGGTTTGCCGGGATATGGATTACCTGGGGATTATATTAGACCAGGAAAAAAACCAAAGCCCGGCCAAAAGCCTGCGCGAAATTAACCAAGCCCAGGCGCGGGTTAAAGTTTTAGTTATCCCGACGAACGAAGAACTGGAAATTGCCCAGCAGTGCCACGCGTTATTAGCCGGCGCCGCAGTATAGCTTTAAAAAGTTTTTGTGGGTAAGGTAAAGCTGGTGGTAAACATAAAAAGCGAATTCCGGAACGCTTTGTCCTCCAAATTATTTACCAGGTTAGAAAAATCGCCGTTGTAGCGAATGCCTAACGTTAAGCCCAGTACCGGTATGTAGGTGCCAGCCCCTAAAGCAAAACACAAACTGGTACGCCGGAAGCTGTTCAGCATGGTTTCGGCGTTGGTCTTGCCGCTCTTATCTTTAAAGGTATCATTAACTAAAAAAGACATCTGCGGACCAGCTTCGAGGTAAAAAGGGCCGGCCGTTATTTGTCCCAGCAGCGGAACATCCAGGTAGCCCAGGTTTATTTTCAGGCTGTCGTTGGCCGAGGCCGCGCCTTTGGTTGAGTAAATAATATCTGATTTTAGCGAAATATTGTTCTTGTAAACGGGCAAAGTAATATTCAAACCGCCGTGGCCGCCCCAGATATTCTCCAGGTTTAATTCCTTCGCATTTTCGCCGATAAAGTTGGTATAATTACTGCCTACCCGTATTCCGATTTTCGGTTTCTGAGCAAAAAGTGCCAAAGAGAAAAAGAAGCAACAGGCAGTTAGTACGAGGGTAAAATGTTTTTTCATAGTTAGGTTTAGGTCTGGGTGTTGGATAAAATTCTATCGCTTCCCAAATCTGCACCTTTCTGTTTTGCTTCGAAAAAATAAGAAGTTAAAAGCCTTAACCCGCCGGATGAATGACCAAAACAAAGGGTTGAGAATAGTTCTTACCAACTATTCTCAACCCTTACTGCTTAGGCACATATTTTGGTTCCTTAATTCATTTATTTTTTATCCGTTTTACTTCAATATAATCAGGTCCGAAATCTATGGGATAACCTGGGGTTGGGTCACCCCAAATTATAACCTTTTTGTTTAAATATTTATCCAGATCTATCGTGCTACTTTTGATTGGGTATGTTGCACTATTGGACTTTATTTGATAAGTGCCATACATGTACCAAGTTGCCCCCATTTTTTGAATTTCGCCCTTAAGTTCGTATTTGTATTCACCAATAATACCTTCTTCTTTTTCACAACTGGTAAATAAAAAGATAATAAAACAGAGAAGAAGAACTTCAATTTTCATAGAGGAAAGTTTGTTAAGATTGTTAAAGTAATGTAGCCCTAATGGGAAAGAGGGCTTTTTTCTCTAATTGGTTGCATTCTCCTTGTTTTATTTTTTGACACTTATCTCATTCTTTAATTATTATCTTCTTCATCAGCTTTTCTTCAAATGAACTAACAGCCCGTTGGGTACTAAGGGCAGCTTTTTTAGTTTGATGCCGGTAGCATCCGCAATGGCATTCCGGATAGCGGGAGCAATCGCTACAATAGGCGCTTCGCCGGCCCCGGCCGAAGGCAAATCCGGGCGGTTTACCTGAATAATTTGCACTATGGGCGTGTCTTTAAACCGCGGCACCCGGTACTGAGCAAAGGTTGGGTTTAATATTTTACCGTTTTCAAAATCAATGGCTTCAAACAGCGCCCCGCCTAAACCCTGCACAATGGCCCCCAGTATCTGCTGGTCTAAATGCTCGGGGTTAATAATGGCACCACATTCAAAAGCGGTAGTTGTCCGGATTACTTTTACTTCGCCGGTGTTGCGGTCGACGGCAACTTCGGCGCAAGTAGCGGTAAACCCGCCTTTTTCGGTACCACCCGCAATGCCAAAGCCGTGGTCTTTGGCCGGTTTGGTTTTGCCCCAGTTAAAAGCTTCGGCGGCCTGCTGAAAAACGGCCCGCAACCGGGGTTCCTGCAGATTTTTCAACCGGAATTCCAACGGATCCTGATTTACGAGTTGGGCCAGGTCGTTCATCTGCGATTCGAGGGCAAAAATATTGGCCGTAGAAGCCAGTCCGCGGTAAGAACCCTGCTTTAGCGGCGAATCGGACGGATGATACTGAATTTGCTGGTTAGCTACTTCGTACGGGGTGCGGATGCCGGAACCTCCGGAGTTATAGTTATGAAACTCCCAGGCCGTTAAAGTACCGTCTTTCTTCACCCCGGCATTAACTTCTATTACGCCGGCCGGCCGGAAATAAGCCCAGGTAAATTCTTCGGGGCGCGTCCAGGTAAGTTTTACGGTTTTTTGCGCCGCTTTGGCCAGGCGAGCCGCTTCCACCGCTGCTTCGCCGGAGTGTTTGCCACCGTAAGCCGAACCGGTATCGGGCATAATTACCCGAACTTTTTCTTCCGGAATCTTAAATTCTTCAGCCAAATCGCTTTGCACGCCAAAGGGGCGTTGGGTACCCGTCCAGACGGTGAGTTTACCATTTTCCCAATGGGCCAGGGCTGCCCGGGGTTCCATAGGGGCGTGCGCAATATAATCTACCAGGTAGGTTTCCTGCAAGGTTTTGTCAGCGGCAGCCAAGCCAGCTTTCATATCGCCTTTGGTTGTACCACCATTGCGGCCGCCGCTTTGGCCGGACGAAGCTTTATTTTTTAAGTAAGCGAATATTTCGGCTCGGGAAGGCTGGTTGGTGGTTTTCCACTGGGCTTTTATTGCGGCTACGGCTTTATCTGCCATAGATAAATCCGGCGCGGCTACTCCCACAAAGTCACCTTCGTGGACAACGGTTACGCCTTTCATGGCTTTAGCCGCGGTCACATCTATCGCCGCCAGTGTTGCCCCAAAAGTGGGTGAACGCAATATTTTGCCGTACAACATACCGGGAATTTTAATATCCGAAACATATTTGTGCCGGCCCGTAATAAAATCGCGCCCGTTTACCTTGGGTACCGAAGTGCCGGCGATTTTCCATTGACTTACCGCAATAGCCGGGGCATTATCCGAAATGGTTTGCAGCAGTTGCTTTCCCTTAACTATCTGACCGTAACTTAAAGCGGTGCTGCCCGGTGCGGTTATTTTACCGTTGGCCAGTTTTAAAGCGCTTTTGTTTTTTTTTAAGGTTTGGCTCGCCATTTCCAGCAAAGCTTCGCGGGCGGCAATAGCGGTTTTACGTAGCTGACTGCCCATGGCCGGAGTGCTGCGGCTCCCGAAGGTCCCGGCATCGTAAGGCACTAAGTCGGTATCGCCCATTACCATTTTAATGGCCGAAATGGGGACCAGCAGTTCCTCAGCTACTATTTGCGCCAAAGAAGTCCGGATATTCTGGCCTACTTCTACTTTGCCGGTATATACCGTTACGGTATTATCTTCGGCAATATGCAGCCAGGCGCCTATCTGCTCGGTCGGTAATTTTTTAAATGCTAAAATTTCTTTTTCCGCCGCAGCCAGAATAGAAGTATCCTGCCATACAAAGGCTACCGCCAGTCCGCCGCCCAGCCATTTGAAAAACTGCCGGCGATTAATGCCGACTGCCTGGCTGGTGCCGGTTACTATTTCAGATCCGTTCTGAATTATTTCGGAGTTTATCTTTTTCGGATTCATGGTTTTATACCGGTTTAGACCTTGGCGGCCGCTTCATTAATTGCTTTAACAATCCGGGGGTAAGTGCCGCAACGGCAAATATTCCCATTCATAAAATCCTTAATTTGTTCTTCGGTTGGGTTAGGATAATTATTCAGCAAAGCCACTGTAGACATAACCATGCCCGAGGCACAATAACCGCACTGAAATACATCAACCTTTAAATATGCTTCCTGCACCGGATGTAGTTTTCCTTTTACCTCCAGTCCTTCGATGGTGGTAATTTTCTTGCCCTGGGTGGCGCTTAGCGGAGTACGGCAGGAACGGACCGCTTTGCCGTCTAGTAAAACCGTACAAGCCCCGCACTGACCTTCCCCGCACCCGTATTTCGTACCGGTCAGGTCAAATTCGTCGCGTAATACACTCAACAGACTCGAATCGGGCGTGGCTTTACTATTGCGCTTTACTCCGTTTACCTGAAGTTCCATCGTTGCTTATTTATAGGTGTGTAAAAGAATAAACCTATAAATTTTCCATGAAAAAGACAAGAAGTAATACACCCAAACTTGGCCCTCAGGTAAGGCTGCCGTACAAATTTACTTTTACCAGGCATTGTGATGCTTCCAAAGTATTATTAGAAAAACCCTGTCTTTGGTTGAAGTGAATTAATTAAATAATAAATAGCAACCGGAAGGATTATAATTGTTGATCTGTAAGTAGGCTTGGCACCAGAAAAAGATCGAAAGTTCTTTTGTGAAGGAATAATCGGTGGAGAAAATTATTTCTTAACGGAGAGGCCAAGATTCAGAATTGTAATGAAGGCAAGTATAAATAGGGATGGTAAATGAAAATACCGGAAAATTGGTAATAATTTGATGGGGAGCTTTATTCTCAACGCCGGCTGATTTATACCTGGCAACGTTGTTATTAAATTTGATAAACCTTAATTCCGATAAACAGTTTTTTGCTGCGTATAATAATTTTTTAAATCCTTTGATTTAGATTCAGATAATTTCAGCACAAAACGGGCAATAAATAATAACCCGATATTAGCCAGCAGCAGTAGCCATATTACCACGTAAATAGATGCCATAAACTTGATGTTTTTAAAGAATAGATATATTATATTATATTATTTGTTATCCAAAATTAAACACTGCAGAAGCCACAATTTAAAATATTAGTTCAATGGCCCTATTTGTTCGTCGAAACCAGGTATTTTGCCTTTAAAATTAAATTCATTAACAATTGCTGGTTGCCGTTAAACCTACATTAGTAAAAGCCTATGGAATGTTTTATGAATGAAGCATATATCCCTGAAAATCATCCTTAAATATCCTTTTTAAATCTAAACAGATGCCAGTACCTGAATCTAAAGAAAAGAAATTGGAAGTATGGTTACGGGGCCCCTTTCAGGATGTGCCGCCGCTGCTGCAGCCCGTAGCCCATGCCTTGCTTCAGGCCCGCGAAGAAGTGGAAACCTTGATGGAAAACTTTCCGGAACACCTTCTTTGGAGCCGGCCCGGCCAGGTAGCCACCCCGGGGTTCCATTTGCAGCATTTATCCGGCGTGTTAGATCGGCTTTTTACTTATGCCCGCGGCGAACAGCTAAACAGTGCCCAACTGGCGGCTCTGGCAACTGAAGGAAAACCCGTTGAACCACCTACAACTTCAAAAAAAATGGCACAAGCATTTCACCACCAGGTAGATAAAGCCATTCAGCAGCTTATTTCTACCGACGAAAATACGTTAACCCAAACCCGTGGCGTTGGTCGGGCTCAGATTCCTTCTACCGTGCTGGGTTTACTGGTTCATGCTGCCGAGCATACAACCCGCCACGTCGGGCAGCTTTTGGTTACCGTTCGGGTACTGGAAAGCACGGCACAAACCAATAGTTACTGAATAAAAAAAGACCTGCTAAAACAGGTCTTTTATTACCTTTAAGTATTTAGGTGCTAGCTAATAAAGGAAGTTGAGGATTAGGAATGAAAGAGAACAAATTGATTTACAGACCAGACTCCGGTTGGGGTTTGATTTTTAAGAACAAAGCTGTTTGGTTAAATTTTTGTAATCCGAGTTGATGCGGTTGTGAATATATTTTCGCTGATTTGATAGCTAATATTAATATTTTTAATCAGCCTTTTCTTTCAACAAAGCTCGTATTTCCTTTTCTAGCTGAATATATTGCTGTTTAGCCTCGGTTAAAGGTAGTCCGGGCGCCATACCGGGGCGTTTAAAACCTGTGGCTTTTAACCAGGCATCTTTCATGATGGCCTGCCGCTTACTCACCAGCTTATAAATTTCTTCTCCCCGCGGGTGCACCTGTAAAGTAGTAAGAACATCCGGTGCCTCACCTACTTCCTCACCCAAATACTGCAAAGTGGTTTTTGCCATGAGCCAGTGGCCCAACTCGCCGGGATGTACCCCATCCTGGGCCAGTTTAAAACCTGGCTGGGTTTGCCCTTGGGTATTCAGGTAGGCAGTCATGGGCGTATGTATATCGGCCACTTCCCACTGCAGTGAATCTCTTTGGGATAACAGCCATTCGGAATATTTATCCAGCACCAAATTATAACCTTGCGTTCCCAATAATTTATCATCGTGTACGGGTGGTGTTAAATGGATAATTCTTTTGGCGCCACTTTTTACCAATTCGGAATGTAACCAATTAATGCCGTTGCGGAAAGCCTGAAAACGACTTTCATCGAAAGGCAGGTAAATACCATCGTTCATGCCGTAACAGGCAAAAACCACGTCGGGCTTAACTAGGGCCAACACTCGGCCCAGGCGTTCGCGCAAATCAGGCCGGGGGAATTTACCGTCGGCGTGGTCTTCCTCGCTCAAACCCGAAACCGTTTCGCTGGGCAATCCTACGTTTACAAATTCATACTGCTGTTTGGGGTAATGCGAAATAAAGTAAGCCTCTATATCCGAAATATATTTACCGGCATACGTTATGCTGTTGCCCAGGAATAAAATGCGTTTTGCTTTTTTCGGGAAAGGCGATCTGGATTGGGCCGCGGCTGCGTTACTTATCCATAACCCCAGGAATATTAGAAGCAAGGATATTATATACGAACCCTTGGATTTCCGGGTACAACTTAATCGAATCATTTGATTTTTCCAGATTAAAAAGATAACAGACTTTAGGGGATTATTTTATTTAGACATTCTATAGCGCTTGGAATTTATTACATGGTGCTTGTCGAAACTGCTATCATAAAAGAATAAAAGTAAATTTAAATTTCTCGCCAAACTCGTATGGACGGCTGCTATTCTGTTATTCCGGTACTCTTTACATTACTTCAGCATTTTGCCAAATGAGTACCCTGCCATTACCTGGTAGTTGAATAGGTATATTTAATCATTTTGTTGGCCCACGGAATAAAATACTTAATATTAGGCGCATCGGTATGGCCGCCATCGTGTTGCCGCCAGGCCAGTTCGCCATCCAGCAAACTTACGTTTACGGCCGGCATTTTAGCTGTTTTATAATCCTGATTAACACCCAGGTCTCTGGCGCCTAATAATTTAAACACCGATCCGGTGGCTACCGCAGCCATGTAGCTGCCTTGCTGGTCGAGCCATTTTGCATCGCCTTTTTCCGGGATACCATAACTGATAAAGGTAGGTCGGGGTGCACAAAGGGCAATTAACTGGTGAGCATCTACCGGTAGGTCGTTTGCCGTTTTAGCGCCAAAAGTAGCTTCCGCCGCGCCGTACTTCAGGAAGTTACCCGCCATCCAGTGGTATTCGCCGGCAGCAGTTAAATTCTCTACGGCTTCGCCAAAGTTACGCCGGTGTAATTTAGCCCCGCCTTCACCCGACGAACCAATCAGGGCTAAAGCAAAACGCTGGTCGAATGCCATGGCCACCAAGGCGGCTTTTCCGTACCGCGATACGCCTTCAATCCCTACTTTTTTGGAATCCACTGTGGGGTCGGTCTCCAGATAATCCAAGCCACGCGAAGCACCCCACGCCCAGGCCCGTAAAGCACCCCAATCTTCCGGTTTGCGGGGTTGCCCTTTGTTTACCAAACCGATAATACCTTTGGTTAGGCCTGCGCCATTGTCGGCCTGAATCGTGCCGGGTTCAATTAAAACATAACCCCAGCCGGCCGCCAGTAATTGATTAGGGGTAGGCGGATCGCCGGCCGGTGGCGGACCAAAGGGATTAACAGCAGTAGATGTAATAGGATTATAGGCCGGATATTGTTCAAAAACTGCTTTTAACGAAGGATCGCTTTTCACCAGCAATTCTTTAAGAGCAGCGTTTATCTTTTCTAAACTTTCTTTGGGTGGCTGGGCCGGGGCAGGTAAAGCGCTGCGGCCAAACATCATCAGCACCGGTACCGGACCTTGGGCATTGGCCGGGGTTACCACCGTCATGGCAATATTTACGTCCAGTAAGGGGTATTCCGAATTATCTACCTGCCCGATTAACTGTTTGGCGTTAACCGGAATAAAACCTACCATTTCTCTTTCGGCTATGGCTACTTTCCAGGTCACTTTAGGCACTTTTGGAGGTACCCGGCCGAATACTTCTCTCTCAAAAGCTTCTACAATTTCGGGGCGACGTTGCTTCCACCACATGGCTGGGGTAGTTACTTTTTTGCCGTTATTTAAAGTTAATACCTCGGGTAAATTCGGGTACGGATTAGCCAGAGCCTCGTCGTAATTGGCTGCATTCGGATCGGCAGGATTTCCACTGGGGCCGGGCCTAAGTGACTTGATACCTAATTGTTTCAGCATGTGCTGGTGGTCTTTCTGGGTGGTAAAACTGACCGGTGGCGGATATTGGCCGACCGGGGAGGGTTTTATATTTTGAGCAGTAGCAGCAGAAAAAGAAAAAGCAAATAGAAGGTAAAAGGCTCTTTTCATGGCGGTAATTAAAAACTAAGGAATAATAGTTAATAATCCGTTCTGAAAGGAGTAGCCGTAAAAATATTTCTTAAATATTCTGAGAGGACTTTGGTTAATAACCCAAACTGAAACTGCCGGAATATTTTTGAATTAAAAAAAGCCCATAAAGTTTAAAAGCTTTATGGGCGAAAAACGAAAAAGTATTTAAACGTTTAAAAATTTTCATCCGGCAACTTATCTATATCCGGTGATATCATAAAAGACATTGCTGCTGTTTCGGGGCGGTTGCGAATGAATGCATGCCCATTCTGAATATCCTGCACCAGATCCCGGATGGTTTTGGTAGAGAATAAGGTAGCTAAACCATCACGGTATTTTTTAAAATCGTGGTGCAGCGGGCAAGGGTGGGTGTCGGAGCAATGTTTTAAACCCAAGCCACATCTTTTAAAAGCTTCTACGCCATCAATTACGCGCACCACCTCCATAATGGTTATTTCGCTGGCCGGACGGCTCAGGTAAAATCCGCCGTTAGGTCCTTTAATAGAAGCGATAATTCCTTTACGCACCAAATCCTGTAAAATTTTACCGATAAAATGCAGCGGCAATTCTAATTCCTTGGCTATTTCTTTAATCCCTATTTTTTTACCTTCGGCTGCCTGCATCGCTACGTAAACAATGGAGCGCAAAGCATATTCGGAAGTTTTCGTTAACATACCATTGGGGGTAAACTTACCCGATTATTTTTAATTAAATTTTCTGTACCCGTTGGCAAAGCATTTCCTAAAATCTATCAGGCAATATTCTTAAACGGATTTTTATTCGGTGTAATCAGAGGTAAGTATACTGGCAAAATTCGAAACTGTTGGTTTATTTAAAGAGAAGAGGTAAATAATTTCTTTTTCTAAAAAAACCGGTCCCACAAGCTACCGCCGTGATCGCGTTGCTGCGGCTGGTAGCCGCCGTTTAACTGGGCCTGGCCGGCTTCCGAAATCATATCGGCATCCCACATGGGTATCCATACCAAATCAACTTTAATATTATAATCCGGGTAATGCTTTTCCAGCACGTTGTTAACCGCACCCGTAATCATTTGGCCCATGGGGCAGCCGGGCGAAGTTAAGGTCATGGTAACAGTTATGGTTTTATCTTCTGCCAAAGCCACTTCGTATACTAATCCCAAATCTACAATGTTTAAGCCAATTTCCGGGTCTATTACTTGCTTTAACAACTCGTAGATATGCTCGCCAAAATTTTGTTCCGGTGTCATGGTGAAATTCTTTTCTTAATGTTACAGGCCCTTGCCCAATAGTTTAAATACATTAATATTATAGATAATAGCGGTCAGCAAAAACAGACCGCTGCCGGTATGCAGCAGGATGGGTTGTGCCCACGCTACGCCGGCCAGTAAGGAAATAAAACCCAACAGATAACTAATATTCTGCCACTGCACCCAGCGTTCCGAATATAAATCTTTGGGTTGGGGCACCGGCTGTTTGCCCACCAGGTGCTGGTAGCGGTGCATCCACACAATAAAAGGCAGTGTTTTATAAGTTTGTCCTAATATTAAAGCCGAAATAAAACCCAGGAAAATAGAAATGCCATAAACCAGGTACCATTGCAAACGGGTTTTCTCGGGCATTATTACCGGCTCACTTACGGCCACCACCAACACCACCGGCAATGCCATCAGCACCACTGCTATTAACGATAGTTGCATGCCCGCGTCTACTTTTTTGCGCAACCGGCGGCGGTAAGCCACTACCACAAATATGATGAACAGGAACATACCAGTGCCTATGGCCAGGCCGTATACCACCTGGTATGGCGTGTGCAGAAATAAATGATCGACGCTGAACAGCAGTAAACCCAGGTTAATCAGGTAATAACTCCACGAAAGTAAATTAACCGGCAGTTTGTGCGTAAGCAAAAACATGGGCAACAATTTGGAACCAACACCAATTATCAGCAACAGAAACCAGCCGGCCATGCCTACGTGGGCGTGTAACTTTAAATAATGCAGGTGCGATTCTTTCAGAAACGGATAAGAAAAATTAAAGGCCATCAGCAACCCGATAATACCCGTTATCAGCAACCAAAGGCCCGAGGTTAAAATAAAATCTGCTTCTACGGACCAGGTTTTGGTTTGGCGGGTGGTTTGAAACAGGTTAAGGTTAAAAAGCAGGAAGGCAATTACCAAAAAACAAGCGGCCAGGTGTAGTGGCAGCCCTACCGAAAAAGTCCAGAAGGCGTACGACAGCAATAAAGTGCCGGCAGCCAGAAAGCCGAAGGTAAATAAGGCCAGCCTGGCGCTGTACAACGGCACCTGCAAAATAACCGGCAATAACTGGTACAAAGACCCGAAAATGACCATGGTAGCCCAACCCAATACGGCTACGTGGGTAAGGGTAAGTAGCTTGGGGTGAAAATAATGGGCAACCAAAGCTTCCTTGGAGAAAAATAACAGAACAGCCAGAAACAGAAAGGAAAGCGCTGCAAAAGCAAAATGCGGCAACACTACTACTTTAGGCGTTGGTTTAGCGGTTAGTAAGTTCATGGCCAGGTAATTTATAAATCAGCAGGCGCACCTCGCCGGGAGACGGGTTGGCTACAGCCCAGCCAAACCCGTTCTCGGCTAATTGGGGCAATAAATACTGGGGTACCCGGCAATGGTACACCAGCAAAGCCTGCCCCGCTAAAAGTTTGTGCACTGCTTCCAGAATAGTCATCATGGGCAGCGGCATTTCCAGGTTCCGGACATCCAGTTCTACCAGGTTGTGCTGGTATTGCCGGTACAGGTTTTTAAAAGGTTTTTCTGCATTCGGGAGCGGCTTATCCGGCGCCACCGCCGGACCAGCCTGGTAAAAATACGTATGCACCAGGTTATCGGCAGACTGGCAGGTGTAATGGGTAAATCCTTTTTTCCGCAGGATGGCGTACAGCGGAATGGGTTCAAAAGTATTAATAATTAACAGGCTTTTGCCGGCCGGCAGGTTTTCGGCAGCAGCCATTATTTCTTTAAATGGGTCAAGCCCCTGCTGCAAACCTTCCCGTACATCTAAGGTTAAGCCTACGGGCGGCAAATCGGGTAGCGGCGCTGTAACCGGGTTAGGGGTTACGGCGCCGGCCCTTTCAGAAACAAAACCGAGCGCTTTTAATTTTTCAAAAAATACTTCCACGCTGGTGCCGCCAATGCGGGCGGCATCGGCAATGGTTACCCGTGAGGCCAGCACTTTGCGCAGCAGCGGGTTGCGCAGCTTTTCAAAGTGCTTGTTAATGGACGCTATGGCCTCAATGGTAGCCGGATTTGCCCGTATTAAGGTTGAAATGCGGGTTTCGGCATTAATTTTTAAGGGAGGCGTTAACTGGCTCATGGGTCAGGTGTCTTCTAATTAATTATTTTCGGGCTGGGAAAACCAGAAAGCCGGTTCAAAATCGTCGGTTGGCTTTTCGGCGTGTTTTTCTATTTCCAGACCCACTAATATGAGTTGGCCGGGAGTAGCTACCTTTTCCAGGTACGGGAAAAATACCCGCTCTTCGAACCTTACGTGCTCTTTAACTAAAATTTGTAAGGTGTTCAGCACATAATCAATGTTCTCCCGGTAGCTGGAAAGGTAGTTAATAACACTTCGGATGAGGTCGTGGTCTTGTTGCACCCGGAACCGCATCGGATCTGCCTCCGATAAAATTTGCACTACAATTTTATCTTCTTTTTCCAGGTGGCTTTCTAAATGATGGTCCCAGAAATAGTTAATATAATCCTGAATGATCCGGCTGTCGACCTTACGGGCCAGCCCCTGTTTTATTTTCCAGGAAAAAAGCAACTCAAAATGATGTTCCCTTGACAGGGCGACTAATTCAGGATGTCTTTTCAGGGGTTTAACTATTGTTTCCATTATTATTTTGTTTTGGTTTCCAGAAAAAGAATAAGTTTTAAAACCCGATTATATTCAGGAGAAAACTTTCTGCTCCAGCTCAATAGCTTTCGGGAACAAAATATTGTTTTCCAGGTGAATGTGCTGGTGCAGGTCGCTTTCAAATTCCTGCAGTTTGGCAAAAGCCAGGCGGTACGTGGTGCAGCCATCAGCGGGTACGGTATAATTGTTACTCAATTCCCGGATGGCTTCCAGTGAGCTGCCGGCTGCTTCGTGTTCCATTTCCATCATGTTTATCGGGTTTTGGATACTGCCAAAGCCGGGCTTTACCAAAGTAGCGCCAGATTTATCGGCCTCGTTTAACCGCCGGATGTACGGAAATAAAACCCGTTCTTCTTTGGGCATGTGGGCGTTCAACTCAGCTGCAATGGCGACAAAGTGCCGGGCTATCTCTATTAGTTCCGGATGGCGCTCGCCGTGTACCCGGGCAATTTTAGTAGTATATTCCGATAAGGCAGGCAAGCTTTCGCGCACATAGGTATGGTGGGTATTTTCAATATAATCGGCCAAAAAGCTTAAATCCCAGGCATTAAAATTCTGGGTGCGGGCTACCGGTGTTTCGGTGAGGGCGTTTAATTCCTGTTCTACCAGAACCGGGTTTATACCTTTTTCTGCGCAAGCCCGCGCCACCGATTTTTTACCGCCGCAGCAGAAATCCAGCCCATACTTTTTAAATATTTCGGCTTTCCGGTAATCTTTGGTTACCAGTTCGCCTATGGTTTCGCCTTCCTCCGGGGTAAGCTTAGTAATGCGTACTTCCCAAATTTCCGGACCCTGGGATAAATATTCCCATTTAAAAATATTGCCCCGCTCGCCCAGCAGTTGGTAATACAGCGGTTTTGGGTCGTGGTCGTTGTGAATTACCAAACTTTCGCCGCCAGTCAGGTTGTCGAAACGGTTAAAAATAGTGGGGTGCTTTAA
The DNA here is from genome assembly GCF_007991635.1 of Adhaeribacter aerolatus. Classification (GTDB taxonomy): domain Bacteria; phylum Bacteroidota; class Bacteroidia; order Cytophagales; family Hymenobacteraceae; genus Adhaeribacter; species Adhaeribacter aerolatus. The sequence continues at coordinate 120,324 of NZ_BJYS01000019.1, read as the reverse complement.
GCGGGGTTCTATTACGGTTACGTCTAAAAAATCAATGGTTTCCATGAATTATTACGGTTAGAAGATTACTTGTTTTACTAGGTATATAAAGGTAAAACTTATTTTGAAATAATAAAAGATATTTAACTCTTTTTTTATTAATATATTGTTTTGAGTTGAATAAGGCAATATTTTATTTAAAGTGAGCCTTCGTAAAAAGACCGGATTAAATAAATCAGGCCTCTTTGATTTTCTGGTTGCTCAGGCTTTTTCTTTTTTTATTAACCAGAGAGGCTTCACCAGCCGGTTTAACGGTCGGGTAATTTTCCGGTGAAATATCAGTATGAGGGTGCAAAGACCAGCCGGTCTTTAATCCGACTACGAACCAGGCCAATGCTACCACACCCAGGGCAAAAATGGTGTCGCCAATTACCCTTAGCCAGCGCAATATTTCCATGGTATCGGTTTGCATGAATTCCATGGAGCGGGCGTACCACAAGCCGTGTTCTACACTCGCCCAGGTTTGCAGCAAGCCAATCGGCAGCACACTGATTATAACCATCAGGCCCAAACCAATATTGATACTCCAGAAGGCAAAGCTGATAACGCCATCTTTCCAAACATTGCGGGCAGCCATGCCTTTCAGGGCGAATAACATTAAACCAATACCTAATACACCGTACACGCCAAACAAAGCAGTGTGGCCGTGAACCGGAGTAGTATTTAATCCTTGCATATAATACAAGGCAATGGGCGGATTGATAACGAAGCCAAAAATACCTGCTCCCACCAAGTTCCAGAATGCCACCGCAATAAAGCAGTAGATGGGCCATTTATAGGCTTTAATCCAGGAGGTAGAACGGCTTAGTTCTAAATTATGGTAAGCTTCGAAACCAATTAATACCAGGGGTACTACTTCCAGGGCGCTAAAGGTGGCGCCCAGGGCCAGTACCGATGTAGGCGTACCGCTGAAATACAGGTGGTGAAATGTACCGATTATGCCGCCGAAGAGGAATATAATGGTGGAAAATAAAACCGTGGGCGTGGCAATTTTGGTGCGCAGTAAGCCCATACGCACGAATAAAAAGGCAATTACCACGGTTGCAAATACTTCGAAGAAGCCTTCTACCCACAGATGCACTACCCACCAGCGCCAGTACTCGGCAATAGCCAGGTTGGTTTGGCGGCCCCACATTAAACCGGCGCCGTAGAATACCGCAATGGCTACCGACGAAATCAGGAACATTCCCAGTAAATGGCGGCCTTCGGCATCTTTTTTAAACGCCGGCCAAATGGCCCGGGTCATCAGGAACAGCCACAAAAACAAGCCTACCAGCAGGAATATTTGCCAGAAACGCCCTAAATCAACGTATTCGTAGCCCTGGTGCCCAAACCAGAAATTTTCGACCAGGCCCAGTTTCTGCATGACGCCAAACCACTGTCCGGCCAAAGAACCTACCACAATAATAAGCAAGGCAATAAACAAAAAGTTAACGCCGGCCCGTTGAAATTTAGGTTCGTGGCCCGAAACAGCCGGGGCAATAAATAAACCGGTGGCCAGCCAGGAAGTCGCAATCCAGAAAATAGCCAGTTGCACGTGCCAGGTCCGGGAGATGGAGTAAGGTAAAATCTCGGCCAACGGCAAACCGTACAGCGCCTGCCCTTCTACGCCGTAGTGTGCCGTAACTACCCCCATCATTACTTGTACCAATATTAAGGCAGTAACCGTCCAGAAATATTTAAGCGTTGCGCGCATTGAGGGTGTTGGCTCCAGTCCCAGTAATGGGTCTTTCTGCGGCAGCTTGCTAATATCCAGCTCTTCTTCTTTATTAGAGGCATAATAATAGGCCAATAAACCCACCCCGGCAATTAATACAATTACGCTAAAGCCGGTCCAGATAATAAGGTCGCTGCTGGGTTCATTACCGACTAATTTTTCGTGCGGCCAGTTATTTGTGTACGATATTTTTTCGCCGGGGCGTTCGGTTACGCAGGCCCAGGATGCCCAAAAGAAAAAGGCATTCATCTGGCGCATCCGTTCCGGGTCTTTAATGCTGTTATCCGGAATAGCGTAAGCTTCACGGTATTCGGCCATGGCCGCATCGTTCGTAAATAAGCCCGTATAATAACGGCTTACGTCGGCAATGGCCGCCGCCCGCCCATCTGATACGGTAAGAGTGCCGGCTTGCTGGTCGTAAGTATTCTGACGGATTTGCGCTTGGAGGCGAGCTTCCAAACCAGCTTTGCTTTCGACATCCAGAGAAGCAAAGTTTTTGCCTTTTTCGGCTTTGGCCCAGGCATCCAGCATAAATATCGCCTCTTTGTGCAGCCATTCAGCGGTCCAGTCGGGTGCCTGGTAGGCGCCGTGGCCCCAAACCGAACCTACCTCCTGCCCTCCCATCGATTGCCAGACATTTTGTCCGTCTTTAATATCCTGCCCGGTAAATAATACCTGACCCGAATCTGTAACAACCTTATCCGGAATAGGTGGCGCCTTCCGGTAGATTTCCGAACCATAATACCCTAAAACAGCAAAGGAACCGACTATTACGGCGATGAATCCCAGCCATAACCTGGTGTATTTCATAACAATATTAATTTATGATGAATAGAATAGTAAAAGCTTATCTGTGATGCCGGGAAAACAGGCAGCAACCCAGTTGAATCGATATGCGGTTGGCTGTTTCACTTTCTTTAGGATGAATAAGTTTAATCCGGATTTCCCTGATTTTTCAAAGGTAAAAAGGTCCTGAAATCTGGTTTATGACAACAATCATCTGTTTTTGTGATATTTATCAGAGCTAAGATTTAATTTTTAATTAAAGCCGACAAAAAGGTATTTTTATCTTTATAAATATTATATACTTTGCTGGCGGATACTATTACCTTACTTATCCGCTTAAATAGTCCCGGTAAAAATGCTATTGGGATATATCTACTAAGTAAAACCTTCCGGCGGCTTCCTCGGCGCTCAAACCAGGTAGCGCCAGATTAATGTCACACCTAAATAAAAATTTATGAAAAACCAAACTTCCGCTGCCGTTGCGGGCTTAAAAATTAACCGGCATTTTACCCAGGATCACCTGCCTGCTTACGCAGCCTTCCGGTTCGTTAAAAGAGCCTCCGTTATTCGTAACCCATCCGGCGAAATCGTGTTTGAGATGCACCATATAGAAGTGCCTGAAGCCTGGTCGCAGATTGCTACCGATATTCTGGCTCAGAAATATTTCCGAAAAACAGGCGTACCGCAACCAGACGGCTCCCTCGGGGCCGAAACTTCTGTTAAGCAGGTGGTGCACCGGATGGCGGCCTGCTGGCGGTATTGGGGTTTGCGGCACGGCTACTTCGCCTCCCCGGCTGATGCCGATATTTTCTACGACGAAACAGTTTACATGCTATTGGGGCAGTATGCTGCACCCAATTCGCCGCAATGGTTTAACACCGGCCTCCATCACAGTTATGATATTTCAGGCGAGTCGCAGGGCCATTTTTACGTAGATCCGGATTCGGGTACATTAACGCCATCGGAATCGGCGTATGAGCATCCGCAACCCCACGCCTGCTTTATATTATCGGTAAAAGACGACCTGGTAAACAAAGGGGGCATTATGGATTTATTGGTGCGCGAAGCCCGTATTTTTAAGTACGGTTCGGGTGTGGGTTCTAATTTTTCGGCCATCCGGGGCGCTAACGAAAAACTATCCGGCGGCGGTTATTCATCGGGTTTGTTGTCTTTCCTGAAAGTAGCCGACCGGGCAGCGGGCGCTATTAAATCGGGCGGCACCACGCGCCGGGCCGCCAAAATGGTTTCGCTGGATATCGACCATCCCGAAATAGCGGATTTTATTAACTGGAAGGTGGCAGAAGAGCAGAAAGTGGCGGCTTTGCTGGCGGCCGGTTACCCGGCCGATTACGAAGGAGAAGCCTACCGCACCGTTTCGGGGCAAAACGTTAATAATTCCGTCCGGATTCCGAATGCCTTTTTTACCGCCCTGCAAAACCAGGAAGATTGGGATTTAAAAGCCCGCACCGATGGCCGCATCGTTAAAAAGATACCCGCCCAGCAATTGTGGCAGGAACTAAACCAGGCAGCCTGGTCTTGCGCCGATCCCGGGGTGCAGTTCGATTCCACTATCAATGAATGGCATACTTGCCCGGCCGGCGGACCTATCCGGGCCTCCAATCCCTGCTCTGAATATATGTTCCTGGACGATACGGCCTGTAACCTGGCCTCCTTAAACCTGCGAAAATTTTACAACGAGCAGAAACAGGAGTTTGACGTACCGGCTTTTGAACATGCCTGCCGCATCTGGACCATTATTTTGGAAATATCGGTTTTAATGGCCCAATTCCCGTCGCCGGAAGTTGCCCAGCGATCGTTTGACTACCGCACCATTGGACTTGGTTACGCGAATCTGGGCGCTTTGTTAATGGTAAAGGGCTTGCCTTACGACAGTTCTGAAGCCCGTACAATGGCCGCCGCTATAACCGCCATCATGACCGGTACAGCATATAGAACATCCGCTGAGATGGCCACCTACCTGGGCCCGTTTGACAAATTCCCGGAAAACCAGGAAGCGATGCTCCGGGTAATTCGCAACCACCGGGCTGCTACCTATTCCGATGATGTCGCTTTTCAGAGCCTGACTATTTCGCCCGCCCGGATAGACAGCAGCCTGGCGCCGGCTTATTTGCTGCAAGCCGCGCAGCAGGTTTGGGATGAAGCCCTGGCCGCCGGTGAACAATACGGCTACCGCAATGCCCAAACTACGGTTATTGCTCCTACCGGCACCATCGGGCTGCTGATGGATTGCGACACCACCGGGGTAGAACCGGATTTTGCCCTGGTAAAATTTAAAAAATTAGCCGGCGGCGGCTATTTCAAAATTATTAACCACGCCGTTCCGGTAGCCCTCCGCCAGTTCGGGTACTCCGAAACCGAAATTACAGATATTGTAGCCTATGTCCGGGGTACCGGTTCGTTGCGTCAGGCCCCCGGAGTAAATGATACTTTTTTGCAGCAACAAGGCCTTAACTTAACCGAAATCGCCAAACTCGAACAAAATCTGGCTACCGCTTTTGATATCCGGTTTGCCTTTAACCAGCATGTATTGGGCGAGGCTTGCCTGCAGCGGCTGGGCATTAAACACCAGGATTACGAACAACCCGGTTTCGATTTGCTCCGGTATTGGAAACTTTCGGAAGGACAAATAGAAGAGGCCAATATTTATATATGCGGTACTCTGACCATAGAAGGAGCCCCCCACTTAAAACCAGAACACTACCCGGTTTTTGATTGTGCAAATAAATGCGGCAACCGCGGCACCCGTTTTATTAAACCCAGCGGGCACTTGCGCATGATGGCTGCCGTTCAGCCCTTTATTTCCGGGGCCATTTCCAAAACCATTAACCTGCCCGCCGAAAGCACGGCCGACGATGTAGCCAATTGCAACTTACAAGCCTGGCAACTGGGGCTAAAAGCCTGTTCGGTTTACCGCGACGGCAGCAAATTATCGCAACCGCTAAGTAGCAAGAAAGCCGTTAAACCGGACAAAACCGCTGCCCTAGCAGAAATTTCTTCCGAGCCGGCCGCACCCGACTCACCGCGAATGTTAACCGAAGAACAGGTGCTGGAAGCCGCCCGCGCACTTATTACCGAATCGAAAGATACCCGCTTTAAACGTGCCTTATCAGATATTGTCAAACGCAAACGGCTGCCCGATAAAAGGAACGGCTTTACCCAGAAAGCCAAGATAGACGGCCATACCATCTACATCCGGACGGGTGAGTACCAGGATGGTACCTTAGGTGAAATATTTATTGATATGTACAAAGAAGGTGCTTCTTTCCGGTCGCTGCTCAATTGTTTTGCTATTTCGGTATCGCTGGGGCTGCAATATGGGGTACCGCTGGATGAGTTTGTAAGCCGGTTTACTTTTACCCGTTTTGAACCGGCGGGCCCGGTAGAGCATCCTAATATTAAAAATGCCACTTCTATCACTGATTTTATTTTCCGGTTACTGGGCTTCGAATATCTGAACCGCCTGGATTTGGTGCACGTGGTACCGGACAAAACTAGCGATCAGCCGCCGCAAACTCCGAGCCACCGCAAACCAATGCCTGACACCACCGATAGCAACCTGCAGGCTAAACCAATAGCGGTTAACGGCGAAAAACCGCAAGCGCTACTTTTTGAACAAACCCAGCAGGTGCTGGCCGCTTTAATGGGCGATGCGCCGGCCTGTCCTTCCTGCGGTCATCTAACCATTCGGTCGGGTACCTGTTATAAATGTTTAAATTGCGGCACTAGTTTGGGCTGCAGTTAAGTTAACCTTATTTGTGGGAGTAATTTTAAAAAGCTCCGGTTCAGAAGCAACTGGACCGGAGCCTTTTACTTTAATAGGAATCTAGATCTTTTTAAGGTTAATGGCTCAAGACGAATTTTTCATTCAAAATAGCACACCTACACCGAGGTAATATTTCCTTTAATTAATAAAATATATCGTCCGGCTGCTTAATTATTTAAGGTTAAGCTTTCGGTCATACCTTATCGAATTAAAGCATATATTATGCTATCCAGAGCAAAGCTATTTCGGATAATATTGCCTTTTTTAGAATTTATTACTTACTTTTACCATATAGCACCTTAAGCAACGCTTTTCTTAGTTGATTGAATGAAGCCATTGGTCCACTTACTTAATACCGGTGCGAACTAGTTAAAGCACTTCCTTTATAAGTGTAATGCCGCATTCATAAATTGGCAGCGTGCTTAAAATGAAATTATTCATCGAATAAAACAGGAGCAAAAAACAAAGAAGGTTTAAATTTTAGTTATGGGCAGCAAACCTGATATAGCCGGAATAGAGGATATTAAGCTGATGGTAGATGATTTCTACTCAAAAGTAGCCGAGGATGACTTATTGGCTCCCATCTTTAACTTCCGGCTTTCTACATATTGGGTTCCGCACTTGGAAAAGATGTACACGTTCTGGAATGCCGCTTTGTTTGGGGTAAAAGGATATACGGGCAACCCTTTTGCCAAACACGCTACCATGCCCGTAGAAGCCGAACATTTTGCAAGGTGGTTAAGCCTCTTTATCAAAACGGTGGATAAGCACTTTACCGGGCCGATGGCCGAAGAAGCCAAAAGAAGAGCTTTAATCATGGCCAATACTTTTGAACGCCGCATCCACGACAGCCAAGTAAATACTAAATATACCCTGATTTAGAAGATGCCTGTAGATGACCAAAGAAAAAGAAAGTATCACCTGTACTTTGGGCTTTGTTTATTGTTAAACAGTATTTGGGCCGTTGCCTGCAATAAACCGGAAATTAAAAATGAACGAAAAAAAATTGATTATATCCGGGCTATTCCAGGCGAAAATGATACAATACCGGTTGCGGTGGCCCAAAAAGGCGAAGTACTGATTGCTTATTCAGATTGTTATACGTGCCACAAAGAAGATAAAAAATCGGTAGGACCGGCTTTTAAAGATATAGCCAAAAGGTACCCGGTCCAGCGCGTTTATATAGAAATGCTGGCCCAGCGGGTAATGAGCGGTGGCAGTGGTTCCTGGGGCCGGGCAGTTATGAGTGCTCACCCCAAGGTGAGTAATGAAGAAGCTAAAATAATGGTTAGCTATATTCTTTCCCTGAAAGAAGTACCGTAATAAAATACTGTGTCAGGAGCATAGTCTTTAGCCGGTTAAAAGAAAAAGGTAAAAGGCTTAAAAAATACAAATGGAAGAAATTCATAAAAATGCCAGTTATAAAATATTGCAAATTACGCTGCCCGCCGGCAAAATTATGCCCCGGCATTATGCAACGTCGGATGCCTTTATAATGGTAGTAAGTGGTGAGGCCCGGCTAAGTCTAACTACTAAAGAACAAATATTGCAGCCCGGCGCTACTTTCCCGATACCAGCCCGCGAGCCGCATACCCTGGAAATTTTATCGGACTTCAGGGCCTTTGTAGTATTAGCGGCCGATGCAAACATCGAGTTCAACGAAAAATAAACATGGAAAGAAAACCGATCAAACGCAGTAAGCATATCGTTAGCTTATCTCAAGAACATCATACCGGCCTTTTGTTTTGCTGGAAAATACGGCATGGCCTTCGCAAGCAGGTTGATACCAGTCGGATTCAGCCGTATGTGGCTTATTTCTGGGATAATCATCTCCGGCAGCACTTTCGGGAGGAAGAGGAACTTCTGTTCGAAAAGGTGAACGACGATTACTGCGGGAAAGCAGTGAAACAACACCGGGAGCTTAGCAACCTCATTCGGCAGGTAGAAAGCAGCACTTCGGGCCCGACTCCGGATTTGTTAAACCAATTAGCCGACCAGTTAGATGCCCATATCCGTTTTGAAGAAAGAGAACTGTTTCCGCACCTGGAAGCGGTACTGGATGAGCAGGAATTAATTTCTATTGGTGCAATCTTAGCCCAATCGCATGAAACCCAGGCAAAAGATACTTTTCCGGATGAGTTTTGGATAAAGTAACTGCGGGCGACCATTAACCACTCCTTGAAAATTAGAACGGGGCGACTGAAAGACTTCGGCTACTATTGAAATATTCAAAAACAGGGCATCAATATAACCGGCCACCGGCAGATTTTACCTTATTTACCTTAATAATTTAGCACAAAACGGGCCATAAACAGACAAGATGATATCGAAAGCATGTAAATACGGAATACGGGCGGCTATTTTTGTGGCTTCGCAAGCTGATAAAAACCAAAAGCTGAATGTAAAAGAAATAGCCCGGGAAGTAGATGCCCCGGAAGCCTTCACAGCCAAAATTCTGCAGGTATTAAACAAGCACCGCATTATCACGTCGCTCAAAGGGCCATATGGTGGTTTTTACATCGAAGATTTTCAACTGGAGCAGCCGGTTATCAATATTGTAAATGCCATCGACGGCATGGCGGTGTTCCGCGAGTGTGGCCTGGGTCTAAAAAGATGCTCTGAACTTCACCCCTGCCCCATGCACGACAAATTTAAAGCTGCCCGCGAAACGCTGCGCCAGGTATTTCAGGAAACCACCATCCGGCAATTAGCTTCCGCTTTGCAGGAAGGAACCTCTTTTATTAAGAATTTTTAAAATAATATTAACCGCTGTACCAAACAAATAAGCAACCGGTTGGTGCCAGTAGCAAGCAAAGCCCAGGAAATTCAGGACCAGCTTTATCTGTCGGCTATTACAATTATTTTCACCGTTTTTTTAAGACTAAAAAGCAATTTTATATAATCTAAAATTATTTCTATGAACACGATGACCACCCTTTCGGAAGTTTTAGAAAAGCTTAAAAAAGATGGCTATAACGTAGACTTCAACCTACAGGATAATTGTTTGGTATGCCACGGCAACTCCTTGCAGGTTTATCCAAACGAATTTGTTGTAGATGCGCACTACCGGTTCGAAGGTCTTTCGGACCCCGGCGACGAAGCGGTGGTATATGCCATTTCCTCGGACAAACACGGTTTAAAAGGCACTTTAGTAAACGGCTATGGTATTTACAGCGACGAAATGGCTTCGGATATGGTCAAAGCATTGCATGATGCTACTGTCGCTCCCGCCAAAGCTATAAAAGAGATAAAAGCCAATGATGCAACCCCGCAACGCCCGGCCGGCGACCGCCCCCTGGATGCCTCGGTAATAGAGATGAACTTATCCGCTTTCCGGGAACAAATAAAACAGGAAAAAGCCTGGCAGACCAGCGACCGGAATGCCATTACCATATTTAAATCCGATGGTATGCGCCTGGTACTGGTTGCCCTCCATGCCGGCGCCGAAATGAAAACCCATACCGCCCCGGGTGTTATAAGTGTACAGGTGCTGGAGGGACAGATAAGTTTTTCGACAGCGGAGCAGTCATTTGAATTGGGCGCAGGGCAAATGCTGGCGCTACATGCCGGTATTCCGCACAGCGTACTCGCCCGTGAAGAATCAGTTTTTTTGTTAACCTTGGCCATAAGTAAATAAAAAGGCTCTGTATTTCAATGTTGCCCGGTGGATGCCGGTAAACTCAACTGAAAAAGTTAGCCATCGCCCGATTATTTTACGAACCATAATCTAAACATGGAGAAAAACAGCCCCACCATCTGGACCATTGGACACTCTACCCGCAGCCCGGAGGAGTTTTTAGCTACCTTGGGATCCTTTCGGATTGAGCTGCTGGTGGATGTCCGCCGGTATCCGGGCTCTAAGAAATATCCGCATTTTAATAAATCGACACTGGAAGAGTACTTGCCCGCAGCCGGCATTAATTACCTGGCCGAAGAGGCGTTGGGCGGCCGCCGTAAACCCCGCCCCGACTCAGCTAACACGGTATGGCGGAACGAAGCTTTCCGGGGCTATGCCGATTATACGGAAACAGAAGCATTTGCAGAAGGTATGGCGCAACTTACCACAATAGCAGCGCAGCAGCGGACGGCCTATATGTGTTCGGAAGCAGTATGGTGGCGGTGCCACCGGGCTATTATTTCGGATAATTTGAAGGCAAGTGGGTGGGCGGTGATGCACATTATGCAGGCCGGTGTTGCCCGGGAGCACCCTTACACTGCCGCCTACCTGGCAATGCATCCGGAGTCACAAAGCTCAGGATAGAGATGTTTCTGCTGATATATCTCTTATTTAATTTTTATTACCGAAAAAAAACTATTCTAATAAAGATAATCTAATTTAAAAAATACCTGTATGAAAATGAATATTCCGGAACAACTCGAATTTAAAGACGACAAACCCGCCACTTTGCAACTGAAAAATACAGATAAGCAACACACAATAGTAATAGGCCTTAAAAAGGGGCAAATATTAAAAAAACATTTCAGCGCCACCCCTGCCCTGCTTATTGTTTTAAAAGGACTTATTGCCTTCGAAATGGAAGGTACTACCACCCAGGTTGCAGCGCTGAATACTTTTGATATTCCTCCCACCATTCCTCACGAAGTAACCGGGGTGGAAGAAAGCATTTTTTTATTAATTAAAGATAAAGCCTGATAAGTGTATAGCAAAACTTAAGACAAGAGCTTGCGAAATATTGTTTATCAAACAATAAAATATTCAGCAGACCATTTAATCTTGTTTCGTTAGTTAGATTGACTTCCATATCAATGTCTGGAAACCGGATTAAACGCATTTTTATGGATTTTGATTTTACTTTCCGTAATTGTTTTATTTCCCTGCTGTCCGGCCAGAAAAAGAATCAGTCCGATTGGCAACAAAGTACTTACCCAGAACAGCAGACGAAAATATTCCGGCAGCATACCCCAACCCGCCCAGAAAAACAGACCTTGCATAAATAATAAGGTTTCGCTCAGAAAAAAACCGGCGATAAATATACCTAAGCCCCAGCGGCTAACCTTACGGTAAATGCTAAATTGCCCCTGCTGAATAAAGTAGGCGAACAAAAAGAAGGTGACAAAGCCAATTAATACCAGGTGCAAATAGCCGATTATAAAATTGCGTACGGAGTAAGCCAAATCGGCCATAAAAGGAATGGCCGTAGCTAGTTGCATTATTATCTTTAAAGTAAAACAGATAATCGCCAAAGAAAAGAAGATACTGCTCCAACCGGTAAAAAGCCGACTAATAGCCAGGCGGTGCCGGTAAAGCAAACGTAAAAATAAGAGCAAGCCAATAACTTGCATCACGGCGGCTAATCCGGCCAGGTAGTAAATAATGGCCGGCGGTTTAATCCATAGCACCGACAATAAATAACCGGGCAGGCAGGCCCAGAAGAATAAATTAAAAAACCAGCTAGCGTCGGCCCGACTAAAAGGCACTTGTTTTTTCTCCAGTAACCAGAACAGCAAACCAAGCGCGGCAAAACTAAGCCAGCCATTGTACTGAAAATGCAGATAAAAATAAATGGCATTGTAATACAAATGGCTGCCGCTGCCGCCGGTAGCCATTATCGGCCCCATTGCCCAGGGACCCAGCGTGGATAGCGCCAGAAAATATAGCGAAGCTTTAATAAATTTAAAGGAAATTAAATGCTGGCTTTTAATAAGGCTTTCCTTACGGCTATCCTTTAAAAATTGGTAAATAAACCAATAACTGATAAAAATATGCAGGGTAGAAAATACAATCGAATAAAGCCCGTAGCCCTGCACCGGAAAACTACACAACATACCCACCACCGTTAATTGTCCCAGCCAGAACTGCCACCGGTAAATTTTATTATTCCGATTTTTTTCCGGTAGGTAAGCGCCCAGCAAAGCCACAAAGAAGGCCGAAAACAGCCAACCCAGAATAGCTATGTGCGAATGCGCGTGGAGCAGGTATTTATAGTTAAAACCAACTGGCGGCGAAACCATAAACCAACGCAGAAATAAACCCAGCAAGGCAACTACGACAAAATTAAGAAGTGCTGTTTTAAGCCAGGTATTTTTCACGTTTTTAAATAATATAAACCGCCCTGACCCTTTATTCCGGCATCAGAAACGAAGGCAAATTACCCGAAGCCGGCCATCTGTAAAAGGACTTTGATCATAAAATAATGTAACCCGCATCAGATAATGCTAAACCCGCCCGGTATAGAAACGCCTAATTTAAAAAACAATGATGGATATCAACCGGGCTACTAATCCTGGTCATGCCAGAACCATATTAACCACGCTACCTTTCGGAACCGGCAAGGCGACGACGCATCTATTTATATAATAATTTATATAATAGGCTAATTCTGATTCTTGTCTTTACCAAACTAATTTAAATTTCTCTAAGATGCAACCAACCCGCCTACACACCTTCCACATCCCGGTTATGGGACTTGCTTTTTCTATTGATACGCCGTTGAAAGTGGCCCGTTACGGCATTTCCTCGGTGTTGTCGCTAAGCGATGATACCTTGCTGGAACAAATGCGGGAATATTACAGCCGGCTTAACGAAGAACCCTTTACCCCCATTGGTACCGATCAGGAAGATTTCCGGGCCCGGCGTGTTACGGCCTACCTGAATTTATTAGACAAATTGGTTTTGGCCCAAACCGAAAATTTGAGGCGCCAACCTTTTACCCCGGAATCGGACCTGACCAAATATTTTACATTACTGCCCGACACCTCACCCGTTAAAGCGCAATATTTACAAATGCTGCAACTTTCGAATCCGGAAGAGATAAAGCAGGCGGAGGACGCTTTACGTGCCATGGTGCAGCCCGGCGCCATTGATGTAAATATTATGACCAAATTAGATAAAACCAACTACCGGAAAAACGGTGAGCCGTTGCCTCCGGAATATTCCGACGCGCTGGCAGCGCTACGGGGTTTTGCCAACAGTTCGGTTGCGGCATCGGTGGTGTTTTCGGCGGGTATGAATATGCGGCTTTACGCTTACCTCGACCAGTTTGCCGATTTTCAGCCAGATGCGGCTGGTAACTTCCGCAAAAAAGTAATTATAAAAGTGAGTGATTACCGCTCGGCGCTGGTGCAGGGCAAGATATTGGCTAAAAAAGGAATCTGGGTTTCGGAGTTCCGGATCGAATCGGGTTTAAATTGCGGCGGCCACGCCTTTGCCACCGATGGATATTTATTAGGCCCCATTTTGGAAGAGTTTAAACAAAACCGGCAAAGCCTGCAAAAAGAATTATTCGGAATGTACCAGTCGGCCCTTACCCAAAAAGGATTACCGGTTGCATCAGTGGTGCCGGATCAGCGGGTAACCGTACAGGGGGGCATCGGCACTGCCGCCGAACAAAACTTCTTAATCGAATATTACGGGGTAGAAGCCACCGGTTGGGGAACGCCTTTCCTGCTCGTGCCCGAAGCCACCACCATAGATGCCGATACCCTGGAAAAACTGGTGCAAGCCCGCGCCGAGGATTTATACCTGAGTCCTATTTCGCCTTTGGGCGTGCCGTTTAACGCCTTGCGGAACACCAGCAGCGAAGAAGTAAAAGAATACCGCATCGGCCGTGACCGGCCTGGTAGCCCCTGCACCAAAAAGTACCTGGTATCTAACACCGAGTTTACCGAAACGCCCATCTGCACGGCTTCGCGTAAATACCAGAAATTAAAACTTAACCAGTTGCAGGCTTTGGACTTACCCGTAGCTGAGTACCAGGAAAAAGCTCAAAAAGTACTTGCCAAAGAATGCTTGTGCGATGGTTTGGCCAACGCAGCTTTGCAGGTGCTCCAAATTGGCCGGAAACCCGAAAATCGTCCCGTGGCTATTTGCCCCGGCCCTAACCTGGCTTATTTCTCCGGTGTTTTTTCTTTGGCCCAGATGGTAGATCATATTTACGGCCGCACCAACCTGCTCAACCAAACTCACCGGCCACACCTATTCCTGAACGAATTAAAAATGTACCTCGATTATTTCCGGAACCTGGTTGCAGAACAAGTACCACCGGTAACCGACAAGCAACAGAAATATTTGCAGGCATTCCGCCAGAATCTACTCCAGGGTATCTCCTACTACGAAGAAATAATACCCCAAATATTTACCGGAAAAGCGGAACAGGAACAAATGCAGGCGCAATTAAACCAAAGCAAAGAGCAGTTACTATTAACCTAAAAGAGCTCCGCTAAAAAGAAATATTTTTATCCTTCACCAAATAGTTGTTGCTTATGTAAATTATGGCCTGGAAAGTCTATTCTATAGAGGAATGCAGTTATGGTTAGAGAATAGGTTTTACAATAATTAAGTTTTCAGAGCTGTTGTACAAAAATGTAAGACCCCTCTAAGCTATAAAAAAATAATCCTGCCGGTTATGTAAGCGGCAGGATTATTTTTTAATTATAAATTACTCAGAAGACTTTTGACTTTGTTCTTTGGCGCTTTCGGCCGAACTAATCGTATCCACTTCAAAACGGTTATCAGGACCGGGATCTTCGCTTAACTGGGGCGACCTGTTCTCGTGGGTATTTTCTTCCACGTGTTCGGCGGAGTTAATATTACCATCAACTTCCTCGCCGGCTGTATTTTTAGCATTGTCGCCGCAGGCAAATACGAAGACGCTGCTTAATAATAGAACTACTTTTTTCATCGGGGTTAAATGATTAATTTCTATTTACATTATAAACTTATCCTTCCATAATAAACTACACCAGCTATTAATCTAGCTTATTTATAGCGTGCCCTAATTATTTCTAATTACTATTTTAAAAATCTTTATGTTGTACTTTTCGCAGGAATATTACCAGGGGAATTATTATCCATAGCAACAAAGCCCCCAGCGACACCGCCATACCTGACGCTGTACCGAAAAATTTATTAAATACGGCACCGGTGTAGCCCAGCAAGGCAGCCGTTTCCAAACGCAGTAAAATCAGAATACGCGACAAATCAATGGGGTTGAATAAAGTCAGGCCGATGGTGGCTTTCTCTAAAGGGTAATCGTTGAAAATAACCAGGAAGGCCAGCAGCAAGCCATCGTAAATAACCGCGGCAAAAAGCCAAATCAGGATAGCAATGCCAAAACCTTTTACCCGGTCTTCGAACAATACCGATACCAGAAAAGCCAGACCGGTAAAAATAGCGGTAAGCAAAGCGCCGCACAGCGTGAGCATACCCAAATGCACGCTCTCTTCGGCGGTGCCGGCAAATAATATAAAAGCAATGCCTAAACCTAAACCCAGGCTTAACATCAGCGACAAGGTTAAGCCTAAATACTGGCCCAGAAAAATATTATTGCGCTTAAGAGGTTGAGCCAGTAACAGTTCGGTAAATTCGCGGGAGTTATAAGCGTACATCACCCCAAACACGGTGCTGATTAGGGGCACCAGCAATAGTATAATATTCAGCAAACTGACCAGGGCTTTGTTAAAATCGCCGGAGAAGTACAGCAGCGTAACCGAAATTACGAGAAAAAACAAGCCGTAGAGCAGCGCCCACCAGCTTCGCCAGGTGTCGTAAAAAGAATATTTAATTATTTTGGTTAAAGAGTTCATGCCGCTTTTAGATTAAGCTTTTTAGTTTTTTTTTCGGATTGCAGCAATAGTTGGGCAATGGCTCGTTCGAGGTTGCGCTCATTCTGGGTTTGCACCAGGTTTTGCACTGTGCCTTTAAAGTATATCTTGCCTTCGAGCAGGAATATTACTTCATCGGCCAGTTCTTCTACTTCGCTCAATATGTGCGTGGTCAGCAAAATGGTTTTGCCCTTATCACGTTCTTCGCGTATCAAATCTTTCAGCTTCAGGTGCGATACCGGGTCCAGACCCACCGATGGTTCATCAAAAATGAGGATATCGGGGTTAAACATAAAGGCCAGAACGGCATTTACTTTTTGTTTGGTGCCACCCGATAGGTTTTTAAGCTTTTTATCGCGCGCGTCTTCCAGGTTAAAATAAGAAATATATTTTTCTTCGTTGGCAGGCGTCTTCCGGATATCCATGGTCATGCGAAATAATTCCATCATATTCAGGTTCTCAGGAAACCGGGCAATCTGCGGCATGTAACCAATGCGGCTTTTGTAGCGCCAGTTATCTTTTATGTTTTCGTCTTGAATAAATATTTCTCCCTTATCGGGTTGGGTTAAACCCAATATGCTTTTAATGAGCGTAGTTTTGCCGGAGCCATTAGGACCCAGAAAAGCATATATTTTTCCTTTCTCCAGGCTTATATCAATACCATTGAGCACCTGTAACTTACCAAATGCCTTGGCTATATTTCTTATTTCTATCATGACTTCCAAACGTTTAAACGGGTACTGGGCTCGTTATCCAGTACGTTTTCGGGGGTAAGCACCGGGGCCACCTTTTCCATCAGCTCCAGCAAATCTATAAACAAGCTGCGCAGCAACACCACCGAAGTTGGTATATCTTCGAGCAGGTAAGAAAATAGTTTCACCGGTTTGTGCGGTACATCGCCGGTGCCGTCCTTGTCTAGGTCGTAGCCGGTATAGCTGCTCCAGTAATTGGCCCGGAAAGTATTGTGGCTGCTGTAATTGGTGCTGGTACTAATTTCGAAAGTATTCCCGATAAAGTTATTTTGCTCAAAGGTTAAGTCTTCGCTGCTGCCCAACAGGCGCACGGCCCAGCCATTGTTCCGGAACTCGTTGTTTTTGAGAAGAAGCCGCGAAGAACCTTCGGCGTAAATACCGGTGGTGTTTTGCCGGAAAATATTCCGTTCTATGTAGCCGTCGGTAATATCTTTCAGCAGAATGCCGTAAGCGGCCGCACCCCAGTTTTCCTCAAATAAATTATCAGTCATGATAATATTGCGGGAGTACATAACGGCAATACCCGATCCGTTGCGCATAAACTGATTGCGCTGGTAGCTGTTGTTATCGGAAAACATAAAATGCAAACCATAACGCAAGTTGTTCTGGCTGATATTACCGGTGATGGTACTGTTGCTGGATGTTTCCAGGTAAATACCGTCGCGGTGGCCCGATACTTTATTCGATACAATATTTATATGGTCGGTCCGCCATAAATGAATAGCATTGCCGGAAGTAGATTCTTGTTTGGCATTGCCACGAATTAAATTGTGGCTCACGGTGCAGCTATCGGTTTGCTCCAGGTATACGCCGTAATAAGAATTTAAAATGGTATTATTCCGTACCGTTACGTGGCCGCCGCCGCGCACCCGCACCGCTGCATAATTTTTGGTAAAGCTTTCTTCTACGTTCTGGAGGGTAAGGCCCGCAATTAATACATTTTCCGCCATTACCGAGAAAATGCCTTTTTTAAACCTGGCATCCAGTACCGCCTGTTGCCGGCCAATAATGGCCAGCGGTTTATCTATAGTAATTTCGTTTTCGTGGTATATTCCGGCATTAACCCAAATGGTATCGTAGGGCTGCGCCAACCGCACGGCCTCTTTTACCGACCGGATTTTTCCGGTGGGACTCACCGTAAGGGTTTTGGCGAGAATAGTTGCTGCCCCCAACAGAACCGGCAGCACCAGGGCCAGCACGGTAAATAAAAAGTTTCTGCTATGTTGGGGAAATGTTGTCATTTTTTAGTTGGATGTTGCCCTTCCGGTTAATCCTGGATGGAACACGATTAGATTAGATATGTTAGATTCAAATTAACCCTATTTTACCTTCAAAATTGAAAAGGTCTTCTGGTTAGGTATTAATCTATCTGTTTAGTTCTTAAATATTTTACATCATTTGCTTGGCCTGGCCGGCAGCCAGTTGCAGCACCTCGGCCCAGTGCAGCAGTTGGCCGGATTTTTCGCGGGCTATTTCGGCAGCGGTATTTTGGTCAGCAAAGGCGGTCAGGTTCAGGCCCATGGGGCTGGGTTGCTGCTCGCTCTGCAGAAAGATGGCTTCAGCCGCGTTAACAAATTCTCCGGGCCGGTTATAATCGGTTACCAGCAACAGGGCGGCTTCTGTATTTTTTTGCTCGTTCACATAAGCCGCCAGGCATTCGGCCGAATCAAATTTAAAAGCTTTACCTTTTGAGGTAACCAATTCGGCTCCGTACCGATTATCCGAAATGGTCATGCGGCAATGATCACAACTATCGCTACCGTAGGCAATAGGCTGCGGTTCTACGGAACAGGAAAATAATAGCAAGCTGGTAGTTACGGCGCTAATCTTACCGAATGACGTTAGTGGTAAAGTTTCGCTTTTAGTCTCTTTTTTAAAGGCAAAATAAATAGCTAAAAACAATAACAGCACGGCTATGCCAAAAAAGTACCCGCCGAAATCCGGAAATGAAGAAGCCGTAATGTTTAGCAAAGTTTTAATGCCTAAAAACGGCGGCGAATAAGTCATGCCCGGAACTTTAATAGGCGCCAGCGGGCTGAGGTTATTACCGAATTCCTGAATCCAGTAATAAAAATCTGCCAGGCCAACAGTACCGGCAATTATTAATAAAGCAGTATAAGCAACCAAAGCTTTCCGGTTACGCCAGAATAAAACGCCCACACTTAATAATATTAAACCCATGAGCACGTAAGGCATAATATTTAATTCCACAAAAGAGCCGGGTTTAATGGCTTCCATGCCTACGTAGTGATTCAGAATATTAATATTTTGTAAGGTAAATTCGTCGGTGCCGGTAATCTGGTGGATCCAGATGTACATGTCGAGTCCGCCGGGATATTGCGGCGCTTCCAGGCGAATATGCCACAATGGCACAAAAAAGATAGCCGCTAAAAAAGCACTGCTTAACAGTAATAAAATGGTGGAGGTCTTTTTCATGGCCTTGTTTTTTTATTAGTACCCAGGCTGCTTTGTAAGCAACCTGGGTACAAGAATTTAAATGTTATCTATTAAATGGCGGGTTTCTTTTTCTCGCCCAGCCAGAATTTAACCGGTGTGTTGGCACCTTTTGGAGAAACCCGGGCATAACCCTGCATTTCCTGGTGTAAGGCCGAGCAGAAGTCGGTGCAGTAGAACGGTGTTACCCCGGTTTTGGTAGGTACCCATTTCAGGGTTCTGGTTTGGCCAGGCATCACCAGCAGTTCGGCGTTTTGGTTACCCATTACGGCAAAGCCGTGCGGTACGTCCCAGTCTTGCTCCAGGTTGGTTACGTGGAAGTAAACCTCATCACCCAGGTGGATACCTTCAATATTATCCGGCGCTAAGTGGCTGCGAATGGCGGTCATGTACACGTGAACCTGGTTGCCTTTACGTTCCACCCGGGCATCAGCCTCTTTAATAGTGGCATGCGGGTGTTTATTTTCATCGAGGCGGTAGAATTTTTTCGAATTTTTCGCTACCATATCGGCTTTAATGGCCTGGGCGTAGTGCGGTTCGCCAAAAGTAGGGAAATCGAGCAGCATTTTCATTTTATCGCCGCTGATATCAATTAGCTGGGCAGTTTGGGCCAGTTCCGGACCGGTAGGCAGATAACGGTCTTTGGTAATTTTATTCATGGCCAGTAAATATTTACCGTCGGGGTTCTGGGTATCGCCGCCCGGTATCATTAAGTGACCGATTGAATAATATACCGGAATCCGATCTAAAACTTCGCGTGATTTAACGTTCCATTTTACCACTTCTGAAGACACGAACATGGAGGTATACGCATTGCCTTTGTTGTCGAACTCGGTGTGCAGTGGTCCTAAACCTGGTTTTTGTACTTCGCCGGCCAGCACACTTTCGTATTTCAGCACGGGGATGCCGCTAATGGTATTATCATAAGATTTATTCTCGATGGCTTTTATCATTTTAGAATAAGAGTGCACCGGAATAACAGCCGCCAGTTTACCACTTACCACAATATTTTCGCCGGTAGGGTCTACGTCAACGCCGTGTGGCGATTTTGGCACCGGAATCAGGTACATCATGCCGGGGCAATCTTCGGGCAATAATACCCGTACCGTTTTCTTCTGGGTAGAAACCGCTGTATGCGTTTTTTCATCCATCATGTTGTGGTAATAATTAGCCGGTATTTCGCGGGCTTTGCCCTGCCGGGCATATTCGGCAGCTTTTTTCCAGTTAATGGCGGCTAAATAGTCTTTATCGTTCTGCGATGCGCCCATTTCTTTCAGGGTACCGGCTTTCTCGGTGTTATAAGAAGTAAAGAACATCCAGTCAGCAGACGGGCCTTTACCCCCATTAGCTAAGTCGAAGTCGAAACCGGGCACCAGAATCTGGAAGTCAATATCCATGTGGCCGGTGTTTTTATCTACTTTTATAAAAGAAAGCGAAGCCCGGAATTTGTCTTTATACGTATCAAGCGGTACATCCTCAATGCCACCATTATCGGCAATGGGTACGGCAAAGCGGGTACCGGCCACTACGTATTCGGTATTATCTGTCGGGTACGGCGAGCAGTGCTGGCCAGCGCTATTCGGAATCTCAATTATTTCGGCCGTTTCGAAGGTGGTCAAGTCTAAGCGGGCAATCCGGGGGGTATTGTTGCCGTTTACAAATAACCAGCGGCCATCGGGCTTACCGTCGGTGCGCGATAATTTGGGGTGGTGCAAATCGTCCCACGGAATCTGGCCGAACGAGGTTTGCAGCATAGGCTTGGTTTCTTCGTTGTAGCCGTAGCCGTTTTCGGGGTTTTGCGAAAATACCGGAATTACTTTTAGCAACCGGCCTGAGGGCAACCCGTATACGTCTACCTGGCCGTTAAAACCGCCGGAAAGGTAAGCGTAATATTCGTCGTGCTTGCCCGGAGCTACGTAAACTTTTTTAGCGGCATCGCCGTCGGCACCAATGGCCGAATCGTTGCTGAGTGCAGATTTCTGACAATTGGTCAGGGCAAGCGTTCCCAGGAGCAGGCAACCGGCACCGGTTAAGACTGATGTGGTTAGTTTTTTCATGATGTTTATTACTGGTTTAGGTTTACTTCTTAGTTTGAGTCCGGAAATATTCCAGCACGGACCGTGCTTCGTCTTCGGTTAAGTTCTGGTTGGGCATTTGGGTCATGAACTCCCCGAGCAATTCTTTGGCGGTAGGGTCCTGCTGTACCATTTCCTGCGGATTCAGAACCATGTTCATAATCCATTCGGGCTTGCGACGTTCGGTTACCCCGGCCAAATCCGGACCTACGTAGCGTTCGCCAAACTTGTGGCAGGCGGTACATTTGCTCTCGAAAACCGCTTTTCCCTTGTCAGCCAAAGCCTGGTCAATTTCAGCGCCCAGACTTACGTTTTTTACAGGACCAATACCGGTACCTTCATCGGCAGCGGGTGCTGCTGCGGCAGCCGGACTTTCGGTGGCGGCGTTTTCCTGCTCGCTCTGGGTGTTTTTCTCGTTACTGCCCGAAGAGCAACTCACGAAAAAGAAACAACTCAGGGCTAGCCCCAACGCTGGATTAAGGAGTTTTTTCCAGCGTAAATTGTGATGTTTTGAAATTTGCTTTCTCATATTTTATTGCGTTAAGTAGCTATTTACCCCTTTTTTGGGCCACTAGTTACAGAACAAATGTAAAGGGCATTAGAATAATTATAGAAGATATTAATCTCTTTTATTGATGATTAATATCATGTTTAGGTAGGCCGCAGCAATAATCTACTCATTATACCTTGGTTACTAGCACTTTACCACGGATGGTTTGTATTATTGTTTTGCCGCTGCAGAATGATTTCAGAAGAAAAGCCAATGAATACGATAGTTGAAAAAAATTTCTAAAAAATAGCTGGCGCTGATTTGAATGCGTGGAAATGGCAACGCTGATCCCTAAAACTACTTGCTGATAATTATAGAGAGGCCTGCTGATTAATATTAAATATCAGTTAGAGAAAACTTCATCCGCCTACAGGTAACCCGCAGGAAGAAAATGATACTGGCTTGAAATAATTTAAAGTAGACATCTGGTTAGTGCCGGTATTTTCTTTTCCAGATGCGGTACCATTTTTTATTAATGGGATAGCTGCGGCGGGGTGTTACATTATTAAATACGAGGGCCACCAACAACAAAATAACGGCTCCGGATAATACCGGATTTAATACATACAGATAGCCTAAACTTGTAATTTTTGCCGAGCCTATATTGGCAATCAGAGCGGTGGCGCCACCGGGCGGATGCAGGGTTTTGGTTATCTGCATCAGCACAATCGAGAGCGAAACCGAAAGTGCGGCCGCTAACCAGACTTCCTGCGGAATTAACTGGTGAACGGTCACGCCTATCAGGGCGCTAATCAGGTGCCCGCCTATTAAATTCCGGGGCTGGGCCAGCGGACTGTTAATGATGCCGTAAATGAGGACGGAGGAAGCGCCAAAGGAACCAATCAGAAAAATATTATCGGCCGGCGTAAGATAAGCGCTGTGCAGCAGCCCAATTAAGCCAATGCCGGTAAATGATCCGATAAAGGTCCATAAATGTTCTTTGGAATCGACTAAGGTCTCTTTGTAAAAAATAAAACGGGCCAGCCGCAAGTGCTTTTTTAACTTTTTGTTCATGTAAGCTAATAATCAGTCGGAACCGGTACCAGGCCACTTATTTTGAGCCTTTTTTTACCGTAGTAATCAGTTTTTGTCCGTGCTGTAAAATTTTCAGACTATAATTTTTAAGCGAAAGATTGGCGACTTGCTTTTCGTGCTCGTCCAGGCTTTTTTTATAGGCCCCAATAATATCTTTATAAGTCAGCACCCCCATAATGGTATTCTCCCGCGATACCACCGGTAGTACGTCCACATTTTCTTTGGCCATTATTTCTACGGCCATCCGCAGGCTGCTATTAGCCGAAACTGAAACCGGCAGGCGTTTTATAAGGGAGCCAATTAAAGTTTCGGAATGGTGATGGCTGCTGTACAAATTAGAGGAACTGATGATGCCTTTAAACGTTTGGTCAGGATTTACGATTACAAAAAAATTGCTATTGTATTCCTGCTCTTTTTCCAGCCATTCCCGTACTTCACCAATGCGGTTTTCGGCACCTAAGGCCAGCCGGTTTTCCTGTATTACCTGACCAATCGTTACTTTCTCTAAAATATCCGGCTCGTAGGAATGCGGCGTTTTTACGCCCCGGCGGGCAATCTTCTCGGTCATGATTGTATTTTCCATCAGGAAAAAAGAAACAAAATAAGAACCGGTGCAGGAAGCCAGCAGCGGCAACAAGGCGTTGGATTGTGAGGTGGTTTCGATGGCAAAAATAATAGAAGTAATTAAGGCCCGGGAGGCGCCGGCAAACATCGCCGACATGCCCACCAAAGCAGCCAGGATGAGTGTAACCCCCGCTTCCGGAAAAAGAAAAATAATAATGCTGCCCAGCAAAGCCCCGGCTGCCGCGCCAATCGTTAACAAAGGCGCCAAGGTGCCGCCCGAGGTGCCGCTGCCCAACGCAATTACCCAGGAAACAAATTTTAATAAACCCAGCGATAAAACTAACTGCACCGGAATATTGCCCGATAGAATATCGGTAATATTTTCATAACCGACGCCTAACGTACGCGGCGCGAAATAGCCAACTACGCCAACGCCCAGGCCGCCAATGGCCGGCCACCACATCCAATGAACCGGTAGCTTTTCGAAGGCATCTTCCACCAGGTAAACCAGTTTGGTTACCACCACCGACAGCAGCCCCACTACAATGCCAATAGCACTATACCCTACCAACGCCGGATTAGAAGGTATCCCAATTAGCGTATCGATGGGAAAAACCGGGCCACCTTCGAATAAGAAATGGTGCCCGGCGGCCCCGGTTATACAAGCCAGCGCAACCGGAATAATGGAACGGGGTGAAAACTCGAACAGCAGGAGTTCTATGGCCAAAAATATAGCCGCCACCGGACTGCCGAAAATAGCAGACATACCAGCTGTAGCGCCGGCAGCCAGTAATATTTTGCGCTCGATATGGGTAATATTTAATAGCTGGCCCAGGGTAGAACCTAAGGCGCCACCCGTGGCAATGATGGGCCCTTCAGCACCAAAAGGGCCACCGGTGCCGATAGAAATGGCGGAAGAAATAGGCTTTAAATAGGTAATAGAGGGCTTTATTCGGCTCTGGTTGGTTAAAACCTGCTCCATGGCCTCGGGAATACCGTGCCCGCGAATAGCTTTAGAACCGTATAAAGCCATTAACCCAATAATTACCCCGCCAATGGCCGGCACTACTATTACGAATAAACCCAGTTGGTGATGGGCCGGACTTACCGGCTCGACCGATAAATTACCGTAAAAAGAAATATGCGTTACCAGGTCAATTAAATAGACTAATAACTTAGAGATAAAGCTGATGCAAATGGCTATTACTACCGCTAAAGCCGCCATTATTAAAAGCCTCTTTTTATCCGGCGCTATTTGCGGCCGCATATTTTCAGCTTCTAAAGTTGATGTTAAGGAAACAGCTATAGGAATTCCTTTATCCGGAATATTATTTTCCATGGTTTTTTTCCGCTTGTTCTAACTTCTCTTTGGCATGTTTTTACTTCGTAAAGGCCGCAAAGATAGGAAGCACAAAATAAAATCCGGCACCAAAGTGCCATACGGATTTTAAAAGACCATTCTGCTCTAAATCAAAAACCGCTAACTGGCTTGCATATTGTTATCAAAATACCCTCATTTGGTGTGTAACGTTTTTTGTTCTTTTAACTAAAACAACTTTATTTCTTCGTCGGGGGCAATTTGCATGTGGTAAAACTCCCGGTGAATATTAAAGGCTTCTTCTTCGGGTTCGCGTTTTTTTATGTAGGCGCCATCTTCGCGCATGATGTAAGTATTCTGGTTATCTTTTAAATTATACAGTAATATTTTCATGGCTTCCCGCTTAACGTTTTGGTCTACAATTAAAAAAAGAGCCTCAATGCGGCGGTCGAAACTGCGCACCATCATATCGGCGCTGCCGCCGTATACTTTGGGTTCGCCGTTGTTATGAAAATAAAACAAGCGGGTGTGCTCCAGAAACTCGCCTACAATAGAGATAACCGAAATATTTTCGCTCAGTTCCTGGCGCTGCGGCCGCAAACAGCAAATGCCCCGCACAATTAATTTAATGGGCACCCCGTCTTTGGAGGCTTTGTAAAATTCGTCAATAATTTCTTTGTCTTCCAGCGAATTCATTTTCATTACAATACCGCTGGGTAAACCATTACGGGCATTCTCGGCTTCGGTGCGGATGAGTTCCAGAATTTGGTGACGCATATCTTTCGGCGCCGTAATCAGGTATTGGTAATCATTTGGGAAAGAATGGCCGGTGATAACGTTAAAAAACTCCGATACATCGTGGGCGTAGGTTTCGTCGGTGGTTAACAAACTGATATCGGTGTACAAGCGGCTGGTTTGCTCATTGTAATTACCGCTGCCAATATGCACATACCGGGTTACCTTCTCGCCTTCTTTCCGGATGATCATGAGCATTTTGGTATGGGTTTTATACTTGCTGATGCCGTAAATAACAAAGCATCCGGCTTTTTCCAACTTCTCCCCTTCTTTAATATTCCGTTCTTCGTCGAATCGGGCTTTTACTTCAAACAAAACCGAAACGTGTTTCCCGTTTTCAGCGGCTTTGAGCAAGGCAGCGGTTACCCGCGACTGATCGGCCAGGCGGTAAATAGTTTGTTTGATAGCCAGAACATTCGGGTCTTCGGCAGCGCGCTCTAACAGTTGTACCACGGGCTCAATGCTGTTAAACGGATGATGCAGTAATACATCTTTCTGCTTTAGTACCTCAAATAAATCGCTGTGCTCTGAATCGGGTAAGCCAATGGGGTTCACCGGGTTGGGCTGGCGGGTTAATTTATCCAGGAAATTGGTGTGCCGGATTATTTGCCACAAACTTTTCAGATCCAGCAAATTATTAATTATAAAAATATTGGCATTATCAATGTTCCAACGCTCTTTTAAGCCTTTTAAAAGCACCGGCGACGGATTTTTTTCCATTTCAACCCGTACTACCCGGCCTTTTTTACGTGTTTTGAGCTTTATTTTTATTTCGTTAATAAAATCGGCATCAATGTCGTCGCTTTCTTCTAAAGTAAAATCGCCGTTCCGGGTTATCCGGAATAAATCAATAGATACTATTTCAACATTCCGGAAGAGCGTTTCGATTTGCCACCGGATAATTTCTTCTATCGGCACAAAAAGCAGTTTATCTTTCCGCTGAATTTCAAAAAACCGGGACAAATTCTGCGGAATCTGAATAAAAGTTAAGCGGTTCTGCAGTTTGGCATCATCGTTACTTTTGGTAATTACCCCAAAAATAAGGGCCTGGTTCATCAGCAACGGAAAACCATGGTAGTTATCGTAAACCATGGGCGTCAGCATCGGGAAAATAGTGTTAAAATAAAACCGACTGGCTTTCCGCTGTTCGCCTTCGGTTAAATCATCTATTTTACAAATACTAAATCCGCTTTTATTAAACTGCAGCTTCCATTCTTCAAAGGTCAGGTAAACATCGGTTACCAAGCGGTGGGCAAATTCCAGGAGTTTACGCCGGAATGGCAATTCCCGTAAGCCCGAGTAATCTACTCTTTCTTTACCGTAATCTATATAATTATACAAGCTGCCCACCCGGATCATAAAAAACTCATCCAGGTTAGAGGCGGTTATGGCTAAAAATTTTAAGGCATCAAATAATCCCCGTTCCGTACTCTTGGCCTGATCCAATACCCGGTAATTAAACCGAATCCAGCTTAGATCACGGCTGATATACTTACTCTTTCTGATTTGATCCGAAACTTTATTTAACTCCATAGTTACGCTACTGTTTGGCTTTTGCGGTATTGTTTGCCTGCTATCTACAACCCGAAAGTTGTAAATTTATTCTCTGAATAAGGTTTTAAAGATGCGAATTAACCTATTATACGTGCAAACTTTATTTAATTATATTATAAAAAAAGCTTGCCGGGTGGGCAAGCTTTTTATAAAACGAAAGCTGTTTACTTTTTATACGTCTACACGGGCATATTTGGCATTTCTTTCGATAAAATCGCGGCGCGGTGCTACCTCGTCGCCCATGAGCATCGAAAACAAATGATCTGCCTCAGCCGCCGACTCGATAGTTACCTGCTTTAAACTGCGGGTATCGGGGCGCATGGTCGTAGTCCAAAGCTGTTCGGGGTTCATCTCGCCCAAACCTTTGTATCGCTGCACCCCTACCGAGTCTTCTTTACCGCCCTTGGCCAGTTCTTTAATGGCATCGGCGCGTTCCTGTTCGGTCCAGCAATAGCGTTCTTCTTTGCCTTTTTTAACCAGGTAAAGCGGCGGCAAAGCAATATAAATATATCCGTTATCGATCAGGTCTTTCATATACCGGAAAAAGAACGTCAGAATCAACGTCCGGATGTGGCTGCCGTCAATATCCGCATCGGTCATGATAATTATCCGATGATACCGCAGTTTTTCCATGTTCAGGGCTTTGTGGTCGTCGGCGGTACCAAAGCTTACCCCCAAAGCCGTAATCATGTTTTTAATCTCGTCGTTCTCGTAAATGCGGTGTTCCTGGGCTTTCTCTACGTTCAGGATTTTACCCCGCAACGGCAGAATAGCCTGGAATTTACGATCGCGGCCTTGTTTAGCCGAACCACCCGCCGAGTCACCCTCTACCAGGTATATTTCGCACTGGGCCGGATCCGATTCGGAGCAGTCGGCGAGTTTACCAGGTAAGCCGGTACCTGATAAAACGCTTTTGCGCTGTACCATTTCGCGGGCTTTCCGGGCCGCCTGACGGGCCTGTGCCGCTAATATTACCTTCTGGATTATGATTTTGGCTTCGCGCGGATTTTCTTCTAAAAAATCGGCCAACATTTCGCCTACAGCAATATCCACGGCACCCATTACATCGGAGTTGCCCAGCTTGGTTTTGGTCTGGCCTTCAAACTGCGGCTCCTGCACTTTAACCGAAATAACGGCCGTTAAACCTTCCCGGAAATCATCGCCTTGAATTTCTACTTTGGCTTTTTCGAGCATACCCGACCGCTCGGCGTATGATTTTAAGGTACGGGTAAGCGCCCGCCGGAAGCCGGCTACGTGAGTACCCCCTTCGATGGTATTAATATTATTTACGTAGGAGAAAATATTCTCGGTGTAAGAAGAGTTGTATTGCAGTGCAATCTCAATAGGAATATTGTTTTTTTCGCTTTCAACGTAAATTGGTTCCGGAATCAGGTTTTCGCGAGTTTCTTCGAGGTAAGCAACAAATTCTTTCAGGCCGCCTTCCGAATAAAAAGACTCGCTCAGGAAAGTGCCGTCCGCTTTTTTCTCCCGCAAATCGGTAAGATTAATTCGAATACCTTTGTTCAGGAAAGATAATTCGCGTAAACGGCCGGCAATGGTGTCGTATTTGTATTCGGTAGTGGTAAAAATAGAATCGTCGGGCTTAAACTGCACCGTAGTACCGTGGCTCTCCGTCTCACCAATTTCCCGCACCGGATATTGCGGTATGCCAATTTTATAAGCTTGATCATATATTTTACCATTCCGGTAAACGGTAACGGTAAGGTCGGTAGACAAGGCATTTACGCAGGATACGCCTACGCCGTGCAAACCACCCGAAACTTTATAACTATCTTTATCGAATTTACCGCCGGCATGCAACACTGTCATTACCACTTCCAAAGCCGAACGGCCTTCTTTGTGGTGGAAGTCGGTAGGAATACCACGGCCGTTATCGGAAACGGTGACAGAGTTATCTGGGTTGATAGCAACATTGATGGTATCACAATGACCGGCCAGGGCTTCGTCGATGGAATTATCAACTACCTCCCACACCAAATGGTGTAAACCTTTAACGCCAATGTCGCCTATATACATAGCAGGCCGCTTCCGAACTGCTTCTAAACCTTCTAAAACCTGTATGCTATCCGCTGAATAATCCGATGTTTTTTTCTCTTGTACTTCGCTCATGAAATGTTCTAATCTCAGGTTTATTTTAATTTGTAAAGATACGTATATTCCGCCGTTTTAACTAGTAATTTGTTCAGTTTCGCAGGTAAAAATAGGCCCTTTTGTTTAATTATTTGCCTTATTTGTTAAATATTACCAAATAGCGGGTATAGGGCTTTTTAGTATAAATATTTGATTGATTTTTAATTAATTGGAAATAATAATTCCCGCTTAATACTCACCAAATTAAAAGATATAAAAATGCCCCGATTCAGTCCGAACCAGGGCATCTTATCTTTAAACCATCTGCTGCAAGCTTAACTAAACCAGCGCAGATAAACTATTTTTATACGTATTAACCAAGCCGAAACCGCTAGCTGAAACTCCTGTTTATTTCAGGCTCCGCAGCCGCTCGGCGGCCCACTCGGCGGTAATATCACGTTGCGGATTGCCTAGCATTTCGTACCCCACCATAAACTTTTTAACAGTGGCCGACCGTAACAGCGGGGGATAAAAGTGCATGTGAAAATGCCATTCGGGGTGTTCCTGCCCATCGGTAGGGCTTTGGTGCATACCCGCCGAGTACGGGAACGAAACGCCAAATAATTTATCGTAAAGCGTAGAGAGGGCTTTTATTATGGCCGCAAAGTCGTTTTTTTCGGCCTCGTTCATTTCTAAAATATTGCCAAAATGGCGCTTGGGAATTATAATAGTCTCGAAAGGCCACACCGCCCAAAAAGGCACCAATGCCACAAAAGCATCGGTTTCCAGTACAATACGCTGCTTTTCTTCCTGCTCCAAAACCAAATAATCGGCGAGTAAGCTCCGGCCGTGCGCTTTGTAATACGCCAATTGCTGTACGGTTTCCTTCGCGGGCTCTACCGGCACAGTGCTCTGGGCCCAAATCTGGCCGTGCGGGTGCGGGTTGCTGCTACCCATCACGGTGCCTTTGTTTTCAAATATCTGTACGTAATTAATAAAGTCGAGCGCGCCTAATTCCTGATATTCCCGCTGCCACACATCTACCACTTTCTTAATTTCTCCCACTTCCATATCGGTTAAGGTTAGGTCGTGGCGCGGCGAAAAGCAAATTACCCGGCAAATGCCCCGTTCGGCTTCGGCTTTTAATAATTCTCCTTTCCGGAAGTCACCCAGTGGCACGTTGGCCTGCAATGCACCAAAATCGTTATCAAAAACAAAGGTTTGGGTGTAAGGCGGGTTGTACTCGCCATTGGCCCGTACGTTGCCGGGGCACAAGTAACATTTAGGATCGTACTGTGGTCGTTCTTCTTTCGGAATATCTTCCTGCTGGCCTTGCCAGGGTCGCTTGGAACGGTGTGGCGATACTAAAATCCATTCGCCGGTTAAAGCATTAAAGCGGCGGTGCGGGTGTTCGGTCAGATCAAATGCATTCATGATTTTATTTCAGCGGTTATCTTCTTCAAACGAAATAACCCTTATGAGCGGTTAATAATATTTATTTATATCGTCTATTCGCCCGGTATTTAGGCCCGCTAAAGTTAATAGTTTATTCCACTATTTCGGGCTAAGGTCTGGACCTGTTGTGGTCAATCTCATTAAATAGCTATCCCATATTAGAAAAAAATAATTCAGTAAATTTCTTCCGTCCAGATTTAGGCCCGCTTAAAACTTAATCGATAACTTTGCCGCCAAACAAAGTACTCTTTGTTTAACTATCCCTTTACAAAATATTAACCTTTTTTCGGGATATGCGTGATGTAGGTGCAAATGCCCGATAAATCTTTTACAACTATGAAAAAAATTTTTCTTTTTACCATCGCTGTTTTCTCTTTTACCCTGGTGCAGGCCCAGCGGACCCATTTTGGCCTGAAAGGCGGTTTTAATGCTTCTACTTTAAAACTTAAAAACCAGGATAATTTCGATTATAAACTGGGGCTGCACGTGGGCGGCCTGGCGCATATTCATATAACCCGCCAGATTGCCATACAACCAGAATTATTATATTCTAACCAAGGTGCCAAGCTACAAAATTCAGAAGTTAAACACCACATAAATTACATTACGGTACCAGTAATGGGCCAATACATGTTCGGCGATGGCTTCCGGCTAGAGGCCGGCCCACAGGTTGGCTTTTTGGTAGGTGCTAAACGCCAGGATCAGGATGATAACCGGTTTAACGTTAAAGAAAACTACGAGGCCGTTGATTTTTCGCTGGCTACCGGACTAAGTTTTATAAGCAGTTCGGGTTTGGGTGCTGATTTCCGTTGGCTGTTTGGGTTAACCAATATTAACGACGTACCGCCCCGGACACCTTTAAAAAACCACCTGGGCCAAATAGGAATATTTTACCTGATAAACTACAATAAAGCCCGCCATACGCACTAAAACCAGAAAGCCCCGGCCGCTAAACCGGGGCTTTTTCTGAAATATTCAATAATCCTTAATCAAATATTACATTTTCGTAAATATTACCGCAGGAACTTAAACGCCATCCTCCAGAAGTTTAATAATTCGTAAATAATCCAGCAAGGCCTGGTTTATTTCTCCATCCATGTTTTCATTGGCCGGATCAAATGAAAGGCAAAGCTGCTGTTCTCCCGCCGTTAAATAAGTTACGATAGCGTTGCTAAAGCCCCAATCCGACCAATGCTGATCGCCCCGCTGCGGAAACACCACCGTTCCCAGTAAATGCGATTTGGTTTTTAGCGTACGCAAAGCGCATTTGTTATTGGTATTGATGGGGCCATTGCCATTGGCATACCGAAAATCTAAGGCATATTTACCAGCGGCAGGCAGATTAAGATTAAAACAAAGTTGCGTGTTGAGGTTCCGGCTGATTTCTACGTAACCAGTACCGGAATAAGCAGTACTGCCAAAATCTGCCTTCTCGGTGAAGTCTTCTGCTTCGTAGAGCCATATATTTTCGGTCGGGAGCCTAGTTAAAGGTTCGCTCGCAAAAGACTCGTAATTATTTTTATCCACGGCTATTACCTGATATTCCCCCGCTTCCTGCAATAAGATACTTAACTGCTCTGCCCCAATTTTAGCAACTTCACGCCCGTTTTTGATAATTTTATAGAACACGGCGTTAGGTACCGGCTGCCACGAAAGCAGATTTTCTTGCAAGGTAACCTGCGGAGTAGCCGGAGAAAAAGCCTCGCAGGATAAATTAATCTTTAGAGCTTCCGGGGTTTCATCAGCTAGGGTAATCCGGATATCGTGGAGTCCCGTCAGCGAAGCTGGAATTTCAGGTTTATCCAGTATTTGATCATCCAGACTGATAGATTTTATTTTGTTCCCAAAGCCACTCAGATAAATATTAAGAATAGCCTGTCGGTAATGAAAATTCGTAAGCTGGTGACTGCCTTTTAAAGCTTCTGATACAAAGGGCTGCAATATTAATTTATCGGTTGTGAAAGTTAACCCGAACAATACTTTATAAACCAGACTCAGGTTACCCGATAAACTCCACAACATCTCGTCCGAATTAATAACCGTCCCGGCAAAATCCCCATCGGTAGCTACAAAGTTTTCTTTATTCGTCAGAAATAAAGCGGTAGATCGGTAAATGGCGCTTGAATTGTGAATTAAAGCAGTTTGGTTACCAGTTTTGGCCACAGCCAGCGACCAGAAAGCCTGTACAAAAGGCCAAACGGCATTGTTATGGTAAGGCGGAATAGCCGGAATCTGAGGAGATATACAAGGAATACCAAACGCCCCTACCGGCGTATTTTCTATAATTAACTGTTGCTGTTCAGGTTCGGCAATGTCAAACAACACGCACAGCGCTTCTCCTAAAGCATCGGCCCGCGGCGATAAAATTTTAAATAACCGGCCGTATAAATATTGGCCATAATAGTTTTTCTCCGGCAACCAGAAATAGGCATTAATGCTGGTTTTGATTTTGGCCGCTATAGCAGCATATTTTCCCGCAGTTGCATTATCACCCAACAGGGTTGCCATTTGGGCCAACACGAAGTTAGCGCCATAGTGTACCGCATTGGTACTCAAACAAAACGATTCGTAAATATCGGCCGGCTGCATCCATTCGGGGTAAGTTTGTTCCCGCCAGTCCAGGAAAGAAGATTCGCCTTGCACCAGGCCAGTTTCGCTATCGTAAATATTATGTTCATCGTCCACGAGCGTTTGCTTAATAATTGCGTAAGCTGTCCGGAGCCACTCCTGGTCGCCGGTTACTTTAAAAATTTCCCAGGCGGCTACAGCCCAAATCTGTCGGTCCGTAGAAACCGGGTAAGCTCCGCCGGTGCCCGTATCTTGTATAATGCGATTGTTCCGGACTTTATGCAGCAAACTATTTTGGGCAATATCGGGCCGCAGCAAAGCCATAGCCAGAATAGCACTGTAACTTACATCGCGGGTCCAGACGCCGGCCCATTCCAGCCCGGTCCGGAAAGTATTATCCGGCTCCACATCTTTCTCCATCTCTTCGAGCGATAAATTATACAAGGCATCCAGCAACACATAATCTGATTTGTACTGCGGATAAGCTGAAATATCGCGGCTTAATTCCCAACGGCGGAGCGGCACGTCGGGCTCGTCCGGCGGATTAAGGGTAAGCGTGATGTCGTAAATACCATCGCCGTCGGCATCGTGCAACTGCATATCTTTCTGGTAACCCAAGCGGTCGAAATTCCAGGACAAGGGCGGCATACTGCCCGCTACAAAAGCGCCCTTAAACTCCTGGCGGTAAATTTTGGTGCCGTTATAGGTGGTGTAAAAACCTTTTTGCCGGAAGGCGTCTAATACCTCCCGTAAATCTAAGCGCAGTTTTAATGTGGTATGCGGGGCCAATACGGCATCCAAAGACAGATGAGAGTCATCGATATACCGCTCGCCAAACTTTATGATGGGAGATACGCAGATGCCGTCGGTTGAACGACAATGAATAATGTGATCTTCGCCCCACGCCATTTCGTTATCTAACCCGTTCAGGCTAAATTTAAAATAAATGCGTGGTGGTTGGTGGCTATTGGTAGGACTTTTGTAATTCGAGATAAGTTCGGTCCGTGACAATGCGCAGGCTTCAAAAATTTCCTGCATCACCCGGTCAGGCAACACCGTGTAACGTTCGGATTTAAAAATAGGCTTACTGGCGGAATACTTCGAAGTTGGCGCTGCCGGCATAAAAGGTTTTAAAGGAATCAAAATTATATTTTGGGTTCTATACGAACTTTTAAGCATTGGTTATGCGAAATTAACGGATTAACCGCATTAATGCTTATAATAGCCCTGCTACAAATTATACCTTAAACTACTTATCTTACCAGCAATTGTGCTAAACCTTAAATTTATAACAATACCAACGGCTACGCGTTACTATAGTGCCACACCAATTCCACATAAACTATGAATCAAGAAAGCGAGGGAAAACAATTTTTAAACAGTGTTCACCATTATTATGATCAGGCCGCCCGCCACACCAATCTGGACTCAGGCATTCTGGAACAAATTAAAATTTGCAACAGCGTTTACAAAGTAAACTTTCCGGTAGAAGTAGACGGAAAAGTAGTGGTGTACGAAGGCATCCGCGCCCAGCACAGTCACCACAAATTACCTACCAAAGGCGGTATCCGCTACAGCATGCACGTTGACGAAGACGAGGTAATTGCCCTGGCTACCCTTATGACTTTTAAATGCGCCCTGGTAGATGTACCTTTTGGCGGCGCCAAGGGTGGCGTTAAAATTAACCCTCGCACCACGCCGGTAGAGGTATTGGAAAAAGTAACCCGGCGCTACGCCAGTGAGCTTATCAAGAAAAATTTAATTGGTCCGGGCGTAGATGTACCGGCTCCCGATTACGGCACCGGCAGCCGCGAAATGGCCTGGATCGCCGATACCTACCATACTTTTAAACACGGCGAAACCAATGCTTTGGGCTCCGTAACCGGTAAGCCGGTGGGCCAGGGCGGTATCCGCGGCCGGACCGAAGCTACAGGTTTGGGAATATTTTACGGTTTGCGTGAAGCTTTACAAGACACCGAAATCCTGAACCAGTTAGGCATCTCGCCGGGTTTAAGCGGCAAACGCATGATTGTGCAGGGTTTGGGTAACGTGGGGTACCATGCCACGCATTTCTGCCAGCAGGAAGGGGTCATCATCATTGGCATTGCCGAACGCGAAGGCGGCATATTTAACAAAGACGGCATAGACTTAGAAGCGGCTTTTCTGCACCGAAAAAACACCGGTTCTATTCTAGATTTCCCGGATGCCACTAACATTGCTAACTCTTTAGACTTACTTGCCTACGAGTGCGATATTCTGTTGCCGGCCGCCCTCGAAAACCAAATTGACCACCGTAATGCTGCTACCATACAAGCCAAAATAATTGCCGAAGGTGCTAACGGACCAATTACCCAGGAAGGCGAAAAAATATTACTGCAAAAAGGTATTTTTATCATTCCTGATTTATACCTGAATGCCGGTGGGGTTACTGTTTCTTATTTCGAATGGCTGAAGAACTTATCAAACGTACGGTTTGGCCGCATGGGTAAACGGGCCGAAGAAGCCAGTTTGCGCCGCATTGTGGATACCATTGAGCAGCACACCGGTCATACCATCAGCGCCAAAGAAAGGCAAATGCTTATTCACGGGGCCGACGAAGTAGATTTGGTACGGTCAGGCCTGGAAGATACTATGATTCTAGCTTACCACGAAATCAGGGATGTGATGCACCGCAACCCCGGTATTAACGATTTGCGGACAGCCGCCTTTTTTGATGCTATTCAAAAAATATCGGTCAGCTATTTATCGCTGGGTATTTTTCCTTAAAATTATATTCTATTTTATAAAGTTTTACAGCCTTCATTTTACCAGAAAAGTGAAGGCTGTTTCTTTTAGATAATATTTAATATTCAATAAATTTCCTTTACAAATTGATAATAAGAGGTTAATATTAATCCACCTAAAATTGACTTTAGATAAAATTAGCCATTATTATTTTTAAATAGCCATTCATTAAACCGAAAAAGAGCAGTAGCATAGCAGAAAATCAATAGCCTACCTTCCGTCCAAACCCGTTTATAAAATAGATATTTTAGATAATTATTTTTTATTTTAGATGCGCTTAACCCGTTCAAAACCTAACTTGGTGCGCAAATTTCTTACTCTTACCAAATTGATACTACTGCGGTATTCGTTTTTACTTCTTATTATTCTTTTAAATGCCTGTATCAACCAAGTGAAGAAGGCCAGTCACTTGCCCGTAGAACCCGGCATATCGCAAACGTTGGCCACCTATCGGAAACAAGTCATCCGGAATATCTCTTATCAATTGGCTTTTCAAATTCCAGCTTCTAAAAACGAACCTATTCCGGCCACCGAAACCATTACTTTTGAACTGCAAGAAAAAGAAAAACCGCTACAGCTAGATTTTAAAGAAAAAAGAGAAAACTTAGCGCAGGTAAAAGTAAATGGCCGGGATATTCCGGTTATGTTTGAACAGGAACACCTAATCGTTTCGCCGAAATATTTAAAAACAGGAAAAAACGAAATTTATATTTCTTTTGCGGCCGGCAATTTATCGCTTAACCGCAACGAAGACTACCTGTATACCTTGCTCGTACCCGACCGGGCCCGCACGGTTTTTCCTTGCTTCGACCAGCCCGATTTAAAAGCTACTTTTAAGCTAACCCTTACCTTACCCCGCTCCTGGCAAGCGTTGACTAATGCGGCCCTACAAGACTCCAGCATAACTAGCGCAAACAAGACGCTTAATTTTGGCACTACCGATACCATTAGCACCTATCTGTTTTCTTTTGCGGCCGGTAAATTCCGACACTTATCCCAAACCCAGAACGGGCGCCCCATGCACTTTTACCATCGCGAAACGGACCAGCAAAAAATAGCCGAGAGCCTGAACCCGATATTTAAGCTGCACCACGATGCTCTGACTTTTTTAACGGATTACACCCAACTACCCTACCCTTTCCAGAAATTCGATTTTGTGGCGATTCCGGATTTTCAGTACAACGGCATGGAACACGTAGGAGCCATTCAATACAAAGCGGCTTCCCTGTTTCTTGATGAAGGCGCTACCCAGGACCAGAAAAATAACCGCTCTAATCTGATTGCCCACGAAACGGCCCACATGTGGTTTGGCGACCTGGTTACCATGCGGTGGTTCAACGATGTTTGGATGAAAGAGGTATTTGCCAACTTTATGGCCGATAAAATAACCCAGCAAACCGGGGCAACCTCCGACTTCGACCTGAAATTTTTAACGGACCATTACCTAGCCGCCTATAGCGTAGATCGGACAGCAGGCGCCAATCCTATCCGGCAACCGCTAACTAATTTACAGGAGGCCGGTACCCTGTACGGCAATATTATTTACCACAAAGCACCCATTGTTATGCGGCAACTGGAGTTATTGATGGGGCCAGATAATTTTCGGCAGGGAATCCGGGAATATTTAAAAAAATATGCAAACGGCAACGCCTCCTGGCCCGAATTAATTCAGCTATTAGATACCCATACGCCTATCAATTTAGCGCAATGGAGCCAGGTGTGGGTAAGTGAACCAGGCCGGCCGGAAATTTCCTACGAATTGCTTAACCAGCAAAATAAAATAAGCAAACTAATAATTTCCCAGAAAGGCGAAGACGGCTCTGACCGGATTTGGCCGCAGCAGTTTACGGTTTCGCTGGTTTACCCTAACCATACCGAAGATATACTGGTGCACCTGAACAAACGCGAAATAATTATTCCGGAAGCGGCGGGTAAGCCTGTTCCGGATTACCTTTTATTTAACCCTACCGGGCTGGGATACGGTTTGTTTCCGGTAGATACCAAAATGCTGCCCAATTTATTCACGATCAAGAACCCGGTAAGCCGGGCCTCCGCTCTGATTAACCTTTACGAGAATATGCTGCGGGGCCGCCGGGTTAAACCAGCTGAATTGCTCCGGCTTTATGCAGCCGGAGCCGCTTTAGAAACCGAAGAACTAAATTTGAAATTACTCACCAACCAACTGAGCCAGCTTTACTGGCAGTTTACCTTACCGGAACAGCGGCACATTGTAGCCAATACCTTAGAAAATACACTCTGGCAGGCGATGATTCGGCAGAAAGCACCTAATAATAAAAAGCTATTGTTTAAGGCCTACCAGCATATTTCCTTAACCAAAGCGGCGCAAGATAAAATTTACCAAATCTGGCAGAAACAACAAGCCCCGGCCGGGGTTAAACTTACCGAAGATGATTTCACGGCTTTAGCCCTGGCTCTGGCTGTGCAGGATTATCCCCAGACACCTACTCTGCTGGAAACACAATACGAACGCATTCAGAACCCGGACCGGAAAAAGCGCTTTCGCTATTTATGGCCGGCCTTATCCGGTGACCAAAGTCAGCGCGACTCCTTTTTTAATTCCTTGAAAGATGAGCATAACCGCGAACAGGAAGCCTGGGTCGTTTCGGCTTTGGAATATCTTCACCACCCACTCCGGCAGAACGCTTCGGTTAAATATTTGCCGGCCAGCCTGGAACTGCTGCAACAAATACAACTTACCGGCGATATTTTTTTTCCGGCCAGCTGGCTGCAGGCTAGCCTTGGCGCTTACCAAAGTACCGCCGCTGCCAAGGCCGTGCGCCAGTTCTTACAAGATAACCCCCATTATAACCCAAAACTCAAAGCCAAAATATTGCAAGCTACCCATAATCTTTTCCGGGCCGAAGAACTGCTTTCTAACACCGTAAAAGCCCATTAAATTTAGTAATATATACTGCTGCATTCTTTTTCCGATTACCAAATTTTAGCCGGCTTTAAATCCAGCCCTGCTTTTGTGCGTAGACCTAGTCTTAAAACAAAAGTTAAAATGGAAAAAAGAAAATTAGGTAACTCCGGGCTGGAAGTAGCCCCACTGGCTTTTGGCGGTAATGTTTTTGGCTGGACAGTAGATGAATCTATCTCCTTTGATTTGTTAGATACTTTTACAGATGCGGGTTTTAATTTAATTGATACTGCCGATACCTATTCGTCGTGGGTGCCGGGCCATGAAGGTGGCGAATCCGAAACCATCATTGGCAAATGGCTGCAGAAACACGGCGGCCGCGATAAAGTTATTATTGCTTCTAAAGTAGGTGGCGAAATGGCGCCGGGCGTAAAAGGCTTATCGAAAGCGCATATATTAAAGTCATGCGATGAGTCATTGCAACGGCTGCAAACCGATTACATAGATTTATACCAATCACACTACGATGATCCGAGTATACCTATGGAAGAAACGTTGGCAGCTTACGATGAATTAATAAGGGCCGGCAAAATAAGAGCCATAGGCGCCTCTAACTTTAGTCCCGAACGGCTGCAGGAAGCCTTGCAAGTTAGCCGGGATAATAATTTACCCCGGTATATAAGTCTGCAGCCAGAGTATAATTTGTATAACCGGAAAGATTATGAAGAAGCCCTGGAACCTATCTGCCAGCAGGAAAACCTGGGGGTGATCAGCTACTTTGCCCTGGCCAGCGGCTTTTTAACCGGTAAATACCGCTCCGAAGCAGATTTAGCTAAAAGCAAACGTGGAGGTGGCAACAAAAAATATTTAAACTATCGGGGCTTCCGGATTCTGGCGGCGTTGGATGAAGTTGCTGCCCGCTATAATACCGACCCGGCCAGCATTTCTATTGCCTGGCTCATTGCCCGCCCCAGCATCACGGCCCCAATCGCTAGCGCCACTAATTTAACGCAACTTCATTCCCTTTTAAAAGCAGCCACTATGCGTTTAGATGAGGCGGCCCTCAAGGAGTTAAACCAGGCCAGCGCCTAGATCTATAATTAGTAAAGCCGGAACCGGTTAGTCTGGATATTTATTATTCTTGATTAACCAGTTTATAGCAACTCGCATAAACTTGCCATAGATTAAAACCTCACAGGTCTTAAAGACCTGTGAGATTTGTGCAACCAGTATAGCCATCTTTCTGTTAGGGAAGAGCATTTATGAGATTTGGTATTATTTTATTAAAAAACTGAATATTAAATATTTAGGCAATTTATACTAAACTTAAGCTAAAGGTATTATCATCTAAAAACTAAACTTTAGAAATAAATTTTTAAATCCTAAACTGATCCAAGGTTCTGGTTAGCTCTATAATCGAGAAGATAAAAGATGTTTCGACTAGCACAATAGGACTGCCATCTTTCACCGCTTTATCTACTTCAATTTTTTATAAAGAAATATTTATCTGATGAATGCATAGACATTATTCTGAACTAATATATTATTACAACCATATTACACTTGCTTTACGTAGTAGCATCTGATAGCAAAGCCAAGTCTCTGCGCTGTTTAAACCCCTTATAGCCTCAACCCTTATGGATGCCAAATTTCCTAATTTAGCTTTATCAGAAAGTAAAGAAGAATTAATAGCGCCGGAAGAAGAAACCAATCCCTTGCCGCGAGCGGTATTGCGTACCAACTCCTTTTTATTACTCGATGGGGAATGGCATTTTGCTTATGATGCGGCAGATCGGGGTTTAGCAGAAAAGTGGTACCTGGGACATCAGTACGAACATACTGCTTCGTGGCCCGGCTCCGTAGAAGCCCACCTGGCTGAAGCCAAAGACCACCAGCAAAAAGCCTGGCAAGACGACGTGGTAGTTTGGTACGAGCGGGAATTTACCTTGCCCGAACCGGAGGAAGACGCTAAACAAATGATGTTCCAGATTACTTTTGGGGCCTGCGGTTATGAAACACGGGTATGGCTAAACGGTAATTTGCTTTCCACCATCGAGGGCCAGGAAATACATTATGGTGAATATACTTCTTTTTCTTACGAGCTGGACGAGGAAATGCTTTTACCGGTAAACCGACTGACCGTACGGATTGCCGATTCGCTGGATGCCGAAATACCAAGAGGTAAACAAGAATCGCACATTTATAAGCGCGGCGGCATCTGGTACCAAACCCACACGGGGGCGGTGCGCAGCGTCTGGCTCGAAACCATCGAACGCAACCGCCTGCGGTCGCGGGTAGGTGTGGTAAGCGTAGTAGAGGACTACCTGGTCCGGTTTAATTTTACCACCCGCATTCATGATCCGGGTCAATATACCATCCGGCTTAATGTTTTTGAACAAAACAAAGAGCATACCCAACCACTGGCTACTTCGGAATTTGTGCTGCACCTGGAGGGCGGCCAGAAAATGCAACGCTTGGTGATGGAAGTGCCGGGAGCGCGGTTATGGTCGCCGGAAGAACCTAATCTTTACTGCCTGGTGGCCGAATTAATTGATGCTAATGGCTACTCGGCGGCTATTCAGGCACATTTCGGACTGCGGAAAGTAGAATCGAGGGGCCGCTATATCTACCTGAATAACCAGCAAATTTACCTCGACGGCATCCTATACCAGCCGGGCACGGCTACCTTCGAAGAAATGAGGCGACACATGTACGCCATGAAAGAGTTGGGTTGCAACCTGGTCCGGGTACATATTGCGGGCGTGGATCCGCGTATTTATAACCTGGCTGATGAAATTGGGTTGTTACTGTGGGTAGAAGTACCCAGTCCGCATAGTTCTACACAACTGAGCCGGCAAAACCACCAAGCCGAACTGCTCCGGATGTTAGCTTTAATCGAAACCAATCCTTCGGTTATTATCTGGAGCTTGTACAACGAAGATTGGGGCGCGGAAGATATTGCTACGAACCCGGCTACAAGAGAATATATTATTCAGATGTACCATTACATGCTCATCAATCACCCGCAGTTTCTGGTGGTAGATAACGATGGCTGGAAACATGTTTCACAGGAGGGCAAGCTTAAATCGGATTTATTAACCGCCCACCTTTACACCCCGGATTTACCCCGGTGGCAGGAATTGCTGGACCAACTATCGAACGGACAAATGGAGGGCGTGGCCGCGCACCCGCTGGTAGTAGGCGACCCGTTTTTTTACCGGGGACAAGTACCGCTGGTGGTAAGTGAATGGGGTGGTTTTGGTTTCCCGGATTACGGCGGTCCAAAAGATTCGGAAGAACGGACCGAACGCATCCGGCAATTTAAAAAAGAATTGCGGCTGCGGCCCATTGCAGGCGATGTTTATACCCAGGCCACCAACATTGAAGACGAACGCAATGGCCTGATTGATTCGCATACCGGTGAACTAACCGTACCGGCCGGCTTACTCAACTCCCGTTCCCAAACTTAAAGATGATTTGCAATAGTTCGGCTCTCAAAATTTAGAACGTTTTTTCATCGGCAGCCTACCGGTAAAAGCTGTTATGAAAAATATGCTTTGGTAAATTTTTATATTCAGGCAACCATTTGCTCTCTTATTACGACCTGTTAGTAGATGTACCTTTTAAAGCATTGTTAAAACTAAAGACGAGTAAGAGACTAATATTTAAACCGTAAAAGCAGAATAGATTTTAATATTTATATTTATTTAAAAGGAGAGTTATAACTAAATCAGTTATTTATTTTTATTGAATACTGATAAACAATATTGAGCAATTTATTACTTAAACCTTAAATCCACCCGTTTACTTTATTATATAGCCTTACACGTTCCACAATCCCTGTTTATGTTTTCATACCTAAAAAAGCCTCATCGCTAACGTTGAGGCCTTTTTGGTTTAGAATAGAACCCAATAGAACTTACCAAGCCGGGGCTCAGGAAAGAGCCGTATTATAAAACTACCTGATCGGCGGCGACCGATAAATTTCCTTGCCAATCTACAGCCCGAACCGATAGTTTCCGGCCTTTCAAGTTTTTACTACCCGAAATGGTAAATGAGGTTAAAGGAGTGAAACCAATGCGCTGCCCGCTTTGGTAAATATGATAGCCCAGCATAGTTTTATTGTCGCGGGCCGCTTCCCAGGTTAGCACCAACTTATTATTCTGGGTGTTGGCCGTTAACTTACCTGGCACGGACGGTGGTACTTTATCGGCTTGCAGGCGCTGCACGCAATTAGCCAACGACCGGAACTGGTGGTAATTGCCCTTCCAGATTTGGCCTTTTAAGGCAGTTTTTAGTTGCGGTTCCTTATCTAATCCGCCCGGGTACCAATCGCCGTGTTCGTGATCTATTAAATATTTATCTATGTAGCGCCAGAGCGTCTGAAATTTCCCGAAATAATCCATACTCTCTTTGGGATAATGGTCAGCCATCAGCAGCAACGTATTCAAACCTTCGGCCTGTGCCCACCAGTTCTTGGTATCCCGGATAATGGTTAGTTTAGGATTTCCTTTATAATAATACCCTTCGT
This sequence comes from Adhaeribacter aerolatus, assembly GCF_007991635.1. Taxonomy (GTDB): domain Bacteria; phylum Bacteroidota; class Bacteroidia; order Cytophagales; family Hymenobacteraceae; genus Adhaeribacter; species Adhaeribacter aerolatus. The sequence goes on along the minus strand of NZ_BJYS01000019.1, from coordinate 77,027 downwards.
CGTAAAAACCGCCCACCTGGTTATCCCAGCCATGGCGCAGCGCGTGGTCTACCATGCGTTTGGCTACCGTCATGGTAGTAACATCATCTTTCATACCCAGCACATGCGAAGCTTCCAGCATTAAGTAAGCAGTTTCTACATCGTGCCCAAATGAAACGTGGTCCAGGTTGCGGTGCTTCAGAATAACAGCTTCCGACGAATCGCGGAAGGAAACCGGTTGCCAGTTGGGCTGCAAAAACAAAATCAAGTAGCCCGGCGGCGCGGTAATTTTGTCTCGTATCAGGTAAAGCATTTCCTGTAACCGCTGTCGCAGCAAAGGGTTGGGCCAAACCTGATAAAGTTCCGTAAAGGCTTCGAGCAAATGAATAGAACTGTTCTGGTCTTTGTAACCTAAATCAGAAGTAGACGGCACTTCTTTTGTTCTCCGGATGGGTTGGCCGTCACGCTCCAGGTGCTGAAAATATCCTTTGTACACCGGATCGTGGCTGTTCTTTTCGAGCCAGCCAAATGCTTTCTGCGCCAGGTTTAAAGCGCTGGTGTCGCCGGAAGCCTGGTAATAAGCCGCCAACGCATAGATGCCGAAAGCATTGCCGTAAGCTTCTTTTGGGGCAAAACTGCCTTTTTTTACATTGCCTTGCCGATCGACCAGCGTATAAAAACCACCGTAAGTTTTGTCCCACATCACGTTTTTCAGAAAAGCAAAACCGTGGGCCGCACTGATTTTATAATGTTCCACCTCGGGGTACAAAATAGCTGCTTTGGCATTCGACCAGGTGTGCCGCGCTTGGGTAACAATCATTTTATCCTGATCGCCGGTGGGTTTAAAATCATACGTAAAAGTACTCAGAAAACCACCATATTCCTTGTCCACGGCCTGCGGATACCATTTATTCAGCATCTCGGTCCGGATAGATTTATCCAGGGACGCTGCCAGAGCTGCCCGGTTGTCTTGCCAGATGAGTTTGAAAGAAAACAAACCCAACACCGCCAGCATCAGGATGGTGCCACTTACAAAGTAAATGCGCTTCATATTTTTAGATTATAATTTTAGGGAAACTAGCAGTTGTTAAAGATAAAAGAAATAACAGCTTTTTAAGTCTGATTAAACTAAAATTTAAAAACAACAATACGTGTTTGTATTCTTGCTTCGGTTTCATGCTCTTTATCAATAAAGACCGTTTAGGGCTCCTTGCAATTTACTTTTGCACGGTGCAAAATCGTGTGTCTAAGCAGGATAAATATTAATCTATAGAATACTTAAAACATCCTGTTCGATCCGGCGGGGCCGTTTGGTTTTAGCATCCAGCAGGCACCAGGTTGTTTTGGCCTCGGCCAGTACTTTTCCGCTGCCGGCTTGGCAAAGCTTTACAAACCGGACGAATTTAGCACCCTGATGCTCCCCTACCCAAGTATAACCAATAATATTATCACCCAAAAAAGCCGGATAAAAATAATCTATTTCGTGCCGGATTACCACCCAGGTATACATTTCCTGCAGGCCGGCAGGAGCGGCATGGTTCCAGTGGGCGGTAGCTACTTCCTGTACCCAACGCAGGTAAACCACATTGTTTACGTGGCCCAATTCATCTATATCCTGTTCCTGCACGTTAATGGCCAGGCTAAACTTTTCGGCATCTTGCTTCATATATTTCTGCTATATCAGAATTTTATTTTTGACCTGTATACGGCATTACGGCCCAGTTTATGTTAATACTTTTTTCGAGGTAAGCACCACCAAGCCTTTAGGCGTTTTAAGATATCTGTTTGTTTCGCAAGTTAATGGTATTAAACCCAGCATGAGCTGTGCGCGTATCCCGGTATTTAAATTAAAAGAATATAGGCTTATGCGCATAAGAGAAAAATTACACGAGGTTAACGGAATATATTTAAACGCGGCAGAAGCAGGCGATCCGGACGGAAAGGTAATTATTTTCTTACATGGCTTTCCGGAACATTGGTATGCCTGGCACCAACAATTGCCTTTCTTTGGCGATAAAGGCTACCGGGCCATGGCTCCCGATCAACGGGGTTACAACCGCAGCAGCAAGCCGGCCGGCGTAAAAGCGTATACCCTTCCCCACCTGACTGCCGATGTTGTTTCTTTTATCCGCCGGCAAACTACCGATAAAATTATTTTAGTTGGTCACGATTGGGGCGGGGCCGTTGCCTGGGCGGTAGCGGCGCAATACCCGAAACTACTGGAAAAGCTGGTGATATTAAATATGCCGCACCCGGAGGTTTTTCATAATTATTTGCGCCGCCACCCAAAGCAATTATTTAAAAGTATGTACGCGGCTTTTTTTCAGTTGCCTTTTTTACCCGAAATTAGTAACCGCGCTTTTAACTATAAATTACTAAAAACCACCTTACAAAAATCGGCTTTAAAATATACCTTCTCGAAAGAAGATTTTTTGCAATACAAAGAAGCCTGGCGAAAACCCGGGGCTCTAAAAGCGATGTTAAACTGGTACCGGGCTTATAAATACCACCCCTACCATTCGCCGGAACCCATTACTGTACCTACCCTTATATTATGGGGCAAAAAAGACTCTTTCCTGAGTGCCGAAATGGCAACTCCGAGTAAAGATAAGTGCCGGAACGGCGAATTGGTTTTTCTGCCCAACGCTACGCACTGGTTGCACCACGAAAATCCGCACCAGATAAACAACCTGATTTACAAGTTTATCCAATAGATAAGTTAAATTTATAATTGATATCTTTAATCAACCGGTAGATTAATATTTTTCGTGGATTTCAGTAACAATCCGGACCATTTCGTTGCGGATATCGGCCGTAGGAACCTGGTAATTATTGTTCAGGAAGCTATATAGTAATAGTTTGCCGCTTTTGGTAAGCAGGTAACCACTTTGGTTGTGCACATGCGACAAAGACCCGGATTTACCAAAAACAAATGGTACCTCGGCTTTATAAATATTCCGGAAAGTGCCCGGCCGGCCACCCGCTGCCAGCAGCGGCAATAATTTCTCCGGCGGACGTTCCTGCAACAACTTCTGCAGCAAAAATATAATGCTGCGGGGCGTAAACAGATTCATACTCGAAAGTCCCGAGCCGTCTACCCACACCGGCGTATCCGGTAAATCAGCCAGGTACGTTTTAAGCGCGTATTTTATTCCCCGCTCTACCGATAACGTATCCGACAGCTTACCGGAGCACAAAATCATCAATTGTTCGGCTAGCAAATTATCGCTTACCTGCAGCATCCGCTTTAATACCGAATCGGTTGGTAAACCGGTTAAGGTTTGGTATTCCCGGGGTATTGCTCTTTTAACCCATTTTACCGGCCGTTTTAAGGTATCGGCTAATAATTTCACAGTCAGCTCGGGCGAAGTAATAAATGGTACTTCTACAGAAAAAGCTGGATTGGCGTGTTTGGGGTAAAAAGTAAACTCATTGGTACGCCAGGCACGCCGGAAAGCATCCCGCTGCTGGTGCAAAGCCGTATCGGTTCTGATTTCCTTTTTAAATATACGGGGTGCAGTAGCATATGGGCCTTCGGCTTTCCGGGAGAACCTTACAACATTGCCGTGGATCGGAAATATATTCCGCTCCGGCTGGTAATAATAATTATAATCATCCCAACTCCAATTAACCGCAAAAGGCGTACTGGCAAACGGCGCCTCTAGGTAATAAAGTTTTTCACGGCGATTTTTCAGGAAATCATAAGCAATGGTGTTCTGCAAATCCATGTGGGTAAAAGTAGGATCGCCGGTACCCCAGAACAGCAGCGAATCGCCTTTTACGGCATATTTCAAAGCCGGAATTGAATCCGGCAGTATTTTAAGGCTGGCGTACAAGGTAAACAACTTGGTATTAGAGGCCGGCACTAAATATTTATCTGCGTTGTGCGCCACCACCATTTGGTTTAGCTGCGGATCGTAAAGGGCAAAGCCAACAAAGCTTTGCTGCAACACCAACGACTCCGCCACTTGTTGTTTGATGGTAGCTGGTCCGTATGGCGGTACAGCCGGAATATTAGGCGGCGCCTGAACGGTGGGCTTAGTGGTTTTACAGGCCAAAGAAAAGAGAAGAAACACCAGAGGCAGCAACCGCCACTCAAAAGTAATTTTAGGCATTATAATTTATCCGAAGACTTAAATTTATTTTTGCCAGTAGGCATAGCGCGTAACTTCTTTTAACTGCAACTGCCGGCCATCCCAGGTTTGTTGTTTTTCCAGTATATGCGGATATTCTTTTCGAAAGAAATATTTATTCTCCTTCTCCGCCGAAAGTTTTACGCTTACTAACCATAAATTTGGCGTAGAACCAATATCGGAATGAACCGTGATTGTAGCCGGGTAGACAGCAGGTTTATTCGCTTTATTCGTTTGCAGAAGCTCGGCTATCGGCGCTTTTAAAGTTAAGCCGTCTTTAAAACGAAGGCTGCGCAAGGTATAAGGTAACTGATCTTCGAATAGTAAATCACCGGGTAACGTTAGCTCCCCGGTACCTTGTTCGTCCCAATAAGAATTAAAGGAATAATTAAAATTGTTTCCTGCCTGGGTTATGGCTTTAAATGTATTGCCGCACCACTCCTGCGAAGAGCTTGTTATTTTATGCACCTGAACCGGGTTCTCGCGTCGGAAAAATAAGGAGGTCAGGTAATGATAAGGATAATTGTCGGTAGGAATTCGGCAAAACTGGTTCACCTTCATTACCGGGAATAAATCGGACCGATTATAATTATCGGTTTTTACATTGAAGGCCTGGTTAAAATCTTCTTTAACCGTAATCAATACGTATTCGAAGGAACGAGGCTTGTTATACACTACTCTTTCGGCCTGGTAAATAGCTACTTCGGCTAAGCCATCATCCCAATGCTTATTTTGTGCCCATTCCGGATTAAAACAGGTCTGCTGTTCTGCTGAAAGCTTATTTTGTTCAGCCCGGCTGGTACAACTTCCTAAACCTAACAGGAGCAGCCAAATTAAACCGGGCAAATAAATATTATAACAACGTTTACTTCGCGCCATAACAAAAGCAAAATTTCACAAGAATTATTTACCCACTAAGGTATCGAAGTGCCTAATAATTTACCTTGTTCTTTCGGTAAAATAAGTGCTATTGAATTAATATTATATTTTACCCATCACGTACATTTCTTCGAGGGTCGGGCTAATGCTGCCGCCCTTAGGCTCCAGGGTAATGGCAAAAGCCTGGGCCTGCTGCACGTCTTTCATGTGGTGCAGTTGGTTGGCAACATCACTGCCGTTTACTACGCCGGCATCTAAGGGTTTGCCATCTACCAGGGCCCATAACTGGTATTGTTTATTTGCAGGCGGTTCGGGCAGATTGTTTACATTTAAATAAACATCCTTGGTCAGGCGGTGCCAGTATACCGTTACCTTCGATTCCGGAGATTTTTCTACCCCTTTCAGTTCAATGCGTAAGGTATTCGCATCGCTTAATAAAACCAGCACTTGCTGGTTAAGCGATAATTGCTGCTGAACGCGCTGGTAATTTTGGGCATATTGCCGCTGGGTGTTCAGCGCAATTTGCAAGCTTTCATCAGAATTTTGCCATTTCTGATAAAAGTAAAAACTTAGGGCATTGCTTAAAATTAACAAAATTAATGAGGCAGCCACGAGCCATTTAAAAGCCGCACTGGCGGCGGCCTGATTGGCTGACCGGTTTATGGGTATAATACGGCCATTATCAGGCGCTTCCGCAAAATCCTTAGGTAAGTTATTTGTGTGCAGTTGGCTACTACCGTGCTGTTTTACTGCCTGTAATACCTTGTTTTTTAAAGTGGCAGGCGGATTTACCGCGTGTAAGGCGGCATATTCGTCCATTGTATTTAATATTAAATCTAATTCGGCCCTGATTTCCGGATATTGCGTCGCCAATCGCTCTACGTCGGCTGTTTCGGCCGCGGAAAGCGCACCGGCCGCGTAAAGCTCCAGCACCCCCGACGATATATATTCCTCTATATTCAATCTAATCTTTACTTCTCTTTAACTTAATAATTTGGTCAGAAATTTTATTGCGGCCCTGGCCCTGGTTTTAACGGTACCAAGTGGAATATCCAGTTCTTCGGCTACTTCGCTTTGGGTATACCCGTCAAAATACATCATATCGATAATTTTCTTCTGATCGGGGTTTAATTTGCCAACCATATCTTTAATCCCAATGTGCTCCGGGCGCACCTCATAACTGGAGTGCAACTGGTTTACCGGGCTATCTTGTATTGGTTTATTTTTGAGACCTACGCGAAATTCCTTCGACCGGATTTTATCGATAGCCGCATGACGGGCAATATTTACCAGCCAGGTAAAAAGTCGTCCTTTTTCTTTGTTGTATTGCCCAATAGAAAACCAGATTTTAACAAAAGTTTCCTGCATCACATCTTCGGCCACTTCTTCGGTTTTAACAATCCGGAGAATTACGCCATACAGCGCCGCCGAATACCGCTCGTACAGAAGCGTAAGCGCGGCATCTTCCCTTTGTTGCAACCTTTGTATCAGGTCTTCTTCAGAAAAAGCTATGTTTTCGTGGCGGGACAAACGTATTAGTTTAAGTGCGAATATAGAGAATATTTAGAAACCTAAATAAAATAGATGAGTAACTACAGAACCTATAACTAATCATTTACTTTTTTGTTTAAAATTTAATTAAATATTCCGGCAAAAAGTCATACCGGCATCTCAATGCTAATTTCTGTAAAACCATGGCTATAAAATCTATTAATCCCGCTAATAATTCTGTTCTGAAAACCTACGAGTACCTGACGGATGCTGCCCTGGAAAAAGCGTTACATCAAGCCGATGAAACTTTCAGAAGCTGGCGCCAAACTTCATTTGCCGAGCGGACCCAGCTAATGAATAAATGCGCCGATTTACTAGAGAAAGACAACCGACATTACGCCGAGCTCATGACTCTGGAAATGGGAAAACCAATTAAGCAGGCAACTTCGGAAATAAATAAATGCGCGGCTGTGTGCCGGTACTATGCCCAACACGCGGAGAAATTTCTACAAGACGAAATAATGGAAACGGAAGCCTCCCGCAGTTTTGTGTCTTACGAGCCTTTAGGGGCGGTGCTGGCGGTTATGCCCTGGAATTTCCCGTACTGGCAGGTGTTCCGGTTTGCGGCTCCGGCCCTGATGGCCGGCAACGTGGGTATTCTGAAACATGCCTCCAACGTACCCCAATGTGCATTAGCTATCGAAGCTGTTTTCCGTCAGGCCGGCTTCCCCGAAGGCGCGTTTACCACTTTATTAATTCCTTCGGATAAAGTAGAAAAAGTTATTCAGGATGAGCGCATTAAAGCGGTTACTTTAACCGGCAGCGAAGGGGCCGGTTCCAGCGTGGCGCAAGTGGCGGGCCGCGAAATTAAAAAAACAGTATTGGAACTGGGCGGCAGCGATCCGTTTCTTGTCTTGGCCGATGCCGACCTGGACAAAGCCGTGGAAACCGCCGTTAACTCCCGCCTGATAAATACCGGCCAAAGCTGTATTGCAGCTAAAAGGTTTATGGTCGTCGAACCGGTAGCGGAGACTTTTCTGCAAAAAATGAAAGCACTGATGGAATCCAAAAGAACGGGAGACCTGATGGATGAAGCTTGCGACTATGGCCCCCTGGCGCGCCGCGATTTAGCCGAAGATTTGCAGAAACAGGTAGATGAATCGGTAGCCAAAGGAGCTAAAATATACTTAAATGGTGGCCACCGCAATCCCGGGGATGCCTATTTCCACCCCATGATTCTGACCGATATAAAACCCGGCATGCCGGCTTATGAAGACGAACTGTTTGGCCCGGTAGCGCTGGTGTTTGTGGTAAAAGACGAAGCGGAAGCCATCCGGATTGCCAACGATCACAAGTACGGCCTGGGCGCTACCATTTTTACGCAGGATTTAAATAAAGGCGAAAAGCTGGCCCGGCAGATAGAATCCGGAAATGTTTTTATTAATGCCATGGTACAGTCTGCGCCAGGTATTCCATTTGGCGGCATTAAAAAATCGGGCTACGGCCGCGAGCTTTCCTATGTGGGCATCCGGGAATTTATTAACCAAAAAACTATTTGGATTGGGTAAATAACAGAAATTAGAAATTAAACCAGGCAAATAGTTAGGGTAAGGCTTTAAATAATATTTCCGCTAGTTAAATTAGTTGTTGCCGGTACCCGGAGCTATTTTAAATACGGATTAAACGCCTATACTTGTAAAAGTAATCAGGCATTGCCCCGCATGAAATATTTTTGGCTAAGCGTCCTCCATTTAATTATAATAACCGGCCCGGCATCTGCCCAGCAAAAGGAAAAACAACCGGCTGCTACGAAAGCGGCCGACCGGTTGCAAGGGTTTACGCAGCGGCAAAAATTAACTTCCGAATCGCTGTTACTAAATGTGCCGGTACGCTCCGTGGGACCCACTATTATGAGTGGCCGGGTGGTTGATGTTAATGTTTCCCTAACCGATCCGACCCATTTTTACGTGGCTTACGCTTCGGGCGGTTTATGGAAAACCCAAAATAACGGCATCTCTTTTACGCCCGTCTTCGACCGGGAAGCCGTCATGACCATTGGCGACATTGCCGTGGACTGGCAGACCGAAACCATTTGGGTGGGTACCGGCGAAAATAATTCCAGCCGTTCTTCTTATGCGGGTACCGGAATTTACAAGAGCAGCGATAAAGGCCAAAGCTGGCAATACTTGGGCTTACCCGAATCGCACCATATTGGCCGCATTGTGTTGCACCCGCAAAATCCGCAGGTTGCCTGGGTAGCAGCATTGGGCCATTTGTACTCACCTAATCCGGAACGCGGACTTTACAAAACTACCGATGGCGGTAAAACCTGGCAGCAAACGTTATTCATCAACGAGAATACCGGCGGTATTGATCTGGAAATAGATGTTAAAGACCCCAATATTTTGTACGCTGCTACCTGGGAACGCACCCGCCGGGCCTGGGATTTTGTCGAAGGTGGCGCCGGATCGGGCATTTATAAAAGCACCGATGGTGGTAATTCCTGGGTAAAATTATCTACCCCGAACAGCGGTTTTCCCACCGGCGAACATGTGGGCCGGATTGGCTTAGCCCTCTACCCTACTAACACTAATATTTTGTATGCCTTAGTGGATAACCAAGGCCGCCGCGTCGCTGACCCTAATGAAGCAAATACCGACCAACTAACCCGGAATCAGCTCCGTACGCTATCAAAAGCAGAATTCCTGAATATTTCTGACCAGGCGTTAACCGCATTTCTGGAAGTAAATTATTTCCCGAAAAAATATTCGGCCAATTATATTAAAACCCAGGTGCAACGCGACTTAATTAAACCGGCTGCCTTGGTAGAGTACCTGGAGGATGCGAATACGCTGATGTATGACAGGCCCGTAATTGGCGCCGAAATTTACCGTTCCGACGATGCCGGCAAGACCTGGCGCAAATCGCATTTGAATTACATGGACGGTATGTATCACTCCTTCGGCTATTATTTCGGGCAAATCCGGGTGGCCCCGCAACAACCAGATAAACTCTATCTTTTAGGCGTACCGCTTTTAAAGTCGGAAGATGGCGGAAAAAATTTTACTGCGTTGGATGCGCCCAATGTCCACGCCGACCACCATGCGTTGTGGGTAAACGCTAATCGGCCCGGTCACTTGGTTAATGGCAACGATGGGGGCATAAATATTTCGTACGATGATGGCGCCACCTGGCTGAAAGCCAATTCGCCGGAAGTAGGTCAATTTTATAGCGTAGCGGTAGATATGGAACAGCCTTACAATGTTTATGGCGGCTTGCAGGATAATGGCGTTTGGTATGGCCCCAACACCTACCGCGCCGGTGCGGCCTGGCACCAGGAAGGCAACTATCCCTACAAAAGACTACTGGGCGGCGATGGCATGCAGGTAGCCGTAGACACCCGCGACAACGCCACTATATATACCGGCACCCAATACGGCAATTATTTCCGGCTTAATAAAAAAACCGGTGAACGTTTGTCTATTCAGCCCAAACACGAATTAGGTGAGCGGCCCTTACGGTTTAACTGGCAAACGCCCATCCACCTTTCCCGCCACAACCAGGATGTTATATACCTGGGCTCGCATAAATTTCACCGGTCGTTAAAAAAAGGCGAAGACATGCAAACCCTTTCGGGCGACCTGACGAGCGGGGGGCGGTCCGGCGATGTGGGCTACGGTACCTTAACCACCATTGACGAATCACCGCTTAAATTTGGACTACTATATACCGGTTCCGACGACGGTGTCATTCAGGTTTCGGAAGACGGTGGAAATAAATGGACCTGCATTTCGGATAAGCTACCTCAGAATAGGTGGGTCAGCCGTATTACCGCATCAAGTTTTCAAAAGGGTCGGGTTTACGCAGCCCTGAACGGCTACCGCTGGGACGATTTCCGGCCTTACCTCTACGTATCGGAAGACTACGGTAAAAACTGGCTGCCATTAGGTCAGAACTTACCTTTTGAACCTATTAATGTTGTAAAAGAAGACCCACGTAACGCCAATATTTTGTATGTAGGCACCGACCATGGCGTTTATCTTTCTCTGGACCAGGGCAAAAGTTTTATGCGTTTGGCTAAAGATTTGCCGGCCGTAGCTGTCCACGATTTGGTCGTGCATCCGCGCGATAACGATCTGATTATTGGCACCCACGGCCGCTCCATTTACATTGCTTCTTTAGAACACGTGCAGCAGCTAACCGAATTTATCCTTCAAAAGCCGCTCCATGCTTTCCTGATTCGCAACCAGACGTATTCTCCTGACTGGGGACATAAAAGCTATACCTGGCAAAAACCACTGGAGCCCCAAATAGTTATTCCTTACTTTCTGAAAAATGCCGGTCCGGTTAACCTGAAAATAACCACTGAAAATGGCCTGGTGCTGAAGACATTCAGCGATACCGGCGAAATAGGACTGAACTACGCCGTTTATGATTTAAGTGTAACCGATGCTGAACAGGAAAAGTACCAGCGTTACCTGAACGAGGTGCGAAAAAAAGAAGTAACCGAAATTAAATTAATGGCAACAGATAGCGGTAAACAATACCTGCGCCCTGGCAAATACCTGGTAGCGTTGGAAGCTGCCGGAACCCGCGTAACCCAGGACTTTGTAATACAAGGTTTAGTGCCCCCGGCTAAGTAAATATTTGCGACTAACCAAAACATAAAGCATTAAAGCAAATACTGCCTTGTCTTTGCATGTGCCCGTATGCGGCAATTTCCCAGTTTATCTTATAAGTAAATAAGGCATGAATATTCTGGGAAAAATAGAAGGAATATATTTATTCTTTTTGTTAGGTTATTTTATTCTAAACGTATAATTAATAGAACTTATAACTTTCTCAATTTCTAATATTTAATTTAGCTTACTTTAACCTATACTGTTAGTTATTCAAGGCCGCCATCAAGGCTTTGCTCTACCGGGCAATATTTATTTAAAATGCATTTATCTTTAGGTATAATAATATTTGAATAAACGGCCCCAAAAGGTTAAATTTAAAAGAATACAAACCGGCAGTTGTATCTATCTAAAAATACACCAGATAATTAACCAAAACTAGTATGAGTACGGGCAGCCTGCATATTCTATCCCGGATAGGAGCTCATAACCAGTTTTGGTTTGTTTGCTGCTTCTTTTTGCTGATCTTCATTTTTTTGTTTTCACCACCCAGCCAGGCGCAGGAATATTTTAAATTTGATAAGCCCCGGAAGAAACTGGCCGTTAAGTTTACCCTCCACCGCAACCTGATTATCGTACCGGTTTACCTCAACGATAAAGGTCCTTTTAATTTTGTGCTGGATACCGGCGTAGGCAGCGGCATAATTACGGACCCCAGCTTGTTGGAAACGCTGGAACTAAAAAAAGGAAAGGAAATTAAAATAACCGGTGCCGGCAGTGATCAGGCCGATCTGAAAGCCTACATTGTTTCCAATATAAAAGTTAAAATATCGGATGTTACAGCACCGAGCCTGGCCTTAACCATTCTTTCGGAAGATGTGTTTAACCTTTCTTCTTACGTGGGCATGCCTATCTATGGTATATTGGGTTACCAGTTCTTCAATAGCTTTGTCGTCCGCGTTAATTTTACCGAAACCAGCTTAACCTTGTATCCGCCCCAGAACTTTAGTTACAAAAAGCGTGATGGCGTTCGGATACCTTTTGAACTGGACGATCAGAAGCCTTATATCTATGCCAATGTTACCATGAACGATTCTACCCGTTTAAATGCCCGCATGATTCTGGATACGGGTGCGGGGCATGCCATTTCGCTGGAACAAGGCTCAAATCCCGCCATAAAATTACCCGAACCAGCGCTCCGGACCCAATTAGGTACTGGCTTAAGCGGTACCATCCGGGGTTACTTGGGCCGGGTGCGAAGTTTGGAGATCAATAAATTTAAAATGAATAATGTACTTACTTCTTTCCCTGATCACCTGGATGTGGGCTCCAAAGTAATTAAATCTGTGGAGCGAAACGGTAATGTGGGGAATGAAGTGCTGAAACGGTTTAACGTTATTATTGATTATTACCGCAGCTCACTTACCTTAAGGCCCAACAGCTTTTATCGCGATTCTTTTGAACACGATATGTGCGGCATTGAAATAATGGCGGTGGGCGAAGGTTATAACCGGTACGTTATCAGCAAGGTAGAACCCGGTTCGCCGGCCGCTGACGCCGATTTAAAAGTAAATGATGAAATTTTATTTATAAATTCGGGCTCGGCCCACGCCTTAACCATTTCCCAAATAGATAAATTACTGCATACACGCGATAATTTCCGGCTGCTTATGATTTTACGACGGGAAGGGGAATTAATTTACCGCTTTGTAACGCTGAAAAAACGTATATAAGCTATGTTTTCACATTAATTAGCCAAATCATTTTTCCTAACTTAATTTACCCTGAAAATCAGTGCTTTATAAGGCTATTTTTTCAGAATATTTTTAATCTTATAATACACATCGGGCAGGGCATAAATTTTTACCAACTCCTCCCAAGTCCGGCCCTGGCCCTCGTGTGCGTCAATTATCACCTCACTTTCCTGAATATACAAAAGCATTTCTTCTAATATTCCTTTGTTCACCAGGATCTGTTCATCCGAAGCCGGCGCTTCCTCAAAATCTTCTACCATGTAATCACATTCTAATTTGAGATTAATAATAAAGGTAAAATCTAATATTTATAAAAGAATTTACAAAATTTTTGCTCACTGGAGCAGTATTTCTCATGAGCACCTTTATAACTACCAGCTTCCTGAACCCTCATGCTAAACTTTATTATTTTTAAGCTAAAGCCCTATAAATCTGTTTGTTTATTTTATAAGCATTTTATATTAAGCTTCGCCCATCATTAAACCTTCAATAGAATGGGCCTGAAAAATGGGTTCCAGTTCTTCTACCAGGCGGTAAGTCAGGTGTTGTTTTAAACTTTCGGGAAGTTTTTCAAAATAGGCTTTGGTAATTTGTAGATCGTGGCGTTCGGCGTTGTTAGCGCCCGGAGCATCTACCCCCAATACCAGGGTCGGCCGCATCTTATCCGAATAGTTGGCCGTACCCCGGTGAATGGTTAACGCTGACCGGGCGGAAATATCACCTATTTCAGGCATTTTACGTTGTGCCCGCTGTTCATATCGGGAATAACTTTCTTTAGGCGGGAACATTTCGTGTTCGAAATTCAGGGGTAAATCCCACTGGGTTCCGGGTGCTACTTCAAAAGGCCCCATGTCTTCGTAAACATCTACAGTAGTAATGTTAAAGGCGAGGGAATTTAACCGGCGGCCAACAATAGTATCTGCGGGAGCGGGAAAATCGCGATGCCAGGGCTGATTTACTGCCCCCGGATTCGGAATGTCAAATCCAATTTCCACAATTTTATAGTTTGGCCCCAACACTGCCTCACTAACGGCCATTACCCAAGGGTGGGTAGCCAATTCTAAAAAGCCCCGAATATCTTCCGGATGAATTTCGACGTAATGCCGTTTGGGTCCGCGCCCAACTGCCCCGCCAGGCCGCTGCAAGGCTTCTTGGTACAACACCCGGATGTCCTCATCGAGTTGCTGTACCCACTCCTGGCTAAAAGCTCCTTTTAAGGCAATGATGCCATTGCCGTACAAACCTTCCATTATTTCGGCAACATCATAAGTAGTAGCGGTATCCGTTGGGCTTATATTTTCTGCTGTCAGGCCTTCTTCTCTCATTATTTTTTTTGAATTAATTCGGCTGCTAAATTTCGGCAAAACGCTTGTTCTCTTCACGTCCGGTTATCTTTTCCCCTAACGATACCCTCATTTTTTGGTTTCGGCGCAGCGATGCCGCTCTCTGGCTGATGATATTGTCTTGAACTATTCCTTTTAGAGTAATAGCCTTATTACATATAAACTTTCCGACGAAAAAACTAACCGAGATACAATCATTTAAATGGTAATTTTTCAACGTTGCTACTAATCAAAATAGTGCCACGTAATTTATAATTGTAAAATCTTTAACTTCAGCCAAATATTATAAAACTTCATTTTCTTGAAAAAACTTTTACTAACCGCCTTATTAGGCTGCCTGCTGAAAAACGCGCTGGCCCAACTTACCGGTAACCAGTCACCTGCTTCAAATCCGACAACAGCCGATTCAGCGGTGCTGCAAACGGACCAGTTTAATAAACAGACGCAAAATGGCCGAAAATGGCTGGCCGGCGGACTGGCGATTGCTGTCTTGGGAGGTTCCCTTTACCTCCTGACCAAATCTAATGACTACGTTTACGAGAAGAAATTTAAAACTGTAAACGATGGTGGCGCCTGGCGGCAAATGGATAAATCGGAGCATGCTTATCTGTCTTATACTACTACCCGTCTATTACACGGTTTAGGCAATTGGGCTGGTTTTTCGCCGCAACAATCGGTTATACTGGCCAGTACTGGTAGTTTGGCTTACCTAACCACCAAAGAATATTTAGACGGGCATTTTGCGATTCCTGGCACCGGTTGGAGTTGGATGGATATGGGCGCTAACTTATTAGGCACTACCCTGTTCGCCTCGCAGCAATTAGTTTGGCAGGAACAAAAAATTCAATTTAAATTTTCGGCACTTCCTAAAACCTACGAACCCGAATTAAACGCGCGGGCTAATATTTTATTCGGCAGCAGTAAACCCGAACGTGTTTTAAAAGATTATAATGCCCAAACTTATTGGTTAAGCTTCAATCTGAAAGCCTTCAGCCAAAGCCAAAACTTACCGCCATGGCTTAACCTGGCCGTAGGTTATGGCGCTAATAATTTGTTTGGGCCGCAAGAAAATATTGGTTACGCTAACGGCAAGGTGGCTTTTGACCGAACAGACCTGAAGCGTTACCGGCAATGGTATATTTCACCGGATATTGACCTGACCAAAATCAAAACCAACAGCCGCTTGGTTAAAACCTTATTTTTCGCCCTGAACGCTGTAAAAGTACCGCTGCCCACCTTAGAGTTTTCGGACCAGAAAGTAAAAGGCCATTGGCTGCATTTTTAAGTTGGAGTAATTTATATAAGTAATCCGAAACCATTGGCCATATTTTTTAGTATTACAAAACATAACAAGCTTTGTTGCGTATAAAATTAGCAATAACAAACTAATATACTTAGTAACAAAAGCAATATTATGAAAGTTAAGATAAATGAAAAACCTTTTTTGCCGGACGGTCGCCACGTAGTGCAAATTACTGAAGTAGAAGAAGGCAAAAGCGAAAATAAAGATATTCCGTTCTTTAACCTGCGTCTCGAAAACGGAGAAGGCTTTGTAAACCAACGCTTTTATTTAAGCGAACCAGGGCAACCCATTCTGGCAGGCTTTCTGAAAGCCGTAGGCATTGATAAACCGGAATTCGACACAAAAGAACTCAAAGGAAAATCTTTGTCGGTAGAAGTAGAAGAACGCACCTACGAAGATGCGGAGGGAAAAGAAAAAACCATTAAACAAGCCACCAACTTTCAGCCGGCCGGCAAGGCCGAAACCTCTAACCGTTTTTAACTATAGTATTCAGGAAAAAGGAGCAGTTGCTCCTTTTTCTTTTTCTGGCGAATGCCATCTGCGCCGCTATTTAATAATTTCTCCTACGGGAGGACCTCACCCTAAATCCCTCTCCTGAAAAAGGAGAGGGATTTTGATTACTCTTTCAGCCAGTGCAATAACGCTGTTTTATTTCTTAAGGAAGCTTATAAAGAGAATGGAAAAACTAATGCTGGTATTCCATAAGCAGTAATATAGGCCAAAGCAGTTTTACAGGAATTTACTGCCTTTAGTAATTTACTGTATCCGCTACAGGTAAACTAGAATATTTCTCCTGTTTGATAAATGCGTTTCCCTCGAAAAAAGCATTACCGGAACTCCCCTTCGCCTCAAGGAGAAGGGGTTGGGGGATGAGGCCCTCCTACTCTGCATTATATTAATTCATAATCCAAGGCCTACCCTAAATTAAATTTTGTAAGTTATTAACAAGATTTTATAACAGCTTTATCTGTTTATCTCCTACCTTTGTAAAACAAAACAGGTCCGGAATGTTAGAACTTATTAGTTTTACCAAGACCAAAATAGAATAAAATACGTTATTAATGGCAATGAAGGCGCTCCACCAATTCTTTCAACTCAGCTTAATTGTGGTCATTTCCCTGACCACCATGGGCTTTCGAGTGAACCTGGAGGAATGCCACGGCCATGAGGCGAAATATATTTCTTTCTTTGGCGGACCGGATTGCTGCTGCGATAAAGGAGACAAATCTAAGCCAAAAGAAAATACCTGCGGCGATTTAACCTGTGTGGTGCAGGCACAATATCAGAGTCAAACCAATCATAATACCTCTACAGATCAGGCGGACAAGGCTGTAAAAGCCAAAACGGCGCACCTCATTTATACCCAAATTATTCGTCCTGTACTGCAGGAACAAATTCCTCATTTTACCTTGCCACCTCCCCGCTCGGGCAGGTCTATCGGCATTCTACATCAAACTTTTATTATTTAATTTCTCCGCTTTCTTTTTAGCAGCAAACCTGTTCCCAGGTTTTGCCCGCTATGCCATTCTGGTATCTTACTTTTCCTGTAACTAATAGCCGTTGTCCTCCTATTTACCAGGAGTTCAGGCGTAAGTCTCACGCTGATTGCTTCAGCCATTAGCCTGATAAATCATCCAGGAAAACAGTAGTAACCAGCAACCAAAATTTTTACCTAAAAACCAGTTGATTTCTGTTTAAGAAATGGCTTTGCCGTGGCATGGCTTTTCTATCCGGCAGCATCGGCTATTATTCTACACTTATTTCTAACAACTTCTTTAAAACTTTATAATAAAATGAAAGCCAATATTTTGAATCTTCTATTTTTAGCTTTTAGTTTAACATTCTTCTCGGCTTGCGGTGGCGAGCAAAAGCAAAATACCGAGCAAACCGAAGTTAACCAGGAGCAGGCTGCTCTGTACACCTGCCCCATGCACCCGGAAGTTACCAGCGACAAGCCTGGTAAATGCCCGGAGTGCAAAATGAACCTGGAAAAAGTAGCCGACGCCGGCAGCCAGGAGCATGAAGGCCACGCCCATTAACAAACTTTAAATCAGAAATAACTAGCCCGGTTAGCAGTTGACCGGGTTAGTTTAAATGTATAAAGATGATTGGAAAATTAATTTCAATATCGCTCCGTAACCGGGTTATTGTATTGCTAATTGCTGCCGGCTTATTTGGCTGGGGCATTTATTCGGTGAGTACGAATAAAGTAGATGCCATTCCGGACCTTTCGGAAAATCAGGTTATTGTATTTACAGAGTGGATGGGGCGCAGCCCGCAAATTATAGAAGACCAGGTAACCTATCCGTTGGTTACAAATTTACAGGGTATGCCGCAGGTAAAATATGTGCGGGGTACCTCCATGTTCGGGATGAGCTTTATCTACGTTATTTTTGAAGACGATACCGATATTTACTGGGCTCGTGAACGCGTATTAGAGCGGTTAAATTACGCCAGCCGCTTATTACCCGAAGGCGCCATTCCCACCTTAGGACCAGACGGCACCGGAGTAGGGCACATATTGTGGTATACCCTGGATGCACCGGGTATGGACCTGGGCGAACAACGGGCTATTCAGGATTGGTACGTTAAATTCGCGCTCCAGAATGTCGCCGGAGTAAGCGAAATTGCTTCGTTTGGCGGATTTCAGAAACAATACCAGATTACCCTCGACCCAAATAAGCTCTCTTATTTTAACCTATCGGTACCCCAGGTAATTAATTCGGTCCGGACCAATAATAACGAAGGCGGTGGCCGCAAATTTGAACTGAGCGACATCGGCTATATTATTAAAACCACCGGCTATCTACAATCGATGGCCGATATAGAGAATATTCCGGTCCTTACGCAAAATTCTATTCCCATCCGGATAAAGGATGTGGCTACAGTACAAATGACCGGCGAAAGCCGCTTGGGAATATTTGATTTGAATGGCGAAGGCGAAGCTGTAGGTGGCATTGTGGTCATGCGGTATGGCGAAAACGCAGCCGAAGTAATCGAAAATGTAAAAGCCAAAATGCAGGAAGTTTCGGCTGGTTTACCCAAAGGCGTAAAGTTTAATATTGTATACGACCGCAGCGGGCTGATAAAGGAGTCGGTTGATTCGGTGCAAACAACCCTGGTAGAAGAAATGCTGGTGGCTTCGGTAGTGGTTTTTATTTTCCTCTTTCACTGGCGCAGCGCTTTGGTTATTATTATTCAACTGCCGCTGTCGGTGTGTATTGGTTTTATCCTGCTCAATGCCTTCGGTATTTCCTCTAATATTATGTCGCTTACCGGCATCGCCCTTTCTATTGGGGTAATTGTAGACGATGCCATTGTAATGGTAGAAAATGCTTACCGCCATTTAGCCGAGGCGCAAAATAATCCTAGCCATGAATAAAGAACAACGCTTAAACATAATCGAAAAAGCCGCTAAACAAGTTGGTCCCAGCGTGTTTTGGAGCACCATTATTGTGATTACCTCTTTTCTGCCGGTATTCTTGTTAACCGGTCAGGAAGGAAAATTATTCAGCCCGCTGGCCTGGACCAAAACTTTTATATTAATAGTTGATGCAATTGTAGCTATCACTTTGACACCGGTACTTATTTCCTATTTTGTAAAAGGCAAGCTTAAACCTGAGAGTAGTAACCCCATTAACCGGGGGTTGGAAAAAGTATACGGTCCTTTATTGCGGATTTGCTTAAAATGGCGCAAAACCACCATTGGCCTGAATTTGCTGGCATTAGCTATTAGCATTCCGATGTTGCTGCGCATGGGAAACGAGTTTATGCCCCCGCTGGACGAAAGTTCGATTTTATTTATGCCGGTTACTTTACCCGATATCTCCAATGCCGAAGCCAAACGGATTTTGCAGGTGCAGGATAAAATTATTATGTCGGTGCCGGAGGTAGACCAGGTGCTGGGCAAGGCGGGCCGGGCCAGTACGGCCACCGACAACTCGCCCATCAGCATGATTGAAACCATCATTTTGCTAAAGCCTCATTCTGAATGGCGCGCCGGCCTGACCAAAGCCGATATTATCCGAGAACTCGATGGCAAACTGCAGATACCAGGCGTTATCAATGGTTGGACACAACCTATTATCAACCGCATTAACATGCTGGCCACCGGCATCCGCACCGATGTAGGGGTTAAAATTTATGGCCAGCGACTGGATTCCATTGCCGCTGTTTCAGAAAAAGTAAGGGCCGCTTTGGGTGGTGTTCCGGGCGTTAAAGATTTGTACATCGAACCCGTAACCGGCGGCAAATACCTCGAAATTGATACCAGAAGAGAAGAATTAGGCCGATACGGACTTTCCGTAAATGATGTAAATAATATTGTAGAATCGGCACTGGGCGGCATTCCGATTGGAAACACCATTGAAGGACGGCAACGGTTTTCGATAAATGTGCGGCTGGCGCAGGAATATCGCAACAGCTTGGATAGAATCCGGCGCATTCCCATTTCTACCGGCACCAGCGGCACCATTCCACTTTCGGCGGTAGCCGATATAAATTTTGTGGATGGGCCGCCGATGCTCAGCTCCGAAAATGCCCACCTCCGGGGTGCCGTTTTGTTTAATGTGCGGGACCGGGATTTAGGCAGCACCGTACAGGAAGCCATTCAAACCCTGAATGCCTCACTCACCAACCTGCCCAATGGTTACCACCTGGAGTGGAGTGGTCAGTGGGAAAATCAGGTACGCGCCAACCAAACACTCAAAATAATCATTCCGCTGGTACTTGTAATTATTTTCCTGATTCTGTACTTCTCGTTCCATTCCTTTAAAGAGGCACTCTTAAACCTGATTACGATTCCGTTTGCTCTCGTGGGCGGGGTTTTTATTGTATACTTCTACGGCATCAATTTATCGGTAGCGGTGGCAGTTGGTTTTATTGCGTTGTTTGGGTTGGCCGTGGAAACGGCCATGGTAATGGTGGTTTATTTGAACGAAGCCATGAGTGATCTGGCCCGGGATAAGGGAAATACCGCTGCCACCATCACCAAAGCCGATATTCGGGAATACGTTTTCCGGGGCGCCGTTAAACGGCTGCGGCCTAAGATCATGACCGTTTCGGTGTCCTTGTTTGGTTTAATTCCGGTATTGTGGGCTACCGGCGTGGGTACCGATGTAATGCTGCCCATTGTATTGCCCATGATTGGTGGGGTATTTACTTCTTCCATTCACATATTACTCGTAACGCCGGTAGTTTTTGAGATGACGAAAGAATACGAATTAAGAAAATACGGCAAACTGGATATCTACGATGTTAAGCACTAAATTTAAATATATAATCCTATTCCTTATTCTGGGCTGTAGCCTCCAGGCGCAGGCGCAGGTTAAACCCCGGGTTTTAACCCTTGATAGTGTACTCCTGTATATCCATCATTATAACCTGATGCTAAAGGAGCACGATTTAGAAACACTGGCTATCGAGACTTCAGCCGAAGGCGCCAAGAGCTGGATGGCTCCCATGGTGGGCAGCGGCGTATTTATGGCGCCTTATCCGGGCCAGAACATCATGGATAGCCGCGATAAAGGCTCGTTTATGATTTCGGCCCAGCAGGATATTCCGAACCCGGCCAAGCTAAAAGCGAAAGAAAAATACCTGCAATCGAAAGCGGCTATTGAGGAAGAATCGCACGAGGTAATGTATAACCAATTTCGGGCGCAGGCCAAAACCGCTTACTACGGATGGGTGGTACAGGAAAAGAAGAAAGCCGTTTTAGAAGAGAGCCGCCGCATAATGGAGTTTATGCTGAAACTGGCTAAAGTGCGCTACCCCTTAAACCAAGGCACCCTCGGCAATATTTACAAAGCCGAAGCTCGCCTGCACGAAGTAGAAAATATGCTCTTAATGACTGACAGCGAAATCCAAATGAAAAATATTCAGTTAAACATGCTGATGAGTTTTCCGCCGGAAACCCGCTTTGCCATTGATACGCTGGTAAAAGTACCCGAGTTGGTTATCCTACCAGATACGGCTGCTTTAACCAGTCTCCGCAGCGATGTCCGGCAACTGGATCGCACCATCGAATCGATGCGGTTAAATCTGCAGTTGGAGAAGTTGGAGCGAAAGCCGGATTTCAGCCTCCGCTTCGATCACATGAAGCCCCGTACCGGCATGATGCCCCGGCAGTTTACCGCCATGGGTATGGTTTCTATTCCGATTGCGCCCTGGTCGGCCAGAATGTACAAGGCTAACAGCAAAGCCATGAACCTGGAGATACAAGCCATGCAACTGGGCCGGGCCAACCTGCTGAACGAAGCCAAAAGCATGATTAGCCAAATGGCCTTGGAGTTTAGTACCAAAAAGACCCAGGTAAGCAATTATCAAAATAAAATATTGCCAGCCCTGAATAAAAATTACCAGACTACGCTCCTGCGTTACGAACAAAACACGGCCGATCTGCCCCAGGTTGTAGATGCCTGGGAAGCCTTGAATATGGCCCAAATGGAGTACCTGAACAACCTGGAACAATTGTACCTGATTGGTGTGAATTATGAAAAAGAACTTGAGAAATAGAATATTCCGGCTGCTGTTTTTGTTTCTGCCGCTGGCCCTGGTTAGTTGCCGGGAGAACCACCCGGACCATGCCGAAACCGGCACCACTTATACCTGTCCGATGCACCCGCAAATAGTAAAAGACGAGCCCGGCTCCTGCCCTATCTGCGGTATGGATTTGGTACCGCAACGCAGAGAGGCTACCGAGGCTGCTACTGTTGCCGGCGATTTAAATTACCTGCTACAACCCACGAACCAGACGGTTATTGCGAATATAAAAACCATAACCCCTGTAACCAAGGAGGTAAACAGTGAAATTACGTTCCCCGGCATTATTACCTACGATACACGGCGGCAATATACCATTCCGGCCCGTTTCGGCGGCCGCATCGAAAAGCTTTACGTGCAATTTAACTACCAGCCGGTACGTAAAGGCCAGAAATTATATGACATTTACAGCCCGGATTTAATCACGGCCCAGAACGAATTAATTTATCTTTTGGAGCACGATGCGCAGAATACGGACCTTATCCGGGCTGCAAAACAGAAACTGCAATACCTGGGCGCTACGGAAGCCCAAATAAGCCAGATTAGCCGCCAGCGCGAGGCAAACTACACTTTTCCGGTTTACAGCCCATATAACGGCTACGTCGTAGACCCCACGGTTACCACACCCCCCACTTATACGGCCGTTAATGGTAATAACGGTGCTGGTTCGGGCGGTATGGCTGATATGAGCAGCGCCGCAACCGGCAGCAATATTAGTTCAGCGCCTCCTGCCCCGGCCACACCTGGTTTTTCGGTGCGCGAAGGTATGTACGTAACCGCGGGGCAAACTTTATTCCGGGTAGTAAATGCGGACGAAGTATGGGCCGAGTTTAACGTCAGCAGTACGGCAGCGGCAAACCTGAAAAAAGGCACCCCGGTTACTTTATTCTTTAATCAGCTACCAGAGACAAATATTAAAACCCGAATTCACCTGGTACAGCCTTTTTACGAAGCCGGTGAAAGCTTTGCCCAGGTAAGAGTTTTATTGCCTACGCAGCATAACAGCGCCTTGGTTGGCCAACTGGTTACGGGTAAAATAGCCATGGCCACTGATTCAGCCCTATGGGTGCCAAAATCTGCTGTCCTGGATCTGGGCTCCTCGTCCGTCGTTTTCCGGAAGCTAAACGGGGTCTTTCAACCCATAGAAATAATCGTGGGCAAGCGTTCCGATGACCTGGTAGAAGTACAAAAAGGCCTGGACATCCAAACCGAAATTGCCGCCAACGCCCAGTTCCTGGTGGATAGCGAAAGCTTTATCCGGGTAGCAGATAACAGGTAAGCGTCTATTTACAGAAGATTATATTTTTCATACTGATGAAATATTTAACAAAAATTTTACTGGTATTCACCTTGGCGCTAACCGCCTTTGCCTGCCAGGAAACCCATAACCACACCAATGTCGAAACCGGAACCACTTACACCTGCCCGATGCACCCGCAGATTGTAGAGAACCAGCCCGGCTCCTGTCCGGTTTGCGGCATGGACCTGGTGCCAGTCAGCAAGCCCAAGGCTACTGCCAAAGACACGAACAATACCCTGGTGCTGAGCGATAGCCAAATAAAGTTAGGCAACATCACCATCCAACCCGTGCAAACCGGCCAAATTGCCGCTAACACCATTCTCACCGGCCGCCTGGTGCCCGACGAGACCCAGGTAGACCTCATCAGCAGCCGGGCCGCCGGCCGGATTGAAAAACTGTATGTAAAGGAAACAGGTGTTCCCATCCGGAAAGGCCAGCCCCTATACGATTTATACAGCGAAGATCTTTTAACCCTGGAACGGGAATATTTATTAACCCTGGAACAATACCAGAATTTTGGTCAGCAGGAAACCCGCTATGCCTCTTTCCTGGAAGCAGCCCGGCAAAAATTGAGGTTATTTGGCTTAACCGAAGGTCAGATTAGCCGGCTTTCTAAGTCGAAGCGACCGGATGCCCGCATAACCTTTCTTTCCCCGCGTCCCGGTATTGTAACCGAAATAGCCGCGGCTGAGGGTATTTATGTGCCCGAGGGCGGTTTACTCTACCGGCTAACCAATCTGAATAAATTATGGGTAGAAGCTGAACTCTACGCTGGTGAAGCCCTGGCCGTAAAGACCGGCGATAAAATTCAGGTTTCCGTACCGGGTATTGCTCCCCAGATCGCAAGAGTTTCTTTCGTTAACCCGGAGTTCCGGCAAAACAGTCAGGTGGTAATAATGCGGGCCGAAATGCCCAACCCAAAAGGAAATCTGCTGCCGGGTATGCCCGCCACCATTACCTTAACCAGCGCTTCCGGAAAAGAGATTATTCTGCCGCAGGAAGCGGTCATCCGGGAGCAGCAAGGGGCGCATGTGTGGCTAAAAAGAGGGAAGAATACTTTTCAGCCCCGGATGGTTACTACCGGCGAAGCGGGTACAAATAATATTTCTATCCAAAGCGGTTTGAGCCTCGGCGATACTGTGGTGGTTACCGGAGCTTACCTGCTTTACAGCGAACACGTGTTAAAAAACGGCAACGATCTGATGGCCTCGCACCAACACTAAAGGCCGAAATCCGTATTTATCGCCTGTTGGCCTTTTCTTTTGGTAGAAATACGGTAAGCATTTACCGTAAATATTCGGGCAATCCGTTAAAATATTGCTCCAGGTAAATTTTATTCTGAATATATTAGGCCGACAAATTGCCAGGTTTAAAGAAAAATAGCAGCCGTATGGGCCCAGGGCCGGTACGGCATAATATTTCATTTTGTCCGGGCAGACCATGAACAGGAATTAATACAAGGTTTAAATATTCATAATTTAAAACGTCTCTATGTCAGAATACAACAAATGGTATCACCCCTATGATATAAACCCGAAGTATACCGAGCGGGTCGCTTACTTTAGTATGGAGTTTGGCATTCACCAGGCCCTGAAAATATACTCTGGTGGTTTAGGTTACCTGGCTGGTTCGCACATGCGCAGCGCGTACGATTTGCGCCAGAACATGATTGGCATTGGGATGCTCTGGAAATTTGGTTACTACGACCAGGTGCGCAACGACGACAACACCATGCGGGTCCAGTTCTCCGATAAATATTATACCTTTTTGGAAGATTCCGGCATTGTGGTACCGGTTATTATACACGGCAATACCGTTTGGGTAAAGGCCCTGGTCTTGAAGCCCGAAATCTTCGGCACCGTGCCGGTTTACCTGCTCACGACCGATATTCCGGAAAACGATTACCTGAGCCAAACCATTTCGCACATGTTATACGATCCCGAGCCGGCTGCCCGGATTGCGCAAAGCATGGTGCTGGGGATTGGCGGCGCTAAAGTAGTAGAAGCGCTGGGTGGCGCGGCGCGTTACCACATGAACGAAGCACACGCCCTGCCTCTGGCGTTTTATTTATACGCGAAAAACCACCACCTGGCGGAAGTAAAAGAGCAACTGATATTTACCACGCACACCCCCGAAAAAGCCGGCAACGAAGAGCACGACATTCTGCTATTAAATAAAATGACCTTTTTTGGTGATATTCACCTGGATGAAGTGCGGTTTATTACCGGTATGCACGGCCAGATGTTCAGCCATACCTTAGCCGCCCTGCGGCTGGCGCGCATAGCCAACGGGGTTTCGCAATTGCACGGCGAGGTATCGCGCGATATGTGGGCCGGGAACGATGGTATCTGCGAAATTAAAGCCATTACAAATGCCCAGAATGTACCTTTCTGGCGCGATGAGGCCTTGTACGGAGCTTTTGAACAGAACAACGACGAAGCCCTGGTGCGGCGCAAAGCCGAAATGAAGAAACCACTTTTTGAGATGGTAGCCGACCAGACGGGTAAGTTGTTTAAAACCGATGTATTAACCATTGTATGGGCCCGACGGTTTGCCGGTTATAAACGAGCCGACCTGCTCTTACGCGATCTGCACCATTTTTTCAATTTAATTAACCGCGAAGGCCAACCCGTTCAGGTAATCTGGGCCGGTAAGCCTTATCCTTTCGACATGGGCGCTATTGAAGTATTTAACAAGCTGGTAAAGCTGTCTTATAAGAGAAATAATTTTGCTGTTTTAACCGGGTACGAAATAGAACTTTCGCGCAAACTAAAACAGGGCGCCGATATATGGTTGAATACGCCCCGCCGCCCCCGCGAAGCCTCCGGCACCAGTGGTATGACCGCTGCTATGAACGGCGCCATTAACTTTACGGTGCAGGATGGCTGGATTCCGGAATTTGGCCGTCACGGTGAAAACAGTTTCCTCTTCCCGATTGTAGATACCTCTTTACCGGAATACGAGCAAGACGAGCAGGATTACGCCAACATGATGCAAATACTGGAGCAGGAAATTATCCCGGCTTACTACCAGAACCGGAAAAAGTGGGTACAGATTATGAAGCAAAGTATGCGGGATGTTGCCCCTATGTTTGGAGCCGACCGTATGGCCGATGAATATTATACCAATCTTTACCAGGAATAAAAATCCGAACGGAGCAATTGTTAAAATAATATCTATAAACAAAAATGGGCAAATAATTCTTGCCTGTTTTTGTTTATAGCATCTGGCTTACGGATAATAATATTTCTTCGGGTTGTGGCAAAGCGGCATTTTGCCAATGGCCAGTACGTCTTTTGTTAGATAATGGCGTAGCATACCATAGCAACATCACTTTTTAATAATATTCGATTTATTCAGGACTTTCGCAAAATTATCCAAAGTCCCCCTTCGGAGGGGGCAAGGGGGAGGATTTACAATGTTAGAAAAACCATTTTGCAAAAGTCCTATTATTATTACTTATTCCAAATAGATTTTAGAACCAGATGAAACCCAAAAACGGAAAAGAGCTTTTACAACTTAAAATTCACAATTTTTAATTTATAATTTCGCGAAGCACCAGTATAAGTTTGGCACCTATATATTTGTACCGGAAGTTCACAGCAAAATTATTCCCGAAGGAGGTTGTCGAAGCGGCTGATGTCGGCTGGTTTGCCGGCCACATATACCACATCACCTTGCAGCAAAAAGGTCTCCGCATCAATATTATGAATCGTCTGGCCTTCGCGGTTTATTCCTACAATGGTTATGCTAAACCGCTGCCGGAGGTTTGCCTCGCGCAGTGGTTTATTTACAATATTGCTGCCGGAGGTAAATATTTTTAAGCTGGCTATTTCAAAATCCGGCAACTCAATATCGTAGTGGCCCAGAGATTGTTTACGGCCGTTTAGCGTACGGAGCATCTGGTAATTATCAGCCCGGATACTATTGGTAAAAGCTTCTATCTGGTCACGGGGCTGCAGGTACTTCGCCAGCACCCGGGTAAATATTTCGATGGAGGTTTCGAATTCTTCCGGCACCACTTCATCAGCGCCCAGGTGATAATTTTCAGCCATCTCCAGCACAAAACGCGTGCGTACGATTATATGCACCTTATCAGTAATCTGCCGGATGCCCGAAAGAATGCGCTTGGTAGCCGCCGGATCCGAAACCGCAATAACTACCACCCGCGCTTTCTGAATATTTACATGGTGTAAAATCATATGGTGCATGGCATCGCCATACACAATGGGTTCGCCAAAGCGGCGCTCCCGCCGAACGGTAATGGCATCTAATTCCACAATCACGTAAGGTATGCGGGCGTATCGGGCAGCTTTGGCAACGTTGCGCCCGTTAATGCCATATCCAATAATTACCACATGATCATCGAGGTGGTGCAACGGGTCATTGTCGGGCTGGTTATCTCCGGCGTGTGCCAAGTGCGGCTGTGCACCTAACAACTTACTTAAGCCGGAGGCGATGGGCTGGTATTTATTAATTACGAACGGCGTAAAGGCCATGGTTAACAAAGACACCGATAAAAAATACTGGTAAACTTCAGGGGTTAATAAGCCATATTTGATACCAGTTTTAGACAAAATAAAAGCAAACTCGCCAACCTGAAAAATGGCCAACCCCACCATCAACGAGGTGCGCAGCGGGTATCGTAATATTTTAGCGGCTATCGTAGCCACAAATGTTTTTACTAAAATAATCAGGAGGGTCAGACCCAGAATATAAGGCAGGTGCTCCAGCATAAAAGAAGCATCCAGGAGCATACCAATCGACACAAAGAAAAAGCTGCTGAATAACTCGCGGAAAGGAATAATATTGCTGGTGGCCTGGTGGCTGTACTCCGATTCCGATATAATCAAGCCCGCCATAAAAGCTCCCAGCGCCAGAGATAACCCCAGTCTGGAGGTAAGCCAGGCCACCGCAAAACAAATAACTACTACGCTTAAAATAAATAATTCGCGACTTTTGGTTTGAGCCACCTGGTAAAGCAAACGCGGTACCACGTAGCGGGCGCTCAGCAATACAAAAACAATTACCAGTACACCTTTCAGCAGCATCAATAACAAGGCTTGGGCAATATTTTGGGTGCCACCGGCCATAAGCGGCGCTACCAGCATCATGGGCACCACAATTATATCCTGAAAGATAAGAATAGCGAGCACAATTTTCCCGTGCGGGCTGTTTAGCTCATCTTTATCTTGCAAGAGTTTGAGTACGATAGCCGTGCTGCTGAGCGAAAAAAGAAAACCAATGAAAATAGCCTGCGGCAAAGCCATGCCGGCCGTATTTAATAGTACGGTAACCAGAAGAATGGTTAGAAAAACCTGTACGGCGCCACCCACAAAAACGGTACGTTTAATAAGAAACAGGTTATGCAGCGAGAACTCCATGCCAATAATAAAGAGCAGCAGAATGACCCCTATTTCAGCCAAAACTTCTATCTGGTGGGTATCCGGAATAATGCCAAAACCGTGCGGGCCCGTAATAACGCCTGTAGCTAAGAAACCCAGAATTGTAGGAAACCGGAACCGCTGAAACAGCATAATTACCAGCACGGCCAGCCCTAATACGACTATAATATCGGTAAGCAAGGGAATTTCCATGAACAGAATATATTATAGGAGAAAAGCTTTGTTGCGCTGGTTGGCTAAAAAATCTAGTATATTCAAGTTTTATCGGGCTTAATAGTAGAATAAATCCGGATAAAATTTCTAATATAAACTTACAAAATATTAAGCCAGGTAGCTTTATTTTTTATTTCTGTTTTGTATAGTAAGTGATATATTTTTATTTAGGTTCAGCCCACTTTGTGCAACCTCTCATTTAAATAAATACTCTTGTTCTAAAAGTAGCTTGTATTTAAACACTTAATTCATGAATGAAAAAATAAAAATTAATAAGACCGAGGTTCTTTCGGATAATTGGTACACACTCCGGAAAGTTACCTTTGATTATTTGCAAAAAAATGGTACCTGGCAGACCCAAAGCCGGGAAGCTTACGACCGCGGCAACGGAGCCACTATTTTGCTTTATAACAAAGCACAGAAAACCGTAATCTTAACCCGCCAATTCCGGCTACCTTCTTTTATTAACGGCAACCCAACCGGTATGCTGATAGAGGCTTGTGCCGGGCTTTTGGATAGGGATAATGCCGAAGATTGTATTAAAAAAGAAACCGAAGAAGAAACGGGCTATAAAATATCGCAGGTGCAAAAAATATTCGAAGCTTACATGTCGCCGGGTTCTGTAACCGAGATCCTATATTTTTTTGTGGCCGAATACGCGCGCGAAATGCAGGTAAGCAAAGGTGGCGGGCTGGCCGAAGAACAGGAAAATATTGAAGTGCTGGAGCTTGATTTTGAAACCGCTTACAACCTGATTGCGACCGGTGAAATTAAAGACGGCAAAACCATTATGCTGCTGCAGTACGTTAAAATAAACAACCTTTTATGCCAGAACTAACCCATCCTTTGCTCATACTGGTTGCCGGCCCATACCGCTCCGGCACTAACGACGACCCGGATTTGATTGGGCAAAATGTAGCTTTAATGGAAAAAATGGCGCTAGAAATTTATAGGGCCGGCCACTTACCGGTTTTAGGCGAATGGTTTGCTTTGCCCTTAATCCACACGGCCGGTTCCACCCAAATAGGCGATACCATCTGGAATGAATTATTCCATCCGGTGGCCATCCGGCTGATTAGTAAATGCGATGCCATCCTAAGAATTGGCGGACCTTCGGGCGGAGCCGACGAAATGGTTAGAATTGGCCAGGAAAAAGGCAAAAGAATATTGTTCAGCCTCGAGGAACTCTAAGCAATTCCAAACCCTGATGCATCATTTAATACGCAGGAGCCGGAACCTTCGTGGCTTAATCTTTAGCTTTCTTAATCTGTTAACTTCTTTATCGGCGTTAATAAAACTTTCCGAAACTCTACTTCGGCGCCTTCGGCCTGCAAAGCAATCTGACCCTGGCTGACGGTTGCGTCAAAACCATAATTAACCATATCGTTGTTTAACCACACTTTAATGGTGTTGCCCACGCACTCAATAGTCATGGCGTTCCACTCGCCCAGCGGCTTTTCCGAGCCATCCGTCAGGTTGGGAATGCGCCGCAGTTTATCGCCGTTAACGCCCCATTTTTCTTTAGGCCCGCGGCGTTTTTCCATATCCGGCACCACAATATCTTCCTGAATACACCAAAAATCGCCGGCGTTCTGGTGCATCATTTGTACTTCTATCGATTTCGGAAACATTTCGTACAAAGCCCGCGGGGTAGATGCGTGCACCAGCGCCCCGCAATTGCCGGGTTTACCGGCAAACCGATACTCCAGTTCGAGGCGGTAGTTCTGGTAACTGGCATCGGTAATTAAATGGCCGCCGGGCGTTCCTAAACTAACCAGCAAACCATCGCGCACAATAAACGGACTTTTTACCTCCGGATTATTATCCATTTTGGGTACATCGGCGTGCCAGCCGGTTAAATCTTTCCCGTTAAACAAGCTTTTTGATTTAGCTTTCTGCAGCGGGTGAACCATGTCTGTCCTTATGTTCTCCGGACCATTAAACGACAGTAAAGCAATGGCAAGCCAAAAAGATAAAATAAGCTGATACATCATGTTTTAAGCTCGAAAAAGGTGGTGTTATAAAAATTTACTTGGAGAACCTGGTGGTTTGCCTGGCAAAAAAGTTGTGTTTCCGCCTACTTTTTCTTCTTAACCCGGGACCGAATTACGAATAAAAAAATAATAAGCAGCGCAATTATAATAGCAGGTTTCATAGAATAAGCTTAGGAGATAAAGCCGCCGACGCGGAACATTACCAAGGTAAAAGAAAATTCATTCAGATTATAATATTGTCAGAAATAATTGACTTGACTCTGTCTCCTGGAAATACATATCAGAACAAAAAAAATTTAAGCCGAGGCAACCATTCCGCTATTCCATCCGACCTGTAGTTGAGCTCAACTAATATTATCCCCTGTTTTAAAATCGAAGTTTTAAACCAAAAAAGTCACCTAGCCCAAAACATTATGAAAAAGATATTTCAGTACAGTTTTAAATTACTGTTACCCGCGCTCCTGCTTTTTGCCTGGAGTTGCGACGACGACAATGAAGCCGGTGTTACAAAAGAGATAAAACTGCAAACCAGTGCTACTCTCGGCAATTACCTGGTTGATAAAGATGGTCGTACCCTTTACTACTTCTCGAACGATTTTAATGGTCAGAATAACTGCGCCGGCGGCTGCGAAGCACTTTGGCCTTATTTTAATGTAGAGAATTTAACAGCCGACCAGTTGGGCGATGGCCTAGAACTATCGGATTTTGGTACCATAACGGCAGCTAACGGCAAAAAACAAGTAACCTATAAAACCTGGCCGCTCTATTATTATGCGCCGGCGGTTAATGGTGTAAACACCCTGGAAGCGCCCGGACAAACCACTGGTGAGGGCGTGGGTGGTATTTGGTTTGTGGCCAAACCCGATTATTCTATTATGCTGGTAAATGCCCAGTTGGTAGGGCACGATGGCAAAAACTATAAATCTAATTATACCGAAGGCACTGGTAAAACCTTATACTTTACCGATGGAATGGGCCAAACCTTGTATGGTTTTATCAACGATAAGTTTAATAAGAATAACTATACCAACCAGAATGCTACGCACGATGCCGTGTGGCCCATTTACGAAACCGACCAGATAGTAGTGCCTTCTACTCTGGACAAAAATTCATTCAGCGTTATCACGATTTTCGGTAAAAAACAATTAACCTATAAAGGCTGGCCACTCTATTATTTTCAGCAGGATGCCGGTGTAAGGGGTGCCAACAAAGGCATTAGCTTCCCAAGAGCCGGTGTTTGGCCCGTAATTACAAAAGACATTACCGCCGCGCCGCAATAAATTATGCTTGATACGAAAAGATAAATTGCCGCCGCAAAAAGCAAAATATTAATAGCAACGGAAAAGGTATATTGTTTGGATGGCTTAAACTGAAAGATGATAGTGCTACACAACCATGTAGAGCACGAACCAGGCAATCTTATACTTGTACTTCCCTGCTGTAACAAAAGAACATAAATAAAGGAATTACAGAATTATAAGGTCATGTGGCGTTGCTAAAATGGCTATGAGTTACGGAATAAGCTGCATTATTTGCAAAACCGGTACAAGAGTTATTTCGGCTACGCCACAAGACCCAGTATTTTCTTAAGGACTTACGCCAGGTATAAATAACCAAATAGCGAGGTGTCGTAGTTGTACGCTCACCCGACTCTGGTTGGGAAAAGTCGCCGCAAGGTCAGCTTATGGCGTACTCAGCGTGGTCCTATGCTCGATATAATTATAGCTATTTAAAGATAGGGTTTTTATTACCCCATGTGCAGATTACCCAATATCTTCTGTTTCTAACCAGAACTGGCGCAAAGCATCTATTTCTTCAAAATTAAGCGATGCTTCTACCTGGGTTTTGGTTCTGCCATCATCTAAGTAGGTAAACTGGCGATTGGGGCCATCTTCCGGTTGTAAAATAAATTCGTAAGCATTAGAGCCGGTATTATTTACCGTTACATGCGTACCGTTTTCCAGGGTAAATCTCATTGGAAAGGTATGTGTCATAAATGTTTAATTTGAAGGTTTATATTTATTAAAACGCGGTGCAACGACATTATCAATATTAATTGAATATATCCTTAAACTTCTATCTAATGATCTAATTCTTCTACTAAATAAATGGGTGGACCAGAATCATTACTATTATGTCTTCCGAAACGCGGATTCAGCTAATTTTTCCAAATTTTTCTAACTCAAAATTGCCGTATCGTCTGTAGGCATTGGTATTGGCTTAGTGGCCTAAAATATAGAATATCTACTTCCTATAAAAATAATGTTGGGATCCGGACCGCAGCTTCCGAACTACTGGAACATCTTGTAATCTTCTAATTGTTAAATTTCAAATCGAACCTCTTTCGTTATATATCAATCTTAGATTAGCACCTGAACTCCCCTACCCAAATGAGCGCATTTAAATAAACTTATACGAACCTTGACCAAGGTAGATACTTGGCAGTTAAAATGCTTTTCCAGGATTGTTCCTAATTAGGTTTATAAGTGCGTAATAGCGGCTAAAACCAAAAGGCTTATGGCATTCATTTTCGGGTTTATAAATATCCAGTAAGATTTTTAAAAGGTTTGTTTTAATTCAGGCTTGGACAGTTTGTTCCTTACCTGATAATCTAACCTCCTTAACTTAAATGAATAAAGCTGTTAGATTTATTAATTGCTATTTGGTTCTGCCTTTCGAAAATAATACGCCAAAATTTAAAATTATAGCAATTGTAATATATTTATAAAATACCAATATTTCAAACTTAAGTTTAAGACATGCGTAATAAAATGGTTCTGCATAAACCTGGTAAGCGGCTACCATATTTTAAAAAGCATGCATCTTAGCATTTTTTTAACAAAGGTTTCTGTAATAATTGGTAGCTATCAAATAAAACTTATTTTTGATTCAGAAGATTTACCGCATACAAAATGAGTTCAGCGTTGGAGGTTGTTTCGGATTATCATTCTTTAGGCACAACGGAAGATCGTTACCGGTTATTAATCGAAAACATAACAGATTATGCTATCTTTCTGTTAGACCCGACCGGTAAAGTGGCTACCTGGAATGCCGGCGCTAAACGGATAAAGCAATACACTGCCGAAGAAATTATTGGGCACCATTTTTCAACGTTCTATACCGAGGCTGATAAAGAACGGGATTATCCGGCTACTGAATTAAAAGAAGCTCAAATCCACGGCCGTTTTGAAGACGAAGGCTGGCGTATCCGGAAAGATGGTACCGCGTTCTGGGCCAACGTTATCATAACGCCCATTTACAACCCGGATAAAGTACTAATTGGCTATTCTAAAATTACCCGCGACTTATCCGAAAGAAAAAAAGCCGAAGACGACTTATACAAAGCTTACGAAGAGTTAAAAGATAGCGAAGAAAAGTATCGTTTATTAATTGGAGGGGTTACGGACTATGCCATTTTTATGCTAGACCCAGCCGGCCACATTGCTACCTGGAACGAAGGCGCTAAGCGAATTAAAGGGTATGAGGCCAACGAAATTATTGGCAAATATTTTTCTAAATTTTACAGCCGTGATGCTATTTTACAGGGCTACCCCGAATATGAATTAAGAAAAGCGCGTACGGATGGTCGTTTTGAGGATGAAGGATGGCGTTACCGGAAAGATGGTTCGGCATTTTGGGCTAATGTGGTTATAACGGCCATTTATAACAGCAAGAAAGAATTAATTGGTTTTTCTAAAATAACACGCGATCTCACCGAAAAAAAACAACTGGAAGAACAGTTGTACCGGATAAACGAGGAATTAAAAGAAAGCGAAGAAAAAAGCCGGTTACTCATAAACTGCGTGCAGGATTACGCTATTCTGATGCTAAATCCAGAAGGGCTGATTACCTCCTGGAATGTGGGAGCCCAACGCATTGTAGGATACGCAGCCAAAGAAATAATTGGTAAGCACTTTTCGGTATTTTATCCACGTGCAGCCGTTGAAAGTGGTTATCCGCAATTTGAGTTGGCACAGGCTATCGAAAATGACCGATTCGAGGACGAAGGTTGGCGCATCCGGAAAGATGGTACCGCTTTTTGGGCCAACGTGGTAATTACCCCGGTGTATAACAGCGATAAACGCTTGCTGGGCTTTGCCAAAATTACCCGCGATTTAACGGAACGCCGGCGCAACGAAGAACTGATGCGCAAAAATTTAGAACTGGTACGCATTAATAATGACCTGGATAATTTTGTGTATACGGCCTCGCACGATTTAAAATCGCCGATTGTAAACATGGAAGGTCTATTAATGGCCTTGGCAGAAGATTTAGGCC
This sequence comes from Adhaeribacter aerolatus, assembly GCF_007991635.1. GTDB lineage: Bacteria > Bacteroidota > Bacteroidia > Cytophagales > Hymenobacteraceae > Adhaeribacter > Adhaeribacter aerolatus. The sequence continues at coordinate 41,796 of NZ_BJYS01000019.1, read as the reverse complement.
CCGAAAGTCAGCAACACGCACAAATATTGGGTATGATGCAAAGTTCTATCGCAACCTTGAAAAATGTAATTTCTGATTTGGCCGATATTACATTGCTGCAGCAAGGCAAAGAAAAACCGGAAGAAGTAAGTATTCCGGGCCTTATACAAGAGGTAAAAGAAAGCCTGCGGGAATTAATTCATACCAGCCAGGCAAGAATTCAGGTAAATGCCCTCGACTGGGAAAGCCTGATTTATACCCGCAAAAACCTGCGCAGCATATTATTTAATCTGGTATCTAACGCTATTAAATACGCCGACCCAGCCAGAACACCGCTTGTACAAATTAGCACTTTTGTACTACCCGACGATACCTGTTTACTTACCGTTAAGGATAATGGGCTGGGTATTGCCGAAAGCCAAATAAATAAAGTTTTTGCGCTGTACAAGAGAGCGCATGCTCATGTAGAAGGTTCGGGCATTGGGTTGTACCTGGTGAAAAAAATTTTGGATAATACCGGCGACCGCATAGAAGTTGAAAGTGAAGTAGGCCAAGGCTCAGAATTTAAAGTTTATTTTAAACCTAAACCTTCTCTTTCCTAATATTCGTTCGGCTAAAAAATTCCTGAAAGGAAATAATGCCTGTGCTTTCTGCTCTTTAACCAGCCTATTACTCATTAAAATGGGCAATTTTCCACTTTAATCTGGGTTAAACTGGTATAATCTAGGCCGCTTTTCTGAGGCTACTACTTTCCCCTACACTATATTACTGGCTTTAAGAGAATTTTCTTTGATTGGCTAATTGGAAGCTTTTCCATGTATGCTGTATTGGTTGTTTTTATCTTCGCTTTTAGGTATTCACGGCATTTATAGGTCATTACATAAACTTACTTGCCGGTGGATTTCATGTTTTATGGCTGGGTAGTAGTTATAACTTATCTATTTAATGGTCTAAACAGGCCTGCACCAAATAAATTTAAAAATGTGATAAAGCTCATGTTAATTACCCAAGATAATTACAGCGATTAACCTAGGTATTTGCATCAGGAAATTAAAATTATTTCCATATTTCTTCTACCTCTTCCGGAAATTTAAAGATAATCTCCGTAGCTAAGTCGGGCAACTTTCCTAAATCGGCAATTTTATTAAACCACTCTGTATATCTGAGCATTTGCCGGCGGGTAGCGTATACCGAAAAGGAGTTTCTCCCGGCAAGCTCTATAAAATCATCTGTAAACTTTAAGGCTTGTTCCTGCGCATTTGCCGGAATCAACCAGGAAAAATCTACAGCCGATTCTGAGGGCATTAAAATAGATGAAAGTAAATAAAGTTCGGCCAGATTGCTATGAGCCCATATTTGTCGTTTTAAATCCGGGCTACGCAAGTCATACTCCGACAGCATTTTGGCCATCGACCACAAGGGTAGTATTTTATTCTTATCTTCTTGCTTGACAGGAGGTATATTATCCGCAGACAATGGTGGGCCGTTTTCAGGAGAAAGCCGGTTTAGCACCAGCTTTAAAGATAAATATTGGACCAGGGCCCAGCTATCGGAGCGCTGCAGCAGAAAAGTTTGCCAATAATTTTCCCGGGCATTGCGCAAAAGCTCAAGAGATTCTTTACGGACTTCTTCCCTATCGGTAGCACTAAGTTTGTCAAAAGAGCTTTGAGAAACCGAAAACATAATTTGGGCTTGCCGTTTATCAGTACTGGCCTGCAATCCCAAAATCCGCATTTTCTCACTTGGCATCCGGGTCAGCAAGCGACCTAGCTTCTCTTTCGCTTTTTTTATTTTTTCCCGGGCGGTTGCCAACAGTTGCAGAAGTTGAGGATTCTCCGTAAGCGAAGGCCCAGCCGCATTGGTACCAGGGTCCGAGGTTGAAAACTGCCGTATTGCTTGATCGGCGTGGTTCATAGCTGCATCAATACTGCGTTGGGCTTGTTCTATTTGAACATTACAAAGCTGTTTGTCAAAATCGGGCGGGAAAGACACGTAAGCCGTTAACCCGGCCCAGTCGTGCTTGTCTTGGAATTGCGCGTAAAGCCGGCGGCGTAAATCGTACAAAAGGCGGCGCGGATCGGTACCCCATAGCAAACCTTCGTACAGGCAATCTACCAAGCAAACGGAGCCTTCAAAAGAAAGCGGGAACTGACCGGCAACTACCATCGGGATACCGGATTCGTGCAACGCATGGGCAATGCTGGCGCCAGCACCGGCCACCGAACCCACATTGCCGCTGTCGCAACTGGCCAGGGTAACTACTACGGGTTTCGCTAAATCACCGCTGTCGGGCCGGTGCGAAGGACGCAGGGCGGTGGCCAGGCGAGCCCCGCTGATATACTCGGTTTTGTAAGGATCGTGCGCATTGTGCAAGGCCAGGAAAAAGCGGGTATCATAATTTTCCTGGCGCTCTACCCCGTGGGCCAGAATATGAATATGGGTAAAAGTATTTGTAGCGCATTGTTTTTCAATTTCTTCGATAGAGGCCCCTGGTAAAAATACCAGATGCTCTTCAATCCGCTGCCGGGCAGTTTCTTTTTCGGCTGGGTTGAAATATTTTACCCAAGGTTCAATCTGCCGCCGCATGATTAACAAGTGCGATTCAACGGGTATCTCGCCAACCTCCGGCGGAGAAGCCGCAATAAACAAAATGCGGGGTTCCAGCGGCCACTGTAATTTTTCGCCGGGTACGCGCCTGATTTCGCGGGTCAGGCAAATAGGCATTTGGGGCTGCAACAGCAAATGCTGCCCGGAACCGGGTAAGCCGTTCGGCGATAAAGCCAATTCAAAAGGTAATAAAGCCAGTTCGGAAGCCGAAATTATTAGTCGCAAATGCGTCAGGTTTTCGTCGGAGCCATTGGTTTTACCCGACTCAGCGGTTAAGCCCGGAATATTTCCCAGCAAGTCGCCCAAGACCCGGGCGGTGTCGTTTAGCTGAAATATTCGCGATTCGTCGCCGTATTTATAACTCAAAGCACTTAGCCGGTGCAGAAACTGGTTATGCTCAAAAGGCACATGAAAGGTAACCGCCCCATGATTCTCGCACAAGGCAAGGTAAGGCGTTAGCGGCGATAAAAGTTGGTTATGGGCCGGTCCGTGGCGTAACAGTTCAAGCGTAATGGTGCGCATTTTTAATTTTTATAGTTTACTGTTTTAAAAATACTTTCCGGTACTTCGGTTATAAAATTTTTACCTGGCACCGGATTCACCCTCAACATTTTGCCAATCGTTTGCTGCCCCTCAGTGGTTATAGCAATTACGGTCAGCCGCCGGATAATATAGGGCGCCAGCGCCTCCTGGTTGCCGGTTTTAAAAGCATTGAATAGCTGCCCGAACAGTTCCTGACTTTGCAGCGCCGCTTTTTCTAATTTAATCAGCCTGACCCAGGTACCGCTATTGTAGTACCAGCCTTTCTTGTGCCCGCGCGGCAAAGCTCGTTCCAGATGGGTGTGGCCGGAAATAATAAAATCAAAATTATCGCCTATTAAATCATCTAGCCGCCGGAAGGTTTCGTCCGGCGTTTTTAAATCAAAACTGCGGTCTTCCTGGAGTTTCTCCAACGCTTCGCGTAATATTTCGCTCCGATCCTCACCCCGTATAAACTTGAATAAGGCAGAAGAAACGCCCAGGTTCCTTCCCCGTAATTCCTGCTGAATTAAGGCCGCCGGTGAAACATTGGTTTGCAGGCGCATTTCGGTTTCTGCCAGTAAATTAGCCGCATACGCTTCGTTATCTTTTATGGCCGAACCGTAACCCAAAGAATTATCTGTGCCGGCCGGGAGAAAGGGAAATGAATCGGGATAAGTTTGGGTATTAGGGCTTATAAATTCTTCTTCACGCCCCAGAAAACCAGTGGCCACTTTTATTTTATCCCACAATAGCCGGCGGGCCGTAGCCGCTATGGCGTTTAGATTATCTCCTTGTTCGGGGGCCAGCGCCAATAAAGTTGGCAGCACGGCCTGGGCTTCCGGTTTTAACAAATCGATAAATGGGTACTGGCTTTTGAGTTCGTTCATGATTTGAATAACCAATTGGGTTCCGGCATTCGGAATCCAGTTCTCTACCGGTCGGCCCTGCAAGATGTCGCGGCCCAGGCGCCGGATAGTTTCGTAATCGGCTATATTCCATTCGTCCACCTCATTGCCATGCACACAAAGTACCTGAGCCGCACCTACCCGGCAAGCATAGCCAGTTCCTTCAAAAGATAAGGTAATTCTGCTGCGGGCAGCTTCATTTTCGGGGGCAAGCTTATGCAGTAAATGGGTGCGCACCCAGGGTAAAGCCAGCTCTAAATCGTGATTACCTAAATTAATGATTAAGAACCGATTGGATACCACTACGAACTGTTGTAAGGCGAGCCAAACCATTTCAAATGCCGGATCTTTCATAATCCGGTCCAGTTTACTTATAGCATCAATCGGGTCGAAAGGCAGAGCAGGTTTTTCGGCCAGAAAGTCTACCAAATCTCCGTTTATCAGCAAAGCAATTGCCTTTTCGGGTGCTTTGTCTCTTAACTGCTCTACAAACTTTTGCAACGATGCACCGGCATCGAATATCTGGAAGCCGGTTTGTCCTCCCAAATGCAGATCCGAAATAACGTAAAGTTCATCGTAGTATGGTAAATAATTGGGTGGAATGGGTTGTAAACGCTTCATTAGATTTCAGTTGGCAGAGAACGTTAAAACCAATAGGTTAAAGAAAGCAATGACCTATACAATTACATGGGCCATCGCTTCTTCAAATAAAAATTATTTAATATTACTGTTTCAGGCCAAAACAGGTGCCTTTAGGGTTATTATCACTGTCAATTCTAAAATTTCTGTCAGACCTCTTGCTGGTAACCTGCCGCTAAGGCTCCGGTATTATCCGATTTATAAAACCCTATAACCACTTCCTATTTTTCAGACAGCCACTCTGGGATAATATACCCATTTGTTATAGTTGCGGCGCGCGTACCAGGCCCGCCCCAATATCGAAAGGATCTATGCCGGCTATTAAACCCGTGGTAGTACCGGAACCAATCAATCTGGCGGTAAGTTGGGTTGGGCTCAACACGCTGGTGGTTTTAATTTTTTCGGCCCAGAGCGCTGCCACCCCGGCTACGTGCGGAGTGGCCATACTGGTACCGCTCATAATCGCAAAACCGCCACCGGGTTGGGCTGAAATAATATTGACGCCGGGTCCGGATACCGTTGGGCCGGTATTGGAGAAATAGGCTACTGATAAACCTTTGGCCTCCTCCCCTAAAGCCCCAACCGAAATAACCCCATCCGCCACTGCCGGCGGACTAACAGCAATTTCGAAATCCGGGTTGGTATTTCTCTCACTTTCGTTGCCGGCTGCCGCCACAATTACGGTAGGTTGTAAGAAACTGGCCTGGGAATGAATAAGCGCCACTAACCGGTCGAAAAGTTGTACGTTGGTCCGGTAACTTTCCAGCGCCCGGGAAGTGGCCAACTCCGCCGGGAAACCGGAATCGATTAATTGTTTCACCAGCCCCGGAAAATCCATGCCCAAGGACATAGAGATAACATTGGCTCCATTCTCTACCGCCCATTGCATAGCACTGACAATCTGCTCGCTGGATCCTCCTTCGGCTCCCAACACTTTGCCAATCAAAGCTTTTTCAACACCGGGTGCTACGCCAATGCGCCGGTTACCCGTATTCCTCCCAAATATAGTACCGGCGCAGTGGGTACCATGGCCGTGCTGGTCGCCGCTGCCCTCCCCGGTAAAGTCATTCTGAATAATACTCATACCGGCGAAAGCCGGGTGTGAGGCATCAATTCCGGTATCGAGCACAGCCACCACTACCCCACTGCCGGTGTAAGGCGAAGTATCGGCGCCAACCGCCCGTACGCCCCAGGCCACCTCCGGCGCGGCCGCTTCTTTTACAGCTTCTACCGAAACGGGCTTTATTAATTTCATGGGGATAGCTGGGGCAATGGCCACCACATCGGAAAGGCGCGACAACGTAGAAATACGGTTCCGGTCTATTTCCTCAATTTCGACGGCCAAACCGGCAGCAACGTTTTCGGTTGCCCGCGGTCCGGCTATGGCGCCGCCCAGAAATAAATCGCGCGTAGCAGACCGGGCTATTCTCAGAATAATGTGTTTTTCTTTCATAGTTCTACCTTTTTAAGATTCAGCAAATGCTTTGGGAATATAAAGGATGAAGAACCGGGCCGCAATACCTACTTTTAAGTAAAACACAGCCGCTCAAGTACCTTCTCTATGAAAGTTAATCATTTTAGACTGAATTTATAATCTCATCCAACGATTTATCTTTGTGCCGCAAAAATTGATCGTGGTGGAATAATTCTAATTTTTTAAATATTCTTAATAGTTGCTGTTTTTCCAGGGTATCTAAATTGCGACTAAACAGGCGGGATACTTGCCGGAGCTGACTGAGCGAAGCCATTAAAGCGGCTTTTCCGGTTTCATTAACGGTTAAATAAACTTTTCTTTTATCTTTTTCATCGCGGGTTTCATTTACCCACCCCTGCCGGATAAGCCGTTTTATTATTTCGGTACCCGAAGGTATATCGTGAATATTTTTCTGAATTAAAGCTGATTTGGTAAGGCTGCCACCATCGAGCAGATGCATCAGGTAACCAAAATCATCCATTGAAACAAAATCTGTTGGTTGTAAAGCCTTTTTAATATAAAACCGGGCATAGCGGTTCAGAATGGTCAGGTAGCGGGCAATTTCGCCTTCCAGGGCTTCTTCCGGTTTTGTTGCTGGCACGGCTTGTTTTTCCAGCATTAACCGCTCTCCCAGCCATCTTTGAAAGTCCGGTAAACTCGCCCCAAGGGCTCCTTGTTCCTGTTCATACTTGTCGAGCCAGGGTAACAATTCTTGTAACAACTTATATTTTGATTCCGGCATGGGAATGAAGCATTATTATGGCGAGGGCACCAGTAATTACAAATTATTCTATTTAATCCTCCTCACAAAAACAAATTATTAAGTATTATGTTATCATAAAGTTTTAATATTATAACATAAAATGAGACTCATACTTTTACTTTTATCATTTTTGCCCGGCATGGTCTTAGCCCAGTCCGGGGTAATTACAGGTACCGTGCGGGATGTAAATACCCAGGAACCGCTGATTGGCGTTACCATCCGGTTAAATAATACCGAATTAGGTACCGTTAGCAATGAAGCCGGCCGGTACCGCCTGGAAAATATTACCTTGGGCAGCTATACCCTAGAAAGCTCTTATTTGGGTTACCAGTCGCAAAGTAAATTTAATATTAACGTAACGGCCGGTAATGCCCAGATTGTAAACTTTGAACTGGCTCCGGCCGCCAGCAAATTACAGGAAGTAGAAATAACCGCCAATCGCCGGCAAAGCGCCGCCGTAGCTGATTTAGTTACTCCTCTCTCGGTGCAGGGTTTAAGTACCGAAGAAATACGTAGTAACCCCGGGGGTAATTTTGATATTTCGAAAGTGGTGCAGGTGCTGCCGGGAGTGGCAACGAACGGTACCGGCGGCGGCAGCCGCAACGATTTAATTATCCGCGGCGGTGCGCCCAGCGAAAATGTTTATTACCTCGATGGCATCGAGATTCCGTTAATCAACCATTTTACTACGCAGGGTAGCGCCGGCGGAGCTACGGGTATTCTAAACGTTTCGTTTATCGAAGATTTAAAAGTAAGTTCCTCGGCTTTTGATGCCCGATACGACAATGCTTTGTCTTCGGTCTTCGGGTTCCGGCAGCGGTACGGCAACCCCGAGCGTTTTTCGGGTAATATCCGGTTAAGCGGTTCTGAATTTGCCACCACCTTCGAAGGGCCGATTTCTCCTAAAACCACTTATTTAGTATCAGCCCGGCGCTCTTATCTACAATTTTTGTTTAAACTCCTCGATTTACCTATCCGCCCGAATTACTGGGATTTTCAGTACAAAGTAGACCACAAATTAAACAGTAAAACGTCGCTTACCTTTTTAGGCGTGGGCGCCATAGATGAATTTTCTTTTGGCGTACCGCGCAACAGCACTCCCGAAAACGAATATATTCTGCGTTCTATTCCGTTGAATAACCAATGGAATTACACCACCGGCGTGGCGGTTAAAAGATTAATTAACGACGGCTACCTAAATCTGGCTTTGAGCCGGAACGCTTTTAATATTGATCTGGAGAAATTTGAAGACGCCCAAAATAACAATAATGCTCTACAAACTTTAAAATCGAACTCCCGCGAAACTGAAAATAAACTGCGGCTGGATGTAAATAAATTTCAGAACGGCTTTAAATACGCTTACGGGGTATCGGGACAATTGGTGCAGTTTACGAATAATGTCTTTAATGTAATAAGGCCGGAACTCCGCGACGAGCAAGGCGACCTGGTGCAGCCCGGCTTAACCGTTAATTACAATACCAACCTCGATTTCTTCCGGTACGGGGCTTTTGGTCAGGTATCCCGTTCGGTTTTAAACGATAAACTGGGTTTGTCTTTCGGGATTCGGTCGGATATGAATTCTTTCACCGAAACCGGCAATAATCCGCTGAAAACGCTTTCGCCACGCGGTGCTATCTCGTACGTGATATCCGATAAATGGACCTTAAATGCTTCATCGGGCATCTATTATAAGCTACCCACTTATACTGTATTGGGCTATCAGGAAAACGGCCAATATTTAAACCAAGCCGCGGATTACATTAAATCGGCGCACTATGTGTTAGGCACCGAGTTTTTGCCGCGTACCGATTTACGGTTTACTTTAGAAGGTTTTTATAAGAAATATAGCAATTACCCGGTTTCGGTACGCGATGGCATTTCGCTGGCGAATCAGGGTGGTGATTTTGGTTCTATTGGCAACGAAGCCATAACCAGCAACGGCCTGGGCCGGGCTTACGGCCTGGAATTCTACCTTCAGAAAAAATTGACTGGCTCCGTTTTCTCGGTACTTTCTTATACTTATGTGGTGAGTCAGTTTGCCGGTACCGATGGCCGATATATCTCCAGTTCCTGGGATTACCGCCATTTGGTTTCGGCACTGTTGGGCAAGAAACTTCCGAAGAACTGGGAATTCGGGGCTAAATACCGCTTTGCCGGCGGGGCACCAGCTACTCCTTTCGATTTAGAAGCTTCCCGGCGAAATTATGGCGCCTTGGGGGTGGGCATTCTGGATTATTCCCAACTTAATTCCGAGCGGCTGCGGCCTTTCAGCCAGTTAGATGTACGATTAGATAAAAAGTGGAATTTTAACCGCGTTACCTTAGATTTATTCCTGGATATTGCCAATGTGCTGGGTAGCAAAACCCCGGGCTATGAGCGGTACACCTTTCAGCGCAACACCGAAAACAACGGCTTTGCCACTACCAACGGTGGACCTTTACAGGAAGACGGCAGTAATGCCATTCCGCTCATCCTGAACAACGATGACGGCAACCTGGTACCAACCTTAGGTTTTATCCTGGAGTTTTAAATTTTAAACCTACTGTAATTTATTACTAGATAAATATTTGCTCACTATTTACCCACCAAATCGGCCTGTAGCAATGAAGAATTATCTGTACACATAAACCAATATTAATGCTATCACCAGCGTCCCGCTGGTGAGGATTTCTGCCGGCCTCTGGCCGCTATAAACAAGTGGGTCAGATATTATAAATAAAGGCCAGAGACCGGCAGAAGAAGAGTCAATTATTACGAATCAAAAATTATAACGGCCAGAGGCCGGCAGAAGAAAACATGGGCGAGGACGCTCCCATCCTATATTAACCTGTTAATTGTCTCTAAAACAGAACAGAAGTAATGATTCCGTAAATTAACCGGAGAGACACCTCCGGTTAATTTACGGAAACTGAACTTGATAAAGTTAAATCTTCAAAGTCATTTCGTATTGCTGTAAGAATGGCGTCAGGCCAATATCATCCAGGAAATTAAGCGTAACCTCGCTTTTATCGTCCACATTTATAACCGAGAGCGGAGCGGTTTTGCCGGTGGCTAGCTTTTGAAAGAGGTGTAAACCCAATCCTTTTCTCCGGTAAGCTGGGGCAATGGCAAACTGGGCCACCCGGTTGGTATTTTCATGAATAGCCCCGTACCCAATTAAATGCTCTTTGTTGTAAACTCCCACCAGGCGGGTAAACTGGCGGATGCGCTGAATGGCCGCAAAATTATAGCCCCAGGAAGGCTGGTAGTCCCAGAAAGTTTCGGCGAGCGCCCAATTTAAATCTACTACTTCGCGGTAAATAATACCGGACGGTAAATCGGTTGGGCTTTGGGTATTTATTTCGCCTTTATAGCTTTCTAAGGTTCGGGCAATGGTAAAACCAATGGCTTTGTAGGTTTTTACAGCAACTTGGTTCCGGGTAACTACCTCCAGCAAGCATTGTTCTACCCCAGCCGCTTTTAACTGGGGTATACAGTAAGCATATAGTTGCTGGGTAATTTTTCTGCCACGGTAAGCCGGAATAACGCCGGTACCGCCGTTGTAAGCCGAAAGCAAACCCTCCCACTGCCCTAACCCTTGCAATATAAAGCCTACTAACTTTTCGCCGTCGAAAGCACCTACCGAATGCTCCAGGTTTATGCCGTCGCGGGTCAGCTTTTCGATTAACTGCACCTCGGTAAAGTGCATCGGAATTACATAATCCGAGAAGGCCAGGTTAAAGGTATCGGCAATGGTTTGTAAAGACGTGTATTGTAAAGTGCTGAAATGCATAAAAAAAAGTTGAGCCAAATATCATAAATGTTTGGTAACGAAAAATACCCAAAAAGAATAAAAATTTAACGCCGTACTGCCGGATATATGGGTACTGAAACGGGGGCCTTTTCTTTCTGCGGCAGCCAGTACCGGATACCAAAAGATAAACTCATGAGGCTGGGATAACCCGGAATAAAGGTGGTAGAAAACTCGTATTGGTCGTTTAAGGCCAGGTTGTACTCAAATTCGCCGGCGTACGGAATAAATTTGTACTGGTATTTTACTTTCTTTCCGCCATCGAAAAAACCGGAATCTTCGTAATTCTCCAGTTCGTACCAGTTGCGGCGGTAAACCAAAGTTGGGCCGAAACCGCCGTTCAGTGAATGCTTGCCTTTTTTAAATATCACCCACCGCACACCCACATGCGTAAAGCCGCCCAGTTGCGCCGCACAATCAGAATAAACGGCCTGAATAGCTTTTAAAGAAAATTTATCTGGCTTCAGGAAATGTTCATAACCAAGCGTGCCGCCCAGGTTAAAAACCAAATAGCCCTTTTTATCTGGGTTCAAGGGCATTAAAGGCGCATTTACATCGCCTTTGGGATGCAGACTTAAACCGAAAAATTTAAGATTGAGGTTGCTCTGCGCCTTAACTTGCCCTGCTACTGATATAGTTATCAATGTAAATAAAAAATATTTAATTCCAGACAACTTGGCAACCATGTATTTGGGCGTAATATTTTGAGCTGTTAATAGCAATAGCGGTATTCTAAGTAGAGCTTTTAAAACAAGTCCGGATAAAGAAGGTTTGCTTTGCTGGCATATTTCCTGTTTATCCATTATATGGAAATCTGGAAATTAAGGTTAGTTCCAGTACTAGTAGTTTAAGCACTATTATATTATATTTCAAAGGATAATTATGTCATTCATTTCAGCTTAAGCACTATAGCCTCTATTATCCAAGTAATTGTTACAGCTCAATTTTAGATACTAAAACTGTTTCGGCTTTAACTTTTGGGCAGCCAGTTCGGCTATTTCGTCAATCCGTTTCTGCCTGGTTTCTGGTCGTCTGGCCATAACCAGCCATTGCAACATACTTTTCCTAACGGATTTGCTTAAACTTAGAAAATAGTCCTTTGAGCCAGCGTGTGTTTGAAAAGCTTTTTCCAGGTCTCCGGTATAATTAGTTCTTCTACTTCGTCCAGAATGGTCCAGGAACCGTTTTGTTTGGCAATCTGGATGCTATCGTAACCGGCAGGTGTTATAAGTCCTGCGTCCGATAACCGTTGTATCTTTTCCTTGTTTATCTTCGACCATACACTGGTGGGCTTTCGTTGGCAGAAGAATTGCATGAATCGCTCCGCATCCAACGGTTTTGCCTTGCTGTCTATCCAGCCAAAGCAAAGGGCTTCTTCCACGGCTTCGCTCCAGGAAATGGTGAAATAACCAGACTTCTTTTTAAAATAAATAAGCCAAACCGATTTTTTCGTACGATGATTTTCTTTTAACCATAAACGCCATTCCTGCCGGTTGGCCGGACAAATAGTTTCTACTTCTTTTTCGGCTTTAATCTCCATTTTTTCATCGTAACATTCCTTATCTATGTTCAAGCATTCTATTTATTGCTGCTTAAAAATTTCCTCTTACCGTCAGGCTAAAGTTGCGGCCCGGCGCGCTGATGGAAGAGGCAAAAACCCGGTAATGCCGGTCCAGAATATTTTCAAGAGCCGCTTGCAGTTGAATATTTTGGTGTACCTGGTAAGCCGTACGGAGATTAAGCGTGTACCAAGCCGGCATGCCGGTAGCCGTGGCAAAAGCAACATTATCTTCGCCTAACAAATTGTAATGCCGCAAAGCTTTGGCACCGTGGTATTGGGCAAAAAATTCTCCCTGAAATTTCTTTAATTTAATATTGAAGGCTGTACGGCCAAATACCGGCGGAATATGATCCAAAGGGTAATCGGTAGAATCGGTTTTGATGCGGCCAAAAGTATAATTCAGGTTGCTGGTTATCGAAACAGCCGTTGTAATATCGGCTACCAAACTGCCGCTGAAGCCATACAGGTAAGCTTTCTGGGCATTTACGTTGGTTAAGACCTGGCTCAACTGGTTATTGTAATTAATTTGTGTTTCGTTGTTGAAAGCACCGGGCAGGGTAGTAATGGCCTGCCGGTACCAAGTATAATAGCCAATACCTTCTAATCGCACCCGCTGGTTAAATCCTTTAGCTACCGTTAGTTCGGCATTGTAAGTATACTCTGGTTTTAAATTGGGGTTGGGTACAATTACCGTACCCGGCACACTCTCGAAAACCTTGCTTAAATCGTCAACATTAGGGGCCCGGAAACCACTGGATACCAAACCTACTAACCGCCATTCGTTACCCGTTAAAAAGGTAAGGCCCATGTTGCCGTTTAAAGCGACGTTCTGTTGCGTAACTTCATCGAACGGGAATGGGAAAAAGGTCTTGTCTATAAAATTAGCCGTTAACTTAACCTGACTGTAGCGCAGGCCATCGTGCAAAATGAGTTTAGGCGAAGCTTCGAAAGCATGGGTAATATAAGCCGCCACCGACGTCATGGCCGAACCGCCGTCGGGATACCGGGTATCTAAAGGATTCGATTCACCGGTATTAATATTTAACTTATAAGCCCGGGATTGAACGGTATTATGTACACCTTCCACGCCGTACCGGAATTCATTTTTGCCGGTGTCCTTTTCAAAATCTGAATTAAAAGAATAAACCCCAACTGCTTCCAGGCGGTTATTCCGGAGCGGATTGTTCAGGTCGCGGTCTATGCGACTCTCTTCCAGGTGCTGGTAAGCTGCTATAAATCGGGCATTGTCGTAAAAAGCGCCGGTGCTTTTCTTCTCTAAAGTATACGCACCAAATAATCTTTCCTGCGGACCATAATACCACTCGGCAAAGCGGGGTAGGCCATTACGGCGCAAGGTTAACCGGTCGAAACGCGGAATATCAGAAGAAGTGGAATATTGAATATTCAGGAGGTGCGACGTGTTAGTATTGGGTTGATATTTAATTTTCTGAAGCAAGTCGTACTGGCGGTAGCCGGATGGGCGGAGCTGATTTGATTTGGGGTTCCGGAAAACGCTGTCCTGGTTATTTACCCGTTGTACATAAAAAGTACGTAATCCGGATGGTTCATCGAATTTATTGTGGCGTTTACCCTGCCGCAGGTCCGAAAAATCGGAAAAGGTAAAGCTCGTCAGCAATCCAATTTTCCGAAAACCCAGGTTGACATCGGCATGAATTGTTTTTTCGTTGGCGGCTGTCGCGTAGCGGCTAAAGGCATTTACCTGCATACTTTTATTTTTATCAGCAGAGGCTAAAATTGGGCTGCGCGTATAAAAATGCATCACACCGCCCAAGGCATCGCTGCCGTAAACCACCGAACCAGGCCCAAATACTATCTCAGCTCTATCCAGCACGGCGTTATCCAGGGTAATTACATTTTGCAAATGGCCGCCGCGGTAAATGGCATTATTCATCCGGACGCCATCTACCACCAGCAGAACCTTATTCGCTTCAAAACCCCGTATTATCGGGCTGCCCCCACCTAACTGACTTTTCTGGACTAAAATATTACCCGATTGTACCAGCACGTCGGCTGTGGTAGGCTGGCTTATAAAAGTTAAGTCCCGGGTATGTAATACCTGAATTTGCTGCGGAACTTCTTCCCGCTTTTCGTCGAACTTACTCGCCGAGATTACTACTTCGTCTAAAGAATAGCTGCTTTGGGCTAAGGCAACTGTAAATTTCAGGGACTCGATGACTGGATAGGTCAAGGTTAAATTCCGGTACCCAACTAGGCTGAAATTAATTTTGTCAACGGGTTTAAAAGCCGAAATATCCGCTTTCCCATCGGTATCAGTAGGAATCGTAATTCCGCCATCCGGGCTGCTCAGGTTCACAAAAGCGATGGGTTGCCGGGTGGTTTTGTCCAAAACAGTTACCATTTGGGCTTGCACATTCAAGGCTGATAGAAGCCAGAATAAAAAGAAAGAGATGTAAAATTTCAATGCTCTAATCTAATAATCTATGTTTTATCCGGTGCCGGATTCCTAGCTTTCCCTCTTAAAGGGATATTTTAACCTTATTTATTTAATTTAATTCCTGCACCTGAAATTCTTTTAAAGCAGTGCCAACCCAGATTTAAAAGGTAATGCGGCTATTAATACCAATTCTGGTCTGGTTGGGTTTGCAACCGTTTGGCAGCATCTATAACGTCCTGCAATTCAACGGGGTCGCTAAACGGATTGGTATCAAGTTCGGTTACCCGGTTTAGTTCTTTTTGCCAGCGGCGGAGCTCTTCTACGTATGGCTGGTGCAATACCCTTTTCAGAATTTCGCCTTCGGCTTTGAGGTCGCAAATGCCGTTATGAAGCCACTCACCGGTATGCCAGTCGGGCATGTCTACCGCCGGGAACAAACAAATTCCGTGTAAATCAATGCCCTGGTTAACCGCTGCCAGCGATTCTTCCATCACATCTTTCAGCCAGGCCGAACGGCCGCCTTCCATTCCGCTGGTTTCTCCAATAATCATGGGCCGGTGGTAGCGTTCCCAAACCAGGTTCAGCAATTCGCACAAGGGTTTAATGCGTTCGTCGTGCGGATCCAAGGCTGCGTGGGGGCCGTGTTCGCGGTATTCCATTTGCCCGAAAGAATAATTATTGGCACCTACTATATCTAGTATTTCCGGGGAGCCGCCCAGTTCCGGATGTTTTTTCCCGGCCAGAATATCCCAGGCCACAAAAGTATCGACGTACGTTTCGTGGTAAGCAGCCGGAATCTGGTCGGGCCGATCCAACGGCGCTACTACCTGTACCAAGGGATCTATATGCACCATGCGGGCTTCCGGCATTATTTCCCGGATGGCTTTTACCCCGGCAATAGCCGCCTTGCATAAACTTAACCGTAACCGGAACCGGTCTTCTTTGGTATTCTTAAAAGGCGCTACCCACCCCCATTCGCCGGCGGCAAAAGAGAAAAAAGTTATTTCGTTGATGGGGGTAAAAAAATGCTGGCCCGGTAAACGCTCGGTAACATAAGCGGCGGCGGCCCGGCAATAAGCGGCAAAACGTTGGGTAAACTCCTCGCTGAAAGGGTCCAGATCGTCGGGGTAGCCGTAGTGGCACAAGTCCCAGATGGGCATTATCTGGGCTTCGGCCATAGCTTCCAGAAAAGCATCTATAACGGAGAAATCATAAACGCCGGCTTTATCTACCATGGGCCACGGAATACCTTCACGGGCTACGGCAATGCCCAGCTTCCGCAGCATCTGGTAATCCTGGCGGGCGTAGAGGTGGTGTTGGGTTTCGCAGGTCAGGTTACGCCGGCCCTGGTCTTTCCAGAGGAAAGTAGAGCATTCAAAACCCGAAATAAAGAAAGTTGGGAATATACCAGGCTTTTTAGCCATATACAGGTTATTTATTCATAACGCAACGATTCGATGGGGTCGAGTTTGGAAGCTTTGAAAGCCGGATAGTAGCCCGATATTAAACCAACGGCCACGCACACCACTAAGCCCACCAGCACCCAAAGCCAGGGCACAAAAAACGAGCTTTCGCCGATTAATTTGGCTATGCCGTTACCCATGAGCACACCAAGTAAAATACCCAGAATGCCGCCCAACATACAAACCACTATGGCTTCAACTAAAAACTGCTGCCGGATTTGTTTCTTGGTTGCCCCCAATGCTTTACGTACGCCAATTTCGCGGGTTCGTTCGGTTACCGAAACCATCATAATATTCATCAGGCCAATGGAAGCACCTAATAAAGTAATAAAACCCACCAGAGAGCCACCAATTTTGAGATAACCCGAAATATCATTCAACGATTTCAGCATAGAGTCGCTGCGGTTTATTTCAAAAGACTCCTCTTTGCCCAGCTGGTCCTGCCGTACTTTACGCATAATGCCGGTAGCTTCGGCCATAGCGTAATCAATATTGTCGTTATTTAATATGGTGGTTTTGATATCGTAGGTTAAGGCCCGGGAGCGCGGCAGCTGGTTACCAGTAACCAGCGGAATGAGCAAGCGGCGGTCGGCGCCGCCGCCACCCATGTTGCTGCCACTCTCTTCCAGCACACCTACCACTTTAAAGCGCTTACCCAAAAAGTAAATATTTTTGTAAATGGGGCTTCTTTCTTTAAATAAATTTTTCGCCACTTCACCCCCCATAATTACCACATTGGCGCCGTTTTCCAGTTCCTGGTTCGAAAAAGGCCGGCCGCTGGCCAGGTTAAAACTTTCGTTCAACAAATAATTTTCGTCGCCGGCCGTCACAGTAATATTCGGATTGGTTTTAATATTATTGTACTTAACTACCACCGCCCCGGCAATATGCGCAGAAAGACTAACCCGCATGTTCTGGCTAACCGATTCTTTGTACTTACGGGCTTGCAGGTACGAAATGGGTGGATAAGCTTTTTCAGCCCGGCCGCCTTGCCGGAAGCGGTTCGTGTATCCTTTGCTTTCAATATCAAAAGAATTTGCACCAAAGCTCGAAAAGGTTTCGTTTATAGAGTTTTTGATGCTTTCTACCGCCGTTAATATACCCACCAGCGACATAATGCCGATAGAAACAATCAGGGCTGTTAAAACCGTCCGCAATAAATTACTCTGAATGGCCCGTAGTCCTTCTTTTATATTTTCGAGTAAATGCATAAATTATAGAAAAAAATATATACCTGACTCCCGGCCCTGCGTTATACAAACTTCAGGTTTACCCTTTTAAAGGTAAAACGTAATTCTGATTAATTGTAATCTATTTTTAATTTTGTTCCGGCTTTTCTCCCTAAAAATATGATAAATCGTTTTTTTCTCTTATTCTCACTTTTATGGGTGCTTGGGCGACAGGTATATGCCTCCGAAGTTCTTATTCCGATGGACGATTCCCAGAAAGATCACCTGAAGGCTTATGGCGTAGCATATTACGTATTAACGAAACAAGTAGAAGTAGACTGGCTGCTAAACTACCGGGGCGGCAGTTTTGCTTTTAAGCATTCACAGGCGCTCGAAAACGAGTTGGTGGTGCGGGGCGTAAGTTATAACGTTATTTCGGATGCGCAGTACGGTAGTATTTTATCGCAAATTGCCAGCCCCGAGGCAAACATGGATGTAATGAAACTGGAGAAAGTACCAAAGATTGCGGTATATTCTCCTAAATCGAAACAGCCCTGGGATGATGCCGTTACGCTGGTGCTCACATACGCCGAAATTCCTTACGATGTTATATTTGACGAAGAAGTAATGGATGGTGCTTTGCCCAAATACGACTGGCTGCACCTGCACCACGAAGATTTTACGGGCCAGTACGGTAAGTTTTATACCTATTACAAAAACTATCCGTGGTACCGGGCCCAGCAACAGGAGGCCGAAACCATTGCCAAAAAATACGGCTTTAGCAAAGTAACCCAGTTAAAGTTATCGGTTGTGAAGAAGATAAAAGAATTTTGCGCCGGTGGTGGCTTTATGTTCGCCATGTGTTCGGCCACCGATACCTACGATATAGCTTTAGCGGCCGAAGGAACCGATATTGCTGATGTCATGTTCGACGGTGATGGCATGGACCCGCAGGCGCAGGAAAAACTGGATTATAGTAAAACTTTTGCATTCAAAGATTTTAAAATCGTGCGGAATCCGTACGAAGCAGAATTTTCGGATATTGACAACCAGCAATCAGAACGCAACCTGACCCAGAGCAACGATTTTTTCCAGTTGTTTACATTTTCGGCCAAATGGGATCCCATTCCTACCATGCTCACCCAAAACCACGAAAAAACCATTAAAGGGTTTATGGGCCAGACTACCGCTTTTAAGAAAAGATTAATTAAATCGGATGTTGTACTAATGGGCGAAACCAAAGCGGCCAACGAAGTGCGGTACATGCACGGCACCATGGGCAAAGGCACCTGGACTTTTTACGGCGGCCACGACCCGGAAGATTACCAGCACATGGTAGACGAAGAACCCAC
The DNA here is from genome assembly GCF_007991635.1 of Adhaeribacter aerolatus. Classification (GTDB taxonomy): domain Bacteria; phylum Bacteroidota; class Bacteroidia; order Cytophagales; family Hymenobacteraceae; genus Adhaeribacter; species Adhaeribacter aerolatus. Next base: position 23,156 of record NZ_BJYS01000019.1, on the reverse strand, counting down.
CGATTTAAAATTACACCCCAACTCAGCCGGCTACCGGCTGATTCTGAATAATATTTTGTTTCCCGCCGCCAAAAAGAAAAAACAGAAAACCTGAGTTTCTTTGTTTGTTAATCGTTGTTCGGAAAAAAAATTATTATAAAAATAAACGAGAAAGCCACTTCTATGTATAAAGTGGCTTTCTTGTTTTTTCAATACACCTATTTATTTTACTCGAACAACGATTAACAATTAACGAATAACGAAACTAATGCATTCTATCGGGGCGATGTTCCAGGCTGGCTATGATTTCGGCTTCTATTTTGAGTAATTCCTGTAAACGGGCATCTACTACATCGGCCGGCATGTATTCTTTGGCCAGTTTCACAAAACTCACAAAATGGCCGGCTTCCGATACCATCAATTCGTAATAAAATTTCTGCAATCCTTCGTCCTGGATATTTTTCCAGAGCAGTTTAAAACGCTCACAGCTACGGGCTTCAATCAGGGCATTTACCAGCAAATGGTCCATCAGTTGCCGTTCCCGCTTGTCCCCTTTCCGGATGTGTTTGGATAACTCCACTACGTATTCATCGGGCCGGTTGCGCCCTAAGCCAAAGCCACGTTTTTTCAGCTCTTCCATCACCCGTTCAAAGTGGCTCCATTCTTCGGCTACCAGCGCGGTCATTTCCTCTACCAGTTTCGTTTTATCGGGGTACTTTACAATCAGCGAAATGCCCGAAGTAGCCGCTTTCTGCTCACAGTAAGCATGGTCTACCAGAATATCTTCTATGTTCTTCTCGGCAATATTTACCCAGCGCGGATCGGTAGGCAACTTTAATTTTAATATCGGTTTATTCGGATTTATTTCGGCCATTGTCTAAATCAGCAAACAAATAGGAAGCTTAATTTTTATTTACTATTGATTATAAGCCTTTTATAAAATTTAAATAAATTGATGCTTTAAAATGCTTGTGATAGATTGTTGTTAATCAAAAAACATCCATTTAATGCCAAACACAAAGCTCCGGCCCATACCCGGATAATACGGAGAAGAAAAATAACCTTCCTGCGGGTAGCCCTGGTTTACGTGCGACATTTTTACAAAACCATTAAAGGATTTAATATCTACGGTCAAAAACAAATCTACAATGGGGTAAGGTTTACTCGTAAAGTTTGAACCCGGCACCCTAAAGTTATCCTGCAAATAAAACTGCTGCGTAACCGGCATATAAGCATCGGCATAGTAACTGTCGGTTACATAGGTTTCTACGCCCACCTGCCCAAACAAAGCATTTTTAAACAACGAGCCCTGGTAATAAAAACGCGAATTCACCAGCCATTTGGGCATCCGGATTTCCTGGGCATTGTCTAATTTGTTGTAAGAGAACACGTGATCGGCGTGGAAATTTTTGAGGGCCAGGTGATGATGCACAAAGGCGGTATAAAACGATAACTGCTTACTTAGCTGCTGCGGAACGGCCGAGGTATTATAAATAACATAGTTCTGCAAATTTACCCGGGCTACTTCGGCGGTTAAAGTATTGCGCCACAAGGTGCCTTGTACCGAAGCTGCCGTGCGGTCGGCGACTATATTGTCGAAATTATTATCCCAGTTAAAGTGGTTGGAAGCCATTAATTGCTGCACCAAGGTAGGCGAGTAAGAACTCCGGGTTTGGCTAAAGGTAAAATATTTAACCCGCGCCGAAGCCGTAGCCAGGTAATCTTTAAACAACTGGTACTCGGCATTAACCGAAATATTGAAAATATCTTTTAACCGGAATTGTGTTTCGCCGCCAATAAAATTCTGCCCAAAACTTTGCCGGTAACCTTCTGTTACCCGGGTCGAATCAATAGGGTCTATCTGCGAACGTGTATTCAGGTTTATGCTGGCATCGCGCCGGCGGGCGTAAAGTTTGTACACAAACAAAGGGTGGTTACCGGTAATACCAACGGTATTTTCCAACTCGCGATACCAACTCCGATCGTCGGTGCGGGTAGAATCTACTTGAATGGCCGGGTAAAGCAAAGGCGGCTTGGTGGCGCCGTACCGGTTCACCTGGTTATCGAAATATTTGTTATACTGGTGCCGAAAATCGAGGGTATGAAATACTTTAATATATTCTTTCGCCAGGGTATAAAATTGTGTCAGGTGAAAACTATTGCGCTTTTCTTCGTTGGCCGCCTGGCTTAACCAGACCGGGGCATCGCCGCCACCGAAAATGCCAAACAACGAATCGCGGGTAGCCTCCGAACCTATCCGGAGGCCGCCGGTTTCGGCCAAATCATGATCGACGTGGATGTAATTAGAAAACAAATGGTATTTGCCGGTACTATCCTGCAGGTGGGTAAATAATACAAAGCCGGTATGCTGCGTTTGGGTTTCTTTACCCAGGCCGGGCTGAATTCCAAACTGTTTTTCGCCCGACATCCGCTCGAAGGCAAAACCAATATTAGCTTTTTTAGAAAGGCTCCGGCTGTGTTTGGCTTCAAAAACCTGCTCACCTTGGCCGCCCTGAATATAAAATAAATGCGTGTACGGCGATTTGGTATCGAAGTAAGTTATTTTATCGGATTGATAGGCGTACCGGTCGAAAGCATTTTTACCCAGCCGCACCCCTATTTTTTGCGGGAAACGCCACAATATAGGTTTGCCAGCAGTACCCACATTACCTAAATCCTGGTGAAAAGTTGTGTCGTGGTACCAGTTGCGCGACTGGTGCATATTGGTAAGCGCCGTATCTACGCGGCGCAGCGTGTAATTGCCCCGTAAAAAATCTTCTTCCAGGTAAGTCTTGGTAGTTTTGGTGCCATAAATTGTTTGCGACGAGTCGTTTAATATTTGTGCCGAGGCACTTAATACCGGTAAAATAAAAAGCAGGATTAAATATAAAAAGTTTGGCTTCACGCGATTGGGAATAATCATTAAGTTTTCAGGATTTTACAAATGTCTGGAAGAGCAAATTTTCAAAAAGAACCTGTTCCTCCAGAAATTGCACCTGGATGGGCATAAAATAAAAAGGTAATTCTTTAACTAACGGTAATAGCTCAGGACCGGCTAATTTGGTCCAGTCTTTTTGCGTGGTCAGGATACTTACGGGTGTTTTGGTTTCGGTTTTCACAAAATTAGAAATTTCCTGTATATCCGGCGGGCCAAAGTCATAATGATCCGGATAATTAAAATGCCGCAGCAGGCTAAAACCTTGCTCTTCTAAATAATTCAGTAAGGGCTGCGGCTGGGCGATACCGGTTACCAGCACCAGATTGCGCTGCAGCGGCGCCGGTAAGCCAAAATTTACGGGCACCTGGTACTGGTAAGTAGTAAAGAAAACAGGCACCCCCGGCCGGGCATATTCCCGGATTCGCTGCCGGATATTTTCTTTTTCATCCTGAGTAATATTTACCGGTGTTTTACTTACCAAAATAATATCGGCACGAACTGCACCCGAACGGCTTTCGCGCAAACGCCCCGCCGGCAGCACGAAATCCTGGTAGAACAAACGGTAATAATCGGTTATTAGTATATTTAAATGGGGCTGTACCGGGCGATGCTGAAAGGCATCATCCAGCAATATTACTTCGGGCGCGGGGTTTAAAGCTAAAAGCTTCTGAATGCCCGCTACCCGCTTTTCGCAAACGGCTACCGCTATTTCCGGAAAAACCTGGGTATATTGGTATGGCTCATCCCCGATGGTAGCGGGCGTAGCACTGCTGTCGGCCAGCACAAATCCGGTAGTCTTTCGTTTATAGCCCCGGCTCAGGATGGCCATTTTACGCGGCTGCAGTAACCGGACCAGAAATTCTACGTGCGGGGTTTTACCGGTGCCGCCTACCGTCAGGTTGCCAACGCTGATGACCGGAACCGGAAATTGATGAGAAGGATAAACCTGCTGGTCGTACAACCAATTGCGGGCCCGCGTAATACCGGCGTATAATAAAGAGAATGGTAAAAGCGGGTAAGCAGAATTTTTCATGCCGGCATTCTTTCGGCTGCAAAATTAACATTAATTTTAACTCGGCTGTTAAAACCAATTTACTCCTGATGACCAAAATAAAAGATATCACCAACCTCCTGCAGCAACTCGCGCCCCTCACTTACCAGGAAAGCTACGACAACTCGGGCTTACAAACCGGCGACCCAAATATTGAAGTTACGGGCGTTCTGGTAACGCTGGATTGTACGCTGGCCGTACTCGATGAAGCCCTGGCAGCGGGTTGTAACCTGATTGTAGCCCACCATCCGGTAATTTTCCGGCCCTTAAAACAACTTACTGGCCGCGATGAGGTAGAAAAAATAATTATTCAAGCCATAAAGCGCGATATAGCCATTTATGCCTGCCACACCAACCTGGATAATGTATTGTCCGGCGTGAACGCAAAAATCTGCGAAAAGTTAGGTCTGCAATATATTAGAATTCTCAGCCCCAAAACCGGCAACTTATTAAAACTGATAACATTTGCCCCGCTCACAGATACGCCTAAAGTGCTGGCCGCTCTGTACGCTGCCGGGGCCGGGCAGATTGGCGAATACCAGAATTGCAGCTTCCGGGTAAGCGGCACGGGTACCTTTAAACCTTCGGTAAATGCCAACCCGCATATTGGCGAAGCGGGCCAACAGGAAGAAGTAGCCGAAAACCGCCTGGAAGTAATATTGCCGGATCATTTGAAAGATAAAATCTTAACGGCCTTATTTGCGGCCCACCCATACGAGGAAGTGGCTTACGATATTTACCGTCTGGAGAATGCCAACCAGGAAACCGGCGCCGGCATGATTGGCAATTTACCCGAAGCTTTAACCCCACCGGAGTTTTTAGATTACCTGAAAGCGTACCTGCAGTTAAATGCCCTGCGGCATACGGAGTTTACGGGAGATAAAATAAAGAAAGTAGCACTTTGCGGCGGAGCCGGTAGCTTTTTAATAAAAGACGCTTTGCGCCAGGGAGCCGATGCTTTTGTAACGGCCGATTTGAAATACCATGAGTTTTTTATCCCGGAAAAAAAGATGCTCCTGGCCGATATCGGACATTATGAAAGTGAAGTTTTTACAAAGGAAATATTTTATGATATTATTCGAAAAAAGTTTAGTAATTTTGCAGTCTTAAAATCGAAAGTCAATACTAATCCTGTCAGATACACTTAAAGCACTACATGGAAAGTACCGTTGCTAACAAATTAGAAGCTTTGATGCGGCTTCAAACCATTGATTCTCAGCTAGACGAAATAAGAAGGGTTCGGGGCGATTTACCGGAAGAAGTCCGGGACCTGGAAGACGAAATTGCCGGTTACGAGGTGCGCGTAAATAAATTTGATGAAGAAATTCAGGCCATAAACGATAATATTGCCGCCCGCAAGCAAGCTATCAAGGATTCTGAAAATTTAATCCGCAAATACGAAGACCAGCAATCCAATGTTCGGAACAACCGCGAGTACGATGCTATTACCAAAGAGATTGAACTGCAGCGCCTGGAAATTCAAATTTCTGAGAAAAAGATAAAAGAAGGCTACTACCAGATAGAGCAAAAAAACAACGAAATTGCCGGCACGAAACAAAAACTGGAAGAGCGCCGCAAAGATTTGGCTTCTAAAAACGGTGAGTTACAGGTAATCGTTTCTGAGAGCGAAGAAGAAGAAAGAGCCTTGATGCAGGAACGCGAAGAAGCCGTAAAGCACATCGAGGACCGTTTACTAATGGCCTATTCCCGCATTCGCCAGAACGTGCGCAATGGTTTAGCGGTAGTAACCGTAAAGCGCGATGCCTGCGGTGGTTGCTTTAATACGGTACCCCCACAACGCCAGTCCGATATTGCTTCTCATAAAAAAATTATTGTTTGCGAACACTGCGGCCGTATTTTCGCCGATGTAGAGCAGAAAGTAGCTTAATTTGGCAGAAACAGAACTCATAAAAAAGGATGGCAGAACAGTCATCCTTTTTTTATGAACGTTCTTAATATTAATAATCTTGGTTTTTGAATGGAAAAGCAGGCTTTGTTTTGCTCTCTATCATTTCAAGTGTATTTACCAGAAGGTTAAAGAATTTAAAACTGATATTTAAAGTTATAGCAATTGGCAAACAATTGGGCGTCAAGCTGGTTATTAAGGCAGATTTCCCATTGTTGTAACCCTGCTCCTGCCCTAAGCCCTGGCTTTATCCGGTAAATGTATTCCAGATAAAACCGGGGCTTTTAGCTTTTTGCCTATTTTTTTATTCACTTTGCTCCTTCAAATTTAGGCTGGAGCTTTTTTCATGTATTCCGTATATTTTTCGTTTGCGCAACTTGGTTTTACCATAAACGATTTCAAGCAAAAAGCTTTGTCGTGGGCGGATACTTACAAAGTTGTGGCCTTTTACGAGCCTAACCATATTCCTTATCCTTACCAGGGCTTCGAGAATATTTTGGCAGTAAGCAACACCACGGAACAGCTAATCCACCCGTACCATGCGTTTTCCGGTTTATCTAATGCTTTAGCGGCTACCGAGCAAATTTTATGTGGATTCCTGAGTTATGATCTAAAAAATCAGGTAGAAAAATTAAAAAGCCAGAATCCGGATTACCTGGGTTTTCCGCTGGTATATTTTTTTGAACCCGAAATAGCCTTTTATTTTGATGCAGAGGGCTTTGAGGTTAAGAGCCGGCAAGCTGCTGATATTCCGCAAATATTGGCGGCCATTAAAAGTACACCCACTACTACGTTTGTTTCAGAAACTAAAATCGAAATTGAGCACCGCACTTCCCGGCAGCAGTACCTCCATACGGTAAAGGCTATCCAGCAAAATATTCTGGAAGGCGATGTATACGAATTAAATTATTGCGTCGAGTTTTTCTCCCCGGAAGCAATTATTAATCCGGCAGCAACTTTCTGGGCACTGAACCAGGCTTCGCCTACTCCCTTTGCCGGCTTCTTTAAATTGTACGATAAATATTTACTCTGCGCCTCGCCGGAGCGTTCCTTAAAAAAAGAAGGTTCTAAATTAATTTCCCAACCCATAAAGGGTACCATCCGGCGCAGCCCGGACCCAAAGGAAGATGCCCGCTTGCGCGAACAATTGCGGACCAGCGAAAAAGAAATAGCCGAAAACATGATGATCATGGATTTGGTGCGCAACGATTTAGCCAAGTCGTCCGCAATAGGTTCGGTGAAGGTAGAAGAAATGTTCGGCATTTATGGTTTTCAGCACCTCTACCAAATGATTACCACGGTAACCTCCACCATCCGGCCTGGCTGTTCTGTTCCGGAGGCCATAAAAAATGCGTTCCCGATGGGCAGCATGACCGGAGCACCCAAAATAAGAGCGATGGAGTTGATTGAGCAGTACGAAACTACCCGCCGCGGTTTATTTTCCGGCAGTTTGGGTTATATTAAACCCAACGGCGATTTTGATTTGAATGTAGTTATCCGGAGCCTGCAATATAACGCCAGCAGCCGATACCTGTCGTACATGGTTGGCAGCGCCATTACTTACGACTCGGACCCGGAGCAAGAGTATGAAGAATGCTTATTAAAAGCAAAGGCAATTCTGGAAATATTTAAAAATAAATAAATAGTTATATATTAAAATATTAATAAATTAATTTAATTTGCAACCGCAACTAAAAATAAATAAACCTGCAAATTAACCATGAAACACCGTTTACCAATTCTCTTTGTGGCTGTATGTCTTTTCTTATCCGGCTGCGCCTCCAGTTACAAAAGCATTAATCCACAGAAAGTCCCATTTGGCTTTACTGAAAACACCGACGATGTACAATTTTCGTATGCCTACGATGTATTGTCGCTGAAGCGGAATAAGAAGTATGTAAAAAAAGAACGTAAACACGGTATGCGGGTAGTAGCTGTCCGGATTACCAATAATACAAACAAAGCCCTGCGCCTGAACGAGAATTTAAAATTAATTGTGGGCAACAACCAAACTGTTCCTGTTTCGCCTTCTATTGTGGCCCAGAACATCAAACAAGGCACTTGGATTTATTTATTATACCTGCCGCTAAATTTCACGGTGGGTGCTACTACCAATACCAACAATTATGGCAAAGTAGAAACAACGGGTGGAACCACCTTGCCAACCGGTCCGGTAATTTCGCTAGCCAATATTTTAGTAGCCAGCTCTGCAAATAAAAATTTCCGGGAAGACCTACAGCAGTTTAATTTGCTGGACAAAACCATTGAGCCCGGCCAAACGGTTTATGGTTTAATAACCTTACACAGCCTTACATCTGACCCCATCAAGTTTAAGGTGGAATAAAAAAGCAGACTTAGCTTGGCTTATGTGCGACGTGTTAGATCTTTAATCTAACACGTTTTTTTATGCAGCTTAAAATCAGGGAGATAAATTTGTCTGCCATTCTGTCATTTAGTAGCGAAAAAAACCTTATATTTGCCCCCAATTTTAATGCTTATGAATTCGCTTTTAACAGACATAGATTTTATTCCGGAAGCTCCGGCCCAACCGGAAGCTTGCGAAACAAAGGTAACCCCAGACCAGAATACCGGGCGTTTGCGGAAACTGTACATCGAGAGTTACGGCTGCCAGATGAATTACTCCGATAGCGAGATTGTGTCTTCCATTCTGGCCAAAGAGGGTTTCGATACTACTTCGGACTTGAATATAGCCGACGTGGTTTTTTTGAATACCTGTTCTATCCGGGAAAAAGCCGAACAAACCGTACGGGCCCGTTTACGCCAGATAAATGCGCTGAAAAAATCACGCCCTGGTTTGGTGGTGGGCGTACTGGGTTGTATGGCCGAGCGCTTAAAATCGAAATTGCTGGAAGAAGAAAAACTAGTGGATATGGTAGTGGGTCCGGATGCGTACCGCGAATTACCTAACCTGATTAACGAAGTAGACGGCGGCCAGCGGGCGGTAAACGTGCTGCTCTCACGCGAAGAAACCTACGCCGACATTAACCCCATCCGGTTAAACACCAACGGGGTAAGCGCTTTTATATCCATTATGCGGGGCTGCGATAACATGTGCTCGTTTTGCGTGGTACCGTTTACACGGGGCCGGGAACGCAGCCGCGATGCGCATTCGATTGTGGCCGAAGCCCAAAGCTTGGTAGCGGAAGGCTACAAAGAAGTAACTTTACTCGGCCAGAACGTCGATTCTTATAAGTGGGCTTCTGCCGACGGCACCGAGCAGGTAAATTTTGCCGGTTTGCTGGAACGGGTCGCTTTAGTAAGCCCTGATTTACGGGTACGGTTCTCCACCTCGCACCCCAAAGATATTACCGACGAGGTGCTGTATACGATTAAAAAGTACCCCAATATTTGTAAATATATTCACCTGCCCGTGCAAAGCGGCAACTCCCGCGTACTGGAACTGATGAACCGGACCTACGACCGGGAATGGTATATTAACCGCGTAAAGGCTATCCGCCGGATTCTGGGCCAGGAGTGCGGCATTTCTTCGGATATGATTGCGGGTTTCTGCACCGAAACCGAAGAAGAACACCAGGACACCCTCAGTCTGATGGATTTTGTGCAGTACGATTATTCGTACATGTTCTTTTATTCCGAAAGACCCGGTACGCTGGCCGCCCGGAAATTTGTAGATGATATTCCGCTGGAGGTAAAAAAACGGCGTTTACAGGAAATTATAGACAAGCAACGCGAATTATCGCTGCTGCGCAACCAGCAGGATGTAGGCAAAATACACCGGGTGCTGGTAGAAGGCTTTTCTAAAAAGTCGGAGGCCGATTTACAGGGCCGCAACGACCAGAACAAAGTAGTGGTTTTCCCGAAAGGAAATTACCAGAAAGGCGATTACGTAGAGGTGCTGGTAGATTCCTGCTCGGTAGGTACGCTGTTTGGCCAACCCATAAAATAAATTGCGCTTTTGCTTTTGCAGGCTCAAAGGCTGGTAAATTTTTTATCAGCCTTTGGGCCTTTAAAACAATAGCCCTTTTAGGTTTTTAACCCCCTAAAAAATTAAAATTTGAATCCGGCTGAAATACAAAGTATAAAACAACGATTCGGAATTATCGGTAACTCGCCGCTCCTCAATTACGCCATCCAGGTGGCGGTACAAGTAGCGCCTACCGACATGACCGTACTTATTTCCGGCGAAAGTGGTAGCGGGAAAGAATCTTTTTCTAAAATTATTCATCACCTGAGTCCGCGCAAGCACGGCCAGTTTATTGCCATTAACTGCGGCGCCATTCCCGAAGGTACCATCGATTCTGAATTATTTGGCCACGAAAAAGGTGCTTTTACCGGCGCTACCGATTTGCGCAAAGGCTATTTTGAAGTAACCAACGGCGGCACCATTTTCCTCGACGAAATTGGCGAAATGCCTTTGGGTACCCAGGCCCGTTTGCTGCGCGTACTCGAAAATGGCGAATTTATAAAAGTTGGTTCTTCTAAAGTACAGAAAACCGATGTGCGGGTGGTAGCTGCTACCAACGTGAATTTATTAAATGCGGTTAACGAAGGGGCTTTCCGCGAGGACCTGTATTACCGCTTAAATACCGTACCTATTAGTGTTCCACCTTTACGTGAACGCGGCGAGGATATATATTTATTATTCAGGAAATTTGCTTCAGATTTTTCGGACAAATACAAAGTAAAACCGATTTCCTTGACGCCGGATGCCGTAGCTGAATTATTGCGCTTCCGGTTCCCCGGAAATATCCGGCAACTAAAGAATATTGTAGAGCAGATTTCCGTTCTGGAATATGAAACCCGGGAGATAAATGCGGCCAAACTCCGGGAATATTTACCCCAGGACCAAAATAATCAATTGCCCATGCTCATTGGTTCGAACAAAAAGCCGGACAAGGATTTTTCGGAGCGCGATATCTTGTACAAGGTACTCTTCGATATGAAGAAGGATGTAAACGACCTAAAGAAGCTGGTATTTGATTTAATTAACCCGAACCACGGCGAGCACCACGATTACCTGAAAGACCACGGCCACCTTTTTGAAAATATGGGCACCTTTGAACCCCGGCCTTATAAAGCCCACCAGGACGGCCCCGACAACTTTATTTTATCGGTGAAAGGAAAGGCTGACCCTTATGAGGCGAACAAGGTAGAAGATATTCCGCACGAAACCGAAGAAGAAACGCTGTCGCTGGAAATCAAAGAAAAAGAGTTAATTATGAAAGCCCTTCGGAAGCATAACAACAAGCGAAAATATGCGGCGCAGGATTTAGGCATTTCCGAAAGAACTTTATATAGAAAATTAAAGCAGTATGGATTGGAAGAATAAAAGCAGATACGTACTGATACCATTTTTTACCCTGCTTTTTTCGCTGAGCGGCTGTATCAAATATTCTTTTACCGGTACCAATATCGATCCGGGTATCAAAACCATGACCATCCGGAACTTTGAGAATAATTCGGGTGAGGGACCTTCTTTTTTAACGAACCTGGTTAGCGAAGAATTCCGGACGTATTTTCAGCGTAACTCCAACCTGAAACTGGCCCCCCAGGACGGCGACATTCAACTGGAAGGCCAGATTTTATCTTATAATTTTAGTCCGGCTGCCATCCAGAACGACGAAACCCGCGGTGACATTGCGGGTGCCAACCGCCTGACCATCCGGCTCCAGGTACGCTACCACAATACCAAAGACCCCAAGCAGGATTTCGACCAGGCTTTTTCTTCTTTCCGGGATTTTCCGCAGTCGCAGAATATTTCCCAGATAGACGAGCGCGCCCTTCGCGATATTATCGAAAGAATGGTGCAGGATGTTTTTAACCGCTCCTTGGCCAACTGGTAAATATTGCTTAAATATTATTAATAGTTTGACCTTCAGAAATTCTAAATAAATACAGGTTTAAGATTGCCAACAGCAGAAAAGGCAATTGACATAAGATTAAATGAATAAAGCGGCTTTTTTAAACATTATCAATCATGTTTCTTCTATTTCGGAGCAAGAGGTAGCCGAGCTGGAAAAACTGGCGGCGAGCTTTCCTTACTGCCAGACCGCGCATCTGCTCTTAGCCAAAGCCGCTTACGATCAGGGTAGTATGCTTTCGAACCAGCGTATCCGGCGGGCTGCTGCTTGTGCCACCAACCGGCAACTCCTGAAAAAACTCATTTATACCGCCGCCCCCGAACTAACCGTTGCCCCCATTGAGCCGGCACCAACCACCCAAAAACAAAATCAAATTATTGCCCCGCTAAACCAGGAAGTGGCGGAACCGTCTCATGAAACCATAACGGAACCAAACCCGGAAATTTTAGAGGCAGCCCCCACACCTGAATATTCTACAGCAGAAGAAAATATTGATCACCCCGCCATACAGGCAGATACTACCAACGATATAACAATACCTACTGCCGAAGTCGAAACCGAGCTATTAACGGCACACCCGGAAGCAGAACCAGAACTAACAGCCATAGAGGAGCCGGAGGAGTTGCCAGTGCCTTACCAACAGGCGGAAAACAGTTTGGCTTTTGAATTATACGAAGACCAGGACACGCTTTTTGCCATCGAAAACCTGACGCCGGCAGCGCCCTACCGCGACCTCGTAACAGACTTTGTGAACAACCTGATTATTACCGAGCCCGAAAACCTGCTGGCAGAAGTTTTAACGGATTTTGAAGTTCAGCCGGTAAATTCGGAAACTGCGGTAGAAGAACCTTTAGCGGAACCGGAACCTGCTACCATTGACGCAGTAGCACCAACTGAAATAGGGAATAGTTTGGAGCCGGAAGCGGCTGACGAAACCTTGGCCCGGTTTGATGAATATTTGTTTAAACCGGAAAAAGAAGTTGAAGAAATACCGGTAACCGGGCAGCTAACACCTTATAAAGAAGAAATAATCTATAAAGTATTTCATGAAAATGATTTAGGTTACTGGATGTCATCCAGCCGGTTAGGAGAAATAATTCAGTTAAAAGATGAGTTAACGCCAGCCGAGCCGTATTACTTTCAGCCGGAATTGATTCTGGAATACAGCAAGCAGCACCAGCTCGAAAGCTATACGCCCGCAGCGGCTCCCCCGGTAAGCCGGCAGTTTGATATCATTGATCAGTTTTTGCGACAGAACCCGAAACTGAAATCGATGGCTAATGTAAAAATCAAGGCCGAACCAATGGAAGACCTATCTTCTAAAAGCACGAAAATCAAGAAAAACATGGCCTCCGAGACCTTGGCCAAAATTCTGGTGAAACAAGGTAAGATCAAGAAAGCCATAAAAATATATGAGCACCTGATATTGAAAATTCCGGAAAAAAAGGCTTACTTTGCATCTAAAATTGAAAAATTACAAAAGCTGACTTAAAATGTACATTGCTCTCATCAGTATCATTATTTTTATCTCTATCCTGCTGGTTTTAGTGGTATTATCGCAGAACTCTAAAGGCGGCGGATTATCTAACCAATTTGGTGCTGGTTCGAGCAACCTGATCGGGGTAAAAAGAACCGGAGATTTGTTGGAGCGCCTGACATGGGGCTTAGCCATTGGTTTAGTAGTACTTTCTTTAAGCTCTAATATGATAATTGATAAAAATGCCGGTGCCCTGAGAGCCAGAAGCGTTAACCAGGAACGGGCAAGTCAGCAAGGTGCAGCACCAGCAACAGCACCGGTTGTGCCGCAAACCATACCGAATACGGGTAAAGCACCGGCCGGTACCAATAATACTGCTCCTGCTCCTGCACCAGCTACGCCTAATGCAACTACACCGGTTACTACCGATTCTGCGCAGTAATAATATTTTTTTATAGAAAAATCCGGTGATTTGATTTATTCCATCACCGGATTTTTTTTTACCAGGAATTCCAGTTCCTTCCGGCCTTACAAGTGACAAAGTTTCACCCGGTACTGTCAGTAAACAGCAGCATAAAACTGAAATTTTGACCTAAACTGGCAGGATTAACCTTAATGGCACAGGAAATGATAGGAAGGCTAGTAGGTTTAAAACCTGGTTTAGAACACCACTAATTGTAGATATTAAATTTAACTTATTAACAAAAAAAATAATTAAAAACTATGGCAGTAAATATTAAACCGTTAGCAGACCGCGTAATTGTAGCTCCTGCAGCAGCCGAAGAAAAAACTAAATCTGGTATTATTATTCCGGACACCGCGAAAGAAAAACCACAGCGTGGCGAAATAGTTGCCGTTGGCGAAGGTAAAATGTCAGATCAGGGCGTATTGGTGAAGCCGCAATTGAAAGTGGGTGACCAGGTTTTATATGGTAAATATGCCGGTACCGAAATTTCGATCGAAGGTACTGATTACCTGATCATGAAAGAGTCTGACATTTTTGCTGTATTATAATTTAATATCTAAAATTCAGTTTGCCACCCGGCAAATTCATCCTTAAACTTAAAACATAAAATATTAATATTATGGCTAAAAATATTTCGTTTGATACCGAAGCCCGGAACAAAGTGAAGGCTGGCGTTGACAAATTAGCGAATGCCGTTAAGGTTACTTTAGGCCCTAAAGGCCGCAACGTTGTTATCGACAAAAAATTTGGCGCACCTGCCATTACCAAAGACGGTGTAACTGTTGCCAAAGAAATTGAACTGAAAGACCCTATCGAAAATATGGGTGCGCAGTTGGTTAAAGAAGTTGCTTCTAAAACCGCTGACCAGGCTGGTGATGGTACTACTACTGCTACTGTATTAGCCCAAGCTATTTACACTGCCGGTAGCAAAAACGTAGCCGCCGGTGCTAACCCAATGGATCTGAAAAGAGGTATCGACAAAGCGGTTGCGGCCGTAGTTGAAAACCTGAGAACGCAGTCTAAAAAAATCGAAAATTCAAGCGAAATTTCGCAGGTAGGTACTATCTCTGCTAACAACGATTCCGAAATTGGCCAAATGATTGCCGATGCCATGGATAAAGTTGGTAAAGATGGTGTTATTACCGTTGAAGAAGCTAAAGGTACTGAAACCGAAGTAAAAACTGTAGAAGGTATGCAGTTCGACCGTGGTTACCTGTCGCCTTACTTCGTAACCAACCCAGAGAAAATGGAAGCTGATTTAGACAATGCTTTCATCCTGATCTACGACAAAAAAGTTTCTACCATGAAAGAATTACTGCCGGTATTAGAGCAGGTAGTTCAGACTGGTAAGCCTTTGGTTATTGTGGCCGAAGACGTGGACGGCGAAGCTTTAGCTACTCTGGTAGTGAACAAGCTGCGTGGTTCTTTAAAAATTGCGGCTGTTAAAGCTCCTGGCTTCGGCGACCGTCGTAAAGCTATGCTGGAAGACATTGCCGTATTAACCGGTGGTCAGGTTATTTCGGAAGAGCGTGGTTACAAACTGGAGAACGCTACCCTGGAATATTTAGGCCAGGCCGAAAAAATCATCATCGACAAAGACAACACTACCATTGTAAATGGTAAAGGTGAGAAATCAGAAATTGTTGGCCGTGTGAACCAGATTAAGGCGCAGATGGAAACAACTACTTCTGACTACGACCGCGAAAAATTACAGGAGCGTTTAGCTAAATTATCTGGCGGGGTTGCTATTCTTTACATTGGTGCTTCTACTGAAGTTGAAATGAAAGAAAAGAAAGACCGCGTGGATGATGCTTTACACGCTACCCGCGCTGCCGTAGAAGAAGGCATTGTAGCTGGTGGTGGTGTTGCTTTGGTACGCGCCATCGAAGTACTGAAAGACGTTAAAGTTGATAACGACGATCAGTTAACCGGTGTTAACATTATCCGGACGGCTTTGGAAGCTCCTTTAAGAACTATCGTTTCTAACGCTGGTGGCGAAGGTTCTGTAATTATTCAGAAAGTACGCGAAGGCAAAGACGATTACGGTTACAATGCCCGCGAAGACAGATTTGAAAACCTGTTTGCGGCTGGTATTATTGACCCTACTAAAGTAACCCGTTTGGCTTTAGAAAACGCTGCGTCTATCGCCGGTATGTTGTTAACTACCGACTGCGTAATCTCTGACGAGCCGGAAGAAGAGAAAGCTGGTGCTGGTGGCGGAATGCCAGGTGGCATGGGCGGCATGGGTGGCATGATGTAATCCATCCCTTCCTAATTAAAAACAAAAGCCTCGGCAAATGCCGGGGCTTTTGTTTTTCTGGTGGTAAGTATTTTTAGCTTAATCAGGGTTTAAAAACTTCTCCTTATTTTTTAATCAACGTACGCATCAGTCCGGTCGATTTCCGGTTTAGGCTATCCTGGGCAATTATAACATCTTCTTCGTTCATGATCAAATGCGGCACCGGCGCATAACCTAACAAGTAATAATAGCCGTCGTCGGTGGTAAATAAATATTCAGCCGAAATAATTTTATCCTTCCTGTTTACACCTCGCTTGTGCAGGTAAGCCAAACCCGCCAGCCGGCGATTTACAAAGCCATCGGTTTTAAACTTTAAAGTATCTACATTGGTCAAAGGATTACCGGCTACCGCATAAGTTGTTTTATCGGGCACATCAACCAGTTGAGAATAAATTGCCATCTCGTCAGGTGTTTTAACATCCAAGACATCCACCTGACGATTATAGAGTTTTTGGACATGATCCCGGATTTTATTATTTCCGGCAGCGGAAACATTATTGTCAACCTCAAAGTTAGGATTTGCGGCCAGCGGTATGGCAGCCGGTTCTGTTGGTTGGCTGACCTGACTCTGGGTTGTACAACCATTAAGAACCAATAAAATCAGCAGCGAGGTAAAAAAGGGTTGGTTCAGTTTCATACGAGATATTTATGTTTTACAGAACATAAACGGCTGCGTTAAATTTGAGTTATAAAGAGACCCTTATTCTGTGGTATTGGATAGGTATTGTGGCACCAGTCCTGAATAGATGACATAAAAAAAGCCCCTGCTGTTATGAGCAGAGGCTTTGATAAGTACCGTTTAAAATAATTAATGTACGCCGTGCATCAACTTAACTAACCTACGTGATAAGAGGAAGAGCACGAAAGCGGCGGCAAAAGCGATAGATACAAATATTAAAAAGAAACTGGACATGGATTGGGTTTTAGCCATTTCGTCGATCATACCGGCTAAAGCCCCGCCAATGTAATTACCAATGGCCGAGGCCAGAAACCAAACCCCGAACATAACCCCAATCAGGCGGGCCGGCGATAATTTATTAACGAAAGATAAGCCTACCGGCGACAAACAAAGTTCGCCCATGGTGTGCAGCAAATAAGCCAGTACCAGCCACATCATGCTTACACCCGCTGTCTCGGCTCCCTGGGGTATAGATAAGGAACCAAAAACCAGCACCGCAAAGCCTAACCCCAATAAAACCAAACCAATGGCAAACTTATACGGTCCCGATGGGTCCAAGTTCTTTTTCGCCAGCTTCACCCACAGCATCGAGAAGAATGGCGCTAAGGTAAAGATGAAGAAGGCATTGATGGACTGAAACCAGGTTGCCGGTACTTCCCAGCCAAATATAGAACGGTCGGTAAATTTGTAAGCAAAAATATTCATCGAAGAACCGGCTTGTTCAAATGCCAGCCAGAATAATATGGAGAAGAAAGATAAGGTAAGCACCACCACCAGCCGGTCACGCTCTACTTTGGTTAATGGTTCTTTCGGTGCGTTATTTACATTTACATTTTTCCGCTCGGGTTTCAAACCAATTTTACCTAACCGATGCCGGCCAATGTAAAACTGTGCCAGCCCCAACACCATGCCCACCCCGGCGGCGCCAAAACCATAGTGCCAGCCAATATTTTCGCCCAGGTAACCGCAAATTAAAGAACCTAAAAAGGCCCCCAGGTTAATACCCATGTAAAAAATAGTATAGGCCGAGTCTTTTAACTTGCTGCCCTCGGGGTACAGTTGCCCCACCATCGATGAAATACTCGGTTTAAAAAAACCATTACCAACAATCAGTAAACCTAAACCGGCATAGAAAAAAGGCAAAGGCTCCACTGCCAGAGAGGCGTGTCCCAAAGCCATCAGCAAGCCCCCGATAATTACGGCCCACCGGTAACCTAAAAATTTATCGGCCAGGTAGCCGCCAATGAGCGGCGTTACGTAAACCAATCCGGTATAAATACCATATAGCTGGCCGGCTTGGGCCGAAGTCCAGCCTAAGCCACCTTTAGATACCTCCGAAATTAGATATAAAGTAAGTAAAGCCCGCATGCCGTAGTAGCTAAACCGCTCCCACATTTCCGTAAAAAAGAGCATGTACAGCGAACTGGGGTGTTTTTCTTCTTTTTCCCCCGCGAGTCTTTCATCCGTTAAGGTTTGTTCCATCTAAATATTTTAAAATAAAGTAATAAAGTTTTTACAAGTTAAGTAAAGCTACAATCTGTCGCGCATAATCCCAAAATATTATTCTTTTGCTATAAATAACACTAACTTTAATAACCTCCACTATTCTTATAACCTAACCTAAGAATATTTTGTTAACGTTTGTAGTGGTAAAATAATGTGTGGCTGTTATATTGGCTAAAACTAAAAGAAGCATGCACCTTTTCTACACCCCGTTGCTGACCGATACTACGGTTGTGCTGCCCGAAGAAGAATCTAAACACGCCATAAAAGTTTTGCGCTTAACCAAAGGCGATTTTGTAAGTTTGGTAGATGGCAAAGGTGGTTTTTATAAGGCCGTAATTGAGCAGGATAACCCTAAGAAATGTAGCCTGCGGCTAGTTGAAGCCCAAAAGGCATTTAACTACCGGCCCTTTAACATACATATTGCGGTAACGCCTACTAAAAATATCGATCGGATAGAATGGTTTCTGGAAAAAGCTACCGAAATTGGGGTAAATCAAATATCTTTTTTGCTTTGCGAACGTTCAGAACGAAAGCAGGTGAACCTGGAACGGTTGGAAAAAGTGGTGGTGAGCGCCATGAAACAATCCGTAAAAGCTTACAAACCCGCAGTAAACGATATTATACCTTTTAAAGACTTTATAAGAACAGTTCAACCAGATCAAACTTATATTGCGCACCTGGAGGCGCACGAAAGAACCTCTTTGCACCAACTAAATCTGCACGACTCGGCTTGTGTGTTGATTGGGCCGGAAGGCGATTTTACCCCCGGTGAGATAGAACTGGCTTATGAGAAAGGAATAAAACCGGTAACCTTGGGCCAAAGCCGTTTGCGCACCGAAACGGCCGCGTTGGTGGCGTGTCATACTTTAAATTTATTATACGAAATGAAAATTGCTTAACCGCGTTTATACATTATGAAATATTTATTTACTTTTCTTTTGTGCCTGCTAACGCTCTTTGGGAGCCTGGCCCAAAATCCGAGTTTCCAGATTGCCAAGTTAAAATACAATGGCGGCGGCGACTGGTACGCGAATAAGACCTCCCTGCCCAATTTAATAAAGTTCTGCAACCAGAACCTGAGCATGAATATCAACAAAGACGAAGCAATTGTGGAGGTGGGCAGCGCCGAACTTTTCAGTTACCCGTTTGTGCACATGACCGGGCACGGCAACGTGGTTTTTTCGGATGCCGAAGCCGAAAACCTAAGAAAATACCTGGTTAACGGGGGATTTCTGCACATCGACGATAATTATGGTTTAGACAAATACATCCGGGCCGAAATGAAAAAAGTATTTCCGGAATTAAATTTTGTAGAACTGCCTTTTAACCACCCCATTTACCACCAGAAATACAAATTTCCGAAAGGATTGCCCAAAATACACGAACACGACAACAAATCGCCGCAAGGGTTTGGGCTCATCTACCAGGGTCGGCTGGTTTGTTTTTACTCTTATGAGTGCGACCTGGGCAACGGCTGGGAAGACCAGGAAATATATAACGATCCGGAAGAAAAACGCCAGTTAGCCCTACGCATGGGGGCCAATATTCTCTCCTACGCTCTCACCAATTTCGATTAATAATTTCCGGCCGCCTTATCCGCTCCAACCAAAATGCCGTAATATATTCTAACCGGCCAAAGTCCGGGAAGTAGAATATTTTAAATATATTTTCAAAACATCGGTTTATAACTATTAACCACCAGACAGCGCACCTCAAAAGATAGAGTATGGATACTATTGTGTATTTAAAAAACATGTTGCGCGACAAACAAGTCGCTTCTTTTACCCCAACTTCTATCTTTGGTATCAAAAAGGTCTGCGATAAAATAGATTTCCGCAAAAAAAACGTCATCATCGAATACGGCCCCGGTACCGGCGTTTTTACCCGCTATTTGCTGGATAACCTCACACCCGATTCTACTATAATTTTAATCGAGCGGAATGTGGAATTTGTGAATATTTTACAAAACGCGTTTCGGGATCCCCGGTTGGTTATTTACCACGAAAGCGCCGAAAATGTGGTAGAGTTACTGGCCCGAAGCAGCATTAAAAACGCCGACTATATTATTTCGGGTATACCTTTTTCTTTTCTGCCGCATCCGCTCCGGAATACCATCGTAAAAAAATCGGCCGAGTGCCTGCGCCCCGGCGGTAAATTTCTGGCCTACCAAACTTTTTTCCAGTTAGATAAATTCCTGAAAGATTACCTGGATATGCACTTCAAAAAAGTAAGAACCGAATTTTGTATCCGGAACGCCCCTCCTATCCGCATTTTTGAAGCAATTAAATAATCAGAAATTAAGGTAAAATATAGTTTCCGAAGGATTTGATCTTACCTGGTTCAAGTATCAATTAATTCTACCACGTTAATTTACTGGTGCCGCAAGTTTGCGCTGGTGGGCCTTTGATTGTTCCTTTCAGAAAATTATAATCCTCATCTACATAAGGAGTTCCGCCCAACTACACCTAAAAAGTGGATATTGTTTATTTAGACGCTTTACAAAAGAAATGAATTCTAAATTTCATTAAGAAGCATCCATGATGTTCCAAATTTATCCCGGAGCATAGCAAAGCGATTTGCAAAGAAAGTCTTTTCCATCTTCATAAAGATTTCGCCATCTTCGGAAAGCAGGTTATAGATGTGTTCCGCTTGCTCCGGTGTAGCCAGTCTAAGCGTCAGATAAGCGCTACGCATAGGTTCAGCATCAGGAATGTCGGCGCCCCTGACCAAAGTACCGCCAATCTCTATTATTGCATGAAGAATTGGTTTCTTCCATTCTGTCGGGAAATTGGGAAGCGGTTGTTGGTGAGGTATCATCATTTTAATTTCCCCGCCAAGATGCTGCTCGTAAAATTGGAATGCTTTTTCGCAATGCCCGGAATAATTGACATAGATATCAAGTTTCAAGGAAGGGTCAGTATTCATAATTCAAGTATTTATTTAGCTAGATTAATATTGATTACAATCTTCGTAAAGATCATTTTATCTTATCTAATATAAAGGATGTAATTACGAAAAATTGCAGGCATTTTGCGCCAATTATAACCGGTTTTTGATTGGCTTTTGTTTGGTTCAACACTAAAATATTGACATGACCAATTGCTGACAATGGGCCACGTGTAAGCCAATACTGCCGCAAAACCTGGGTTTGGTATACAAAGGGATAGCAACAGCTATTATTATTTTGCTAAACTTTCATCAATGTGGGGTAATATACTGCTGAAAGTTTTCTCCTTATCCTCTGAGCCCCCAAGTATAATCTTTTTTATTATTCCGTTCTTGTCAATGATCATGGTATAAGGATACATCTGTTCGGTAATAAAGTCTTCTATTATTAACTTTCGTGCATTTGCCACCGGAATAAAATGAAAAGATCTTTTTTTAAGAAATGTTCTAATGATTTCTTCTTCTTCGGGTGCAATGGACAGGAACGTTACGTTCTTACCCTTATACCTTTCCACTATTACATTAAGAGCCGGCATTTCCGCAATACAAGGTTTATAACCCGTATTCCAGAAATTAATTACAACAACCTGCCTTTTAACTTTGGTAGTGTGAGTATTTTTCCATCAAGCGCTTTAACACTAAAGCTGGGAGCATTACTGCCAATCAAGCAATCAAGCATTTTAAGCTTCTGGGTGAAATAACTGGTGTCTTGCATATTTACACCATTCATTAGCTGATAACATTTCGTGTATTGTTCTTTGTAGGTCTGTGCTTTAACCGATTCCTCAACCAAAAAGGAGAACATTATTACTAAAATAATATGTTTCATTAGGGATTATTTTGAAAAGCTGTTGGAAACGGTTGATCTAAAAAGCGTTTTATTACTTTTTGGTTTTTTGTAGCACGTTATTTATACGAAATATCTTTGCAGAATTGTGCCTTCCGTCTTGTACCCTTCAGAAAGATTTAGGAACTCTTCAAATTGTTCTTCCGTTAACTTCGTCTTTCCTTCACCAACCTTCCCACTCCGAATAAAATTATTATATACCTTCCAATGTTCTGGCTGCTCCCCAAATTTAGTTTCATGTTTTTTCATAAATTCAAAAGACGTTCTTTGCAGAACCCGTTCCATTTTGGGATCATCCATTTCCACTTCCAGAAACGCTGCTATTTTTAGAATTACGGACTTTTTATTTTCAATTATATCTTCATAATTAAGGTATAGTATATTTAATTCATTTTTATTCTCCAGCCAGCTTTTATTGTATTCAAACCAATCTCGCATTTTGCGATTCGCTAATTCTTCAAAACTTGCATTTGGATTGTTATAGTCTTTTATGTGTTGATAAAGGGAAGCTATAACGTCTAAACAGTCTCGGATAACAAAAATGAATTTGCCTTTTCTAATGCCACTAAGCATTTTGTATTCATCATGTGCTTTAATTATTCTTCTTTCACCCACACTTGGCATTACTTTGTTAAAATAGGCTGAAAACCTGCACCACGGTGATACATCATACAAATGTTCGAAATCCATGCTCCCATCTTTCGTTAACTGATAGATAATCATTTGCATTAAGGTTGTTCCTGATTTAGGGTATGTAACTACATAAATATCCGTTTCTCTTTCCCCGAAATCCTGCATCAGTTTCTTCATTCGGGCAGTAATGAGAATATTATGAATGCTTGCGTGTGCCTTCTCTAAAAAGTCCAAATTTTCAATTAACTCCTTATCGCTGATATCTTCATTATTGATATCAATTTTACTAATTGCTTCTAAGAGTTTTTTATTCATCAGGATGATGCTATTATTTTATCAAAATGGGCAACAACGTTCCTGCTAGTGCCAGTTTCAATGGGCTTTCGTTTTTGTTGGGCGAAGTAATTTTTTCTTATAAAATCCAATTTTTACCATTAGCCATAAACCTCATCTCTAAAATAACACTTCTAAAATTCAGTCTACTATAAAGCTTTCATGAAAATATATTTCACGGCTTTCAATTCTAAAACCATTAGGTAATTTAATTGGATTTGTATAATCCACTACTTTGCCACATAATTGATAT